>CALWNC010000001.1 GCA_944382715.1 uncultured Clostridia bacterium
AAGGAGATTTTTTCTCATCGGTAAACCTCTACTGAACCACGCCACTATGACGTGGTTTTCTCTATACAATAAAAAAAGCTTGCGACGTGCAAGCTCTTTATTATTCAGAGTCAATTAAAACGGGGTTATTGTCTATATGATCACAAGCTGTAAAATAATAAGTTACTCCATTAATTTTATTAATTAAGTTACACTTTACATAACCATGTAAGTGTCCAAATACAACACAATCAACTCCATATTCTTCAAAAAGTCGTGTAAAATCACTTTCTTGAAGGTCGAGATTAAACGGTGGATAATGCATCAATGCAATAATCTTTTCACCATTACTTTGCTGAGTTTTTGCTGACATTAGAGTTAACTTTAATCTTTCAACTTCTCTTTTATAAATTTTATTATCTTCTTCAGTTTGTTGTTTGTCATTTTCTGGAACCGACCAACCTCTTGTTCCACAGAAGATAAATTTGCCTATTTTTATTGAATCATTTTGTATTGCCATTATTGATTTTGGCAAAATTGCACGAACTGATGAGATTGATTTCCACCAGTATTCATGATTTCCCTTTATAATAATTTTTTTACCGGGAAGCTCATCAATCCAAGCAAGGTCTCTATAAACTTCGTCAAGCTTCATTGCCCAGCTTATATCACCAGCAATTAAAACAATGTCATCGAAAAGAACCTTTTTCTCCCAATTCTCTTTAATTTTTTGCGTATAGCCTTCCCACTTACCACCAAATACGTCCATGGGTTTGTTACAATTAAAGCTCAAATGCAAATCACTTATTGCATAAATTTTCATTTTAATCTCCATCAACAAATTGGTAAATTCGGTTAATTAATGTTTCCTTACCATAAGCCGTTTCACTACTACAAATATAAATATTTTCCACTCCAACATTAAAAGTATTGGCTATAGCAGTAATTTTTTGCATTTTTTCTGATTTTTTTATTTTATCGTATTTAGTAGCTACAATTGTAACTGGGATATTGTGATAAGTAAAATATTCAAGCATTTGTATATCTTGCTCAGTAGGATTATGTCTAATATCAACTAAAATAAGAGCTGCCTTAAGGTTTTTTGATTCAGAAAAATACTTCTCAATCATTCTCTGCCACCTTTGCATCTCTACTTTACTAGTTTTAGCGTACCCGTATCCCGGAAGATCAACTAAAATAAATTCACTATTAAATAGAAAGAAATTAATTAGTTTAGTTTTGCCCTGAGTAGAAGATACTTTGGCAAGTTTATTAGTACCTGCTAGCATATTAATCAAACTGGATTTCCCAACATTGCTTTTCCCCACAATAACAATTTCTGGCAAATTAAAACTTTCAAAATCACTAAAATTTTCAACTGACTTTAAAAAAAACGCATTTTTTATTATTTTCATTTTAAAATTCCCCCAATTTCCTTGAAATATTTCAAAAAAATCAAATATTAATTAGATAATATTATTATTTGCCAAAAATTTGCTTTATATTGATTATTTTTTATTTATATCGACTATATTTTAGCATTTTATTTAAAAAAAATCAAATAAAAAAGGAAATTATTGATTTTAAGAAAATTAATTCTTTTTTTTTTCAATAATTTCCAATTTTTTTATTAAATTATGCAGAAATTTTATCCGTTCCTTCTTCTTTCTTTTCAATAAGGGTTGGAACTACTTCTTCTCCATCTTTTGATATATCCATAATTATTTTAGTTATACTATCTTTTTTACTTGGAGCACTATACATTACTGGAAGCATTGCTGACTCAAGAATAGTTCTAAGTCCTCTTGCTCCTGTTTTAAGTTCAATAGCCTTTTTGGCAAATGATGTGATTGCTTCTCCAGTAAATTCAAGTTTAATTCCATCAATTTCAAACAGCTTTTTATATTGTTTTATAAGTGCATTCTTTGGCTCTGTTAAAATTTTCTTTAAAGTATTTTCATCTAACTCATTCAAAGTTACAATAATTGGAACTCTTCCAATGAATTCTGGAATAAGTCCAAATTTTATTAAATCATGTGGTTCAACCTTTGCAAGAATCTTATCTTCGTTGATTTGGTCTTTTGTTTTAACTATACCACCAAATCCAAGTGATGTATTTTCTGTTCTCTTTTTAATTATTTCATCTAGCCCAACAAACGCACCACCTAGAATAAAGAGTATGTTTGTAGTATCAATTTGAATACATTCCTGATTAGGGTGTTTTCTTCCACCTTGAGGTGGAACGCTTGCAACCGTACTTTCAAGTATCTTTAATAGTGACTGTTGTACACCTTCTCCAGAAACATCTCTAGTTATAGATACATTTTCGCTTTTTCTTGCAATTTTATCAATTTCATCAATATAAACTATTCCTTTTTCTGCTTTTTTTACATCATAATCAGCAGCCTGAATAAGTTTTAATAAAATATTTTCAACATCGTCACCTACATAACCTGCTTCGGTTAATGTGGTTGCATCGGCAGTTGCAAAAGGAACATCAAGAATTTTTGCAAGTGTTTTGGCAATTAGCGTCTTTCCACAACCAGTTGGACCAAGCATCAAAACATTACTCTTTTCAAGCTCTACATCTTCCATAACCTTAGTTTTGGTTTTATCACTACCTATATTATCAATTTCTTTTTGTTTTTTATTAATTATATAATTTATTCTCTTGTAATGATTATAAACTGCAACAGACAAAACTTCCTTAGCCTTCTCCTGTCCAATTATATATTGATCTAATTCCTTTTTTATTTTTTCTGGACTAGGTAAATTAAAAGGTTGCTCTTTTCTTCTCTTTCTTGCTTCATTGTCCAAAATTTCTTTGCAGATTAAAATACAGTCATTACAAATACCGACAGTTCCATTTGGATTTTCCACAATTTCCTTAAATGCTCCTCGTGGTCTACCACAAAATGAACAATTATTGTTCTTTGGTTCGTTGGTTGGTGTTTGATTTTCATTGCTCATAATTAATTCTCCTTTAAAAAAACAAGATATACAAAAAGGCAAATCCTCTTTTGTGTATATCTTGACATTTTAGTTATTGCCTCTTTGCATAAATTTTATCAATCAAGCCATATTTTTTAGCCTCTTCTGCAGACATAAAATTATCTCTATCAGTATCCCTTTCAATTGTTTCAATTGGCATACCAGTATTTTCTGATAATAATTTATTGATAAGCTTTTTAGTTTTCATCATATGCTCTGCATGGATTTCAATATCGCTAGCTTGACCTTGGAATCCTCCAAGTGGTTGATGAATCATTACCTCAGAGTTAGGAAGAGCAAATCGTTTACCCTTAGCCCCACTTGAAAGTAGTATTGCCGCCATACTAGCAGCAAGTCCAACACAAATGGTGCTTACATCACACTTAATGTAATTCATAGTATCGTAGATTGCCATACCAGCTACAACACTTCCACCCGGACTATTAATGTACATCATTATATCTTTATCTGGGTCTTTGCCTTCAAGATATATTAATTGTGCAATAACAAGGTTTGCCGTTTGATCATTAATCTCTCCGTCAAGAAATATTATTCTATCTTCAAGAAGTCTTGAATAAATGTCATAAGACCTCTCCCCTCTATTAGTTTGTTCAATAACCATTGGTATTAGCATATCTTTTTCTCTCATAACAAACTCCTAATTCAAATATCTATTTTATATTATTCTTCTCTTTTAAAAGATTTATAACCTTATCAGAAATAATATTACTTTGAATTACTTCTTTTTGTGAATCGTTCATAGTCTTTTTAAGTTCATCTGGGGTTTTCTTCATTTTTTCAGCAAGTTCGTTAATTTTTGCTTCAACTTCCTCGTCTGTAACTTTGATATTTTCGCTCTTAACAAGTTCTGACAAAACTAGGCTTGTGCGAATTTGTTTCTCCGTGTCTGCTTTTCTAGACTCTCTAAGTTCACTATCAGTCATATTAATATAAGTCAAATATAAGTCATAACTTAAACCTTGAGATGATAATGATTGTTTCATTTCATTAATGGCTCTTTCTATCTGATTGTTAACCATAACTTCTGGTATAGAAACCTGAGCTCTTGAAACATATGCATCAACTAATTTATTTTCAAAATCTTTATTTGCCTCTTCTTCTTTTTTTGACAAAAGTTTTGATTTTGTATCAGCTTTAAGTTCGTCTAAAGTGTTAAACTCACTTACATCTTGTGCAAATTTATCATCAATTTCTGGTAATTGTTTTTCGCGAATTGCAAGAAGTTTAACAGCAAAAACTGCTGGCTTACCTGCAAGGTCTTTTACGTGATACTCTTTTGGAAAAGTTACATTAACATCTTTTGTTTCATCAATGTTCATACCTGCAACTTGTTCTTCAAATCCTGCAATGAAAGAATGTGAACCAAGTTCTAACTCATAATCCTTTGCCGTGCCACCTTCAAATGCAACGCCGTTTATGCTACCAGCAAAGTCAATATTAGTAAGGTCACCCATTCTTGCTGGTCTGTCAGTTACATCTACATATCTAGCCTGTTTTTCTTGAAGGTCTTTAATTTTTGCATCAACTTCTTCATCAGTAACTGAAACTTCTTCCTTTTTAACATCAAGTCCCTCAATTGAGCCAAGCTCTACTTCAGGCATAAGTGTAATTGTGGCAACAAATTCTACCCCAGTTTTGTCAAGTTTTTTAACTGAAATATCTGGATAAGAAACTGCTTCTATATCTTTTTCTTTTTCTAAAAATTCAAAAAAACTCTCGTCACAAACAGTGTTTAATGCATCTTCATAAAACAAAAATTCACCATAATTTTTTTCAAGAACTTTTCTAGGAATTTTACCCTGTCTGAAACCATCGAGTTTATATTTACCTTTATTTTTTTGATAAGCCTTTTCAACTTCGGCTTCCCACTCATCTGCATTAATTTCAAATTCTACAATGAGTTTTCCATCTTTTTTTTCACCAATTTTATATGTCATTATTATAGCTCCTTAATTTTAACTAACATTATTATTTTAAATAAATGCACTTATTTTGTCAAGGCATATTTGTGATATATCAAGAATAAGAAAATTTTATTTAATTAAAATTCACCATCATATATATCAGCCAAATTAGTAAAGCTAAAAAAAGTACAATTTTAATTATCAGAAATATTTTCGATTTTTTTTCAAGATAAAAATCATTATCTCTATCTTTTGATAAAATTGAAAAAACAAATCTACAAATATTTAGTGCAATTAAACTTACAGTTGCAAATGTAAAAAGTATGACGCTACTTTTTAATGCTAAAAATACGCCAGTAAACTCAAATATAACAATTAATATTGTGCCCATAATTACAATAACATAGCACAATAGGTCCAAAATTTTTAAGACATCTTTTTTACTCATATATGCACCTTAATTCTATTCATATAAATAAAAAATAATTCAGCAACAAAGCTGAATTATTAACTGAAAAATTCAAGCACTCAGCTGAGCTTATAGAGCTCCTAAAATGGTAACAATTACAATCATAACAACTGCAACAGCCCAAATAACCCAAAGCCAAATTTTTCTTTTATTTTTGATATAGTTAGCTGAAAGTAAACAAAGAACAATCCAACCAATAATGTTAGCAATCATTTGTAATATACCAACTATACTAGCTGAAATTCCAAGTTTTCCCAAAATAAATGCTACAAGAAGAGCTATACCACCAACACAAACAGCAATAAATGACAATGCGTCCATTAATTTGTTGTAACTTGACTTACTAGATTTTTGTGATTTTTTTTCTGCCATTAAAATGTCCTCCTTAAAATATATTATATTATAAATTATTTTACCCTTTTAAGTCAATTGTAAATTTGTGTTTTTTTTAAATTAGATAGTATATTTTTAAAATGTTTTGGAAGCTCGCACTCAAAGGTTAACCTTTCACCCGTCGTTGGGTGAGTAAGTTCAAGCTTGTATGCATGAAGAAGTTGTCCATTTAATTTAAATTTTTGATTCTTGCTACCATAGGTTTTATCACCAACAATAGGATGTCCAAAATATTTTGCGTGTACTCTAATTTGATGAGTTCTACCAGTTTCAAGAACAAATTCAACAAAACAAAAATCTTTAAACCTTTCTAGAACATTATAATGCGTTATGGCAATTTTTCCCGTACTTGATACGCACATAATTTTTCTATCTGTCGTACTTCTTGAAATGCAAGTTTCTACTCTTCCAGTATTGTCTTTTAAATTTCCCTCTAAAAGTGCAAGATAATGTCTAAAACAAGTATGATTTGCTATTTGTTTTGATAACGACAAATGTGCCTTATCATTTTTTGCAACAACCAAAAGTCCTGAAGTGTCCTTATCAATCCTATGAACAATACCCGGACGAATTTTATCGTTATTATTACTAAGCTTGTCAAAATGGTATAAAAGTGCATTAACAAGTGTGTGACTATAAGATCCTGGAGCTGGGTGAACAACCATTCCCTGAGGTTTGTTGATAATTGCAAAATCTTCATCTTCATAGATTATATCAAGTGGAATATTTTCGGGCTCGGCACTCATTTCTTCTTTGTAAAATTTTAAAGTAATTAAATCTCCATTTTTTATAAGATATCCAGCTTTTACATTTTTCCCATTCACAGTAGCCCTACCACTGTCTATTTGCAATTTTATTTGTGATCTAGTCCAATCTGTTATGCTAGTAAGATATATATCTAGTCTAATCTTTTCGTTATCTTCAAGTTCACTAACAACTATTTCCGAATTTAATTCAAGCATTTACTCTTCTTCCTTTTTGTTATTTTCTGCAGTATCTAAAGAAGTTTCTTTTATCTCTTGTAAATTTTTTTCACTTTGAGAACTTTTTGATTTTTTTAATTCAATAATTAAAATATAAACACATAAAGCTATTGCACCAAATGTAATTGCCATATCGGCAATATTAAAGATTGCAAAATTAATGAATTTTAAATAAATAAAATCTCTAACTCCACCAAAGATAAGTCTATCAATTAAATTTCCAAGAGTTCCACCACAGATAAATCCTAAAATTATTTTTAGGTTATTATCTTTTATGTATTTTTTATTAATAATTAAAAATAAAAATACAATTACAGCAATAAATGAAATAATTGTTAAAAGCCATGTCAAATTTTCGAAAATACTAAAACCGCCACCTGTATTTAATGTGCTTTGAAACCATAATAGATTACCTATTATTGACTTTGCAGGCATACCATAAAACAAAAATTTTGTAAATTGATCTATGGCAGTAATTATTCCAACAATACATAAACTTAATACCATAATAAAATTGTAACATATATAGAAAAAAAAGACAAGATTTCATCTTGTCTTTTTTTGTGTTAGATTGAAAGTAAAAGCTATTAATCTTTTTTATAATTCTAATTAAATTATTTTTTATCTGTAGTAGTGCCAGTAGTGCTGTCCTTTTTATCTTTATCAGAAGTTATACCTAGTCTTTTTCTCTTTTCTTCTTCCTCTTTTTCTTTTGCCTTTCTTTCTTCTTCCTCTTTTACATAGATTCCAGTTCTTTCATGTCTTTCTGCATCTGCTTGTTTTCTCTTAAATATTATTTGTTGTTTATAGAAGTCTGCATCAGAATTGTGAGTAACATAAGAGTCATATCTACTTAATTGTCCCTCAAGTTTTGACTTTTCAATTTTCAAATCTGCAAGTTGTTTTTGCATTTTACTTTTTTCTTTAAATGCCTTAACATTATCAACATTTGTCATCTGATTAAGTTTTGCTTCCAAATCCTTTATTTGTGCAGAAACTTCATCTTTTCGATTTGACTGAGCTATAATGTTTTCCTGGGAGAAGATTGCATCGCGAACTCTTGATTTTACTGCTTTAACTGGGTGTCTTATTTGTCTTCCAAGTCTTTTTACAAATCCTGCATTTCTTATACCAGCAACATCGTCATCTTTTTTCATTCTTTCCTTGTTTTTAACAGTTTCTTTATTTATTAATGCTTTTTCTCTTTGAGCAATGTACTTTTGCTGATTTTCATTTACCTTAGTTTGTTCTTTTGTCCACTTATCAATTCTATTTTGATATTTTAACTGTTTTTTGCTACCAGCTTCTACATATGTGAGCTTTTCATTATATTTATTAATTTTCTTTTGTGACTTTTTAAATCTCTTATTTTGTTTATGATTTATATATGATCTGTATGCTTTATTTCCAGCTTTTTGGAAGATATTACCATAAACATTTTTAAAAGCTCGTTCTCGTCTTTCATCTCTTCTTTCAATACGCTGTCTGTGTTTATTCTTTACATGATTGATACCTGCCCCTATGGTATGACTTCCAACAAATTTAGCACCTCGCTTAATTCTACCAGTAAAGGTTTGACCAGCAAGTTTTTTTCTAGCTTTTGAATTGCCTTTCCATTCTGCTTTTTTTGCCTGATATTCAGCATCAGAAACTGTCTTTTTAAAGTTCTTTCTATCCATTCTTTCATTTTGAATATCTTCATAGCGAGCTTTCATTTTTTGTGCTTCACCTGTTGCACCACTAATTGCATTTTCAATTCTATCTATTTCATCTGATGAGCCACCATGTCTCTTTTGCCACTTTAGTCGTTTTTCAAGAATTTTTCTACGCTTATCAATCTTTTTATATTGTCTGCCAGCTTTTCTCTTCTCTTTTCTAAGTTGTCTGCCAGTAAATGAATCAAATTTACTGCTTAAGCCATGTTCATCTTCTTGTGATTCTTCATCACCATCATCTTTTTTATTACTTGTTGGCTTGCCATCTTCATCTTCTTCATTATCTGAATCATTGCCTTCCATAAGCCCAAGTCTTTTATCTCTCCTATCGTCAGCCTGCTTATTTCTCATATCATTGGCACTTGATTGCAATGATGCAAGTTCTTCTTTTTGTGCTTGTAATAAATCTGCAAATGGACCTCCCTCGTTTTTCCATTTATTATCATATTCTTGCTTCTCTTTAACTTTTTTGTCGTACTCAGCTTTATCATTTTCATACTTCTTTCTATCAGCTTCATACTGTTCTTCAAGTTTCTTCTTTTCTTCCTCACTCTTGCCTTCAAGATTTGGTTTCTCAGGTGCTTTTGGTTCTTCTCCTACCTCAGGTGGTTGATAAGTACTTTCTGCCCTAAAATTTTTCATTGCTTCTTTTGTCGCCTTAGCTTTTTGGCTATCAGTTCTGTCCTTTGCAACCTGGTCAATAAATGCACTTCCCGGTATAAGTTTTCTTTTAAAATTCCTTAAATTGTTTAAATTTTTAATTGCTTTTTCTGATTTATTAATACCCTTTCTTACATTTGATCGCATTGCACTATTAGGACTGATTATAAATCCAACTATCCCACCAACAACTTTACCAATTACCTTAGTAACTCTACCAACATTTATCAAAATCTTTTTTACACCTTCCATAAAATTGCTCTTAGGGTCGGTAGTACCAATCATTTGATTTACCATAGTAGGAGCAGTTTCCAAGAGTGTAAATGCAACTAGTTCAAAAAGAATAGCAGTTGTAGCATTTAGCATGTTTGTAAGTTGATTAATTGTTAGAGAACTGAAAAATAGTGTACAAACCTTATACATAACCTTGTTTGTTGCAATGTCGCTCGGTTTAAAATACTGTATGGTTGTTATAATTGGAAATAGCATAAACACAAAATTCAGGCCTAGAATGATACCATATGTCGCAAATAATCTTTGGAAGTATTCTCTCCACCAACCATTATATGCTCTATCGTCTATTGGAATTGTAGCACAAGCTGCTGGATATGTTAATATTATTAAGAATAATTCAAACGAACGTTGAATCAGTCCAAAGAATGCGACTAAGCAAATTTTTGCAAGAAGAATTGGAGCAACGACAATTAATAATATATTAAATGTGCTTGGAATAAAAAGTTCTCTAAAAGATAATGTACCTGCACCATCTCTATATGCAGTTTCGGAAGGCTCAAACTGGAAGAAATAACTAAGTTTAATTCTTCCCGATTGTAGATTACTATAAATTGATTCTTCAGTATCTTGTGTAAATTGAATAGCATCAAAATTCGTGCTTATATCACCCACAACTGACTCAGGATTGAAAAATGCCTGTATCATTTTTAAAAGTTTCTGAATACCAGAACCAGTTGAAAAGTTCGCTTGGAATAATTCATTTGCAAATCCCACAGCTACAGATTCTATATTCTCACGATAAAAGCTAATTCTAAGATTGCCATCTGCATCTGCCGTTTCTCTAATTGCAGTTGGATACTGAGAATCTTTAAAAGTACCTTTTGCTGCTATGATTTGTCCTTCCCTTATATATTCAGATTCAAAAGATTTATTATAGCGATTAGAATAACCAATAGTTAATGGTTCGTAGTAAGTATAGCTAATTCCATCAATTTCAGTTTCCTTTTCTACTGCCATAATAAACTTAGCACCTTCTATTTCATCTATTTGACCTTTTAGATGAACATAAGGGATTTGCATTGAATAAGTAGGTTCACCATTTTCATCAGGTGAAATATAATAGCTTGTATAAGAAATAATATTCCAAAGAGATTTGTTTTGGTATTTCTCAACACTTATGAATTCTAGCCCGTCCTCTGTAATTTCATTTGTCATATCAGCGTCAAGATAAAACTTAATTCCATACTGTTTAATAATTAAATCAAAAGTATTTCTTCTCAGTTCTTCATCTGGAATTTTAACTATACTATCTAAGACTTCCTCTATTGTTTTTATGTAAAGTACATTTCCAGTATTAATCTCAAAATCTATTACATCTGCCATTACATAGTATTCTTCTGCATATGATTCAATGCGTCTATATTTAGATAAAGAATCCGAACTATCTTCTACCTTAATATCATAAATGCCATAGTATGCTGATTCCTTATATTCTTCTTTTGAAGAGTCTAAAATCTGATTTAGTTCGGTAAAAGTCATAAAGTTTTCATTTACAAATGACAAATATGTCACATACTGTAAATTATTTGTACTCATTAAATATTCTGTAAATTTTTCATTTACTGGGTTTTCTTGATAATACAGTAAAATTTCTTTTTCTTTTGTAAAGTCACAAACAATAGGAATTCTCGCATTATTTTGGGCATAGGTTCTATATGCATTTGATGAAACCGATGCAGAAGCGAAAATTTGTGAACCAAGTGTCATGGCACCTGAAGTATTTGTTGCCCTAAATAGTGTTTGCAATAATAAATCTGAAAATACAATTCCACAAATTGCAAGGAATGGAGTTATTAGAAGCAAAACAAAAGCACGAATGGTCTTTTTAATAGTTTCCATCACACTTGTAGGTTTAGATTTACGCATTGCTTCAAACTGTGATTTAACAAGTGCAATAATTGTGAAAATTACTATTGCAATAATTGTAATTACTATTAAATTTCTAAGTATTGCAGTAGCCCTTTCTTCTGCCGTGATAAGCAAGTTAAATACCATATCTGATTCGGGTGCAAAAATTCCCGAAATAGAAGTATAGTCCATATTTAAGCCACATAGATTTTTTATGTAAGAAAATATAATATCAACAAAGCATAAGATCCATTTCGCTATTGAATAAAATATTTTTACAAAGAATTCTTTTACAGTTTTTTCAATTGTTGCAATATTAAAATCTGCTGTTGTTTGAGAAATAATTGTAAAGAAAACTCCAATTAATGCTGCAATTAAAATTATAATTCCAATTATGATAATTAAGGTTATAATGATTAAACCTTTCTCAGAGCTTTTATTATTTTTATTATCTTGTTTTTGATTTTCACTAGCATTTTGAAAATTAGATATTTTTTTGATATCTGAACTATTAGATAGTGTGTGATTGTTTAATTCACTTTCTCTAATATCCTTTGAATTTTTATCATTTTTAGAGCAAGCAGAGAAAATAGATGAAAGCGAATTATTAACATTCATCACATTATTTGATAATTTGAGACCATTGTTTGTTTCCATCTATTTATCTCCTATTTCGTATTTTTTAAGTGTAGCAATAAATCTAAATGCTTTTAATCTTTTTCTGTGTAATTTATTTGACAATTTAATCTTAATTTATATTGTCCTATTTTTCTACTCGTTTACTTGCTCTTGTCTATTTTTTTTGAGATTTACCTTGAGCTTTTTTTTCTTGTTTCTGTCTTTGTTTCTCTTGTTCTTTAGCTTCTGAAGCCGCTTCTCTATCTCTCCTTCTCATTAATGCACCACCAGTCATAAACTTCTCAGCTACATTACCAGATGCTCTTTTTACAGCTTTGAAGGCATTTTTAGGTGCCCTTGCGACAGCTTTTACTGCTCTCACAGGTGCAGTTACGACCTTTTTCATTCCACCATAAATGCTCTTTGCTGCATACTTTACATTCTCTCCGACTTTCTTTACTCTTTTTGCCACTGCTTGTCCAGTTTTCTTAGCAACGAATTTTACGGTGCCCTTTAAGTAGTTTCCAAAGCCGATTTTCTCTTTAGCATTCTCTTTTGAGTCTTCCTTTTTGTCCTTAGTATCTGCTTGCTTATCTTTAGTATCTTCTTTCTTATCTTTAGATTCTTCTTCATCTATTTTTGCTTTTTTATCGTTAGACTTTTGTGCTTTTTTATCTCTAGATTTTTCGGCTTCTGCCTTTACTCCACTTGAAAAGCCCTTAAAGCCTTTTTTAAGTTTTTCCTCAGCATTGTTAAGTGAATCTTTCATACCTAACTTTTTCTTTTTTGGGTCTTTATATTTTACACCACTATTAAACTCATCAAGACCAAATGTTCTATTAAATGCATTTGCTCTTTTCATATTCTTTTCAAATTTTGCCTTTCTAATCTTTTTAGCATTTTCTGCAAACTGTCTAGCATATTTATCTGCCTGAGCCTTTGACATGTTGCCATTTTTTTGTGCCATTTTTGACATCTTTCTAGCCTTACCATTAATGCCAATATTATGAGCAGTTTGATTTATTCTCCTAAATATTGCACTACCTGGCACGGCTTCTTTAGCAGCCTCAATCGCAGCAGCTTTTGCTTCAATAAGTAGTTCTCCTGTATAAATTTTACCAACAAATCCAGCCGCATTTCTAACATCTTTAACAACTCCCTTAACCATTTGAGTCATAGCTACAATTGGTTCTTTATTATCAAGAGCTGAAGCAAATGAGTTTTCAACTCTTCCACCTGTAACAATCTTGCCAATCATATTTGCAGCTTGCTGAATCATTTGTGAGGCAATTATTACAAAGAAGAAAGTTATAATACCATTGATAAATCCAGTTGAAAGCCAAGATACTGGTGACTCAGCAATTATTTGCATAGTTGCATCGCCATCTTGAACATAAGTCATATTTAGTGCAGTATTAACTAAGATATAGTAAAGGTTAAAGCTTACAACAATACCAAACACACTAAGAAGTGACTTTGTAAACATATCTTTCCAAGTATTGTAAGCTTGACTGTTGCTTTCATCAATTTGAAGTGAGTTCATTGAAATGGCAAGAGGTCCAATAAGAACAAGTGCCATTAAATCCAATATTCTTCGCATTGCTACTAATAAAGCTTTGAATAATATTGGTATCATTGTAACAAATCCTAAGAACATTAGCAAGTGGAAAACTACATCCATATTGTAAAAACTTGTAAACTGGTCAAGTACAGAAACTGCTCCATACTCATCATACATACCTAAGTTATACACATTTGTAAACTGAACATAGTAAACTTGGAAATCTGAATTTAAGTAAAGTGATGGATTATTAGCACTAATATACATAGTCCAAGTATCACCATAATTTGAGAATGTTGAGTAAGGTACATATGAAACATAATTTACTGTTGATACCTCAGAAACTATACTACCTGAAGAAATTGAACTTTCATCTAAAGAAGTTGTTGCTATTATGTTATCTCTATAATAGGTAATTTCTCCGTTTACCATACGAATTGCCGTTGGTAAAAGTTCTGTATCATTACCAGTTAAGATACCTTTGGCAATAATTGGATAGGCATGTGCTGAGTCATAATAATCAGTTTTTAAATCAACACCATAATCTTGGCGAATATACTCTAAGTATTTATCAGTAACTGCGTAGTTATCATTTCTAGCTAAGATTGGATAATATTTACCTTCTTCTTCATTATAAGTGCACAAGATGAATGTATCACCATTTGCCTCATCATAGACTCCATTTTTATTATATAAATCATCATATTGTCTATTAACGAGTTCTTCGATTGGACGATTATCAAGTCCAGCAAGTCTTAATACAAGACCACTAGTAGTTAAATCTCTTCTAAATTCTGCTCTTGCATAATAAGATTCATTATATGTCACATATCCCACAACATCTGTACCACTTTTTATGAGAGTATTATTAACTCTAGCTATAGTTCTACCAAGTTCAGTTTCTCTTTCTTCACTTACATTTTCAGTTTCATAGTTGTCTTTACTATAAAAGTAATCAAATTCACTACAGATTAAATAGAATAATGTTAAATATCTCTTTGAATTATTTTCGCCTGTATCTCCCTCATTTTTTTCAAAATTAATGAGTGCATCCATAAGTATTGTCTTTAATTTTTGGAAATACATATTTTCAAATGAAATAGTTGTACCCTCAAAGTCCGTTTCAAGTCCATTACTATTATCTTCCACGCTGTTAGTTAAATATAGGATAACCTTTTTAAATATTTCATGAATTCTATCAGAAGAAGAGTCACTGCCAGTATTATAATTACCAGCATAGCCATAATCACCTATATTATAGCCATAATAGATATCTCCACTACTTTCAACTGTTGAAGTTTGGATATACCAAAGATAATATCTAAGTGCACTATTCTTATCCTCATCACTCATAGATTCATAGTCTGTAGAACCCAATCCAATTTTAGCAAGTAAATCATTGCCCGAAGCATTTAAAGTTTCACTATTGTCAGCAACAATTAAAGTTCTAAGTGTATCATAAGTTAAATATTCATTTTCAACAATATAGTCCAAAATTAAATATTCCTGTGTGGTTTTTATGTAAGCATTAGTACTAAACATATTCATATTTATGTCTTTAAATGGATTTTTGACATAAATATAATCGGTCATAAGTACTGAGTCCTGATTGTTATAAACTCCACCCAAACTCTCATTATCTGAGTCATTAGCAGATAAATCCATCATATTACTTAACAGATATAATTTCCCAGTATAATCTGCAAGTTTTGAAGCAAAACTTCTAAGAGTAGTAAATGATGCAATTTTAGTTTTTGCAGAGTTTGTCGTTTCATCATAGGCACTTGATATGTCTACAATTCCAGTAAATTCTGAACTTGTATAACTTGCAGGAATACCAAATTTTTCTAGGTATTCACCACCATAAACATATTCACCAAGTCTTGATGTTGAAACTGTAGTCTTAATGGTATATTGTTTATTTTGAATAGTAAATGCAAAACCTTCTTCTACATAATTATTTGCATACTGTGCCAGTGTAAATGTTACACTTGCCTTTGCTGTCTTATCCAGAATATTTTGGGTATTAATGTAAGCGCCAAGATTATTGTACCATTCAGATAGTCTGTCATATGCATCATCAATATATCCTTCACGAACATCAGTTGGATTAACTGAACCCAAACTTGTAGTACCACCTTGTTCTAAGTAAGATACATCTGATAACTCTGATAATACTAAACCCATTTCTTCATAACATTGATTAATTAAATCCCAAGCCTCAGAACTTCCTTTTTCTGATTTAGAATAAACAAACTGGAATGAAGAGAAATCAAATATATTGTCAAGCTTAAATATGTTATCAGTATAATCTAAGTACCTAGGATTGTTTTTAAATACCTTTTTTAGCAATGTATAAACTGTTTCTACATTAGTAAGTCCATCAATAATATCTTTTAAGCTATTTCCTATATCCTCTGCTGATTCTTCAACATTTTCTAAGTCTCCAGTTATTGCTGATATTTCTGTTTCAATGTATGAACCTGCCGCATCTACTGCATCGCCAACCAAATCGTCTAGAGAATATAGAGGATTTATTATATTATTTATATAAGAAACAAGAACCTTTGCTTTATTTAACTGAAGTGAAGCTTGATAAAGACTATATTTTTCAAAGTAAACTGATGCACCATTGATACTTGAATCGCTAACCTCGTTCCAACGCGTGATTTTGCCATCAAGATAGTCTTTATAAAGCTTAAGGTAAGTAGGTTGAGATGAACCAGATTGTTTTAGAGTTTGTCTTATTGAATAGTAAACATCTAAAAGGAAACAATAAAGAGGGTCTTTATCACTGATTGAACTACCTGAATCAAGATAAACTGAACTATAATACTTATCTAGGCTTGTATACAAGCTATCAAAGTTTACTAGACTTTTGTCGTAGGTTAATGTCCCTTCCTTATTATTAAAATATTCCCATGCCGACTTGATGTTAAATGTAAACATAGGAACAGCATTATCTCTAAGTGATTCGTTTTCATACCAAGTTAATTCTTCAAAACTTGAGTATGTAAATGAATCAACTGTTTCCCCATTTTCATCAGTTTGACCATTAAAGTATGCATAGTACTTAGCATAATCACCACTAGCTTTAGCCAAATACTCGTAAATTGTGTACTGTGAAAGCACTCTAGTTGCAATGGTGTATAAATATTCAGCAAAGTCTGATGAAAGAATTGCAGTGGCAAGGAATGACTTATAGATGCTCATTGTAAGATTATCAACCTTACCATCTTTAATTGTTATATTCCTTTCATCTGCTATATCGTCCAAAATAGAAGCAAAACCTGTATTAAATAAGTCTACAAAAACTTGTGCTTCATTTACAAGAGTATCATAGTTTTCCTCTCCCATTATAGATAGCATGAGTGCTTTAATTGTACTAGCATCAAAAATAGAATCATATTCATATTCAGCATAATTGTTTGAGCCTTCTGACTCGTTTGCTACAGAAAGGAAGAATTCTGATAAAACCATACCAACAGCCGTAATATTTGCTGAATTGCCAGAAGAAATATACTGCCCTGATGCAATACCTGAATGATATTCACCTAATGTATCAATCCAACCATCTGTTGCAAGCAAAGTAGACCAGTTAAGATCTGGATAAATGACCATCATATCATTTATGAGTTTTTGAGGCCAATTTACCTTCTGTACATTTGCTGAAATTGTGTAATTTGTATAACGAGTGAGAGAAATTTGATAGTTAAAATATACATTACTATCCAAATTCCTATAAAATCTAAAACTTTCTTCAGTTAGGTTGTCTGAGTTAGAAAGTATTGAAGGTTCTCCCAAAATTGTATAGTTAACTGTTTGGTCATCTTTTCTATAGCATATATTGCTATCACCTTGTCTATCATACAATAAATCAAAATTACTACTTAATACAAAGATGATCTCATTATTACTATTGTTTATCAACTGATAGTATTCATTTATAATTTGTGGATTATCCGGATTTACCCAGTTAACCTTTCCATCAGCCGAATAAGTTAAAGTTGTTGCAGTTTCAATTAATTCTATAACTGGTTTACCAAAGTCTTGATACAACTTTAAGTAGTCTTCTTGTGTTGTTAAATCAGTTGCGTTCTCATCTATAATTTCAAATAAATCTTCAGGATACAAATCTGTATTATATTTTTCTGCTAAAACAAAGATTGTTTCATTTGATGTTAAATCTTTAAGAGAATAATAAACTTTTCCAGATAATCTTGTATTTTCAAACTCATTTGCGAGATCGCTTGTAATAACCTCTATGTTATATCTATGGCTTTTACAAAGAACTCTCAAACTATAACCAACGTCAGCATCAAGCACATTGGCATTTTTTATAGTTTCATAGTACTTGTCGCTTCCACCTACTTGAATATTTCCATCATTTACTTCTAAATTTGTTGTTAAATTAATTTTATTTTGTATTGTATATTCAACACCATCAATTGTAAATACAATTTCTGATCGTATATCACAAAGTTCATTACCTTGAGTTACTTCAATAAGTTTAGTGATGTTATAAGTTGTTCCGTTAATTCTTAGATAATAATCAGTGCCTTCACTACCATTTCTAATTAATTCGTAGTAGAAATCTTTATTTTTTAAATCACTAAAAGATAGCTCTTCAAAGATATTATTAGGAATATTTTTTGTATATTCATAAATAATTATATAGTCTAAAATAGTCCATGTACTAGTATCTTCCAATATAAAATCACTTGATAGCTTTAAATTAATTAAAATTGAATTGTCGATTGCTTCATCAGGAATTGAAGATATATTGTTAATTCCAAGTAAACTGAAAATAAAATTCTTAGCAGTTGAATCTGTTTTATAGTAATAATAATTATTAAATTTAAAATCTTCGGTCGCAATTACTGAGGTGATTTTGTAACTAAAATTAGTAATTTGCATTTGATCAGGTTCATCAATACTAGATCCCGTTAAATCAATACTAATTGGTTGATCGTTAGTTTGATAAGACAAGAGCATAATATTAGTAAACTCTTTATCAAACAAATTATAGAAAATATTATAGTCAACATAAATATAGTTTAATATTTCATCTTTCTTTGCTTCGTCCGCACTATTATTAGAGTTTAGAATATTATTTAGCTCATTAATATCATCAATAGCTTGTCCAATTAATAGAACATTGTGACTTGTAATATTTCCAACTTCATCTGTTATTTTAATATTACAGAATGTTGCTGGAACATACCCCAAATTTACATAATATTGGAAATTTTTAATTGAAGTATCAAAATTTTTAGTACTTTGACTAAAAATATAATAAATAATAAAATCAGAAAGTTTCCAAGTTGAATAGTTACTTACATCAAACCCAGTAGAAAATTTAAGCTGTACTGTAGTTGAATCACTACCCTGTTCCATTCCATTAAGTGTAGGTGCCTTAGTTGAAGCATTTGATAAAATATCATCACTTACAACTAAAATTGCGTAATTTTTAGAATTTTCATAATCATGTGCAGAATTTATTATCGCATTTGTTGGTGCACCATTAGACAAATCAAAACTACCAAGTTCACTGAAAATTTTGCTATCTTCATTAATTTTTAAAGAGTTTGTATTTGTATCAATTTCAACATTAATTTTAGTCAAATTAATGTAGCTATTGTTGATATACAAATAGTTTTTATTATCAAACTCAAGAACTGTATTTGATTCTGAACTACTTAAAACACCAGCCAAACTTAGAACAAATACATCAAAAACGGTAAGATCTGAAACATCTTTACTGTCAATATTCTCACCAAGATATGCAACAGTTTTATTAGAAATTGATGCATCTTCTGCCAATAAATTATAAACATAAATATTCGTATCACTATTTATAAACTGTATTCTCTTGCTTGAGTCATTAGACAAACTGAATTCTAAATAACTACCATTTACATTTCCAGTAACAGCATAATTAATAATTTCTAATGCTGTAACTGAGCCACTTGTAAGATTAAATGACAGTGAATTATCATCAACATTTTCTTGATTGAATGTTTTAAATAGATTATCATTTATCTTTACATAATGTTGATTTGTGCCGTCACTAAGAAGCAAATATCCATTTTTATTACTATCACCATATACTGCATATGTTATATATGTTGTATCACTTGGAACAGTTTTAAAATAATAATAATACAATATTCCATACCAAGACCAAGTTGAAATATCACTGAGTGACATACTATTGCTTAATGGGATATCTTGAGTGCAAAGTGTATTGACATCTACAACTATTCCATTCATATAACTATCATAAATCTTAGAATTTAATGTATTAGTGCTTTCAAAAACTTCAGATTTATAATTTTGTAGAATATTTACAAACATTATTGTAAATAAGTCACTTGGTGTAGAAATTAAAAGTTCTTCATTAGAACCATCTTCAGTCAAACCCTCAATATTTAATATTGAAGAGATATTTATTGAAAATGTTGCTGTAGTGTTGTTTTTTGATTGTGCAATTCTAATATAATAATTTGAACCATCTATAAATAATGTTGCTGAAGAAACTGAATCCAGTTCTCCATCTTCTTTTAAAAGTCCTAAATTATATAAAATAATTGTAAATGGTTTCCAAGTCGTAATATCATTTATATCAAAATCATTAATTTCCTGAATTTCTGATAAAGTAATTGCTCTAAGATGTGAATAATCAAAATTATCATTTTGTATAATCAAGCTGTTATATACATTATCGTAAAGTAATTTAATAATGTCATTTAAACCGTCATCATCAGTCAAACTGGTAATATCATTATTAAGTTTAGTTGAAACCTTAATTTCTGAATTGTATTCAATTATAATATTATTTACAATTAAATACTGACTACCAGAATAGTCACCATTATCTTCATTATACATGTTATAAATTTGGAATGTAATTGGTTCTATACTGTTAATTGTCTGATAAATATAAGCATCTAAAAGTGTAATACTATCTTCACTTGAAAATGATGTATAAGTTTCATTAACTGTAGATGTCTCACCCGTTGTTTCATCAACAACTGTAATGGTTGATGGGGTAAATAACTTTTTACTACAACTAATTGTAGAATTTCCAGTAATTTCTATATAAGAATTAGAAGAATAAATATTTGTAACATAGAATAATGTTGTACCATCATCAATATCGAATAGTTTAACATAGTAAGTTGGTGAACTAGAAGTATTTGAGACATAAACTTCAAAATTATATGTTGAATTTGTAGCATTGAAGCGTGTTTTTGCAAGATCACCATATTCCCCTGAGTTCATGAGTGAAATTAAATAAAGGTCAAATTGAGTGAGTAAATTGCTATCATTACTTCCAGCAAATGTATAACTAAAGGTTAAATTAGTATAACGATTTATTAATGAATAATCAGTAAGAGCCTCTGTATTAGATGAGGTTACCATATTATAATCCTCATTATAATTTTCAGAAACATCATTAGCTACAGTGCTTAAGTCTGATGAGATAACATAATTATTGTTTATAGATAAACCCAATTTTTGTAAGTTTTGCGAAGTGAGTTCAATTGCCTTATCTCCAATTATTAAACAAACAATATCTCGTATCTGACTATTCTTGTATGCAAGCGAATAATTATAATTTCTTTTAGAAACACTGCCGTTTAGATTATAAATAATTGCATCAAAAACCGTCCAAGTTGATAAATCTTCTAAGTTAAATTCTGAATTATAATAAGTGTAGGTAACAATACTATCAAAAATCTCAAAATCTGCATTGTCGATATCAAAGACATATTCATTTACTAACTGAGTAATTATATCTTCGCTTGTATAAACATAAGAACTATATTTAGATGTATAAATGCTATTTGCAATAGTTGAACTATCAACAATGATGTTGCTACTATCAGTAGTACTATAAATTCTTGTAAGGAAACTTATTAAGTTTGCAGCCCACCAAGTATCTATTGAATTATAACTCAAACCAACAATGTATTCCTCACTAAGAAATACCTTATTAGTTCCAGTGCCAAACTGATAAAATTTTAAACTCTCTTCTAAATCTTTAACTTTATAAACTAATGCATTATAAGTATATGCACTGAAAATTTCTTCCTTATTATAGAAGTTATTGCCAGTTATGGCATTATCATCAACCTTTATTGTTATAATGCCCTGTTCATGTAAATATAAAAGAATAAAGTCACCAACTGTCCAAGTATCAACACTAGAATAAACAAAACCAGATGAAAATGAGAATGATTTTTGTTCAGTCTCAGCTTTTCCAAATTCAATGCTACCAGTGGTTTCATTAATGTCAATAAATAGAGTATCTTCGTAAGCTTTATCAAAGTTGTTGTTAACATAAGAAGATTCTATGTCAAGTACATTCAATACATTTAATTCTGAAATGTTCATAACATCATCGAGTTTTAAATATACGATAGTATTATTTGACTGTTCACTATTGTAATTTTCATTTGTATAATTTGGGTCAATTCTAAATAAGTACATATATTCTGTAATACCACTAGTACCCGTTGTAACATTCCAACCACTTTCTGTTTCTTCATATGTGTTTAAAACAATGTCAGTCGTACCACTAGCAACATTAGAAGCAATACCTACTCTACAAATTTCACCTCTAATACCACCACTAGTAGTAAGCTGACTCAATGAAACACCAGAAACTGAAAGGTATCTAGTATATAAATAAAAGATAAAGTAATCTCTATATGTCCAAGTTCCAACATCTTTATAGTCAAATGAACTAGAAAATTTTAGATCAAAACTTTCATAACCATCAAAGTCATCAATTTCTAGTGCAGTTGCCAAACTATCAGTTTCAATTATTGTGGCTCTTTCTTCAAATTTCCCATCTTTTTCAATAGTTTCAATGTTTGTATAATAGTAGAAAGTTCCAGCATCACTTGTAATAATAAAGTCATTTGCTGTTTTTCCAGGTGCTTCGGTAGAAATACCATTGTTCTCACCATATGAGCTGTCGAGCTTTATTATGTAATTATAAAAAGTATCATAAGTTGCATTTTCTGCAATTTCAGCACTTAAAAACTTCGAGTCTGATGGAGAGTAAAGCACATATTCATCATTATTTTTTTGAAGTTGATAATAAGTGCCATTTATATACGCATAAAATTCTGCAGTACCACTAACATCTGTCAAATCTTTATGAAGTGAGATAACATAAATTGGTACTTTTAGCCCCGTTTTAAACTTTGAAATTGGATACTTACTTAATTCATTGTTATATGACAAATCTTTATAGTATTCATACATAATGATTTGATCACTATAAGTCCAAGTTTGTGGATCATTTAAATCAAATGAATCTGAAAGTTTAATTGTTGCTACATTTTTTTGATCGGTATCTTTTTCATCAACCTCTTCCCAAACGAAAATTGTTGTATATGTAGAGATTAAGAAATTTGTATCATCAATCTCTTTAAGTACATAATATGGATTACCATATTCATCTTCTTCTTCCTCAGAAACCTCAGTAATATAGTAATTTCCATTAATAAGCACACAATCAACATCAATTTCTGGAGAATAAGCATCAGCTTCTGGATAATATTTTCTATATGAATAAACATACGCATCTAATGTTACAGGATCTTTATTTGTAACGGCATTTTCCCAAGAAAAATCATCAATAGTATAGTCTGAAAATGTATTATTAGATGAAAAATGATAGTATTCATACATTATTATCTCATCTGTAGCTGTCCAAGTTTGAGGATTATCTCTAATAAAGTTTTTAGAGAAATGGATAGAAACTTTTTTATTAGCCCATTGAACCACATTAATTGAGTTTTCATCTCTTTCCATTTCATTATAAGTATTATCACTATATTCACCAAGACCGAGTAATGCTTTTAATGATTCCAATGCATCAGAGATTGGTGAAGATACATCATAACTCATTGTATAAGTTATTGTATATGTATCACTTGTAGAACCATTATCATTAAGATCACTTGCGTCTCTGTATGTAATTGTTAATGAATTATCTTCAGCGCTATATAAAGTTGAATCAACATATTTCCATTCAATAAATTCATCATCTATAGAGCGAATATAGAAATTAGATTGAGTAAGTTCAGCAAAATTTACAAAATCAGCCATGACTTGATATTGCTCAGGAGTGCAGATAAATGTTTCATAATAATCGCCATACTTTGAACTATTAGTGAGTTTGTTATTTGAATATGTTAAACTATCCTTAAATGATAAAAACGTACTATTAGCTAGGTCTTCAACTGTAGCTTTAAGCTTATTTTGTACACTAGCTGATTTAATTTTATATAAAAGTTCATCTGCCTCATCAGGAGCATAATCATCGGCATTGTAAGCCTGAATAGTAATTGGGACTCGCTGATTTCTTTCTGCATAAAGCCTGTATTTATTTGAGTTATAACTTGCAGTTGATAGGACATTTGCAGCAATTGTTGAATTGTACTGTCCCTTTAACGCCCTATTAAATGAAGTAAGAATTGAGTTTACGCCACCAATGATTATAATTACTGCAATAGGCAAAACTACAATTGACATTAATCCTCTAAAAAGTCGCATTACAATAGGACCTTTATTATTCTTGTCTGGTGACATGCCATTTGCACTTGTAGCATTTGCATACTCTTGTCTAATTATTGCAAAGATGGTGAAGATTATCATAAGTATAAGTGCAACAACACAAATTGCCTTAAATGTTTTTACAAATGTTGACATGATATTTGTTTTCTCTGCGAAGCCAACATAATCATCAACAGTTGTTCCTACTCCAAGGAAGCTTGTAACCGCAAATTCAAAGGCATCGAGAATCCCCAATACAAACTTTTCAACACTCCAAATAACTCCAGATTGAAAATTCTCAAACGCGGCAAATCCGTTAGTAAAGAAGGTCTTTAATAAATCAAATACCTGCCACGCTCCAAGATAATTTTGTATATGAGAAACAACAGAACCTAGTTCTGCTGATAAAGAATATATTAAATTTACCAGTAAATTTGCCATATCTTTAATTCTCCCTTGAATAGTTTTTTAGTTACTTCGCATCATCACGCAATTTTTCAAACAAATTACGAACTCTATCATTAACAAGAACATCAATGTTTGTTCTTGAATATGGGCTAGTCATAAAGAATGCTCTTCCTCTTGGGTTAGTAACAATTGTATCTTGTTCTTTTTCATTTATTTTACCTGCTTTTTCATACAGAAGAACAAGGTCAGTTATATCTTGTGGAGCAAGCGAGAATATCATTGAGTATTGACAAGCATTGATAATAGCCGTAGATTTTCTAGCTATTTCTGGTGAACCGGTAAAGTCTTTAATATTTTGCGTAATAACTATTTGAGAACCTTCATATTTACGAATACGTTTTGCCATTTGTTGCATGAAATCAAGAGCAATGGTTTGTTTAGGATCAATAAATACGTGGGCCTCGTCAATTACGACGATAACTTTTCTCTTTGTTTTGTACTTAAAGTTATAATCTTTATTATTAATAACTTCATTGTTTAACCATCTCATGATAAGCAACATTTGTGCGTTTGCTACAGAACCAGCATTGTTTGCAAGCAAACTTTGGAAATTAAACACAATGAAGTTTTCAGCAGAAGAAATTGTTGAATAACCATTCCAAAGAACAGCATTTCTACCACCCTCTGCAAATTTATTAAGATAAATTTTTAGTATTTTATAGTTGTTTCTATTGTAGTCATCTGTTGCATTTTCGTATTTTTCACAGATGTAGTTATAAAGATCTTGCATTATTGGGAATTGTTCAGGCTTTACATTTTCTATACGGGTTGAATTTGTAATGCCAAATTTTGTATAAAGCTCTTTGAGTGCCTCATTTAAAAGCTCCATACCGTCCATAGTTATACCTTCCAAAATCATACCAAAGAAGGTTTCTAGGAACTGCATGTGCATGGCAAGTGAAACATTACCACTAGCATTTTCTTCATCGTCTTGTGAAGCGTTAACTTGAAGAGGATTAATACGACCTTCTTTTGCAGAACCTACATCAATTACTTTTCCATATAGATTTTTAGCAATTATAAAGTATTCATTTTCTGGGTCAAGAATAAAGATTTTACTATTATCTGCCGCAAGATTTGCCAAAATAGATTTTGTACAGAATGATTTTCCACAACCAGATTTCCCCATAATAACCATATTTGAATTAATTCTTTCTCTATCTCTTTGGAAGAAATCTACAAATACAGGTTCTGAGTTCATACCCATATAGAAACCTTTTGGGTCTTGAATAGCATCAGAAACAAATGGGAAAATTGCTGCAAGTGAAGAAGAGTTTATACCTCTTTCAAATCTTCTAAGGGTCATACGCCTAGAAACATTACAGTTAACAAACGCCTCTTTTTGTTTGGCAAATAAGTCATATACTCTAAAGCCAGCTCTCATAACCTGAGTTCTAAATGCTTTCTTTTGTTCTTGCTCAACCATCATATAAATGTTGGTATCCATAAGCATTTCAGAACCTGTTTTGATATACTGCAAAAGTTCAGAAAGTGTTTGTAAGTGAGTTTGAATTTCTAAAACATCTGACGCTTTTCCGTGTCCTTCATTTGCCTGCATTCTTACGTCCATAATTGCTTTATCAAGTCGTTTTTCAGACTCTGCCTGCTCTATGGTTTTAAACTTAACGCAAATTTTTGCTCCGGGAACTGAGAAAAATGTTCTTCCCCAAGCGTTAGGAACAGCAAGAGGATATTCAGATAATTCAAAAAATGAAGACGCTTTTCCATCAACTGTTACTCTATTTAAACCAAATGAAACTTTATCTGGAGCTATCCAGTCCATTAAATCTTTTGGATCAATAGTTTTAACTTCTCTTTCATCAAAGTGATTTGTATAATAACTTTTCAAAAAGATGGCTGTATTTTTTCTGTCAAGAATTTTACATTCCATTGCACCACCTGAACCACTTTCTATGGTACTAGCAACGAAATTTATTACCTGAAGTAAATTTTTAATGTTACTACAATAAAATGCTAAGTATATATGGTCTTTAAAAACTGGGAATTCACTATCAACATTCATAGATTCAAGATTGTTTATTCTGGCCTCAGCAATTTCAAGTCTTGGTCTCGCTTCGTTTATATTTGTTGTTCCATGTCTTACTGATTCAAGAATATCCTCTCTCTTTCTACATTCGTTATCTATATAATTATCAAATACCATAGGTCTAGAAAATTTATAGATTGCACCCATATCTTCTGGAGAGATTGTTTTAAACGCACTCTCTAATGTTTCAATATAAGAATTTTGTCTAGTTTCTGATAACATATGGAACTGTATACTATTAACTTCAATAGCAGCACCAAAGTACTCTTTGTAGTCAATGATACCAATCTGCCTTTTTTCATCGTATTCTTGCTCTAAGATTCCGACATAAGGCAAAAGTCCCATTACGTTATTTTTAGAATTTCTTTTTTGTTTTTTATAAGTATTAATACCGAACAAGTGTTTGAAAAGGTCACCTACCTGTTTGTATAATCTAACATCAGGTTCAAAACTCATAAACAAAACGGCAGTTATAAAGACTACCACACAAGAAATTATTATTCTAGGCATCAAATTAAAAGTACTAGTCATTGCAAGAGCAACCAAAATAAGTGCAAATACAATCACTATAATATCTGAAAAATTAATACCTTTAAAAAATTGAACCTTAACCTTTGTTGATTTAGGTATCATTCTACCTGCCATATTGTTAACTCTCCTTATATATAGTATATAACTTATAAAATAATCAAGCAAACACAATAACCACTTTTGCCACAAAAAGTGGCAAAAGTTATTATTGATTTTTATCTTTTATTGTTTTTATTCTTGTCATTTTTTCTTTTGTTGATATCTTTAACTTTTTCAATTTCAGTATGTTCTGTTGAACCAGGCTGAGTATTTCTAATAAGCTCATCAAGTTTTTCTTCTGTCTTTCTGTTATCAATATAATTCTCATTCATTAGTTTATCAACAGATTCATCTATTTGATTATATTTTCTATTCGTTCTTTCTTCTGACTGAGAAACTTTACTATCAATCTTGTCGTCTATTCCTCTAAATTTACCAGTAATTCTATCTTCTAGACTTCTAAGTTTTGCGTTAGTTTGACCTCTATAAGCGTCAAACCTGCTATCGTTTGTATTTCTATTAACTTCTTCTAACCTCTCTTCCATCTTAACGCCTTGTTTCTTCATAGCAATAGAGAAGTCATTATTAATCTTGTTAAGTCTTGCTCTCATTAACTCAATTTCTTGAATTAAATCTTGATTACGTCTTATGGTATTTCTGCTATCAATTCTATTTTGTTCAGTGAGATATTTATTTTGTTTAATAGCTTTCTCTTGAAGTTCATTTTCATTCATTAAAGCTTTCTGTCTAGCAAACATAAGTCTATCTAATTTCCTTGACCAGAACATACTAGTTCTAAATGTAATATCTTGTTGGATATTAGCTTGGTCAATGTATTCTTTAAGCATAGCGTCCATAAGATCTGATCTTCTCATCAAATCAACATGTGAATTTAACTGTGTCATATATCTTCTTGTAATCATATCAATTTGCTTACCATCAGTGCTGTTTGGATTAATCTTAGCATAGTACATACCATTTGGTCCAGAAACTTGTCTATAGAAGTCATGAGTATCGAACGCATTGGTCTTAGAATTAATAAATAGATTATTGTTTGACATTTTAGCAGTAATGCTTTGTTGTGTAGCAAATGACTTTTCAAACTGTTCCTTAGCACCTTTATCTCTTTCAAATGCCGTAGATAGTGTTTTAAGTCTAATCTCTGATTCCTTAATTTGCTCATATAACCTATACATTTCTTTCTTAGTGTAAGAATTTACAGGAGTATTTCTGAGGTTGATAAGTTCAAGATTGAGATTATTTTTATGTTGAAGCTCTGTTTCATACCTATTTTTACTGATATTATAGTTTTCAACAATTCTCTTATAATTTTCATTAGATTTAAGAATTGCATCTTGCATTGTACCAGAAGTCTTAGTATGGTTAATTTCACTTCTCTTAAAGTACATACCATTAAGTTTTTCAAGATTTTCTTTGCCACTATTAAGCATACTGTTGTTATTAACTCTACGATTTGCCTTGTTAAGTTGTTTCTTCAAGTAATTTTCAAGAATTTCAAACTTCTTAGAATCATCTAAAAGCTTAAATTCATCATTATCATAAAGTTTAAGTTTTCTATTATCAAATTGCTCTTTAATTTGAGGTAAAAGTCTAGCAAATACTGAATCAAATGAAGATACATTTTTCTGAGTTGAAACCAAATTGAGTGACTTGTTAATATTTTCTGCAATAACCTTATCATTTTCAATTTGCGACTTAGTCTTTCCATTAGTTAATGATTTACCTATAAATTGGGCAGCCGTATCAGAAGCAGCTGGTATAATATTTGAGGTATACTTAATTCTCTTATTCTCTTGATTAATTAATTGTGTAAGAGTCTTCATTACACCTCTTTGCTGAATTGAAACTGCACTGTTTTCATTGTACAACTTAAATGTTTTACCATAAATCTTATCTGCAGTTGGACCAAGTATTTCTTTAACTTGTTGAGAGTACTCTGAAGCAGTTCCTTTGAATGTTAAATTAAACTTTTCAAGTTTATTCATATCAACTTCTAGCATTTGCTTACGAGTTTGAGCAGCAACTAAGCCCTCTTGACTCTTTCTTCCATATACTCTGTCATATGCCCATCTAGTAAACCTACCAACTTTCTCACCATTGTCATTCTTTCTATCAAATCTATCTACAATTCCTTTCTTAATTGCATAAGATACACCATTAATTGCAGCATTAAGTCCTGGAATTGGAAGATGTGTATTAATTCTTGATTTGAGAGCTGTATATTTCTTTGAAGCGTCTTTGTATCTAACAACGGTTTCACCAATACCTCTTTCTTCTAAGAAGTCTTTTCTACTTACACCACTATCATGAGCAACTCTATGTGATGCAATCTTATAACGCTTAGCCATTGCTTCTTCAAGAATTTGTTGTTTTTCTTTAACTGTTTGAGCAGACTGAGCCTTTTTAATTACAGATTTACTTAAGTTAGAATTTCTTCCAAGGAATTTATTTGCAATATTGTCAAAGTTATTTACAAAGTCAAGATGTGTTTTTGTTGCATTGTATTCAGTTATAGAAGATTTAACAATAGATAAATCTTTCTTGTGCTGAGCTTTAATATTTTCAGAAACATTCTTCCCTTGAATGTGAAGGCTTGCACCTACATTATCAAAGAATGACTTATTTCCTGATCCTTTAATGTGAACTTTATTTTTAATATAGTTTGGATTAGTTGTCTTAAATGCTTCATGTTTAAGTCTTGTTTGATTTCTTTCATATTCAAGTTTTTCAGCAGAGGTCATTGAATTGTAATTAGATGGCTTAGAATTATTTGTAAAGATAAGTTTGTTTTTGAGTTCATCTACTTTCTCGTTTCTTTGCTCATCTGTTAGATTTTCATAAGCACCTTTACCCTCTTTAACTTCTTGAATTTGATTTTGAATAGATGTATTCCAGTTATTATAATAAGCTGAATTTTGTGGAGTTCTCTTTGTTATCTTGAATAGAACATTTTTAAATGCATGTGGAACGCCTTCTGTTACACCTGTTGCAATATTCTTGCCCGTGCTTGTAAAGAATTGGCCAACAGCCTCTTTAAGATTCTTAGCTCCATTCTTGATGCCAAGATTTTCAGTTCCTGACATAGAATTTGTCTCAAGGAATGCCTTAAGTTCTTCATCAGTCATTTGAGAAGTGAAGCTTGAATTTTTAAGAACCTGATTGTACATACTTTCACTGAATTTAACAGCCTTACCAGAGTTTTTCAGATTTTCAGCAGTTTGGGCAATCTTTTGTTTAGAGGTATCTTTAATTTTGCCATACTTATCAGTGTACTCACTGCTTGCGACTTTGAGTAATAATTCATTTCTATTTATCATTGATTCTTTCAAAATAGATTTATTATTCTCAAATTTATTAACTGAGGCTAAACCTGTGCCTGCAATGTTAAATTTGCTTGCAATCTTTTCATTTGCTTCGAATTCAATTTTTTCATTGATGAGAGATTGAATTTGTGAAGAAGTTTTACCAACATTATTTGCTTTAACTTCTCTTTCAATTTCTTTCTTTCTTTCATTTGAAACAAGGTGGCTATTAAGTTCTTGCTTACTCATTGTCTGACCTTTAATATCAGAAGTATCTACACCCATTGATTCGGCAAGATTCTTATTCATTGTCTCTTGAATAAGAGTTTCAGCTTTTTCACCCTTATTGTTAGTATTAATCTGACTTCTAATTTCAGCGCCTCTAACTTTAAGTTTTGAATTTATTAAAACTTGAATTTCATCTTCGGATTTATTTGCATTAGCCTTATCAGAGTGTATGCTATTTTCAATTTCTTGTCTTTCCTTTTTACCTACAAGAAGCTCATTGTGACTTTCATCATAAACTGATTTAATATTCTTATTTTCAACTTCTTTGTAGTTGCCATATTTTTGAGCAATTTTTCTTTCAGTTATTGTATCTTGTCTAGCAAGAACACCTGAAATTTCAACCTTTGAAAGTCCAAGAGCCGAAACGCTAATACCTGATTGTAGGTCTTCTTTCTTGACATTACTGATATCTTTTCCTAACTTATCAGCAATTCTCATATTAGCTTCAAGATTAATTTCTTTTGAAATGAGTTCTTTAAGTTCTTCACTTGAACTTGACTTATTTTCATTTCTAACTTTAAGTTCAATTGCACTTCTTTCTTTATCTGAAATTACTGATTTAATAATTTCATTGTCACTAACTTTGTTTTTACTTGATACGAGATTGTCAAGACCTTCTCTGTCAATTTTCTTATTCATTTCTCTAGTAGACATTGAAGGATTTTGCTTTTTAAGCTCGTCCATAATTTGTTTTCTAATGTCATTTTTAACATCTCTTTCAATATCTCTCTTTTCAGCAGATGTTAAAGCTGTGTTATTTCTAACATAAGACATTATCTTACTATTTTGACTAGTTATTGAACTGTTTTCTTGCTTAAATTGTCTTAGACAAACTTCATTTCTAAGGTTAGCATTATTATTAAGTGCCTCAATGTGTTGAAGAGCTCTTTGATCTTTATTTACTGTTAAAAGTAAATCATTTGCACCAATTGAAAGAAGAGTTTCACGCATCTCATAATTTTCATTAAAGTAATTATTGATATTTTGTGATCCTATCTTTTCAAGAAGTGCTTCTTTATCAATAACATCGTTACCACTTGAATCTTTTGCAATGTAATTATTAATATCAATATTAGCAGATTTAGCCAAATTCTTTAAGATTTGTTCTTCATTAACTAGACTAGTGTTATTTAAGATATTTTTAAGAACATCAGGAGCAGTGCCTTCACGAATTTCATTTGCAAGCATAACTTGTGTTGCCTGGAATTCTAAACGCTGTCTTTCATTCATCTTAGTAACATCAGGAAGCACGGTAATAGGATTAACCTTACCTTCAGCGATTCTCTGATCAACCTTATCTTCAACAATAGAACGTCTTTCTTCTCTAAATACTGAAGCAGTTGAATCAGTCTTATCGGTCGTAATTTTAGTACGCATCTTGTCAAAGATTTCGTTGTCCATATTCTTAATGGCAAGTTGTTCGAGACTTCCGTCATTTTTAGACTTACTATAATCAATATCGCTTCTACGATATCCTGAGTTAATTAAATCATCTGCCTTACCAGAAGCCAAGTAGCCTTCTATAGACATTGCTTCTCTTTCAGCTCTCTGCCTTAATTTATTAATACTTGTACTATTAATAACATTCTTTTTAGCTAAGCTATCAAGATAGATTTCGTCAGTATTTTTGTGAATTTCTGGCATATCATTGTATTTTTTAGCAAGATATGCATTTTGCTCAGTAATGTCAAGTGTATTGAAATCTAAGCCATTGTGAGTCTTTTTAAATTCACGAGCAATCTTTTGCAAAGTGTTATTATCTTGACGGACAATATCTGCTTTGATTGAATCCATTCCATCAATGCCCATAGCCATTCTAGCAAGTTTTTCATTGTTTTGTTCATTTCTGATTTCATTTTCAAGATCCATTACATCAACTACATTTTCTTGCATGAATTTAGCTACAAAATCATCGTCTGATAGATTCTTATCTGCATCTGTCTTTTTTGCAAGAATCTTATTTTTAAGCTTGTTATTAAATTCAGCTGAGTTTCGTTCATCATCGTCAAGATTACCTGAACCTGTAAGGATCCTACCCATAAGACGCTTAGCTCTATCTCCACTATTTCTAGAACTTGCAAGATGGTCTTGTTCTTGCTCAGTTGTAATGAGTGAAGCTTCAGCCTTATAAGTTTGATCAACATAACTCTGTTTTTGTATGTCTTGTTCAATTGAATCAAGAATTTCGTCCATTGACATTTGAGTTCTCTTTTGAGTAACTCCACCAAACATTTGATCAAGCTCTCTGTCAAAGTCTGAACGAGTATCTTGAATTTCAACTACATTTACTGATGGGTCTCCAGTTTCTTTAAGTTTAGTATGCCTAATTTTACTCATTTCAGAAGCATCAGCTCTTATCTCATCAATACTTGCAGAAATACTTCTTTGAGCACTAGTCGTTCTATATTCACTAGCTTCATTAGATTTTGTAGACTCATTTTTAATATCAACTAATTCTTCTTTTGCAAAGTTATATGCAAGCTTATCTTCGTCTTTTGCATCATCTTTTGTTGCTAGGTCTTGCATAGCTTTAAGCACTGCTGCATTGTCTGTTCCTTGACTATTTTTATCAAGTTTACTTCTGTTGTAACTAATAAAGTATTTTTCAATATCATTATTAGTCATATTGTTAATTGTGTTTTTATCAATATTTACTTCGCCACTTTCAACAAGCTTTGTAAGTTTTTCTCTTGCATTGCCACTATTAACTCCAGCATAAGCCAAAACCATTCTATCAACAACTTCAGTCGAAACATCAAGTTTAGTTGTATCAATTCCTGCTTTCTTTTGCAATTCACTAACAGAAAGCATGTTTGCCTTTTGAGATACAGCCTTTACAACAGCATCATCTTCTCCTGCAGTTTGAATTCTAGATTTCAAATAATCCGCAGTAACTTCTTCATTCTTTGCAAGTTTATTTAATGTTTCAGATTCAATATTTGCCCTATTTTTCCTTAAGGTTAAATTGCTTGATACATTTTTGGTAAAGAAATTCAGAAGTTGATTGTCTGTTGCCGTAGTAGCTTTCTTTCCTGTAGCTTTCTCATACTCTTGTAGAACTTCTTTGTTATTTTTGATAGAATCAACAAATACATTTTTATTTTCACTGATAAGTTTAGATTTTTTAGCATTTTCAACTATTTTGTTAGATTCATCTAAATTAAGTTTTGTAAACGCATCAAAGTCTGCCTTCGTTGCATTTTTTACCGATACATTATTGTTGTTTAAATATTCTATGAATTTTCTATTTCTCTTTGCTTGGCTAAGAATTGTTGAAGTGCTTACATCTGTTCTGTCAAGTAAAATTTCTTTTTTATCAACATTCTTTTTAAGTTCTTCAATATTTTCATCAACAATAGAATCATAAACATTCTTTTGTCTTTCACTAGAAAGATCTGAAACATTAGTCGCAAACAAGTCAACTGTATCAGTAGTAACATTATAAGCCTCTTTAGAAACTGTTGGTTTAGACTTTTCTAGATTGGCCATTACATCTCTAATCTTAATTTGCTCTGAATCTTTTGAAATTGAAAGATTAAGTCTATCACCAATTTCAAGATAAGACATAGTTGCCATTTTTTCTTCTATTTGGTTTGCACTATATCCATCTTTCTTGAGAGATGCTTTCAATCTATTTTTCTGTGACTCGTTTAGTGTAATAGAACCAGAAAGTTCTACAGCATTAACCAATTCATTGTGTAATTCAGCATTATTTTTAACTTCTTCAGTTAAAGTTTTTCTAGCTCGAACAGCATTGTCATTATTTTCAGAACCGATAGTTTCAAGAGCAAGTTTTGTAATTGACTCATCGCCATTATGAGCTTTTATGATACTTTCAACATTAACATTCTCTGTATCTTTAAATGCAAATTTTGCTTTTTGATAATTAACTAAAATATCATAATCTGAAAGTCCTGAATTTCTAAGAGTTTCAATGTCTTCTTCATTTAATTTAGTTTCAGTTAATCTTGTACTAATATTATTTTCGTTAATATCGGCGTAAGATGCAATAACTTTGTCAATAGTTTGTTTAGTATTCTCAGAGTTTTTAATATTCCCGAGAGCGTTAATTTGAGTGTTCTCATCATTTTCAATAGCACTAGTAACAAGTTCCTTATTTTGAGTGATAATATCCTCATCAAACTTTGTACGATTGCTCTTTGATTTAAGAATTTCAATATCAGTTATTATTGCTTTAGAGTTTGCCGCAGGATTAATTGTAAGGTTTTTCTGTTCAAAAATATCAGAAATTGTTTTTTGAGTGCTATCACCATTGCTACGAACATATGCTGATAATTTCTTTTTATCTAATGATTCATTTCTCTCTACATAGAATGAAGCTTTAAGTTCATTTTCGCTTAGGTTCTCATTAGCTTTTTGTTTTCTGAAATCTGCAAATTCATTTTCATTTTTGTTTATAAATTCATTTACATCATCACTAATTTCATTACTTGGTCTTGAAAGAGCAGTTTTAACTTGTTCAATTTCAATTGGACTATATTTAGATTCATCTTGCTCAATATCTTTGGCTTTCTTTTTATAGAATTCGACCATAATAAGTGATTCATTACCTTTATATTTATCAGCATTTTCACCACTTAAAAGTTCATTTTTAAAGTTTTTATACTCATCTATATTTATACTAGCAAAGTTAGTAATGGTTTGCCCCTTAACGGTTCCCCTATTAACTTCATAAAGAAGATTTGAAGTTGTCATTGATTCGGCTTTGCCAATCATTACACTTAAATTTGTACCTTCTAACTCTTTCTGATCAAATTTTCTTAGGTGTTGTTTTCCACCCATAACATAAGATTCTAAGTGATCTTTTGAGCCAACCATTTCAGCAGCAATTTCAAAATTCTTTTTGATTTTTTCAGCTTGAATTTTAGTTTCATCACTATTAGGAGTTTCTGTTTTTTCAATCTCTGATGTAACAAACTTAGCCATTGCATAAGTATTGTCTTTAAGATTATTCTTCACTAAATAAGCACTATATGAATCACGATTAAGTTCAACATATGCCTTGGCCTGCTGACCTGCAAATGAGTTGTTATTAATTTCAGAGTTTAGTGTATTAATAGCAATTTTTTCTCTTCTAACCTTTTCAGCATAATATGCCTTTTCTTCTGTCGTTAGAGAAGCCAATATTTTAGCATCAGTATCAATTATTTCATATGTAGATGCACCATAATTTGTAATTCCATTAGAAATCTTTTCATGATCCGTCAAAGTAACATTGTTTGTAACTAAATTAGAAAATTCGTTATTTAGTTTTTCCTTATCTTTTGCAAGTGCATTAATTTGTGCAAGACCCTCATCACTAGTTACATCAATCCCCGATTTTTCTGCAATAAATTTAAGTTTTTTAGCATTATCTTGAATCGAAGTTACATCAGTATTTGATTTATAATTATTATAGATTTCAGAAAGTTCGGTCGATGAAAGTGAGGAAACTTTCATTCCATCATAATGTTGTCTTACATAATTTTTAAAGTTGTTATCATTTTTAGCACTAACTAGCTCAAAGTTTTGACTATTTGCTGATTCAATTTGCCTTTGAGTTACTTCATCTACACCAGCAAAATCAATAGATACAAGACCTTCTTTATTATCATTTATGGTTGATTTTGTTTCATCAATTAGCCCATATAATTGTCTTGAATAATCTGCATAGAATTCTGCTTTAATGATTCTCTCATCAACATCATTCCCATTTTCTTTTTTGTATTGCTTAGCAAAGTTATTATAGACAAATTGATTGTTTGCGACATAATTTTCAATATCCTCGTTTTTATTCTCATTATAGAAAGATTCTCTCGCTTTATTTGCATAATTTTTATTAATTTTTTCAATATTATGAGCATAAAATGCAGTTTTTACATCAAAATTATTTTCAGCAAAATATTCTTTATAGATATCTGTTTGCAAACCATTAAGATTTTTGTCTATATCCTCCCCATACTCAGCATTGCCTACTCTTGATGCGAGGAAAGCGATTTTAATATCTTCCTCACCTTTATTTGGATTAGACTGTTTATATCCACTCTTAAATGCCTTATAATCATCTTTATTATTATCTCTATTTGCATACGAGTATATATCTTCAGGATTGATTTCACCAGATGCAATTTTCTTTCTAATTACTGCATCATTAAATCCAATCTTTGATAAATCTTCAGATTTGTTATAGAATTCTTTTATTTGTTCAACAGTGAAATTCTTATTAGTTACTTGTTGCTCAACATACTTTGATGAAAATTCTTTAAATTTATCATAATTATTTTCTGTAAATAAGCTTACTTTATTTTTTAATATATTACCACCTTTGCCTTGCATTTGTTTATTTAATTGTTCGGTAGTATAATCTACAAAGCTTTGAGAGCCTCTTGAATAGTACTTTGTTATAATTTCCTTTGCAATGTCAGGGGTGCTCTCTGGTAATCTATCTGCATAGAATGCATTTTTTACTTTATCAGACTTAAAAATATCAAATTTTTGAGCAAAGAATTCTCTCTTAGCATCTAATTCATTTAGTCCACTATTATCCTGTTTAAACTTTTCAAAATCTACTTTATTATCTGTTGCAAACTTTTCTAATTCATCAACATTAACATTCTTTACATACTCACTTCCAAATTCCCTAAATAAATCAGCATTCTCTTCGGCATACTTATTAATTGTTTCCTTACTAAAATGTTTTGCAACATAATTTTCAGTATAAACCTTAATAGTTTCAGGATGTGACAAATAGTAAGAGGTTTTAGCCGATTTAGCAAGTTCAGGAAAAGCCTTATCTAGATTGTTGGCAAAGAATGCAGTTTTGATTTCTTGATTATTTTGTGCGTAGAATGCTTTTTCAATGTCTGATTCGAGAACATTATTTTCATTTTTCTTTTGTATGAAATAGTTAGCTTGAATTTCTGCATCTGTTGCATTTTTATGAGTTGCTTGATAATTAGACTTAAATACTTGATATCCCTTATCATTAGATTTTATAAACTCATCAATCTCTTCTTTATTTTCACCTTGTAAATAGAAACTAGCTTGAATTTCTGTGTCTGTTGCTTTCTTATGAGTTTCTTTATAATTTGCCTCAAAAGCTTCGTATTCTTTTTCATTTAATTTTGTGTATCTACTAATTTCTTTTTGAGCATTCTCTATCTTGTACTCTTTCTTAAATGAATTATAACTGTCCCTATTCTTCTTTGCAAAAGTGCTTGTTTCTAAGTTTCCAACATTCTCGGCATAAGCAGTTGCAAATGATTCAAATTCTACCCTATTTTCTTCTTTATCGGAGAATTTATTAACTTCGTTTTTATTAACAAATGTATTAACGTAGCCTAAAACAAATTCATTAATTGTTTCTTGTTCGCCATTTGTTTTATATTTTTCTCTTGACTCAGCAATAAATGCAGTTTTGATGACATTTTCATCTATTTTCTCGCCCTTGTGTGCTTTTTTATAATTCTTTGCAAAGGTTTTGTAGTCTCCTTTATTCTCTTCAATAAAGGCTTCCATATTTTTACCGACTTCTGTTTCTTGTTCTAAATTCAAGATGTCTGCAACTTGTTGTTTCTGTTGTTCTTTCTTCTCAGTAGTGAGTTTTTCTGAATAGAACTTAGCCTGAATTTCAGCATCAGTTGCATCTTCATGAGTTTTCTTATAATCTTCTTCAAACTCTTGATACTTTTTGGCATTTATCTTTAAATAGGTAGCAATTTCTGTACCTTTTTCAGTACCATTTTGAAGGTCAATCATTGCAGAAACAAATTCTTGTTGTTTATTATTCTTTTCTTCAGTCCCTTTACCAAATTTTTCTATATAGAATCTTGTCTTAATGTCAGCTTCATTCTCTTCTCTATACTTCTTATCAATTGAATCTTTAAGTGAACTTGTATCGTAACCAGTTTCTTTTATAAACACGCCAATTTCTTTAGCTGTTGCTTGATTAATATCAATGTTCCCAATTTTACTTCTATTGTTTTCATTTGAAACAAATCTATTAAATTGAGCAATAAAATTAGAATCTTGCTTAGCAGCTTCTGCAATTTCTTCGGTTGTATACGAATCCTTTGTGATATTTTCTGCATACTCTTTAAATTCATCAACTTTAGAGAATGCATCAATCTGTTTGCCAAGTTCTGTACCTTCTTTAACTTGCTCTGTGAGGTAGTTTTGCTGAGCAGTTTGATCATTTCTATTATCAATAAAGAATTGTGCTTTTAATTCTTCATCAGAAGTATTTCTCTTTTTATCAAATTCTTGTCTGATTGAAGAAATTTTTTCAGTGTTTAGTGCATCAAGATTTTCTGTTTTCATGCCATTATTTCTATAAGCATAATAAACAAACTCTTTCTCTTTTTGAGTTAAATCTTTCTCTGAACTAATATCTCTATCAACAAGTTTGCTTAATGTCTCATTTGAAATTGAACCATAATTAAAGAAATTAGTTTCATTAAAATGAGTTTCTGCATGTTTTTGCTTTTTATATTCATCAAAAAGAGTTTGATTTGAAGTTGCAAAACTTGAAATTTGCTTACCTACATCACTTTGCTTTTTGACAGCTGTTGCCAAGATATCTACCTGTTCCTGTGAGTTATCAACACTGTCAAGTCCAACTTCTGCAAGAGCCTTTTCCTCTTTTGCTTTTTGCTCTTCTTTTTGCATTGCAGCATTTTGTTTGTTACGATTAGCGAGTGTTTGATCGTATCCATCTTCAAAGGCTTTTCTTGCAATTTCGTCATCAGTTACTGAAATGCTATCAAGCCCCTTATTTGCAATACTTGCTCTAGCTCTAAGCATGTAATCTGCTTTAACATCTTCGTTTCCTTTCTTATTTAAGTAACTTAATACATCATTATCGGTTATGGCTTCAACATTTTTTTCAATATTTCCTGTAATGATCTTCTTACTATTTTTACCATTACTTGAATTAAGGAAACTTAAAATTTCTTGACTAGTTGCATTTTCAAAATCTTTTCCAGTTGCCTTTGTGAATTCTTGTGCAATCTTTTGAGCCTCATTGTTATTTTTGTCACTAACAAGAGTTCTTGCAGCTAAAACAATTCTATCATCAGTAAGAAGATTTTCTTTCTTTTCTTCTAAAATCTTACTTCTTAATTCACCGTCTTTCTTTGCAATACCTATTGCTTCTTGACGTTCATTATTTCTTGTTTCAGCTACAAACTTATCGCCACTACCATTAGCATCAGTTCCATAAAGTAAACGCATTGCAACACCGAGAGGCATTCCGTCAATTTGTTTGTTAACCTTTTCGGCAAGATTGGCATTTTGAGGATTATCCAAAAGTTCTACTATTTCTTCATCTGAAACATCTACATCTGCATAGGCTTTTGAAGCTTTCTTTAAAGCAAGACCTCTGCTAATTCCTCCAAGTTTTTCAATTGCTTCTTCTGCTTGACTGCCCTCACCATACATTCCACTTTCAATAAGTAATTTATTTTCTTTTGCAGTCTTTTCAAATTTTACCATTGCTGATTTATTCTTTGCAATGTTAAACTTATTATAGAAATTTTGTCTCTCTTCTTCAGAAGATTCTTCTATATCTTTACCCAAGGTATCTTTAAATTGCTTTTTATAATTTTCATCTTTTTCTGCAATTTTACGAATTTCTTCTTCACTAACAATTGTATTTTTAGTCAATTTAGCAATCTTTAAGTCAGTTTTGGTTGCCTCATCAGTTCTAATTTGTCTAAGTTTTAATTGATTCTCTTCATCACGGGTAAGTGCACTTACTCCAGGAAGAGCGTCTTTTTGTTCCTGAGATAGTGAACCAAGAATAACATTTTTTGCAGCCAAATATCTTGAACGATCTTCTTTTGATGCATCATTGCTCATTGCATTGGTATAAAGTGCTTGAAGTGCGATAGTATCAGCCTCATTATTTTCTTTTACATCTGCAACTATTCCAATCAAAACATCAGTAGAAACAGGTTTTCCATTTTTGTCAGTTAATTTACCTGCAAGTTTAGCTTTTTCATAGGCAATTGCAATTTCTTCTTCATTCATACCTTGAGCTTTTAACTCTTCAATGTCAGCACTGGTAAAGTTTCCAAGTCTACTTTGAAGAATTTCTTTATTATAAGCCTCAAGAATTTCTTTGTCTGTCTTACCACTATTTCTTTGACTATCTATATATTCTTGAGTTAAGAAACCCTTTTGAGTTAATTCTTCAATTTGTTTCTTATTCTCCTCGCTATTTCCAGAAATTAATGCAAATCCCATAGAAGCCTTGATTGCTTCATATGTTGTATCAGACTTTCCATCTAATTTAGCATTTGTTGCAGCAATAAACTGTCTATCATCATTAGCATTAATAAGTTTTTGAGATTCATGATTGGTTTCGTCAAGTTTTTTAGCTCTTTCAAGGTTAGACTGACTAACAGAATAACTTTCATTTGCAAAGCTTCTAGCCTTATCCATACTTACTACATTTTCAATTCCAAGTGTAACAAGATCAGTATTTGTTGAAACAATTGAAGCAATTTCACTATCACTAAATTTAGCAAATTGAATTTTACGTTCAGAAGAATTGTTGTATGCTAGTTCTTCTTTTTTAATATCAATATTTTCAAGACTACCATTTTTCTTTTTAATAAAGCCAATTAATGCAAGCTTGTCATTTGTTAGGTTATCAATAGTAGCATCATCTTTTCCAGTGATAAGTTTTAAGCTTTCTGGAGAAAGGTTATCTAAATCTTCTTTTGTAACATTTCCAGCAAAAATCTTATTCTCTACACTCTTAACATAAGAATCATCAGAGAATTTTTCAAGTTTCTTTTTGGTTGCACCAAGATCATTTAAATTGCCAGTAAATTTTCCACCATTTTCTTTCTTAATAAATCCAATAAGAGTTAATTCTTCATCATTTAAATTTTCAGCAGTAGCATCTTCTCTTCCTGTTAACTCTTGAATCTTTTTATCGTCTATGTCTTTATTAACAAGACTAACTCTCGCACTTTCTATTAATTCATTCTTATCAAATGATTGTAATTCTTCAATTGTTTTAGTTGCAAGAGCCTGTTTTTGTTCGCTAGAAAGTGAAATAGTAGCAACCTTTGTTGCAATACCACCAACAAGACCAGTTAAAATTTCATTTTTTGAAATAGAATCAGAAATGTCTTGTTCTGAGAATTTAGAAATTGCATTGTTTCTACCCTCAGAAGTATTGAATTGACTCTTTAATTTTCCTAATACTTGCGAATCTTCATAATCAAAGTTATCAAGAGAGTTATTTTCTTGATTTTTCTTAATAAATCCAATAAATGCTCTATCTTTGTCTGTGAGTTCTTCAGCACTAGACTTACCTGTAATGGCCTTAAGCATTGCTGGATCTATATCCTTTAATTCTTCATCAGTAATATTGCCAGCAAATACGGCGTTTTGGATATTTTTAGCAAGTTCAGAATTTTTAAGTGCTGGGTCAGCAATTACCTGTTTTGCAGTATTAGCAATAATAGAAGTTTTTTCTTCTTCTGTTGCACCCTCTAAGATAGAAGAAGACTTTCTACTATCAAGTTCAGCTTGTTTTTTAGCTCTATAGGCTTCCTTCTCTTGATCAGATGCAAGATCCCAAGCAGTTACTCTGAAATTACCATTTCTTGCTTCTTCCTTTGCAGTGCTTAAAAGATTATTTTTAAATTTGTCATCATTATTTTTTAAGTGTAATTTTAATGCATCATTGCCATCTTTTGAATCTTGTGCATCTATAATAAACTTAGCAATTTGCTTTCTCTTTTCTGAATCTTGAAGATCTTCTTCACTTATTTTATGGTTTGCCAAAATGCTTGTAAGAATCTTTTTACCATTGTCACTAGATTCAAGTGTACGAAGAGTAGCTTCACCTCTAATATCTTGATTTTCTCTTGCTTTATTAATTACGGCCTCATTTAAACTACCAGTTGATGCACTGCCAGCAGCAAGCACTAAGTTAGCACCAGCAACACCTTTAATTTTTTCTTGAACTTGTCCTGAAAGATTTTTAGTTGCATTATTAATTTGTCTAGAACCTACGTTAGGAGAATTCAAAATTTCACTAGTAAGTTTTTTGCTTGCATCAGCACTAACCTGCTTAGCTTCTCCAATAGTATTTCCTTTGTTATCTTTCTTTTGAACTGCAAATTTGAGTTCTCCAGTCTCTTTATCAATTTCACCTTTAACATCAAAGTTTTCTAATGCTTTCTTTTGGGCTTTTTCAAGAGCTTTTCCCTGAAGCTGTTTTCCATCATTATCTTTAAATTGTTTATCAAAGGCTTCTAATTCTTTTGGATCAGAAATTGTTGAACGAACAGCATTAATCTTTGCGTCCATTGAAACATCTTTCATTAAACCTGTCTTGCCATTCTTGCCATTAATAACATCAGATTCTGTTAAGTTATCACTACTTGATTTTGATTTATCTTTAATAACCTGTGCAGCGATTTGATTGGCAATTTGAGCCTGTTCAGTATCTCCAGTTGCCATTTCCCTAACCATTTCAGATGATGCACTTTCTGCCATATCTTTATCACCTGCTGGATTAAGTCCATTTTCTTCATTATAACTATTTTCAATGCTAGAGTCAGAAACTCCGTCCATTTCATCTGCTGTATCTCGAGCAGCAGTTGCAATAGGGCTTGCAGATGGACCACTAGTAGCAGAACTCAAATCACCAGTCATGCTCCTTGCAGTTGCCGCACCAGCAGCAGCTGCTGCTGCACCGGCTGCTGAACCACCTTCAGGTTCATCTATCTTATTATGTGAATCACCGCCTTCTGAGCCTCCATCTCCTCCAGTAGTAGGTCCCGGTGCTACATTGCTTTCATTTTCCTTATCACCTTCATTTTTACCTTTATTAAACCTATCTTTTGCCTTATTCATTCCAGAGCCCAGAGCCTTAACACCTCTACCAATGACCGAGTTCCCGACCATTTGTTTTCCAGTATCCCAAGCTTTTACGAGTGGAGCACCAGTAAGGGCATTTCCAGCGGTATGCATATTCTTTTTAGTTGCATCAACTGCTTGTTTACCAGAAGATAATACACCACTACCTTCAACACCAAGCATTCTTGAAACCATTTCTGGAAGTGCATCAATCATGGTAAATGCAACAAGCATAAATAAAATGTAAACAAAATTATTCAAAACTTTTGCAGAGAAGTGTAGTTTTGTCAAGAAATAACTACCTGAAGTTGCAATATCTGCATCTGTAAATACTTGTGAAATTGATTTAATTGGCGTGAGTAAAATAAAGAATACATTGATTCCAATGATAACGCCATATGTACTAAGAACCTTTTGAATTAATGGTCTTTGAATTGAATCAGTGAATCTTCTACCTCCACCACCATTCGTTTCAAGTGGAATAGTAGATGCCATAACAGGCATTGCTAAGAAGTAAAGAGTTATTTCATAGAATCTCTTAATTACACCCCAAATAGCGGTAGCTAAGGTTTTAATAATTAAAATTGAAGCAATTATAATTACCCAGTAACTTATTTTAACTGGAATAAAGAATGTACTTAAAGAAATATCACCATCAAAGAAATAATCAAAATCAATACCATTGCTAATTTGGAAATATGTGCCTGATTGTTTATCTCTAATAAAGTCATAGGTGGAGATTGTTACACCTGGTCTCCAACCAAAGAAATTAAACCAAGCATCAGCTCTTCCAACTTTAGCTTCAACGCTTCCCCTGTGGAAAGTTGTAATAAATGTTGCACTTAGTGTTTTATAATAATTTTCTATTGCATTTTGATCACTATATTTATTTTGAGTTTGAATATTATAATATGTTTTTTGATTGTACAGAATTTCTAGTGTAACCTCTGATAATTCAGACTCTGTTTCACAAGTAGTGCCCAAATTTTTGTAAATAGTTGCAATGTAATTTTTACCATTATAAAGGTCAAGGGCATTTGCTCTACTATCCCAACTGAAATTTGAGTTAATTAATATAATAATTGATTTATCTGAATCAAGTTCACCGATAGGAGTTTCAGTTATTGCCTCTGCCGTTTCTGATCCAATATTATATTCGTAAAGTTGTCCATTATTTGCTGCTGCAGTATAGAAATTATACAATCTAAATACATATTTTACGGAAGTTGCAGCAACACTTGCCTGCTTTACAGGTGATGCAAACTGAACAGAACAATTTGTTCCATTTGATGTAAAATTAATAAGTTCGCCTGTATTTTCTGTGCCTCCATAAAGAGTATTGAAAAGTACATTTGCAAAGCTATATGATCCGTTAATATTTACTCTGTTAACAGTTGTAAATACATCATTAGCACCTTCAACTGTATTGTGTGTTAAATCACCAGGGTTAAATGTTCCAACCTCTATTACATCACTGGCATCAAGATTAATAGAATTTGGGTTTTCAAGTTCAGCCATTTCCACTTCAACAGCTTTAATTGTATATCGTTGACAAATACCTTGACATTCAAGAAAAGAATTTAAAAATCCACCCTCACCAGCTGGTTTAAAGTTGACATTAGTAGTATTTTCGACAATATCACTTGATTCATAAATATTAAGAACATTACTATTAGCAAAAACTGAAAAATAAATTTCTTTATCTGATGTATCAAATGAGAATAAATAGAATGTACCCCCATTACCAGAAACACTAACATCTACATAATTTGCAGAGTAAGAAGTTCCTAAATAAGTAGTATTAACTGAGACATTACTTATATTTGTACTATCAATTGATAATTCACTACCATCTTTGTAGAACTCATAAGAATTTTGAAATTTAAAATTTTCATAAACTTGAACAACTGAATAATCAGTATCCTCTTCACTATTGTCATCACTATATGATATAGAAGTTACATAAAAGCTTTCAGTACTTAAACCAGAATTATTACTTGTATCATTTGGTACATAAGGTACAGCGAATTGAGCTACACCACCAGTAATTTCCAAATCATAATAGTAAGATGAATCGGTACTTATAGAGGTTTGTTCTTCGTCATTAATGTATGTTTTTTCTTGAATATATGTAGGAGAACCATAGTCTGAGTTGCTATAATCTGATTGCATTATACCTCTTGCAAGGATAACGCCATTGTAATCTGCTGTATAATAGTTAGAATCAAATTTATAGGTCTTATTTGTCATTGGGTCTGTATAAGGTCGATTATGTATAATTGGGACATATGTCGTGGTAGTTCCTTCAACGACCTTAAAACACATAATGAAGAGTGCTCCGTCTTTTTCATTTGAAGCTTCACTATCTGCAAGATAAAGAACATTTCCTGCCTCAACATCACTAATTGCATCTGAATAACTTACAACAAAAGGAATTTTTCCATATAATCCAGAACTTTTTAAAGTAGCATTTTCAAATGCTGAATAAGTAAGTACACCATTCTCATTTGTATCAGAAGTTGAATAGATTTTACCATCACCAACAACACCTACCCACTTTGAATCAACATTTGAATAACCAGAGTATGTCCAGTTAATCAAGCTTGAATTAACATTCATCATATAAAGCGTTAAATCATTTTGAGTCATAAAGTCAACAATGTCTGACATAACACCATATTCACTTTGAAGTTGTACAAGACCAAATTGACCACCATCAAAGTAAGATGAAATTAAATTCGAATTGTACATTACCTTTACATTATCAACATTTTCAAGCCCTAATGCCGTAAGTACATTATAATCAATACTAGTTAACTCATTTAAATAAGTGTCACCTTGAGATAAAGTTGTATAAGAAAGTGTTTCAACAAAGTTAATCGTTTGATTGAAAATTGTAGAATAAGCCCAAGTATTGTGAACGGCTTTACCAACTTGAGAATTCATATCATAAGAGGTGATAGCGAAACCACTAATAAAACCCCTACCATTCATTTTTGACTTTAAATCTTTTAAAAGTGAATTGTTGCCTATACTATTAGTTTTAGTCATAAGAGGGACTTGTAAAACATTTCTCAAATAGTAATAGTATGCAAGTTGATCTTCACTGCTTGCCTCTACCAAATAGTATTTTGACTCGCCATCTACATCAATGCTTACACAAAAACCACTAAAACTACCATTATTCATATCAACAGGTCTAAATACACTATTAACTGTGTATTCTGTTGCAGTTGCTATTGCGACTTGGTAGGCATCATAAGAGCCATAGCCAATTGCATAATCATTAGAAGTAGGCACAGTTGGAGAAGCGTTATTTGATAAATAAATATACTTATTATCAGAGCTCATATAAAAAGTTATCTCGTCAGTGATTGGAGCCCTTGCTTCACTTTCAGCATAATTTCTATATCTATTTGCACTTTGAGTTGAAATACCAAAGAGAGTTGCACCAAAAGTAGAGCCAGTATCAATGTTAAGCGCTTTAACAATAGAAGCCAAAATTGCGTCACTTGAAATGATACCAAAAATAAGAATTATTGGGAAAACAATAACAAGTGCAATGGCTTTTATTGCATTTCTAATTACAGTAGCCTTAGAGTTTGAGCCATCACCAAATTGACCTCTACCATCGCCACCACCAGCAATGTACTGCCATTCACTTCTAATTATTGCAAAGATTGTGAAAATAATGAGAAGTACAAGACCTACACTACAAAGTGCTCTAAAAGTTTTTTGAACAGTATCATTGTAGAGAAATGAGAAAAGTAAATCACTCTCAGTTGCTCCTTCGATCGTGTAATAAGGACTATTCAGCCAATAATCAAGACCGATTAGTTTTTGAATAAAATACTGCAAAAAGTCTGTAAATGCCAAAAGCCATTTACAAGCACCATAGAGCAGATTGGTTACGAAGTTTCCAATATCATTGCCTACCTTAGCAAGCCACATACCAAAAGATTCAAACCAAGAACCAAAGGAAGTAGGTTGCAAAGTCTGAGCTGATAAAAAACTCGAAATCGTAGCAAAAAACTTAACTAAAAACATAAATCCCTCACTTTTATATTTTAACATTACTTAGTGTTTGCAAAATCACAAAAATATTAACAAAACGGCAATATTAAAATACAGAATTTCTTATATTTCACAAACATTATACCATACCAAAAAAAATTTAACAAATAAATCAATAAAATATTGGAAAAAAATCTAAAAAAATTCTCATTTTATAGTTGCAAATTTCATAAAGACCACATAAATTTAATTATTTTTATAAATTTATTTTACCAAAAAAACTAGTTATATTATTATTTATACTAAGGGTCTAACTTTTATGAAAAAAATCGACAAAAATTTTAAGAATTTTTAACTCAAATTCAAAAAGAAAAAAATATAAAAAATAGTTATGATTTAATATCATAATTTTTCGTTTAACTTTCATTAAAACTATGGGAAAAAATAATTATTATTTCATAACTTTTTTTAATGGGAAATTTTTTATTTTTAAATCTATTTTAAAAATATCAAAATTTACATTTTAATAAATTATTAAGTATTAATTTTTAAATGAAAAAAATAAAAAAATCTAAGAAAAAAGTATTTTTTATGATAAAATTTACACTTTATCTACATTTTTAGTATTTTTCAATATTTTAGACTTGTAAAAGAAAAAGATAAAAAAATTAATTTTAAAATTAAGATATTTTAAGCTATATATAAATTTAATCTAACTTTTTATTGAAAAAAATCGCAATTACCAAAAATCAAAAAAACTTCTAAATAAAAAAATTAGTAAGTATTTCAATAGAATATAAATCTATTAGTTATATTCTCAAATACAATACTAAAGTATAATAATACTACATTATCGTTAATCTTTTAATTAACCAGCGAGCCAGTTTTCAAAAAAAGTAAGTAAACTAATAAAATCTAATAAAAAAAATCACTAGATTTACTAGTGATTTTTAATATAATTATTTACCAAAACTTGTACTTACACCGTCACCAAACAATGATTTAATGTAACCACCGTTAAGTACGAGCATAATAACTGCGATGAATACAACAGCAATAAGGCAACCAACAATAACATTGATTAAAGAACTTTTTGCTTTTTTCTTGTCTTCTTCTTCTTCTGCTTTAGCATATTTAACTGCAAGTTGAATTCCATAGAACAAACCAAGAATTAATACAACGCCAATTAAAATTGGAAGAATTACATTAACAATACCTTGGAAAGTATTGTAAGCACCACTTGCAACATTGTCAATTGCAGAAATTTGTGCACTTGTATTTGAATTTGTGCAAACTAAATTTAAAATACTCATAATTTTCTCCTTTTCTTATTTTTAAATTACTTAATCGACTGTCTATATAGTAACACAAGAATTTTTATTTTGCAAATAAATTTAAGCATTTTTTTAAAAAATTTATTTTTTCTTTTATTTTGCCAATTTTATAAAGAAAATTATACATAAACAACAATTTGTACTACTCTACTAGACAGTGATAGCATTAAAATAATATTTAAGCTACTTTTAGAGTGTGAAAATAGAAATAGAATTATGCATTGAAACAATCTTTACTTAAAATTATATAATAAAAAAATGCCTCTTCGGCATTTAACTATCTATAAAATTGGCAAGAGGTCCACGAATAGCATAAAGAACTGCAATTAAAACTACGACCACAACTGCACCAATAATAAAATTAATAAGTGTTTTTTGAGCATTAGCTCTTTCTTCTGCAGTATTACATTTCGCATATTTTACAGCCAAAAATATTCCATAAAACAGACTAAGCAACAAAACAACACCAATCGCATAAGGCCCAATTAATGTAAGACCTTCATAAATTGGATTTATAACCTCTTCACCACCGGAGGCAAGCACTAGTGAATAAAACATATTAAAAAATTTCATTGTTTCCACCACCTATATACATCTATATTATCAAAATTGTCTCAATCTTGCAAGCAATTTGAAATATTTTTATTTTATTTTTTGCAATAATTTATATTTTTTCATTTGCGCCCACTTATCTATTATGGTATAATAATTATTAGTTATAACAATTATATTTATATAGGAGAAAAATTATGTCATATGAAGAACCAAAAAAGAAATTTTCGACGTACATTATAATGGCAGTAGTTATATTTGTGCTTAGTTATGTTGCAGCAATTGTTGTCAGTATGAAATTTAATGGACTTTCGTTTTCAAATGCTTTGTTTGCAAAAAATACAATTTCAATTACAGTAATTCTAGCACTTATATTATTTGTTGTTTATGTAATTTATTCAACTAATGAAAAAGAAAACCACTATAAACTTAAAGGTAAATCATCAATGGAGCATCAACGTTTTGCAACCATGGATGACCTTAACAGACATTTCAAACACTGTAAATTTACTGAGCTTAAAAACTTATCTATTCAAGGTGTACCTTTTAGATTTGAATACAAACATGGAAATTTAAATATACATTTTACACCTCCATGCCATGTTTTAATCGTAGGAGCTTCTGGTACTGGTAAAACTGCATGCTGGGTTGAACCTACTATGCAAATTTTATCCGAACTCAAAAACAAACCTTCACTTTTCATTACTGACCCAAAGGGTGAAATTTATGGTCACCACAGCTTAAAATTAAAAAATCAGGGTTATACAGTGCTTCAACTTGACTTAACGCAACCATATGCTAGTAAGCGTTGGAATCCACTTGAAAATATTTATCTTCAGTGGCAAAAGAGATTGCACCTAGAGGAAGAAATTTTAAAACATACAAATGACCCTATTAAAAATTATCCAAATTTGATGAAAGCTGGTGAGATAGACAGTGCAGAATGGTACGAATTTATGGGCAAAGCCTTCCCTACTCTTCGTGAAACTCTAATTGAAGTTGATGTTGAAAAGCAAAAAATTAAAGACGATTGTATGGAAAGTTTAAATGATATTGCAAGTGCTATTGTTCCTTCTGACCCTGACCCAAAAAACAAACAGTGGACTGATGGTGCTAGAGACTATTTCCAAGCTTGTCTTATTGCAATGCTTGAGGACAGTGAAAATGAAGCACTTGGAATGACAAAAGAGAAATATTGCTTCTTTAATGCTTACAAAATTGCACTAAATAAAGATGATGACTATGAAGTTGTTAAAGATTATTTTAGTGGGCGTGATCCTCTCTCAAAAGCTAAAGAACTTTCAACCAATATTACTCAAACCAAAGCACAAGTTACCCGTGATGGTTATATGTCTTCCTTAACCACAAACTTAACCCTATTCTCAGATAATGGTATTTGTTTCTTAACTTCTGCAAATGATATAAGATTTACAGAATTTGACGATAAGCCAACTGCATTCTTTATTAAAATTCCTGATGAAAGAGCAACTCGTTACAAGCTTGCCAGTGTTTGCATTTCACAGGCCTATAAAGAGTTCGTTCAAAAGGCACGTGCAAATGAAGCTGTTACCAGCGACCATATGGCTCACCTTAAAAGACCTCTTTTCTATATCCTAGATGAGTTTGCAAATATGCCTAAAATTGAAGGTCTAAACCGTATTATTACCGTTGCTAGATCTAGATGGATTTATCTTAATATGGCAATTCAGTCATACTCACAGCTTGACGATGTTTATGGCAAGGAAACGGCTGAAATCGTTCGTGGTCAGTGCCGTGCAACTCTATTCTATGGTACACCTGACCTTAAAACTCGTGAAGAATTTTCAAAGGAACTTGGTAATCATACAATTGAAGTTGATAGTCGTACAAAAAATGAAGGTCAAGGAAAAGAAAAAACCACTTATTCAAAGAGTACTTCCCTTCAACAAGTTCCACTTATTCACCCTTCTGAACTTGATAAAATTCCTCTTGGACAGAATATTACCAACAACTTCCAACAATACCCAGCAAGGTGTATTGTAACACCTTACTTTAAAACTCTAGACCTTTATCAAATTGGTTCTGTTCCACCTGAATTTATCCCGGGTAGAACCTTTAAAGAAAGTGAAGTTTTCTACGATATTCGTAGAAGAAATAGTATTGTTTTAAATGAAGATGATTAGTTTAAAGGAGGAGTTATGAAAAAAATTAAAATTTTATTAATATTTTCATTACTTTTTGTTTTAAGTTTTGGAATATATAATTTCTATTCTCCTAAAAACACTCAAAATGTTTCTTCTGCCGCACCGTCAACTGTTACATACAACCCACTTGAATATATTACAATAACAAGTAATGGGCAGGTATTAACAAGTAACAACATTACAACTATTGATGGTGTGACATCTTCTGTAATGATTAATGGTTCAACAACAATTAATCTTCCAGTATTTAATACAAGATATAGTTCAATAAATCTTCAAGGAAATGAAGAATACTTTACAAAAAATGTGAGAGAAATTGAAGTTGTAAGAACTCCAAATGAACGAAATATGAGCTTTTATTATAATGGTATGACTATTTATTGTGAAAAGCGAATAACCAGCACTTCTCCACAAACTGAATATTATTACTTTGCCGATGATTTGACTAGTCCAACATTTTCAATGTCTACAAATAATACTAGTCAAATTACATATTATGAAACAGGTGAAACCGTTACTTTTTACATTTCTGACTCTTATTCACTAAATGTTAATGCCGTTGATTCTTCTGCTGATTTTAAATTTTCCATCTATACAGGCGTTGCAACTAGCACAGAATTAACAGTAAGATTTTTAAAGCCAATCTTAAAATTTGCAAATGGCGAAAATCCACTTGTAGAATTTGAAACATATAAAGATTTTGATATTATTGAAAATAACTATCTTTACTATGAGATTGACACACTCCTGCAGAGTGAGCAAACATTCAATAGAGTTACAATGACTTTTTTAAATGATTCCTATGAGTATTCTAAAGATAATCCCCTTTACTTTAGAATAAACTTTAATGGCTTTACTTATACTTTTACATTCTACTCAGAAGAAGTTAATGGGGAAAATTGCTTAATTGTTTCTTATGTGGATAGCGTTACTAATGTTACACAGCAACTTGCAACAAATTACTCAAATCTGATTGATGATTATGATAATCCATACATTGAATTTACTGAAAAAGTAGCTTCAAATGAAAGATTTTCAATGTCGTTTAATTATCGTGGAAGATATGCAATTGAATTTTATGATAATACATATCTTGAAAACCTATCAAATGCAAACTATTACTCAACATCTTTTTATCTAAAAAATGACTCAGCATCAGATGAGGATACAGAAGCTAAGTTTAATGATATATATATTCTTGCACAAACAATTGACGATTCTGGCAATCCCATTGAATATATAGTTAATAGAGCAACTTTAAATAATTCGGTCACAGTAACTTTAAAAAACTTAACAAACTTTAGTGAAACTCTTGAACTATCTGATATTATTGACAGAATTGAGGTTACCATAACTGAATTTGGTAATAGTGGTGGTAACCACCCAGTTACAACTACCTACTACCCTGTTACAGAAGAAAATATGTTTGATACATCGATTCATCACTTGGCTGACATTTTCAGTATAAATAGTGAAGGTGATTATTATTTAACTTGTAGTGATGACGCAATATACCGAATAGAAATTTTTTCTAAAAACCCAAAATATGATGAATTTAATGACCCATATTATGATTCAGTTGCTTACCAATTTACTATTGTTAAAAAAATAAAAGCTACATTTAAACCTGATGTTGATGACGATTCAGTAGACTCAACTCACACGGCGACCATTCCATATATGACTGAAACTATCAATTACACAAATAGAATACAAAATAGTGACCCTATACAGTTTTCCGTTAAGTACGGAGATAGAACTCCTACTAATTCAAATAAAGTTCTTGATATTACATATTTAAACGAATATTATATTATGTATGGAATGCAAACGGTTGATATTTCTTCAGTTACAAACGAAGATAACAATGCTATAACTTTTACATTTCTTGGTGTGGGAGATATGACGGTTTATATAACCTATAACGGTGTAGAATCTGTCTATACATTTAACTCTGAAAAGTTGGACAACAAAATTACATTTAGTGAATATGGCACTTATTCAATAACATTAGTTGACTCAATGGGTACAATGCCAACTGAAGCCTATGTTGTGGACTTTGAAAAGGGATTAAATACTTCTGCCCTTATCTTGATTATTCTTTCATCAATAATTGTACTTGCAATAGTTGTATTTATTATAATGGTCAGAAGTAGAGTTAGAACAAGATAATAAAAAATCTTACTTATATTATTAAGTAAGATTTTTTTTATTTCTCTTAATAAAATTTTGCATATAATTTAATATGAAGAAAAATTATGTTTTATTTATTGATAGTGGTCTTGGGGGCATTTCAACGCTTTCTATAGCCATAAAGAAATGTCCATATAACTACATTTACTATTCAGACAACCTTCACTGTCCCTACGGAGAAAAGTCTAGCGACAAAATTTATAAATATCTTGAAAACATAATTCTATTACTTTCAAAAAAATATTCATTTAATATAGTTGTCCTTGCCTGTAACACTGCAACGACTTCGGCAATAAAAAAACTTAGAGCAAACTTTCCAAAACTAACTTTTATTGGAACAGAACCAGCAATTGCTTTTGCAAAAAAAAATGGCTATAAAAATATTCTTTGTCTTGCAACTTCTGCAACTATAAAACAACAAAAATACAAAATTTTAGTTAATTCTCTTAAAATAAACATTTCAAGCGTACCATTAAAAAATTTAGCTAAAAATATTGATGAATTTTTTCTTACGGGTTCACTTAAAAGTAAGTTTGAGATTATTAAATATATATTTTTTATAAAATCTAGGTCTAAAAATAAAGATTGTATTGTTCTTGGATGCACGCATTACATTTTGCTAAGGGAATTATTTTCCAGATACATTACTATTCCCATACTTGATGGTAATGTTGGTGTGTCAAATATGCTAAAATCAAAATTGAGCAATAATTACACATCAAAAACCACCGTTAAATTTATTTTCTCTTACAATTGCAATAATTTAAAGCAAAAATATATAAAAATATTAAATCAAATACTTGCAAAAAAATAAATAATATGGTAAAATCATTTATAGTAATATTGCAAAGGAGCAAATAGTTTATGCCAATTATTAAATCAGCAAAAAAAAGAGAAGAAATCGCTATTAGAAATAATATGCGTAATAAGGCAGATCGTAGTGAAATGGCAACTGCAATCAAAAAATTTAGAGTTGCTATTGCAGATAAAAATGTTGAACTAGCTGAAAAATTACTACCTGAAACATTTTCTATTATTGATGAAGAAGTTTCTAAGGGAATTATTCATAAAAATAAAGCAAACAACAAAAAAGCTACGCTTTCTGTTGAACTTTCAAAACTTAAAGAAGAAGTTAAATAAAAAAAGAACCCAAGGACTATAAACTTTGAAACTAGCAAAAAATGAACCTAGAATTTTCTAGGTCATTTTTTATTCTTCTTCAAATTGTTTAAGTCTTCCTATATCTTCATTAGATACACTTGATTTTAATTCTTTTGAAACATTTAATGCATCTTCCATAGTTATTAAATGTTCTTCGCCAGTCTTAATACTTTGATTTATGGCTTGCATCTTCAGTCTTTCACAAAACTCTGTAATATCTGCGCCATTAAATCCGTTTGTTAATTTTGCTAATTCTTCAAAATCTAGTTCTTCAGTTGGAATACCTTTCAATTTTATTTCAAACAATTTTATTCTTGCTTCTTTGTCTGGCAATGGTATATAGATTTTTTCATCAAATCTTCCTGGTCTTAGAAAAGCACTATCTATTGACCAAGGCTTATTTGTTGCAGCAATCACAACAATAGTCGAGTCATTTGCAGAAGTTCCAACACCTTGCATTTCGGCAAGAATTTCTGGAACTAAATCATTATTCCCATTGTCTGCACTTTCTGTTCTTTTTGAGCCAATCGCCTCAAATTCATCAAAGAATATAACTGCTCTTTGGGCTTTTCTTGCTTTTGTAAAGATTTCTTTAACTTTCTGCTCAGATTCTCCATACCATTTTGACTTTATATCCGAGCATTTAACTGGCAAAAACAAAGCATCAACTTCATTAGATGCGGCTTCTGCAAACATTGTCTTTCCAGTTCCTGGCAATCCATACAGAAGAATTCCACCACCAGCTTTCTTACCAAATTTTTTGTATAACTCTGGGTGTTCAAAGGGCAAAATTACTTTTTCTCTAAAGGCATCTTTTGCTTTATCAAGACCTGCAATATCGTTAAATGTTATAGAACTTGTTTTAACTTTTTTATTGCTGTCATTAGATTTTTTACTTGATTTTTGCAACACCGAAGAATCTCCACCAGCGTAAGCGACTATAGCATTTATCAGATCAGATTTTTTTGTTCCAGACGCAACAATACCTATTTTATCACAATATTCTGCCAAATCATCTTTTCCAATTTGTTGTAATGCACTTTTGTTTGTTCCACATTCACTAACTAATGCCGTTAGTTTTTTATAATATTTTTCTTCTTTTTTATGTTCAATTTTCTCACTAATTTTTTCAAAAGGATTCAAGTTATTCATATCTAACAATGCTTTTATTCCAGACATCAAAAGACATAATAAGACTGTCGCAACAACTCCAATTAAACATATTATTAACGGAAACCAATTTGCCGAGCCACTCACAAAAGGAGATATAAAACTTAAACCAAGAATTACTGCAGTTCCTATCCAAGATCCTACACTTTCAAAAATATCTGACAATTCTAAATCTTTAAATAAAATAATAAAAAGATAAACTAACGCCAGTATAATAGGAGCAATGATTATTATCAGCCACCAAGTTTGATAAGTATTCCAAATTTTATCAAATGTAGCAGTCCACGAATCAAGTTCCAATTTGTCTATATTCCCGTCAACAACTATATAACTATTTCTTGTTCCATTATTATTAGCTTTAACACCAAAATCCCAATAAAATTTCACATTTTTAACAAACTGATTATCTTTATACAACCTAAAAGTGCAATCTTCTTTTATCATATTATATATGGTATTATTTTCAAAATATAGCAAAAAATCAATTCTTGTTGTGTCATTCTCAGCATTATATGTGTATGTAATTTCTTTTGAAGTTGCACCACCAGTTTGAGTTTTATCTGTTGATGCACAACCAGTAAATAAAGTCATAACAAAAAATAATACAACAAATGCTAGAAATATTTTTAATATTAAACTTTTTCTATTATTAAGAGTTTCTAAATGTTCCATAATTTTGCCTTTAATAAAAATATCAATTTCATTATAACATATAAAATTGCAAATTGTGCTAATAAAATATAAATAATATATAAATTTTATTATTTGGCATTTAGGCGTGTGCTTGTCTTTGAACAAGTGCTGTCGCTTCGCTCCAGCAGACAAGCACACGCAAATAATCTAATTGTGTTGCAAAAAGAGCGGTTGCTGGCAGGGCGTAACGCAATCCGCTCTTTTGCTTTTTTGTTTTCTTCTCTCTATTTTCTAGTGTAAGCGAATATTCTTTGTTGTCAAGGTTAAAGTGCATGTCAAAAGATTTGTAGATGTTGTGTTTCTCACGACAACCTATGACAACGACAGAAGTATTCGTTTTTTTTGCAATTAAGAGAGTTAGGTGTAAAAAGAGAAACATAGACGATTTTTTTTGTCTATGTTTTTCTTTAATATTCTGCTAGTTTCAAAAGTAAGTGACTAAGGGGTTCTATTTTTTTTGAAATAAAACATATACTCAAGTTTTATAAAATTAAATCTTTTAATTAACGCTTAATGCAAATAACACAATTAAAGTAAAACGAAATTTAAATTTATCATTTACCAAAACTTAATTATTTTCTTTGAACTCTAAATAAAAAAGGAGATTACAATGCCAAAAACACAAATTAGTGTTTTACTAGCATTTCTCTCCTTTTTTTATTTTCTTTTTATTCTCTTATCTTTTTTAATGTCCTCTGCAACAATTTCACTTATTGCCTTTGGAATATCATCATCTGAAGAGCGTTTATCCACATTAGCTGTAATATTCAAAACTGTAGAAACAAATTCCGTTTCAATTCTTGCATTATAAGCCTTAATAGTGAGTTTGTAATGCCAAATTAAAGCAATTATTATAAATATAATAAACGTTATTATTACGCAAAGTGTTACTAAATCTTCATTTCCAAAAATCAAATAATAACCATTTGTTTGACCAAAAGAATTTTCGCAAACTTCTACAAATCCAGAACTTGTCAAAAGTGAAATTACGGAATTATAAACCTTATTTAGATTGTCAAATATTGATGATTCACCAATATTGGTTGTAATATAGTCAACATTATCATAATCAGTAAATGTAATTGGTTCTTGTCCAGTAAACTCATTTCTACCAATACTAACTCCACTATCATAATCGCCAGCAAAGATATTCATAGTTAATATCCCGACCTTCATCAAATTAAAGTTATTTGAATTTTGAGCAATATGAGTATACTTTAAGCCAAGTTCATTTGAAGATGATAATAACACCTTCCCTAAATTTGTCAGTGAAATTTCACTTACTCCTGTTTTATTAGTCTTAAATAAGTTACTTGAAAACTCATTTAAATCAGTGCTAAACTCATCTATATAAAAATATAAATTTTTACCTACGGCAATTGTATCTAGGTTAATTGCAAGCAAGATATTTGACGCATCTTCATTTGAAATGCCATCTGTATAAAATTTTGAGCCTGCATTATTAGATGTTCCTGCTCCAAAGAAAATAAATTCAATATTATACTCAAATGACATATTTGAAAGTTGCTTTGCAAGAGCGAGAAGTGTTGCTACACTTCCAGCACTCTGATTAACTCCCTCTGTGCTCACTAACGAAGTGGTGTCATATGAAGCATACTTAAAGGCGTACGCATCATAATTGCAACAAAGTATAACTTTTTTATCGGTTGGATTTGTTGCTGGAATATTGTAAATTATATTTCTAGAAGAATAATAATTTCCATCAAAAATCGATGTAAATTTAAATGATTGAATACCATCAGTAATGTAAGAATCTGAATAAGGAGAACAATTTGTATTTTCATTTAAATACGAAATGATATAGTCACCTGCTTTTTCTTCATCATCTGAGCCCGGTAATCTCTCATCAAAAACCACAAATTCATTAATTATGTCTATTATGGTTTCACTCAATTGATTTTCCTGAATATCATTTACAGCAACTGCACTTGTATGCGATATAAAGTATGGTGAAATTACAGAAATGCTAATTAATAGAGCGAACAGTATATTTTTTAAAAAATTTTTCATTAGATCCACCTCCAAATATAAAAGAGCACTATAATTGCCTCATAGAAAAATATTGGAAATGCAAATGTTTTAAATACGAAGTGAGAAACAATTGGTTCAGAATATTTTTTACAAATGTGCCTTACATAAAATAAAAATACAATCATAGTAATGGCTAAGTTAAATAAAGGTGAAAATGAGTAAAGATAAGGATATAAAAAGCATAAATTTAAACAAATTCCATAGATTAAATTTCTCAGTGCAAAGTATAATCTACTATCTGCTTTAAATCTTTCATAAGGAATTACAAATGCATAAACCTTAAATGAAACGGTGTATCTATACATCCAAAAAATAATTTCAAAAACAATCAAATAAACAGCCGCCTGCACAAAAAGCATTAACACTTCGTAAAAGAAATTTGCCGAAGCAAAATCAAATAATTTGCCATAGCTCCAACTAAAATTCAAAACTAATGAACTTTCTGTTGTATACAAACAAAGCCAAATAAATGACAAGTATAGTATAAATATATAAAACCACCCATTGAGAGGTTCATCTTTCTTCTTGTAAATGTTGTAATAACTATTTCCCATTTTGTCCTCTTAATTTTAGTATATTAAAAACAACTGTTTTTATAGCAATTGCCTCTTTCATTTCTCCATTTTTTATCTTTACATCGTGATTAGAAATTATATCTACAATTTGCTTTAACTGTTTTGCACTAAATATTTTCACTTGACTATTAAGCATCTTAACTGCAAATTCCTTAATCCCCAACAATCCTGCCAGTTCTGCTGTCGTCTTGTCTTTACAAAGTGATACAAAAAGTGCTCTTCTGTAATTATTATAAAGGGGTGTAAGTATTTGAAAACTCCCTCCTGTTTTTACCATAAAGCTATCCACAAGCTTTATTGCATTTTCTGCATCATTTTTTGCAATGTACTGAGCGAGCTCAAAAACTTGATACTCTTTATCTTGAGTAACGCAATTTCTAACTGTGTCTATTGTTATTATTTTACTATCCACGGCATAGGCAATTAATTTTTCGAGCTCATTAGTTATTTTTGCCATATCATTGTTACAATACATTATAAGCGTATTAATTGCTTCTTCACTTGCCCCAATTTCATTTTTTGCAAGTTCATTTTTAACAAAAGCCGAAATTACTTTTGGGTCAATCTTATTGCAATCAATTAAGACTATGTTGTTCATTGGTTTACTATATAAAGTAGTGTCTATATTAAAAAATACAATTATTGTTGATTTTAGTGGATTTGATAAATAATCTTCCAAAATTTTAAAGTCTTGATTATTTTTAGGAATTGTAAAATTTTTTATTACTAAAAGTCTATAATTATCTCCAAAAGGATATATATTTGCAGATTCTACAATATCACTAACTGAAATTGTGTCACCATTTAATGTGACGGAATTTAAGTCTTTAAATTGAATTCCAGCACAAGTTTCAATCTTTTTTAAAGCATCAAAACATAAATACCTGTCATCACCAGATATCAAATAAATATTTTCAAGTTTTTCTTTCAAATTCTTTTTTAATTCAATATATTTCATATTAATTCCCGACGAACAACTACAAATATTATAACAAAAATGTAAAAACTTGTCTAGTTTTAACTTATAATATTATAAATAGTTTGAAAAATAATACCACTAATTATAATTACTACATTGCTTATTATTTTAGAAGTTTTTGATTTAAATGAATATCTACTACTATTAAATAAAAATAGCATGAATAAAAGCAATACAATAATAGAAAGATTTTCAAATCTAATCATAAGATTTAATCTATTAATCCATGCAGTAAATTTTACAATAATATCCATAAACACATCAAAAATCTTCAAACTAAATGACATAAAAGGCAGTAAAATGGAAAGAGCTAAGGATACTAATAGGTATGTAAATGAATAAACTGCAAGTGGAACGCATAGCAGATTAGAAAATAGCGATAGAATTGGCAAATAACCAAATAGATAAATTTGTAAAATGCTTAGTCCAAATTGAACACTTATACATAGTGCAAATGAACTTGAAAATCCCTTGTAAAAATATTTATTAAGTACTTTTTCCATAGAAGGTTCAAACAAAATAATTACAAAAACTGCAAAAATACTTAAAATAAAAGAATAATTATACAATTTTAACGGATTTACAAACAAAAATAAACATGTTACGAAGGATACTGATGAAAGTCTATCATATGGCTTTCCCCTTATTTCAGCAACTAATTGTATAATTGCCATTATGGCAGCTCTAAGAACTGAAATTGTAAAATCACATAAATACGAATAAAAAGTCAGCAAGATTATAGAAATCGTTAATTTTACACCATTATTTAGTTTAACTCTTTTCATTAAATAAAATGCAAGTGACAATAAAAATGATATATTTAGCCCACTAACTGCAAGTAAATGTGCAATGCCTCCATCGCGAAAAACAGTTTGAATATCCTCATCAATATACCCACTGTCACCAAAAATCATTGCAATGGCAAGCCCAGTATATTGCATGCCACTTTGCTCAAACTTTTGATAAACAAAATTTTTTATTTTTTCTTTGAGTGATAACTCTAATCTATCTGTAATGGTTACACTACCAGTATTGTTGATTGCTCTACCTATTATATTTCTTGAGAGATAACTATTTCCATCAGTTGACATGTCAAAAGAATTAAAAGATGCAACAAAATTTATATATCTTCCCTGCTCAAAGTTAGTCAATTCAAGACCATATGCATTAATGTACACATAAAGATTACCTGAAGTCTTGCATGATTTTTCTTCATCAGTCAATGTTACATCGTCCAGAATAAAACTAATACTTCCAGAACTAGTAAATGTATATTCATTACTGATTCTACCTGAAACAACAATTTCTTTTCCATCAAAATCTAAGTACGTTGAAATTTTTACCTGTCTAAATATGGTATTTATGCAAAGCAGTAAAACGATAATACAAATAGACCCAATAACATAAAGTAACTTCGTTTTTAGTGTAAAAATTAAAATTCCAACTAAAAGTATGATTGCAATCACTACTAGCAAAAATATTATTTTCTGAATAATGGTATTTAAAAAGTTTGTCAAAATTGTAGTTGCTACTATCATTGACAATGCTAAAATGAAAAAATACCTAAAATTCATCATCTTTTTCATAAGTTTTGCTATTCCCAAACCAAGTAAAAGTAATTTTACAAATAAAAAAGAACACTATGAGTGTTCTATAAATGGTAGCACCACAGAGAATCGAACTCTGATCTCACGCGTGAGAGGCGTGTGTCCTAACCTTTAGACTATGATGCCATATTTGCAACAATGAGATTATATCATAATTAAAGCTATTTGGCAATAAATTTTTAAAAATTTTGGCAAAAATTTCATTATTACAAAAATAAACTAAAAATTTACTCGTCGTCATCTAGAATTTGTCTAATTCGGTCAGTTTTTTCCTTTTCCCTTTTTAAAAACTCTTCATCTTCAATTTTTATACTAGTATAATTACCTGAGTCCATATATCTTTGCTGTTCGTAATAATTTTCACGCTTATTTAATTCTTCTTGAATTGTTTCAAGTACAATTTCTGCATCAGTAAGTGGGTCAGCATATTTTGTGTTGAGTTTATCTATTAATTTTTCACCTTTGCGACTATACTGATCAAATCCTTTTTGACTAGTGATTTCATTTAATTCTATTGCCCACTGTTCTATTATCTCGTCATATTTTGAAAGAGCCTCATCTCTCATTGTCCTAAGCTCATCATCAGTAAAATTCACTAGTGAAACATCATTTTTTTCTGACTTTTCTTTATTTCTCATAAACTAACTCCTAATGATCTTATTTGAAATTTGCTCTATCCTTTCTGCAATTATTTTAAGACTTTTTATTGATTTAACTAAATACTTTATTGATAGTACTAAGGCATAAAAATATTCTGATTCATTTGTTTTTATTGCGTATTCTAGTGTTGAAATTATTGCTATTAAATCTGTCCTTGAAATTGGAGTTCTTCTAAACTTACTGAGTGACCTAACTTGTTTCTTCATTTCTAGAACAGCAGAAAGCAAATTTTTCATATCTTTATTTTCTTCTTCTCTTTTCTTTGTGTCTTGTGATTTTTCCTCATCAGATCTGTTTTCTTCTTTAATCTCTATTTTCTCATCTGACGTTTCTTGAGCGTTTTTAATCTGCTTAGGCTGATCAATTTGCTCAGTTTCAATTTGAGATTGAGTATCTTGCAAATCATTTAATTGTGCTATTTCTTCAGCTTCAGACTGACCATCAAAAAAGTTTTCATCTATCCCAAGCTCATCTGCTATTAAATTTCTAAATCTATATACAACTTCCTGTTTAAAAATTTCATACGCTGGGACATTTTCGTCAAAAGTAAAATAATGCTCTAATACTTTATTGATATCTAAATTATTATCATCAATATTATTTAACATACAAAAAATAAAAGCAATTTGTTTTGAAGAATCTTGTGGAAATTCAATATAATTAGAAGTAGTGGCAGTTTGCCATTCTTCAATAAAATCAAAATTTACCATACATTTTGCTATTAAATTATAAACATCTTCTGAATCTGCAATTGAATGCAAGAGATCAGAAATATAACTACCTGCAAAAACAAGCTTTGAGTTAAGCAAATTATCGACAGCATTAAAAAATTTATATAATTCATCTTTATTAGACATAATATCACCTAGTAATAATATATCAAACTAGTTAAAATAACTCAACAAAATTGATTATCTTTTATAAATTTTACCAAAATTCTACAAAATAGTACTATTTCATTTATTTTTTCCATAACTTATGGTATAATCTTTTAGAAGGATATAATCTTATGGATACAACTGTAAATAAACTCATATTACTTTATATATTTGAACAATTAGACATTGCGGCTACATCTGATACATTAAATGATATGTGTTGCAGTCAAAACTCATGGCTTTCTTATATGACACTTGCCGAAATTTTGCCTGAACTTGTGGAGTCAGGTTTTTTAACTTATAGCGAAACCACTGGAACTAGATATTATAAAATCACCCAAGATGGTAGAAATTGCCTAGGATTTTTTTATTCTATGATACCATCATCGGTAAGAAATGACATTAGTACTTTTATTAGAGAAAACAGACAATCATACAAGAGAAGTCAAGAATATTTTAAGGACTACAAGAAAAATAAAGATGGCTCATACACTCTACTTTTGAAAATTTCAGACCCAACTGAGGTTAAACTTGAAATAAAGCTAAAAGTAGAAAATCATACTGAAGCCATCAATGCTTTTAATAAATGGGGAAACAGTGCAAGTAAAGTTTATGCTGAACTTTATAAAATTTTAATTGAAGGAGAATAAAAATGGAAACCTATCAAACAACTGGCGTATGTTCAAGAATAATTGAATTTGATGTGGAAAATAATAAGATTAAGAGTGTAAAATTTAATGGCGGTTGCAGAGGAAATACAACGGGAGTATCTAAACTATGCGTTGGAAGGGACATTGATGAAATTATTAACTTACTTGAAGGAATTGAGTGCAGAAACGGAACTTCTTGTCCTGACCAATTTGCAAAGGCACTCAAAGAATACAAACAAACTCATTAGTATAACATTACTCTTAGTATAACATTAATAATATTTTTTAATTAAATAAATAATAAAAAAGCAAAGTATAAAACTTTGCTTTTTTATTATTCTTCAACGACTCCAATAAATGTTGCATATTCATCAGAATCATTTTCAATTGCTAAGTCTATTCTTGAAAGATAAATGTTGTCTGTTTCTTTGCTATCTTTTACTTCTTTTGCAAAGATGTATAGATAGTTGCCAATTGTTTCTGGCACTAAATAACCAGATGGAGCAGAAACACTAGATTTTGATAATTTTACAGGATCATTAAATTTAGAAATCTCACCCGCTCTCATAATTTCAATTTTATATACTGTATTTGTATCAACATAAATTAAATAGGTAACTTCTTCTGTTTGAGGCTCTACTTCCTCTTCTCCATCACTACTTTCACTGTCATTATTTTCGTCACCACTTGTTTCAATCTCCTCATTTAGTGTTACAAGTCCCACAAATGAGAGATTTGTAGTTGTACTACTTGAAGAAGATGAACTTGAAGTTGTTAAAGTAATTGTGTTAATTACAGTACCCTTAACATCTTGGGCATTATTGCTATCTGCCATAAATACAATTATTTCATTTGTTTCATCATCAAAGCATACAGAACTAATTGTACCATCACTATTTTCCATAAAAACTACATTTTCATAAGTAGAATAAGATACAACATTTGTAAATGTAAGTTTTTCTGTAACAGAATTAGTAATTACATCATAATAAACAACATCTTCATTGGCACTGATTGATTTTGCTGAATATAAAAGTTTACCATTTCTGATGCTTAGTAGTGAAACTGATTTCTTATCATTTGAAATACAAACGCTATTATTTGTAACAGGTGATGTTTTATAGGTATAATTCCCCTGTTGAGGATATTCATAAGTATCAGGTGACTTTGTATAGAATACAAAATTATTAGCATCTACACTAGCACCTTCAGTTACGCAGTTTCCATAATTTTCACTAAGCACACAAGATGTAACATCTTCAATAATGTAATTTTCAGTTACTTCTGTATTAATTTTTAAGCTAGTAATTGTAGCATTTGAACTCTCATAGACAACCAAGTTTAAATCAGATCCAACAATATAGTAAGCATATGCAATTGATTCATTTGATGAGTTCAATTTTGTAGTATATAGTACATATGACTTTTTATTTACTAAATCATATCTCATAAATACGGTTTGATAATTTAACTTGCTATCTTGATAGTTTACTTCATCATTTGGAGTTGCATAGTAAAGAAAATCTCCGAATATGCATATTGAACCATTACTATAACCGACCAAATTATCTACAACTCTTTCATAGGTATTTTCATCAATAGAACCATCATCAGATATTTTTACTCTATAAACTGCAGACCTAGTATTATTTTTTGCACTAGTGCCATCGTTTGATTTGGTACCATTAATAAAATATAAATAACCATCATAAACGAGAGTCATGCCACCATTGGTTAACTCACCATTATAAGTTGTTTTTGAATAGTCAGTACCTGTATCAGAAATTGGAGTTTTGCAAGCTGTTAAGTTAAATAGAACAACAAACATAATGGCAAAACATAAACAACCTTTAAAAAATTTTTTCATATTTATCTACCTTTATTATTTTTATAAGCGAACAATGATAATATTACTTAAGATAAAGATAATATTTTAACTTAGGCAATACAATCTATTATCACATAGTATATATTATAATTGCTTTAAAATCTTTGTCAAGATTTTACAAGCCAATATGGCTATTTTTTAATTATTTCAACTTATCATAAAATAATTCAAATAGCAATTTAAAATCGTCAATAGAGAGTTCTTCTGCACGCACCATTGGGCTAAATCCCTTTTGAATTAGAAGTTTTTCAATTTCATTTTTATTCATAATGTTTGATTCAAGATTTGCAGAAAGTTTTTTTCTTCTCATAGAAAAGCACTTTTTTATAAAATTAATAAATAATTCGTAGTCGCTTATCTTGTATCTTTCTTTTCTTTCAATATGAATAACCGCAGAGTCTACATTTGGAATTGGGTAAAACATTTCTCTGGAAACTCTCATTACTTTTTTTGGAACTCCAAAGATTTGGCATATTATTGATAACACCCCATACTCTTTTGATTTAGGCACTGCAACAATTCTATCTGCAACCTCTTCTTGAACCATAACAGTAAGTGATTTCATATTGCTATTTTTTAAAAATCTCGTAATAATTGGAGATGTAATGTAATAAGGCAAGTTTGCCACTAATAAAAAATCACCACTCACAATTTTGTTTAGTTTTTCATCGGGAAAATTCATAATGTCTTCAAAAATAAATTCAACATTACTTCCCATAAATTTTGTTTCCAAATATCCAAAAAGATCTTTGTCAATTTCAAAAGATATAACACGTTTTGCAAACTTTGAAAGTATTTCAGTAAGTGCTCCCTTACCTGCTCCAATTTCTACAACTACGCTATCTTTTGAAATTAATGCGTTTTCAGCGATTTGTGTGAGTAAGGTTTCATCTGTTAAAAAATTCTGTCCAAATTTTTTTTTATAATCAAAATCTCTCATAAAATCTCCAATTTTTTATTTATTTCATTTTAAAATAGAATGTTTTTGCGTTTTTTGAAGTTATTTTTTCTAACTCAGTTGGATTAATTCCAAGTTCTATAGCTATCTTATCAATTACATATCTAACATTTTTAGGTTCATTTTTTGTGCCACGAACAGGTTCAGGTGCAAGGTATGGAGAATCGGTTTCAACTAAAATTCTATCAAGTGGAATATCTTTAAGAAAACTCCTATCACTTTTTTTATATGTAATATTACCTGAAAAACTTAAATAAAGCCCTAAATCTAAAAATTTTTTATAATAAGATGCACCTTCGCTATAACAATGCATTAACCCAGAGTGATTGATTAAATGTTTATTATTGCTTAAAACTTGATAAAGTTCTTCTCCTGCTCCCCTACAATGCAGACAAAATGGTAGTCCAAGTTCATCGGCAATTTTAAGTTGCCTTACAAGCAAATCAATTTGTGCATCTTTATCAAATCCAACGCTATGAAAATCTAAACCAATTTCCCCAATGGCAACAACTTTCTCATCTCTTGCAAGATTTTTTATTTCTTCCAAATCTCTTTCTGTTATGCTTCCTGCAAATTCTGGATATATACCGACTGTTGCGTATACATTTTTATTATTTCTTGCTATTTCTATATTTTTCCTAGAGTCTTCTACATTTGTTCCAATAGTTACAATCCTTTCAAGATTGTCTTTTTCCATATTATATATTATGTCTTTTCCATCTAACTCAAACATATAAAGATGTGCATGTGTATCAATCATAAAACCTCATATTTTTTTATTTCAAATCATAGTATTTACTATGAATAAAATTTGGATTTTCCTATTTATAATAAGTATTATTTCCCTTTGCATGTTTGACCCAAGCAAAGTTTTAACTGGTATGATTTCAGCTGCAAATAATGCAGTAACTCTTTCCTTGTCACTGTGTGCAATTTACGCAGTTTGGCTGGGTATTTTCGCCATTTTAGAAAAAAGTGGAATCTCTAAAAAGGTTTCCAAATTCCTATCTCCCATTATAAACAAATTATTTGGAAAAAACAATCTTTCAGAGGAAAGTAAACAATATGTTTCTATGAATATTTCGGCAAACTTGCTTGGAATGAGTGGTGCAGCTACTCCTCTTGGAATTAAGGCAATTGAATCAATGCAAAAAGATAATAAAAACAAATCGACTGTTACATTTCCAATGATTATGCTAATTGCAATAAGTTGTTCAAGTGTGCAACTTTTACCCACTTCAATTATTGGAATGCTTTCAAATGCTGGCAGTTCAAATCCAACAGCCATAGTTATTCCATCAATTGTAAGCTCAATTATCTCTACATCAATTTCGATTTTATTAGTCTATATATTTCATTTTATTTTTGATAGAAAAAAGAAGAAGGATTAATTATGACCAATTTTATTATCCCAATTTTTATTATATTTGTTTTGGTTTATAGTTTATTTAAACGAATAAATGCCTATGATTGTTTTATTTCTGGTGCAAGAAGTGCAGTTGATTTATGCATAAATACATTTCCTTACTTAGTAGCAATATTTATGGTTGTAGAACTTCTTAGTATCAGTGGCATTTCTGCATATCTAACAAACTTATTTAAACCTTTTTTTAATTTTCTTGGTATACCATCTGAGCTTATTGAATTTTTAATCTTAAGACCATTTACGGGTTCAGGCTCCATCGCCATGCTATCTAATTTATTTTCACTCTATGGTCCAGATAGTTATATTTCAAAATGTGCAAGTGTAATTATGAGTTGCTCAGAAACAACATTTTATGTAGTGGCTGTTTATTTTTCAACAACGAAAATAAAAAAACTCAGATATATTATTCCACTCTGTCTGCTAAGTGCATTTATTGGTGCAATTATAGCCTGTGGAATGTGCAAAATCTTATAATTAAAATTTATTTTATTAATATATTATATCAAATTAATTTAAAACAAAATTTAACTAAGCCTTTATAAACTAATAATATTATGAACAATTTACAATAAAATTTAATCGTCTTACGAATTTGGCTTTCTACCATAAATATCTTTTAATTCATCTGTTTCAGAGCCATCCTCATTATTCAAAACTAATGGTGGTAAAATCTTTACTCCACCTTTAGCACCCTTTTTTGCTTCCAATAAGACTAAGTTTGGTTCTTTACTCTGTTTTGGATAAACAATTCTTATAACCTTTGGTTCTAATTTATTTTTTCTAAGTTCAAATATTAAATCAACCAATCTGTCTGCACGGTACACAATATATAACCTGCCTCCAAATTTTAAAAGTTTGCTAACAGAAATCGCAATTTGTGATAAATTTATTGAAATTTCGTGTGTAGACATGGCAATTTGGGAATTATTTGAAGTTTTACCAACTGGATTATATGGGGGATTAATTGTAATAACATCTATCGTTTCACACCCAAGAGTCTGTGGTGTATTAATCAAATTCTGATTTAAAACTTCTATTGATAGTTTATTATACATAATAGATCTTTTAGCCATATCAGCTATATCACTTTGAATTTCTACAGCTATACTTTCTGCCGGCTTATTTTTATAACTAACTAAAATTGCAACTATACCACTTCCTGAGCACAAGTCAACATACCTTTCATTTCTCTTAACTTTAGCAAAGTTTGCAAGCAAAACAGAGTCGGTTGAAAACTTATACCCACTCTGTTTTTGAATAATCATTAAGTTGTCTAATTCTAAATCATCAAGAGTTTCATCTTGACCAATAAAATTACTCTTCACTTGATGGTGCACCTACAGGACAAACTGCATAACAAGTCCCACACGAAATGCATTTTTCCTTATCAATAACCATTTTTCCATCTTCAGAAGCAGAAATAGCTGCTACAGGGCATGCACCAACACAAGCTCCACAACCAATACAAACATTTTTATCAATTACATATGCCATACTTTATCTCCTAAAAAAATCTACTATTATTATACAACAAAAGACAAAAATATCAAGCAAGTTTTATAATTTAGTTAATTTTTTTTATTAAATTTACTGTTATGATAATTTCTAGAATGATTATTTCTTTGTTCTGTTACTTTTTTCCCAGAATTTTTGCCATTACTTTTTGAGTCAGATGAATATTTGTTTTTATCTTGCTGTATACTAGAAGCATCTTTATTAGACATTTTTTCATCTACATTATCTGCTAGTTTATTTTCTTCTTGAATTGTTTCAACTTCAGATACAATTTTTTCATCAAATATTTCAGTAAAATTACCATTTTCCACTATATTTTCAGTAACTTTTACTGAAATTTGCGATTTTTGCTCAATTTCATTAGTCTCTTCTTTTTGATTTTTTTCTTCTTGCTCTTTTAGTTCTTCAATAGAAAAATCTTCAACTACAAATGTATCACCATCTGCCTTTCTTTTAACTGCAACTCTTTCTCTTAAAATATCATTAAATACAACCACACCAAAGCCATTAGGCGTTTTTATTTCGTTTCCAACTTTCGGCATTTTTTGTATTTGTTCTTCATATAGAGGCGTTTCATATGCAAGGCAACACATTAATCTGCCACAAATTCCATTTATTTTGGAAGGTGCAAGAGATAGACCTTGAATTTTTGCCATTTTTACTGTAACGTGCTCAAATTCATTTAAAAATCTTGCACAACAACAAGGTTGACCACATTGACCAACAGCACCACAGAGTTTAACCTCATCTCTTTGCCCTATTTGTTTAAGCTCAATTCTTGCCTTTAACATTGATGCAAGTTCTTTTAATAGTTGCCTAAAATCAACACGCTCTTCACTTGAAAAAATGATAAGTATCTTTGTCCCATCTAAGCTATACTCTGCGCTGATAAATTTCATCATTAATCCTAGCGCGAGTGATTTTTTCTTAATCTCTGGAAGATAATTTTTTGCTTTTGCCTTTAACTGTTCATATTTTTGCAAATCACTTTCTGTTGCTTTTCTCAGCAATCCATTCATTTCTGTTGCCTTTTCATCTTCAACCATCATTCCAAGTTTTGAGACTGTTGCAACTGTTTGAAAATCATCAAAATCAACTACTACTTTATCACCAAGTTTTAAATTGTCTATATTCTCAAGAAAATAATAGAGTGCTTTCTCCTTATCTCTTCTTAGCCCAACAATCTTCTGCATTTTACTTTAACCTCCACTAATTTAAACAAGAAATTATCTATTACTGCCGTTGAATTTGCATTATAGCTTAAATCTTTCTTTGACTTAATAACACAGTCCATAAGTTCGCTTGTTGCATCTAAATTAAGTCTAGATGCAATTAATTTAAGCTTTTCAATAACGGAATTTAAAATAACTTCATTATAATTTTTTAAAATTACAAATGACAAATCTCTTATTATAAGTTCTGCTAAATTAAAAAACTCATCTTTATCAATATTTTTAGATGAAAAATAGCTTGAATATTCTAAAACATCTCTACTTCCATTTATATCATAAAAACACATAATTGTTTTATTAAAAAAATTAATAAAATTGCTATCCATTGACAATTTTTCTGCAAGAAGTGCATTATTATTTGAACAATTTGCATAAATTTTAGCATTTGACTCATTTGCACCAGCTTCACAAAGCATTTTAAAAATTGTTTCTGTTGATATTTCATCAAGTTCTATAGTTTTAACCCTAGACATAATAGTTGGAAGAATCTTAACAGTGCTTGTAGCACTTAAAATGAAATATGTTTTAGATGGAGGTTCTTCAATGGTTTTCAAAATCTTATTTTGACTTGCCTCATTCATGTTTTGAATATTTAGTAAAATAAATATTTTTTTATCTGATTCAAAGGGACTAACCTGTGCTTGATCCACAATTTCGCTAACCTTTGATACATCTATATTCTCTTCCGCCAAACCATAAATTTTAACATCTGGGTGTGAATTATTTTCTATTCTCAAAATATTTTTTTGTGCAATTTCACTTTCTTTTATATTAATTAAATTTTCTGCAAAAATCTTTGAAAAAATTTGATTATAATTTTCATCTTGACTTGTAAAAAGATATGCGTGAGAAATTCTTTCTGAAGTAATATCCTTTTTTAAAATCTGATATGCATTTGAGTTTACTATAAAATTCTTATAATTGAGCATTTTTCACCTAATAATACTTTAATAAAAATATTCCACAAAGTCAAGAATATAAAACAAAGTCAAAAATTAAAAATAATTTACATAATAAAAATGTAGCAAATGCTACATTTTTATTATGTAAAGACAAAAATTTCAAAAAATTTGTTACTGCACCCTATATTTTAGCAAAAAAACTAAAATTATTAAGCAAGAACAATAGTAAAACCATTAAATATTTGATTTAATTAGTTATTTTATTTCCAAAATTTTGAGTTGCATATCACCACCTGGTGCTTTAACAGTAACTATATCTCCCACTTTTCCACCAATTAGTGCTTGACCAACTGGAGATTCATTTGAAACATAATTCTTGTCTGGGTTACTTTCAATAATTCCAACAACTTTGTAGGTAACTTCTTCATCAAATTCCATGTCATATACTTTTACAAAATTGCCAACACTTACCACATCATTGGAAATAGAACCCTGTTCAACAATTGTTGCCTTCCTAAGCGTTTCTTCTATCTGAGAGATTTCAGTTTCAACAATTGACTGCTCTTTTTTTGCAGCATCATATTCTGAATTTTCACTCAAATCACCAAAATCCCTTGCTATTTTAAGCTTTTCAAGAACCTCTGGTCTTTTTACATTTTTTAAATATCTAAGTCTTTCTTCTTTTTCTGCTTTTCCCTCAGCAGTAATAAATAAATCTGCCATAGTCATCTCCTTCTAGCAAAAATTTATATGCTATAATAAATTTTAATGTATTATATTATAATTTAAAAGGAATGTCAAATTAATTTTTATTTACTTGATTATTTTATAAAATTTATGATATCATAGTTGCTAAGGAGTATAGTATGCTACGAATTTGGTCACACACAACAGTTGATACAAAAATTACTAGGTCATTTATCTATGAAAGTATAGATAATTTTTCAGAAAATACATTCAGGCTTCATATTGAAAGGATTTGTCATGAACTTGATATTCCAACCCCAATAATTTTAAAAACTCACATAGATAGTTATGTGAGTTTTAATACTGTCACTTTTTATCCGAGAGATTTTATTGAGTCGATTGATTTTGATAAATTTATTCTTGAAAACGCAAGTATTAATAGTGATAATTAATAAGAAACTTCAGCCTCTAAGTAGAACGCTAAATAAATATTCCCAAGCTTTGTAATCTTATTAAAAGTTTCACGAAGATACCTAGTAGTGCGACTTTGCACATCTTCATCAAATTTGTCTAGAATATTTTTTATGCAATTACCATCTTCTAAAACAACAATCAAATCATCACCCTGGTGAGTTGCTTTTTCACACATTCCCGCAAATAACATAAGTTTTTTATAAATTTGAGATTTATCTTCATCTTCAAAGTACTTTAAGCTTTGAAGATTTTTTCCTTTATAATCATTTTCAGTAAATAGAACTATACTAATATTTCGACTATCCGAAATTTCAATTAACTTTTCAATTTCTGACCTGATTTCTTCTTTTGTGCATAAATAAAAATCCCTAGATTGTCCTGAACGCAAAACACTATTATCTACAATAATATCGGTAAAATTATCTTCTAATTTTATCCCATTAATAGAAATTGGTTTGATTAAATCTTCACAAATAATCACTTCAACAACATCAAGATTAATTAAGCCAAATTTCTTTGCAAATTCAGTAGTAATTTCAATGTCATCGGCTGAACCAATAAATGCCTTTGTTCTCAAAAAATGTTTTCCATTTTCTTCAAAATAAATTCTTGTTTCAAAGTTTTCACCTGTAATATATTCGGAAGTTGGACTTGAAACTTTTGATAGCCCAAAATCTTCCACAAATGAATAGCTCTTTAATTCATCGCTAAAATCAGTATTAGTTTTGATTTTATCTAAAAATAATCCCATATCAAAAGAATTTGAATTTGGTTTTCTTCCATAGTTATTCTTTCTAACTGGAATCTCAATTTCACCGTAAACAACCTTTAAGATATAGTCAACTAATTCCTGTTTGCTTTTTGAAGTTGGCGAAGGAACACCAAATTTTCTTCCAAGTGCTCTAAGTTCCCTTATATTAAGGAGATAAAGTGACTTTTCATTAAATAAAGCTTGGTCTAATGAGTTGATTTCTTCCATCGTTTTCTTTCTCCTTAATGTATATTTTAACATATTTGAATGATTTTGTCTATTAATTATATAGATTAATCGGTGAATAAATATATATTTTTTCACCTTGTTCAAATGAACCGACAACTTCATTTTGGCTGGTAATTGTTTCTGGACGAACATTTAGTGATTTTGCAACTTCAAAAAGAGTTTCTCCCTGCTTTGTGATATATATCTTAATACCCGCTTCATTTTCACTCTTTTCGCCTTGAATTTCATATTCTTTTACATATTTTTCACTAACTTCTTTCTCAAAGTTAACCATATAATTGATATTGTAAATTACCTCTAAAAATTTGCCTGCCTTTACCTTAAATGATGATATTTCTGGTGAAACTAATACATTTCCCACAACCTCATCATTTTCTTTAATTATATCAAGTTTTACAGGTAAATTAGTTTCAAACTCACAGTAATCATTTTCGGTCTTATAAAGAACTCGCGAAGTAATCACGCCAGATATAATTGCCTTATCTTCACTTTCTTCAACTGATGAAACTGCAAATTTTGGCAAATAAATAGACAAAATATCATCAAAATTTTCAAGTTTAGAGATATCCTCAGTAAGCATTGTAGTATCTGTAAAGTTTTTCATTTTTGAAAAGGTTCTTGCATCAATATAATCATATGTTATTTGAATTTTATTTTTTAATGAAAACATATCTTCTATAATTTCATAGCTACCCTCTTCATAAACAATCCCTTTTGCATATAAGTCAAACGCATAAACGAGATTTGTTTTTCCTTCGTTTTCTTCTGGCGTTACAGTGACATTTTTCATAATTGGAATAACTGCCACTTTCATATTTGGAAGTGTACCGTTAGATTGAATTTCTTGTTTAAATTCAAACTCTTTTGCAAGATGACCAACCCCTTCTGAGTCTTTATAGATGACATTAGAAAGGATCTTACCTTCAATTGATATTTTGTCCACCAAACAGCTAGTGTCCGTAATTATTAGATTTGCCGATGAAGAAATAACTTTTAGATCAGTAAAATTAACTTCCGTTTCTTCTGCGACAACAAAATTATCCTCGGAAGCTGTTACAAACTTTTGAGCCTCAAAAGTAGAGGTTTTTGTAACAAAATCCTTATTATCTTCTGAAAATGCTGGTAATTCATAACTATAATTTCCATTTAATACTACTTGATGCTCAAAAACACAAATTGCTTCTGCATTTGAAAAAGAAACATTTTTAAGCGTTAATCTATCTTCTGCAATCATATCATCAAGTTCTATGTCTAGCTGTTGCTTTTCAATAAAATCAAAGAACACTTCACTTTGGTCAAGCTCATCAAGTTTGTTAACAAAAATTACATTTGCCTTGATTTTGCCACTAAGTGAGACATAGCCACTAAGTACATCACAAGAAGAAATAATAGAAGTTGCATCGACATTTAATATTTTTTTTATCGGACTGGCAGTTGAAACTTTGATTTGTGTTGAAAATTTATCCATAGTAATTTTTTTCCTTGTTATAAATGCTACATTTTCCATAATATCCCCCACTAAAATAATTGTACTAGCCAAACTGTTTTTTTATGACTTATTGAATAAAATTATTTTTTAGGACAATAATTTTTGTGAGGAGAAATTATGAGAAAAGTAAATAGTAGTGTATTAAATGTAATTCAAGAAATTGAAAAACTCAAAGGAGAAAACATTTCAATGGAAATTAATCGTGGACGAAAGAAGATAGAAAAATATCAAGGAACGATTGAAAACATTTATCCAAGTATTTTTACAGTTAATATTGGAAATGGAAAAAGTCCACTATCATATTCTTACTCAGAGGTACTTTGTGGCGATGTGGTAATTAGTAAGCTTGATAAGGAATAGAAAAAAAGCATTTAACATTATGTTAAATGCTTTTTTATTTTTTTATTACTTTTTTTTACCTAAAAGATCATTATCTCCACCATAGTCATAGTCATCATCTTCATCGTCTTCATCAAGATCGTCGTCATCGTCTACTTCGACCACCTCAAAGTCATCATCAACTGAGTCACTAATAATGTCCTCTTCCTCTTCTTCGTCCTCATCTTCAGAAAACTCAATTGGAGTATCCAAGTCATCTAAGGTATCATCATCTATCTTATAAGGATCGTCTGTTACATCTATGTCCTCAAATCCAGAATTGTATTCCTCTTCTCCATCTTCATCGCTGTCAATATCTGATCTTGCCAAATCTGTGTCATCATCATCGGATTTTTCCCATACTTTTGACACTGGTTCATCATCGTCACTGTCTGAAGAATTTTTCTTGCCTCTACATTCATCACACATTGATTGACCTTCTTTTATATAATTTACCCCACACACAGGACAAAGTTCCATATCTTCTAAATTATCAAAAAAATCGTCCTCTGCGTCATGATTATGATTCATTTCAGCCTTACATATCGGACAGTAATCTTCAGTCTCTAAGATATAATTAAGTTCGCATCTTGGACATTTTTTATATTTACCCATATACATTCACCTCAAATTATTGACCATATAGTATAACAAAAAAAATTTTTTGTAAACTATTTTAATGTACTTTTTCATTTTTATATTGTATTACCAATTATAAAAAATATACATTAAAAAATTTGATTTTATTTATCATAAAAATGATTGTTATTTTTGTAGCCTAATACTGCTAACTACTTTATGGTATTCATAATAAATATGCTATGTGATGAAAAACTAATTCAATGAAAAATTTAGGTTGTAAATTAAATCTCATTTGTAAAATAACATTAAATTTATAAATTGAAAGTTTTCGGCAACCGTGACAAAACAACTTTTTCGTCAATTAATATTCTTTCAAAATGTGATGCTACAATACATTATATTGAGAATATGACTTGTATCTAAAATTTAATTTTCTTAAATTTTAACATCACTTTATTTTTATTAGTAAATACTACAAAAATTAATAACTAAAATAAACGGCAAAATTCATTGCCGTTTTAAATTTATTTTTTGTGAGAGTCTATAAACTCAACAACATCTTTAACAGTTTTAATATTTGGAATTGCATCATCAGGAATTGAAACTCCAAATTCATCTTCAATAGACATCAAAATCTCAACTAAATCTAAGGAATCAGCACCAAGTTCCTCAGCAATGTTTGTGTCATCTGAAATTTTTTTCGCATCAACTGAAAATTGTTTTGCAATTATTTCCTTTACTTTATCAATTGTCATAATTTAACCTCCACGCTGTAATGTTAGCATACTTAAAAAGATTTTGCAACAAAAAATTAAACATTATTGTTGTATAATTTTATCGCTAGCATATATAGTTACATATTTTTCCTCATTAAATAGTGGACTTATAATTTTAAACTCTATAGGAGAGTTAGTTAAAATATCAAAAGAAATATCCTCAAAGCAATATTTATTTATCATCTGCACTTCATTTAAGTTTCCCTGCAAATCATAGTAAGTAAATGACAATATTATATCATTCACATTTAAAAGCCCACTTGAAATTGAATTATTTTCTACTGATGAAACACGAACTTCATAATCCTCAACAATATTGCCATTAAGGTTTATAGTAGAAATTAGATTTGCATAATTTAAAAATGTTACTCCTAAGTTTACACTGCTTGGAAAACCGTTATTAGCGATAATGCTTTTTGCAATTGATATTGCCAAAGTACTAGGAATTGCAAAAGCCGTTCCTTCAACTGTTGTAACAGAACTTAAACTACTTGTTGAGCTTAGTTTTGCATTAATAATTCCAATAAACTCACCTGAGTTATTAAACAGACCACCACCTGAATTTCCCGGATTTATAGAAGCATCTGTTTGTAATTCTCGGGCAATTTTATCTTCAACAATAACTTCTTTATTTACTCTTGATATCACCCCACTTGTAACACTCAGTCCTCCAGAAAGTGAGTTGCCCACAGCAAAAACACTTTCTCCAACTGAAACTAGCTGACTATTTTTTATTGAAATTTCGCTAACACTTTGAGATTCACTAAATCCAAAAATCTTTATTACTGCCACATCATATGTAGAAGAATATCCAACTAGAGTTGCCTTGATTGGTTTTGAGCTGGAAGAAAAAAGAACATAAATCGAAGAATTGTATCCACTAATCACATGATAGCAGGTTAAAACATAAATATAATCCTCATCAAAATCAATACTAAGAATTACTCCTGAACCACGACTTGCAGTATTGTTATAAAATGAGTTTTCATCATATGCATATCCTCCTGCTGCAATACAAACTGAACTTTGCAAGGCACTTTGAACAGCATAAGTAGAAATGCCGTCACCACTCACACTTACATTGTAATAATTTAAATTAAATTTTTTAACATAATTATTTTTTATATTAAAAAAAACAACCCCAATAAGTAACAAATTAAAACAAAAAAAGACAAACGCAATAAAAGAAACTAACTTTATTATCGTCTTGTCTTTTTTAGAAGTTCCATTTTCATAATTTTTGTCACATAGATTTGTGCTATTTCTCTGAATAGGAACATAAGTATAGGCAATTTTTTCTCTATTAGTTTCCCCTTCATTGTTTTTAAAATTCATACAATTGTATTATTGCCTATTTTGTCTTTGTCTATTCTTTTTAATATTTTTTATCGTGAAAAAAGCAAAAACTGAACCTGCTAAAACATAAAAAGCAAGAATAATCAAAATCATCTGTCCATAACCAAAACTCATGGTAGCACCAGAAACTTCAAGAGTAGCTGAGGCAGTATATGATTTTACTGCTGTTTCACCCGGTCTAATTCCCGAAGATGATACTGAAATTGAAGCTCTACCATTTTTTAAACCCTTTACAATTATGCTGTATGTGCCATCTTGCTCATTATATGAAACGCTTTCTACGACAAAAATATTATCATTTGATGAAGTAACTTCAAGTTCATCGGTAAGGGTAAAACCATTTGCTACTGTGAAATACAATTGATATCTCGTATCTGCCGTAATATCATAAAAACCCTTTTCAAAACTACCATAACTATATTCATAAATACTTAAATTCTTTTTGTATGTAATGATAGTTTCCTTTGAAACGTTTGATTGTGATGAATTTCTAACATTTCTATTTTCACTAAGCGTAATAGTAAAAACATTGTTGCCACTAATTTCAAATTTATAAGTTTCCCCAGAATAAATATCAAAATTTGAAAGACTACTAGATATATTGATATTCCATACAAACCTATTATTTTGGGTACTGCTAGACAAAACATTACTCTTTCCTACATAAACATAATTAAACATTTCATTAATACTCTTAATTGTATATGATTCATTTAAACAAATTGAGTCTAATTCTGACAAAAATGATTGATTTACAGAGTAATAAACATAATTTAAGTTTAAAAGAACACCTGAAGAGGTCGAGGTTCTATTACCTAAAAATACATGATAAAAACTTAATGTTCCATTGGTTATATATGTATCAAAATTAAACCCCAATTCGCCAAGATTGTCATCACTTATGTATTTATAAGAAATTTCTAAGATAAAAAATACAGTATCTTCCCCAACATTTGATGTTTTTGTAGCATCTAAATACGAAAATTCAACAAATTTCCAACCAAAACTATTTGAATAAGAGTCTGACAAGAAATCATCAAGTTCATATGGTGTAAAATGCCATGATATTTTATCCCCCTGCTGACTAGAAAAAGAAATATCAAATGAATAAAAATTTTCATATGGGTCATCTGGAAAATATATCCACATAAATATTGATTGATAATTATTCATAGTAAACTGAGGAACACTATATCTTACTGAGTCAACTTGATTGTATTGTGCAGAAGTACTAACTCTTGGAGTAATTGAATAACCCGGTCTTAATGACTGGGTGCTTGAATCAAAAGGCGTCTGTCCATATGTTGCATCAGCCTGCAAATTTGAAGTTAAATCAGAATAGTTTACACTAACAATGTCTTGCTGATTCTCTATTTGAGATTCAGAAACAATGGCAAAGGTATCTTTTGATGTTTTGTTTGTAAAAATGCCAAGGGTGACAAAGCAAAAACACAAAAATATGCAAGCCATAAAGCAAAATATTCTTTTCATATTCACCTCCAATTAGATATTCTTAATTCTCCAGTCTATTTCAGTTTTACCATATTGTTTTAAATATTCATTTGCCTTTTTAAAGTGTCCATTTCCAAAAAATCCATTATAAGCAGAAAGTGGACTTGGATGTGCAGAAGTCAAGACCAAGTGTTTATTTTCATCTATAAGACCACGTTTAGAAATTGCATTTCTCCCCCACAAAATAAATACAATATGTTCTCCACGATTACTCACTTCTTGAATAACTCTATCTGTAAATCTTTGCCAACCAAAATTTGAATGAGAATTTGCAATATGAGCTCTAACAGTTAGTGTAGTATTTAATAATAACACGCCTTGTCTAGCCCAAGAAATCAGACAACCATGATTAGGTGGAGCAAAGCCATACTCGTCTTGAATTTCTTTGTAAATATTTTTAAGTGATGGAGGAATGTCAACATTCGGAAGAACTGAAAAACACATTCCGTGTGCTTGCCCCTCTTCATGATAAGGGTCTTGACCGAGTATAACAACCTTAACATCTTTTAAGTCACAATTAGTAAAAGCTGAAAAAATTTTACCTTTTGGTGGATATACTTTGTATTTTGAATATTCTTCATCTACTTTACATAAAAGTTCCTTAAAATAATCTTTTTGAAACTCATCTTCCAAGCATTCGTCCCAACCATTATTAAAAAATTTCATATGTACCCCTTAGTCTTATCCTTAAAATACCTAAAAAACAAAAAAAATTATTTTTTATTTAAAAAATTACATTTTAAGTATTAAATTAGATACTTGATATCTCTTATTTTAAAAAATATAATGAATAAATTATACATTTTAATTTTAACAAAGTGCAATAAATTTAGCAATAAAATTTTAATCAATCTTCCCTTACTATTAATTTACCCTATGACTTCCATAATGATGCAACCTAAGCTCAAATAAAAAAGAAATAAAACTTTCATAATAAGGGACAAACATTGACATATTGTTAAGCTTAATAATATCTTCTTTGCTCGCCCACTTTACTGATTGAACTTCGCTATTTTGAATACTTAATGTTTTTAAATCATTTATATCAAGATTAATAATATAGAAATCATCAAATCCTTGATTAAAATTAATAGTTAAAGCTGGTCTTGTATTTGTAAAGTCATAACTAATTGACAGTTCTTCAAAAAGTTCTCTAGTTGCACCTTGTCTTGAATTTTCACCACTTTGAACACTTCCACCACATGATATGTCCCACATATTTGGATAAGGATTTTTATTTACTTGTCTTTGTTGTATGAGCATTTTACCTTCACTATTAAAAATCACCACATGGACCACCTGCCTGTATGTTTGTGAAGGCATGGTTACCAAACTATCTCTATCTTGCTTTAAACCTAAATTTTTTCTATCTATATCAAATAAATCAAATTTTTCCATATTTTAACTAAACGAAATTTCTATTATTTTTATTGAATTTGTTACAAATAAAAAAATATGGCAAAAAGCCATATTTTTATCTCTTTGAAAATTGTGGAGCTTTTCTTGCTTTCTTAAGACCATATTTCTTTCTTTCTTTCATTCTTGGGTCACGAGTTAAAAGTCCTGCAGCCTTAATTGGCTTTTTGTAAGTTTCATTTGAAAGAACTAATGCTCTTGCAATTGAATGACGACAAGCACCTGCCTGTCCTGAAAGTCCACCACCAGTAACGGTGATTTCAACATCATATTTGTCACTTGCTTCAATTAAAGTTAAAGCAGTTTTAACTTCATTTTGAAGAAGACTTGACTTAAAATATTCTTCAAGTGGTTGTTTATTGATCATAATTTTACCAGTGCCTTCGCAAATTCTTGCTCTTGCAATAGCTTTTTTTCTACGACCAGTTGCCCAAATTTTTTGGACTTTTGCTACTTTCTTTGCCATATTTCTACCTTCTTCCTTCTACATTTAAAACTTCTGGTTTTTGAGCTGCTTGTTCATATTTGTCATCTTTATATACTCTCAAATATGTAAGCATTTGTCTTCCAAGTGAATTCTTTGGAAGCATTTTCTTTACAGCTTGATATACTGCTTTATCAGACTGTTCTCTCATAAGAGTTTTGTATTGAATTTCTTTGAGTCCACCAATGTATCCCGTGTGATAACGATAGTATTTGTCTTCAAGTTTGTTACCAGTTAAAACAACTTTATCTGTGTTGATTATGATAACATGGTCACCACAAAGTTCATTTGGAGTAAACTCTGGCTTATTTTTGCCACGAAGAACTGCGGCAACTTGGCTAGCCAATCTACCAAGAGGCATATTAGTTGCATCAACAATATACCATTTGCTTGACTTTGTTTCTGCATTTTGCATAAATGTTTTCATGTTTGTTTACCCTTTTAATTTTATTTTTGCTATCTATAATTGGAAATAGTAAATTGTAATAAAATTATCAATAAAAATATAATTAAATTACAAAATAATTTTCAGAAAAGAAAATTATTTACCTATAAATTCCCAATCCTATGCTCATATATTTTATATTAAATTCTGGTAAATGTCAATAATTTAGCCAGTATATTTAATATTTTTTTTATTTTCAAACAGAATAATCAACATTTTTCAAAAAAAGTGATTTTGAGGGCATAGTTTTTCCTGCTTTTGCCCTATTTTTAGACAAAATAATTCGTTCTATGTCTTTTGGCTGTAATTTTTTATAACCAACTTGTACAATCGTTCCAAAGATAATCCTTACCATATTATACAAAAATCCATTTCCTGTAATTTCAAATGCATAAATTCCTTCATCTATGTCTACAATCTTAGCGTCATAAATTGTTCGGACAAAATCAGACTTTCCACTTTTTTTGGAAACAAATGATTCAAAATCATGACTGCCAATAAGATATTTGCACGCTTCTTGCATCAATTCAATGTTAGCATAATCATTGATTCTCGTTGCAAATTCATCAAAAATTGGGTGGGTATATTTTGAAACATAAAAATTGTATCTATAAGTCTTTTTCTTAACTGAAAATCTGGCATCAAAGTCTAAATCAACAAGACTAACACTTATTGCACAAATATCACTTGGAAGTAATGCATTCATACTATCTTGTAATTTTTTCTCATTAATAACAGCATTTGTGTCAAAGTGTATTACTTGTCCAAGTGCAGATACTCCTGCATCGGTTCTGCCACTGGCATAAATTCTTACCTTTTCTTTAAGCAAAAATTCTAGAACTTTCTCAATCTCTTCCTGTACAGTTCGTTTGTTAGGCTGAATTTGATACCCACTAAAATTCTTGCCATTATAGCTTACCACCAACTTTACTCTAACCATAAAAAAATAATAGCATAAAACACAATTTATTTCAATGACTATAAATAAAAAAATACACAATGTTTGACTAACTAAAAAATTACAACTATAATAATATTGTGAGAAAAGTTCAATTATTTCACAAATAAAAACGGGAGAAATTATATGGAAAATGAAAAACACATTACGATAGACGGAAATACTGCAGCAGCAAGTATGGCATATATGATGTCTGACCTTGCCATGATTTACCCAATCACACCATCATCACCTATGGCTGAAAACATCGATGTTTGGGCAAGTACTGGCAAAAAAAATATTTACGGTGCTACAGTAGAAGTTACAGAAATGCAAAGCGAAGCAGGTGCAGCAGGTGCACTGCATGGGGCACTTACAGCAGGCTCAAAAGCTACAACATTCACTTCATCTCAAGGACTATTATTAATGATTCCAAACATGTATAAGATTGCCGGCGAATTTTTGCCTTGTGTAATTCATGTTGCAGCAAGAACAGTAGCAACCCATGCCCTATCAATTTTTGGCGACCATAGCGATGTAATGGGCGTTAGACAAACTGGGTTTGCAATGGTTGCATCTTCAAGTGTTCAAGAAGCACAAGATATGGCTTTGGCAAGTCATTTAGCAACCAACGCCTCAAGAGTTCCATTTTTACACTTCTTTGATGGCTTTAGAACTTCACACGAAGTTAACACAATAACAAAAATAGATGATGAAATCGTTAAAGTACTCGCCAATAAATACGGAAATATTTATGAAAGAACAAATGAGTTCACTCCATCAAATCCTATTCAAAAAGGTACAAATCAAGGTGAAGACATTTTCTTCCAAAATAGAGAAGCTGGCAACAAGGTAATTTCAGCAGTCCCAGACATTTTTGAAGATGTACTTAACAGCATTTATGCAGAAACAGGCAGAAAGTATGGTCTTTATGAATACTATGGTGCAAAGGACGCAGAAAGAGTAGTTGTTATTATGGGTTCTGGTGCAGACACAGTTATACAAACTGTAAATAAAATGGTTGAAATGGGCGAAAAAGTCGGAGTAATAAAAGTTAGGTTATATAGACCTTTTGACATTAAAAGATTTGTTTCTGTACTCCCAAAAACAACTAAAGTTATTTCAGTACTCGACCGAACAAAAGAAAGTGGTGCTACTTACGAACCACTTGCTCAAGATGTTATCTCTGCTCTTAGTGACAGTGAAATTTATGGTATTAAAGTGCTAGGTGGAAGGTATGGACTTTCATGCAAAGAGTTTACTCATAACAACTGTATCTCTATTTTTGAGAATATGCTAGAAACCAATCCTAAAAATCATTTTACTGTCGGAATTGAAGATGATGTTACATTTAGTTCTTTGCCAGCAAACAAACTCTCTATTGATTTTACTGAAAAAGGAACAATAGAATGTAGATTTTATGGACTTGGTTCAGATGGTACAGTTTCAGCAAACAAAAATAGCATAAAAATTATTAGTGAGTATGCAGGACTATATGGACAAGGCTACTTTGTTTATGACAGCAAAAAGTCCGGTGGACTTACAACAAGTCATCTCAGAATGTCTGATAAGCCAATAAATGCACCTTATCTTACTGAGCACCCAGACTTTGTCGCTTGTCACAATAAAAGCTATGTAAATAAATACGATATGCTAAGCGAAATTAAAGACGGTGGTACTTTCCTTTTAAACGCCCACTGGACAAATGAAGAACTTGAAAAAGAACTTCCAGCTTCTATGAAAAAGTTCATTGCAAGTAAAAACTTAAATTTCTATGTAATTGACGCTGAAAAGATTGCCGAAGAAGTTGGTCTTAATCGTAGAATTAATGTAGTTATGCAAACGGCATTTTTTGCACTATCAAAAATTCTTCCAGTTGATACTGCTATTGAACATATTAAAGATGCCGCAAAAAAGACCTATGCAAGCAAGGGTGAAAAAGTTGTGCAAATGAACTTAAATGCAATTGATGAATCTCTATCAAAATTAAGAAAGGTTAACTATCCTCAGTCTTGGGCAACCGTCACCTCTGAGCCAACATTTGACCCATTCGACGATCCATACTACAAAAATTATATTCGACCAATTGAACTTAAACTTGGAAATTCTCTTCCAGTTTCAGCCTTTCATATGACAGGTTCAAATAAAACTGGAACTTCTGCCTATGAAAAGCGTACAATTGGGGCAATGATACCAAAGTGGATAAAGGAAAATTGTATTCAATGTAATCAATGTTCTCTCGTTTGCCCACATGCTGTAATTAGGCCATATCTCATACCAACAGACAGTGAACTTGCTAAAGAGGTTGATGCTAAACCAGCTCTTGGCGTTCCTGGATATTCATTTAAAATTCAAATCTCTCCTCGTGATTGTACAGGTTGTGAGAACTGCGTTAAGGTTTGTCCAGCAATCAATAAGGCACTTGAAATGGTTAGCATTGAAGAAATTTTGGACGAAGAAGAAGCTAAATATAATAAATTAAAAGATGTAGAAAATCCAAAAACAGTATTTAAAAAAGAAACTGTTAAGGGAAGCCAATTTGAAAGACCATTATTTGAGTTTTCTGGTGCTTGCGCTGGCTGTGGTGAAACGCCTTACATTAAGTTACTAACACAATTATTTGGCGAAGAAATGATTGTTGCAAATGCAACTGGTTGTTCTAGTATTTATGCTGGAACTGCACCTACCTGCCCTTATGCTAAATCAAAAACTGGCTTTGGACCAGCTTGGTCAAATAGCTTATTTGAAGATAATGCAGAGTTTGGACTTGGTATGAAGAAATCTGTTAATAATATAAGAATGCACTTGGTTCAAACAATTGAAAAAGCTATTGATGAAAACATTTATTCGAATGAATTTACTGATAAGCTTAAAAAATGGCTTAGTCAAGATAAAAAAGAACAAGCTCTTGCCTTAGAAATTAAAAACGAAATCATTTCTTTATACAATAATGACAAAAATAACGAAACAACAAAGGCTCTATATGGTTATATGTCAGGTCTATTTGAAACTTCCGTTTGGATTATCGGTGGTGACGGCTGGGCTTATGATATTGGTTATGGCGGACTTGACCATGTTCTCGCTACTGGTGAAGATGTCAATATCTTAGTTCTTGATACTGAGGTTTATTCAAATACTGGTGGTCAGGCATCAAAATCTACTCCAATGGGTTCTGTTGCAAAATTTGCAAGTGCTGGAAAACAAACACAAAAGAAAAATTTAGGAGCAATGGCTAGACAATATCCTAATGTTTATGTAGCGCAAGTTGCAATTGGAGCAAATGCACAGGCAACAATTAGTGCACTTAAAGAAGCAAAAGAACATAAAGGTCCTTCAATTGTAATTTGTTATTGCCCATGTATTAATCACGGAAGTGATATGAGCAACTCTCAAGCACAACAAAAGCTTGCCGTGGAATCAGGATACTGGCCAATTTACAGATATAATCCAGAAACCGACAAACTAACTTTTGATGAAAAATTACCAACTAAAGACTATGAAGAGTTTACAAAAACACAGTCAAGATACTTTACTCTTGCCAAGACTAATCAACAAGAAGCCGATAGACTAATTTCAGAGGCTAAAAAGCACGCTAATGAGGTTATTAAAAATCTTGAAGAAGAAAGCAAAAAATAGACTGTAAATTTTTAAATAAATTACATTACTATAAAAAAAGCACTTGCAAAAAAAACAAGTGCTTTTTTATTTAACAAATCTTATAAATAAAACTATTTAATTTTTTATTATCTTGCATTTAACTTTACTTTATAATATTTTTTCATATACAAATTAAAGTATTTCTCCAAATGCTTTTTAGCTGTAAAAGTTGCTTCATTTATGTCCTTGCCTTCATTTAGAAGTTGCATAATTTCTTTACTATACTTATAAGTTGTTTCTTTAGAAAGAAGTGCATCTTTAAATTTAGTTTCTTCACCATTTTCGCAAATAAAATCATTCTTTTTTAATTCGCTCTCTTGCCAAAAATTACTCACCACTTCACCCCTTTTATATGATTTAGTTATATAATCATATCTATTAATAGCCTAATTATAGCATATTTTTACGCGAAATTTCAAGTACAATTTTTAAAAATCAACAAAAAAAATATACATTTAATAGTTAAACCAAGGTCATTATTAAGACTGTATTTGCAATATATCGATTAGTTATATTTGCAAATTCAGTTTTTATATAATAGTTTTCCTTGCTAACTAAAAATGTATATTAATCAATTGAATTTAATAAATTATAATTATTACTTTTTATGCTTTTTCTTTTTTGATTTTTTAGTGTCAAATTCATCAATTGTTTCACTATTATCAAAATTACTATTTTCAGTGATTTCATCAAAAGATTTTTCATTATTGTCACTGTCATTAGATTCGTCTGATTGATTATCACTTACATTAAAATCACTTTCAGACTCTGAATTAAAATTATCAGAGTTATCAGAGTAATCAGTCACTTCCTCGTCGGTTGAAGTAGGATTTTCTACCTGAATATCCTGATCATCAATATTATTAGAGTTACTTTCCTCTTTTACTGAGCTTGAACCTAGTGTCCTGTCATAGTCAAAGTAGTCTGCCTCATCATCTCCATATGGTTGAACTTCGTCACTGCTCTTCTCTGTCTGTTCAACAGATATTAATGTTTCATCATTTTCTGATTCGTTCAAATCACTTTCATTTTCATTTATAGCTAAATTTTCATCGTTTATTTCTTCTTGAACTTCTTTAAGTTCAGCTTCCTCATTGTTCTCTTCAATTGGACAGCTACCAAAAAGCTTAAGGCTCATTTCATTTTCTTTTGATTTTAATTTTTCCTGCAATTTTTTCTTCTTCATTTCAGTGATTCTTTTCTTACTTTGAAGCTTAACTTTAAGCAATTCTTCTTTAGCCTCTTTATCAGCCTGACGCTTTTTTTCTTTAAGTTCTTTTTTCATTTCTGATTTTGCCTTAATATCTTCAACAACAACATCGCAATATGAAGTTACCTTTGCTCCAAATGACTTTACCAAAAGTCTTACAACAAAGCAGGTAACCCAAACCAAAGCAATGGCAGTTACTACCACACATACGAGTATGCCTACTATCATAAAGACATACATTACAAAGGTTTTCATATCCATATATTACATCTCCCTTTCTGCTTCGTTAGCTAGTGCCTTTTCTAATTTTCTAGCTTCTAATTTTTCCTTTTGTTTTCTACACTTTTCATTTTGAATATCACATTTTATTGTTGCTTCACGAATTAATTTTCTAAGTTTTATTTCAGCAGGGCTGTAATATATTCTAAGCTCCTCGTATTCATTATTCTTTCTAATTATATAATCAGCATCATAAAGTTGTTTCATAATTATCTCCTTAATTAGATTAACTTTATTATACTTGTTTTATGTGAATTTCACAACAAAAAGTGACAGTAATATTATCCAATATTATAATATTTTTCAATTTTGGTCATTATTCCATTTACAAGGTCTAATTTTGAAAAATCTTTGACATTCACTAAAATATCTGCAAAACTTTGCGAAATTATTTCAGTTGAATTTAATATTTCTTCATTTGAAAGACTAAAAACATAGTTGGCTTGCTCTACACTTGCAAGTTCATTTTCATCTAACCTTAAAAAAATCACAAGATTATGATTTTTAATCTCCTTAAAATTATCTCTACACAGATTTATAGATTTAAGATTTGAAACTAAAATAACATTTTCAAATTCACTCTCAGACAATATAATTTTTACAAGTTTGCTCAAAACATAGTCTTCACCTTTAAGAGTAATCATTTCTTCGATATTTCTAGGAGCGAAGTCAAAATTAAACATATCAATCTCATCTAAAACACGCATATCTAAAATAGTTGCAAGTTCGTCAGCTACATTTCTTGCAAGAGAATAGTCGTAACACACAATTAAGATATTTTGTTTCATTATTCTTCCTCTTCTCTAATTTTGGCAAGAACTGAGCCCAAATTTTGATTAAACTCAGACCTTGAAAGATTATCTATTAATTCCTGAACAATACTAATTTTTTCTATTTCATCTAAATTAACCTTTGAAATAGATTTTTTTGAATCGTCAACCAGTTCATTTTCTCTGCCAGTAAATTCTAAGAATCTATCACCGTAAAATTTTCTAAGAAATATTTCCTCTTTAATCACAAATTCGGACACTCCAAGAGCAAGAATATCATTGACATTGATATCTTTCTCTCTAATCTCAAAATAAAACTCATCTTCACTTTCTTTAATTAAATCATTTTCCATACTCACACCATTTAAATCTCATCTATACCCAAAAGTTTAACAATGTCATTTTCAATTAATTCATCTACAATATTTTCAATATTAGGAATATCTTTAAGTGAACTAGGCAAAAACTTAGAATTATAATTTACCTTTAATTTTTGTTTTATAAATTTATTTTGATTTGGGTAATTTCTTTCAAGAAATTGAACTATCTTTGCATCAAAATAATTCTCTAACTCTCCAATATAGGCTTTTATATCAAGTTTATCTTCCTTTGATACATTTAATGGTTTTCCAAAGAACTCATTAATTTCATAAAAACTCTTTTCTCTAACTAGTCGGTCAACTAATATTATGATATTTTTTAAAAATTTTAATTTAAGCTTTAAATCAGTTAGTGACTCCCCTGAAAGAGTGGTAATACTCTTAGGAAATTTACTTAAAAGTAAAAGAAGCTCTTTTTCATCTATAGTTTGTGCTACTAAAAGATTACTTTTTATAGAAAAGTCCAGTTCTTCAGACTTTAAGGCCAACAAATTTCCATTAAAATAGGCTTTGGACATATTATTATTTTCTGCATTTATATTTGCCTGTTCTTCTGTTATAGTTATATTTTCATCGGCTATAATTTTGGAGAGTTGTTTTGCTGAAAAATCAAAGCCTGTTATTTGATTTTCTTTAATAACTTTTTCTAAAAATACATTTCTTTCCTTATTTTTTTGAATTAAACAAGAAATTTTAGACCTTAACGACAAATTATAAATCAAATTTTCCTTAATACTATCTATCTTTTTTGCATAGCTTGAAATTTGTTCAAGATTAAAAATACCTCTAAGGGCATTTAATTGAGTTTTATAATCTTCTATTGTCTTTATACAATTCTTTTCTATCTTAGGCAAAACATTTTCTAGCTCTATAACAATATTTTTTGCTATTTGATTATGAGCCACAAATTCTTTAGCTTGAATTTTTTCCATATTATTCCTCACTTTTAATATATCAAAAATAAAAAAATTGTCAATAACTTTGTTTCTTTTGTGGTTTTACCCTAATGGAAAACATAAAAAATATAACAAAGATATATAAAATTGTACCTAGCATAAACCAAGAAATTGAAATTCTACTAGTATTTTCGGACTTTTCAAGACAATACACCAAGTTATTATCAACTAATCCAAAAGTAATATTCCCGTTATCTTTGGTCATTAGCAGGTAGTCATCAAATTTTTTATACTTAGTTATTCTTGCAAGCGTATCACTATTAGGGTGACCATAACTACTATTTTCTTCGACAGATACTACAAAAAAATTTGCATCAATAAGTTCCAATAAACTTTCACCAGAGCTATAACTACTTCCATGATGACCCAGCAGATAAACTGAAACATTTTTAAATAATTGTCTCTCTTCTTCTGTCAAACTATTTACAAAGTCAATTTCTTCTTTCCCACTATTAGCTTCGCCTTCATAAATATTACTTGTCCAAGATGCATCACCAGTAAAAAGAAAAGTATTATCTTCGCAATTTACTAAAATAATTGCCGAATTATCATTAGAATTTGTAGTGCCATAACCAATAGTTGCATAGCCTTCAGTATTAGAAAATTCGGACAAATTAATATTCTCGTCCATAACAAGTGGAGCAAAAAACTCAAAAGAATAATTTTCACCAACAACTTTCAATCCATCATAAAACACCGTAACAGTGCTTTTATAGTAAATATCATCTTCACAGTAATATTCACTATAAATGTTAGAAATAAATCTCTTATAAACTGAAGTTGTGACTCTTGAAATTTTGCTTTTGTTATCAGTTATTTCATTTAAATAATAATAAACTTCAGATAAATCTTCGTCCTCATATACTTCAAAGTTATCTAAATTTGTCCCAGTACCTGCAATTTGAAATGGTCTATAGATATTTTTTACTTCGTACTTATCAAGAATATAATTTAATCCTGCAATATGGTCAGAGTCTGCATGAGATGCAATTAAATAGTCAATTTTTGTAACGCCATCGGCTTCTAGTACGCTGGCAACTTTTTGCGAATACTCAACATTTCCACCATCAATTATCATTGTCTTCCCATCAGGGAATTTAATATAACAAGTATTACCTTGACCCACATCAATATATGTTACTTTAAAGTTGGAACTTTCTATAATTTCATTTGAAACTTGATGAATGCTAGAACTTTCTCTAAGTTTCAATGACGTTTCAATAAAATCAGTAAAAAAGAAAGACAAAATCAAAAAGGCAAAAAGAATAATTGCCGTAATTAATTTTGTCTTACTCTGTCTTTTAATGAAATTTATCTTTTGCTTTATCATCGCTTTGTAAAATATTTTCCTATCTTTTTAGGATTAATACCTAACATTTTTATTATTTTTGATTTATTAGCCATAACGGTTTCGTAGCCAATTTCTATCATTTTATCAACTTCTTCAATTTTTAGTGGAGAAAAATTTTCTAATGCTGGTTCAAAAATTAAATCTGCCACTTCCATAGTTTTATCAATCTTAGATTGCATAATAATTCCAATCGTAGAAGAAAGCACACTTATTGTAGAGAGTGAGTCTGTGCCTGTACCTCTTAAATGATTTACATCAATTGCAAAAACTACATTTGCACCCATATTTTTTACAACATCAGCTGGCACATTATTTCTAAGTCCTCCATCAACAAGATTCATTCCTTCATATGGAACGGGTGTAAATATCCCCGGAACAGCACAACTCCCAGATACAACCTTTGCTACATTACCATAATCAAAATCAATTTCTTTTCCAGTTTTTAAATCAGTACAAACTACCTTAAATGGAATTTTAAGTTCAGAAAAAACTGTTAAATCACCAAAAATTCCATTTAAAAGCTCTTCAATTTTCCAAGTTTTTGCTGGTCTAATAAATGGTATCATTCCTTGTATGATATCTTTCTTTTTTAAACCCAAAGCTAGGTCCTTTATTTCTTTTGGACTTTTACCAAATGCATAAAGAGCCCCTACAATACTTCCTGCACTTGTGCCAGCTATATAGTCAAATTTTACTCCAAGCTCTTCAAATGCAATTAAAGCTCCAATATGACCAATACCTCTTGCACCGCCTCCACCAAGAGCAAGCCCAACCTTGGTTTTTTTATTTACTTGAACTTCATTTTGTTCGGATTTCTTTTTCTTTAAAATATCTAATACTTTTACCATCATAATATAATATACCATTTTTAAATTATTTAGTAAAACAAATTATAAAAAAAAGCACTTATTTTATAATAAGTGCTTTACTTTTTTATTATTCTTCACTTCCACTGCCATCAGTAAGATTTTGAATAAGGGTTTCAAGTTCATTAATTTCTTCTGCATAACGTGACTGCTCTTGTTCTAAGAAATTAGCAACAGAAATGTTATGAGCATTTTTATCTTTATTGCTTTCAAGATATTCATCAGCATCTTGAATGCTTGCCTTAAGTTCTGCAATGTGAGCTGTTAAATCTTCTTGTTTAGCTTTTTTCTCTTCGTCAACATTTTTAATATCAGTAACTGAATACATAACAAGATTTAGATTTGTAAGTTCTCCTGCTCTTCTATCTAGCATTTTTTGATTTCTTTCTTTTCTTCTTTCAGTTCTCTCATATTTTAAAATGTCTTTTTGAACCTTAGCTAAGTCTTTATCTAACTTATCTTTTGTTTGTTTTACTCTTTCAAGCCTATTTTGATAATCAGCTAAAGAACCAGGAACGGCTGGTTTAGCTTCTTCAGCAGGCTCTTCTACTGTCTCTTCCTCATTTGTTGCTTCAACAGGTGTTTCTTCTACCTGTTCAGATGTTTCTTCTGTTTCTTCTGCTGGCACATCTTCTTCTGCTACTTCATTAGTTTCTTCAGCTGGTGTTTCCTCTTCAACTGGTGTCTCTTCAGCAACTTCTTCTGTTGCCTCATTTTGAACTTCAACATTTTCTTCAGGAGTTTCTTCTTCTGTTTCTGTCGTAGAAGTTTCTTCTTCAACAGAAGTTTCTTCTTCTGTTACAGGTTCTTCTGGAACTTCTTCTTCAGTTGTTTCTTCAACTGGTTCTTCTTCAACTTGCTCAGATGTTTCCTCTGCTTCTTCTGCTGGCACATCTTCTTCTGTCATTTCACTAGTTTCTTCAACTGGAGTTTCTTCTGTTTCTTCTTCGCTAGGCTCTTCCTCTTTTGCTAACTCATCTAAGTTTGCAAGCATTTCATCAACAGAAGCATTTGAATTTTCTTCTGATTCTTCCATTTCAGCTGGTTTATCATCTTCAACCTTTTCTTCCTGATTAACCGGTCTTTCATCATAAACACTCTTTACTTTATCGTCTTGAGCATTTTCTTGTTTTTTTTCTTTAATTGTTTCAACAACAAAGATTGCCATAAAAATTATAGCTAATGCAGCAAAAATTACAACACATGCCAGTAAAACATTTTGTAATGAAGAAAAAACAACCTTACATAATAAATTATCCATAATTCTCTTCTCCCAAAAATCAATTTAGAATTGTAAAAAACAAAATTATCAAATTATTTTTATACATTTATAATTTAACATTTTATAGTTTTATTTTATCATATGACAAAATCAAAGTCAATACCTAAACTAAAAAATCGACAAAAACTAGTTCAATATGTTTACTAAAATAGTTTGTAATAAACAAAAAATAATTATTCGTAAACATTTTCATCAAATTTTTTAATTCTTCCCACCAATACCATTATATCATTTTCACTAAAAAGCCTAAAATAGTTATTATCAACGCCAACATTAAAACCATATTTTTTCACAAATACAGTGCCATGAATGTGTCCAAATAAATTTATGGCGTCATCTTTATGGTTTTTTGGAAAGTGATTAAGATAAAATCTTTGATTTTGAAATTCAATATACATACCACCTCTAATGACATCAGCAAATCCCAAATTTAGTAAATATTTTTTGAACGACTCATAATCATCATTAAACACATGGTGAATAATATATTCCTCATTGTTCCCAATAATCAAAATTACTTTAGCCTTTAGTTTTCTTACAAATCCAAGTGTTATTTTATAAGATTTATCATCATTTTTATTAAAATTTGAAAAATCTCCAAGATGATAAATAATATCATTTTTTCCAGCCTGTTTATTCCAAGTTTTAATAATTGTCTTATTCATTTGTTTAACCGACTTAAATGGTCTAAAGTCTCTCTTTATTGTGTCGTTATAGTCTGAAAGTGTAAAGTGTGAATCTGAAGTAAAAAATAGCATTTTCCCCTACCTTATAAATTATTCAATAATTTTACTAAATATCTCAAAAATGTTAATATTTTTTTCATCTTGAATGGTGCCGTCAGAAGACGTTTCACCAATTTTAACATTTCTATTTTCCCCATGATAATCAGAGCCAGCTGTCACAAAAAGGTTCAACTTTTTGGCAATTTTTAAAAGATTTTCAATTTCTTCTGAGTTATAAAGCGAATAGTAACATTCAAGTCCAATAAGTCCAAACTCTTTCATTTTTGTGCAATATTTTTCAATTTCATCATAGCTTAGAGGGGACTTACCTAGTCCATGAATCGAATGAGCCCAAACCATTTTTGCACCAATAGAAGACAAAGTCTTTAATACCTTTTCTCCATCAAGCCTGTATTTTTTAGGGTATTTAATTTCATTTAAAAAATCAATTGCATCTTGAAATGAATCAAAATAGCCATCATTAACTAGACACCTTGCAATATTTGGCTTTTTAACATTAATCCTAGTATTTAAAAATTCCTGAGAATTTTTTGAAAACACATATCCCTTTTCCTCAATATAATTCAATCTAAAAGCCGTTTTCTCTTTTAAAATATCTTTAATTTCTTTCTCAAGTTCCAAAACTTCCGGAGCAAATGGGTCAAAGTCGTATGCCAAAATATGCATACCAAGACCCATAAAACCACAAGTCCACTCAGTTCCAACAACATAAGATAAATTATTTTCACGAATTTTATTCTGTAAAGTTTTATCTGAAAGTATGGTTCTAGCCGACTGAGCAGTATCATGATCAGTTATAGAGAAAAATTTTACACCCGAATTTTTAACCTTTTCTATTAATGTTTTAACATCGTCACTTCCATCTGAAAATGTTGAATGCATATGTAAATCAATCATAAATTTCTCCTAGATTCAAAGTAAGTTTAAGATATTTTTATAAAAATGTCAAATTCAATCAGATAAGAGCCATTACAAATGTTACAAAACTATATTCATAAACTTATAAAAATTGTTATGAAACCTAATCCCACTCTTAACCACAATAAAAATGGCAAAAAATGAATTTTAAATATTTATAGCAAATCTTTATAATAAATTTTTCAAATTGTAGATATTTTTAAATTTTTACCTAAAATTTACATTTTACAAATTAAATGATGTTTAATTTATATTTTATCCGTAGATTAAAAAAGTTCTGACTTTCAGTCAGAACCTGTAGTTTATTTTGTTTCCTTAAATTTTTCCCAAGAGAACTCATCTCTTCCAAAATGACCAAAACATGCCGTTTTTTCATAAATTGGCTTTAATAAATCAAGTTCTTGAATAATATTTGAAAGTGAAAAGTTAAAGTTTCTCTTAACAAAATCATAAATTTCATCAATACTTGTTTTATTTGTACCAAAAGTATCAATGTACATACTTATAGGTTTAGCAACTCCAATGGCAAAACCAAGCTGAATTTCGCATCTATCTGCGTACCCATGTGCAACAATATTTTTGGCAACATATCTAGCAAAGTAAGCTCCACTTCTATCAACTTTTGTGGCATTTTTAGAACTAAAACAGCCACCACCAATTCTACCTACTCCACCATAAGTATCTACAATAATCTTTCTACCTACGCAACCACTGTCACCAAAACTTCCCCAAATGGTAAATTTTCCACTAGTATTAATTAAAATATGAATATTACCTTTATCATATTTTTTATAATCGCGTAAAACTGGCTCAACGACATTAACTGTAATATCTCCCCTGATTTTTTCATTAGATAAATTTTCTGAATGTGAAACACTAATTAAAATCATTTCTATTGATTCTGGCTTTTCGTCATCATATGCAACTGAAACTTCACTTTTTGCATCTCCAAAGTAACAAGAAGTTGTTCTTCTATATTCATCATATTTTTTCATAAGCTTATGTGCAATCATAATAGGGAGTGGCATAAACTCTTTTGTTTCATTGGTTGCATAACCATAAACTATGCCTTGATCATTTGCTCTAAGTTCCTCACCAACAACGGCTTGATTAATGTCTGGACTTTGTATACTTATCTCTTTTATAATTTTAAATTCGTTTTTATATCCGATTTCTTTTAAAACTCTTTTTGCTATTGCATCATAGTCAATATTTGCAGTTGTTGTCGCTTCACCATAAATAAAAAGCTTATCATTTTTAATTGCACACTCTACTGCCATTTGTGCATTTGAATCCTGTCTTAAAGCCTCATCTAAGAAAGCATCTGAAATTGTATCGCAGGTTTTGTCTGGGTGACCGATATTAACCGATTCACTTGTAATTACTTTTCTCATATTTTCCTCAAAATGTAAAATTTCCATAAAAAAATCCCACTATATGGGAATTAACTATTTTTATATTTCCCATAGTCTCAGCCTTTAGCACCTTAGGAAAACTAGGTTGCTGTGTGGTCATTAGGGCTGTCCCTCGCACACTCTTTATGGATAACTGCATTCTAGCACAATCATAATAAAAATGCAATAGTTTTATAGTATTTTTATACAAGTATTTCCAAAGCAACTGGAGCATGGTCACTGCCTAATATCTCTGTATAAATTTTTGCATCTTTAATTTTATCTTTTAAGTCCTCTGAAACTAAAAAATAGTCAATTCTCCAGCCAGCATTATTTGCCCTTGCATTAAATCTATAGCTCCACCAAGAGTATTCTATTTTTGTAGGATTTTTATACCTAAAAGTATCAATAAATCCACATTCTAATAGTTTCGTCATCTTATTTCTCTCTTCAATAGTAAATCCAGCATTTTTTTCGTTCGTCTTAGCATTTTTAATGTCAATTTCTGTATGTGCGACATTTAAATCTCCAGTGTATATAACTGATTTTACTCTCTTTAATTTTGTAAGATATTCTCTCATATCATCTTCAAACACCATTCTATAGTCAAGTCTTTTTAGTCCTTCCTGTGAATTTGGAACATAAACGCAAACCAAATAAAATTTTTCATATTCAAGTGTAATAATCCTTCCCTCATCATTATATTTGCCATCAATTCCAAATTGAACGCTAAGTGGCTTTTGTTTAGAATAAATCATTGTCCCACTATAACCTTTTTTCTCTGCACAGTTCAAATAAGAAAAGTAGCCTTGTTTTAAAGTATCTGCTTGCCCCTCTTGCATCTTAGTTTCTTGAATACAAAATATATCTGCATCTTCTCTGTCAAAAAAATCAAAAAATCCTTTTGATATGCATGCTCGAAGACCATTAACATTCCAACTTATAAGTTTCATCTTGTTAACTCCTCTTGAAATATTTTCAAAAGTATTATAGCAAAAATATACAAATTAAAACAAATAATTTAATTATAAAATAAAAATGATATAATTTTTTTACTATCTCCTATAATCTTTTTAGATATAAAAGCAAAAATTTGACAAATCTTATATATACTGATATAATTATATTTGAAATTTTAATGGGAGACATAATTTTATGAACTCGAATAGTAGAATTTCAGCAATAGAAAGTGGCAATGATTTTAAGGTTTATGAATACCTAGGTAGCCATCTTGGCACGAAGAAAAAAAAATCAGGAACGCATTTTAGAGTTTACGCACCACATGCCAAACAAATTTTTGTTATGGGTGACTTTAACGATTGGAATGAAACATCTCTGCCACTAAAAAGAATTGAAAATTCAAACATTTGGGAAATCTTTGTCGAAAAAAGCAAAGAGTTCCAAAAATATCAATATATTATAGTAGATGAATTTGATAAAAAACACTATAAGTCTGACCCTTATGCAAATTATGGAAAAGTATATGGCAATGACGATGATTTTTCATCAATCATATATAATTTAAAGGGTTATCACTGGCATGACTCAAAATATATAGAAGAAAAAAATCAAGTAAATCATTTATCATCACCTATAAATATATATGAAGTTTGTCTATTAACTTGGAAAAAGCATAGCAATGGAAAATTTTACACTTATAAAGAGCTTGCAAGTAGCCTAATTCCTTACTGTAAAAAAATGGGTTATACTCATATTGAACTTTTACCAATAACTGAATATCCGTTTGACATATCTTGGGGATATCAAGTAACGGGATACTTTGCAGCGACGAGTCGTTTTGGCAAACCAAAAGACTTAATGTATTTTGTGGATAAGTGCCACGAAGCAGGACTGGGCGTGATACTGGACTGGGTTCCTGCACACTTTGAAACAGATGATTTTGGACTTAAAGATTTTGACGGAAAAAGTCTATATGAAAGCTACAAATGGGATAGAAAAGAGCAACTTGCTTGGGGAACTAGAATTTTTGACTATGAAAAACCATATGTAACTCAATTTTTAATTTCTTCTGCTCTCTTCTTCCTTAGGAACTTTCACTTCGATGGCATTCGTGTTGATGCAGTTGTTGCAATACTTTACCTGGACTTTGCAAGAAGTGCAGATGAATGGATTCCTAATTCTAGTGGAGGCAATGTAAATTTTGCTGGTGTAGAATTTTTAAAAAAATTAAATAATACTATTTTTTCAGAATTTCCCAATGCGTTAATGATTGCTGAGGAGGTTTCAGGTTGGCCAATGACTACGAAACCTACCAGTATGGGTGGGCTTGGTTTTAACTTTAAGTGGAATGTTGGCTGGATAAACGACATTTGGGAATACACTTCTATGGATCCATATTTTAGAAAATATCATCATAACATTATGACACATACATTTGATTACTGTTTTGATGAAAACTACATTTTGCCAATCGACCACGACGAAGTTGGTAATGGTAGACATTCTCTCATTAATAAGATGAATGGCGAAATGCAGACCAAAATTGACCTTTGTAGAGCATTTTTTGCATATATGTTTATGCACCCAGGGAAAAAATTGACATTTATGGGTAGTGAGTTTGGTCAACTTAGTGAATGGTCTTTTAAAGACCCAATAAATTTTAATCTACTTAAGTTTGATAGACACAAGAAATTAAACAAGTTTGTAATGGCTTTAAATCACTTATATCTTGAAACACCAGAGCTTTATGAAATTGACTTTTCAAGAAGTGGCTTTGAGTGGATTGTTAAAGATGATAGTGAGCATTGTGTTACAATTTTTAAGAGAAAGTCAAATTCAGGAAATTATGTTATTTGTGTTTGTAATTTTTCACCTTATCGAATTCATGACTATGTATTTGGATTAGATGAAGCTGGTTGCTATGAAGAATTCTTTTCAAGTAATAGCGAAGAGTATGGAGGAACAGGTGAAAGTAATGGAAAAGTTTACTCTCTGATTATGAATAAAGACGGAAAAACCAATGCTCTCAGAATAAAAATTCCTGCAAACACAACGCTTTATTTCAGAAAAGTTTAAAAAAGAGGTTTTATGGACAATAATCGAGAAATATCAATACTTTTTGCAAGTGCTGAATGCCTGCCATTTTGTGCTAATGGAGGAGTATCAGATATGTGCTTTGCACTATCAAAATATCTTAACAGAAATCCAAATGTTGATGTCAGAGTAATCATGCCACTATATTCAAAAATCTCTGATGAATACAAAAGCAAGTTTGAACTAATTGGAGAAAAAAACATAACTCTTGCTTGGAGAAATGCATACTGTGGAATTTATACTTACCTATTTCATAATATAAGATTTTATTTTCTTGATAACAAGCAATATTTTGACAGAGAAAATATGTTTGGATATCCAGATGATGTAGAAAGATTTACATTTTTTAGCAAAGCTGTGCTTGATATACTTCCAGTAATTAATTTTTATCCAGACATTATTCATGCTAATGACTGGCAATCGGGTATGATTTGTTCATTTTTAAAAATCTTAGCTTGGCAAAATCCAAAATATGAGCATATTAAAACTGTTATGAACATTCACAATTTAATTTATCAAGGCAAATCAAATTTTTCAATAGTAAAAGATTTACTTGATATTGAAGATAAATTTGCATACCTATTTGATTACTATGGCGAAGCAAATATAATGAAAGCAAGCATTCTCTGCTCTGACAAGGTAGTTGCCGTTAGTGAATCATACAAAAATGAAATCTTAAATACTGATCATGGCTATGGGCTTCAAGAGGTTTTGCAATCAATAAGTTATAAACTTGTTGGCATCGTTAATGGCATTGACTATGAATTTTATAATCCTGAAACTGATCCAAATATTTTTGTCAATTTTGGTGAAAAAACAATAGATAAGAGAAAAATTAATAAACTTGAATTTCAAAAATATTTAGGGCTTGAAGTGAATGAGGATATTCCAATGTATGCATATGTAGGTCTATTTGCCAGTCATAAAGGGTTAGATTTACTTTCGGGTGTACTTGAAAAATATATTTTAGAAAAAAATATTCAGTTTGTTACAATTGGTGGTGGCAACACGGAATATGAAACCTATCTTGAAAATTTGGCTAAAAAGTATCCAAATAATGTAAGATTAAAAATTGGCTATGATAGCAAATTTGTAAAAAAGATATATGCGAGTTCAGATTTTTTATTTAATGTTTCAAGTATTGAGCCTTGTGGATTATGCCCTATGATTGCCAATCGCTATGGCTGTTTGCCAATCGTTACATACACGGGTGGCTTAAAAGATAATTTTACAGATTTTAAAAATAACAACGGTAATGGCTACATATTAAAAAATTACAATAAAGAATCTCTCTGTGATTTGATTGATAGGACACTTTCAGATTTTACGAATAAAGAAAAAATTAATAAATATATTCTTTCTGGTTTAAGGAAGAATTTCAACGCAAAGGATTGTGCTGATAAATATCTTAAATTGTATTATGAAATGTAAATTTAAAAAAATTTACATTTAAATGATAAATTTCTTATATTCATTTATAAATTAAAGTATTTAAATAAGTTAAAAATATTAAAATGTTACATAAAAACAAGAAATTGACTTAATACACATAAAAATTAGAATATAAATAAAAGCCTGTAAATAATTTACAGGCTTTTATTTTTTTATTGTTTCAATCTTACTCCAATCGTAAGTTAGTATTTTTATAATGTTATCATTTTGAAAGTAGACTTGATTGTTCCCAAGTGTTAAATATGTATCTTTTGAAAATAATTTTCTATCTTTTAGATAGTCCAAGTAAAATTCAGTATTTGGTAGTCTAACTATTTTACCCTCTTCGACTTCTCCACTAAAAGGAAATCTGTACTTAGAACAATGGACAAAAACCATTTTATTTACAAAGCCAAAGCCCAAAAGTGCTCTGTCACCAAATTCTTTCTTTACATCAACTTCAAATGGCTCTGACCTTAAGGTCCATTCGGTATCACTTCCCGCAAGAACACTTCCTGCACTTTCACCCACATAAACTGTACCCTTTTCAACAAGTTGTTTAATCTTGTCAAATTGATTGTATAATCTTAAAAGATAAATAAGTTTAGTTGTGTTCCCACCACGAACAAAAATCATATCTATATGCTCATTAAAACTATAATCCTCTTTAAGTTCATTAACTTGAAAGCCTAGTGATTGTAATTTTTGCATTGAACTACTAGTATATACAATTTCTTCATCTAAGTTATAGTCTTCACTTGCATAATTGATAAAAAGACATGTGTGAGATTTAGTTAAGTCAAAAAAATTATTTAAATATTTATAACCAACATTTTTAAAATCCGAACATAGTAAAAGTTTCATAAGTACCTCTTAAACAAATTATTCTTGACCCATTTCATAAGGAACTAAGTCGAGCTTGCTAGAATTAAAATTTGTAACAAATTGATTTGTTCTCCATAAGCCTTCTTTCTCCGATCTTTTCCCAATATAATCAGTAGTTGTAAAAGGCATTGGTATAACAGTATACCCATTTTTGTTTTTGTAACCATAGTTCATTCCATAATTTACTCTGCCAATATCAAGTGCCCTAAATCTTTTTTTCAATTTTAAATATGAAACAAGCTCATTTTCATTCATATGAGTTAAATTTTCTGGTATATAGTCGTCTTTGTAATTTGTGCGTGGAACAATATCATCGTATTTATCATGTTTGTATCTTTTTGAGCCACCATGCTCATCTTTATAGACAACAAAATCCTTATAGTTGTTAGTAAGAATATTAAGTCCAGCAATAGTACTTTCAGCCATAATGAGAGCATCTCCCCATGGAGTTTTACTTGGTTTCATTGCACCTGACCTGATATATTCTCTAGAAAGCGAAACGGCTTCTTTAGCAAAAGCTTGCTTGTCTTTTGGCTCTAAAATTACACAATACTTTTTTATGAACTCAACTTCAATTGGTGATAATCCATGAACAGCTAGTTCACTTAAAACTGACGGAGTAATAACAAACCTAATTTGCCCTTGCTCTGCCTTTAATCTAATTTCACGAATTTTACCATAAAATCCAGTTACCTTTTTATTATCTCGCATATGATGTGACATATCAATAAAAACATTTGTATCAATTGCGACTAGTTGACAATCATCTCTTTTAATATCGGGGCTGATATGGGCTTTTTGTTTTAAATTATAAAAATTATCTTTCATTTTACTTCGTCCTCACTAATTGTACTAAAACCATACTTCTTAATTAGCTTAGAGTTATTCGTATAAGTGTTAACCAAATATTCAATTTTTTCATCTTCAGTCATAGACTCAAATAATAATTCCTGTTGTTGTTTAAAATCTTGAATTTCGGCTTTTCTTTTTTCGATAGATTGTTCTATCAAATCTTTTTCTTCCATATTCACCTCACTACTTATAGTATAACATAAATAAGAAAAATTTCAATAACATTTAAAAATTAATATCCATTCAAAGGAATAGATTCATCATCATGACCTTTCTCTATCTTTTTTATCAACACATAATAATCGTAATCTTCACTTACTTTAACATAAATCCTTTCTCCAATTTTGTGCCCCAGAACAGCTTTCCCAAATGGGCTCTCACGGCTAATAATACCCTTACTTAAATCTAAACGGGTTGTAGTAGAAATCATAAGTTCCTCTTCATCACCTGTATCTTCATACTCTACTGTTATTTTGTCAAATAAGCCCACTTCATCTGGTAAAGAATCTGCACTAATAATTTTTGCAGTATTTATCATTTTATGTAAAAATCTTATTCTACTTTCATTTCTACCAAAAGCACGCTTGGCACTTCTATATTCTGCATTCTCTGAAAGGTCACCAAGTGATCTTGCTTCTTTCACATCTTCAGAAAGCTTTGGGCGAAGTTCCAAGGTACGCATTTTAAGCTCTTCTTTCATTTTTTTTATATCAATTTCAGTTAATTCGTTATACATATTTCTCCTAGTTTACAATAACATTATAACATACAATTTTTTTATAACAAAAATTTTATTTTAATTTTTAGTTTTTTTGTTGATAGTTTACAATAAAAATAATTATAAAATTTACATTTTAAAATTTTTAATTCTTATCTCTAAAAAATATAATGTCCATTTACTAAATAACATTTCTAATAAAAAAATTAATTATTTTACTAAAAAAATTAAAAATAATGTTTGCAAGTACAGTTTTATGAAAATAATAATTATATTTATATTAAAAAATTAAATTTATTTAGTTTACACATAGTATAAAAATTGCTTTTAAAAAAAATAAATTATATAATATAATTACTAAAATTAAGGAGAATAACTATGGCATATTGTGAGTACTGTGGTGAAGCTCTATCTAATAGTGCATCTTATTGCCCTAAATGTGGAGCAAATATTTTATTTACTTTAAATAGTCAATCTTCTAGCATTAATGATGCTGAAACAACGAAATCAGCTGTTACATCATCAACTAGAAATGTAATCAGTTTAGGTTCAACCTCAAAACATCTAAATGATGTTATGAAACAAAAAAATTTTAATCACAAATTGTTTAATAAATCAATGGGCTCTAAGCTTGGTTTAGCTTCTACTTCTGCTCGTTCAAGAGGGTCTAATCGATATGTTTGCCTTTCAAATAGTCGTCAATTACTTAATAAATTTAAAATTTCCAATACAACCACTAATGGAGTAAAACTTAAAAAAATTAATATACACAATAAATCAGTATGTCCTTGTAAAGATGTTAAAAAATAAATGAAAAATAGATAATAAAAAACCACTAGCCAAGCTGGTGGTTTTTATATGATTGGTAGAATTATAAATTACAAAACTAAATCATAAATAAAAAAATATAATAATGATAATGCAATATTATAGTAACAAATTGATTAGTATATCTTTTCAAATATTATTTTTTATCCTCTCTATTTATATTATTTTTTATTTTTCCTTATATCTTTTTAACAGTTTATAATATTGCCGAATATAAATCTTTTTTCTTCTCTTTAATGCCCACATAATATCTTCAATATAAGTATTGTTTATTTATCTATTTTTTTATATTTAATTGGTTTTTATATCTATATATTTCTTTTTAACTTTTAATATTCAGTAAACACACTTTCTATAAATACAAACTTGAACTTTTTAAATTTTGTCATATTAACACTTATATTGTATATGTTTTATGATAATACTTATACTTATTTTTATTGATAATCTATTCTATTATCTCATAAGCTTCTAATTATTGTGCTTGTCTATAATATTTTTAAGCTAAATTCTTTTCTTCAACATTTATGTGAAAATAAAACATGCTATATTTAATCCTTGATTGTGTCTTCAAAACAATATAAATTGCTTTTTCATAATGTTTTTCTAAAATTATGCTTAAATAAAAGCAAATTTTAAATACAAGCTGATTTTAACTAAAAATAATAATTTAATATAAAATTTTTTATTACTATATCTATTGAAAAGTAACTCACTATTTACTATTGAATATAATTCAAATATTGTCTAAATTGAAACAATAAATTATTTGAAGATTTTATTTATATAATAAAAGAAATAATATTATTAAAATTTATTCTTTTTATTTATTATTTTTTTACTATTTTTATTGTGATTTTTTATTGTACCCTTCAAAAAAATTAATAAATTAGTAGAAGTTATAAATGCAAATTATATAACTTTTTATAAATTTTATATTTAAGTTTAATATTATATTGTAGTTAATCTAAATATTAAAATTTAATCTTATTTTAAAACATATAATATTTCTTGAATTTATATTTTTATAATTTAGTAAACAACTTATTTACTTAAAATAAATCATAGGTTTTTAAAAATTAGTAATATTTATTAATATCAATTTTGATATTAATAAATGCAACACCTTATAAAATTACAATATTATAAATTTATATAATTAACTTTTGTATAACAGCATTATTAAAAAGTTCTAAATCATTTATATTTTCCAAAGTACACTTATTGTTCAACAGTAAATAATACAAAACATTTGCAATTGCCCTATGTGTCACTATTAAAATAGTTTTTTGCTTAAAACTATTCACCACGTCATTAACAAAATTTTTAACTCTCATTAATATTTCATCACTTTGTTCAAGTCCAAAGCTAATATTTCTACTTTTATAATTTTCAAGCTCATTTTCAGACAATGAACTTTTTTTTCGCTTAGTAAAATCTCCTTGATTTACTTCAATTATTCTTTCATCTTTGATAATTTTGCAATGATGATATGAATTCATTATATTCGCAGTTTGAATGGTACGCATTAATGGAGAAGAAATAATCAAATCCAAATGTTCATCTTTTAATGTAAATGCCTGTTTTTCAACTTGCTGTTTTCCAAGACGGCTCAGTCTATTGTTTGAACGACCCTGAATAATTCCTTTACTATTCCAAACTGTTTGACCATGTCTCATAATATAAATTACCATAAATACTCCTAAACTATAATTAATATTAAATTATTTGTTTTAATTAAGTGTTATTAAATTTAAAATTAATAAAATTTATAAATAACTATACATAAATTTAAAATTTTAGTTTTATCTTAATTTTTACACTTTATTTTAATCGTTAATATATTATAATATCAAATCACATTATAATTAAAATTTAAAATATAGCAAAAAATTAAGCAAAGTTAATATATGATAAAATCGTAGAAAAATTAAATATCATAGTTAATATTATAATAATTCGTAAATTTTTTTAAATAAAAAAGCACCCTAAATTTTAGGCGTGCTTTTTTTATTATTATTCTTTGTCATTATCAGCATTTTCAGAAGTTGAATCAGTAGATTCTGTTTCACTTTCTGATTCTGTTTCAGTCTGATTTGAAGCACCATTAGCACTTGCTAACTTTTTTGTTTTTGCAAATAAAGCAACAACACATATAGCAAGTACAGCTGCTACAACTGCTAAAACAACTGTGGCAATGGTTAAAGCTTTTTTAAGTGAAGCAATATCATCAGAATTTGTTTTATCAGCTTTTTTGAGTTCTTCAATTTGAGCTTTTAATTCATTAATATCAGCTTCATAATCAGCTCTAAGTTCTTCATTTGCTGTTTCAAGAGCATTCTTAATAGCCTCATCAGCTGCTGTATAAGCATTTGTAAGGTCAGAATTTGTGGTTGATATTGCTTGTTGAAGAGCTTCTTTTAATTTCTCATCAGCTGCTTTATAAGCTTCTTCAAGTGCTGTTTTTAAAGCTCCATCAGCTGCTTTATAAGCTTCTTCAAGTGCTGCATCAGATGCTAAAAGTTCATCTTTAATTTTGTTATAGTCAAGCATATCTGCAGTTTCGTATGCTAAATCAATTTCCATAAGTTTATCGTAGCAAGATGCAACCATTGATTTCATAACTTCATCAAAGTTGTGATACATACTAAGTAATGCATTTTCAAGAACATAACCTTCTACTGTGAAGTATCCATCACCTACTTGTGCATAAAGTTCTTCGGTAGCTGATTTAAAGTACAAGTAGAATAAGAATTTATTAGCGAGATCCTTAAAATCTTCATAAGTATATGGATCATTAATTAAATCTTCAAGATGAGCTTTTTCTTCATCTCCTAATGTATCATAAAAATCTTCAACTTCTTGAATTGTATAGAAATCATCTTCATTTAATTCAGGATTTCTATCTAAGATATCATTAATTTTATCCGCTGCTTCATCAAGTGAAGAATAGATATCATCAATATCTTGTCCAATTTGATCAAGTTCAGTAGATTTAAGATTTGCATTTACATAATCAAGTTCATCTTGATCTCTAACTTCACTTCTAACAAGGAGATTATCAATTCTATCAACAAGTTCATTATATGCAGTTTCTTCAGCAAGTGTAACACCACCTTCTGCGATTGCATCAATTTTTCCGTTTAATTCTGTAATAAGAGCATCAAGTCTTTCATAGATTGCATCAATATCAGTACCAATTTGATTAAGTCCTTCTTTGTTAATTAAACCATCAACATAATTGAATTCGTCTACATCTGGAAGTTCAGTAGCAAGTCCATCAACTCTAGCTTTAACTTCATCATAAGCAGCTTCTTCTGCAAGTCTAACGTCATCATCAGCAAGAATATCAGTAATAACTTTATTGATTTCTTCTACGATTGTATCAAGTTTGTCATAGATTGAATCTAAAGCTGTTTCAATTTCAGTTAAGCCTTCATTGTTGATTTTATCAGTAACATATTTAAGTTCATCTTCGTCTTCAACTTCATCAGCTAAATTTTCAATTCTTTCACTAACTGCATTAAATGCATCTTCGTCAGAAAGTGTAACACCATCTGCTAAGATATCTGAAATGTCACCATTGATTTCGTCAACAATACCATCAAGTCTATCTTTGATTGCTTGTAATTGCTCGCCAATATCATCAAGTTCTTCTGATTTAATTGCATCTTGAACATATTTAAGTTCATTTGGATCAGTAATTAATTCATCAAGACCATTTACTTTATCAACGATTGCATTGTAAACATCTTCTTCACCAAGTGTAACTTTTCCATCTTCTAAAATTGCATCAATTTGATTATTGATATTATCAATAATTGCATCTAGATTACCTGTAATTGCATCTAATGCTGTTTTAATGTCACTTAATTCGGTATTTTTAATTCTATCTTGAACATATTTAAGTTCATCTGCATCTTTGATGTTAGTTCCATCAATTGCAAGTTTTGCAACTTGATCTGCAACTGTTTCATAAGCTTCTTTTTCGTCAAAAGTAACTTGTCCATCAGCTAAGATTGCATCAATTTGATCATTGATATTTTTAACAATTGCGTCAAGTCTGTCCTTAATTGCTTGAATTTCTTGACCAATTCCAGCAAGCTCTTTAGACTTAATTGCACTTTGAACATATGCAAGTTCTGCTGGATCTGGAAGTTCTTCTGCAAGTCCATCAACTCTTGTTTGTACAGTTGTATAAGCTGATTCTTCACCAAGAGCAACGCCATCTACTAATATTGCATCAATTGCATCATTAATTTCTTTAACAATTCCATCAAGTCTTGATTGAATTGTATTAAGTCCTTCTTTAATTTTTGCAAGACCGTCGTCATCTACTTTATTTCTAACATATGTAGCTTCGACTTCATCTCTTACCTCTTGATTTGTAAGTAAGTTATTAAGTCTATTAACAATGTTTTCGTATGTTGTTTTTTCTGAAAGAGTAACAACATCATCAGCTAAAATTTCTGTAATTTGAGCATTGATTTGATTAACAAGATCATCAAGTCTTGTATATATAGAATCAATACTTGTTTTGATATATGTTAAATCGTCATTATTTACATTATTTCTAACATATGTAACTTCGTCTGTATCTGCATCTCTTACTTCACTTTCAATATTTTCAAGTCTAGCAACAATTGCTTTATATGCAGCTTCTTCACCAAGAGCAATATATCTATCTTCTCCAACAATTGCTGCGATATCTTCATCAATATCAGCTACAATTGCGTCGAGTCTTTCTTTAATTGCTTCAATGTCTGATTTAATTTTAGCAAGATCTTCTGACTTAATTGCACTTTGAACATATTCAAGTTCATCTGCATCAGTAAGTTCTTCTGGAAGCTTATCAACTTTATCTTGAACAGTTGTGTAAGCAGTTTCTTCACCAAGTTTTACAATTTCGTCTTCTAAGATTGCATCAATAGCATCATTGATTTCTTTAATGATTGTGTTAAGTTTATTTTTGATTTCGTCTAAAGCAGTTTTAATGCTAGCAAGTTCTGTTGATTTAATTGCATTTTTAACAAAAGTAAGTTCATCTTCATCTAAAATGTTTTCACCATCAACTGCAAGATTATTAACTTGTGTTTGAACTGTCTTATAAGCTTCTTCTTCACCAAGAGCAACACCATCAGCTAAGATTGCATCAATTTGATCATTGATACCATCAATAACACCTTGAAGTCTTGTGTGAATTGCATCTAAATCTGTTTTGATTTGAGCAAGTTCTGTTGTTTTGATTGATTTTTTAACATAAGCAAGTTCTGCTTCATCTAAAATGTTTTCATTGTCAACTTTAAGAGCGTCAACTTGTGCTTGAACTGTCTTATAAGCTTCTTCTTCACCAAAAGAAACTTTTTCATCAGCTAAGATTGCATCAATTTGACTATTAATACCATCAATAACACCTTGAAGTCTTTTGTAAATTGCATCAATGTCAGATTTAATTTGAGCAAGTTCTGTTGATTTAATTAAATTTTGAACATAAGCAAGCTCATCTGCATCAGTGAGAGTAGTTGGAAGTTCGTCTACTTGTGCTTGAACTGTCTTATAAGCTTCTTCCTCACTAAGTGCAACGCCATCAACTAAGATTGCATCAATTTGACTATTAATATCTTCTACAATAGCATCAAGCTTATCATAGATTGCGTCAATAGCATTTTGTGCTGTTGCGATGTAATCATAGTGATATAATTGAACATTACGATAATCTTGTTCATCAACTGGTAATTGGAAGTAAGCTTTAGCAGTGCTATCGAGTGCTTCAAAGTTTGCTACAATTTCGTCAATTCTATCTTCATCAGAAAGTTTGATTCCACTTGTAATCATTCCACCAAGCTCGGTGTCAACTTCTGAAATTACGATAGCCATATCAGCTAAAATATCAGTAAGAGCATTTGCAACCTCTGCTTTATTTGTGAAAGTAGAATGAGCAATTACATATTCTTGAGCCTCTTCATCAAGGGCGTCATAATCAGCAATTATCTCATCATTTCTATAAGCATCGTTAAATACTACACCGCCATCTCTTGAAAGCATTGCACCAAGTTCGTCATTGATTTCCGTGATAACCTTATTGATTTTCTCAAATAATTTATCAAGTAAATCTTTAACTGTTGCAACATTTGAATATGTTGAGTTTTCTTGAACATAAACTTGTGCAGATTCATCAAGTTTATTGTAAGCTTCAATGATACCATCATATGTAGCTTTATCAGCGTAAACAACGCCATCTGTTATCATTTCACCAAGAGTTACGTTAATTGAATTAATAACTGCATTAATATCAGCCATAATTAAGTCAAGCTCAGTTTTCAACTCTGCCATTTTACCAAAGCCTTCAAGAGAGCCAACATAATCTTGTTGATAACTATCTAATGCTAAATAATTATTATTAACACTAGTATAGGTAGCATAGTCTGAGTAAACAACTCCTGTTTCTCTATCTAAAATACCACCTAATTCATTTACGATTCTGTCTAAGCAGTCATGTGGTGCTTTAAATACTGCCACCCAAATTTCATCAAATCTTGCTTTCGCAGCAACAACAAGATAATTTTGTTTATCTTCTTCGGTAAGTTGATTATCGTACAAATCTTGTGCTGTAAAATAATCTTCAACCCGTTGTTCGTCAGCAAGAAGCGATGTGTCATAGTTGTTGAAAGATGTCATAATTGCATTATATTGCTTAGCTTGCTCTGATTCAGCATTTGAAGAGCGAACTACGCCATTGCCAGCAACAACACCTACAACAAGGGTAAGACATAAAACAATACCGATTGCCAGTGACCAAATCGATTTCTTGATTTTTGCCATATTTTAATCTCCTTAATTTTTTTTTGATGTGATTTGTGCTAAAAATACACAACCTCCACGTACTTATAAAGTATAATCATTTCCAAGCTACCTGTCAAGACCTTTAAATAAAATACTTTGAGCAAAATGCACATAAATTTAGTAGAAATTTAGCAAATTATTTAGTAAATTGAAACCCCTTGTTTTTCCATAAAAATACTAACGAAATATACTACTAGAATTGTGGCTATTTTTTAATATGTAAATAATGCATTTCTAATGACATTTTATTACAAATTAAATTGATGGATATGGCTTGAAAGCTGTTTTAAAAAATGTCTCAACAACTATATATATGAAAAATAAAAATCAATATGTTACTTTTTATAAAAACAATTTTTAAAATTTAGTAAAATAATAAAAAATACAAAATTCGACAAATTTAAAATTTATAAAAAATTTTATTAAAATAAATTACTTTTTAATGGTTCTGCTTTTTGATTTATTTACGGCTCTTTGAATAAGTTTTACAATTTCAACAATGACAAGCACACAAACGCCAAGAGCAATTGCAATTAAATATTCACTAACTCCAACAGAGCTAAAACCAAAAGCTTTTGCTAAAAATGGAATTTCACAAACTGCAGTTGTCAAAATTAAAGTGCCAATTGCCGAAATCCAAAGGACCTTATTTTGATTCTTTATGCCAAAAATGCTACCTCTTTGAGAACGCATATTAAAGCTGTGGAAGATTTCTGCCATTGACATTGTTAAAAATGCCATAGTCATTCCGTGGGCACTTTCAGCAAATCCCCAAGTTCCATATTCAATGTAGTGACCAATAAAGAAAGAAATTAATGTAAGCACTGTAACCATAAAACCTTGATACAAAATATCAATGCCCATACCATTAGCAAATATGCCAGCTTTAGCATCTCTTGGTTTTTGTTTCATAATATCTTTTTCAGATTTTTCCATACCAAGAGCAAGGGCAGGAATACAGTCAGTAACAAGATTAATCCAAAGCAAGTGAACAGGTTTTAAAATTGTAAAACCTAAAAGTGAAGCAATAAATATACTTAAAACTTCACTTAAGTTTGAAGCAAGCAAATATTGAATAGCCTTGCGGATATTGTTGTAAATTCTTCTGCCTTCTTCAACTGCACCGACTATGGTTGCAAAGTTGTCATCAGTTAAAACCATATCGGCAACATTTTTAGTAACATCAGTGCCGGTAATTCCCATACCAACGCCAATGTCGGCAGACTTTATAGATGGAGCATCGTTAACGCCGTCACCTGTCATCGCAGTAACAAATCCAGCAGATCTCCATGCATTTACAATACGGGTTTTGTGTTCTGGTTGAACTCTCGCATAAACGCTAATATTTCTGAACTCTTTTTCAAATTCTTCATCACTCATTCTGCCAAGTTCAAGACCTGTAATAGCACGCGTGTTGCCATCTAAAATTCCAAGTTCGTTTGCAATTGCAACGGCTGTATCAATGTGGTCGCCCGTTATCATAATTGGACGAATACCAGCCTCTCTACACTTAACAATTGCATCTTTAACCTCAGGTCTAACGGGGTCAATCATACCAACAAGACCAATAAAGCACATATCCTTTTCAAGATCACCAGTTTCAAGCGATGCAGGCATTTCTTGATAAACTCTCTGTGCACACGCAAGTACTCTCAGTGCCTTGTCTGCCATTGCCTTGTTCGCATCTAAAATCTTTTCACGAACTTCATCTGTCATTGGCTTAACTTCGCCACCTTCTAAATAATGAGTGCAAAGGTCAACAACTACATCAGGAGCACCTTTTGTATACTGAACAAATTCATTCTCAGCCTTATGAATGGTACTCATCATTTTTCGCATTGAATCAAATGGTGCTTCACCTACTCTTGGTAATTTTTGTTTTAAATCATTTTTGTTAAGCTCAAGTGAATTAGCATAAGCAACAAGTGCAGCTTCGGTTGGTTCACCAGTAATTGATTTATCTTCATTAATTTCAGCATCCGAACATAAAGCCATGGCTTCTGCAATCTTGGCCTCATCATCACCAAAGTGGTCAACAACTGTCATTTTGTTTTGGGTTAAAGTACCAGTCTTATCAGAGCAGATAATTTGTGCACAACCTAAAGTTTCAACTGCCGTAAGTTTTCGGATAATTGCATTTCGCTTAGACATATTAGTTACGCCAATTGATAAAACAACGGTTACAACGGCTGCAAGTCCTTCAGGAATGGCAGCGACAGCAAGAGAAACTGCTATCATAAATGAACTTAGTATTGTATCAAAATCAAAGCCACCAGCTCTAATAACTTGAACTGAGAATACTATTAAACAGATTCCGAGAACCAAATATGTCAAGACTTTTGAAAGTTGACTAAGTTTCTTTTGAAGTGGGGTTTCACCCTCTTCTGCTTGAGCAAGTGCACCGGCAATCTTTCCCATTTCGGTATTCATACCAGTAGCAGTCACAACCATTGTTGCTCTACCATAAACAACAGTGCTTCCCATATAGACCATATTCTTACGGTCGCCAAGTGGAACGTCCAATTGGCTGTCAACGGATATTTTTTCACTAATTTTATTAACAGGAACTGACTCACCGGTTAGTGCTGCCTCTTCAACTTTCAAGCTTGCCTGATCTATAATTCTTCCATCGGCAGGAACTGCATCTCCAGCTTCTAGCAATACTATATCTCCCACAACCAAGTCTTCACTGTGGATAACTTTAACTTGTCCGTCACGCATAACTTTTGAAGTAGACGCCGACATTTGTTGTAGTGCTTCAATCGCCTTTTCAGCTTTACTTTCTTGATAAACCCCCAAAATGGCATTGATTAATACAACTGCCAAAATGATAATTACATCTGCAAAGCTTTCATTTTCAATAACTGCCAAAATACCACTTACTAGTGCTGCAACTAGCAAAATAATAATCATTGGGTCTGCAAGCTGTTCTAAAAATCTTCTAACAATAGATTTCCCCTTAGCAGCAACAAGCTTATTCTTGCCATTAATTTCAAGCCTAGTATTTGCTTTTTCTTCGCTTAGACCCTCTGTTGAAGATTTTACTTCCTGCAAAACCTCTTCTTTTTCAGCATCATAAAATCTCATTTTTTTCTCCTTAAATATTTTTACAAAATAAAAAACCCATTAAGCCATGCCTTTTTGTGCATAGGTAAATGAGTCTCGCAATTTAAAACAAGCCAAGCCGATGACGGCGTGTTGACTGACTTGCTACGCAAAACGCTTGCTACTCCCTCACAGGAATTTTATTTGAACTAATTTTATCATAATATGATACTTATTGTCAATTAGTTACAAAAATGAAAATGAAAAATTATTAGACTATGGGTTAGTATTTTATATTATTTGAACAACATAAAAAAATAAATCATTGCAAAGCAAAATATTTTCTCTTAAAATTTATTCTTTAATTAATTATTCTAAATTGTATTGTTTTAGTTTCTTTTATATTTTTTTTACAAAATACAAAATTATAATAATAAATTTAAATTAATAAATTTAGAATAATTGCTTATTATAATTAAAAATAATTCTATAGAATAAAAACCATATTATATCAAAAGAATTAATAAAATTTATTTTACCTACAATGATAGAGTAAAAATTTAATTTTTAAAAGTAGAGAAATATAATTAAATAACTAAAAACATCTACAAATTAAATTATTTTCAATTAAAAATTAAAGATTTTTATAAATTAAAAAACCATAAATTAATATTTAATCAACTATAATTTTAGTATAATTTTAAGTTAAATCTAATTTTCAAAATTAAGATGAACTTATTTATAATTTGTAATAAATCTATAAAATTATAAATTACTTATTTTGGTTAAACTCTATTAAACAAACTATTTATAATTTTCAAACTAGCAAGAAAAAATAGAAAAGATATGAATTATCTTTTCTATTTTTTTTACTCACTGACCTTTTCTTTACATACATTGCGAGATTCTGGCCTATCAAAAACTGGATATAAATATTCCTTCATAGGCTCATGTTTATCATTATTTTGTTGTTCATAAAGTTCCTTTTCTATTTTTATAATTGGAATATTAAATGCAGATGCAGAAAGTATATCTCGTTTAGAAGGCTCCCCAATACATATAATGACATTTGGATTTAGTGTCCCATTTTGTAAACTATTATCTGTTTTAAATGTAATCTCATTATAATGATCTGTTTCTTGCATAAATTCTTGTGGATTTATATATCTCTGTTGAAAAACCTTTCTATCCTTTCTTATAGCTATATAACGCTGTCCCGTTTGACCATCACGAGTTGTGGCAGAAAGTAAGTCAGCATTTTGAAAACTGAAATAACCAAATACAACTCTTCCTCCATTTGCAAAGGTAACTAAGTGAGATTGGTCAATAAGTGTACAACAAATTGTTGATGAGTTTTTTCTACGATTATAATAACTTTCTCTTATTTCCTCTTTCGTATCTCCTGAAACCTGTTGTGTATGAGCAAGAATATAAAATCTTTCTTGATTAGGAGTTTGTTTTTCAATTTTATATACTGGAACTTTAATATTCTCACATTCTAAATAATCTGACTTTATTCCTTCAAATATACTTTTACCTGTATCAGTTATGCAATCTTCCAGTGAATCATAAAAGATTCCTTTCGCAGTTTGAACTTCTTTATTGAACAAATTATAAAATTCTATTCCGTTGGCTTCTAATCTCTCAACCTTTTGGTATAAAGATTTTATTTGCTTTGTTATTGTTTGTTCATAATCTTGTGATTCAGTCTTTATCTTAAAAAAGTCTTTAACTTCTTTTAAATAATCATAAAGTGAAGCTAAATGGACTTTGTATTCTTCATTAGAATCAGCATAGTTTAAGATTGTTTCAATACTTAAAACTGCATTGTAAGAATTTTCTCTAAACATTAAATCTGAAAGTGCATTTTGAACTGTTTTTAATGACATTTTAGATGAATTTTGCAAAATTTTAAGTTTTTCACTTTTTCTTTGCAAGATTAAATCATCTCCTAAATTATATCTTTCTACCAAATAATAAAAATCAGTAGATTCCATAGTTTCTGCAATCTTTGCTTTAATATCTTTTTTAGTTAATAATTGTAATACACTTTCACGATTGGCATTTATGTCAAAATTACCATTATTTAAAATTGATGAGATGAAATTATTGAGATCTTCTTCATTTAATTCTCCAATTTGATTTAACACCTCAGCAAATGAAGTACTGTCTAATGAAACAGATAGTGCAACTAAAAAATTACCAGCTTTACCATTTTTTAATTGACTAAAACGAGATACTGCAACATTTACAATCAATTTTCTATCTTCATTTGGCAATGTTTCAATAATCTTAGACGCATTTTCATTTCCCATAATTATAAGGTATTCGAGGAATTTTAATTGTAAATTAGATGAATGATTTGAACTATCTGAATATTTTTTAAATATCTCATTTATATCTAGTTTCAAAAAATTAAGCATTCTATTAATATTAATTGTATATGGTGACTTAATTGCTTCAGATAAAAACTCATAATCAAATGCTTTTACATAGTCATCAATAGAATATCTATGTACATAATAATTACTATACCTTACATAATTTAATTTCTCTGCTAATGTCATACTTAAAATATTTTTCTTTTCCATAATCATTCTCCACTTAACAAATCTTAATGAAATCAAATAAAATTTTACTATTATATGCAATTATATCATTATTTTAAATTATTTCAATACTTTTTTATTAAATAGATAAACAATAGCAAATTTTTACATTAACAATAAAGACCTTGAAAATAATGATAATTTAAAAATTTTAAATTCTAATAAAATAAAAACTCAAAATGAAATTAATAATTTATTAAATGTTGCTAAAAATGGATTAGCTAAAAACTACACAAGAAGAATTACTAAAACTTGAAAAACAATTAGATAATATAATAACAGAAATTAAAAAAATGAAATAATTAATAATAATAAATTAACAAAGGAACATATTGAATTTATGTTTGAATAACTTAAAGATTATGATTTTTCAAACGAAAAAAAGAACGAAATATTTATTGATGCTTTCGTTCATAAGGTTATTTTATGTGAAGATAAAGTTATAATAATTTATAACTATTCTGGTGATAATATTCAAGAAATTAAAAAATCCGAAATCGAAGAAATTTCAGGAATTTCAACGGGTTCGGATTTGAGCCAAATGGTGGAGATGCAGGGAGTTGAACCGCTACGATGTCTCACTGGTGGCAGTGCCGCTATCACGCCACTCGCTAAAAAATGTCCACTGGACATTTTTCTTAACGCTCCGTTCAACTCCCTTTTTAATTCATATGACAAAATAAAAACTCAGACCGTTGGACTGAGTTTTTATTTTATGGTGGAGATGCAGGGAGTTGAACCCTGGTCCAAAAAAAGAAACCTTACCCCTTCTCCGTGTGCCAGTTTATTTTTGTTCTTCACATTAAACTTTAAACAAACAAAATCATTTAATGCTAGTCAAATTTATGTTTGTGCAATGCGTTTTGACATCGCCTTGCACTCACCCATTTTTTTCTAACAATAACTTAATACGAATGGGACATACCAAGTTACCGTGCCGCTAAAATTAAGCAGCAAGTGCTAGATTGCTAGCACCAACATTATCGCTATCTGCGTTTATTTTTTTCCAACTTTTTATGTAGATTTGGGCTACACACACGCTTACTGATAGAGTTTCATTTTCCTGTCGAAACCGTAACATCCCCATAATTTTATTATATTGTAGGTTTTCAAAAATATTGAAGAAAAACATACAATTTTGAAAATTATCTTACCTGTTTTATTTGCCTATCTGCATATCTTTTTAAGTCCGAAATCATCTTGTCATCTTTTTTATTGTAAAGTTTCTTTCCCTTTGCAAGAGCAATTTCTACTTTAACCTTATCTCCATTAAAGTACATTTTTGTAGGGACTATAGTATAGCCCTGTTCTTTAGTTTTTCTTTCAAGCTTTAAAATCTCCTGCTTATTTAAAAGTAACTTTCTAGTTCGTTTTGTATCTGGAATGAAAGCCCCCGTTTTATCAAATGTGGAGATAAAACAATTAAGTAAAAAAACCTCACCATTTCTAACTATAACATAACTATCTTTAAGATTTACCTTATTCTCCCTAAGAGATTTAACCTCACAGCCAACTAAAACGATTCCAGCTTCAAAAGTCGTTTCCAAAAAATAATTATGCTTTGCTTCTCTATTCTCAGTGATAATTTTCATAAAATTATTATATCACAAAATTAAATAAATGACAATATTTCTTACAAACATTAGTAATAAAAAAACAAAACTAAGATAAAATATCCCAGTTTTGTTAAAATTTTTATATTTTAAACAATATTCTACAATTTTATAAAATTTTCTACAAAAAATTTATATTTACATTATATAAATTTTTTATGTTTTCCTTTTCCTCCATGAACTTGAACTTTAAAAGTCTTAGACTTTGTTTTTTTTGTGCTGAATACTTTATTTTTATTGTTTTCAAGAGCATTATCAGAGATATCTCTGTGAAAATTAGCAAGCTCAAAGTCGATTCTTCTTAAAGCAATGTCCGTGCTAACAACTCTTATTTGAATTTTATCACCTATTCTATAGGTTTTTCCAACGCCTCTAATCAGGTAATGGTTTTCGTCATAATCATACTTTCCCTTTGGAAGTCTAGAAATATTAATAAATCCCTCTATTGTATTATCTAACTCAACATAAATGCCATTTTCAGTAACACCTGATATTGTTCCATCAAAAACTTCACCAATCTTGGTCTGCATGTATTCGGTTTCCTTTTGAGCATCAACAGTTCTTTCAGCTTCTTCTGCTTGGCGTTCCATTGTGCTAGATCTTTCAGCAGACCTTTGAACAAAATCTTGAAATTCACTAATTTTTTTATCAGTTAAACTATTTTCTAAATAAGCTGATATAATTCTATGAATTGAAAGATCAGGATATCTTCTAATTGGAGATGTAAAGTGACAGTAATCTTTTAAAGCCAAACCAAAGTGACCTAGATTTTCGGTTTCATATCTGGCCTTTTGCATACTTCTAAGCATAACCTTAGAAAGTGCAGTTGAGTAATCTTTTCCCTTACTATTTTTAAGCAAAACCTGAAAATCCTTAGGTTTTGGCTCTTTCCCTTGAGCAGTGAATTTAAGACCCAGACTATTTGCAAAAGTTCTAAATTTTTGTACTTTTTCACTTGTCGGAATTTCATGAATTCTATATACAAATGGTAAATTCAAACTATCGAAGTGTTTTGCAACAACTTCATTTGTAAGTACCATAAATTGTTCTATAATTCTGTCAGCCATTTCGCGTGGCTTTTTATAAACATCAATAACCTCTCCACTATTATCAAGCTTTATAAATGGTTCTGGAATATCAAAATCAAGTTCCCCAGCATTTTCTCGTCTAGTGATAAGTATTTTTGCTAACTCCTGCATTTGAAACAGCATTGGAACAATCTTTTCATATTCTTTGCTCAGTGCCTTATCACCATTTAAAATTTTGGTTACTTTTGTATAAGTCATTCTAAAAGACGATTTAATTATACCTTTATGAATTTCATAATCAACAACTTTTCCATTGCCATTAATTGTCATTTCTACTGCAAGTGTAAATCTGTCCTCATTTGGATTAAGGGAACAAATTCCATTTGAAAGCACTTCTGGAAGCATTGGCAATACATGGTCAGGAAAATAAACTGAAGTACCCCTTTTAAACGCTTCTTCGTCAAGTTTTGAGTTTTCTTTAACATAGTGAGAAACATCTGCAATATAAACACCTAAATAATAAATGTCATCTTGTTTAGTAAGTGAAATGGCGTCATCAAAATCTTTTGCATCTTCCCCATCAATTGTAATAATTAATCTATCTCTATAATCTTTTCTTCCGTCTAAGTTCTCTTTTTCTATTGGAATATTAACCTTTTGAGCTTCTTTCAAAACTTCTTTTGGAAACTCCTCAAACAAATTAAATGAGCGAATAATTGAAAGTGTAGTAACCTTAGCATCACTAGGGTCTCCTAAAATTTCTCTAACCCTTCCCCTTGCCATCTTTAATTTTGAAGGATAATCTAAAATATCAAGCACAACTTTTGTATTATTCGTTGCTCCATTTAAATCATTTGGTGCGACAAAAATGCTATCAGTAAATCTCCTATCATCAGGCAAAACTGTTGCAATTCCATTTTGATTAATACTCAAAATGCCAACAACAACTTCATATCCCCTTTTTAAAATCTCTAAGACTTTACCTTCTCGTTTGCCACGAAAGGCTTGAGGCAATTCTTTTCTATATTTTCTTTCCTTGCCAAAAACACCAACTTGAACAATAACTGTATCTCCATGACAAGCATCATTCAAATTTGCCTGAGAAATAAAAATGTCATCGTCTTTTGAAGCGCCTATTTCTCTTGCAAATGCATAATCTTTACTTGTTCCCAGAATTGTACATTTTACTGTATAAAAATCTCTATTTACTAGAAAAGAGTTACCTTTAAGCTCTTTTATTTTTCCAAGTTTAACAAGTTCTTTTATTGCTTTTGATAGAGTTTTATAATCAAACCCATATTTTAAGCCCGTAAAATTTGCAATATCTTCAAGCTTAAACTTGTCCTTATTCATATCCAATATTTTCTTATAAATGGTATCAATAAAATTCATAACTTCACCTTTAATTAATTATATATTATTAAATAAAAAAAATAAACAAAATTAACGCATTATTCACTTTAATTTTACACACATATTGACTTTATTTACAAAAAAAAATATACTATTATTGTGAAAAATTATTTAGGAGGAAAAAAATGCTAAAACAACAAATCGAAGAACTATTAAAAGACAAGAACTTTAATGAAATAGAAAAATTGTTGGAAAAAAGCGAAATAAGTGAAATCTCAAAAACAATGAATCAACTTGATAAAAATTTACTTTTACAACTTCTTCCTAAAATATCCCCCGAGCAAGCTGCTGAAATTTTTCTAGTTTTAGGGCAAGAAACTCAATTATTTCTTGTAGAAGAACTTAGCTATGTTGAATTTAAGCAAATTGCAAATGAATTACTTGAAGGCGATGCAGAAAATGCGTTAAGCGAAAATGTTTTTAATGAAATTATTTTAAAGGCAAAAACAGAAGATAGAAATGATAAACTTGTTGAAATTATTGATAAATTAGAAAATAAGCAATTTGCCAGTTTAAAACCATTACTTGCCGAACTTGAACCTATTGACATTGCTAAAATTTTTGAGCAAGTAGATGACACTAAAATTGCACTGCTTTTTAGGTTACTTCCAAAAGATTTGGCCAGTGAGGTTTTTGTTGAAATGAACAGCGATGACCAGCAAGTTCTCATTAAATCATTTACCGATAAAGAGCTTGAATATATTGTTAATGACCTCTTTATCGACGATACCGTTGACATTATTGAAGATATGCCATCAAATGTTGTTAGGCGAATTTTATCACTTTCCAGTCCAGAAACTAGAAATACTATTAATAAACTCTTAGGATTTCCAAAAGATTCAGCTGGGAGCATTATGACAACTGAACTTGTTACACTTAGAGAAAATATGACAGTTTACGAAGCTCTTAAAAAAATTCGCAAACAGGCACTCGATAAAGAAACTATTTACACATGTTATGTTACTGATGACCAAAAACATTTGCTTGGAATTGTCACAGCTAAGGATCTAATTTTACACGAGCCAACTGATATAATATCTTCATTTATGGACGAAAACATAATTTATGCTACAACTAAAACAGATAAAGAAGAAGTTTCAAATTTACTTTCAAAATATGATATGATTGCAATTCCGATTGTTGACAATGAAAATAGAATAAATGGTATTGTCACAGTCGATGATGCTATTGATGTTATTCAGGAAGAAGCAACAGAAGATATCAATAAAATTTCTGCTATTATTCCAACCTCAAAGCCATATCTTCAAACTTCCGTATGGCAATTATTTTTATCTAGACTACCATGGCTATTAATTTTACTCCTTTCTGCAACATTTACTGCACTTATTATAAATACATATGAAAGTACATTGAATAGTATAAGTACATTACTTTTTGCTTGTGTACCTATGCTAATGGGTGCTGGTGGTAATGCTGGGAGTCAAGCTGCTGTTACTGTAATTCGTGCACTATCTTTAAATGAACTTGAATTTAAAGACATTTTTAAGGTTATTTGGAAAGAAATTAGAGTTGCTATAATCTTATCTCTTACATTATCTATTTGTTGTTTTATTAAACTTTTATTAATTGATAATTTAATATTTGGTTATGATTATAATATTCAACTATCATTTGTTGTTTCACTCGCACTATTTGCCACTATTTTTATTGCAAAACTTATAGGTTGTTGCTTACCACTACTAGCAAAAAAAATTAAACTTGATCCAGCAGTAGTAGCCAGTCCATTTATTACTACAACAATTGATGCTATTTCACTTATAATATTCTGCCAAATAGCAATTGGCTTACTATAATTTTTAACTATAAATTTACTTATTTTTATCAAATTAAGGTAAATTTATAGTTTTTTTTATTATTTTTAATTTATTTTTGCAGAAAAAAGACTTATTTAATTTATTATAATTTATTTTTATAAATATATAGTTATATTAATTTATTTTAATTTATATTAATTTATTTTAATTTATTTTAATTTATTTTAATTTATTTTAATTTATTTTAATTTATTTTAATTTATTTTGTCAAATAATAAAATTTTAATAAAAAATTCAATTTAATTTAGATTTTTAAAATAGTTTATGTTTTAATTTTAATAAGTTTAATTTAATTTAGATTTTTATAATATGTTATTGTTTTACCATAATTAATATAATATTTATTTTAATTTTATTAATTTTTGTATATAATTGCGTTTTTTTATAGAAAATTTTTAATCATTAAAGTGTTATCATAAATTATATTTTGCAAATAGGCAAAGTAAGTCAAGCTTTAATTTTTGTTAAACAATTAATAACTTAATTTAACCTTAGTAAAATGAATAATTAACAATGATATATAATTTATTATAAATTGTTAATTTATAAAAGATTAAATTTTACATTAACTAAAAATAGTATTATTGCATTCAAATTATCATTTTGATTGTTATTTTTATATAATTATCCAACTAGCAATACTAAATTAGAAAAAAAATGTGCAAATAAAAAAGCCTCAAAAATTTGAGGTCTTTTATTTAATATGATAAATTATCTTACAAGTTCAGCAAGTGCCATCTGAGCATTATCACCACGACGAATTGAGGTTTTTAAAACTCTTGTATAACCACCTTTTTGACCAACATCTTTGCTTCTTTCAGCAAATCTAGGAGCAATCTCATCAAAAATCTTTTCAACTAAAGGCATTTCAATACCTTGTGTTCTAACTTTATAGTCATTGAGTTTTTCACCTTTTGCACGCTTGTATTGCTTGTCATTCAAGATTGCAATTATTTTTCTTCTAGCATTAAGTTTCTTTACTCCATCTTTTGAAACTACAACTTTCTTTTCCTTTCCGTTATTGTCAAGCGTAACTTTTTCAGCAGATACAACATCTTCATAAGAATTTACTGCTAGTGTAATTATTTCATTAGCAAGTCTAGCAGCTGCTTTTGCTCTTTCAAAAGTTGTTTCAATATGGCCGTACCACAAAAGGTCTGTTACAAGATTTGATAACATTGCAAGTCTTTGGTCTGTTGGTTTACCTAATTTCTTTGTGTCCATATTCCTTCTCCTTAATCTTCATTTGTCTTAAGACTAAGCCCAAGACTTTCAAGTTTTTGAATAACTTCATCAAGTGATTTTCTACCAAGATTTTTTACCTTGAGCATATCATCTTCCGTTTTCTTGATTAAGTCTTCTACAGTATTAATACCTGCTCTCTTTAAGCAGTTATATGAGCGAACTGATAAATCCATCTCTTCTACGCTCATAACCATAAGTTTGTGTACCTTATCTTCTTCACGGCTAACAAGGATTGAAGAGTCAGCCATGTTTTGTACTAGCTCAATAAATAAATTATTGTATTCGTTCATAAGTTTTGCAGATAAACTTATAACTTCCTTTGCAGAAACCGTTCCATCTGTTGTAACTTCAATCGTAACTTTGTCAAAGTCTGTGTTTTGACCTACACGCGTATTCTCAACAGTGTAACTAGCACGCTTAACTGGAGTATACATACTATCTATAGCAATATAACCTATTGGAAGACTGGCATCTTTATTTTTATCAGCAGGCACATATCCTCTGCCTTGTCCAACAATGATATCCATATCAAGACTACCATCATCTTCTAGTGTACAAATGTACATATTCTTATTCATAATATGAACTTCATCATCATCAACTATATCATTAGCCGTAACGATGCAAGGTCCTTGAGCTTTTAGCTTTAAAGTTTTCTTAAAATTTTTGTCATCTGAATCAATCTTTACTGCTAAGCCTTTCATGTTAAGAACTATTTCAGTAACATCTTCTTTGGCTCCCTTTAGTGCCATAAATTCATGATCGACACCAGCTATTCTAATATTAGTAACAGCTGAACCAGGAAGGCTAGAAAGCAAAATCCTTCTGAGTGCATTGCCTATCGTAACACCGAACCCGCTTTCCAATGGTTCTACAATAAACCTTGCATATGAACCATTGTTCTCTTCTACACATTCAATCCTTGGTTTTTCAATTTCTAACATAAATTTCCTCCAATTTAATTTTTATTTAGAGTAAAGTTCGATGATAAGGTGTTCAGCAATTGTAAGGTCAATATCATCTCTTGCTGGTAGGCTAATTACCTTTCCTGTAAGTTTTGATGAGTCGAATTCTAGCCACTTTGGTACTATAACCCTTGCATCTTTTACACCAGCAAATAATTGACTCTTTGCACTGGATTCTTTTACAGAAATTACATCACCAACTTTTACTTGGTATGATGGAATATTTACGCGTTTACCATTTACCAAAATATGTGTATGGTTTACAATTTGTCTTGCCTGTGCACGACTTGCACCTAGTCCAAGTCTATAACATACATTGTCTAATCTTCTTTCAAGTAAACTGAGCATTACTTCACCAGTTTTTCCTTTCATTCTTGCTGCTGCTTCATAATATCTTCTGAATTGTTTTTCAAGGAGTCCATATGCTCTTTTTACCTTTTGTTTCTCACGAAGCTGTACTAAATATTCAGTTGGCTTCTTTCTGCTATTTGGATGTTGACCTGGTGTTGTTGGTCTTCTATCGATAGCACATTTTTTAGAAGTACATCTTTCACCTTTAAGGAAAAGTTTTGTGCCTTCTCTTCTACATAGTCTGCAATCTGCATTTATATACTTTGCCATTGTTTTCTCCTAATATTAAACTCTTCTTGGTTTTGGTGGACGACAACCATTGTGTGGAATTGGTGATACATCTCTAATCATTGTTACTTCAAGATCTGCAGCTGCAAGACTTCTTACAGCAGATTCTCTACCATTTCCTGGTCCTTTTACATAAACTTCGACTGATTTTAGTCCATATTCTTTTGCTAATTTAGCAGCTTTTTCAGCAGCTTGTCCAGCTGCGAATGGTGTGCTTTTTTTACTACCCTTATATCCAAGAGCACCTGCTGAACAAGCAGCAAGTGCATTTCCTGCAACGTCTGTAATTGTTACAATTGTGTTGTTGAATGATGATTGAATATATACTCTACCCTTATCAACGCTTGTTGTAATCTTACGCTTTTTTGTTGCAGTTTTCTTCATTTTCTTTTCTGCCATTTTACTCATCCTTCCTTAAAACTATTTCTTACCTTTTGTTGCAGGCATTTGTTTTTTTGCTTTACTTGCAAGTTTCTTAGGTCCTTTTCTTGTTCTTGCGTTAGACTTTGTATTTTGTCCACGAACAGGAAGATTAGCTTTGTGTCTAAGTCCACGATAGCTCTTTATTTCTTGTAATGCTTTAATATTCATATTAACAACTCTTCTAAGTTCACCTTCAGTTGTTAAATTTTTATCCATATATTCACGGATTTTACCGATTTGCTCTTCTGTCAAATCTTTTACTCTAGTATCTGGATTAATTCCAGTAGCTTGTAATATTTTGTTAGAGGTAACTCTGCCAATACCATAAATATAAGTAAGGCCAATTTCTACTCTCTTTTCATTTGGTAAATCTACACCACCAATACGTGCCATTTTATCCTCCACAGATATATTTTTACTTAATTTTGAGCATATGCCCATTCATTTGAAACATAATTTGCCGCTTTCAAATGATTAATTTCAGTTTTGTATATGAAAGATGATATTTAGCAAGCGAGTGGATTTCTTTTTGCTTGTAGATACCCAAACACCATCTTCCATAAACAAAACCAAAGAGAAAACTAACCCTGAACTTGTTTATGCTTAGGATTTTTACTACAAATGACTCTAACTTTACCGTTTCTCTTAATAACTTTACAACCATCACACATTGGTTTTACACTTGGTCTAACTTTCATTGTTTTTTTTCTCCTCGAATTTATTTACTACGCCAAATTATTCTGCCACGAGTTAAATCGTAAGGGCTAATTTCTAATTTTACTGTGTCGCCCTCGTATACACGAATAAAATTTTTCCAGAGTTTTCCTGATAAATATGCAGTGACAATATGTCCCCCTGCAATTTTAACTTTAAATGTTGCACCCGGCATTGCCTCTACAACAACACCCTCTGTTTCAATAACATCATCTTTACTCAAGATTGTTTGCCTCCAAATCTGCAGTTTTTGTGAGTATTTCAACTCCATCTTTTTTTATTAAAACTGTATTTTCATAGTGAGCACTTGGAAGTCCATCAGCAGTTCTACAATCCCAGCCATTAACCCTAATCTCATATGTTCCCATATTGATCATTGGCTCAATTGCCAAGGTCATATTTTCTTGTAATTTTATTCCAGTTCCAGCCACGCCAAAATTGGGAATATATGGGTCTTCATGTAGATTTTTGCCTACACCATGACCACCCATTTCATGAACTGGCTCAAAGCCAAATTTATTAGCATAGCTTTCAATTGCAAAGCCGATATCTCCAAGTCTTGAACCTGCTTTTAGGTTTTTTATTGACCTAAAAAAGCATTCTTTTGTTACATCTATTAGTTTCTGCTTTTCGTCATCAATTTTTCCGACAGCAAAAGTTCTAGCAGCATCTCCCGTGTAACCCTGATATTTTGCGCCAACATCAATTCCAATAATTTGTCCTTCCTTTAAGATGACATCTTTTTTTGGAATTCCGTGAACAACAACATCATCAATTGAAGTGCAAATTGAGTTTGGAAAACCGTCATAATGCAAAAAAGTAGGTTTTGCACCTCTTGATATTATATACTCTTTTGCAATTTTGTCAAGTGATTGTGTTGAAATTCCCGGTTTAATGTATTTAGAAACCTCATCGAGAGCACCAGCAGTAATTTTGCCAGCAACTCTCATTAATTCGATTTCTTTTTCTGTTTTTATAGATATCATGTTATCCTTCTATAAATTCCTTAAGACCTTTTATATTACTATTTTCAAAAGCTTTAAGCATTGTTTCATAACTTTGTTCAGGTTCATCTTGACCTTGAACTGTTACAACCTTTCCAAGCTTTTCAAAATAACTAAGAATAGGAAGTGTTTCTTGTAAGTAAACTTCATAACGATTTTTGTAGGTCTCTTCATTATCGTCACTTCTAATTCCCCATTCGCCAGAACATTTTGGGCATTTTTCATAACCTAAGTTCCAGCTAGTATTGTAAATATATCCACAAGATTTGCAAGTTCTTCTACCGATTACTCTTGTAAGTAGTGTTTCGTAAGGAACTTCAATATTTACAACTACATCAATATCTGTTATTTTTTCATCAACAAAAACTTTAAGTTGGTCAGGTGTTCTTGGAAATCCATCAAGTATAAATCCATCTTGAACATCTTTTTCTGCAAGTCTTTTCTTTATCATTGCACAAACTACTTCGCTAGGTACCATTTCTCCCTTATCCATGTAGGATTTAGCGAGAACGCCATTTTCATCACCACTAGCAATACTTGCTCTAAGGATATCTCCCATAGATATTGTTGGAAGATTGTAATCTTCAGCAAGCATATTTGCAAGAGTACCCTTGCCTGCCATTGGTGCACCAAACATTAAAAATTTCATATTTTTCTCCAATAGACTTAATTTTACAACTACAATATGTTTTTATGTCTTCTCATCATAAGTTGTGCTTCAAGTTGATCTTTAAACTCAATTGCAACACTAACAACGATAAGCATACCTGTTGCCGTGAATGAGTTTAAAAGTCCCTGTGAACCCACAGCCACGGCAGAGAATAACACTGATGGTACAAGTGCTATAAATGCTAAGAAAATTGCACCAAATAGTGTGATTCTATGTGAAATTTTCTTTAAATAATCAGTTGTTGGCTTACCTTGACGAATACCAGGAATAAATCCACCATGTTGCTGAATATTTAAACTTACATCACTTGGATTAAATTGTATGGTTGCATAGAAATATGCAAAGAACAAAATAAGAAGAGCTGTAAGCACACTATACATTATTGAGCCAGTACCAAAATATGTGTACCAAAAGTTAGCGAACCACCCACTATCTCTAGTAACACCAAATAGTGCCATAACAAGAGATGGGAAAGTAATAATAGCAGATGCAAAGATAATTGGAAGTACACCACTAGCATTAACCTTTAATGGAATGTAAGATGATTGACCACCATACATCTTTCTACCTTTCATTTGTTTTGAATACTGAACAGTAATCTTTCTTTCAGCAAGGTCAACAAATACAATAAGGAAGAAAATAATAACAACTAATGCAAGGAAGCCAATGAGTTCCCAAAGATAAGTCAAACTATTTGAAATGTTTCTAATTGCATTGAGAACTGATTGTGCTGCAGATGCGATGATACCGATAAAGATTATAAGTGAAAGTCCATTACCAATACCCTGTTCTGTAATTTTATCACCAAGCCACATAGTAAAGCATGTACCAGCCATTAAAACTATAATTACAACTACACTTGTGAGCCAAGTTATATTTTCACCAAAGATTGGATCAATGTAATCAGACCCTAAACCTAAGACAATACCAAGACCCTGAGCAAGTGCAAGAACCAATGCTACAATTTTTGTAATTAAATTAATTTTATCTCTTCCTGTATCTCCTTCTTTTGAAAGTCTTTCAAGAGAAGGGATTGCAACAGCAAGAAGTTGCACAATAATTGAAGCATTAATATATGGCGTTACACCTAATGCAAATATAGCTGCATTAGAAAGAGCACTACCCGTTACGGTATTAAGCAGAGACAAAATACCAGTGGTATCGTTTGCCGCAATGTCAGCGTAAAGGTCACTATTTAGTCCCGGTGTTGGCAAAAAGCAACCCAAACGATAAACAAGAAGCAGAGCAAGCGTTATTAAAATACTCTTTCTTATTTCGCGATTTTTAAATGCGTTTCCAAGGGTTTTGAACATTATTATCTTACCTCAATAGTTCCGCCAGCAGCGGTAATTTTCTTTGCTGCACCATCTGTAAATTTTGCAGCCTGAACATTTAATGGTTTTGTTAGCGAACCGTTTCCAAGCACTTTTAAACCATATGGTTCAATTTTAGCGATAATTCCCTTTGATTTTAGAAGCTCAGCTGTTACAGTTGAATTTGCTTCAAAAACTTCAAGTTCACCAACATTAATTGTAGTATAAACCTTTCTGAAGTTATTTGTAAAGCCAATTTTTGGAAGTTGTCTAATAAGTGGCATTTGACCACCTTCAAATCCTGGTCTAACTCCTCCACCACTTCTAGCATTTTGACCTTTGTGACCTTTACCAGAAGTCTTACCAAGACCTGAACCAATTCCACGGCCTAACCTTTTTGATTTTGAAGTTGAACCTTCAGCAGGTGTTAATTCGTGAATCTTCATCACTCTATTCTCCTTTATACATTTTCAACTTTTACAAGATGCTTAACAACAAAAATCATACCTCTTGTAGCAGCATTATCTGGAACAATATTAGATGAATTCAATTTGTTAAGTCCAAGAGCAACAAGTGTTCTTTTTTGTTTTTCAAGACGACCTGAGTTACTTTTTACAAGAGTAACTTTTAGCATCTGTTTTTTCTCAACTTTTTTAGTTGTCTTTCTTGTTGAAGTCTTTTTCTTAGAAGAAGACTCAACAGTTTCTGTTTCTTTTACTTCTACTTCTGTCATTTTTGCCTTTCTCCTATATAATTTCTTCAACTGTTTTGCCACGAATTGCAGCAATCTGCTCAGCAGTTCTAAGTGCTTTAAGACCTTCAAATGTAGCCTTTACTGCATTTACAGGATTATTTGAACCATAAAGTTTAGTTGTAATATCTCTGATTCCTGCAAGTTCAACAACATCACGAACTGCACCACCAGCAATAATACCTTTACCTTCTTGAGATGGTAACATTAATACCTTTGTAGTTCCGAACTTTCCTATAATGTCATGTGGAATTGTTGTACCATCTATGCAAACACTAATCATATTCTTTTTAGCAACCAATGTTGCCTTTTCAATAGCCTGTGTTACATCAAGGGCTTTAGCAAGACCAATACCAACCTTACCATTTTTATCACCAACAACCATCAATGCATCATAACGAAGTGTCTTTCCACCTTTTGTAACTTTTGAAATGGCATTTAAGTTTATCATTCTCTTTTCAAGACCATCAGACACTCTTTCTGGACGACGATTTTCTCTTCTTGGCTTTCTTGAACTTCTACCAGACTCTTTTTTGTTCTCAGTTACAGCTTCAGTAGATTGAGTTTCTTCTGCAACTGGTTCTTCTGTTGCTGCATTAACAGCTTTTTCTTCAATTTCTTCTGCCATAATTTCTCCTAGAACTCAAGTCCAGCAGCTCTTGCACCTTCTGCCAAACTCTTAATACGACCCGTGTAAACATATCCACTACGGTCAAATACGACTTTTTTAAGACCAAGTTTTAAAGCTTTTTCTGCGATAGCTTTGCCCACTTCGCTAGCCTGTTCAACTTTTGTTTTGTTTTTAAGAACTTTTTCAAGATCTTTATCTTTACTGCTCGCACTGCAAAGAGTGTGACCAGCCTTATCGTCAATAAGTTGAGCATAAATCTCATTTGTTGAACGATAAACATTTAGTCTAGGCATCTCAGCTGTACCACTAAGGGTAAATCTAATACGAGTATGCTTAGCTTTTCTAACTTCGTTTTTATTAACTTTCTTAAACATACTATAACTCCTTATTTCTTACCTGAAGATGTCTTTTTGATTTCTTTTCTACGAACATGCTCATTGGTATAGTAAATACCATAACCATGATATGGTTCGACTTTCTTAATAGCTTTAATATCTGCTGCAAACTGACCAACCTTTTCCTTGCTGATACCTGCAATAACCATCTCAGTTGCAGATGGACATGTTACTGTTAATCCCTCAGGGATTTCAACATTAACTGGGTGTGAAAATCCAATATTTAAGGTGATTTTATTGCCTTGAACTTGAACTTTATAACCAACGCCATTTACAGAAACGGATTTTGTAAAACCTTCTGAAACACCCTTAATCATATTTGCAAGCAATGCACGATATAAACCATGTTTTGCATTTGTATCAGCTAATTCGTCATTAGCAACAAGTAAAATTGAATCTTTTCCTTCATGTTCTCCCCTAGTCACAGAAACATTTCCAGTAATTTGTTGAGTTAAAGTTCCTTTTGATCCAGTAACTGTAACAAAATTAGTGTCAGAAACATCGACTGTAACATTTGCAGGAAGAACGATTGGAGCTTTACCTATACGACTCATACTCTTTCCTCCTTACCATACATAGGCGAGAACTTCGCCACCGATTCCAAGCTTTCTAGCTTCTCTATCTGTCATAACACCCTTTGATGTTGAAACGATAACAATTCCAAGACCACCAAGAACTTTTGGAAGTTCTGCACTTCCAGCGTAAATTCTACGACCAGGTTTTGAAATTCTTTTCAAGCCAGTAATAACTTTTTGATTTTTATTAACATATTTTAAGTTAATTACAAGATTTTTAAATTTGCCATTTTCTACTTCTTCAAATGAAGAAATGTAACCTTCATCAAGCAAGATTTGTGCAATTGACTTCTTCATAATAGAAGATTCAAGAGAAACACTTTCATGCTTAGCTGTTTGAGCATTTCTTATTCTTGTAAGCATATCTGCGATAGAATCATTAACCATTTTATCTCTCTTCCTCCTTAATATTACCAGCTAGATTTCTTAATTCCAGGGATTTGACCTTTATAAGCAAGTTCTCTAAAACAAATACGGCAAATACCATATTTTCTAAGAACTGAATGAGGTCTACCACAAATTGAACATCTTGTGTACTCACGAGTTTTATATTTTTGTGGTCTCTGTTGTTTATTAATCATTGATTTTTTTGCCATTTTATTCTCCTTCTCCTTGATTACCCTACTGAGCCTTAAAAGGCATTCCCATCAATTTAAGGAGTACCCTAGCTTCATCATCTGTTTTTGCTGTTGTAACAAAACTAATATCAAAACCTCTAATTTTTTCAATCTTATCATAGATAATTTCTGGGAAAATTAGTTGTTCTTTAATGCCATAAGAATAGTTTCCTCTGCCATCAAAGCCAGTATTTGAATCAATTCCTCTAAAATCACGAACCTTTGGAAGAGCAATAGAAATAAGTCTATCTAAAAACTCATACATTCTCTTACCACGAAGCGTTACTTTTGCACCAATCTTTTGATTTTGACGAAGTTTAAAGTTTGCAATAGATTTTTTTGCAGTTGTTACTGCTGGTCTTTGACCAGAAATAGCTGCAAGCTCGTCAACTGCGATATTAAAACTTTTTGAGTTGTCTTTTTCTGCACCAAGTCCCATATTCAAAACAATTTTTTCAATTTTTGGAACTTCATTTACATTCTTGTAGCCAAATTCTTTTACAAGTGCAGGAACAACTTCGTTTACATATTTGTCTTTTAATCTAATACCACTTTCGTATTTCTTTGCCATAAAATTTAAACTCCTCTTTGTGATGATCTAGTAGTTGTTGGCTTTTTAGCTACAGCAGTTTTGGTTGCTTTTTCCTCATGAGCCACCTTTGCTCTCGACTTTTTTTCTGTTTTTGCAGGTTTTACTGCCTTTTTATCTTCTGATTTTGTATCAGCCTTTTTTGCCTTTACAAATTTTGAATCAAGTACACCAGCACATTTTGGGCATACTCTTACTTTTTTGCCCTCAACAACTGCGTGTCTTACTCGAATTGCTTTATTACAAGAAGGACAAATAACATTTACATTTGAAACATCTATTGGAGCTTCTTGTTTAATAAGTTCACTTTTTTCTTGTGCTGTTCTTGCTTTTTTAGCCTTTGTCATAATATTTACATCTTCAACAAGAACTCTTACGTGACCTTTTACTTTTTTAACTGCGAGTACCTTTCCCTTTTTACCAGAGTCTTTTCCGGAATTTACTAAAACGGTATCGCCAGTTTTTACACTAACCTTTGTCATTTTTTATCCTCCTATAAAACTTCTGGTGCAAGTGAAATAATTTTCATAAATCTTGAATCAGCACGAAGTTCACGAGCAACAGGTCCAAAGATACGAGTACCTCTTGGATTTCCATCATTATTTATAATAACTGCAGCATTGTCGTCAAATTTGATGTAACTGCCATCTTCTCTACGAACACCTTTTGTTGTTCTTACAACGACAGCTGTTACTACATCACCCTTTTTTATAGCTGCACCTGGAGTAGCAGATTTTACAGAAGCTTTGATAATATCTCCTATTTCGGCAGTCTTTACAACGGAACCACCTACGATGTGGAAACACATAATCTCTTTTGCACCTGAATTATCGGCAACTCTGAGTCTAGTTTGTGGTTGTATCATAACTAATCTCTCCTATCCATTATTTAACTTTTTCAACAATTCTTACTAAGCGCCATCTTTTATCTTTGCTAAGTGGACGAGTTTCAGCAATTTCTACTACATCTCCAACATCGCATTGATTTTCAGAGTCATGTGCTTTTACCTTTGTTGATTGATTAAGTGTTTTTCCATATACTGGGTGCATAGCTTTAGTTTTTAAAAGAACAACTATTGTTTTGTCCATTTTATTGCTAACAACTTCACCAATTCTGGTTTTTCTATCATTTCTTACAATTTCATTTGCCATAATAATTCACCTTAACCTTTAACTTCTGCATCGACTTTTGCAGTTTTTCTTGTAGATTTTTTTGTAGTTTCCTTTGTTGGAGCTTTTGCTAAGCCCAATTCTCTTTGACGCATAACAGTTTTAACTCTTGCAATATTTCTCTTGCATACGCTAATAGAACTATTATTTGTTAAACTTCCTGTTGCATTTGTAAATCTCAAATTGAATAATTCAGATTTTAAACTTGCAAGTTTGTCAGCAAGTTCTTTATCTGTGAGTGAACTAAATTCATTTTTCATTACTTAGCCTCCTTTGTGGTTGGAGTTACATTATTAACCATTGCATCAAGTTCTTCTTTTGAATATATCTTTGTTGCAATTGGAAGTTTGTATTGAGCAAGTTTAAGTGCCTTTACCATTAAATCTTTATTAGGGCAAGAAACTTCAAATATAACTCTACCTGGTTTTACGACAGCAACCCAGTACTCTGGTGAACCTTTACCAGAACCCATACGAGTATCTGCAGGTTTTTTTGTTACTGGCTTATCTGGAAATACATCAATCCAAACTTTTCCACCTCTTTGGAAGCATCTATTTATAGCGACACGACCTGCTTCAAGTTGATTTGAAGTCATCCAGCAAGGTTCAAGGGCAACCAAACCATATTCACCGTAAGTAATTTTATTACCTCTTAAGGCTTTTCCAGTCATTCTGCCTCTTTGAACTTTTCTTCTTTTTACTCTTTTTGGCATCAACATTAGTCTTTACCTCCTTGCGATTGTTTAGCGAGGTTAACTTTACCTAAAATTTCGCCTTTATAAATCCAAACTTTAACGCCAAGTCTACCATAGATTGTAGCTTCTGCAAAACCATAATCAATGTCAGCTCTGAGTGTTTGAAGAGGTATTGAACCATAGTGTAATGTTTCGCTTCTTGCAATTTCTGCGTTATTAATACGACCAGAACACATTATTTTAACACCCTTAACACCTGCTTTTTGGCATCTTGCGATTGCTTGTTTCATAGCTCTTCTACAAACAACTCTTTGATCAAGTTGTGTAGCAATGCTTTCAGCAACAAGTTGTGCATCAAGGTCTGGGGTTTTTACTTCTATAACATTAATGTTTACTTCTTTGCCACCAGCTACTTTTGAAACAGCAGCTTTCATTGCTTCAACTCCTGCACCCTTTTGACCAATAACCATACCTGGACGAGAGGTGTAGAGCGAAATTAATAATTTTGTATCATTGTTTCTTTCAATTAAAATTTTTGAAATTCCACAATTTTTGTAATTGTTTTTAATGAACTCACGAACTTTGTGATCTTCAAGAATATATAAAGCCATGTGCTTTTTATCAGCAATCCAATTGCTATCCCAATTCTTGTTAATACCAACTCTAAATCCGTGTGGATTAACTTTTTGTCCCATTTTTCCTCCTCGACCTTTCTAAGCCTTTTTCTCATCAAGAATGATTGTAATATGACTTGTTCTTTTCTTGATGGAATGTGCTCTACCTTTGCTTACTGGTTGGAATCTTTTTAAAGTTGCAGCACCATCAGCATAAGCTTCAGCAACAAATAAATTAGCTTTATTCATACCTAAATTGTTTTCTGCGTTTGCGCCAGCACTTTGTAAAACTTTGATAGCTTCTTCTGCACCAACGTTTGGCATATTTTTCAAAATGGCATCAGCCATCATGTAGTCCTTTCCACGAATAAGGTTAAGAACTATTCTAACTTTTGAAGGAGAAACTCCAACATTTTTAGCTATGGCTCTTGGTCTTTTATCTGCGACCTGAGCTCTTCTTTCAGTTTTTTCTTTCATTCTAGTAGCCATAGATTACTTACCCCCCTTCAAAGACTTCACACCAGCATGACCTCTAAAAGTTCTTGTTGGCGCAAATTCACCGAGTTTGTATGAAACCATTTCAGCAGTTATATAAACAGGAATATGTTTTCTACCATCATAAACACCAATTGTGTGTCCTACCATTTCTGGAACAATTGTAGAAGACCTAGCCCAAGTTTTTACAACATGCTTTTCATTAGATGCGTTCATGGCTTCAATTTTTTTCATAAGGCTCTTATCAACATATGGGCCTTTTTTTACTGATCTACTCATCTCTTTGTCTCCTAATTAATTCGTTTAACTATAAGTTTATTTGTACGATTCTTTTTCTTTCTTGTTTTAAGACCCATAGCAGGTTTACCCCAAGGAGTCATAGGACCAGCGTGTCCAACTGGAGCTTTACCCTCACCACCACCATGTGGGTGATCAACAGGGTTCATAGCAGCACCACGAACATGTGGACGAACACCTTTGTGTCTTGTTATACCTGCTTTACCAGCTGAGGTAATCTCGTGTTCAATATTTCCTACTTGACCAATTGTAGCTCTACAATTTTCAGGAACTTTTCTCATTTCTCCTGATGGCATTCTAAGTGTAGCATAACCACCCTCTAAAGCCATAAACTGTGCTGAAATACCAGCACTTCTTGCAATCTTTCCACCTTTGCCTGGATTAAATTCGATGTTGTGTACAACTGCACCAATAGGAATTTGTCTAAGTGGAAGAGAATTGCCAACTTTAATCTCAGCATTTTCGCCACTTTCTACAGTATCACCAACAGCAAGTCCAACAGGTGCTAAGATATATCTCTTTTCACCATCTGCATAATTTAAAAGAGCAATATATGCTGATCTGTTTGGGTCATATTCAATAGTAGCAACTTTTGCCGGAATATTATCTTTATTTCTCTTAAAGTCAATTACACGATATTTTTGACGATTTCCGCCGCCGATATGTCTAACTGTTATTTTTCCATAAGAGTTACGACCACCAGTTTTTTTCTTTGTTTCAAGGAGAGATTTTTCAGGAGTCGTACAAGTAATTTCATCAAATGAAGCTACGGCTCTAAATCTTTGTCCTGCACTGGTAGGATTTAATTTTCTAATTGCCATATATATTTTTTCTCCTTACCTTGTATTATGACAAGCTGTCGAAGAATTCAATTGACTTACTGTCACTAGAAAGCTGTACAATTGCTTTTTTGTAACTACCTGTAAGACCTTGGGTTCTTCCTTGTCTTTTTATTTTACCATATACATTCATTGTATTAACACTAGCAACTTTAACTTTAAAAATTTCTTCAACAGCGTGCTTAATCTGAGATTTTGTAGCACTCTTTGCGACTTTAAAGTAGTACTTTTTGTTAGCAATGTCTGCATAACTCTTTTCAGAAAGGATAGGTTTTATAATAATATCATGTGCGACCATTATCTATTTCCCTCCTCTAATTTTTTAACTGCATCTTTGGTAATTACGATGTAGTCTGAATTTACTAAATCATAAGTATTTAAGATGTTTGCCGTTGTAACAGATACTTCAGGAAGATTAGAAAAAGCACGAATTGCGTTTGAATTAACTTCATCAGTTACAACAGTAACTTTTCTACTAGCCTTTAAAGCATCTAATACTTTAACTGCAACTTTTGTCTTTGGCTCAATATTCATATTATCAACAACAATTAAAGCATTTTCTTTAAGCATTGTTGAAAGAGCACTAACAAAAGCTCCATGTCTCATTTGAGCGTTTAATTTTTTCTCAAAGTCACGAGGCTTTGGGGCGAATACAACACCACCATGAACCCATTGTGGAGAGCGAATAGAACCTTGTCTTGCTCTACCTGTGCCCTTTTGTTTCCAAGGCTTTCTACCACCACCTGCAACTTCTGCTCTTGTTAGTGTAGACTTGGTGCCTTGTCTTTGATTTGCAAGATATGTAACAACTGCTTGATGAATTAATGCTTCGTTATAACTTACGCCAAAAACCTCATCTGCGAGTGTTATTTCTTCAACTTCTTGTCCCTCTAAATTATAAACTTTTGTCTGCATATTGTTTTTATCTCCTATTTAGCTTTTACAGCACTGCATATTGTAACAACAGCACCCTTAGCTCCTGGAATAGCACCCTTAATTAAGATAAGGTTTCTATCAGCGTCGACTTTTGCAATTTCGAGATTTTGGATAGTAACTTTTTCATCACCCCAGTCACCTGGCATCTTGTGATTTTTAAATACTCTTGATGGATCAGTGTGAGCTGAAAGTGAACCAGGTTCTCTGTGACAAGGACCAGTACCGTGTGTCATAGGAAGTCTATGAGCATTCCATTTTTGAATTGTACCAGAGAAACCATGACCTTTGCTGTAACCAGAAACATCTACCTTTTCTCCAGCTGTGAAAATGTTACATTTGATTTCTGAACCAAGAGATAATCCCTCAGAAGAAATCTTAAACTCTTTTAAGTATCTTTTTGCTGATAAATTAGCTTTTTTCAAGTGTCCAATTTCAGCTTTTGTGAGTCTGCTATCTTTGGTATCCATAAAGCTAAGTTGAACTGCATTATAGCCATCTACAGCTTCTGTCTTTATTTGTGATACATAGCAAGGACCTGCTTCAACGACAGTCACAGGGATAACAACACCAGTTTCAGTGAAGATTTGTGACATACCAATTTTTTTGCCAAGTATTGCGTTTTTCATAAAAATTTATCTCCTCCTGCGACCTTTATAACTTTATTTTGATATCAACGCCTGCTGGAAGTTCGATTTTCATTAATGAATCAACTGTTTTAGCAGATGGATTGTAGATATCAATCAACCTTTTATATGTTCTCATTTCAAATTGTTCACGACTATCTTTGTATTTGTGAACAGCACGAAGTATTGTAATTACTTCTTTTTCAGTTGGCATAGGAATAGGACCAGAATATTTTGCCCCAGACTTTTTAACGGTCTCAACAATTCTTGCAGCACTTTGGTCAACAAGATTGTGGTCATATGCCTTTAACTTAATTCTCATTTTTTGAATTGCCATTATTTTCCTCCAAGTTATGATTTACCAAAACAAATTACCACTCGTTACAAAGCTATATAATGTAAGATGTTTTGTCGCCTTAATCTAGTTAAGACTATTGTCAGTTAAAGTTATCTTTCTTGGGCTATACAAAAGTAACCTTTAACATCAACCCATTTGTTGTGGATAAACAAACTTTTTGAGTTACAAAACTAAGATTTTGCACTTTCATAGGGTTTGTTTGGGAAGCAAATCAGCATAAAATCCCACTCCACAAAGTGTAACAAAGGTATTATACTAAACACCCGGCTTCGTGTCAAGAGATTTTTGCAAAATTATTAAAGAAATTTTTAAATGTAAAAAAATCTAAATTTTAGCCTAAAATTCGGCAAAAAAAATCAAGAGTAAAAAAATTAATTTTACTCTTGACTATATTTTTAATAAATTCTATTCATACTGAAGTTCTTCGTTATCCTTTTTGTTTTCTCCATTACTTTTAAGTTTTGAGTAAGGTTTATAAACCTTTTGAGTTGTTGAAATTCTAATTGTCGTAACATTTGATACACCATTTATCCCATGTCTTTGTCCAGATACAGACTTCACAGTGTTACCCAACGAATTCTTGCTAATATTAATTTTTATAAGACCTTGATTTTCAAGTCTATATTCATTCAATTCTTTTAAAAACTCATATAGATTATATCTTTCTTCTGAGCCCAGCTTAATGTTTTCTTGTTCATTTTGGTATTCCCCACTAGATAAAACTTCAACTAGTTGAGAAATAGTAAGGGGTGAAGAAGATAAGCTTTTCTTGTCACTCTCTGAATAATTTTCTAGTTGCTCATAATCGATATTGAAAGAACTTGTATTTTCTTGAGTTTCTGCTTCTTTTTCTAGTTTGGATTGCAATTTTGTCTTTACTCTTTGTGATTTAAGAGAGTATTCTCTTCTAAGAAAATCACTCCAATTATATTTAATTAATACTTCACTCATTATTAAAAATCTTTCAAAAAGATGAGGGATATCGTCAATTGGTTTTTCATTTGGTTTTGTGTGAAGAAGTGCATCAATATCTAAATTATTAAGTTTACGCTCAGCTTCTGCTCTTAAAACAAGTCCATAATCTCTCTTATGTAGTCTAAACTGTCTATCAAAATCCTTTACGAATTTATTGTTTTTGCTTAAAGCTTCTGAAAGTTGAGTTCTTAAGTTAGTAAATATTTCAATTACTTTATTATCAGACTCAGTCAAAGATTGAACATTTTGGTAAATCTTTAAAATTTCTTCACACTCTTCCAGTCCCGTTAATATATCTTCATTACGAGAAAGTGCCCTCTCTTTGAGTCTGTTAATTATGTGAGCCATTCTGTTATCGTCAAATAAAACATCTTGATCTGATTTTATGTCTTTTAAGATTATATTTAGATTTTCTTGAATATTCAAAAATTTCTCATCAATAGTTATTCTTTTTCTAGAATTTGTATTTGAATTTGATTCAAAAAAATGAACATAAGATTGTTCGGAATCTTTGATATTGTCCATAGTATTGATTTTTTGAGCACCGTTTTTTAATTCATCTTGTTTGAGATTTAATATTGATTTGTAAGCTGAGCTAAATTGAATCTTTCTGTTTAAAGAATTATTATTTGGCGAACTATACTGCAATGCCTGCTTGAAGTCCTTTAATTTATTCAAATTATTAGTTGCAAGCTGAACCTTTACTAAATTAAAGACTATATTAGCTCTTGAAGATTCAGTAAGTCTTGAATTTGACTGTAACATTTCAATAAATTTTGATTCAATTAAATTTAATTGATTTAAATCACTTGAAAGATTCTCATCAAAACTTGGCGAATTAAAAAGGTCCAAAATCTGTTGTTCCTGCTCTTGAGTTAAAACAATATCATCAAAATCAAATTCTTTAAGCCTATCATTCAAATTATCAAATGTCTGCTTAACATTTTTATCCAAAGTTTCTTTTTCATTCAACGCTGCAATACTATGCGTCGTATTATTTATAATCTTACTCATTTTGCCCTCACATTAAGTTTCACACTGCAAGAAACCCCCTTATAAAGCTTAATTTCAACTGAGTACGAGCCAGCTGTCTTTATAGGTTTTTCAAGATTAATATTTTTCTTATCAATGTTGTAGCCGAGAGATAAAAGTTTTTCGGAAATTTCTTTTGAAGAAATAGAGCCAAATGCCTTGCCTCTTTCCCCTACCTCAATTTCAAAGTCCAATCCAACATCTTTAAGTTTTTCGGCATCTGCTTTAGCTTTAGCAGTTTCCTCTGCAATTTTTCTAGCCTCCTCTGCCTTTTGCCTGTTATTGATGACCATATTACTAGAACTTGCAGGGACAGCTAAACCATTTTTAAGCAAATAATTATTTGCATAACCGTCAGAAACATTTATAACATCACCTTTCTTACCTTGGGACTTAACATCTTTTACTAAAATAACTTTCATAAAATTCTCCTTAATAGTATTATATAACTCAATTGGCGACTTGTCAATTAGGCAATATTTTTTGATTAAAAAAAATAAATATGAGCATAATAAGAGCAAGGAGAAAAAGTATGTTTGATTTAAAGTGTAAAAAAACTGATTGCCAGTACAATAAATATTGCAACTGCCGAGCAAATCTTGTAGAAATTGAAAAAAGTACAGAGTGCGAAACTTACAAACCTTCAAATGAAGCAGAAGTTGGGGAAATTGAAAAAATAGACCAGCCAGCAGTTAGAAAAAATGTCAAAGTAGAATGCAATGCAGACTGTATATTTAATAGAGAATTTGAATGCTGTGCAAATGGAATTACAGTCCAACCATGCACTGGGAACAACTGTCCAAACTGCTGTACATTTATGCCAAGATAAAAAGTTTTAATCTTTTCATTTAAATTTAACTTGTCAAAAGTTTTTACAAAATTAGTAGCACATAATCAATTGATTATGTGTTTTTTTGTTACAAACTAAATACAACAAAATCTATTGATAAAAATAACTTAATTTCATTTAAATAAATAGAACAAATTAAGCGATTATTTTATATTAAAGCTGTAAAAATTCTTAAAAATTAAAATTTTAATCACTTTTTAATAATGATGCACCCCGCAATTTAAAAGGTTTTTACAAATATAATAAAAATATAAAAATTTAAAATCTAAACGAATAAAATAATATTGACATTTATTTAATTTTTGGTATCATTAAAATAAGAAGTAATTTTAAATAAAATGTAGAATTGTGCATTTAAAGGAGGAGAAAATGAAGAGATTTTTTATAAAGTTGGCACTCATAATTGTGGTTCTTGCAATTGGAGTGTGGAACTATAAACTAGTTAGTTTTAATGGTGGAATAAAGTTCCCATCAGAAGCACCTGCAACTTTTACAGACACAATAAAAGAGCTTACAAATATTCAAAAAATCTATTACTATAACAACCCATTTGGCGAAGATTTTGTAACAATAATTGAAACTGATGACCACCTGTATCTAAGTACTGCAACCCAAGAGGAATTAAATTTAATAGATATTGCTGGGATTTTTGCATCAGATTTAAAACCACAATCTGTCACAATTATACCTTGGTATGTGTATTTAATTGTTGTGCTTGTAATTGCTTTCTTCCCAAGACTAAAGCGAAGAAAATAGCTACAATCTATTAATAAAAACCTATTGAGATAATAAAAACAATTTCAATAGGTTTTTTATTTTACTTTTTTAACTTTAAATTAGATAAAATTAAGCGTTAAGTTTTTAAAATAACTCTAATAAATAATTCTACAAATTATTTAAAAAAAATCAAAATTTTTACATCAAAAATTAGCTAAAAATAATTTATTTAAATTTAGTTTGTCAAAAACAGATTGAAACCCGAAAATTGTGTAAAAGTATGTTATAAAAATTATATTTCTTGGTTATTACAGTTTAATATAATTTATACTAATTAATTTTAATTTTCTTAGTCGAATTAAATCAATAAATGCAATTATTACAATTAATTTAATCAATTAAAAATTAATTTAATTAATTTTAATTAATTATGTAGTTTAAATTATAAAAAAGAATAATTTTGATGAATTTAATAAAATAATATATAAAAATGTAAAAATAAGTTCAATTTTAAGTAATAACTCACAATTTTGTTAAATTTATAGAAAGATTGTCGAATTGACCTTAAAATTTTGGCTAATAATTTAAAATTTTTTTAAATTAAATTAGATTTTTAAAAATAAATTTAACTTATAAGTTATTTTAATTTTTAAATTGCTATTAGTTTTAGAATTTTTAAATTGGCTAAAAAAAAATTTGAACTAGCCGTCCAAATTTTTCACTACACATCATTGCTATTTTATTTCAATTACTTCCAAATCAATTTAGCATATATATTGCCTAAAAAAATATTTTTTTGCTTCTTTGGTATATTCTATTTTACGAATTTCTAACGACATATCTTCAGTATGCCAAAGAACAAGATTTTTTATGTTAACTTTTTCTGCAAACTGAGCAATCTCTTTTACCATGCCATGTCCCTTTTCGTGTGTAAATAAATTTTGTTTCATCTCTATCTAAACAAAAAACTTCGTGTAAAGAAAACTATGATTTTTACCTTTTCATAAAGCTTTGTCTTTAATGCCCCATCTCCAACAAAACAATTGTTGTAATAATTTGCATTTCCACCGTTTTAAGTGCTAAGAACATATAATTTCATATTACAAAATTCCTCAAATTTTTTAAAAAAATTTGGGTATAACAACCTTATAAATAATTATTTTTTGCAAGGCAAAAATTTTATTCTAATTATTTAAATTGAGTATTTTTTTTCGACAAAAATTTTAAAAAAATTTAGGCTCACCTTAACAAATTTAATTTTTACTTACCTAAGCTTCAATCATCGCTTTTAATTTTTCAGCCCTTTTGAATGAATCAACATAAAATTCTTGCAAACTTTGTTTAATATAAAAATTAGAATAACAACTTTCTAGTGTAATTGGACCAGTATAATTTGCCGTTTTTAATTTAAACATAAAGTCCTGCCAATCAATTGTACCATCAAAAGGAAGTCTATGTTGGTCGTCAGTCCCATCGTTATCGTGAAGATGAACTGCAAAAATTTTATCTGAAAATTTTTCCCAAGAAAAATCATCTTTAAAGAAACAATGACAATGACCAATATCAAAGCAAATTCCAATATTATCATTTTTAATATTATCAAATATATATTCCAGATAACCTTGAAGCTTTGTATTTTCAAACGCAATTTTAATATTTAGTTTCTTGGCATAGTCTGCTATTTTTTGAAATCTTGCAAGTCCAATCTCATTTGGCTCAGGTGCAGTTGATTTTGATTGTAAGTGCATTACCACCAAATTTATATTGTTTTTAGAACATTCGTCCAAATTCCTTAAATATTTTTTGACTAATTGTTCCCCCTCTTCTCCATCTAACCAAATACTATTAATTCCGTCATAGCCAAGATGAGCAAATTCTATTTCAAGACCAAGTTCTTTGCAGTAATCTAATTGAACCTGCTGAGAAACTTCCCATTCCCTATCATACCATTGAACAAAAACCTTTTTGTATCCTGCATTTTTGATTGATTTTATGGTATCTATTATACTTACACCCTTATTTTGATTATTGATACATTGACAAATCTCTCTCATAACTCTCCTTAACCGTTTAAACAAACTTAAAAATTATATTTTAATTAATTATAATTTTTATCAAATTTATAAGATTATTAATAATGGCAAACAAATATTCACCTATGTTCCAATGCTGATAAAACTCACACAAAATCAGACACTAAAACCTACACAAAATCAAATATATTGCCTAATTATACATTATAAATACTTTACAAATTTTAACAATCTTTTAAATAAAATAAAAAATTTTTAGACTTTTTGTATAATTTTGCAAAATAAAAAAACTTCTATTTAAAATAGAAGTTTTTTATAATTTTCTATAATAGAGTTTTACTACAATTTAGCTACTCAGCTACTCTTGTAAAAGCAGTATAGCCATTAAACTCTGTAACTACTCTAGTTGTTGAATCTTCTGTAACACTTACCTTAACTTGTGTATAGGTATAACCGTTCTGAGTAACAGTAACAGCATCAGCATCTTCTGAAACAGTCGCACCATCAACTTTGCCATATTCTCCACTTGTACTATTGTACTCGTAAACAACTTTATTAACAACAAAGTATACTTCATCTTGACCTTTATAATCACCAGTGGCAGCAACTGAAGTGTATTCAACATAAGCATTTCTTAAATTTTCTTGAAGTGCAGCATCTTGTGCTTTTTGAACAAGTCCTGAGAATGTAGGGATTAAAATTGCTGATAAAATACCAATAACTGCAATGACAATTACAAGTTCAACAATTGTAAAACCTTTCTTCTTTGTATTTTTCATTAAAATTTCCCTCCTATCATATTTAGAATGTGCTTTGCATAATCAAATTGACAATCAAAAACAAAAAATAAAAATTTTCTTTTATTTATCAATGATTACTTATCGCAAACTAAATTCTATGATAATAGATTACTTCATTTAACTTTAAATTGTCAAGTAAAATTCTTTTCAAAATAAATAAAAATATCTTCAAATTTTGAAGATATTTATTTATCAAGTGTTGATAACTCATTACCATTTGAATTTTCTCTAATTCTTGAAAAAATTGCTGATACTTTTTCTTTTTCTCCCTCTTCCATTGGCTTTCTATCTTTAATTCTTGTAAGGTTAAGGCTATAACTATGATTTTCACTAAAATCATAAACCAAAGGTTCTTCTTCCAAACCTTCTTCTGGAATAATTTTAAAGCCAACTTTTTTATGAAGTTTTTGTGAGCCTATATTGTGCGACCTAATATCTGCCATAAGATTATCATATCCAGCTGAGTGCTTTTTTACAAATTCATATAAAATCTCGCCAAGTCCATAGCCCTGATATTCTTTTTTTATTGCCATTACATTTGTATAAATCTCACCTTTTTCTTTTTCTGCAAGTCCAACAAATCCAATAACCTTGCCATCATTTTCAATTGTAATATTGTATTTGTTTAAACTACAAGGAATAGAATGGCTTAAAGTTCCACCATTTACTATAGTATTCTCTACTAGCAAATTATGTATTTGTTTTGCCTTTTCCTCTCCAACTTTTAAAGCCGTTACAACAACGGCATCTTTTAGTTGCTTATTATACAAATTTTGTTTCTGTTCTAGTTTTTGTGATTGTCCTTGAACTTGACCATGAACACTTTCTTTCTTCTCTGACTCCTGACTAAGACTGAAAAGTTTTTTAAGGCATTTATCCTCATAATTAGAAATTAAAATATTAAAAATTTCTCTTTCTTGTGCAGATAAAATTTCATCTGCCTGTTTCTTATAATCGTAGGTTAATTTATATAATCTCTTTGCAAGAATTTCACAAGTTTTTTTGTCATAATATTTATCTTTAACACAAGATGAGATTGTAGAATCATTATTCGTAAATTCTAAGATTAGTTCGTTTTTTGCTTTTAGAAGTTCCTCATCAGTTTTAATTCTGCCATACTTAACATCTGATTTTAAATCTTTTATAATTAAATTAGAGTCTGTTAAAATAGACCTAATATCGGCATCGGCATTGTATAAAAGAACCGACATAAGAATTGATTGAATTTCATTATCAAGTAAAGTTTGTTCACTATCAATAGGTGAAATATATCCAGTTTTTCCGTCAGTTGTTAAAACTTTAACAGCATAGTAATCATCATTTCCAATTAATTTACTATTTGAAATAGGCTCTATTGATCTATATGATTGTCCAAATTCGTTGCCGTAGTAAGAAAGTTTATTATTACCATTTTTATCTTTTAAGATTGTCAAATGACCACCAAGCCTTCCACATCGCAAAAATGTATAATAATTATTTGGATTTTTATCAACATTAAATTCCATTGACCTACTCCAAATTAAATTTTATTGTACATTATTTATTATACATTAAATGGTGATAAAAATCAATACTAAATTATTTTATACAATATTTCTAATAAATAAATTCCCTATAGAAACCATAAATAACAAATCAATCAAAATTTATGAGTTTACCTAAAAGCAAATTATGAAATGACTTAAATTTATTAAATTTTCATTAAAAATTATAACACTAAACAAATACAAATTTTGTAAAAATATCAAAAATATTAAACAAAAAAAATAAGATTGTGTAAAATTTAAATCAAACTTCAAACTTATTAAATTTCATTTTTTTTCAATAAATAAGACAACAATCTTATTATATCTATAAATATTTAAAATGTAATTTTTCTACCTAGTATTGCTCAAATCCTCATTATACATATTTTTTATCACTTTTAAATAGTTTTCATTAATTAAAGTCAAATCACCTATGGTAATATACTCCCAACTTGGCAAAATCTGAGTTAGCATAACCTTCTTTAAATCATCACTCATAGTTCCAGAATCTCTAATCATCCACTCATAACCAGATAATAGTTCATAAAAATTATTTGCCAAAACATTACAAATTTCACTATCAAACTCTGTTAATTTCACACTCAAATCTATTGGACTACAAAGATTTCCATTTTCATAAGTTGATCCCATTTTTAATTCGTTTATTCTTGAAGAATAATTATATTTCAAATCAATATTTTTATTCTCAAGTTTAAAACCATTAACAAGAGTATCAATATACTTTTGAATTTGTCGGCCAGCGATATTTAAAAATGACCCCACAATATATGCATCCTTAGGATTTGATAACAAAGTCTGCTCGGCATCAACAGGACAAATATAACCCTCTTCGCCACCGTCTGAAATAACTTTCAATGCACTACACATAACGGCAGAATGATTGCTATCTTTATCAATCACTTCCCGCATTTCGATATATTTATTACCTATAAAATTTCCATTGTGAAATAACTGATAGTTTTCTTTTTTTGTTTCACTATCTTGAAGCTTTACAATATACTACGCCTTTTCTAAATTGTCCTTTTTATATTCGGTAAAAAATGGATAAATTTGCTTAGCATTAATGACTCTACTTTTCTGTTTCATTAAATTGACTCCTAAGAATCTTAAAAATTACTTTTATATTTTAACATTAATGAAAATTTAAGTCAATAAGCATAATCTTGTTTAATAAATCCATTTATTTATAATTTTTTATGAATTCAAAATTTAATCAATCTTAATGCCATATTTATAAATAGAACCTTCTTTATAAAATAGCTTATATTTTATTTATATCTTTTAATTATAATTAAATTTCACATAGATAATATTTCTATTTTATGCTTTGAACAAACCATTATAAAAGAATGAAATAAAAATAATAATTAAAAAATCATATAATTGTAGATTAAACTTAATCTTTTAAACACAAAAAAAGACATCATTTCTGATGTCTTAATTGAAAAACGGCAACGTTCTATCCTCCCGATTTGTCTCCAAATAAGTACTTTCGACCCTGCAAAGCTTAACTTCTGTGTTCGGAATGGGAACAGGTGGACCTTTGCGGTATGATCACCGTTAATGGTATAACAACACTTTTTCAAGTGATATTATCAAATTAACAAGTCCATAATAACACAAAAATATTATTATGTCAAGTGTTTTTCGCACACTGGCAACTGCATATTATTGAATCAGTAGCACATACATATCATCGTATAAATCTCTACTATTTTCACAATAATTGTGATCAAGCCCTCGACCTATTAGTATCAGTCAGCTCCATACATTACTGTACTTCCACCCCTGACCTATCAACCTTGTCGTCTACAAGGGGTCTTACTATCTTATGATATGAGATATCTTATCTTGAGGCAAGTTTCACGCTTATATGCTTTCAGCGTTTATCTTTTCCGTTCTCCGCTACTCGGCTATGCTTCTGGCGAAACAACCGATGCACAGTAGGAACGTCCACTCCGGTCCTTGCGTACTAGGAGCAGATCCTCTCAAATATCTTACGCCCATGATGGATAGGGACCGAACTGTCTCACGACGTTCTGAACCCAGCTCGCGTGCCATTTTAATCGGCGAACAGCCGAACCCTTGGGACCAAATTCAGCCCCAGGATATGACGAGCCGACATCGAGGTGCCAAACCTTATCGTCGCTGTGTACGCTTGGATAAGATCAGCCTGTTATCCCCGAGGTAACTTTTATCCGATAAGCGACGGCAATTCCATTATCTACCGCCGGATCACTAGTTCCTACTTTCGTATCTGCTTGACTTGTAGGTCTCGCAGTCAAGCTCCCTTATGCACTTATACTCTGCGAATGGTTTCCAACCATTCTGAGGGAACCTTTGAACGCCTCCGTTACAATTTGGGAGGCGACCGCCCCAGTCAAACTGCCCACCTGACATGGTCCAATTACCAGCTCATGGTATATTGTTAGACTTCCAAAAACAAAAGGGTGGTATTTCAAAGGTGGCTCCTTGCAAACTTGGATCTGCATATCACAGCCTCCCACCTATTCTATACAATTATTTCCAGAAGTCAGTATCAGGATACAGTAAAGCTCTACGGGGTCTCTCCGTCCAGTCACGGGTAATACGCATCTTCACGTATACTACAATTTCGCCGGGTCCACTGTTGAGACAGCGCCCAAATCATTACACCTTTCATGCGGGTCGGAACTTACCCGACAAGGAATTTCGCTACCTTAGGACCGTTATAGTTACGGCCGCCGTTCACTGGGGCTTAAGTTCTATGCTTTGGATTTAATTCCTAACACTTCCCCTTGACCTTCCAGCACTGGGCAGGTGTCAGCTCCTATACGTCAGCTTGCGCTTTCGCAGAAACCTGTGTTTTTGATAAACAGTTGCTTGGGCCGTTTCACTGCGACCAATATTGCTATTGGCACCCCTTTTCCCGAAGTTACGGGGTCATTTTGCCTAGTTCCTTAACAATGGTTATCCCGTCCGTCTTATGATTCTCTCATCGTCCACCTGTGTCGGTTTGCGGTACAGGTTCCTTATAGCTCTTTAGCAGATTTTCTCGCCAGTGTGAATTCATTAGCTTCCTTACTATATTCAGTCCTCATCATCACCTAACCTATTGATGTGTGTACTTCACTGCACATCGGTCTCATGATTTAACCCCAGATTTCCACCCCTGGGGACTAACTATCCTACTGTGTCCCTGCATCAGTCTTAATCGCTATACGGAAGTACTGGAATATCTACCAGTTATCCATCGACTATGCCTTTCGGCCTCATCTTAGGTCCTGACTTACCCTGGGAGGACGAACCTTCCCCAGGAAACCTTGGACATTCGACGGCAAAGTTTCTCACTTTGCTCTCGCTACTCATGCCTGCATTCTCTCTTGTATGTAGTCCACCACCCCTTTCGATATGGCTTCAACCCAACATACATTGCTCCTCTACCAATTGCATTTTACTGCAATTCCCAAGCTTCGGAAGTAAGTTTGAGCCCCGTTACATTGTCGGCGCATCGCCACTCGACCAGTGAGCTATTACGCACTCTTTAAATGAATGGCTGCTTCTGAGCCAACATCCTGGTTGTTTAAGCGGCAACACATCCTTTTACACTTAACTTACATTTTGGGTCCTTAGCTGTGGATCTGGGCTGTTTCCCTTTTGACAACGGAACTTATCTCTCGCTGTCTGACTCCCGGTAAACAATTAATTGGTATTTGGAGTTTGATAGGCCTGGAGCAGCTCACGCCACCTTGCGCCATTCAGAGCTCTACCCCCAACAATCTCTTAACCGAGGCTAACCCTAAAGCTATTTCGAGGAGAACCAGCTATCTCCGATTTCGTTTGGAATTTCTCCGCTATCCACAAGTCATCACCTACTATTTCAACAGGAGTGTGTTCGGTCCTCCACGGTGTGTTACCACCGCTTCAACCTGCTCATGGATAGGTCAATCGGTTTCGGGTCTATGTCATGCAACTATGTCGCTCTATTCAAACTCGCTTTCGCTACGGCTCCGAAACTTAATTTCTTAACCTCGCTACACAACATAACTCGCAGGCCCGTTCTACAAAAAGTACGACATCACACTATAAGTAGTGCTTTGTCTGCTTGTAAGCATACGGTTTCAGGTACTATTTCACCCCCCTTCCGGGGTACTTTTCACCTTTCCCTCACGGTACTATACTCTATCGGTCACTAGGTCGTATTTAGCCTTAGGAGATGGGTCTCCCATATTCAAACCGAATTTCACGTGTTCGGTCCTACTCTGGAACACCACTGCCTCTATTTAACTTTCGTCTACAAGACTGTTACTTTATTTTGTCGAGCTTTCCAACTCTGTTCGACTAGTTAAATATGAATGGCGTTATGTGGGTCCTAAACCCCATATATAAATATATGGTTTGGGCTCTTTCCTGTTCGCTCGCCACTACTTAGGAAATCATTGATTTATTTTCTTTTCCTCCAGGTACTTAGATGGTTCAGTTCCCTGGGTTCCCTTCATACACACTATATATTCATGTGCAGATACTTGAGAATTACCTCAAGTGAGTTACCTCATTCAGAAATCTTCGGATCAATACTCATTTGCAGTTCCCCGAAGCTTATCGCAGCTTGTCACGTCTTTCATCGGCGCCTAGTGCCAAGGCATCCACCGTACGCTCTTAGTAGCTTGATCAAATTGATTTACTCTACTTGATACATACGTGCTTGTAACTTGCATTATGCAAGTTGCCTTTGCATTCTTTGTTAATTAACTCAGCGTAATTATAATAATAATTATTTCAAAACGGTTGTTTTCAAATTTGTACTATCATTGCGTATTACACTATTATATTTGATTAACTCTGATTCTCGTTATATACTATATAATATATAATCTTTAAATAATATGCAGTTGTCAATGTGCGAAATTGAATTAAACAAAAAAATTCTGGTATACTTAGTTTATTACTATGATTAAATAAATAGTCATAAAATTAACTTCATATCCAGAGGTATAATTGTTATACATGGTTTAATTCAATTGTTGTTCACTTTTTGTTGCGAACATTTACATAGTAGCACTTTAAAAATACTTTGTCAACAATTTTTTAAAAATTTTTTAATTTTTTTTAATAAATTTTTAAAATTAATTTTTTGCAAATAATATTTTCAAAATACCAGTTGTTTTAAGTCTATACTAAACTTGCGACAACTCTTATAAGTTATCACAAACAAAATATAATGTCAATAGATTTTTTAAAATTTTTTAAAAAAATTTATTTTTTTTATTTAGGATAATTTTTTTAGTTGAAATTATTTATAAATATCTTTATAATAGTAAATAAGGAGAAAATAATGAGTACTAATCAGCATTTATATAATATAGACCTACCATCAGATGAAGCATTGCTCTCTTCCAGTGAAAACATTATGATAGTCGAGGCAATTTTTAGTCAAGCAATAAAAAAGTACCTTGAAATCTTTAATAAAAGAGAAGTGCCACTGTCATTTTTTAAATTTTATTTTGAAGAGATCAGAAATTACAGTTATATGTTTAGAAAACAAACTAAAGAGTTTTTTGATGCATACATCAAGGCAAGCCCAGATTTTGAATCTATTGCAGAAATTTATAATAGCTCATATTTTTCTCAGTCAGAAAGTATAATTACAAAGGGAGATGAAAAATTTCTACTGCTAAAGTCATTAAATGTAATAGACTATCTTGACGATATGTCAAACAACTCAAATAAAAGTACAGAGTCGGCAATTCAAAATATAAAAAAGATAACCGAGCACATTAATGATTCCGATGAACTTATTTCCTTTGGGAAAAAGTATGAAAATTTTATGATTTCTGAGATTGTACGACAAAATGAATTTAATGGCTCATATAATGGAAAATCAATATTAGTTTTAAATGTTTACGACAACTCTGAGTCACCACACATTGTTTCTGCTACAAAGCGAGCTGAAAGACTTACAAGTGAAAGAATAAACATTTCAACCAAAGCGGGAAAAGTTACAAAAATTGTTATACCTAAGCTTAAATTGCCATCAAGTTATCCAAAGGCAGTTTCAAGCAGATACGATTCAAGATATAAAGCAAGAAACCTTGTTAGTGCTTCAAGACAAATCTTGATACTTAGTGACTTAAAAATAAACGGAGTCGCTTACTCAACAAACTTTATTGAGAAAAGAAAAGCGGCAAATGAATATTAAAATATTAAAAGGAGGGAAAGATAATGAAAGCATCAAAGATTATTGGTATTGTACTTCTTGTTATTGTATGTATATTCATGTTACTTTGCACAATCTACTTCCTATTTGCAAATGCTGGATATGGCATTGAAGTATTTACTGAACTTTTCAGCGATGGATTCTTTGCCGGCATTAAAAACTTTTTTGTCGACATTTGGAATGGTTTTAAATATGTTTTTAAGGCGTAAAAAAATGAGAACTTTAAGGTTCTCATTTTTTTATTTCATTTAATTATTAGAATCAATTATCAATAAATTGCTAAAATTGCAAATGCTAAGCACGATTTATTTTTAATAAATATTCATATAAGTTTAATATTTTAATCAATCAATACTTATTGTCTTAAATTTTTCTCTCAATTTACTTACAAGTATAGAAATTTCTTTTAAATTGTCATTTGTTTTTAAACGTGTCTTTGCAAATTCAAAAATTTCTGCAAAATGCTTAACAGGGCTAATGTACTTTTCAATCTCCCACAAATGTTTTGGGCTAATCCAAATATGGAAGTGAGAGGACTGTTTTTCAGATACAACAACATCAAACTCCTTGCAAACTCCAAGCTCTTTTAAAAATGTTGTAGTAAGTTTTACAAATTTAAATAGCTCAGCTATTTCATACTGTGAAAGTTCACTAAAATAATTTACATGTCGTTTAGGACAAATTATCATAAAGCCCACAATTGGCAATTCCCAATCTTGAGAAACTGTTAGTAAATCATTTTCATAAACCATTCCACAGGGCAAAGTAAATTTATGTTCACCATACGCACAACTATAGCAACCTTCAACTATTATTTCCCTTCCAGAGTAATCTATCATACGCTCTCCTATATTATATATTAATATATTATATAAACAATATAATCATTATATATAAGTCCTATAAAAGACTGAAGGTATCAATTGGTTTTAAATAGTTAAACCAAAGCTTTTCAGTAAAACCCAAATCTTCAAATTGCTTCATATGAAAAAGATAAAACACATCGTCAAGTTCATAAACTTTTAAATCATAAAATTTTTTAAGCTTTTCATTTTGTAACATTTCTTCAGTTGCATTACTTAAAGAAGTTTGACCTGCGTCAACATATTTTTTAAATTCAAGTACACTCTCAAGTTTGTCACAAGCCTTGGCAAAGTGAGCCTCTAAAGTTTTTCCATCATTAAATTCAGAAATTAAGCTCAAGTACTTTTCTTTCTCACTTAAAATGTCCAAAACCTTAATCACTGCATCTTCTCCAAGTTCTCGTCTTTTTCTAGGAGTTATACTATCAAGTGGTGTAAAATCTCCAATTAGTATCTCTTCAAACTCGTGAACTGCAAGCATCATAAAGGTTTTTTCAAAATCCAACTTTGGCTTAAGCTCTGAGTATAAACCAATTAAAAGCATTAAACAACCAAAAGTATGTGATGCGTCCGTTTCCTTTATTTCCCTTTTTACTTTCCATACCAAAGGTCCTGAACGCGTTAAATCTTTTAACTTAGAAGTGATATAATAAAACTTAATTGCATTGACAAAATCTTTTTCCATAAAATAATTTCACTTTTTTATTTTTATTTCAAAATATTAATAATTTCTTCTTAAAGAATATCATAAATTATTGAATTATAAAACTAAATAAAATGAATTTTTATTTACTTGTACATTTTTATGCCAAGCTAAAAGAAAGCTTATATGAAGTTAATATTTATATCTCCATTATTGCAATTGGCGATGAGTGATTTTGTTCCACCCTCTTTGTTTGTCGGCAAATTACACTCTCCCTTTTTTATGGTGCAAGAAATAGAATAGTCGTCCCAGCTACCAACTACACTTCCTGTTATATTTCCGTTTTTTGCAGTAAGATTAATTTGCTTGCCGACGCTGACGCTTCCAAATTCTACATTACCACCATTTGAATTTAAAATAATACTTTCTACAACTGAAATGTTATTTAGTTTTATTGTTTCATTTGTCGTTGTAATCTCAATACTATTTAATAGATTACTTGGAACTAAAATAACTATCTTTCGATAGTTCTCGCTTGGTTTTGCACGAAAATAATCTATCCAATCTTTATTATAAATAAGTTTAAAAATAAGCTCATTATTTTCATTGACCATTAAATTACATTGTTCTTTCTCACTCTCGTAGTAATCTATGTGGATTTGGTCATCCGCAGACTCACTAACCACAACTTCTCTATCTTCTACATCTACTTTAATGGAACTTATTTCTTTTCCACTTGAAGAATAACTTTTTTGAACAAAATTATCATTTGATGAACTTCTAGCGACTATTAATATAATACCTAAACTCACTATTACTACTACAAATAATGCAATAAAAAATTTTTTCATACCTTTATTTCTCCTTTAATTTCTACAATTGACAAGATTACTTTATCAATGCTAAAATAAATATAAACCTTTGTGTAACACAAAGGTCAAGAGGTTAAACAAAATTATGGAAAAATTATTTTCAATAAGCAAAACTGCGAAAATGGTAAATATGACAACAGAAACTCTTCGACACTATGACAGAATTGGTTTGTGCCACCCACACAAAGTAGATGAATGGACAGGCTATCGCTATTATTCAGAGCAAGAAATTGTGCGATTAAGTACAATATCTGCACTAAAAAATATGGACTTATCGTTAGAAGAAATACAGAAGATATTGGATTTTAACGATTTTAATAAAATAATTGATTTTTTAAATAAGGCAGAAATAAGTGCAAATGAAAAAATTTCAAATCTAGAAGAAATAAAAAAACGAATACATCGAGCTAAGTTATTTTATGAAACAAAATCTGCAAACAAGGAAGATACAAATGACACTATTATACAAGAATTTCCTAAGCGTGTTATTATGCTTGCCCCACAGCTAACAACCCCGACCATTAGTAATTTGTGGAATTATCATCGACATTTTTACACTCAAATAGATGAAGCAAATAAGAATGAATTTGCCTTTGAAGATTTGGCAGGAATAATAGAAAAAAAAGACAAAATTAGTATGTTTACAATTTGTACAAAATATAAAAAACACTCAAATTTACTTACCTTGCCGGCTGGAAAATATTTATGTTCTAATTGCACACAAGAAAGTCGCAAACAAACTTTGGATAAATTACTCTACATTGCTAAAAACCAATACAATAAATCTCCAGATTTTACAATTTCAATTGTTGTTTTAACTGGGATTTTACAGTGGGACTATCAAGTACAAGTATTAATATCATAGCAATGTAAAAATAAGCCATAAAAGATAAAAAATAATTTCTTATATAAACATTTTCTTAAAGTTTAAGCTGTTAAAAAATAGATAAACTTATAATTAGAAAGATGGTAAATTTTATCAAAATTATTTTTAAGCCTTTGTAATCTATTATTTTTTTGAATAAAAAAAAACTTATTGACACATATCAATAAGTTCATAAACAATTCTGGTGGAGATAATCGGATTCGAACCGATGACCCCTTGCTTGCAAGGCAAGTGCTCTAGCCAACTGAGCTATACCCCCAAAATTGGTAGGACTGAGTGGACTCGGACCACCGACCCCCACCTTATCAGGGTGGTGCTCTAACCAACTGAGCTACAGTCCTATATGATATATAGATTAGATTTTTTCAAATCCTAACTTGCATTGTACTAAAAACACAATATTTAAGTTGTCACTTACAACACAATGCTCCTATATAATAACAAAACAGTCAATAATTGTCAACAATTTTTTTAAAAAAATAATAAAAAAATTACAAACAAAAAAATAAGCCCTATTAAAAAAAGTAAAATGCATTATAATAACAAAAAATAGATATTTATAATCAAGTTAAAAAATTATTAGTATAAAAAAAGGAGACAATTGCTCCTTTTTTTAAATTAGTTTTTTGATGAGAATGTGTTTAAAAGCATTAATGCTCCACCTACAATTGAGGTAATACCTGCAACAATTGCACCAGTTGTAATATTAACATTGATTTCAGCACCAGTAAGTGAACCAACAATGCTTGTTCCTGTATTGTTAAATAAATCGCCTAAAACAGTGAATGAACCTTCACAGAAGAATAAAATTCCACTAACAACGAAAAGTCCACAAGCAATAAACTTAACAAGTCTGCTTCTAGATACACCAACTAATGAAAGAACTGCAATAACTACAGCCACAATCACTAAGATGTAAGGAAGCAAATTCATAAAGGAAAAAGCAAGTTCAGAAATACTTGAATTTTCTGCTGTGTAACCAAATGTTGCTTGCAATCCAGTGTATGGATAATTTGTGCTTGTATAGCCAACTACATTTACAGATGTAACAAAGCACATACAAATAGCAACAACACCACAAACAACTGCAAGAAGTGCAAGTATTGGAGCTACGCTTGATTTTTTCTTTGCCATAATAGTTTCCTCCACAACTAATATATCATAATTAAAGCTAAAATGTAAATATGATTTTTTAAATATAAAAATTCTAGATATTTTTAACAAAAATTTTGTATTTCTGTCAAATAATTTTACAATCGTTAAACTTCAAAATCCAAAATTCCAGTCTTTTTTTGTTTTAGCATTTTTTTTACTGCAAGTTCCACGCCACACACAAATGAATTTCTTGAAAAACTACTGTGAGAAATAGAGAGATATTCATCACCGAAATAGATATCAATTTGATGCACGCCTATTTCTTTTCCACCACGCACACTTAAAACATTTACCTTTGCACCTATGCATCTTTCTATTTCGTGTTTGAGAGCAATTGCAGTTCCACTTGGGGCATCTTTTTTTTCTCTGTGATGTTTTTCAATTATTGTAATGTCAAGCACTTCGTCAGATAAAAATGTACTTAAAGATTTTATAAATTGCTTCACTACAAATATGCCTACCGAAAAATTACTTGCAAGCATTATTGGAATTTTTTGACTTGACTTTACAATTTCCGCATATTCGCTGGCACTTTGCCCCGTTGCGCCAATAATAAGTGGAATTTTTTTACTTGCACAGTAATTAGCAGATATTACACTTTGGGATGCACAAGAAAAGTCTATTACGAGATTAATCTTATCAAAGTCTTCAAGTGAATTTTCTTCTGTTATTTTAATTATTTCATATTCAGGTTCTAGGCGTTCACAAATTAGACTACCCATTCTTCCATTTGCACCAACAACTGCTATTTTTTTTAATTCACCCATAGTAAATAGTATTCTAATGAAATCGCAAATATTACAAATTTTAATTAAATTAATAAACGGATAAATAATTTCACATCTTGACATTAATTTTAATTAAGATTATAATAAGTACAATTTAAAATCAGCACTTATAATTAATGATAAAATTTTGTGTAATAATGGAGAAAGGCTATTTATGTTCGAATTTTTATACTCAAGTATAGTTAATCAAAGCGCCCAAGCAATTCATGATAATATGATTTTTTTATCAGCAAAGATAAATAAAGAAATTGAGCAATGCAAAAAAAATAACGAAAACGATTTAACAGAAACATTTCAAAAGATTTATAATTATATTTCGTCTTCAGTAAATGTAGCAATAAATATGTATGATTTTAATAGTGAAGAATTTGATGAACAACAATTGCTAAATTTAATCAATAACTGTAAGCAATTAAATTTACCACTAAATCTTTATGCAGTTGGTGGAACAAATTTTAATAATAATAGCGAAAGTTCGGAAATGCTTTTTTCAAAAGAAACTTTAGATAAACTCTCTACAATAAATGAAATTTTAATAAAAAATAATCTCAGTCCCCTAAAATTTATGGAGGATAACCATTCACCAGAATCGGCATGGACAATTGAGCAGGTAAAGAAAGCAAATAATGATATTGACTCAGTGGTTAAATTTATAAAGGAATCTAATTTTTCACCATTTGAGGCAATGGCATTTATTCATAAAGTTGTTACGAGTACATTTAAATTTCAAGATGACCCAGACAGATCAATAATGGCAAGGAGTATTGTTGGATTAACAAATAGCGACAAGATTGTTTGCGTGGGATACTCAAAATTTGTAAAGGCAGTTATAAATAAACTCAATTCTAGCGACTTGGTTTGTGAAACTCTTGTCTCAACATTACGCACAAATAAAGTTAATGATGAAGTTTTTAATGAACTAGGCCTAGTTACATATAGCACAGGGCACATGCAAAACCTAATAAAAATTAAAGATAAAAAATATAAAATCAAGGGTGTATACATCTCAGATGCTTGCTATGATGCAAAAACAGATAATTTTCCATCTGGCAAAGGCTACGGCAATTTTATGTTTCCAGTTAGTGATCTGCTTAATTATAATGACATTAGTTTTTATCAGCCTAAAGACACATTAGATACACTTCTTAGTCTGTGCAGTATTGATTCCACACAAATTGATGAGAAGCAAATACCAGTTATAAAAGAAAATATAAGAAATTCTAAACCTATTCCATTATCTAAACTTCAAAGTTGTATTAAAGCAGTTTACTCAGTGCTATTCCCTACTTCAAGCGAACAAGAAATTGATAGATTAGTAAACAAAACCTTAAACGTTTCTAAAATGGTTTCAAAACAAATATTTAATCACAACGCCAAAAATGCAATCGCTATTGAAGCTCATAGCGACACTCTTCAATTAGACTAAAAAAAACCAGTTATTAATAACTGGTTTTTTTTTAGTCAATTTTTGTTGATTGTTCTTGTAAAGTATTATCTAATTCAATTTTTTTATTCTTTTCAAATTTATTCTTTAATTTGTCAAAATTAATGTAAATTACATAAAAAATTACAAAACTAATAATTCCAAAAATAGAAATTACATTTGACAGTGTTACATAACCGGCACGAAATTCAATATGGAGTGTGCCACTTTCTGTAATATTTGCTTCCAAAAATCCGTTTTCTGAGCTTGTGAGTTCAATTTCTTGAATCTGTCCATCTTGAGTTATAAGTGTTGCCACATATCCTTTATAATAAAGTGTAGGCAATTCAACTGTGACACTATTATCTACAACAATATCAACATCGTAGCAGTGAGAATTTGTCTTTACAAAATTGGTAAATGTTGCCTCCCCATTAATTATAATAAATTCAAAAGGATTTTCTTTTAAATAATTTTCTAAACTTTCACAATTTTCATAATCTAAAATTATTTTAGATGGCACTTCCGTTTCTTTAAAATTGATTTTTAAATAAGTAGTCGTTTCTTTATTAGCAAAAGAACATTCAAGTTCATATATATTATTAGTAAATCTTGCGTCACACTGATATACTTTTAAACCATTGCATACATCATATGGTATTTTTAAAATAACATAACCACTTTTTATGTTTTTCTCAATGACAAAATTAATTTGTTTTAATCCCTGATAATTTGCAAATTCAGTTATATCTACATCAGATTCTAATATCATATAATCATTTGCTCTATTAAAAACATATTCATTTGTTGCCCCGTTTGGATAGTAGTTACCCACTTTCTCCGTACCTATACCATGATTAAATGAAAGACCATTAACCCTACTATCAAAATCTCTTGGAGCAAAATTTGCTCCATATGAAAAAGTCAAAATTAACACTAAACTAAATATAAAAGCCAACGACGAAGTTGTATAGATAATCAGTTGCTTACTTTTAATATTTTTGAATATGTAATAAAGCCAAATACTATCAAAAAGAGGTATAAACAAGTACAATCTCCAACCAAATTGAATCATATTAAAGATTGTTGAGTTAAAAAATATCCAAATAATCGCAAGTGGTGAAACTAAAAAGAATACAATACTAGAAACTATAAAGAGAGATTTTTGTAATTGTGTATTATTTTTTCTATTTTTTATATATTTAATCAAGTAAGCTATGTATATGATAAGTGTAATAGAAAAAGAAGAAAATAAATACATTTGTGAAGCTTCGAATTTTTGAATACTTTCTATTATTGAATAATAAATATAAAAACCTGAATATCCCATTTCAGATAAATTTACAATACTTCTATTTATCAGCATTGGCAAATAATATGCACAAGATATTAAAAGCACAAAAACACAAGAAATTGCAAAAATACAAATATTTTTTCTCTTAAAGAATTTTTTTGCATTTAATAACAAATAGATTGCTGAAAACAATGTTATGTATACAGTCAGTGACAAATGAAAAATTATACTTAGTGAAAAACCAACAACAAACAATGGTATAAATGATTTATAATTCTCATTTTCTACTAATTCAAATAACGAATGTGCTATCATTGGAACTGTCATAAATAAAAATATTTCTGATAGTGAAAAACGAATGTAAATATCTCCTATAATATAAGGAAAGGAGATATAGAAAAGTGACAAAATAAAACTATACTTATTTTGTTTGGTCGTTGCTTTTAAAAATTTATACACAAAAATTTGTGATAAAAATAGTACAATTATTAATTCAATACAAATCGCAGAAAATGCAGTGATATTAAAAAAATTCTTAATGATTACACAAATTACCGCTGGTAACATAGAATAAAATAATCCCGTACCATAACCATAATCTTGACAAGTCAAATCATAAATTCTAGAGAAAAAAGAACCATTATTATAAGCATAATCCAGAGCATCAATAGCTACAAAATGGTAACAAATATCATGCCCATAAACCACACTTCTAACCATAAAAGGGACAATAAGCAAAATTGAAAAAAGTAAAAAAATAAAATACGGTATTATTTTTAAAAAAAATTCTTTCGATTTATCCATTTTTAATTGCATAAATATTTCTCCAAAATAGATCCACTAGTATTTAGTTTAGTAATTTATCAACAATATGTCAAATAATATACTTTCATAATAATTTATTTATGTTTAATTTCAACTATAACATCTTATCTTTTATTTCAACATATAAAATTAATTTTATTTGACTTTGTAAAACATCAAATTTTGTAAAACATCAAATTACGCATAACATTTTAGTTTTCTTCTAAAAGATTACAAGTAGACTTAATAACAAATTACCCATATTTATATGGGTAATCATTAATATTAATATAGCAAAAAAAATTATTTTTTAAGGTATAATAAGTATTTTCTATGTAATATAATAAATTAAATTTATAAAAAAAATTAAAACTTATTGCATTAACAAAAATAAATAATTTTAACAATATATAATCAACTTTGTTTTTAATTAATCTAAAATTATTAAGAGGTTATAATAATTATAACATTAACATAAACCAGAAATATTTTTAATAAAATATCACTTAAATTATAATCTTAGTTGCTTTATTACTGATTATAGTTAATGTAACAAGATTAAAATTTTGTCATCACTAGAATGATTATACTTTGAAGTATACCTAATTAAAGTAGTATTTTCATTTATTTATACAAAAAAAACCAAGCCGTTAGCTTGGGTTTTATTGGTTGCGGGGGGAGGACTCGAACCTCCGACCTTTGGGTTATGAGCCCAACGAGCTGCCAACTGCTCTACCCCGCGATATATATTATAAGTAATAGAGTTTATCACTTACAACATTATTATACTACACCTTTTACTACTTTATGTCAATAGCTTTGGGAAATTTTTTTGATTTTAATAAAGAAAAATAGCAAAAAATAAATTTTTGCTATCATTTAGCCTATTCATATACATAAAGAGTTTCATCTTCTTTTATCATATCTAGTTCTTCTCTTGCCTTATCTTCTATGTAATCATCTTGTTGCATTTTTTCAATATCAGATTGAAGTACCTGCTCTTTGCTAGAGAGAGCAAGATATTGTTCATCAAACTGTGCGTTTTGTCTTCTAAGTGAACCTAGTTTAAAAAAAGAAAAAATTGCCACAGAAAAAACAACAATAAAAGCAAAGGCGCAAATTGTAATGATGCGTTCAATTTTCTTCATTTGTCTGTAGTTTTCCATCTTGTTTTTTCCTCAATTTAATTTTCGTTATTCTATTATACAACAACACAAACAATTTTGTAAAGAGAAAATCTAAACTAAATTTAACAAGAAAAAGTCCGAGAAACATTCCAAGCAAGCCAAACCAACAAAATGAATAGTTATAGTAACTATTGCACAGCCAAATAAAATGAATACCAAACGCACTCCAGAAAACAAAAGATATTAAATTAACAATGAAAACATTTTTCTTTGATAAATGAATGACAAGTCTGCAAGGTAACTTAACTAACTCCCAAGTTATGCCAGCCCATAAAAATTTTATGAATATATAAATAAGATAATTTTTAAAAAACATTATTTAAAGACCTTACTCATAAAAGATTTTTTATTAATTTTAGTATCATATCTAAGTGCATCTATTTTGCCTGTAACAGATAAAAGTTCTTCTTCAGGAATAAGTTTTACAACTCGTAAATCGCTACCTTGAATTGTCATAACGACATTTTGAAGTCTTGCGAAAATTTCTTTTTCTGTACTACTAATAACTTCAGTAACCCCAGTAATGTCCATTTTTTCTCTATTATATATGTTAACAAGGTGCGATTTTGCCAATGATTTTTCACTTATATTTTCCATTTTTATCTCCTATTAAAATATATTTTACTTTAAAAAAAATATTACTAAACCACTGTTATATTTTAAATGTTTAAAGAAATTGAGATTTATTAACAATTAATCATTAACACAATCAAATATTATTCACTTTTAATGTTTTAAAAATTTTTATTTGTAAAAATAATTAATGATTAAATATTCAGCCCAAAAAAAAGTGCAAATTTACATTAATTTAGCTAAAAATTAATATAAAATTTGCACTTTTTATAAATTAATCACTCCGTGCATTAACATTGATTTTAACATTGTATTTCTAATGGCACTGCTTTTATTTTTAACCATATAATAAATATTTGAAGATTTGCCTATTAAAACGACAATTTTTTTTGCACGCGTAACGGCAGTATAGAGTAAATTTTTATTCATAAGAAGTGGACTTCCACCCATTATTGGAATAATAACAACCGGGAATTCACTACCTTGACTTTTATGAATTGTAATTGCGTAACTAAGTACTATTTCGTCAAGTTCGGCATACGAATATGAAGTTCTTCTGCCATCGTCAAAAATAACAGTAATTTCATTAATCTCGGTATTTATTTCATCAATTTTACCCATATCACCATTAAAGACCCCATCACCATAAGTTGCATAGCCCATTTCGCTGTATTTTTCCCAAGTTCTGTCATAATTATTGACAATCTGCATTACTCTATCACCTTCTCTGAATATTCGCTTTCTTAGTTCAAATTCGTTTTTTGTGGGTGATGAGGGATTTAACTTATCTTGAATTAAAATATTTAAGTTGTCCACTCCAGCAAAACCTGCTTTCATGGGAGCAATTACTTGAATGTCATCGCTAGTTATATCTTTAAAAAACTTTGGCATTCTTTCACTAACAAGAGAAACTATTTCCTTTGCAACTAATTCTGGGTCACTGACAGAGCTATAAAAAAAGTCACTTGATTTTGCCTTTAAATCTGGCATCTCGCTATGATTAATTTTATGCGCATTTTGAGCTATCATACTGTCCTCGCTCTGTCTATAAATTTGTGTAAGCTCAACCACCTTAAACATATCTGAATTTATTATATCTGCAAGAACATTTCCTGCACCAACACTTGGCAACTGATCTTTATCTCCCACTAAAATAAGTCTTGTGCCAAAGTTAAGTGCCTTTAATAACGAACTCATCAAAAATACATCAAGCATTGAAACTTCATCTACAATTACAACATCTGTATCAAGTGGATTTGTTTCATTTCTTACAAAACCTCTTCCATTTGATTTAAAATTTGCTTCTAGTGCCCTATGAATAGTACTTGCAGGTTCTCCTGTCTGTTCTTCTAATCTTTTAGCGGCTCTACCAGTTGGAGCCATTAACATACACTCTAATTTTGCACTCTTAAATATCTTTAGGATTGCCCTTATTATAGTTGTCTTTCCAGTTCCCGGACCTCCAGTAATGACAACAACTCCCTCGCTCGTACCTGCAAGTATAGCTTCCTTTTGTTTTTCATGCAGAATTATTCCATTTAAAATTTCATACTGCTGTATTTCCTGAATACTACCAAGTTTTTTTACTCCACTGCCCGAACACAAGTTTGTAAGTTTTCTAGAAATATACTTTTCCATATTATAGTATTTAGAAATTGCAAGTGCTGGTCTATCTTCATAAGTAACCTTTTTAACTAGACCATTTATTTCTAAATCCACAATTGCACTCTCTAATTTATCACTAAATTCATCGTCAAGTTCAAGTACTAATTTTGCTTGACTAATAAGGTCATCATAGTAAGCAACTGTAGAACCTTGCTTTTCTGCTATTTCATTTAATGAAAAAATTATACCTGCTCTCAGTCTAATATCGCTATGAATATCAATGCCAAGTTTCATTGCTATTTTGTCGGCAGTTTTAAAGCCAATTCCTTCAATATCATCAATCAATGCATAAGGGTTTGTCTTTAAAACATTTTCAGTTTCATACTTGTACTTGTCAAAAATTTTAACTGCCATACTTATAGAAATATCATATTTTTGCAAAAACATAACTGCTTCTTGCATTTTTTTTATATCTTTATATGTACTGTGAATATCGTTTGCTTTTTTTAGACTTATGCCTCTGACTTCTGCCAGAAGATTTGGTGAAGTATCAATTATATTTAAAGTTTCCTCACCAAATTTTTTAACAATATTCCTTGCAGTAACCTCACCTACTCCACTAATCAATCCACATGAAAGGTATTTAACAATAGATTCCAAATCTGTAGGTTTCTCAATTTTTACACTTTCAGCCACAAACTGCTCACCATACATCTTATTAATCTTAAACTCACCTTCAAGCTCTAACTTTTCTCCAACTCCAACAATTGGAAATTTGCCAGTGGCAGTAAACTTTTGATTTTTACTACTTATCTCTACAACTGTATATCCATTTTCGCTATTTCTATATATGATATTCTCAATTTTTCCCTTTACAATCATAACAATAGTCTATAACAAATACAAAATAATGTCAATTTACATAAAAACATAAATAATTAAAAATTATCTGCAAATACTAGAAATATGAAAACACTTAAATTATTATTTATAACTATTTTATTCTGCCTTATAGCCCCTTTCTGTATAGGTGGTGCAAAATCTACTACAAGTGCAGAAAATCTGTCAGTTTCTACTCCAAAAATGAGCATTGTTATAGACGATTTCGGAAGCTACGAACAATCCGGAGTTGAAAAACTGCTAAGTGTCAATGTACCATTGACATGTGCCATTATTCCACATGTAGACAACTCAGAATCTAACTTTAAGGAAATATCTGAACACGGGCATGAAGTTATTTTACATATGCCTATGGAATCTCATGTAAAGTTACCTGAAAATTGGTACGGGCCAGTATATATCAAAAACTCTGACAGCCCTGAGATGGCGAAACAAAAACTTGAAGAATGCTTAAAAGAAATGCCGAGCGTAAAGGGATTTAACTTTCATATAGGTTCAGGGGTTAGTCAAAATAAAACTTTAATGAAGGCAATTTACGAATTTGCAACAGAACACGAACTTTATTTTCTAGATAGTAAAACTATTGAAACCACAGCAACTGTGGACGCATGTAAAGAAACGGGCTCAATCTATCTTGGTCGAGATATTTTTCTTGAAGCAAACAAAAATAGATCATATGGAGGAGTTTGTAAACGACTTTTAGAGGGGGCAAAAATTGCAAAAGAAAAGGGATATTCTATAGTAATTGGACATGTTGGAGCCGAAGGTGGTGAAAATACTGCAAAGGCAATTTGTGACACCATTGAAGAAATTCAAAAAATGGGTATTGAAATTGTTCCACTTTCAGAAATTTACGAGCAACTTAAGGTTTGTAGTAGTAACAATAACAATATAAAATAAATAAAGATAGCTAAATAGAAAACAATTCTTTAATAAGTATATAAAACCTATTTTTAAAATGCATTATTTGCTTTCAATAAAAAAATTCATTTAACAAATTAAATGAATTTTTTATTTATGCAAAAATATATTAACAAATGAGAAAATTTTTGATAAAATAACAAAAGGAGATTTACATATGAAGGGAATAATAATTTCAATTGAGGGAACTGATGGGTCAGGAAAACATACCCAGCAAAATCTTTTAAAACAAGACTTAGAACAAATGGGATATAAAATATTCGCTCAGTCCTTTCCAAATTATGAAAGTGAATCATCATGTCCCGTTAAGATGTATTTATCGGGAGAATTTGGAGAGAGTGCCGATTGTCTTGATGCTTATGAGGCATCGACTCTTTATGCTACGGATAGACTTTGCACCTACAAAAAAACGATTAAATCTCACTATGAAAATGGTGAAATAATTTTATGTGATAGATATGTCCAATCAAATTTTATTCATCAATGTTCTAAGCTGAGCAATGAAACTGAAAAAGAAAAATATTTAGAATGGGTACAAAATTTTGAGTTTGAAATTTTACATTTGCCAAGACCTGATTTAGTTTTTTTTATTGAAATGCCAGTAGAAAAAAGTATGGAACTTGCAAAATCAAGAAGTTCGTACAAAACTGGAGAAACCAAAGATATTCATGAAGAAGATTATGAATACATGAAAAAGTCATATGAAAATGGCATTAATCTTGCAAAAAAATATAATTGGACAATAATTCACTGTTTAAATGAGAATAATGAAATTAAAAGTGCAAATGAAATACATAGTGAAATAATGAACGATACATTAAAACTATTAAATTTAAAAAAATAAAAGCTTAAAATTTTTAAATCACAAAGCTTATTGTGGTTTTATATAAGCAATAAAAAAATAGGCATTAGCCTATTTTTTTATTTTTATACTCTATATTGTACTTTAATTCCAGGTCCCATTGTGCTTGCAATACTAATAGATTTAATATATTGACCCTTTGCTGCTTGTGGTTTTGCCTTAACAATTGCATCAACAAATGTATCATAGTTTTCTGCAAGTTTTTCAACACCAAAACTCTTTTTACCAATAGCAGAGTGAACAATACCAAATCTATCAACTCTGTATTCTACTTTACCAGCTTTTACATCAGAAATAGCTTTTGCTATATCCATTGTAACGGTACCACTTTTTGGGTTTGGCATAAGACCACGAGGTCCAAGTACTCTTGCACATCTACCTACCAAGCCCATCATGTCTGGTGAAGTAATACAAACATCAAAGTCTAACCAGTTTTCTTTCATAATCTTATCAATTATTTCTTCAGCACCAACTATATCAGCACCAGCTGATTTAGCTTCTTCTGCTTTATCACCCTTTGCAATAACCAAAACTTTAACTGATTTACCTGTTCCGTTTGGAAGAACTACTGAACCACGAACTTGTTGGTCAGCATTTCTTGGGTCTACACCTAGACGAATATGAACTTCAATAGTTTCATCAAATTTTGCAGTTGCTGTTTCAATGGCAAGTGCTAATGCATCATTAACTTCATAGAGTTTTCCGGCTTCAACTTTTTTAGAAGCATTTACATAATTCTTTCCGTGTTTCATAATCTCAGCCTCCTCTATTCCTCAACAGTAACGCCCATTGAGCGTGCTGTTCCTCTAACCATACTCATTGCTGCTTCAAGTGATGTTGTGTTTAAATCAGGCATTTTTATTTGAGCAATCTTTTCTACTTGAGCTTTAGTTAGTTTTCCGACCTTTGTTTTGTTTGGTACACCTGAACCCTTTTCAACGCCAAGTTCTTTAAGTACTAGAACGGCTACAGGTGGTGTCTTTAAAATAAAATCAAAACTCCTATCTTCATAGATAGTCATTACTACAGGAATGATAAGTCCTGTTTGGTTTGCAGTCTGTGCATTAAAATCTTTTACAAATTGACCAATATTAATTCCATGAGGTCCAAGACTTGATCCAATTGGAGGACCTGCTGTTGCTTTACCAGCTGGAATTTGAATCTTTACGACTGCTTTAATTTTCTTTTTTGCTGCCATATAATTCTCCTTTATTCCTTTAAGAATAATGTGGTTTCTTTGAAGCATGTTAATTTACTTCTCCCACTTTTATATAAACGGACGGCTATCCGATTATAAACTTATTGTTCTAAAACTTCTATTTGTGCAAAATCAACATCAATTGGTGTTGGTCTGCCAAACATTTCAACTTCAACCTTACATTTCTGATTTTCTGCATCTACCTCTGTTACTGTTCCGACAAAATTATCAAATGCACCACCAGAAAGTTTAACTTTGTCACCAACATTTACCTTTATGTCAACAACAACTGGTTCAAGCTTCATTTTTTTAACTTCTTCATCTGTTAGTGGCAAAGGTCTACCTTGTGGACCTACAAAACCAGTAACTCCACGAGAGTTAACAATTGTGTGCCACAAACTGTCTGTATATCTCATTTTTATTAAAATATAGCAAGGAAAAAGTTTTCTTTCAACTGCTTTTTTCTTGCCGTTCTTTTCTTCAATAACTGTCTCCATTGGAATTTTTACTTCCAAAATGTAGTTTTGAAGATTATTTTTTTCAATACATTTATTGAGATTTTCAACTGCCATCGCCTCATAGCCAGTAAAAGTATGAAGAACATACCATTTAGGTTCATCTAACTTTGATATATCTATCATAATAATCCCCTCGCGAAAAATCGCCTAAAATTTTTAGCCAACAACCAAAGACATAAGCCAAGAAAGAAACACATCAATGCCTAAAATTACGATCATAAAGACACCAACTACAACTAAGACTGTGCCCGTTTGTTTGCAAGTCTTTTTAAATGATGGCCAGCTTACTTTTTTTAGCTCAGAAAAAACACCTTTGATGCCACCACCCCTAGGCTTGTTCTTTTTTGCCTTGCCTTTTGCAAGTTTAGTTTGTTTTTTAGCTTCTTTAAGTTTAGCCTTATCTTCCTTAGTAGCCTTAGTTTTAACTACAGTTAAAACCTCGTCAGACTCTTGAGTTGGAGCAGTTTCAACATTTTCCTTTGCTTGTTTACTTTTCTTTTTTGCCATAAACACTCCTATTACTTTGATTCTTTATGAACTGTATGTTTTCTGCAAGTTGGGCAATATTTACTGAAAGATAATCTATCTGGATCATTCTTTTTATTTTTAAATGAATCATAGTTACGACTCTTGCATTCTGTACATTCAAATGTGATTCTGTTTCTCATAATTTTTCTCCTCAAAAAATTAACACCTAGCCTAAGTGGTTGGTGCTTTATAATAATAGCACACGAAAAAACCACTGTCAATAAAAAAATTAACATTTCCTAAGAAATATTAAATATTTTTTGGCATAATATCATAATTATTTTAATGATATTTCTTAAATTTGTCAATAGTTTTTGAATAATAATAATTAAAAAAACAACTTTTGTGCAACTATTGTTATTTTAATTCAACTTGAAAAATAATTAATGAAAATAGACTAATTAATTAATTTTGGTTGTTATGTATCTTTAATAATCTTTAAACTCAAAATTCTAAATTTATAAACAATCATTTGTATAATAAAAAAAAATTAAAATATAAATAATTGACACTATTTTTGTCAATAATTATAATGTGCGTATGAAAGATATAAGTATAACTGATGAGCAAATAAATCAGTTTTGGGAAATAGCTCGTCCAATAATTGAGAGCGAAAATTTTCAGAAATTAAAAAATTTTTATGCTCATAAAAAAACAACGATTTATGAGCACTGTATTAGCGTTGCTAAACTCAGCTTTTTAAAATCTCTTACCAAAAAAAATATTGACTATGTCTCTTTAATAAGAGGGGCATTACTTCACGATTATTATTTTTATGACTGGCACAAAAACAAGCCCTTTACCTTTCACGGCTATAAGCACCCTAAAATTGCCGAACAAAATGCTTGCAGGGATTTTGAGTTGAATGAAAAAGAAAAAAATATCATTAGAAGTCATATGTTCCCACTAACACTCTTTCATTTTCCCAAATGTTCTGAGGCGTGGATAGTAACCATTTGTGATAAAAAAATCGCAAAAATGGAAATCAGAGGAGAAAAAAATGCAATTTATTTTTAAAATATTATTTATTTTTATACTTGGCTCAACTTTTGGATATCTACTTGAAGTTGTTTTTAGAAGCATAAAACTCAAGCGATTGGTTAAACCAGGATTTCTAGCAGGGTGTTGTTTACCAATATACGGAACAGGTGCCGTAATACTTTATTTGCTATGTCTGATTGATTTAAGCTTTATTGAAAATAAATTTTTGCAAGTCCTTTCATTAGTTATAGTTGCAACAATTGCAATGACCGTAATTGAATATGTTGCAGGCTTTATATCTATAAAATACTTTAAAAACAGACTTTGGGATTATTCAAATAGATGGGGTAATATTCAAGGTATAGTTTGTCCACTTTTCTCTTGTATCTGGGGAGTTTGTTGTCTGCTTTTTTACTTTTTGGTATTCCCATGGATAGGAGATTTTGCAGAGCGAATTTCTACAAACATTGTTGCGATTTTCTTTATAGGAATTTACTATGGAGTATTTCTTGTTGACCTAATGTATTCTCTTAATGTAATGGCAAAAATTAGAACATACGCAATTAAAGTCAAAGAACTTGTTAATTTTGATAATTTTAAAAAGGCAATTGCAGAAAAATATAAGTCACACTCTGGCAAAAAATCTATCATTACATTCAAGTTATATTCTCGAATCTCAGCATTTTTAGAAGAACATAAATTTTCTAGAAATGCTAAGGTTGAAATTACCACAAATGGGGATAAAGTAATAGATATCGATGTAAAAAAATCCTCACAAGATAATTCAAAAGAACAAAATGCTTTAAACAAAAGTGAAAATGATGAAACTAATGAGAATAAGTAAGTTCAATTTGTGCATTCAATATTTATATTATAAATCTTAATTAATCATAAAATATTTTAATTAAACAACTCTTTAAATAAATATAGTAAATCATTAAAACTACAAATATTGAGTTCCTTTTAAGACTCAAAAATGATTTAAAATAATAATTTAAAGAAAATTGAACTAATTTCTTAGTTTTTTATAATAGTTTTGCAGAAATTTAATAGAAATAAAGAAAATAACACCACAATTGGTGTTATTTTCTTTGAAAAAACGCAAACTTTTATTAATTAATAAAAAATTACTTTATATTATATCTAAAAGTTTATTTTTTAATTTTTATAATCTTAAATAATAAATCTATTTATCCATTAAATTAATTTGAGTTAGATTATATTGTTTTTCTAATTCTATTGCAAAATCACCTAGCAAATACGAAATCTCTATTGGTCTCCAACCTTTTTGTATGCGTTCTTCCACATCACCAGCAGCATTTACTGCTCGTTTAATGTCTTGCTCGTTTTTTATAACTGTCCCCTTAACATCAACAATATATGGCTTTTCAAAATTAAAATCAACAATATAAAATGGAACATCTGATAATTTTATATCTTGACCAAATCTCTTCATATAGGCAATTGCCCAATGTGTATTATCAACAAAAATTTTTCTATTACTAGTAATAACAATTCTAATCGGACGAAGATTCAATGATTTGCTCATTTCACAGATTTTATTATACTCAAATGGCACTCTTTCTTCTTCTTTCATAAATCTATGAGAACCAAAAACAACCCACTTATAGCCAACTTTATCTGCTAAGTCTTCAAGAGTTTTTGTTTCTTTTTTTACTTTTTACAATATGTTTCATTCTAAGTCTTTAAACTTGTATTAAAAATTTTATCAGCCATTTGACTGACTAAGTTATATTCATTAAAATCAATTAAAGTATAGTCAAAATAGTTACTCTCATTTTTCTCCAAATTTTAACTCTAGCTTATACCAACAAATTCCATAGTCAAAATGTTCACCACGATTTTTAAATGGAAACAAGTTATACATTTTTAACGCATTTTTATTTTCTTTAGCAACAATAATTCTCATTCCATCATAGCCCCTTGACTTTAAATCTTCAACAATAAAAGTCAAAAACTTTTTCCCAATTCCCCTGCCCTGCAAACTAGGTTCTACGCAAATTCTAGCTATTCGTGAAGGCTTTTTTAGCTTATATCTCCAACCTAAAACATGATCTGGCTGTTCCCTTTCTCCAATATATGATACGGCAATAAGTTTATCATTTTCAAAAAGTCCAACTAAACCCTGTGATATTATATCGTCTTTAATCATATCAAAACTAGGATAATTTTCGTCCCAGCCATATGTGTGCGAATTCTTTATAACTCTCTTATACAAGCTATATGCTTCTTCCAAGTTATAGGTATTTAATTTTCGATATTCCATAGTGAAATGATATCACTAATATTCTTTAACTGTCAAGATAAAATGTATAGAGGAATATATAATTATAATTATTTTATCAATTTGATTTATCTTCTTTACACCTAAATACAAAAAAATGTAAAAATTCTTAACAAAATTATTACTTAACAAAATAATTAAAATACTTCGCAAGTATTTTTAGTAAAAATTTTCAATAACAAAAATTAAATTTAATCTTTTTATAAAACTAAATTTAACTTAAATAATATTTTTAGCACAAAAAAAACAACCACATAAAGTGGTTGTTTATAATCACAAATTAATTAATATATTGATATACTTTTTATAGGTAAATTCTTGTGCGTTACATTTTAATAAACTTTGATGTGTTTACTGATCATCAAAGATGCTTTAAAGCATTTTTTCAAAGTTTTATTGGAACCAAAGGTTCCTCAATCGACAAGATGTAGTGAAAAACACTACTCCTTTAAAGGAGGTGATCCAGCCGCACGTTCTCGTACGGCTACCTTGTTACGACTTCACCCCAGTCATTTGTTTTGCCCTAGACGCCTCCCTCCCTTGCGGGTTAGGCTAACGGTTTCAAGCACCCCAAACTCCCATGGTGTGACGGGCGGTGTGTACAAGACCCGGGAACGAATTCACCCCAGCATGCTGATCTGGGATTACTAGCAAATTCAGCTTCATGTGGGCGGGTTTCAGCCCACAATCTGAACTAGGACCACTTTTTTGGGATTGGCTCCACCTTACGGTATTGCAACTCTTTGTAGTGGCCATTGTATTACGCGTGTAGCCCAAGATATAAGGAGCATGATGATTTGACGTCATCCCCACCTTCCTCCGTGTTATCCACAGCAGTCTCACTAGAGTTCCCAACTTAATGATGGCAACTAGTAATAAGGGTTGCGCTCGTTACCTGACTTAACAGAACATCTCACGACACGAGCTGACGACAACCATGCACCACCTGTCTCAATGTCACCGAAGTGCCTATCATATCTCTATGGTATTCATTGGATGTCAAATCTTGGTAAGGTTTTTCGCGTTGCATCGAATTAAACCGCATAATCCTCTGCTTGTGCGGGTCCCCGTCAATTTCTTTAAGTTTCAACCTTGCGGCCGTACTACTCAGGTGGAGTACTTAATGTGTTAACTGCGATACTGATGGAGTCGATACCACCAACATCTAGTACTCATCGTTTACGGAGTGGACTACCAGGGTATCTAATCCTGTTTGCTCCCCACTCTTTCGTGTTTCAGTGTCAGTAATGTTCCAGTAAGTCGCCTTCGCCTCTGATGTTCTTCCTAATATCTATGCATTCCACCGCTACACTAGGAATTCCACTTACCTCTCCCACACTCAAGCCAACCAGTTTTAAAAGCAATTCCCGAGTTGAGCTCGGGACTTTCACTTCTAACTTAATAAGCCACCTACACACCCTTTACACCCAGTCATTCCGGACAACGCTTGCCCCCTATGTATCACCGCGGCTGCTGGCACATAGTTTGCCGGGGCTTCCTTATAAAGTACCGTCATTTTTTCTTCCTTTATAACAGAAGTTTACAATCCGAAGACCTTCATCCTTCACGCGGTATTGCTGGGTCAGAGTTTCCTCCATTGCCCAATATTCCCGACTGCTGCCTCCCGTAGGAGTCTGGGCCGTTCTCAGTCCCAATGTGGCCGATCACCCTCTCAGGTCGGCTACTGATCATCGCCTTGGTGGTCCATTACACTACCAACTAGCTAATCAGACGCGAGCCCATCTCTTTCCAGTAAACCCTTTCACCTCTGTATCATGCGATACTGTGGTCATATTCGGTATTAGCAATCGTTTCCAATTGGTATCCCGATGAAAGAGGCAGGTTGCTCACGCGTTACTCACCCGTCCGCCACTCGGTTTATTCCGTATTACTACAAAATAAACCTCGTTCGACTTGCATGTCTTAAGCATACCGCCAGCGTTCGTCCTGAGCCAGAATCAAACTCTTAAGTTTAAATTCATAACTCTAATAGACATTAATACTGACTAATAAAGTTTGTATTTTAAGTATGTAATAATTTCTCAAGAAATTAACAAGAATTTTATTTATAAAACCTTGTACATTTCAATATATTAATTTGTCAATTTGCGATTTGCTCCACATTTTTGTGGAACAGACTCAATATATCAAATTTAAAATATGTTGTCAAGCATTTTTTAAAAAATATTTAAAAAATTTTGAAATATTTTAAATTAATATATTGTTGCCAACCAAATACATTTGTTCGACAACTCTTATAAGATACTACAAAATAAAATACTTGTCAACACTTTTTTTAAAAAAAATTAAAATATTTTTAAGAAAGTTTTTTATTGACATAAAAAGCATAGAATTAAATAAAATTCTATGCTTTTTTAGAATTATAAAGGTTTATTTTTTATGTAATTCAATTAATCGCCAAATCCTCCTTCAAGATTTTTCATTGTTTCGCGTTTAAATGAATTTGTGGCGTTATTTGTATACGACTTATCAGAAATTTTCATTGTATCATTAATTGCAGTATTTACGGCACTATCAATATTTTTTTCTTCCACATTTTCATAAGGATAGATAACTTTTAGTGCACTTTTAAATTTATCTATTGAGATTGGCTTGCCTGTCATATTTAAATTTTGATTGCGAAGCTCTGAGTAAACGACACTTGACATAACTGAGCGTGTAAGTTTATTAGCAACGGTTGCCCATCTAGTCTGATAGGCATCTTCAAGGACTTGGAAATCCTCAAGCGAAGTTTGAGCAAGTTCATCAAGTTCTCTATAAATATCCACAACATAACTTCGTGCAGAATCTTTAAAATCCAACTTTTTGTCGGACAGATAATTCTTTTTCAACATCTTAATTCTTTCACTTACAAATTTATCATCAATCCCACCAAGCATACAAAGAGATAGCAAAAATTCAAAGGACGACCCATAAGGAACTTCTGGCTTAACTTGATAAATATCAGCTGGAACATCATAAGATTTAAATATATTTTTAAGTGTATGAGCGGCATAATTACATTTATACTTATCACCTACAAGGTCTTTAACAACCTCTTCAGAGATATTGTATTTTTCTTCAAGCCCAAGTAATTTAATAATTTTTGAGTAGTTCCCTGAACTGTCCTTACCAAAAGTTTCACCGTAATAATCACCATCAATACTCTTTAGTGCATATTCATCATTTGGATAAAAAAACATTGCGTCGTCTGAAACTTTAATTTTTTTGCCTAAGCAGTTTTTATCCGATAAAGGGACTAAGCAAAATGAATAAGTTCTCTTATCTTCCTTTCCTTCATCAACACGATCCCAACAAGCATCAGATAGGTACAACCCATGAATATCATACTTGTCATCGTCAATATAAACCAAATTATTTTCGTGATTAGCCAAAAATCTATCATTTTTATTATAAGTTTTGCATGCCTGAGTATAGCATTTTATACCTACGGCGTTGCAAATGTACTCCATAAGTTGAGCATAACCCACACAAACAATATCATCACCATTCATAAGAGCAATAATATCTCTTGATTTTGCCTTATTTTTTTCATTCTCATGATATATTTTACGCGTTAAAAAGTCATAAATGATAAGATACTTTTCAAATGGTGAGAGTGGTTCTTGTTTAATTGTATCAATTAAATCATTGAGTTTTTTTTGAGCTATAATTACTTCATTAATATTATAATTTTTATCAATACCACCATCAAAATTTAAATTTATTTTATCTTTTTTTAAATTATCTTCAAGTCTTAAAAATTGCCACATATCCGTAGCTGTAAAATGTTTACTAGCAGCCTTAATGCCTATTGAAACATTATAGCCTGCATTTTTGACTTCTCTAGCAAATGAAACAATTTTTTTTATAGTTTCAGAGTCATAAATGTTAAGATTAAAAACAAGGTTAACATTAGAATTTCCTGAACTATTACCGTTAACCATTTCTACAGAAGCATCTGCAAGAGAATTAATTTCAATATTTTTAATGTTAAGAGTCTCAAAATCTTTCTCGTCACTCATATTAATAACCTCAAAAAATATATTCGCAATAATATATTAACAATTTTTTAATAATTTTTCAATAGGGTAATAAAAAAAAGATAAAATTGTTTAAATTTACAACTTTATCTTTAATTAATTAAACTTCTATAATTTTTCCGTTTTTAATTACACTATCAATAACTCCACCACCCAAACAGTTGTCATATTTAGAATTTTTATCTTGCTTATATAAAACAACATACTGACCTGGAGTTATTGCACGCTGTCTTTCTGCAAAAGTAACAAGAACACTCCCGTCATCATTAATATTAACCTTAACCTTTTGGTCTGGTTGACGATATCTAAATTTTGCAGTGCATTCAAATTCTTTTTCGTCAGGGACTTTTGGTATCCAATTAAATTTGTTAGAAATAAGTGCATCTGAATAAAGAGCATCATCATCACCTTCTGCAACATAGAGTGTGTTAGTTTTGAGATCCTTTTTAACCACAAACCAACATTCCCCATTTTCACCATGACCACCACCAATTTTAAGTCCTTTTCTTTGGCCAAGAGTGTAATACATAAGTCCATCATGTTCACCAATAACTTCGCCGTTATTGATATTGACAATTTTACCCGGTTTGGCTGGCAAATACTCTTGCAAGAAATTTTTAAAGTTACGCTCCCCAATAAAACAAATACCAGTACTATCTTTTTTATGCGCAGTAACTAGTCCATTATCTTCAGCAATTTTACGAATTTCGCTCTTTGTCATCTTACCAATAGGAAAAATAACCTTAGAGAGCTGGGTTTGTGAAAGCTGATTTAAAAAATAAGTCTGGTCTTTTTCTTTATCTTCTGACTTTTTAAGATAATAATATCCATTTTCATCACAATCAATATTGCAGTAATGTCCTGTAGCAATTTTATCAGCACCAATGCTTTCGGCAAATCTCAAAAATGGGCCAAACTTTATCTCTCTATTACAGAGAACATCTGGGTTTGGAGTTCTTCCATTTTTATACTCCTCTAGAAACTGCTTAAATACATTGTCCATGTATTCTTTTGAAAAATCAATTGAATAATATGGAATTCCTATTTTGTTTGCAACCTTCTTAACATCATTATAGTCGTCAACGGCAGTGCAAACACCATTTGGGTCATTTTCTTCCCAGTTATTCATAAAAAGACCAATAACATTGTAGCCTTGTTGCTTTAAAAGCAAAGCAACAACTGAAGAATCTACACCCCCGCTCATACCAACAACAATTGTAGTTTCGCTCTTATTAACCTTTTCATCAATAATATTATCCCGCATAGTAATACCTCTAATATTATTTTTTCTTTTTCTTCTTTTCAGCCTTTTTGTTTTTTATAGTTTTTTCATATTTTTTTCTATAAGCACTTCTACTTGATGCATTCGGCGTGCTCAAAGAATCTTCTTCGCTCTGCTCTTGATTTTGCATATCTTCACTTGAGTTACTCTCATCATCGCCATTAGATACAGTCCCGTCATCAAAAGTTTTGAGTTCTTCTATAGTAGACTCATCAACAATCTCTTTTATTTCTCTCTCTATCTCTGCCTTATCAGCATTTTCCGAATTTTCTAATTTTCCTTTCTTTTTCAAGTCTTGGTTTTCATCTTCTTCAAATTTCGCAATGTCATTTTCTATTTTGCTCTTTTCTTCAATTTCAGCCTGTTTACGCTTTTCTTTTTCAATCAATCTCTGTCTTCTTTCACGCTGTCTTTCCTGATGATTGCGTTTTACTCTTCCAAGCCAAACTTTAAATCTAACCCACCAAGGTTTATGGTATAAATCCATATCTATATATTTTCTGCCAAGTTTTGCACGCGTTTCTACATTGAGCCCTGCAATAAACCTATCTCGCTGAAATTTATACTTAAACTGATTAAATATTATGTTAATGATATCAGATAGCCAAATAAATAGAACCACAAACCCAGCAAAGCCACCAATTGAAACTTGAATTGAAGCAAAGAAAGAGCTATATGGCGTAAGCATAGTGACTAATGTTGTAACAATGAGGGCAATAACAGAAACCCAGCCCTTTCTCTTGTTTTTAGCATAAAAGTTATGTGCACCCACCCAGCCAAGAAATATTGCAAGAAGTAGTAGTTTAGATTTTTTTACAAAACTTGGTCTAATCTTTGCAGCTTTATTAACTTCTTTTTTTATCTTTGACCTAGCAAAATGTCTATCGGCGAATTTATAAATTTCCCACCATTTGAGTTTTGGTGGAATGTAATCGCCTCTTGACTTCTTTATACTATATGATTGTTCAAATTGTTTGTCGATAATTTTACCAGTTTCTTCACCAACAATTTCTACATCGGAGGTATTTATGTCAAACTCACCATTTTCATCAATCATAAAGCGAGGCTTCGCTTGAAGTCTTTTCCTTTTTTTACGCCTTTCTGAGTATGTATCTGTATCAAGAATTTCATCAGGATCAGGAACTCCACTATTGACGGCAAATTGAGAAAAATCAATTTCATCTGAATCCAAGTGTTGCTTCTTTGCTTGTTTTTTAGCTTGTTTTGCCTGCTTCTTTTCTTCCTTGCGTTTTCTCTTTTCTTCTCTTTTTGATGGAATTACAACTTCTTCCGTTTCTTCACTTTCGCTTTGTAAATTAAACTTTTTTTCAATATCTTGCATTTGGCTAACAGGAAGCCCACAGCGAGGACAAACTTTGTCTGTCTGTGATATTTCCGATGAGCATCTTGGGCATCGTTTCATAAAATCACCAATTCCTTATAGTTATACAATTTTAATATAGCACATAAATTACTAAATGTAAAATTATTTAAAAATAAAAACTGACAAATGTCAGTTTTTATATAGCATAGAAGTTTTATAAGCAAAAACTATTTGTGGTCAACTTCTGCCATGTGTTCAATTAAATCAAGAACTTTACATGAATAACCCCATTCGTTATCATACCAAGCGATGAGCTTAACAAATGTTGGGTTAAGCATAATACCAGCTGATGCATCAAAAATTGAAGTTCTAGAATCATTTAAGATATCGCTTGAAACAATGGCATCTTCGGTGTAACCAATAATGCCTTTATATTCTTCAGATTCAGAAGCTTGTTTCATAACTGCCTTGATTTCGTCATAAGTAGTTTCTTTTGCGAGTTTAACAGTTAAGTCAACTACAGAGCCGTCAATTGTTGGAACACGCATACTCATACCAGTAAGTTTTCCTTTAAGAGATGGGATAACTTCACCAACCATCTTAGCTGCACCAGTAGATGAAGGAATAATGTTTGCAGAAGCAGCTCTTCCACCTCTCCAGTCTTTTACAGAAACACCATCAACAGTTCTTTGAGTTGCAGTTGTTGCGTGTACAGTTGTCATAAGACCTTCTACAATTCCAAAATTATCATTGATAACTTTTGCAAGAGGTGCTAAGCAGTTTGTTGTACAGCTTGCGTTAGATACAACATTCATATCTTTTGTATATTCATTTTGGTTAACACCCATAACAAATACTGGAGTTCCCTTTCCAGGAGCAGTAATTACGACTTTTTTTGCACCACCTTTAAGGTGTCTTGCTGCATCTTCTGCCTTTGTAAATTTACCAGTAGCTTCTGCAACATATTCAGCTCCACAACCTGCCCAGTCAATTTCTTCAGGGTTAAGTTTGTTAAACCATTGTATCTTATTGCCATTAACAACCAAAACGGCATTTTCTCCTTCGCCTTCAACTTTAACATCTGCATTAAACTTGCCGTGTACTGAATCATATCTAATCATATAACAAGCATAGTTAATGTCAATAAATGGGTCATTAATTCCCACTACTTGAATATTAGTGTTGTTTTCGATTGATGTTCTGAGTAATAGTCCTCCGATTCTTCCAAATCCGTTAATACCAATTTTAATTTTTGCCATAAAAAAACTCCTTTATTATTATTTTTGACAATTTGATTGTACTCTAAACAAAAAAATAAATCAAATAAATAAATTTATGTTTACAAAATTTTTCTATTTTTTTATAATATTAATGTAGAATTATATTTTATTAAATTTGGCAAAAATTTATTTGAAATGTAACAATAATATAGTTTTACTGAAATAAATAAAAAGGAAGGATGTTTAATTATGGCATTAGTAAATACGGATAAGATGCTAAAAAAAGCACTTGAAAATGGATATGCTGTTCCAGCTTTCAATGTTTGTAACATGGAAACGGTACAGGCAGTAGCAGAAGTTGCTGGAGAAAAAAATGTTCCAGTCATTATTTCAGTTTCTGAGGGAGCTGGCAAATATGCAGGTTTTGAATATATTAGGGCAATTGTTGAAGAAGCAAGTAAACATTACCCAAACGACATTGCACTTCACCTAGATCACGGCAAAAGCGTAGATGTCTGCAAGAAGGCAATTGATGCAGGCTTTACAAGTGTTATGTTTGATGGAAGTGCACTACCATTTAATGAGAATATTGCAGAAACAAAAAAAGTAGTTGAATATGCTCACTCTAAAAATGTTACAGTTGAAGCAGAGCTTGGTAAAATTATCGGCACAGAAGATATGATTCACAGTGATACAGAGTCATTCACTGACCCTAAGGAAGCTCGCGAATTTGTATCTCAAACTGGGGTTGATAGTTTGGCAATTTCTATTGGAACAGCACACGGGGTTAATAAATCCATAAAAACTCCTGTAATTCAATATGGAGTTATCGACAGCGTACACGAAGCAATTCCTGGACTACCTCTTGTTGCTCACGGAAGTTCTACAGTTCCTGCAAAGTGGGTTGAGACTATTAGAAAGTATGGTGGAGAAATTAAAAAGAGCCAAGGAATTTCAGAAGAGGACATTGTTAAAATGTCAAAGACTGCAATTTGCAAAATTAATATGGACACAGACCTTAGACTTGCCTATACGGCTGGCATTAGACAAGATTTGTCTGAGCACCCAGAACACTTTGACCAGAGAGAATATAACAAGCTAGGCAAGGCAAATGTAAAGGAACAAGTTGCCCATGCCTTTGAGCTTGTTATTGGTAAATAAACCATCTTTAAAAAATTTTATATTATTAATTTATAATACTTTTTTTCATTAATAAAAAATTTATTAGTTAACAAAAGTTTTATAAAATTGATAAATTGTTAAGATTAATATTTTGTTAATTTATGCCTAAACAAAATAAAAATTTTATAAAAATTGATTATAATATAATTGTTTTTAAAGTATATCAATTAAATAAAAAAACTATTGACTTAGCAAAAAACAATGTCAATAGTTTTTTTATTTAATGTTATTTATATTTGATTAATAATTTATTTTGTTTTTTCTAAAATAATTTTACATATTTTATACTTATAATTTTTACATTGTTACCAAAAACATACTCGAATATTTATAAATTTTTTCAGTTAAAATTCAAATTAATTATAATTTATTTATCGCTTTTTTATCTTTCACATTTAAGATGTTGTTTTAATAATCTCTTCTGTTTTACCTTTCTTTACTAATTTTTCACATTTCTCATAAAATTTTAAAAATAATTTATGTAAAGTTTTTTGTCTGACAAAATCAATTAATGAAGCTACAACAAAGATAAATAGAATTGTAATGAGATATACTACCCATGAATTATTTGTAAACTTTATTAATACTCCCATTATAGCTTTATGAATATAATTACAAATAGAATTGTGTTCATGTATGAGATAAACACCAAATACTGTTGTAGAAACAGCATTTATAAATTTATTCTTAAAGTGAAAATTGTTAAATATCAAAAATAACATAAATGCTATAAATACATTGTAAAATGAAAAAATATCATTTTGGACATTTTCTATAATTGGAATTATTACAATTTCATTAATAATTACAAACATGGCGATTGGAATCAAAATCCAATTAGATATTTTTAAATTTGACAAACGGATATAAGCCCCACAAAAATATAAAACTACAAAATGGACTATTTGACTGTAAAATGGAGGTGTAGATAGAAAACCTACAATATAATACTTATAGGAACTTATTATAGTATCATAAAAAAGTAGGCACACACAAATAATTCCAAGTTTTTTTATGGATAATGAGTTTATAAATTTGTTTAACATTGGCGAAGCTAACATCAACATAACATAGCAAGATATAAACCAATAGACCATATTATAAGTTGGAAAAATATGCGTGGTTATACCTTTGATAGACCATGTGTCTATACCCAAAATTACAGCAATAATATAGATTATACTTGAATAAAAAAATGTTTCAACCACAAGAGAAATAATCTTTTTTGCAGTAATTTTTTTAGTTATCATAAAGTAGGCAGAAATAATAACGAATACATTATCAGCAATTAAACCAATTTTTGTACCTAAAATTCTATCTACTGCTGTTCCTTCAAAAATTTCTAAATTTCTTGTTGCCATATGATATCCAATAATCCATAGCATCATAAAAATTCGAAGAATTTCTATACCTGAATCTCTCACTTTTGGTTTTAAAGTCTCTACCTGTATAGTAGAGTTTGTTTTATTCTCCCCATAAGTTTGAGAATTTTCAACTGGTATTTTTTTAAACACTATATAGAACAGACCAAGTATAATTAAAGGCGAAGTAAATAAAAAAAATATAAAAGAATACATTAATTCCTCCTTAGTATCTTTAATTTATGATAAGTTAAAGTTGTAAGTTTTTTTAATATAAATATTAGTTTTGAATTAATTATACTTGGGACTTTGACTTGTGTCAAGAAATTAGAATTAACATTTGCTTACAATATATATGTATTATAAAGATTTTTTAATATAAATTATAATGGCTTGTGGTTTAAAACAACATAAATTTACTTGCTACTAGGATATTAAATAAACCATAATTAATTTGTGTTACTTGAAAAATAAACAAGTTAAATTATGAGTATGTAATTACAATTTAACAAAAATTTGATAATAAGTAAAATTTACATTTTGAGATTGATAATAAAAATCAAAAAAATTTTTATAAATTATAATTTGCACAATTAATTTTTAGTCTGTGCAATTTTAAAAATTTGCAGTTTTAATTATATTGTAAAATATTGTTAAATTTTTTATATAATAATATCTGAACATCGTTGTAATTGTTTGTCTAAAATTAAAGTACTAGTATTTCATACACTATGAAAATTTACTTTAATTTATATTTGAAATAATTAAATAATAATTTAGCTTTTTTAAATAAAAAACTTAACAAATAAAATTATTTTCTTTAATTGACTAGAAATTTTGTCATCTATAAAAATGAAAATAATTTAACCCTTAAATAAATATTAAAAAAATACTAATTATGCACTTTTAAATCACATTTAAAAAGATATTGCAATTTGCAATATCTTTTTTATTGTTTTATATCATCTTTGCTACCTTTTTTGACTAAAACTCCGTTAACCATAACATATTCTCTTTTACTATTGATTTCCATTTTCTTTGTAACTTCGTCTTCTAGGTCAAGTCCTACCATTCCAGCAAGTCCCATTAAATAAATTGCAACATCAGCCAGTTCTTCACCTAAATTGTCGTGTTTTTTTATGTAAGCCTCATAGGCTTCTCCAACTTCGCCGTAAAGTAGGCAAAATTCTCTATCAACATTTGTGGTGTCAAAGCCGTGTCTTAATTTATTATCCCAAACTTGTTTCTGCATTTCGCGTAATTCCATATTTTTCTCCTAATACAATTACATTTCTCTGCCAGCACCAAAGTCCGTCTTTTTACAATCAAATTGAAATTTATCCAATTTTTCCATTTGAGAAAGTAATTTTTCTTGTTTCTTTGTAAGCATTTCTATTTCTAAAGTCCTGCGTTCAATCTCACTTGCGATTTCGTCTTTTGAATAATTTGCAACAATCTCTTCACTATTTGCAAAGTTTTCGCATTCGAATTTACATAAATTGATTGTATAAAAAATTAAATCAATAAGTTCATTACCGAAATGTTTTGTTTCTTCAAGTTTATTTTCCCAATACTCTTGTTCAGTTGCATTTTTTAGGCTTTTTAAATTCTCGTAATCCTTACATTCTTTTAAGAAAACAGAAATCAACACCTCTACATCTTCAAGAGAGTTAATTTTATTTTCTCCTAAATATTTTTCTAACATAAATTGCTCCTTTTTGTTAACCTTATAAATAATTTGCAATCAGTCTTGTTCTTCATTTTCTTCCTGTTCTAACATAAATAATTCCATCATTTCATCAAACTCTCTTTCGTCCATAATATTCACCAAAGAAACAATAATTTTTTAAAAGATAAATTGTATCACTAAATGCTTTGATTCTCTCAAATTTTAGAAAAAATTAAAAACAAAATAAAACTAAAAACGACAAAAGAGAAAATAAGCTGTTTTTTTAATTTTACAAGAAAAATTGCACTTTTGTTATAATATAATAATAACCAAAAGAAGTAAAAATGTCAATAGGAATTATTTCGATAATATTACGGCACCTGTTTCCGTCATAAGCAATGTATATTCCCACTGAGCAGAAAGTGAATCGTCCCACGTGTAAATCGTCCAGCCGTCATTGTCATCTATACAAACATCGGGCTCTCCCTGATTAATCATAGGTTCTATAGTAAATACCATGCCCGGAACAAGTACCATACCCTTGTTTAATTTTCCAATATGACTAACAAAGGGGTCTTCATGCATTTCAAGTCCCACTCCATGACCACCAAGTTCTTTAACAACTGAAAATCCGTTTGCCTTTGCATGTTTTGAAACATAATAGCCAATATCCCCAAGGTGACAATATGGTTTAAGTTTGCTAACAGCTAAATCTAAACATTCCTTTGTAACAGTCACGAGCTTATGAGCTTCAGGTGAAACATTACCTATTTCAAACATTCTCGAAGCATCGCCGTAGTAACCATTAACAATTGTTGTGCAGTCAACATTAACAATGTCACCTTCTTTAAGTATCACCTTTTCACTTGGAATTCCATGACAAACAACATTATTTACTGAAGTACATACTGACTTTGGAAAACCTTCAAAGCCAAGACATGCAGGAGTGCCACCAAGACGAATTGATTCATAGTACACAATTTTATCAATTTCTTCAGTTGACATTCCCACTCTAATATTCTCAGCAACTTTGTCAAGAACTTTTGAATTAACTTCACAAGCCCTCTTTATACCTTCAATTTGCTGTTCATTTTTTATCATTTTATGAGTAGGTATTATTTCTCCATTCTTCTTTAATTCATTTAATTTTATATCAAACATAAAATGGCAGTCACCATAAAGCTTACCACTTCCACACCAACATTTATCGTTAATTTTCATTTTTACTCCTCCCAGCAAAATTACAAAAAATATATTTTTAACAAATATAATTTATCATACTGTTTAACTAGATTTTATCATAGTTATATAATTGTAATATGGCAAAATTTGACCAACAGAAAACCAATTATATATTATTTATTTAATAAGTTCAATAATTAAACAAATATCTTTATTTAAATTTTTCAAAATCTACCTTTATAACAAATTATGTATTGTCAGGTTAAAAAAACACTAATTAGTAATATAAACTTATTAAACAAATCTATATTACTACAAAAAGTAAAATTTTGCATCAAATTTTTAAAAATAATAATTTTTATTAAGCTTTATAGATTAACTACAATTAATATTGGTGATTCACCAATAATTTTTTGACTCAATATGCAGAAATAATTTTCACTTTCAGACAATATAATATACTACTACTTGTTAATAATTGATTTTATTAGTTTCAAATAATAGAGCTGTATAATTATTCAAACAATCTTACTTGAAATAATTTAAGATAACTGTAAATATATAATTTTAAATAAAAAGATGGGGACTACCCCCATCTTAACTCACACATTATATTTTTTGCTAAAATTATTTAAGTTCAACTGTTGCACCAGCAGCCTTAAGCTTTTCAGCCATTTCATTAGCTGCATCTTTTGCAACGTTTTCTTTTACAGTAGCTGGAGCTGATTCAACCATAGCTTTTGATTCAGCAAGACCAAGTCCTGTAAGTTCACGAACAACTTTGATAACGGCAATTTTATTTGCACCGATTTCTTTAAGAACTACATTGAATTCTGACTTTTCTTCTGCTTCTGCAGCACCTGCACCAGCAGCTGGAGCAGCAACAGCCATAGCTGCAGCAGAAACTCCAAATTCTTCTTCAATAGCTTTAACAAGATCGTTAAGTTCTGCTACTGTTAATGATTTGATTTCTTCAATAAATTTTTGTGTATCCATATTAATTATCTCCTATTTTTAATCAATTCTTTTTAATTAAACCAAATATCGCGTAATTTACGCATTTTTCTTTGCTATTTCACTAAGACCTACGGCAAGTGAACGCATTGGGCTTGTAAGCAAACCAACAAGTTGACCAAGCAAAATTTCTCTTGATGGAATTTTAGCAAGCGCAGTAATCTCTTCAGTGTTATAGTACTTTCCAGTAACATAACCAGATTTTAATTTTATTGCGCCATACTTGATTGATGCATCAAGTGCAATTTTAGCAGGAGCAACTTCGTCTTCTTGACAAAATAATACAGCTGAAGTACCTTCAAAATCGGTTGCTGGGAAATTAATTCCAAGATTTTCAAATGCAATCTTCATAAGTCTATTTTTGTAAACTTTATAAACGCAACCAGCATTTCTAGCACTATTTCTAAGCTCTGTAACTTGAGAAACTGTAAGACCACGATAGTCAACAAGCACAATTGATTTAGCATTTTTAGCAAGCTCTTCAATTTCACTTACAACTAGCTTTTTGTTTTCAAAATTTGCTGACATTTATATTCTCCTTTATTTAGTGTGAGTATTAAAAAAACCTTATGCTTCCGGGAACATAAGGTAATACTTCTAATATTACATAATACATTCCTCGGCAAGAAATTAAGGGAATAACCCACTTGCTGTCTTTGGCATTGTTTCTTTAACGATATTTATTATAAACAATTATTGAACTTTGTCAATTGCTTTAACAAAACTTTTTATTATTTAAGTAAAAATTTTGTTAAATCTTTGCTAAGACAAATAAAAAAATATTTTATTAATCAAATTATTATTCATATTATTATTCATATATCCAATTTATGATTTTTATAAATAATTTATTAAATTGTAAAATTTTACTAAATAAGGTGCAATTTTTACATTTATATCAAATTAAGATTTTATATAAAATTTTTGCATATTGACAAATATAACTTATACATTATAATTACAAGACAAAATTAAAATTATAAACTCAAAGTATTATAGTTTAGCTTAATTTTCTAAACCAAGCAAATAATCCGTACTCACATTAAAAAACTTTGCAATCTCAATTAGACTAAATATATCTGGAAAACTTTTCCCCAATTCCCATAGAGAAATGGTGTCCTGCGTTGTATTTAAAAGTTTAGCAAGACTTGACTGTGTGAGTTTCTTTTCTAGTCTAAGTTCGCGTATAATTTTACCTATCTCCATATTTAAAATATACGAGAACTTTTCGTAAATATGTTGTGATACGAAAAATTTTCGTATATAATTATTTAGAGTTATGATTATTAGTTAAGTTGATTGATGCAAAAAGCTATTTTAATAAACAATGTTTAAAATCTAAGTATAACAACTAATAAAGTGAGGTGAAAGCCAATGAAAAAATTATCAATTTATTCCCGGCAAGCAAAGATTACCTTAAAAATGGTCTTTTGCTGTTTGGCAATCTCTTTTGCTCTATCATTAGTGGTAACATTGTTTAATTATAATGTTAAACAAAAAGAAAGACAAGAAAAAATCAAAAATGATAGTGCATTTGCCTACAATCTAATAGTAGACAGTATTGAAATTTTAAATAATCCTTCAAATATTGTTGTTGACTCTGGCTATATAGATAATGATTATAATTGTGGGCTATTTTTTCTAACACTTACAACTGATAATGAGATTGCCGAATCTAAGTTTTATATGATATATAAAACAAATGATAATACTGTGAAAGTTGATACGGAAAGAGATGTTGAAAATATTTTGGGAGAAACTGGAATGTTAAACTTTGTAAATAATGCAAAAAATACATCTTCCCTAGACTTTAACCTTATAAATCAAATGCTTCAAGAAAAATTGCAAGCAAACTAAAACTTGAAAAGCAAAATTATTATTTAGGATTTACAGATATAAATTAAATAACTTCAAAATAAATATTAGAAAATTAATTTATTACAAAACTAATGAATAAAAAGTTTTAACTCAATTTATATTATTATTCATTAAAAAAAATTAGTCAAACAACTAAAAAAACAATATGCTGTTGCATATTGTTTTTTTTTACTTATCTTGTTTTTTTTCACTTTCCATTAACTGTCTTGCCATATAAACGCCCATACTACTTGCCATCATAAGCCCACGAGTCCAACCACTTGCATCACCTAAGCAGTGCAAATGTTTTACATTTGTGTTAAGCTTAGTATCCATTCTTACACGATTACTATAAAATTTAAGTTCAGGTGCATAAAGCAATGTTTCATCACTTGCAAAACCAGGAACAACCTTATCCATCTGTTCAATAAAACTTAAAATTGAAGTCATAGTACGATAAGGAATGGCTGCCGTAATGTCACCAGCTATTGCATCTTTTAGTGTTGGTTTAATATTAGTTCTTGAAAGTTCTTCTTGCCAAGTTCTCTTTCCAGCCTTTATGTCACCCAGTCTTTGAACCATAATATGACCACTTCCAAGCATATTGACCATTTGTCCAACTTTTTGGGCATATGCTATTGGGTCATCAAAAGGATATGTAAACCTATGAGAGCACAAAATTGCAAGATTGGTATTGTCTGACTTTAATTCCTTAAAGCTATGACCATTTACAACTGCTAAGTTGTTGTCGTAATTTTCTTGTGCTACAAAGCCTCCCGGATTTTGACAGAAAGTCCTAACCTTGTTGCAAAATGGTTTTGGATAACCAATAAGTTTAGATTCATAAAGTGCCTCATTCACTTTTTCCATAATTTCATTTCTAACTTCAACACGAACACCAATATCAACAACGCCAGCTTCTCTATCAATTCCATGAGCTCTACACATATCATCAAGCCAATCCGCACCTTTTCTTCCAGTAGCAACAATTATTTCATCTGCTAAGATTTTCTGCTGATTTACTATCGCACCTATACATGTTCCATTTTCAATTAAAATGTCTGAGCAGTTGCTATCTGAAAGCAACTCCACACCATGCTCAAGAAGATATACTTCTATGTCATAATAAAGTTTATGAGCCTTTTCAGTGCCAAGGTGGCGAACTGGGCAATCAACGAGTTTTAAGCCTGCAATTGTTGCCGATTTTCTTATTTCTTTTATAGCTTCGGTTTGCTCAGCACCAACAACCTTTGGGTCTGCCCCAAACTCTAAATAAATTTTGTCAGTATAATCAATCAAACTTTGAACAACATTTGCACCAAGAAGTACTGGTAAATCACCCCCAACTTCATAACTTAAAGATAGTTTTCCATCAGAAAAAGCACCAGCCCCACTAAATCCCGAAGTAATGTTGCAATATGGCTTGCAATGTACACATTCTTCTGTCTTTACCTTTGGACAAACCCTGCGTTCAACAGTATGTCCCTGTTCAACCAAAATAATCTTATCTTTCGAGCCAAGCCTAATAAGTTCTAGTGCTGTAAATACTCCTGCTGGTCCAGCTCCAATAATTAAAATTTTTCTCATAACTTTCTCCTTTTCCCTCTTATAGTGCAATATTACTTGTTGGCACTAGTACTCTAGGGTCTACAATAGATTTATTTTCAATATAATTATAATATCCAGCCGATGCTATCATAGCTGCGTTATCAGTACAAAGAGATATTGGTGGATAATAAACTGACACACCTATTTTCTGAGCCTCTTCTTCCATTCTCTTTCTTAAGTGTAAATTTGCAGAAACTCCACCTGCAAGTACAATTTTTTTAAAGCCGAGCTGTCTAACTGCTTGCATTGACTTAGTTACGACTTGCATAACAGCTTCATCTTGAAAACTAGCACAAACATCGGGAATATTAATCTCTTCATTTTTCTGTCTTTTATTGTGCAAATAATTTATTACTGCCGTTTTAAGTCCACTATAAGAAAAATTGTAATCCGTTATTTTTTCTTTGAGCATATTAGTAAACTTAATAACAGCTTTGCCACTTTCTGCCTGTTTTTGAACGCTTGGGCCACCGGGATAAGAAAGACCACACTCTCTTGCAACCTTGTCAAATGCTTCGCCAATTGCATCATCAGTGGTTGTACCAATTAGTTTTCTTTCCATGTAAGTTTTCATTTCAACAAGAGCCGTGTGTCCACCAGACACAATTAAGCAAATAAATGGTGGCTCTAAATCACTATGTGCAATATAATTTCCAGCAATGTGCCCTTCAATGTGATTGACCTTGATTAATGGTTTTCCCGTTGAATATGCAAGAGCTTTTGCAAAGTTAACCCCAACGATTAAAGAACCAAGAAGTCCTGCTCCATATGTTACTGCAATTGCATCAATATCTCCAATTGTAACATTTGCACGTTTAAGTGCCTCTTCATAAACTCCATCAATATTCATAACGTGATTTCTTGATGCTATTTCAGGTACGACTCCACCATAAAGCTTATGAATGTCTATTTGAGTGTTAATCACATTTGACAAAACTTCTTTGCCATTTTTAATTACTGCAACTGAAGTTTCATCACAACTTGACTCTATGCCCAAAATATAAATATCTTTTTTGTTTTTCATTTTTTATCTGTCCTATTAATTTTATGCCTTAATTTTAAAGTTTTTTATACTATTTTGCATTTTTTAATTTTCATTAGTTTAACTTTTTATTTATTAAAATTTTCATTTTGTTTGTCTAATTTAAGTTTTTCATTTATAAATTCTTGAATGTTGCCATCAAGTACGCTTTGAACATCACTCGTCTCATATCCCGTCCTATGATCCTTTGCCATAGTATATGGACACAGTACATATGAGCGAATTTGACTTCCCCATTCAATCTTCATTTGTAGTCCGAGCTTTTTAAGTTTTTCAAGTTCTTTTTCTTTTTCTGCTCTCTCAACAAGTTTTGAATAAAGCATTTTCATTGCCATTTCTTTATTTTGCGTTTGACTCCTTTCATTTTGACAAGAAACAATAATCCCCGTTGGAATATGCGTAATTCTTACGGCACTTTCGGTTTTATTAATGTGTTGTCCTCCTGCGCCACCACTCCTAAAAGTATCAATTTTAAGGTCATCTGGGTTTATAACTATTTCAAAGTTATTCTCAACTATTGGAGAAATTTCTGCACTTGCAAAAGAAGTATGTCTACGCTTGTTAGAGTCGAATGGTGAAATTCTAACCAGCCTATGCACTCCACGCTCACACTTTAAATTTCCATAAGCATTTTTACCCTCTACTAAAAGTGTTACCGACTTATAACCTGCACCTTCACCGTACAGAAAATCTACGATTTGACAAGAGTAACCTTTTTTTTCTGAGTACATTTGATACATTCTGCAAAGCATTTCTGTCCAGTCCTGTGCCTCTTCACCACCGGCACCTGAATGCAGTTCAACTAATGCGTCAGAATCGTCATATTTGCCCGAATAGAGAGTTTCCATGTAAAGTGACTCAATTTCTGACTTTGTTGCCTTGTACTCTTCCGAAAATTCAGCCCAATCTACATCGCTTGCATTTTCATTCATTAACATTTCATAAAGTACTTTTAAGTCACTAAGCTTTTTTACCGAACTGTCAATCTTATCAAGAACTGATTGAATTGATTTTTTTTCTTTTCCAAGTTTTTTTACCTTTTCAAAGTCAAAGTTATTTGTAATTTTTTGTTCTTCAATCTCAATTTCAGAAACTTTTTTTCTAAGTGCATCTGAGTCAAAGACAGTGCAATGCCTGTTCAAGCATTGTTTCAAGTGATTTAATTTTATCGCTATCAAACATAAATTTTTCCTCGCACAAATATTATATATATAATTTTTGCAAAAATCAATTTAAATCAATAACATTAAGTAAAACTTAAAATTTTTATGTCCATTTATTAATTTTAAATTAACACATTATCAAAAGTCTATTTCAAAATTGTCACAAAACTTGATTATTATAACATTTAATAAGGTTTTAAATGCAAATTTTACAACGAATCTCACAGTGTAATTTATAATGATTTTAAGTTTATTTTATGCATTTGTCTTTACATTTTAAATTTAATAAAAATGCAGTAAAAGCAACAAATTTACTGCATTTTTATAAAAACTCACAATTACAAATGTTAAAATGACAACTAAAAAATCATTTTGACCAAAATATTTTTGCGTTTGTTTTTGGTTTTTGAATATAATGTTTATCACACAATTTAAAATAAGATTAATACTGAAATTAGTTTAAATAATTTTTCGCCAAAAAGCAAAGTGAGGTTAATAGTTTTTTAACATTTTACTATAGCAAGTTAATCATCAATTTTAAAACCAATAATTTCCTTATCTCCAAGCTTGCACTTGACAGCATAGTCATTAATGTCTTTAATCTCATCAAACTCTTCTTCTATAGGACTATAATTGTATTCATCAATTATAATATCTGGAAAAACTTCAATTGAAGAGTCTTCAACTTGAGTGGTCAAATTTTTATTAATTCCCTCAATTGTTTTAATTATATTATTTGACTTAGAATTTTCTAAATTCATATCTGCACCTCTAAGTTTCTCTTCTATTTCTAAAATCATTGGTATTTGTGAGTAGTTAATAAGATTCAAAGAGTCTGCACCTTCATCAAAACATTTTTGAATCTCTTCTTCCTTATTTTTATCATAAAAGAATAGTGAGTATTCCTTTTTTATTTGTTTAAGTTCAGTTACTGATTTAGCATTTTCTATTCTTTTTAATTTTTCTTTTTCAAAAAGGTTGCTAGAATTTAAGTATTCAAATGGTAAGGCAGTTAGTTTTTTATTTCCTTTACTTTTTACCAAAACAGTTTCACCTAATAATGACTTTAAATTTATGTCAAATGGATACTTCTTTTCGCCATTAATTTCAACCGTGTAGTTATGACTTTTAATAGCTGATTTCCAAAAGCGACTAATAAATTTATACCTAACATAATTATTGTTATAAATAAAGTATTTTTCACTGATTTTACTATAAATTTTGATTAAATTTGCATTTTTATTTTCAAGCTCACTCACTATTTGAGATATTTCTTCGTCCTGTTTTTTAGAAAGCAAATTTACATCATATTGCATATTATAAGAAAGCATTTTATTTTCAGCCACTAAAAGAATTTTTGATGTTAAGCCATGCGAACTAAGTTTATAAATTTTTTCACTCAAATTATTATTATACTCATAAAGCTCAGAAATTAATCTATTCAGAGAATTTGTATCGTCATTAATTGAGGCATTAATTTGATTTTGTTTTTTTTCTAATTTTTCAAACTGAGCCCTAATACTTTGTTCAGTCCCCTTTAAATTTTTCAAGCTTTTAAGCAATACAATACACACTAAAACTAGAGCCACAACTACAACTAAACAAATAATCGTCACCAAAACTGTACTAATTTTTAAAAGAGTTAAATTGATAGTTGCAAATATTACGCTTGAAATTAGTACTAAGGCTGATAGAAACAGCAAACTTTTTTTGGTATTTTTATTTTTTTCAATATTCTTTATCTTATTATTAATCAAGTCATACTCTGTATTAAATTGCAAATATTCTTCGCTCTTTTTTTCTACTAGTTCATTATTCTTTTCAATAACAGCCTGACACGCCTTTTTGTGTTGGTTCATATCTTCTACGATTGTTTCTCTTTCTGGAAATTGGCTATCTTTTGCAAAACTTGCCATTGAAAAATATAAAATTTTCAAGTAATCAATTGACAAATTTAGCGTGGAAAATTTAAATTCAGAAGCCAAGTCTTTAATAAGCAAACACAGCCCATCTAACAGGAGTTTATCATTTACAAAACAAAAGTTTGGCAAATCTTGTTTTGCCCTTGAAGTGATTTCAATATAAGCGTCATAAAATGCAAGTAAATCTTTATAAAATGTTGCGTTTTTTACTAGCTCTACATTATCCATTAAATTTTTATCAGATTGATTTATCAAAACTTCCATAATTTTTCCCTATAAAACTATTTTATCACAAAGTTTTTTTTAGCTCAATTGTTTATTTAAATAAAGTTTGCTTTTAAATTAATCTATAAGTTAATTAATCAAGCAAAAAACCATACAATTGAAAACAAAGTACCTAGGGCGTATACAACGATAACCAACAAAAACATTACACCCTTCATTAAATAGTAAATTAACTTTTGAATATGTTTAAATTTCGTAAAATGGTATAGCGTTAAAACTATTATATCCAATGCAATTGCAATTATTGAAAATAAAAGCCATATTTTAGCGTGTGGATAAGTGTAAGAAACAACTAGTTCAAGGTTTTCACCAATATAAGATAATTCCACCATACTACCAAAATTATTCTGAACTGAAATTTCATTTCCATTTATAAAATAATTGTAGCCATCAATATCTGGCACTGTAACAATTAGTTTTTCGCCTTCAGACTGCGTAAAGTTTACAACATATCCATTGCTTGTATAGTTAAAACTTGCTTGATTTTCTATAATTTTATTGCACAAGTTTTTAGCTACTTCGTAATTCAAAAAATAACACTTAATATCATCTAAGTTATAAGTACTATTCGTCCAATAAATATTAAATTCGTAACTCTCCCCAGCTTCAATATAAGCTAAATCCTGCAAGACATCATTCTCAGATATTATGTTGTATAAATCAGGATTTTCTTCATCTGCTAGTTCCATTTTATAAAAAAGCTTATTTAAATAAAGAATACCATCAGTGCTTGCAGTGAACTTAAAATTAAGTTTTTGATCTCCTTCTTCGTCTGTAATAATTTCTGGCTCAAAGCTAATCTCAGTAAATAAAGTTCCTTCTATTCCATAAGACTCTTTGAGCGTTTCCATATTTTCAATAACTGATAAGTTATCATCATAAACAAAATCCGAATTTACATTAAAAGCCCCTGAGCTCGAAAGAGTATTTTCATAAATATAGAATGTTTCTCCTTTGGCGATTTCTTTTAAATAAGGTCTATCTTGTGGAACATCAGTTACATAATATTTAATACCAAGCAAACAATCGGAGATTAATGAACCCGTTTCTGACAATGTATATACATAGCCTGACATATAACCTAAGTTTTTGAAAGAATTTACTGTATCGACTGAAATTAAAGATGTAAAAACTGACGGACACCTTGAACTATTAAGATAATAATTGTACTTTAAATAAATGCTGGTACTATTAAAAATCTTAATGTTGCCACTAATGTTGGAATTTGAAACAAGTTCACTAATCTCTGTCGTTTGGTCTAAATCTTTATTCGAAGCACTAATAAATGTCAGACAATTTATTGAGAAAGATAGTGCCATTACAATAATCGCGCACAATTTAATTGCCTTTTCACTAAATATTTTTCTCCAGTTAAAAAATAAAGGTACCAAAAATATTCCTAAAAGCAAAATAGTTATTAACACTAAAATTTTATCATATTGGTAATTTCCAAGTAACGGAGATTTTACATATCTGCCAAAAGCATAGTAGTATATTACATATAAGACACCTATAACTATCACAAATAGTGCAATCAGACTACAGCATATAATTTTTGAAAATTTTTCTGATTTGCACACTTTAAATATAAAAAGATTGTCATTAAAAAGTTTAAGAGTCACAATGAATAAAATTGCTTCATTCAAAAAGAAAAATCTATTACAAAATCCTTGATATGACGAAAAACATAAAATTCTTAAAACTGAATCAAAAAAGGTCGGAGCAAAAAGTATAATTGAAGCAAAAAGTAAAAATTTGTTAAATTTATCTTTTTTATTACATTTTATAATATATATTATGTCAAGAATAACAATAAATGCTTCAAAGACAAAGATTGCAAGTTTGTCATAAATTTCTGCGTCTTTAACATCTAGCATATTTACAATAAATGAGTTTGCCCTACCCGTTGACATAATCGCAATAATTGATGGTAGCAGTATTATTAGGCTACAAAGTGCTGTTACTAAAAATACAACAAATAAGCCTGACATTTTACTTGGTCTTTCTTCTTTATTAATCATGATAACAATATAAAGAGTCATCAAAATAAATAATATTATTACAGTTGAAATGCCCACGCTGTAACAAGAAACAACATACCAAACCAGTGAGACAATAAACGACGCAATTTTTCCAGTTTTAATAAAATTAACAAATCTATCAATAACAATCAAAATAAGTGCAGGATAGATAAGCCATGTCATAAAGGAAATACTAAAATTTAAATAACCAGAAAAAACGTAAAACAAAGCTAAAAAAAGTCGCACACTTTTTTTAATTTTAGGAAAATGCTTATGTGAAAACCAAAGAAAAATTATTCCATTAAAAATTAACATTAATAAAAGTGAAAGAGAAAACATAAAATCAATATTTGCTCGTCCACCGAGAAGTACCACCAAATAAAATGGGTTAAGAAACATATACTCAAGGGAAGAAAATATTTCAATACCCTTACCATAATAGTTTGAGTAAAAAAAAGATGATTTACCCTCTATCACATTAAATATGTGATTAAAAAATTCAACAATCTGCTCATAGGTATCTGATACCAAAAAGCTATTATTTCCAAAAGGTTTTGCACCATTAACTGCAAGTGCAACAATAAAAACAACTATTGTAATGCTGACAAGTAATAAATAATCATAGTATTTTTTTATGAATTTCTTGAAGCCACTTTCATTACACGAAATTGAACTTTTGGTTTCTAATGATTTTTCTTTGACAAAATCGGCATTAGGTAAATTTCCTTCATTTTTTTCTTCACTGAACATTTGTTGAGTTTTTAAGTCAAAGTCTTTATTAGTGCTTGAAGTGAAATTATCAGGTAAATTATTTTCCCGATTATTTTCTTTGTTGTTAATTTCTATAATATCTTTATTTTTTTCAGATGTAGATTGATTGTTTATTTCGTTTGAAATAATTGAATTCTCTTCCATAATTTTTCCCTTTTCTTTGTCATAAAAATTATACCAAATGATAGTGATATTTCAAAATATTTTTCATTTTAATTGTTATTTTAATCAAAATATTTTATTATAGAGTTATGGAAATTGGAATTGACATAGAAGAAAATGTAAGATTTGAGAAAATGCCTATTAATCACTTAAAACAAATTTTTACAGAAGCTGAGATTGCATATGCAAAAAAGTATGCAAATTACAGTGTTCACCTTTGTGCAAATTGGTGTGTTAAAGAAGCTTTTGTTAAGGCGAGCTCACAAAAAAATATACCTTTTCTAGATGTTGAAGTTCGCCACAATGAAAACGGAAAACCATATATCAATATTACACCTAAAATAAGGGAAGTAATTGAAAGTTTGCAGTGCTCTCAAATAAAAATTTCAGTTTCTCATTCAAAAACATTTTCAACTGCAATTTGTTTAATCATATAAATGAAATTTTTTATAAATTTTGTAATTTTTTTACATTTTAAATTTAAACTTAGCTATAAATATCTTATATAAAATTTAGTCAAAATTAATTTTTATATTATTTTTGGTTATAAACTTCAATAATTTTTTTATTTTTTTAGATTTGTAGTTAATACTTTTTTATATTTTAAGCTTATAATTTTTAAACTTATTTTTATAGATAAAGGCAAATTAAAGTCATTTTTAATAGAATAAAAAAAGATTGTTACCAAGAAACTTACTAGTATTCTTTTCTTGGCACAATCTTTTTTATTTATTTACTGTTTTATTGTATTCAACAATATATTTATAGTTTGGATTAGTTTTTTCTAAAAAGTGTTTAAGTTTTTGAATTGCCCTACCACGATGTGATACTTTGTCTTTTTCTTCTTCTGTTGCTTCACCAAAAGTCTTATTTAAATCAGAAGAGTAAAATAAACAATCATATCCAAACTTGTCACTACCAATTTGTTCTTTTGTAATAGTGCCATAAGTTCGACCAACAAACAGACGCGTTGTAGATTTATCGGCGTAGCATATAGAGCATTCAAAATAAGCCGTTCTATCGTCCTTCCCTTCCAAATTTTCTAGTAACTTTTTTCTATTTGCACTATCATCGTGTGAGCCTGCATATCTTGCTGAGTATATTCCTGGCTCCCCATTTAAACTATTAACAAAAAGCCCCGAATCATCTGACATTACAGCATAGTCAAGATTTTTTTCCTTACAAAACTTTAAAACTGCTTGTGCCTTTATTTTAGCATTCTCTCCAGTAGTTGAGCCAGTTTCTTCAATATCATCGGTAAAGCCGATATCAGAAAGGGATAGTATATCGTATCCACTAAGTAAAGTCTTCATTTCTTGAAGCTTATTTTTATTTGTTGTCGCCAGCACTATTTTTTTCATTGTTGACACTCCTTTTTTTATAGATTTTATAAATTTGCTCCATTACAAAATAAACTGCAACGGCGAATAATATTCCAAGTCCAAATCCTACTAAAACATCAGTTAAATAATGGACACATAAAACGATTCGTGATAGTCCAATTAGTACAGAAACAATAATAGCCGGAATACCAATTTTTTTTGACTGTAAAAAGATTGAAAATGCAAGAGCCATTGAAGTGGCAGAGTGTCCAGAAGCCATTGAAAAACCTGAAGGAAACTCATACTGTGCAAGTTCACACATTGCCTTTAAACTTTCATCAGTAATAAATGGTCTCGGTCTTGCGACAATGTTTTTTAATATCAAATCATTAAAGATGTAAACTGCACCCACTGCAAAGAGTGCATAAATACCAATCTTTCGCGTTTTTTTGAATATTACAAGCAATAAAACGACTGCAATGAGTGTCCAAGCACTTCCACAAAAAGTAATTAATTTTGCTAAAATTGCAACAAACCGACTTTCTCCAAAAGTTTCTAGTATCCATCTCGAAATTTGTAAATCCATTTTATCCTCTATATCTCAATAATTTTATCCAAATCTTGTATTTTTACTATCTTATTATAACCGTTGTTTTTTAATTTGCTAACGAAGTTTTTAAAGTTTTTAGGAAACAAAAATACAGAAGTTTCATATCCCTTTTGAATAAGTATGTTTTTTGCAATCATAATTTCTTCAAAAGTGTTATCATTGTTATAAATTAAGGCAATTTTTACATTTTTAGGTAATATCTTCTTTTCAATCATAAGCATTACTACCGAGTAAAATCCTATGCTAAAACCAACGGCAGGAACCTTAGTACCACTAAATTTCTCCACCATATTATCATATCTGCCCCCAGCTCCAATTGCTCTGCCAAAATCTTCATCATACACTTCAAAGATTGTGCCAGTGTAATAGCCCTGACCACGAATTATTGTTGAATCAAAAACTAATTTAAATGATTTTGGTAAGAACTTTTCCGTTGTCTCAATTATAACTTTTAACGAATTTATAACATTTTCACTTATGCCATATTTTAAAAGATATTCAAAACTTTCTTCATTTGTTTTAGCAGTTTTTAGCTTTTCAAAAAATTCTAGAAGTCTTCTTACACATTTTTCATCTTTATTATTTTGAATTAATTCGTCATAAACTCCCTGCTCCCCAATTTTGTCAAATTTGTCAAGACTTATACAAATTTCAATCGTTTCACTTGGGTCAAACCCAACTTTCTCAATTACTTCGTTTAAAAGCCTTCTATCATTTATCTTAATTACAATATTTTCAAAACCTAACCTGCTATAAGCCATGGCACCAGCACAAAGGAGTTCTATTTCAGCAAGTGGTGAGCTTTCTCCCAAAATATCTATGTCACACTGAGTAAATTCACGAACTCTTCCCCTTTGAGGACGCTCGGCTCTGAAAGCTTCATCTATTTGTATAGATTTAAAAGGGTATGGTAATTTTTCTTTGTTTCCAGCAAAAAATCTTACAAGTGGAACTGTTAAATCATAGCGAAGCCCCTCTTCCACAATATCACTCTCTCGAAGGTTCGGTTTGCTAAGGTCAAGCTTTCCACCCCTTTTAACTGTTTTAAACATAAGCTTTTGATTGTCGCCAGAATCACCACTAAGAAGCAAGTCTAAATTTTCCAAAATTGGCGTTTTAATTTGCAAAAAGCCATTTTCTCTATAAGTGTTAGTAATTATTCTTTCAGCATAGGTTCTAATTTCCATTTCAGTTGGAAGGTAGTCAACTGTTCCCCTTACCGGTGTAGTGTTAAATTTCATATCGCATCTCCAAAATTAATTCATAATTATTATAAAATTTTACTTAATACTAGTCAAGCAGTTAGTAAAACTACTATCTTACATTTTGCCCTTGCTTACGCGAAAATTGATTGATACTAAAATATAGTGACTGAAAATATTTTAGTTATCTAAGTTTAAAAATTTTTCTATTATTTTCTTTGAATTTTCAAACAAATTTTCATCTGCATCAAGCCAAACAATATTTTTTTCTTTGTTGTACCAAGTCTGCTGTCTTTTAGCAAAGTGGCGTTCTTGCTTAAAAAGTTCTTCAAAGAAATCTTCAAAACTATCAAAACCACCTTCCAAATAAAGAAGTACATTTTTTGCCTCTAGTCCCAGTGTTAAAAGAAAATCTCTACTTACACCACTCTCAAGCAATCCTTTCATTTCTTTAAGCATATATGGCATTCGATTGAATAGTCTTGCCTTTATTCGCTCATATATTTTTTCTCTGTCCCACCTTATACCTATTTGAAGCACATCATACCTTGGTTTACTTTCTGATTTTTCACCATTAGTTTCAATAAGTCTTATCAGCCTTCTGCATGTCTGCTCTCCTTCTATACTTATATTTTTTTCTATACAAATCTTTTTAAGTTCATCAAGTGAAAGTTTTTCTAGTTTCTGCCTAAGATTTTCATTGGGTTTTTCATTTGAAAGCACATAGCCTTGAACAATGGCACGCGTATAAAGTCCCGTTCCTCCTACTAAAAAAGGAAGCTTGCCCCTTTTCAAAATATCGTCAATGGCGTGATATGCCAGATTTTGAAAATCATAAAGGGAAAATTGGTCGCCAAGATTTGCCACATCAATTAGATGATGTGGAACCATATTCATTTCTTCCTTTGAAACCTTACCTGACAAGTAGTCAAGCCCCCTATATACTTGCCTTGAATCAGCAGAAACAATTTCTCCCTTAAAAAATTTTGCAAGCTCAATTGCAAGTGAACTTTTCCCCGATGAAGTTAATCCTACTATTACTATTATTTTTTCCATAACCCTCACCAATCCACCACCTTATGACTTGCAACTTTTATGTCATCATAAAATCCAAAATACCTATCTTTTTCTGCCTTATAACTTTGTTTCTTTTTTGAATTTGTTCTTTTTTTCTTACTTTCTAATGATTTTATTTTTTGTTTATCTTCCATAATTTAATTCTCTATTTTGTATTATTTCAATAAAATATATACATTTTTTACAATTTCATAAATTTATACTTAATTATTTTCCGAACCTTTTTGCCGTATTATAATAAAAAGTAACAATTAACATAAAATTTCTTTAATCGTAAAACCCGACAGATTTAAATACTTGACAATTACGCTTATGAGCCAAACGACACATTAAAATGTAAAACTCATATCTACAATTATACACTAATTAGATTTCTCTTTCAACTACTAATGTTGTAATTTTTTATTTTTATCTAATTTAAATTATTTAAATTAATTAGCCTACAAGTTTACAAATTTTAAATTTATAAAGTTACAAAATTTGATAGCCCTTTTATAAAAATCAAGATTTTAATAAAAATTAAAAGTACAAGATTTCTAAAACACTATTGACACAAAAAGAATAATTGAATATAATAAATCTAATAATTTTGCAAATCTAGGAGGGCAAGATATGTACGAATTTAACTTTATTTCGGCGGCAAACGCATCAGTTAAGCAAATTGAGGAATCAAGAAATAATTTAATAAACACTTTAAGTAATCAACTTGCAAAACAATTGTTAGATTATGTGAATATGGACGATGCAGTTAGTCCTGACACAAATAGTTCAGGCAATGAAACTGATACGGCTAATAAATCAAAAAACACTAACAGTAGTGATGTTAGTGAGGAAAATCTATCTGAAGAAGAAAAGGCATACTTGAAATGGTATGAAGAATCACTAAACAATGAGAACTCTGAGCAGAGTCAAAATCTTAATCAAGAAGGAACTGAGCAGGAAAATTTAGAAGAAGATTTAATAAATAATGAGGAAGAAGCTGACAAAGTTATTGAAATTATGCTTGACAGTTTAGATCCAACTGCCAATGAACTCATTAATGCATATTCAAGAATAATTCATCACATTCAAAATAGTTTGAATGTTGTCATCGAGGTTGACAAACTTAAAGACGAAGAAATAAAGTTAAAACATATTGAAAGTTTGATTAAAAAATCAAATGCAATCGGTGTGCCTCTTAGCGTTTATGTGTCTGGATACTCAAAATTTAATAAAGATAGCACTCCAGTAGAGATGTTGTTTTCTCAAAAACTTCTTAATACATTTGTTGCTCTAAATAACTACTTGGTCAATAATGGAGCAAATCCTCTTAGATTTTTGGAAGAACCTCTTTATCCTGAATGGGCTTGGACAATGGAAGAAGTCGCAAAAGCAAATGGCGAAATTGACCTCATTGTTGACTTTATTAAAATGTGCAACTTTTCACCACTTGAAGCTGCTGCATATATTCATCAATATATAACTGCTCAGTTTGGGTACAAGGAAAATGATGATAAACCTACTCAACCAAGAAGCATTGTTGGAATTTTAAATTCCGACGATATTGTTTGTGTTGGATACGCACTCTTTACAAAGGCTATTATTGACAAACTTAATATGCCGGGGCTTAAAGCAGATACATTCGTTTCTGTAATTCGACCAAAAGTTAAAAATATGACACCTGTAAAACTTGAAAACAAATTTCCAATTAAGGGCTTCGCTCACGAGCAGAATTTAATCACAATAAATGACCCTAAATACAATGTTAAAGGTACATATATAACTGATGCCTGCTGGGATTCAAAGGATAAAGAAAATCCAGATGGTCAAGGTTTCGCAAACTTTATGTATCCTGTTACAGATCTTCTTCACATCAAAGGTCAGGATTTTATTCAAACCGAAGCTACTCCTTTTGATATTGAAAAGAAAATTATGTCAACATCATCATATAAAAGATCTGATAGTCCACTTTTTACAAAGTACGCAAAAACTTCACAACCAATACCATATGACACGATAAAAAATGTAGTTTACTCAGTTTACAGGAAACTTTACCCTATCTTTACAAAAAAGGAAATTGAACAAATTACTAATCTTATTATGGAAGGCTCTGAGATAATGGCATCATCTATATTTGATGAAAATGCTAAAAGTTCACTGGCAAAAGTTGGTTACGAAAAAAATTGTGAAGAACTTGATACTAGCCAAATAATTAAATAACATTCTTTATTTCACAAGTCGCTAATTTTAATTTATTAAATAATTAAGGCAACAATAGTTATATTGTTGTCTTTTTTGTCTGAATAAAAAAATTTTGAATTTTTTTGATGACACTACTATAGTTTGATTTTTTTGGTCTGCTATGATAAAATACCATTGGAGATAATTATGCAAGAAAACCTAGTTAAAAATGACGAAATAATAGTTACCATTGAAAGACTTGGTTCAAATGGAGAAGGAATTGCAAGTTTTAATGGCAAAATAATTTTTGTTCCCTTTGCCCTTACTGGCGAAAAGGTTAAGGTTCACATTATAAAAGACAAAAAAAATTATTATATTGCAAAGGTCGTTGAATTCTATAGTCAATCACCTAACAGAGTTTCTGCACCTTGTCCTTACTTTCAAAAGTGTGGTGGTTGCAATATTCAACATTTAAATTATTCTAATCAACTCGAACTTAAAAAGAATATTGTAAAAAATTCACTTGAAAAATTTGCCAAACTATCTTTAAATGTTAATGAGGTAGTTGCAAGTGACAAACAATACAGGTACAGAAACAAACTTGCTTTCCCCGTTCAGTTTCAAGATGATAAGTTAAAGATTGGAATGTTTAGAGAATTTAGCCACACTATTATTGAAATTGATGATTGTCTGCTTCAAAGTGAAAAAGTTAAGACAATTTTACATAGTTTTAAAGAGTACATGATAGAAAACAATATTTCTGCCTATAACGAAACTACTAACTTAGGAGACATAAAACACATTATTTTGAGAGAAAACGACAATGCATTTTTGCTTACAGTTGTCGTTTCAAATGAAGATTTTAATAATTTTCAACCATTAATTAACAAGCTTAAAAAGAACTTTTCTGAATTTGGCATTATTAAAAATGTAAATAAATTAAATAACAATGTAATTTTGGGCAATAAAAATATACACATATATGGAACTCAAGAACTAAAGTACAATGAATTTGGAATTACATACTATGTAAATAATCAAAGTTTTCTACAGGTTAATAATTATATAAAAACAGAAATCTACAAAAAAATAATTGAACTTGTGGGAGACTGCGAACTGGTTATTGACGCATACAGTGGCACGGGACTATTATCTTCTATCTTGGCTAAACACTCCAAACAAGTAATTGGAATTGAAATTATTAAAGAAGCCACAAAAAACGCAAATGAGCTTAAAAAAATCAATAATTTAACAAATTTAACCAATATTAATGGCGATTGTGCATTAGTTTTACCTGAACTTGCAAAAAAAATTTCTTGCGACTTTGTTGTTGTGATTGACCCACCAAGAAAGGGAATTGATAAAATTGTTTTAGATGCCTTGATAAATTCAAAACCTCAAAAAATTATATATCTTTCTTGCAATCCAGACACTCTTGCAAGGGATTTATCTATTTTAAAACAAGAGTATCACATAGACTATGTGCAACCATATGATATGTTTCCACAAACTGCAAACATAGAAACACTGGTGTGTATGACAAAATTATAAATTAGCCTTAATTACAAAATTTAACAGTCCTTTTGATTGAGTTTATAGCAATTCATAAAAAAAGTGCAAAATATTAATAATTAATTATAAAAAAGATTAAAATTTTGACTTATTTAAAAAATTTATATTTAATTAAATAATTTAAAGAGAAAAATATGAGAATTGTAGTTTTAGAAGGAAGTCCAAACAAAAATGGATCTTCAAATATGCTAGCAAATAAATTTATTGAGGGTGCAGAAAAATCTGGTAACAGCGTAAAAGTTATCTCTGCCCCACACATAAACATCTCTCCATGTACAGGTTGCATACACTGTGGATACGAAGGTCCTTGCGCATTGAATGATGATATGCAATGGGTTAAAAGCGAAATTTTAAGTAGTGATATGATTGTCTTTGTAACCCCACTTTACTATTATGGAATGTCTGCTCAGTTAAAGACCCTTATAGATAGATTTTGTTCTTTTAATTCTAGTTTGCAGAGAAAACATATGAAATCAGCAATGCTTTCTGTGGCATGGAACAGTGATGACTGGACTTTTGAAGCACTTGAAACCCACTATAAAACACTTGTTAAATATTTAAATCTTGACAACAAGGGGGCAATTTGGGGAAAAGATTGTGGTACGCCGACAATGACAAAAAATTCAATCTATCCAGACCTTGCCTATGAGTTTGGGAAAAACTTAAAATAAGACTGCAAACACCATAATAAAGCTTGAAAAAAATTTTTATTTTAATATTTTATTTTAATTAAATAAAAATAAATAGACATACGAAACTATGTTTATTAAAATATATATAGGCTATACTTTGCGACGTGGTAGAGAGTTTAAATTTTTGGAGATAATTTTATGGACAGAATTAAAAATTGCGAAGAAAAATTTGCTGAGCTTTTTGGGGCAAAACCAACAACAAATGAGGGTAATGACCCTGAATTTATGAGAATATTACAGAGATTTATATTTGGTGAAGTATGTTATGTTGGTTCACTTAGTAATCGTATGCGTGAACTTATCACTATTACAGTGTTAACAGTTAATCAAACTCTTCCCCAACTAAAATCTCACACGATGGCATGTTTACATATTGGAATTTCTCCTGTTGAAATTAGAGAAGCCATTTATCAATGTGCACCTTTTATTGGTTTTCCAAAGACATTAAATGCCATTACAGTTATTGATGAAGTGTTTACTGCAAGTGGAATTTCCCTACCACTTGAAAACAATGAAAAGGTTAACGAAGAAAACAGGTATGAAAAGGGACTTGAAATTCAATCTCCTATTTATGGAACAGAAATTGCTGAAAAATATTCGTGGCTTCCGGGAGATTTTGCACAAGCCGTTCCAAAATTTTTAACGGAATTCTGTTTTTCAGACTTCTTTACTCGTGGAGGCTTGGACGAAAAAACTAGAGAACTTTTATCTGTTGTAATTTTTGCTTGCATTGGTGGAGCAGAAACTCAAGTTGTTTCTCATGTTAAAGGTGCTTTGAAAGTTGGAAACACAAAAGAAGAGATAGTTTGTGCACTTGTTCATGCAATGCCATATATGGGCATACCTCGACTTTTTAATGCCTTAAACTGCTCAAAAGAATTGCTATCATAACTATAATTTTTCTATATTAATAAAAATTCATCTATAAAAATTTTCTTATCTATTTTATAACTGTGTAAATTTTTATGAAGCATTTTCAAAAATTAATTTCACAGCAAAAAATAGAAATTCAATTCACCTAAAAAGTGCAAAAATTATTAAAAATAACAAAAAAACAATTACAAATCACTAAAATCAAAGGAGAAATAAATATGGATAAAGAATTTGAAAAAAATAATATTTTTGGACTTGGAAATGAAAACACTGCTTTCGCATAGTACTTTATTGGAAAATCTTACCTTAATCCCCTTACCAAAGTGGGAGAAACCCTTTTTTTTGCAAATGTAACTTTTGAACCAGCATGCAGAAATAATTGGCACATTCATCACGCAAGCAAAGGTGGTGGTCAAATTCTTCTTTGTGTTGCAGGTAGTGGTTGGTACCAAGAGTGGGGCAAAGGCAAAGAGCCACAAAGTTTAAAACCGGGAGATGTCGTAGTTATTCCACCGGAAGTAAAACACTGGCATGGTGCAAAAAAAGATAGTTGGTTCTCACACATAGCAGTAGAAGTACCGGGTGAAAATACGAGTAATGAGTGGCTTGAGCCTGTTACTGATGAAGTTTATGATAAACTGGGATAAACAAAAAAAGTACTTTCATTTAGTAATTGTATCTATATCTTTGTAAAGAATTAGCATTAAAATTGTAACTACTACCTAATTAAATTTTTAAAATAAAAATCAATTATAAAATCAGTATTGCTAAAGTACCACATTTAACCAACATAAAACAATAAACAAAAAAAATAGGTAATAATGATATGTTTTGAGTTTGGCCAATTCATTATTACCTATTTTTTTTTATTTTTACTATATTATCTTTACAATTTATCTCTTATAAATCTTTCTAATTTAAATTTAAACATAGACATAAAACAATTTGCTCGATTATTACTAATTGTGAAAATCTTAATTTTGACAATTTAAAAGTTCTGTACAACAAAAGCAATAAAAATTAAAGTGTGTGTTCTATTGAAATTTTAGACCCAGTACTTGTCTTTGTTACATAAATTTTATTTTTAATAGATTCTTCAAGTTCAGATACATGAGAAATAAGTCCAATATTTAAGTTTTGACTTTCTAGTTTATGTAGTGCAGAAACGACAATTTCACAGAGTTCACTGTCAAGAGTTCCAAATCCTTCATCAAGGAAAAAGAAATTCATACTTCTTTCTGACATCATTGAGATTGCATCGGAGATTGCAAATGCCAAACTTAAACTTACAAGGAAAGTTTCACCACCCGAAAGCGTCGACGCCGAACGAATTTGTCCATCGTTAAAGTTGTCTTCAACTACGAATTCTTTATTCAAAAATTTTAAATTGTACTTTCCATCTAAAAGTAGGTTTAATTTTTGATTTGCACCAATTGTAATTTCTTGTAAATATTCTTCTGCAACATACTCTGCAAGGGCCTTACCTTTAAGCACTGACGAGAGTTCTTTTGCAAGGTCCAATTTATGAGTCACATATTTAAGTTCTCCCGAAATTTCTTTCCTTTTCTTATTATCTGCTGAAAGCTTATCAAACTCTGCACTTTGTCTTCCTACCTGCTCAGACAATTCTTGAATACTTGCCATAAGCAAGTCTAAATCTAGTTTAAGCTGTTGAACTTTTTCTTCACTTACATTTTCTATCGTTTCTACTTCAAGTTCCCGTCTTTGTCCTACAACTGTTTGTAATTGAGATTTATAATCATTTACTTTTGCTTGTTTCTCTTTTATTTCTGCTTGACTTGCAAAATAACTTTCCATTTCCAAACTATCATTAAAGTGATTTTGTGACATTGCAAAATTGATATGACTTTGAAGTGTATCAATTTCCTCTCGTTTAGAATTTAAGATTGTTGAACTTACCGTATAATCATTCTTTGTTCTATTATAAAGTTCCTTACAAGACTCTACTTGCATTTCCTTTTTACCATAATCAAGTTTTAATTCTTCAATCTCTTCTGAAACTAGTTTGCTTTCATCGGATACGGTTCTACCATCTGGAATTCCGTTTTCAGAAATTTTTTCGCTTATTTCTGCAAATTTTTGCTGAGAAACTGCAAGTTTTTCATTTAAAACTGCAATTTTTGTGTTAATCTCAGAAATATTACTTTCCAGTTTTGATTTTTCAATTAAAAGTTTTGTTTGCTTATCTTTAAGCTCGTATTTTTCTTCCTTTTTAGAATCAATCACAAGCTCAATATTTTTTCCTTCGGCAATTTGTTTTTTGTATTCTTTTAAGTTTTTATATTTCTCATTTACATTAAAAATTGCCAGTTCTCTTTCTGCTTTTTTCTTTTGCAAATCGTATAATATATCATTTATTTTTTCAATATATGTCTTAAATATTGAAATTTTTGTACCAGTTTGCGTTTTTTTGATAGTAGAGTTCAATAACTCTTCCCTTAACATATCTTGTAAATCAATAAGTTTTTCAAGCTTATCTGAGGTTTCAGATAAAAGCTTGTAAAGTTTATTAAAATTTTCTTTACTGTGATCATTATCTTCAACATATTCAGTGTAGTGCATATGTTCTTCTTTTGCCAGTGCATCAATCTCTTGCTTATCCACTTCAACTATATTTCTTTCAAAATTGTTTCTTGCCCTAAGTGTAGTTAAGTCAGCAAAAAGTTTATCTCTTTGTTTTCTAAGATTCCTTAAGTTTTCTTCTTCGGAAGCAATTTCCATTGTTATAGGATTTATATCAAAAACCTCTTCATAATTTTTCTGTATTACTCTACTCCCACAAATTGGACAGTCATCACCTATCTTCATTTGATTGGATACTAGAGAGAAGAAATTACTCCCTAAAAGCTCTTCTCGTCTTTCTCTTTCATTTTTTATAAATATCTCTCTATTTTCAATGGTATTTTCAATATTATTTAATTCATTTTGCGTTTTTTCTATTTCGTCATTAATAGACGAAATAGTTGCCTGTCTACTTTCTTTATCGTAGATTAACTTTGATAGACTACTATCAATAAAACTTAATCTATAATTTGTTTCCTTCATTAATTCAAGTTGCTTGTCACAACTTCTTATCTTATTAAAATTAGTCTTATCTATATCTTCAAAAGCAACATTAATTGAATTTTGAATTTGGTCAATTTTTTCAGTTAATTTTTTTTCTTGTTTTATTGCATTGTCATATTCTTCTTGTGCAATGGTAAACTGTTCATTCGTATCATCAAATACACTTTCAATGCTTTTTATTAATTCCTCAATTAAAATTATTTCACTTTCAATACCCTTAGTCTGCTCTAATGCATTACTCAAATCAACATCTGATTTATTAGCTTCGATAAAGTCCTCTATCTTTTCTATATCCTGCTCTATTTTTTCAAGTTTACCAGCAACAAATCCAAGCTTTTCCTGTTCTAGTTCAAGGTTTTTTCTTTCTAATGCAATATTCTCTTTGATTTCATCTTGCTCTTTTTTAAGTGCATTTTGTTCATCTTCAAATTGCATAAGTTCACTGAGTTTTGAAAGCTTATTATTTAGTGACAGCAGTTTTCCGTCATATTGATTTTTAAATTCTTCAAACTGAGTTTGAACCGTTTCATATTCCTTGCTAGCTTCTATTCGTTTCTGTTCAAGTTCGCCAATCTTTTGTGAAAGTTCATTTTCGTCATTTTTACTCTTTACTAGTTTTTCATAGTCAGATTTAATTGAGTTTGCACCTTGGTTTTTTGAAATTTCATTTTCCAAGTCCTCAATTTCCTGTTTTTTTAGCATTAAATCAGAGTATGTGTGATTAATTTCCTCAAGTTTTTTCTTTCTTTCAAGCGACAAAGAAAGTTTTGTATAAAGCTTAGTTTTTTCATCTAAGTCAGTTTTTTGTTCACTATATGTATTTTTATAATATTCGTAGTTTTGCTTTGCTTCGCTGAGTCTTTCATCTGTAGCATAATCTACCACACTTAAACTAGCCGTCAAAGTTGCGACCTGTTTGTCAAATTCATTGACCTTTTCTTTAACTTTAGCGCAGAGTTCATCGCCATACCTTGATAAATCAAAAATATTACTTAATATTTCTGTCCTTTCACTCTGTCTTGCCTTTAAAAAGGCTGAAAATTCACCTTGAGGGAGTGCAATACACTTTACAAACTCATTTTTGCCCAGCCCTACAATTTCAAAGATTTTATCATTAACCTTTATTGCTCCCTCACAAATTAGTTTTCTTTCATCTCCAATTAGCTCATATAAATTTGCTGACGATTCAACATCTTTTCCATTTTTCTTAATAGAAAAGCTTCTACAAACCAGAAAGTGCCTATTCTCTGAGCAGTAAAATATTTCAAATTCAAGAGATACAAATGTTTTTCTGCGTTTTGTATTTATAAAATCAATGTTTTGTTTTGACCTTTCAACTTCGCCGTAGAGAGCAAGAGTAATAGCGTCAAGTATTGTGGACTTTCCACTGCCAGTCTTTCCAAAAATCCCGAACACACCACTTGCCACTGCATCAAAATCAACAACTTGTTTACTCTCAAAGCTATTCAATCCTTCAATTTCAAGTTTAATTGGTTTCATTCTCTTCTCCTCTAATTTCATTATACATTTCTACTAAATCATCACTTGCTTCAAATCCGCGAACCTGTTTATAAAAATTTTTAAAAAGTTCTTCATCACTTAAAAGGCGTCTACTCTGACCTTTATAAGACGGACTTTCTTGAGTATTTCTAATTAGCGAAATATTTGACAAACATGCAAATGTCTTTTTGAGTTCTTTTAACTTAGATGATTCAATTGGTGCAGTTTGAACTATTTCTAATTCTACAATGTCTGTGTCGTCATATTTAGATAGAAGTTCTTTAGCTTCATCGAGTGAGCTAGCTGTTATTTTTTCGTATCTTACCAAATTTTTAAGCTTAATGCTCTTAACTGACAAAAGCTTCTTGCCCTCAGTTTCAATTAAATTAATTCCAAGATCTTTCTGCGAAACAGTTAATGCAGTAATTGCACCAGAATAGTAAATGTTGTCGCCAAGTGTTTGAGGAGTATGAATGTGTCCAAGCGCAGTATAGTCAGCACTTGGCAAATAGTCCTTTGGAACTGCCATAATATCCCCAACTTTAACTTCACTATCTCTAGTTTTTGAACCGACCATAAAAAGGTGTGAAACAAAAATATTAAAGCTCTCATCAGAAAAAGCTCCAGCACCAACACTTGCCCATTTTTTCACCTTTTCGCCGTAACTAAGTTCGCTTTCCACTTTTTCAGAGATACGCGCCTCACTTGGATATGGGAGATAACTAATTGTAACCAGTTCATTTTCTTTTTGAAGTTTAATATATCCATTTCCCGTTTCTATAACTCTAATTAGACTGCTTTTATTGAAACTTTCTTGATTAATTGCAGTTAGGTCACCAACTAGAGCAATATTATGCTTACTTGCAAGTGGAAGCCCCGCCTCAATTCGTGTAGGGTCGTCGTGATTTCCCGCTAAAACCAATATAAATCTATCGCCACCAGCTGAGAGTTTCTCAATTATATCAAAGAAAAGCTCCTCGGCTTCTGCAGACGGGTTTGAAGTGTTAAAAATATCCCCCGCAATGATTACACCATCTACATTTTCAAAATTTGCAATTGACAAAATTTCTTCAAGAACTTTTCTTTGTTCAGATAGTCTGTCAATTCCATTTGTTTTAACTCCCAGATGCCAATCTGCCGTATGTATAAATTTCACTATTAACTCCTTTTTATAAAAAACATTTGTTTGTTGTTGAATTTTTGTTCGTTTAGTGATATTATAATCTTGTTTAGCCGTTAATGCAAATATTTTTTAACAGGAGGTAAGACTTTGGCATTTTGCTCATATTCTAGCAGGCTTGTTATGGACAGCTTCACAGTTATTGACAATATATTTTTTAATGAATTTCTGCCACAAGCAACGGGAGATGATGTAAAAGTTTATCTCTACTGCTTAAATCTATGCAACAACCCTAATATTGAAGACAACAACCTTGACAGTATTTGCAAGGTTTTATCACTCACAGAAGAACAAGTGAAAAGTTCTTGTCAATACTGGCAAGAAATGGGGCTTATACAAATTGTTTCAATGTCGCCATTTGAAATTAGATTTTTACCAATTCGCACGCATTCAGGGTCTAACAAAATTAGACACCCTGAAAGGTACTCTGACTTTAATGACCAAATGAACAAAGTAATCTCAGGCAGAATGATAACCCCAACAGAATTTAACGAGTATTATAGTTTGATAGAAACCTATCATTTTGAGCCAGATGCACTTATTTTAATTGCAAAATACTGCACACAAATTAAGTCAAACTCAATTGGCTATCCTTACATTTTAGCAGTCGCAAGAAACTTTGCAAATGACGGGCTTAAAACTTTTGAAAGTGTTGAGAGAAAGTTTTTAGAGCAAGAAAAGTCAAGTGTGGAAATCAAACAAGTGCTTTCTGCACTTGGACTTAGCAGAGAGTCAGACCTAGAGGAGCGTAACCTTTATCTTAAATGGACAAACAATTTTGGTTTTACTCAGGGCGTTATTGTTGAAGTTGCAAAATCTCAAAAACGCAGAGGTGGATTTGTTAAACTTGATGAACTTTTAACAAAGTACTACGAACAAAAATTGTTTACCATTCAAGAAATTCAAAACTATTCTAGCATTCGTGAAGGTTTGTTTGAAACGGCAAGAGAAGTTTGTAGCATTATTGGGGTATATTATCAAGTTTATGAGAATGTTGTAGATACTTACATATCAGACTGGACAAACAAGGGCTACGAAAAAGATTCACTAATTTTTATTGCGAACTACTGTTTTAAGCAGAGCATACGAACACTTGATGGTATGAATGTTGTAATTCAAAAATTCTATAAACTTGGTTTAATTACTCTTGAGTCAATTAAACAATACATTTCCAACATTATTGAAAATGACGAAATTATTAAAGAAATTTTGGATATTTTTGGATTGCTTCGTTCAGTATCAAGCAATGATAGAGAAATGTTTAGAACATGGACAACTAGCTGGGGTTTTACCGAAGAGCAGATTTTAGAAGTTGCTAAGCTTTTGAAAAATTCAGGCTATAACCTTTCTTATATGAACAAAACTCTGTCAAGCCTAAATAATTTGGGTATTAAAGATAGCAAAGAAATTGAAAAATATATTACTAATCTCTCACAAAACCAGTCCAAACCCAAAAAGAACTATAACACTGACATTACTACAAGAGAATATTCAAAAGAAGAACTTTCTGCATTATATGACTCTCTTGATGACATTGAAATTTAAATTAAGGAGCTATCATGAATTTAACAGAAATAGATAAGAAACTGCAAAATGAATTTGCACTTGCCAAGTTAAAGGCAGAAACTGAAGCCAATAAAAACTTAGAAAAAGCCAATAAACTTAAATCTTTTAGAGATTTAACAAAGCTTGAAAGAGAAACCATATTCGCTCTTGGCAAAGAAATGGCAAACGATTCCAAAGACAAGAAAAATGTTAAAACTTTGTCTGACACACTTAGTGAAATTGCCACTCTTAAAGAGCAAGTTTTAAATAAAATTGGCTTAACTTCTTCCGATTTAATTCCAAACTATAACTGCAAAAAGTGTAAAGATACTGGAATTGTTTTTGGAAGGGTTTGTGAGTGTTATACAAAAAGACGAAATCGTGAGATTATAAAAGAATACAGACTTGATGATATTAATTTATTTTCTTTTAACGACATTAATACAAATCTTTTTTCAACTAAATCACAGCTTGATGAATTTAATAGACTTAAATCTATTCTTGAAAAATGGTGCTTAAATTATCCTAAAATAAAGAAATATAATTTTGTACTTCGTGGCGACTCTGGGCTGGGTAAAACATTTTTAATAAAGTGTATGGCTAAAACTCTTCTTGAAAGAAACTTTTCAGTATGCTTTGTGTCTGCATTTGAAATGAATTCAATGATGCTAAAATACCACACTGCATTTAACGCAGAAAAAGAAAGCCACCTAATTCCACTACTTGAGAGTGAAATTCTCTTTATTGATGACCTAGGGACTGAGCCAATTATTAACAATGTAACAATTAATTATCTTTACAATGTGTTATCTGAAAGAGAAGAAAGACATTTACCTACAATAATAACAACCAATCTTAATGATGAATTATTATCTCAAAGATATGGTGATAGAATTTTTTCAAGACTGCACAATAAATTGATTGGGAACTTTATTTTAGTTGAAGGAAAGGATTTAAGACATGCAAATGTTTTGCCTAAAAAATAAAATAAACTGTAAAAATTACTTTGAATTTAACTGATTTTTACAGTTTTTATTTTTTATTTAATTCTTTTTGGTTTAATTTTTTTCAGTCATTTTTATTTTGGCAAAAAGTCAATATAAACTATTAAAGATTACCGTTTATCAATTCTCATTTTGATTTTTTTATTCTTGATTTTAATTTTTTATTCTCATTTTACACTATTTATTTACCTTTATTATTATAAGCTTAAACATTAACCTTAATCAATAACGGTATCATAATGTGACTCTTTTTCTTCAAGTTCATAAAGTTCTCTATATTTTTCTGACGACTTCATAAGTTCACGGTGAGTTCCACTCCCCACAACTTCCCCTCCATCAATTAAGTAAATTTTATCTGCTCCAATAATTGTAGAAAGTCTATGAGCCACAATTATTATTGTTCTATTAATTTTTAGTGTGTCTAAAAGTTCGGTGATTTTATATTGGCTCTTATTATCAAGAGCACTTGTTGCTTCATCAAGTACCAATACCTTATTGGGTTTAAGCAAAAGTCTAGCAATGGCAAGTCGCTGTCTTTGTCCACCTGAAATTTTTACTCCATTTTCGCCGATTTCAGTATCTATTCCCTTTTCCATTTTTTCAATGTCATCATAAATTTGTGCTTGCTTTAATGCAAAAATAAGTTCTTCTTCCGTCGCATCAGGCTTAATAAACAATAGATTTTGTCGAATGGTAGTATTAAAGATGTAAGGTGACTGTGAAATTTCACAAACATTTGAGCGAATTGAATTTTCCGTCAATTCATTAATATTGATTTCATCAAAAAGTATTTCCCCTTCACTTACATCATAGAGTTTTGAAATTAAATTTAAAATTGTAGTTTTGCCACCACCACTTTTTCCAACAATTGCAGTCATTTCGTTTGGCATAAATACCAAATTCATATTATGAATTACCTTTTTATCACCATTATAACTAAAACCTACATTTTTAAATTCAATTCTTCCCGAAAAGTCTACAAGTTCTTTTGTTCCAAATTCTTCCTTTTCATAAGTTTCTATAACCTCAAAAATTCGTGTTGCGGCAATTTCACCGTCAGCCTTATATTCCTTGTATGATGATAAAAAATTAACAAGACCTTCCACTCTGCCGTAATAAGTATATATTACCAAAAAACCAGCGAGCAAAATTAATTCTTTTTTTATCAGTAAAATTCCGATAACCAAAAATAAAAGTTCAAATGATACGGAAAGAAATGTTTGAAGTCTGCGAATATAATTTCTTTTATCGGAAATGCTAATGTTAAGGTCAACTGCACTTTTAAGTTTTAAATTTGAATAGTCAGATACATTTTGCTTAATGTTTAATAATTTGACATCGCGAACCCCACTAATTTGTTCATAATAAGATGACCTTGCCTCGTCAAATGCCTTTTTTGTAATTTTTCTACCCCTTATCCACATTCTGCTCCTAATGGTACAAACCCCATATAAAAGCACAACATATGCTAATAAAATCAAAAATAAATAAAAATTCAAAAAAGCTATGTAAAATAAAAATACAACATTTGTCAATATATCAAACAAAACATTCATAAGTGAAAGATAAGTATCACTTACACTTGATATATCTCCAGAAATTCGCTCTGCGAGTGCTCCAAGTTTTGTACTATCTAACTTACTCATCTTGGTATCATTTACTGAGTCAATTACCTTTTGTGTAAGCAGTACATTTGTTTTTGCATTAATTCTAACATGTAATTTTTCTATTACTAAATTTATAACTAAGCCAAACAAACTGATTACGAACATTATGATTGCAAATTTTATAGTTGCTTCAAAGTTTTCTTCTGCAAGGCTTGCAAGTGCGTTTGCCGAATATATTGGACTTAATATCATATTCACGCCACCAAGTATCATAAATATGCAAATAGCTATCATAAGATGTTTGCTTCTAGCATAAAATGGTAAAACCTTTCTTAAGTTGTGGGTTTCAACTTTCTTCTTCTTCAAATCCAACTTTTCCATAAATTACCTCTATAATTAAGTTTAGCATTTTTTTTGGTTATAAACAAGAATTTAACTTAAATCTTGATTTTATTTTAATAACATTGTATAATACTAAATATGAGCATCTTTAAAAAGAAAAAAACTGAAAAGGAATCAAATGTTGCCTCCACACCTGAGGAAACAAAACCCGTTGAACAATTTTCCCACGCAAAGTTTTATTACTTGCTGTGGAATATTCTTTCAATGGCTTTTTATTGTTGCTATGTTTTTTATATAGTTTTGAAAGTCGCCGAAGGAAGCTTTTTATCAAAACTCATAATTTGGCTTCTCTATATTTATATTATTACCTTTTTTATACTGATAATAATAAGTATTAAAAATAAAAAGAAATTAAAATCAAGGCTGAAAACCTATAAAAGTGCAATTAACTTTTTAAAATATTTCATTCAAATAGTAAGTTTTGTGCTATCAATTGTAACTGCAATAAGTGCATTTATAACAACAGGAAGAGCAGATACTGCTGCTCTTGCCTATGCAGTTTTATCTCTTGGTATTACAGTAATAATGGTAGTAATTGAAGTAGTTAAAATCATTATTAGAAAAAATATTCCCCTTGTAAAACACAATTTCCTTGAAATTAGAGATAAGAGGGAGGAAGAACTTATCAAACTTGGCAAGAAAAAACCAAAGCCTGAAAAATTTGAATATGATGAAGATGCAATTTCATATAGCACTAATGAGCAAGACTCAGATGAAGACCAAAATGAAGAATATAATAATATTAATCATACTTTTTCTGAGGCCTACAATAATAAAAACAATTCCAAAAGTAATAAAAAACGCTCAGTTAATCGCCGTGGTATAATATTTAAACGAAGAGAAGATGATGATGAAGATGATGACGATTACTAACTCCATTTTAAATACTAAAATGTAAAAATATATAAATTTTAGTTTTAATTTTACAAATTATAAATTTTTTTAGTAATATATAAAATCAAATATTTTAATTGTAAATTTTTTTAATCTACAATAAATTTAATTAAGAAGGAAGTAAAATGGACACTGAAAATAAAATAAATAACGGAATTAGTAATTCAAATAATTTAAACTTAAACTCTAATAAATTAAATTATAATACAAATGTTATAAGCATTAATTCAAATGAAATTGAGATAAACTCAAATATTAATTAAATTAAGGCAGACAGAAATACAAAAGAATTAGATGACACAATCAAAAGTAAAACTTTATTTAATAGAAGCAACAAATCAATTTTTAATTTTGTAAAACCTTATGAACTTGCATTTTTAATAATTGATTTAATAGTTGTAATAACACTTTTTATTATCACAACTGAAAAAAATCCACTTTCATTTTCTTGCTCTTTTGTAGGCTGTTTCGCAATCTTTTTTCTTGCCAAAGGATTTTTCTTTGCACCAATGTTTAATGTGGTTTATGATATTTTATACATAATTTTATCATATACACAAAATTATTTTGGCGAAGCAATAATTTACCTAATTATGACACTACCAATAGACATTTATTCTACTTTTGCTTGGAGAAAAAACAAAACAAAAAGCTCTAATGTTATTAAATTTAATAAATTAAGTAAAAAAGAGTGGATTATGTTTTGGTTGGGGACTTTTTGCTTGACAATTGTTTTTTACTTTTTACTTAGAGCATTAAATACTAGCGAACTTTTAATAAGCACAATATCTTTTGTTACATCAGCAATGGCTGGGTATTTCTTAATAAGGCGTAGCAACTTTTATTCTTTGGCATACTCTTTAAATGATTTTATTTTAATTATGCTTTGGACCATGTCGCTTATAAAATTTGGAACTTCTTATTTACCAATGGTAATTAACTTTTGTTGCAGTTTTATAATTGATATGTATGGCTTTATAAACTTACAGAGAGAGCTTAAACTTCAAACTAGTCAATCTATTAGTGCAAGTCTATAATCTATTTTCTATGATTTTAAATTAAACTTTTTAAATTTATGGAATAATTATCAAAATCTTTTTTTAATTTTATAAAAAAAATAGCTTTCTATAAAGCTATTTTTTTAATATTCACCTTTTAAGTATTCTTCATATTTACTTTTAAGTTTATTTTCTTCAAGTTCTTCTCGCTTTGTATGGTAGTACTTATTCTTTCTATCCTTTTTATGTTTTTTCTTTTTACTTCTAGAATAATTGTAACTATCTTTACTTTCACCATATGCCGAATATCTACCTGGAACATTATCTTGTCGATTTCTACTAAACTCATCTTCTAAGGCAGAAACAACCTGATTATACTGTTCGTAACTAACTGATTCTCCCTGAGCATTAATCATACGAATTTCATTATCTTTATTGGCAGTTTCATTGGTTAAAATTCCAAATAATGGCAGATGCGAAATATGAAGCCCATCTCTAAATTCCGTGCAATCTTGAAGTGTTCGTTTATAAAATTCTTGAAAATATCTTGTAAATGGATTACCTACTGAAAATTCAGTATGTAAATGTAAACCATGAAAGTCGCTACCAGCAGTTTGAGTCAGTCCATTTTCATTGCAAACTTCTTCAACCGACCTATCAAATCCCCTATAATAATTGTCAGGATGAAATCTCTCCATTCCCACAACAATCCCTGGATAAAGTGAATTCATTTTATTATACAATGCCTGTAAAATTTGCTTAGAATTTTTTAAATATCTAAGAAGTGTTTTCCCAGACCTTGAAATTTGCGCAGTTTCCCTAAATATTCTTTTATAATCTTCACCTTTATAACTATAAAGTCCACTAGGATATACTTTTATAAGTCCAGGATGTGCGATTACCAAATGACCACCAGCCCTATCTATCATTTCTGCAAGCTCTGTAAAGGTTAATTTATTTGTTTTTTTAGAATGAAACTTTTTAGAAAAGTTAATAAGGTCCCTATTAGTTTCGTCAAATCCGTATGCTAATATGTGACAATTACCAAAAACTTTTTTACCTCCAAAAACTTCATTTATTTCTCGCATGTCAACAGTGAATTCTGCACCATTAATAACTTTTACATCGGGATATTTACCGGACCTAATTAAACTTTGTGCTTCTTTGCAACCAAGGATTGTATTGTGGTCGGAAATAGCAACTAATGCTGGCTTGTCAGCACACTCTGCAATATTTTGTGCATTTTGGAGCACCATAGCAACACTATTATCACACAAATGTTCATGTGAATATTCTGTGTGAGTGTGAAGGTCAATCATTGAATAATCAGCCATCTTTTGTTATCCCCTTTCTGTTAATCTTTTGAAATATGATATTAAATCTGTATCAAGCTTTACCTCTGAGCAAAGCCAATCAAAGTTCTTTTTTGCTTTGTCTAGTTCATCAAGTTTGATTAAATTTTCAATAAGCAGTAAAATTGAAAAAACATTTTTATCATTAAAATCCCAAAATTTGGTAACAAATATCTTACGCTCTTGTTCTATATTTTTAGTAAGTAAAATTTTTAATTTCTCAAAAATTTCCCTATCATCATCGTCACCATCATCTTCAACAGACTCTCTATACTTTTCTAAAATAATCTCTTTTAACTCTACTGCCTTATTTAATGCTCTAAAATAATATTCGTTTTCAGACCCACTTAACATAAAGCAATATTGATCATAAAGATTAGCTGGTACACTTTTTGTGTGGCATTCATAAAGTTCTAAATCAAAACCTTCAAGGTAATCATAATCAAGCAAATCTTCAAGTTCCTGACTACCTTTAATTGTAAGATATTTTTCAGAATCTACCTTTCTTGTAAGGTCGAAAGAAACAAATCCACAATTAGGACATTTTGTTACATAAAAGTCCTTAAATCTTTTATAATTTTCCAAATCAAATGTATTAGGGTCAAAGTTGTCTTCCCCAAAAAGCTGTTGGCTGTAAATATTACAGCAAGTGCAATAACCCACTCTTTCTAAAATTTCCACCAGACCCCTCCACTAACTAATTTTATTTTATTTGAATTGTCAATTTTTGTCAATAGGCTTCTAAAAAATGGCTATTCAATATTTTAATTATTGTAGGTTTTTCACAAAAATAGTTTTTTACAAAAAACATTTAATTTAAAAAAAGTTTCTACATTTTTATAACATAACCAATACTTATTTTTTTAAGTACTAATCGCTTGTATGTTAATTTAAATTTTATTAATAATTTGCCATCATCAATTATACTATTTAATAATCTTATTTTGCTTATGATTTTCAATTTATATAACAATTTCTTTTGAAAAATCTAATTATTTATTTTAACTTTAATGGATTTAAATTCTTATTTAATAAAAAAAATCTTGAAATTAATCAAGATTTTTATTTTTATCTGCATATTTTTTACATTGCGTTAGAAACTGCTCATTACTCTTTAACTGAGTAATGCGATCAATGAGTTTTTGTTTTTCCTGTAATATCTTTATATCTTTTAAATTCACCTTTTCTGATTTAGGTTCTATTTTGTTTTCATATACTTCATTCATATAATCCCAACTCTTTTGACAATTTTAACATAACTAAATATTGAAATAATCTTTACTAATTAATAAAACAAAATTTTTCTTTAAACCAATTAATCTTTTATTATTAATAACATAAACTAAATAGCTATACAGCTTTCTGCATTTCGTCATTTTGAATTTTTTGTTGACCTTTATTTTTAATTTCCTGAACCTTACTACTATTAAACTCTCTTTCAATCTCATTAACAAACTCGTTAAGCTTTGTGTGAAGTTTACTAATTTCTTCCTGACTTAAGCTTGGGTCATTAAGAATTTCTAACAAAGAATCCAAATTTTGTTTTGCATTGACTGCGAATTCCCGAGATGACATATTTAAAAATTCATCTTTTGTTTTTGCAATTTTTACAGAATTTTGCAAAGAATCAGTATTTTTTTCTGTAGAATCATTAACATTTGCAGTTTTTTCAATACTTTCTTCTAATGAGATTTCAGCTCCTAAATTAAGTATGTCTAGTTTCTTTGAAAGTTCAACTGATAGTCTATGCCTTAATGTTACTAGCTTTTCAATTTCAAATTCTGATTTTTTATTTTTATTCTGTTCAATTAAATTATCAAGTTTTGAAAATGCCTCATGTATCTTAGTAAATCTTTCATCTCCAGTAAGTTCTGTAGAAAGTGCGTTAAATTGTTTTCTAATATCCTTGTCAAATTCTTCTATGCCATAACTTATTGCATTAATGTATTGGTCTGACTTTGTAGCTTTGTTCCATACCTTTACCTGTGAAAAACTTTGATTTTTCTTTCTTAAAGAAATTTCCATTTCATTAATTTGCTCTTTTGTATAACCAAGTCCCAGCAAATCTTGTGGAGTAAGTAATCTACCATTAGTTCTATCACTTCTATTTGCTTCATTAATATTTTCAATATTTGCAACATCTAGCATTCCTTGTTCTATTAAAGTTTCATAGGTCATTCCACTCACAAGTTCTCTTGTATAAGTCCTTGAAAACTCATTTGTCATTCCCTCAACCATTTTTGCTATTATCTGAACAGGTGAAAGTGTATCTAAAACGCCAGAGTCTTTATTTATATCATTTATATGAAAACCCAATCTTCTAAATACTTCCACATCTTGTTCAACTTCGGAATTTACCTTAAATGAATTTGTCTCTATGCCCAAATATGTTTTTCCAGAACTTATAGCCTGTTTTAATTTTTTAAACTCTTCAGTTTTTCTAATCTGATTAAAGAAATCTTTAAAAGTACAATTTTCTGTAGCCTTTTGTTCACGAGTGATGTTACCTTCCCCAAATGTCGACTTCTCATCATAATTTTTAGCAGTTTTTTGCAAATCTTCATTTCCAAATTCGCTTATATAACCTTTATAAAGTTTTAAAAGCATAAATCTAGTACTTGCACCATCTTTGGTTGTATTATTCCCAAGATTTTTTCCATAAATCAAATTATTTGAAATTACTGCCTGATTAATGCAATAACAGGCATAATTGATTGGAAATTCTATTTTATAACGGAGCTCTAAAATTGCCTTAATCTTTTCAGCAAAATTATTATTTTCATCTTTTGATTTTTGTGCTGTTGTATTGCCATAATTTTCAATTACTTTTTTGCAAAGCTTGTTCCACTTGCCGATGTCGGTACTTTCACTGGCAAGATTTTCATCAAAGCCTGCCCTTTTAAGTAAATCTATTTGTTGCTCTAAAAACTTTTCATTGTTTTCACTTTTAATTTTTCCAGCATACCACATCAAATCATCAAGATGTTTTCCATTTAAGATTGGAACATTCTCATCACCTGATTTTTCCTTTCTTTTTGAATAGTTTGTAGCAATTTCTTGCGTTACTGAATTTTTCCTAAACTCAGAATCTGAAGAAATAAAACTTGCAAATTCAAGATCTTCTATAGAAAAATATTCATTTTCCCCTTTTGAATTAATTACACTTCCTAACTCTTTCAATTCCTTAGCAAGAATATTATTAATTTTTGAAAAGTTTTCATTCCTATATCTTTCGCATTCACTTATTGCAAACATTTTGCCTTTTTCGCCTTGCTTAGATATGTTTTTTGAGTTAAATCTATTTGCCAAAAATGCTTGGTCTAAGTCATCTTGAATAAATGCGACTGAGTCTGCAATTGCAACTGCTTCTGCAGCTGGATTGCTTTTACTAAAAGCAGGTCTAGAGTGCATAAGTGCACACTGTACTAGGTCCTTTTGTATTTCACTAAAAATTGCATTTAAATTAACATCTGAATATTTTTTTGTGCACTCTTGCAGTATGCTATCTTTGTTAGTTTCACAAATATTGACTATTGCCCATGCGCTCTCTTCCCCATGGTCAAAAATAAAAGAATCTTTTTTATATTCCTGCCCAATGAGTTCATTTTGCCAATCTTGCTGTTCTTCGTATCCATTATTACGATTGCCAGTAGAAAAATATTCATTTCGAGTTGCTTGAATTCTCTTCTTTTGATTTTCAGATAGCACAGATGAAAAACTTTGAACAAAACTGTCAATCGTTGCCTCTCCATCATGACCGTAAGTGCAGTGACCAATATCATGAGTTAATCCAGCAATATTTGCCAGACTTTCATAATATCTATTTTGCCCATTGTCTAAACCTAAACCTATTCCCTTACCACTATCTGCACTTTCACTTTCAGCTTCTTTCTTAGCATTAATCGCACTGTTTACTTTTTTTACAATTGAAGTTGCTTGCTCAGCAACTTGTTCCTGATGAATGTATCTTGTAGTTCTTTTTACCGTTTCATTCCCATCTTTAAATTCAGCTGAAAGAATGTTTGTCGTTGTTTGTGTTGTACCTTTTGTATGCCTTAAATTTTGGCTTATTTTTAAAATTTGTGCAAGTCTAGAGAGTATGAATAATTTTGCATTTTCATTATTATTTGTCACTATTATTTTCACCTCCCTTAAGGCTGTTTCTCATTTGGATTTGATTCAAGTCCTGTAAAATTTTTTAAAAAATCAACCTCAATATCCTTTAATGATTCAACCTTTGGAATTTCATTTAAAATTTCACTTGCATTAATTGTTTCCTTGCTGTCATAAAGCCCAGCAAAGTAATCAGAAAAATTATTCGTTCTCTCATCAATCTCCGATAAACTTGTATAGCCTGGCTTTTTAAAGTTTGCCTCACATTCATGATGAACTCTTCCAATTAATGAAACTACTTCAGGTACACTTTTTAAATTAACCTCTTCTTTATAATAGTTATCAAAGAAACTTTTTATATAGTTTTTCTGATTTTCTGGTAAGCTAGTTAAATCTTTTCCCATTATCTCTTGCAACATATTGTATCTATATTCTGAAACTGTTTTTCCATTACCTTTTTTCTGAAGCAATTCTTGAAGTTTTTTGTATCCAGTTGTGCCATAAGGTACATAAGTCATATAGTCGGCAAGATTTAAAAATCTAGCCTCCTCCAAATCCTCAGTTGGCAAGATATTTGAATCATAAAAATAATCAACTGTTGCCTTGCTACTTCCCCACATAAGATCAAGCTCTCCACCTTTTGTGGTAGCAAACGAATTAAGTTTGCCAATATTTTTGTTGTGTAAAAGTTTTCCATAAAGATTTTCATTTAAAACTGCCATAGTTATTCCTCTCAAAATTAATTTTATTTAAGATTATTATAATATTATTATAAAACTTTGTCAATGCTAAATTTTTTTTTATAAAAAAAATATATCTCTCTAATAATATAATAATCATCAAAGAAAAAAATATAAAAAAAAAGTTAAAAAATAACGAAAATATCTTTATTATTTTTCATTTTGTGATATAATTTTTAATAATAAAAAAAAGAGGTGTTGTATGGCAAATGAAAATAAAAAAAATGTAGGTGTCTTTTTAGCAAGATTTCAACCACTTCATAATGCACATTTATATGTGATTGAAAAGGCACTTCAAGAATGTGATAAACTAGTTATTATGCTCGGAAGTAGTAATAAAAGAGATATGCTTAGAAATCCATTTAGTTTTGAGCTTAGAAAAGAAATGTTGAAAGCCTCCCTTAAAAATAAAGAGGATTTAGACAGAATAGAAATTTATGAGCTTCCAGATTGGTCACAAGAATCTATTAAGGAAGACGATGCAATTTGGGGGCACTATTTTTACTATAATGTAGTTTCAAGAATTGGTCAAAAAAGATTTTCTCTTTATTACTCTGACTCTCCTGATGTTATTAAACCATGGTTTGATAATGAAGTTAAAGATTATATAAATTTGCGACTTCTTGAAAGAAGTAAGATTATGAATGGGCTTTCATCTACAAAAATTCGTAATGCTCTTTTAAATCTTACACCAGAAGACAAACAGTATCTCAAACAATATTTACCACCAGCAGTTTATAATAATGTTGGTGAACTTAGAAAACTATGGATTAAAACTATTGAAAATCCACAATCTGATTTTTCAATGGAATAATAATAAAAATATAAAATTATCAGTAAGAATTTTCTTACTGATTTTAGTTTATAAAATATTATTAATTTAAATTTTTTTGTAATAATGTTATTTATAAGATTATTTTAAATAATTAAATTGTAGTTTTTTATGCTAAAATTATAACAAATTACATTTTTAGTTAATTTTATCGTATAAGAGGTTAAAATGGAGAATATATTTTTAACAAATGAAAAGTTACTTTTGGACATAAAAGAAGCTGAAGATAAATTAAAACCAACATTTGAAAAGTTTGAAAGAATTGAAGAAATTTGTAGCAAAAAAGTGCTTAATGCATTTCACAATAACAACTTATCAAGTGAAGATTTTGTTGAGGTTTCTGGATATGGATACTATGATGGTGGAAGAGATAAACTTGAAAAGATTTATGCTGAAATTTTTGGCGCAGAAGATGCACTTGTTAGACCACAAATTATGTCGGGAAGTCACGCTTTGGCTCTTGCTTTTTCTGGACTATTAAAATATGGAGATACATTTATTTCAATTACTGGCGAACCTTATGACTCGCTTAAAAGCATAATTGGGCTTACGGGAAATAGTAGAAATTCTCTTATTACAAATGGCATTAAATATGAACAAATTGAGCTTGATGGCGATGACTTTGACACAAAAGCAATTATTAGTAGATTAAAGCAAAGCAAGGTTAAGATGCTTGAAATTCAACGCTCGCGTGGATATTCCCAAAGAAAGAGCCTAACTATTGAAAAAATTGAAAAAGTTATAAAGGCAATTAGAGAAGTTGACGGTGAAGTTATTATTCTTGTAGACAACTGCTATGGCGATTTTGTTGAAGAAAAAGAACCTACTGAAGTTGGGGCTGACATTGTGGTTAGCTCTATGCTTAAAAACCTTGGTGGTGGAATTGCTGGTACAGGTGGCTATATTGTTGGAAAAAAAGAACTTGTTTGGGACATTAGTGAAAGATACTCTGCACCCTGCGTTGGAAAAGACCTTGGAGCGAATATGAATCAACTTAAACCATTTTATCTTGGACTTTTTCACGCACCAAGTGCAGTTTGTTCAAGTTTAAAAACTGCCTCACTTGCAAGTTTTCTGCTTGAAAAATATGGCTATAATGTTGACCCAAAATACGATGAAAAACGCACAGATATTATTCAAGTTGTTGACCTAGACTCACCTGAGTCAATGCAAAAATTTTGTGCAGGTGTTCAAAGGGCATCGGCAGTGGACAGTGGCTATACCCCAGAAATTTCTGCAATGCCGGGATATCCTCATGACGAAGTCAGTGCAAGTGGGAGCTTTAATCCCGGCTCGACTATTGAACTTTCTTGTGACGGCCCAGTCACTCCACCTTATTCAATCTATATGCAAGGTGGCTTAACATATGCTTATGGTAAGCTTGGTATAATTTCGCTAATAAATAAACTTATCTATGAAAAATAAAATGATTTTTTATTTAAGATAATAATTTCGATTATTTTTAGCTATTAGAGCCAATTAATTAAATCTCATAGTTTGAAACAAATATATTTTAAGGTTATTTTTAAACATCACTCATTATAAAAAATTGTTTTTAATTTACATAAATTGTCTTTTTAATTTACTAATTGGTATTGACATGTGCCTATAATCATTTATAATTTTTGTTAGGAGAAAAACAATGAAAAATAATAAAATTAAAAGAACTTTTGTTGTACTTGGAGCCGTAGCAACACTTGCAGGGCTTGCTGGGTGTGCAAATGATACTAGTTTGGAAAGAGCAGGTTATTTGTCAGACAATCTTACACAGATTTGTAACGAACAGCTGTCAGACTCTAGAGCCGACTACTCAGTGAATAACTTTGAAATTATAGGTGCAGATGTCGACAAATCTTCTTTTGACTTTGATGTTAATTTTAATGGTGTTGCATCGCTTTCAAATGATAGTGTTGCCTACACTTCTATTGTTTATGAAGTTCCTTCCACCTATTTTGATGGACTTTCAAAAAGAAGCAAATCTGATAGTGTGTACGATGTTTTTGACAGAGTTATTAGTGAACTTGATCCAATTTCAGTTAACATTTCCCCAGTGTCAAGTTTATCTACAATTAACAATGCATTTATTAAAAATGAACCTTCTGCTTTTGAAAAGTACAATATTGTTGATGGATTGCTTTATAATTTGGGAATTCCTGAATTTAATGACGAAGAAAAATCAGTGAATTTTGATACTAAAACACTCGTTGAACTTAAAAGTAGCAAACTTGAGCCAGGATTTGGTCTTGGCATTGGCTTTAATGGAGGAGTTGGTCTTGGTGTTGGAATTTTTAAAGTTTCAAAACAGGGAACTTTCACAATTGGTGACAATTATAGTTTTGTTGTTGATGAAAATACATATAATGCAATGAAAAATGACATTTCACTGGTCTATGATTACTGTGCAAGTGCAATAAATGAAAAGGATAATGGCAAAATCTCTGCTGAGAGAAAGTCTGTTACAAGCGTGACTTATGATAACGCCGACCTTTTAAATAATCTTGACATTAATGGATTGGAAAATAGTGTTTTAAATAAAGAATAGGAGCAAATTATGATAAAATCAAAAAAAGTTAAAAGAGCAATTCAAGTACTTGGTCTTTCTGCAACCATTTTTGCAGGTGCACTTACTCTTGCTGGTTGCGCACCATCAGAACTTGAACTCGCACAACAAAATATTGACACAACTGTTACGGAAGTTTTGAATGATGAAAACATTCAAAGTGAAATTAATAATCCTATTGAAAACTTTACTTTTCTATGTGCAGATGTTGAAAAGAGTTCAAACGACAATTATAACATTGACATTAATGGTGTTTCTAATTACACAAATAATGATAAAAAAGGATATACGACACTCTCCTATGAGGTTGATAGTTCTTACTTTAATGCCGATTCAACAAAAAATACTGCCACTTTGATTAACACAATGTCTGACATTGTTACTAATGAAAAATACAACGCTTATTCAATCATTGATGTAAACGACTTGTCTAGTTTAAATACGGCAATAGGAACAAATACCAATATTCCCCTTGATGGATTTAAATATAAAAATAATTTTGTCTACAAGGTTGGAAATGTCCAGCTTTCTGAAAATGATAATGTTGCATCATTTTCAGCAAGTGAACTTACTAAATTTTATAAAACTACCAAACAGGTTACTTATGGTATTGTTGGTTATTATGATGGCAAACCAAGATATGGACTTGTAACAAGAACCCACACAGACTATGAATCATTCTTCTTTGACCACAATATTTATGTTCAACTTTCACCAGAAGAATTTGAGCAAGCAAAAACTGACGAATCAATAATTTTTGACAAATTTGTTGAATATGTTAATAGTAATCAAACTGACAAGTATGTTGTTCAAGAAACAAATATTGCAAAAGATAAGGAGTTTAATGCCAATATGAAAGGTAATGTTCAACTCGGCGATATTTAAAATTTAATTATAATTTTACTTTAAATTAATTTATCTTTTTAGTTAAAATCTAATAATTTGTTATTAGATTTTTTTATGTCAAAAAAATATCAAGCTGTATTTTAATGTTAATCTTATAGCAAATTATTAAAATTTTTATTACTGCAGAATATTTAATTTATTTATTTTTAGTTAAAAAGTTTATTTGTTAATTTTTTAAACTCACCATAACTTAGACTTTTAACATTATAAAAAAATAAATAAAATTTCTAAAAAAAAATATTGACACAAATAAAATTGGTGATATGATTATTATTATAAGGTAAATAAACATTTTTTTGGAGAAATACTATGATAGCTAATTTAATAGTAAGTGAATACTATTACGACTACATATTTTAATGGCTATATGTAGTGTTTTTGTTTGGGAAAAGAAAGATACAAAGTCATATAGCAAATATCTATATGACTTTTTTTATTTTTATGTTAAATATGCTTTATTTACCATTAAAATTTTGGTAAAATCAAAAAATGTAATGAATTACCTTTAAAGGAGAAATTTATGGCGACTAACACAAATTTATACAACATATTAAAAGAGAGAGGTTTATTATATCAATGCACAGACGAAGACGCACTTAAGGCAATGCTTGAAAGTGGCAAGCCTATAACTGTCTATGAAGGAAGCGACCCTACTGCAGACAGTTTACACATTGGTCACTGCGTTCCATACTGCATTCTCAGAAGATTTCAAAAGGCAGGTCATAAAGTTATTGTTCTCATGGGTGGTGCAACTGCCTGCATTGGCGACCCATCTGGAAAAACTGAAATGCGAAAAATGCTCTCTAAGGCTGAAATTGAAAACAACATTGAAAAAATAAAAAATACTCTAAAAGTATTTTTGGACTTTGATGGCGACAATCCTGCAATTATTGTAAATAATGCAGACTGGTTCAAAGACATTAACTACATTGACTTTATGCGTGATATTGGGGTTCACTTTAATGTAAACAAAATGCTCTCTGCGGAAATTTACAAAAATCGTATAAACAATGGTGGCTTAACATTCTTTGAAATGGGATATCAACTAATGCAGGCTTATGACTTTGTTCACTTAAACCGAGAATATGGTTGCACACTTCAATATGGTGGAGCTGACCAATGGGGTAACATTGCTGCAGGAAGTGAGCTTCAAAGAAAATTAAATTTTGTGAATGGCACAGACATAAATTTGGTTGGAGCAACAAACCCACTTTTACTAACCCCTGAAGGTAAGAAAATGGGTAAAACGGAAAAAGGTGCTATTTGGATTGACAAGGATAAAATTTCAGCATATGACTTTTATCAGGGAATTTATCAAACTCCAGATGCCTGTGTGAAAATGATGTTTTCACTTTTTACCGATATTGAAATGTGTGAAATTGATAAAATGATTGAAGAAGACATTGTCAAAGCCAAAAAGCGACTTTGCTATGAAATCACAAAGTTTGTACGCGGAGAAGAAGATGCTAAACTGGCATATCAAATGAGTGAAAATTTATTTACTGATGGTGGCAACGATGCCCCTACTTTTGAAATTGAAAAAAGTGAAATTGAAAATGGTAAAAGTATTTTAGAGCTTTTGGTAGAAACCAAACTTTGCCAAAGCAAAGGTGAAGCAAGAAAAATAATTGATGGTGGTGGAATTTCTGTTAACGGTGAAAAAATTAGTGATGTTAACTTAAAACTCACCGTTTCAGACTTTAAGGACAACAGCATATTACTTAAAAAAGGCAAAAAATCATTCATTAAGGTTGTTTTATCTTAAACAACCTTTTTTAGTGCACTATTTTAAAAAAAATTTATCTTTTTACTTTTATAAAAAACTATTTATTTACTTTTAACAATTTATTAAAAGACAATAATAAACAATATTCATATAATAACTGTGAGGTCATATGAAAATTAATCTGTACTTACTTGGAATAATTTCCATTATTGTTTTAATAATTTTACCAATCTTAATTTTTGAAGCGACAAATCGAAATCAACTTCTTAGGAAAAAGCTTATGTTTATTTTTGCCGTTTTTTATTTTGTCCTACTTATTGCTGGCACAATTTGCAAGATTGATAATGATTATCCCTACTTAATATTCTCATTTGACTTTACTCAGCCTTGGTTTAAAATAAAATTTATGTTATTTAACTTTGGAATTTCAAATATATTAATAAATCTTGGAATGTTTATTCCACTTGGATACATTGTTGTTACTTTTTCACCTAAAAAATATTTTTTTAAAACTATTATTTTGAGTTTTTTGCTCAGTATTATTATTGAACTTTATCAGTGGATTTTGCCTATAACAAGAGACAGTGAAATTGGTGACATTATTTTGAACAGCCTTAGTGGAGTAATGTCTGCCTGCTGGTGTAAAATTTTGGAGAAACTAAATGTTAAATTTATTTCTTAAAATGTATCATTTTATCTATATTCTCAATTTGGGCTATGATTAATTCAATAAAAATTAAATTGTCAAAAATAAAAACAATAATAATTATGAATAATATTTAAATTTGAGTTTAATTGTAAAAAAGTCATTAATTTAAAAAAATTATACAAAAAAAAGACATTTATAAAGCAAATATTAATTGTTTTATTAATGTCTTTTTTAAGTTTGTATCAATAAATTCTATCCAATCAAATTTTTTCACTTTCAAAAAAATTTATTAATCTTCTGCTTCGCTTTCTTCTCTACTAACTGTCAAATTAAGTTTTTGAATTCTATCATCGTCAAAATTTACTACTTCAAATGTTAAATATGTCGTAATTGTTATATAATTACTATTTTCATCAAGAATATCGTCCTTTGCAGTAATCTTTACAACTGTGCCCTTTTTTGGCATCGTTTCAGAAAGCTCATAAATCATACCACCAACTGATGAATACTTTGTTTCTGGAAGGTGTTCAATTCCAAGATAATCAAACAAATCTTCAATTGAAATATCTGGGTCAACACTATATTTATTCTCTTCAAGTTTTTGGATAGGTGCATCTTCTGCTTCATCATGCTCGTCATATATCTCGCCAAGCATAAGTTCAAGTGCATCTTCAAGGGTAACAATTCCACTAGTTCCACCATATTCATCAACCACTATTGCCATATGCTTTTTTTCTTTCTGCATAATTTTTATTAGATCGTCGACTTTCATAGTTTCAGTAACCTTGAGAGGTTCAGACAAGAGATTTTCAAGTTTAAAATCATTACCATTATAATTTAAAGCAAAGAAATCTTTATAGTTTAGTATGCCAATAATATTATCTTTGTCGCCATCATAAATAGGTATTCTTGAATAATGATACGAAGTGAACGCCTGTTTGATTTCATCTAAACTAGAATCAAGTGCTAGTGCAAGCATATCAACCCTTGGAACTAAAATATCATAAACCGTCTTTTCACTTAAATCTAATGCCCCATGAATTATGTCTGCATTCTCACTATCTATTGTACCTTGATTTTCCATAGTGTCTACAATAGTTTCAAATTCATTTTCAGTTATTCTAGCTTCTTCCTTATTTTTCACAAATAGCCCTTGGAATTTATAGAAAGGCCAAGCTATAATATAGAGAATTTTCATACAAACATAGAGTCCCCCACCAAATTTTAAGACAAATTTTTCAGGATTACTCTTCGCATAACTTTTTGGTAAAATTTCACCAAAAATGAGAATTACAATTGTCATTACTACTGTGTTAACTAGGTTTGAAATAGTTGGATTTATTATAAATTTTGAGAAAAAATAAGCACAAATTGTTGTATTTGCTATGTTTACTAAGTTGTTGCCAACTAAAACGCAAACGAGTGCAAAATCGTAGTGATCACAAATGTATTGGGCTTTTCTTGCACCTTTTGCATTTTCATCGGCAAGAGATTTAATCCTCATTGTGTTAACTGATGAAAATGCCATTTCATTTGCTGATAAAAATGCTGAAACAACTAGCAAAAGAACAATTCCTAGTATTGAAAGACCATCAGCCATTGTAAATTTTGTAGATAATAAAAACCGCTCGAGATACATAAAAAATAAACTCCTAAAAAATTTTAACTAACTTTTCATTTGAGTTAATATGCAATTATTGATATTATAATTTTTCTTTTCGTAAAAAATTTATTTTCACTTGCATTATTTTTAGTGCAAATTTATTCGTCATTACAATTTATTATTAATTCAATTAAAATATTAATGTTTAGCCAAATAATTGTTACTAAAAAATTTTTAACTCAGTATAATTGTTAATAAATTAATTATATAGTATAATTTGTATCTTGTAAACAAAATTTAAAGCAATGATTTACATTTGTGATACAATTATTTTGACAAAATTAAAATTGCAGTATAAACTATAGATAGATTATGGAGAATTTTAATAATAGAGAAGAAATTATAACAAACATAAAAAACCTATCTAAACTAAAAAGCATTTCATCGGAAGAAGTTTCTCTTGCAAAAAATCTTGTTGACAACAAATGTAAAATTCAAGATCTGTTTATTTGTGAAGGACTTTGGGCAGTAGACAAACTTATCTTAAAAAATTTTGAAGTTATGTATTTTTTTTACAATCAAGATGGTCTTGAGAATGTAACTGACGATAAGCTTGCAAAAATTATCAAAATGGCAAAATATGCTAAAAATACCTTTGCGATTTCTGAAAAGGCATGCAAAAAAATTAGTGACAGAGACGGTTTTGATGAATATTTTATAGTTGCCAAATTCCCTAAAATTTCTCTTGAAACACTTGAAAGGCTAATTGACAGGAAAGATAATGTTATGGCTATTGTCTTAGATGGCTTGGAACAACCGGGAAACATCGGAGCAATACTTCGCTCTTTTGACTGTGCTGGTGGTGATTTTGCAATAATAACCAACAGACAAGCAAAACTTACAAATAGTAGACTTATACGCGCAAGTCTAGGGGCAAGTTTTATGATTCCTTCCATTGAACTTGAAATTAGTCAAGCTCAAAACTGGTTAGTTAATAATAATTTTAAATGTTTTGTTACGGACTTAAAGGCAAAAAAGAGTTTTAAAGAAGCCGATTATTCTGGAAGAGTTGCAATTGTTGCAGGAAATGAACATACGGGAATTTCTCCGTCTTGGAGAAGTGTTCAAAATGCAGAAAGCATTATTATCCCAATGCTCGGCTCATGCGAATCTCTCAATGTTGGCTTTGCCTCTACCCTAGTTGCCTATGAAGCTGGACTTCAAAAATTTGGAAATAAAAAATAGGAGACAATTTATGGATATTGTTACAAAATCATTAAACTATTTAAAATCCCTCACGGCTGAAACCATTTCTTTTGCTAGATCTGGTCACACTGGTTCTGCACTTGGTGCAAGTTCAATTTTATTTGCACTATTTCACAACCACCTACAGTTTGACTGCACTGGAAACAATTGGCCTAACCGTGATAGATTTGTTCTTTCAGCAGGACATTCAAGTGCACTTTTATACTCCCTTTTTTATATGTTTGGATATCCAATAACCATTAATGACCTTAAAAATTTTAGACGATATGGTTCAAAAACTCCTGGACACCCAGAATATGGTGTGACGGAAGGTGTAGAAACAACAACTGGACCACTTGGTCAGGGCGTTGCGACTGCCGTGGGTCTTGCTCTTGCAGCAGAGAAAATGAATGCAATTTCGCCTAACCTTTTTAACAATTACACTTATGTTTATGCTGGTGACGGCTGTTTAATGGAGGGTGTGGCACAGGAAGCTTGTTCTCTCGCTGGCAAACTATGCCTAAAAAATCTCATACTTCTCTATGACGACAATGATGTTACACTTGACGGCGACAAGTCAATTTCTAATAACGAAAACACTGTTAAAAAATTTGAAGCAATGGGCTGGGACACAATTGTCGTTGAAAAGGGAAATGATTATAACGAATGTTCAAAGGCAATTGCCCGTGCAAAAACAAATCACCGACCAACTCTAATTTTGTTTAGAACTATTATTGGAATTGGCACAACAAAACAAGGAACCTGTGGTGTACATGGATATCCTCTTCCAGAGACAGAACTTAAAACTTTTAAGCAAAATATGGAAATCACAGATGACTTTTTTGTTCCAGATGATGTTTTAGCATTTTGCCGTGAAGCAACTGAAAAAAATAACAAGCTAATTTCAAAGTGGAATGAGTTTTACGAAAAAGACAAGGCAAATATTGATAAGGCACTAAAACAAAATAGCAGATATAACCTAACTGACCTTTGTAAAAAAATTAGCACTGCAAATCCTGAAATTACTGGAAGAGATGTGTCAAATATAATTTTAAATGAGCTTTATAATTTATTCCCATTTTTTGGGGGTTCGGCAGACCTTGCTTCTTCAACAAAGGCATTTATAAAAAATGTGCCAGAGTATGAGGAAGATGCACTTAGTGGCAACAACATAAGGTTTGGAGTTAGAGAGCACGCAATGGGTGCTGTCGCAAATGGTATTGCCCTTTACTACAAATTTTTAGCTTTTGACAGCACATTTGTTTCTTTTTCAAATTATATGATTCCAGCATTAAGGCTCCGTGCAATGATGGGTATTCCAGTGCTTTCAATTATGACTCATGACTCTATAAATATTGGCGAAGATGGTCCAACTCATCAGCCAATAGAACAAATTCCTCAAATGAGAAGTATTGTTGGACTTACCGTATTTAGACCTGCAACCATAGCTGAAGTTATGGCGGGATATAAGTATTTCGTTACTAAACAAAAGCCAACTGTACTTGCTCTTACTAAAACAAAAATCTCTAATCCTAAGTACTCAACGGTTGATAAGGCTGATAAGGGTGGATATATCATTTATGAAACTGAAAAAGCCCCTACTATTGAAATTATCGCAACTGGAACAGAGGTTTATCTTGCAATTGAAGTTGCTACTAAACTTGAAAAGTATGGTGCAAGAGTTATTTCAATGCCTTGCGAATCAATATTTGATAAACAGACTGAAAATTATAAGTCAAAAATTTTATTAGAAAATCCAAAACTAAAAGTTGCAATAGAAGCCACAAATGACAATGTTTGGTATAAATATATTGGAGAAAATGGCTTGCTAATAAATATAAATAGTTATCAACATAGTGGAAATGGCAAAGAGGTTTATGAAAAGGCAGGCTTTGAAAGTGAAAGAATTGTAAAAGAAATTCGTGAAAAACTAAAAAAGGTTAATTAAAAAAGCTTACACCAAATTTATTTTTAAATAATGGCTTTTATATTAAAAAACTCTATCAGCTTTGATAGAGTTTTTTTAATTATAAAAAATATCAAAAAATTAAAAAATATATTTGAAATGAACAATCCAAAGTTGGCTTACTAATATATTATGCATTTAATGAGTATACCTTGTCTATCCCCACTCTTTCATCTCTTAATTTGTCAATAAAATATAATTGCTTTTAAAGCGAAGAAAATAAAACAAGTTATTTTTCGTAAAACCAAGTAATTTTTGTTAAGTTATTTGAATATTTTTTTATTAGTTTTAGCCTACAATAATGGTAGTAACTTATTTTTTGCAAAAAATGCAACCTTTTGGCATAAAATCTTAATTTTGGTTTACAATTTTAGTAAAATTATTTACTATTTAAGTATATAGAAATTCTTGTTGGGGTGGTCACTATGAAAAAAAAGTTTATTTTTACATTACTTTTATCACTACTTTGTGTTAGTAGCATTTTTTCATTTAAAGCAACTACAACCACAAATGCAATTTCTGAGCAGGCTGAAATTAATGTGGTAATAACAAATAGTGGCTCTAATTTCTCTGCAACTTCAAGTGAAATTGAAATCTCAGGAGTTTTTTCTTCTTTTGAGCAGATTTTAAACGAAGTGAAATTGCACGCAAATGAAGAGACATTGGTGTCTATTGAGTTTGCAAATTTTAATTTGAGTAACACAACAAATAACACGCTTGTCATTAACTCCACCTTCCCGGTTGTAATCTCTGGAAACATAGTATCAAGTGAAAGCGAACCTATCTTTACGCTTTATTCAAGTGCCAGCGTTTGCTTTGAAAACATAACTTTTGAAAGCAGTCTAGCAAACAATATTATTAGCATTTCCTCAAATTCAATCGTTACATTTGGCGAAAATATAAACTATACAAATTCAAATTCTTCTTCACTGCCTAATCTCATAAACTTTATCTCTGGTGCATCAATTACTCTTACAGAAAACTGTAACTCAAATATTAAAATTTTACTTTCTGACTTTGCAACAAATGAAAAGATAATTTCTTGCACGAGATCCCAATCAGAGTTAATTTCTCTTTACTCTCCGTCATCAAGTGCCTACACAATTGAAAGTAGTTATATGTCTAATCAAGGTGGGGTATGTGCAAGCACTTACATAAATTTTAGATTTATGACTAATGGTGGAAGTTACACGAACATAAATGCTTCTAATTACTACGAAGAAAGCACAACGGGTGACTACATCATAACCTACCCTTATAATCAAATTAACTTTGGGTATAAAGACTTTAACACACAAGGTACAATTAGTAAAGATTATTCTATCTTTAATGGTTGGTTTGGCATATGTGAACTTAATAATATTACCTATTATTTTGACTGCCAAATGCTATCTGACTTTTTAAATTCAAACTCAAATTTTTCTCAAATTGGCAGATTTTTCACCACTGACATAAATAATCTTTCAAATGACTATAGCATTCTAGGCTATTCAAATGAAGACACTACAAGTTTAAATCTATACAAACATTTTGAGTTTTTCTATCAAAATAATTTAGAGCCAACATATATAGCAAAATGGACATATGAAACCTTTAAAATAGATTTTGTAACAAACAGTGATGATGCTATAGATTCTTTATCAGTCCAATATCTTGATAACATACCTCAACTGCCCGTACTAGAAAAAACTGGTTATGACTTTGACGGCTGGTTCACTGACAGAGATTTTAATACTGCATTTAACTATGTGACGATGCCTGCAACAAATATTACACTTTACGCAAAGTGGACACTTAAAACACATGAAATTAAATTTAACCTAGGTTATTCTGAATCAATACCATCACTTGAATTACATTTTGGCGAAGAAATAACTCTTCCTGAAAACCCACAAAGAGAAGGTTACGACTTTGACGGGTGGTTTATAGATGAAAATTTTGAAACAGAATTTAATTTGACTACAATGCCAGATGATAGCTTAACACTTTATGCCAAATGGAACATTAAATATTTTTCAATTTTTGTCTTTAACAATATTTCACAATCAGGCATTTCAATTGACGGACTTGCCTACGGCTCTAGTTTCCCAGAACTTTCTCCATACACTCTAACCGGCTATGAGTTTATTGGCTGGTATAATGAGAAAAATCTTGAAACTGAATTTATCGTTCCTGCCACCGTTACTTCAGATGTATTTATTTATGCTGGGCTATCCCCTATTATATATACAATTAATTTTGTTACTAATTCAGAAATTGTAATTGACAAAATAAGTGGGCACTATCAAGATTCAATTACTTTACCAACCAATCTTCAAAAATCTAATTATAAATTTATGGGTTGGTACCAAAACGCAGACTTTACTATAGAGTTTAACTCACAAACAATGCCAGCAGAAAACATTACACTTTATGCTAAATGGGAAGAGAAGCAAACTCTTGACATTTCACTTTCTAAGCAATCTTATGTATATGAAGAAACACATGCCGTTTATCAAAATACAACGGGGCTGTCTGGTTGCAAAATTTACTATTTAGTAAATGGTGAGTGGAGCTTAGATGTACCAACTGAAATTGGAGAGTATGACATTAGGTTGACTAGAGATGAAGATGCAAACTATAAAGCAGTTGACTTGATACTTGAAAAGGGCTTTTCTATTGTTACCCCTACAACAAGTGTTACTTGGATTATTGCATTTTTCTACATTGCCCTTGTTGCTGAAATTGTCGTTTCAATTTTCGTTAGAATTCTTAGAAAAAGGAAAATGTCTGCAACATTTGTATTTATTGGAACTATTTTCATTACCAACTCTCAATTCGCTCATCTAATTATTAGTGGTGGACTTTGTCTTGCAGGATTTATTTATATGGTTTATCAAATTGTAGAACTTACTAGAACTGTCAACAATGAAAACTTTGCTCCATCAAAGGAAGACAACAGAGAAAGATTTAAAAATGAACTTGTGTTCCAAAATGACAAGAAAAATTCAGATCTTGAATTTACCACTCAGACAAAAACTGATGAGTCATTTGGGGATAAATACTCAAATAGCGACATTCTTTCAATGCTTGAAAAGGACACATTTGCAGAAAAGTATAACTATACAAGAAAAGAAGATGATGAAAGCTCAATTTATGATAGTTATTATGATGACGACACGCCGTTAAATGAAGATGATAGTAATAGTGAAAATATTATGCCACAATCGCACTACGATATAATCAATAAGGCAAATGGCGAAAATCAGCAAAATGAAGAAAGTGATTACAATCATACTGAAAATAATGAAAATGAAAGCACTGAAAATGAAAATAGTGCAAATTCTACAATTGAAAGTGAAGATAACCTTGAAAACTCTCTTAATTCAAACCTAGAAAATAAAAATTCAAAACATTCGTCATTTATTGGTAGTGATAATCAAACTGAAAGTGACAAAAAAGATTATTCAAACAACAACCTAACCGATGACGGAGAAGAGAAATAAACTTTTGTATAAGCAAAATAGATTGTAAAAACAAAAAATTGTTCCTACCCTTGTGGCTTGGAGCAATTTTTTACTTTTTTGTTTTTATTAAAAATTTTAAAATTCCTTTTCCTATTTTTGTTTAATATTTTTCTTTATTGTTTTTAGTTTTTCTAACCTTAATTTACTTTTTATATTTATATTTATGTTTTAGATATTTTTTGTGGATTTTAATTTGCAGTTAAATATAGTAATTTAAATTAAAAAAACCACTTGACTTATTCATTTTGCAATTAAATTTTTTATCTTTACATTTTCAAAAAAATATATTAGAATTTACCTTATAGACTTTTAATAATAAGGACAAATTTATGGAAAAGAAAAAAAACATTTTCGCTAGGATATTTTGCAAGATTGGTAGATTTTTCAAGTTTATAATTTTAAGTGTAATTTTTGGAATTTTAATAGTGTTCGTTTATCCCTTTTTTAAATGCAAAGTTTCAGGCAAAGAAAATGTTAACGAAGATGATGAGGCAAGAGTTTTTATATATAACCACTATGAAATGTTTGGTCCAGCAGCAACGGTCTTTAATTTTCCTTATAAATTCAGACCTTGGATAATAGACAAAATGATTAATGAAAAGACTGTCGAAGAGCAAATGGGTCTTTTGATTTATAGCCAGTATAAAGGCGTGCCAAAATGGATAAAAAAAATTATTCTCAAATGCGTAAAAAGTATTATGGTCTATGCAATGAAGGCATTTAAAGGTATTCCCGTTTCTAGAGATAATCTAAGAGCAAATCTTGAAACTATGAAAATTTCTAGTGAAACACTCTCACAGGGTAAAGCCGTTTTAATTGGACCAGAAAAATACTATGTTAAAGAAGGTGTTGGACCCTTTATGATGGGCTTTGAACACATTGGCAAATATCACTATCAAAAAACTGGCAAAAGAATTTCTTTTTATCCAATGTTTATCTCTTACAAACAGCGCACAATTTACATAGGTAAACCCATAAAATATGACCCAGAAAAAGAAACTAACCTACAAAAGCTAGAAATTGTGAAATATCTTAGAAATGAAGTTGTAAATCTTTACTTTGACAATGAAATCGTTAAACCTTTAAGGAAAAATAAAAAATTGTAATTTGGCATTTTCTTGAATACTTATTTTAAAGTTTCCCATAATTAATATGGAGGAACATTATGGATAATAAAGATTGTAACAAAAGTAATTGTGGTAGACAACTTTCTAAAAGAAACAGAAATGAATCCAGTTTTTTTGACCCATTTTTTGATGGATTTTTTAGATTTCCAAGTTTAAATAGTCAAATGAAAGAACTAGAATCTGTTATGAGAGCTGACATTCACGAAACTGAAAACGAATACAAGATTGAAATTGAGCTTCCGGGTTTTAACAGAAAAGATATCGACATTGAACTTAAAAATGGATATCTAACAGTTGAGGCAAGCCGAGAAATCGACTCAAATGACAGTGAAAACTCAAACAAAAACTATATTCGAAGAGAAAGATTTTATGGTTCACAGGCAAGGTCCTTTTATGTTGGGGACATTAAAAGAGAAGACATTTCTGCCCATTTAGATAGTGGAATTTTACACATCTGTTTCCCAAAAGAAAAAGATAATGAAAACTCAAAAAAGATTGAAATTAAATAATATTAAAATCTATGCAGTAAATTAGTTTGCGTTAGTTTTTGAATTTAATTTCCTTTACTTGAACTTGAATTTAAATTCAAGTTCTTTTTATTTGTTTTCTTTTTTAGTCAGCAAAATTTTTTATCAATCAAAAATTATTGACAATTACAAAAAAACTCTTTATAATTAGTCACATTTATTGGAGAAAAATTATGAACGAATTTTTAGATGTTTTACTTGACTCTTTTCTTGACACGGTAAAACTCATTCCCTTTCTATTTTTTGTATACTTTTTAATAGAATTATTAGAATATAAAAATGTATTTCGCTTTGAAAAGTCTAAACTTTTAACTGGAGGTGCAAGTCCTGCCGTTGGTACTTGTTTTGGTATTGTTCCACAGTGTGGTTTTTCTGTTATTTCTGCTGAACTTTATTCAGAAAGAAAAATGTCAATTTCTGCACTAATTGCCGTGTTTTTGGCAACAAGCGATGAGGCATTTCCCATTTTAATATCTAACTACAAATCCATTCCCGTTCTCATTGCACTTTTACTGGTAAAGCTTATAATTGCCTTAGTTGTTGGATATTTAATCTACTTTATCTACGAGAAATTAATGAAAAAGGCAAGTACACCAAAAGCTAATAAAAATGACACTGCTAACAAAGATGCTCAAAAAGATGCCACCATAACAAAAAGTGAAGGTATTGAAATTCACAGCTCACAATCTACTTATAGTCATAGTGAAGAATTGCATACACACGCTGACAATCACTTCGACGAACATGAGCACAATGACACTGGTGAAACTGAAGATAATCATGTTCATTCAAGACATCTTCACGCTTGCTGTCACCACGACATTGAGGACCAACAAAAATTTAACTGGAAACACCCACTAATTCACTGCTTTAAAATAGCACTTTACATCTTTATTGTTAATTTCATTTTATCTGGACTTATAGCTTTAATTGGAGAAGAAAATATTTCAGCATTTTTAACTACAAGTTCTGCCTTTCAGCCACTATTTGCACTTATTATTGGATTTATTCCAAACTGTGCATCTTCGGTAATTTTAACTGAGCTTTTTATGGAAGGTATGATTAGTTTTGGTTCAATTGTAACTGGTCTTTGTGCAAATGCTGGCATTGGTCTATTTGTGCTTTTTAAAGAAAATAAAAATATAAAGGAAAACTTATTCATTGTTGCTGTTTTGATTGTAACTAGTTTAGTCTTTGGATATGCTTTGCACTTTATTCCACTTGATTTTTTAAACATTTGATTGTAACTATTTTATTAATGTAAAAATGTAGTTTAAAGATAGATTTTTAATCTTACTAAAATAAAACAAAAAAACATCTAGCAACGACTAGATGTTTTTTATTAATTATAGTAATTTTATTGACAAATCTATAAAATTTTGCATAATTGATTTGGTGAGGTTTTTATGAATAAATTTAAAGAAAAATTAAATAATTTGTGGAATTATTTTACAACATACGAAATTTGTTGGCTTATTTCAATTCTTGGTCTATCAATTATTGTTACTATTTTATTCCCATCAGTAGTTGATGACCTAGGCATTCACCCATTTGCCATTATGGGACTATATCTTTTAGACGTGGTGCTAAATGTAATCTGTGAGCTTCTAATTTCAAAACAAAGTCGATGGAATTTTATAGTTTCTCTATTTGTAGAAATTACTGAAATTGTTACTCTTATTCTAATAGCAGAAAGATTTGCCACAATGGCAGTTACAATCTTTTTCTGGATTCCTTGCGACATAATAAGTTTTGTTAACTGGAATAAAAATAAAGATAAAGACGAAGACGAACTTACCATTGTTAGAACACTAAAAGGCTGGCAAGAAGCACTTATTATTCTTGGTATTGCCATCTGGACTGTTGGAGTTGGATACCTTTTAACTGTAATTTCTCCAGAGGGTATATTAGAATCAAATTCAACTGCAGAAATTGCCCTTTGCTATATTGATGCCTGTGCATCAGCAGTTGGCATATGCAATGGATTATTTATTCTTTTTAGATTTAGAGAACAATGGATTGCTTGGTATATTTGTACAATACTTGAAACTATAATGAATATCATTTTAGGTCAATGGGTTTTATTAGTTCTTAAAGCTGGATATTTAACCAACACAACCTATGGCTACATTAAGTGGACAAAGTATATCAAATCTCATGAAAACAAAACTGTAAATTTGCCTAATGAAGGTGGCAACGGGAATTCAAATGAAAACTGCAATGATTGTAACCTTGCCCTAGCAGAAAGTTCTAACGAACTAAGTCACCAAAACAGTTAAAGTTTTACAAAAATTGTCAACTTAATAACATACATTTTTTAAAAATGTTTTAATTGTACAAACTTTAATCTTTTATTAAAAATAAAATTATGTTAATTTTTTTAGCATAATTTTATTTTTTTACATTTTAAATATTTATTAAAAAAATTACAAAATAATTTAAAAAATTTTTATGCAAAACACATAAAAAAAATATTTATGCAATTTGTATAAATATTGTATAAAAAACACAATATATTGTGTGTCCCTATTGACTTTAATCACAAAATATGATTAAATTAATATTGTACGTTTTAGGAGGATATTATGAAAATCATCAAAAGAAGTGGTATGGAACAATCCTTTAATATTGAAAAAATTAAAAGGGCAATTAACAAGGCAAACATAACTGTTCCAGAAACACTCAGACTTACAGAAGACCAAATCGAAACCATTTCTCAAAACATTGAGGACATTTGCAGAAACTCAACTCACATTGAAAATGTTGAAGAGATTCAAGATATGGTTGAAAGACAAATTATGATATTTGGAGCATTTGAGGTTGCTAAAAACTACATTACTTACAGATATCAAAGAGAGCTTGCCCGAAAAAATAACACTACCGACAAGCAAATTATGAGTCTTATTGACTGCAACAATGAAGAAGTTAAGCAGGAAAACTCTAACAAAAACCCAACAATAAATAGTGTTCAAAGAGATTATATGGCTGGGGAAGTTTCAAAAGATTTATGTAGGAGATTTTTAGTCCCAAGAGCCGTAATGGAAGCTCACGATGAAGGTATTATTCACTTCCACGATGCAGATTATTTTGCACAAAGAATGCACAACTGTGACCTCGTAAACCTTGAAGATATGCTTCAAAATGGAACTGTTATTTCTGGAACAATGATTGAAAAGCCACATTCTTTTTCTACTGCATGCAACATTGCCACACAAATTATTGCTCAAGTTGCAAGTAATCAGTATGGTGGTCAAAGTATTTCTCTTACTCATCTTGCACCTTTTGTTGATATTTCAAGACAAAAAATTCGCAAAAATACTATTGACGAATTTAAAAAGCTTCAAATTGAAGTATCTGAGGAGCAATTAAACGAAATTGTTGAAAATAAAGTTAAAGACGAAATTAACAAGGGAATTCAAACAATTCAATATCAAGTTGTTACTCTTATGACAACCAATGGTCAAGCACCTTTCATTACTATTTTTATGTATCTTGGAGAGGCTAGAAATGAACAGGAAAAACATGACCTTGCAATGATGATTGAAGAAACTTTAAAACAAAGAACAATTGGCGTTAAAAACCAAAAGGGCGTATATATTACCCCTGCATTTCCAAAACTAATATATGTTCTTGAAGAACAAAATATTCACGAAGACAGCCCATATTTTTACTTGACCAAGCTTGCTGCAAAATGTACGGCTAAAAGACTTGTTCCTGACTATATTTCTGAAAAGAAAATGAAGGAACTTAAAATTGATAAAAATGGCAATGGTCAATGCTACACCTGCATGGGTTGTAGAAGTTTTTTAACACCTTATGTTGATCCAAAAACCAATCAGCCAAAATACTATGGCAGATTTAATCAAGGTGTCGTTACAGTCAATCTAGTTGACATTGCACTTTCATCTAAAAAAGACTTAAATAAATTCTGGGAAATATTTGATGAAAGAATGGAGCTTTGTCATAAAGGGCTTAGATGCAGGCACGAAAGGCTTAAAGGTACAACTTCTGATGTTGCTCCAATACTTTGGCAATACGGTGCACTTGCAAGACTTAAGCCGGGTGAAAAAATTGATAGTTTGCTTTATGGTGGATACTCTACCCTTTCACTTGGTTATGCAGGACTTTGGGAAACAGTTTACTATTTAACTGGTAAAAAACTTACTGAAGATGAAGGTAAGGAAATGGGACTTCAAATTATGCGTAAGCTTAACGAATATACTCAAAAATGGAAAGAAAGTGAAGGAATTGACTACTCTCTTTACGGCACACCACTTGAGTCTACCACATATAAATTTGCAAAAGCACTTCAAAGAAGATTTGGAATCATTAAGGGATTAACTGACAAAAACTACATAACAAATAGTTATCACGTTCATGTAACAGAGCCAATTTCAGCATTTGCTAAACTTAAGTTAGAGAGTGAATTCCAGGAGCTTAGTCCTGGTGGTGCCATTTCATATGTCGAAGTACCTAACATGCAAGACAATATTCCTGCAGTTATTGAAGTTATTAAATTTATTTATGACAACATAATGTACGCAGAACTCAATACTAAGTCAGACTACTGTATGGTATGTGGATATGACGGGGAAATTAAAATTGAAGAGGCAGATGGGAAACTTTATTGGAGATGCCCAAACTGTGGCAACACAGACCAAGACAAGATGAATGTTTCAAGGCGTACTTGTGGATATATCGGTTCACAATTCTGGAACCAAGGCAGAACTCAAGAAATTCGTGACAGGGTGCTTCACTTATAATGTACTACGGTAATATTAAAGAAACTGACATTGCAAACGGAATCGGCATTCGTGTTTCCCTATTCGTTTCTGGTTGCACTCATCACTGCAAAAATTGTTTTAATCAAATGACTTGGGACTTTAAGTATGGTGAACCCTTTACAGAAGAGACCGAAGAAAAAATTTTAAAATTGTTAGAACCATCTTACATAAGTGGACTCACACTACTTGGTGGAGAACCAATGGAACCTGCCAACCAAATTGCACTTTTGCCTTTACTTAAAAAATTTAGAGCAAAATTTGGAAATGGCAAGAATATTTGGTGCTACACAGGATATTTGTTTGACGAAGAATTACTTCGTCCAAGCAGAGCGAGATGCGAAGTTACCGATGAACTGTTAAGTTATATTGATGTGCTGGTAGACGGCGAATTTGTGGAAGAACTTAAAAGTTTATCTTTAAAATTTAGAGGTTCATCTAATCAAAGGATTATTGATGTCCCAAAATCACTTGAAAAAGGTCAAGTAATTATTTACACAATATAATTAATAAAATTTAATTTAAACTATTATTTTCTAACTTAATAAGTAATTAAAATTATTAAATCTAAGTTAATCATTTCATAAACACATTCTAAAAAAGGACATTAAAATTTAATTTTTGATGTCCTTTTTTATTAATATACAGATTAATCTATTATTTTTAATTATCAATCACTTGACAATATTAATGGTTTTAATTAATATATAACTACCCTTCATCAAATAAATTTTATATTAATTAATAAATAAATTAAACAAATGATACACAAAAACTTTTTTATAGAATTTTTAAAAGGTAATAATAAGTCAATGAGCTTTATGCTTTTAATAACAGCTCTAATTTTTTGTTTATTCGACATTTCGTTTTTCAGACCTATTTTTATAATAGTTCTTCTATTAATCTCACTTTTTAACATTGATATAAATCAAATTATTGCTTTCTTTATAATATACATATTGCACTTTATATTATTTGATTCAAGTTTACTTTTAAATATCTTATTATTATATTTCCCTTTTTTAATTATAAAATTATTTTTTATAAAAATTTTTATTTCAGGTACAATAATTCATAAAAAACTTACTAACTTTTTTTCATATTTGATTATTATAGCTTTGCTTTTAATTTATTCAATTTATAATTGTTTATGTATGGGATATAAAAGTAACTCCGATTATATATCTCTTTATCAAATTCTTACAATGATATCATTAATTTGTATTTTTTATATGAAAGATGATATAAAATTCACTGAAATTGCTTTAACTTTTTGTTATTCACTTATATTTAGCAATTTAATATATTTCATTGCAAAAGATTCCCTTCATATTACTACCTATTTTATTGATGGCTATAAGCAATTTAATGGATTAAGTGCACACCCTAATACAATGGTTGAAAAAGTGTGCTTTGCCATTTCTTGTCTATTGGTTTGTAAATGTTATAACAAAGTTGACAACTATCAATTTTTCACAATTTTTATAATTTTATTTACAATTGGGATATTAACACTTTCAAGAATGTTTTTACTTGCAGTATCATTAGAACTTATTTTATTTTTTATTTTTATTGTAATAAAAGAAAAGAAAAAATCTTTTTTATTTCTTAGTTCTTTTTCACTATGCATAGTTTGTTTATTATTAATTTTTAATAATCAAGTTTTAATAACTATTGAGAAGTCTAAAAATTTCATTATAGATATCCCTGACAATATAAACAATCCAGTCATAAATTTAAACAATCCAGTCATAAATATAAACAATCCAGTCATATTTTACAAGATTATGAATGGAGAAATACAATTTGACCCTGGCAGGCTCTATCTTTGGTACTTATACTTTATTAAAATTTTTTTCTCTTATAAAACTGCATTATTCGGATATGGATATTCTTCGGCTAGTATTGGTCAAATGGGAACCCACAATAGTTTTATAAACTATATATATAAATTTGGATTAATTGGATTTTTGATTATTTCACTAATTACAATATATATATTATATCAAAGCATATTTAAAAATATAAATTTCCCAAAGAAACCAAAAGATAAAATTCTGTATATATTATGCTTTTTTATTCTCATAATAGGCTATTATATAGTAACACTTTTAAATAATAATCTAGCACTTTTTACTATTCCATTTATATTTTTTATAGTTTACTTTAATGGAAATTTACAAAATGAAAATTGACAATATGTCTTTTTTGCTTATAATAGACTTATGATTAGTAAATGTAATATTTGTCCCAGAAATTGTAACTTAAATAGAGATGAAACTGTGGGCTACTGCAAAGCTTCAAGCACTTTGGTTGTTTCAAAGGTTATGCTTCACCACTTTGAAGAGCCACCAATTAGTGGTACGAATTGCAATTGTGGCAGTGGAGCAATCTTTTTTTCTGGTTGTAATCTTGGCTGTGTATACTGCCAAAACTTTGAAATCTCTTCAAAACTTATGGGAAAAGAAATTACTATTAATGGTTTGGTAGATATATTTAAACAACTTGAAAATGCAGGTGCCTACAACATCAATCTTGTAACTCCTACGCACTTTACGCTTCAAATTCTAAGGGCATTAAAAATATACAAGCCAAAAATACCTGTAATTTGGAATACATCTGGATATGAAAAGCCCGAAACAATAAAACTTCTTGATGGGTATGTTGACATATTTCTCACCGACTTTAAATATTTTGATGGTGAAATTGCAAGAAAATATTCATATGCAGAAAACTATCCAGAAATGTGTAAACAGTCTATTCTTGAAATGAGAAAAATAGTTCCAAATGACATTTTTGAAAATGGGCTTATGAAAAAAGGAATAATAATTCGTCACCTGTGCCTTCCTAGTTTTACCAAAGATAGTTTAAATGTTTTAGATTGGATATATAACAATCTTGGAAACCAAACTTATTTATCACTTATGTCACAGTACACACCTGTGCACAAAGCTCATGAGTTTAGTGAAATTAATCGAAAGCTCAAACCAATTGAATATAAAGTTTTAATTGCCCATTTAAAAAAATATGGATTTACTAATGTATTTTTGCAGGAACTTTCAAGTGCAAGTTCTGCGTACACCCCCGATTTTCAAGAGCAACAATTTGGGTTTAAATTTTAACAAATTAATCTTTATAATTAATAATTAATGCAACATAATTCATTTTTTTGATTTATTTAATTTTAGACAGTTTATTTTGTTGTATCTTTTTTGTTTACAAAAGAAATTAAACTAAAAATAATAGAAACTTACTATCTATAAAAAAATAATTTTGCATTTTTTCTTTAAAATAAAAATTAAATACACAAAATAGATTAAATAAATATACTTTATAAACTTTACCCCCCCCCTCCAGCAGGTCAACCCAATAGAACGGATTATTTTTAATATTTAATAATGTTATTATATATAATATAATTATTTAATATTAGTATATATCCTTATATAATACACTAAAATTTATCTTTTCGTCTCTGTCTTATATCACATTTTTCGTAAATGTAAATGCTCAAAAAATTTTGTTAGTATTTTAATATTTAATAGTTTTAAGTCAGGCAGAAGTGCTTGGCTTTTTTGTTGTGTAAAATTTTATTGGAGTTAATTTGTAAGACAAATTTTTTTGAGTCGTTTCACTTTTTCATTTACATTTACACTAGAACCTATATACCTACTCTATTCACACCAAAACGTGATATTGCGCCCGTGTCGAAAAGATAAAAAATAATAAATTTAAGGAGATATGACAAATGAATGAAGAAAAAATATTTAATTTTCTTGGTATCGAAATTAATAAGTCAGAAGAAACACATAAGTTATTTGAAAAAGTTATAATTCTAGCTTATAAAGCTCGTGAAGAACTTGGTGAAGAAAACTATGATAAACTTGCAGACTTAATAATTACATTACAAGAATATGCAGAACATTATGCACTTGATGGTTACTATCAAGGATATCTTAAAAAATAAAATAAGGAGTAAAAAGGAAATGAATAAAAACTTAATTAATTATGAATATGATTATTTTGATGGAGAAAATTATATAAACTTCATTATAACAAACCAAAAAGAAAACAGTATTGAATTAGCCATTACAGACTCAGGAAGAATAAGTGTAAAAGACTTAGACATCTTTGAAGACTGTAATGGTTTTTATTTTGAATACAGAAATGCTTACGAAAAAATTTATTTAGAAAATTTTGAAACAATAGGAGAATTTTAGTATGGAAAATATTAATGTAGTAATTGGAAGTTGGGGTTCTTATAACGAATGTAACGAAAGAGCCTTAGGAAGTGATTGGTTAGATTTAAGTGATTATGACACTTATGAAGAAATTGAAGAAGAACTCAAAAAACAAGGTTTTGAGCTAGATGGAATTGATGAAGAATTGTTTATTCAAGACATTGAAGGAATTGATGATAATAACACAAATTGGGATTATGTTCACCCGAAAAATTTATTTGAAACTTTAAAAGAAAGTGGAATTTTAAATGATGATTACAAATACAAGACCTTTGAAGCGTTCCTTGAAGTTGAATCCTTTAGCGAATTTGAAAGAAGAGTTGAAGATTCAGGAGATAGATGGGACGATGACATCTATCTCTATGAAGATTATAGTTGGTATGATTTAGGTTACTACTATTTACACGATTGTCATCAAATACCAGATTTTTTAGATAATTATATTGACTATGAAAGATATGGCGAAGAATTTAGTTATAGTGGATACCGTGAATATAGCAATGGAATTATTTGTATTAAATAATAAAATTTAGGAGTAAAGATTATGGAAAAAACAATGAACACAACAAGAGAACAAAAGAAAGAAATAGCAATTAACTATTTAAAGAAATTAGATATTTATAAACCTTATATTAACGGTTTTAAAGAAGCAGACAATGTATGCTTCTTTGAAAATTATGGTGGATTTTGGGCTTGGCAAGAACCAGAACTAATGGAAAAGATAAAAGAAATTGAAGAAAATTATAATTGCGTTGTATATGCAATAACACACGAATATACAGAGTTTGGTGAGCTTTATGATTTTTTAATAATTACAGATTATAAAGAAGAGTGGAATAATTTGCTTGAAAAAAGTGGAAATCACTACTTTGCATTTGCTTATGTATGGAATAAAGATGATGATTATTGCTCTGAATTTGGAACAATAACATTATCTAGTTTTGGTGGTGGAATAAGGAGAATTGGATAAGATGTTAAAACAGAATGAAATTTATGTAATTCAATTTGATTATTCAACAGAAGAAACAGATGGTGTTGATTTATATTTGTTTAGAAATTTTGATACAGCATTTGCTAAATTCAAAAACATTATAAAAATTGAAGAAAAATTTTATAAAGATAATTATTCTAGTTATGAAGAAGATTTTGAGTTAGATACAAATATAGATGACGATAAAGCACTTGAATATTATTGGAATTATAAAGACAAACAAAACTATTATGTTCACACATTTTTAGATTTAAAAATTAAGGAGATAAACTAATGAAAAATATAAAAGAGATTAGACCTTTACTTAGTGCTATTTATTGCATTAATAGATTAGGAAGTAAAGATGAAGATATTGAAAAAATTTGTAACTATGCTTTTAAAAGATTAATGGATTGTAATACAAACTTATTAGCATTGGGTTGTATTGGAAGAATAAAAGAAGATGCAATGAAAGAAATAATGCAACTATTAAAGGAAGAAACAAAATATATAGGAGAATAAATGAAGATAAATTTAAACAATCCGTATGGATATAAAGTGTGTTATTCGTTGCCAAAACGAAAAAGAAAATTAATAGAATGTATACATACAAATACTTATGGTTTAGCTCAGTTTGAAAAACGAAGATATGAAAAATATTCAGAGAATAATAACAATCCATTGTATCGAGCAACCTGGTATATAGTACCTATTAAGAAAAGAGAGTATAACAAAATATGGGGAAATTGTCCGTTTTAATAACGGACTTTTTCTTTATTAAAAAAATAAAAATTAGGAGGTAAAAAGTGATTAAGTTAAATCTTGAAACAAAGAATAACGAAGAAGAAAAAGTTAAAAATTATTTAGAAGAAAATGTAAGTGAAGTGCTTGTAGAAAAAATAATTAATGGTGTGAAAATAATTAAAGAAAATAAGACTTTAATTAGTAAAAAAGACCTAAATAATTTTATGAAATATGCAGCCAATGAAGCTAGAAAAAGTGCTGTTAATAACTGTGCAATTATAGAAGATGAAGTTGTTTTTGGTTGGGCAGTCCACTACTTTCAAGAAGACGAAATTGAAGGTATTTTATATAACGAAGATGGGTCTAAATTTGAACCTAAAAATGAGATAAAAAAGCAGGTAAAAAATGAAAATAAAATAGAAGAAATTAAACCTAAAAAAGAAGAGAAAAATAATTATTCTTTATTTGATTATATTACAAAAGAAGAACCAGAAAAAGTGCAAACCATAGAAAATAAAGAAATTAATAAAATAGAAATATTAGAAGAAAAAGAGTGTAAAAAAGTGCAATATAGTGAAAATAAAGCTGAAATTAATGCAAATATAAGCGATTTTGCACTAAATAATGCAGTTTTACCACAAACACAAGAAGAATTAATTGAAATGAAAAATTTAATAAATGAGATAAATTCTTTTGAAGACTATAAAGATGAGCTTTTTGATGATGATAATTATATTCCAAAAAATAACACATTAAATTACACAATTAATACAGATACAGGCGAAGTAATTAGAGTTAAAAAAGAGCTTACAAGAGAAGAAAAATTAGAGCAAGAAATTAACAGGAATTTAGGTGATTTTGAAGAAGAAAATAATAATAATTTAGAAAATAATTTTAATGAAAATTCAGAAGAAAATTGTGAGATTATTTATAAAAATATTGATGAAGATTTTAATAAATTAAATGCACTTTTGGAAAATAAATTATTGCTTGCAGGAGGTTAAAATGTTAGATAGAAATTTTAATAAACCTATTCCAAAATATATGTTAAATTTAATAAAAAAGACAGATAAAAAATGTTATAAATACCCAAGCAGTGTAAGAAGATTTTATTCATATTTTACTAAGTATAAAGGTGAACTTATTAAAGTTACTGTTGCAGTAAAACATAAGAATAATAATTGGTATTGTAAACAAGTTGCAGTTCACGGAATAGATTCAGAAAACTGTTTACTTAAAGATTTAGAATATTCATATATATTTGGCTATTGCGTTGGTTGGTATAGTGAAGGAATTGCAGATAGAAAAAAGAACTATGAAACAGATTATTGGTGCTATGCAGAAGATAAATATTATGACCCATTTGCTCCTGTTTTAAATAAAGAATATATATTAAAACAAGAAGAGTTCAAATACTCTGCAATAGACAAATATTACTTTGAAGATGTAATGAAATATTTAAAATTATATAGAAAATATCCACTTGCAGAAATGTTAGTTAAGCTAGGATTATCTAAACTTGCAACAAGTAAATCTATATTAACTAGGCTCGAAAAAGACAAGAAATTTAGAAAATGGATTGTTAAAAATAATACTATTTTAATGAATCATTATTTCTATATTAATGCAATAATTAGTGCTTATAAAGGAAATAAAGATTTACTAACAACACAAAGAATAGAAGAGATAAAGAAAAGATATATAACTGATAAAAACTGCAAAATTATTAAAAATTATATAAAAACAAGCGAATATTTGGCACTTTGTGAGTATTTAAGCAAACAAAATGCAGATTTATACATTTATGAAGATTACCTTTCAGCGTGTGAAAAATTAGGTTTAGATTTAAGTTTAAATAAAAATAAATACCCTAAAGAATTTATGAGATGGCACGATATAAGAATAGATGAATACCATACAAAAAGGGCTTTTGAAGAAGAGCAAGCAAAGAAAGAATTATATACACAATTCTCTAATATTGCTAATAAATATTTAACACTTCAAAGGAACTTAAAAGATGATTTTGTAGTAATAATTGCCAAGAGTCCAACAGATTTAATATTTGAGGGGGAAAGATTAAATCACTGTGTAGGTAGAATGAATTATGATAAAAGATTTATAAGAGAAGAGTCTCTTATATTTTTTATTAGAAACAAAAATAGTATTGATACACCATTTGTAACAATGGAGTATTCACTCAAAAATAAAAAGATATTACAATGCTATGGCGACCACGATTCTAAACCAGATGAAAAGGTTTTAGATTTTGCTTATAAGGTTTGGTTACCTTATGCCAACAGAAAAATAAAGAAAATAGCTTAAAGGAGAAAGATATGGTTTATTTAACAAAAGATTATGTTATGAAAGAATTTGAAAGTAGAGAAAAAGCACTTGAGCATATTAAGAAAGATTTAGACCAACATAATTTAAGTTATAAGCTCGTATATAGAGATGTGCAAGAAGATGTTGAAATTTTAATATTTCAATATTGGACATTATATATGGAGTTTTATATTATTCACAAAGAAATAGATTTAAGAGAAACAAGGAGTAAATTTTATGAAAAATTATTTTAGAATTACAGGTTACTGGAAAGATGAAAATTTAGGATTTATAGTAGATTCAAATGGTATGTTTGAAAAGTTATGGCAGTTTAGTAGCTTTTTAGTATGCAAAGGAATTGAAATTTTAGAAGTGTCTAAAGAAGATAAATTTATAGATGTAACAACAGAAAAATTTGAAGAAAATAAAGATAAAATATATTTGCAAGCAATATGCAAAGGTAGACCAGAACGCATAGAAAAAATAGATAAAGGAGTTCTTTATAGAGCTATTAAAGTAGATGATAAGAGTTATATACTTAAATAAAATGATAAAAATAAATTTTATTATAATTCAAATTTTAATGGATATTAAAAAGCATATTAGAGTACTCTAATATGCTTTTTTACTTTGTTTTAGATTCTCATTATTTGTTCGTTTTTATTGTTTAAATAAAGATTAGAGTAAATTAGAGTAAATTTGAATTAAACTTAAAGATAGGTAATGTAACTATCAAAAATCAAAGGAGGGAGTCTTATGATATTTTATTTAAAAGGAGAAAAAAAAGTATGGAGGGTGAAATTTTAACATATTTTAAGGGATACTCACCAGAAGTCTTACTCATTGCTTTAGGTTCATTTATTCTTACTTACATAGTTAAGAAACCAATTAAAATGGCAACAAACGATTTAAAGGAAAATATAAGAGAAGTTGTAAATGTGCTGATAATGTTTATACCATTAATCTTATCATTTCTAGCAACATTATTTTATAATGGGATTGTAACTGGCGAGTGGTTATCTTTAAGAGTGATAGATGATGCCTTAACATCATGGCTTTTATCTTTAACTTTATATGCAATAATATCAAAAACTTTAATACTTCTAATAGGGTTAAAAAGTGGAAAAATAACTATTAATTCCACTGAAACAAAAGAGATATTAACTGATATAAATAAAACGGTAAAAATAGCAAAAAAAATATCTTCAAAGGATAAACGAGAACTAAAAAATATAGCAAAAAAAATAAAAACATTAATATCATCAAGAGATCTTTTATTAAAAGATTCAAATAACATAGATTTAACAAAAGTATCAGTATTGAATCAGGAAATAAAAGAACTCCAAAATCAAGAAAAAGAAATAAAAAATAATTTAAATATTTAGGAGGAATTTATGTATAAAATTACTGATAAAGAAAGTTGTTTTACAGTAACAACTCAAAATGGTTCTACATATATTAATTATACGCCGAGCTTTTATGGTAAACATCTAAAAATTATTCAATCTGTATTAGTTTTTGATGTTAGCAAACTTGGAAGTAAAAAAACATTTGATGTGTATGTGAATAACCAAATCATTGATAAAATTAACATTACAAATAATGATAACGTACAAAAAGTATGTATTAATATCACAGATGAAGTAAATGATGCATTACTAAATAATACACAAACAGTAAATGTTGAGTTAAGAAATGTTAGCAATTCAATAACAAAAACAGGAATGGAATGCTTAAATGAATATATTTTATCTAATCAATGGCTGCCAAATAATGCATATCAAGAAGTTTCTGTTAGAAGAGCTGGTAATTTAAAAATTAATTTAGCAACTCGTGAATACAATCTTGCTCATAATGACGTTACTACAAAAAGTAAAGTTCTACCAGCAACAATTACACATATATTTAATTCATTTAATATTGATAGCGATTGTGATAAAGTTGAAGTTAATGGTGAAGATATTCAACTTCCAAGAAGTAAATGTGGAAATGGTTGGAAATTAAATTGTCAACAATATCTCGTGAAAGAAAGACTTAATAATTCATTTGTTGAAAATGATATTTCAGCTAATTACACTTATATAAAAGACGATGGAAGTCATGTATTATTTCAAGAAAAATATTTTTATAAAAATGCAAATAATGAAAAAGTCTATTTGTACCCTACTCAAATAGACATTCATTTAGATAAAACATTACATTATACTATTAATAATAAAACTTATGATGTTGAATCTGAAATTATAACAGATTCAGATTATAATTTAGTTAGTAAACTTGAGGGATTCAGTGGATTAGATTTAATTGACAATGATGTTGAAGAAATTCAAAATTTAAAAAATCAAATTCAAGAATTAAAAGATGCTTTAAATTCTAATGAATTAACACCAACTCAAGATGAAACATACCAAAATTTATTGACAAAACGAATTTTTGAATTAAATGAATACGAAAAACAAATTCCAGAAATCTTTATTGAAAATAAAGATGGTTCAATCTTTATGGGTTTTGCAAGATTTAAAAATGATTCCCTTTCTTCAGCAGATAACTTAAATAAAAGTAATGATATTTATCGACTTATTGTAATTGCTGATAAATATGATAATGTAATCTACATTAAATATAATGACAATGCCGATAATTATTTAGATTACAAAATTGATAGTGTAATTGATACTGATAATAATATAGTATCTTTTAAATATGATGAAAAAGATATGTTAAAAGAAATTATTGATGATAAAGGTAATGCTTTAACATTTAATTATTTGAATACTAATTCAAATTTCTATTTATCAAATATTACTTATCCTAATGGATTAAAATCTGAGTATAGTTATAAAGATTTATTAACTATTTTAAAAATTACTGATTATTCTGGATATTGTATAGAAGTAATAGATTATAGTGCTTCTAACAATTTTACCGTAAAAGAAAAATCTAAATATGAAGAATATAATGAAATTGCAAAATTAAATGTAAATTCAGATGGTGTTGTAGAAGAATTGTCTAGAACTAAGTCAAGTATTAATTTTTACGATTATAAATCAACAACAGTAAGCGATAGATTTGGAAACTCAAAAACCTATATTTTTGATGTGTATGGTAAACCAGCAATAATATATAATGGAAATTTTAATAAAGAAACACCTGACCAAACAAAATTAAACTCCTTATCATATACCTACTCTGATAATAAAATTTCAAAAGCAATAAAAAAATTCAACAATGCTAAAAATTTATTAAATGTTTCAACAGAATCTTATGTTGGAGATGATGTATATATGGGAGATGATATATATGCATCTCTTACAGAAACTATAGATTCAACAATTTATGAAATGCAAGATACTAATAAAATATATAGTAAACAATTAGATAGTAGTATTATCCAATTAATGACAGAAAGAAGTGGTTGTTTTGTTTTTTCTGCTTGGGCAAAAGCAGATTCAGCTTATATTAATAAATATGATGATTTAGATTCATACAATGAAATTGAAAATGTAATTTTATCTAATTTAGATTCAAACAAAAAATCAAGAAAATTTGAATTAAGAGCAGAGATTAAATATACAGGCGAAAACGAAATATATTCGTCATCTAGTTCATTTGATTGGATGCAAACAGAATGGCAATATTGTGAAGTACCTATCACAATAGATAAAACAAAAACAGTTGAAAATATTACATTATATCTTGATTATAGTGAAAATACAGGTAATTTAAGTTACTTTGGTTTATCTTTAAAAGAATGTATGATTGAAACAAATAAATATGATAATAACAAATTATTAATTGAATCACATAACTCATATTATGATATTAAAACAACATATGAATATAAAGATAAAAAACTTATAAAGACAAGTTTTACATATAATGGTAAAGATTATGTAAGTAAAAATTATTATAATACACAAGGTTCTTTAATTAAAAGTATAGATTATAATGGAATGGTTGAAGAATATGAATACAATGATAAAGGTATAGCAGTAAAAACATGTTCTTATAATATTTTAGACCCTACAAGCAAATTTATTGTTTCAAATAATTATGATGAGAAAGGTGTCGAAGTAGGAACTATTGATGAATTTGGTGAAAAATCTCAAAATTATGAATACTCTGAAAATGGCAATTTATTAACAGGTATCATAGATAAAAATGGAGATAAAATGGTTTACGGATACAATCCACAAACTGAAGATTTAATGAGTATTAGCACAAGTGTAAATGATGAAGAAAATAAAAATACATTTGGATACACATTAGGATTATTGACAAGAATTTCTCATAATGATTTTAATATTGATTACACTTTAAATCCTTATGGTGAATTTGAGTCTGTCTCAATTGCTGGTCAAAAAATTCTATCATTTTTAAATGCAGAAATTCAAAACTTTCATCATTATTATTATCAAAATTTTGATATTGTTTATAAATATTTTGATGATCAAAAAAGGATTACAAAAATAAGATGCGAGTTAGAAGATATTCTTCAAAACGAATACGACACAAATGATAATATTATTTCTCAAACTGAAACAATTTATGATGAAAATAATCTTTATAATTATGGTTATGATGAAATGGGTAACAAAACCTATGAATGTAAAACAAGAACTGGAACTGAAAATGAAAAAGAAATAGAAATTGTTACTAAATACAATAAATTCAATAATGTCTCTCAAGAAACAATAACAATTGAAGATGACGGAATTCTCAATTATAATTATCAGTATGATGATACTTTTAATAATAAATTACAATCAATTGAACTTCCAAATGAATTATTACAAAGTGTTGAATATGATAGTTTAAATAGACTTAATTTTATTAATTATGGAGATAAATTTAGTAAACAAGTTAACTATGTTAAAAGAGGCGAATATTGCTCAAATTTAGTCTCAACTGTAAGATATGGTAAAAACTCTAATTCAGATAGTTATTTAAAATATATTTATGATAACAAAGGTAATATTGTTAAAACTCTCGAAAACGGTAGAGAAATTGTAAGATATTCTTATGATTCCCTATCAAGACTTATAAGAGAAGATAATAAAGAACTTAAACAAAGTTATTTCATTGAATATGATAAAGGTGGAAATATCATAAGAAAAAGAAGTTGCACTTATACATTAAAGTCTTTAGATGAAATAGAAGATAGTGCTTTAAGTGAAAATATGTATATTTATCCTGACAGTGGTTGGAAAGATCAATTAATCAGTTTTAATGGTGAAGAATGTAAGTATGATGAAATTGGAAATCCTAAAACTTATCGTGGTAAAAATCTTACTTGGGGTAAAGTTAGAAATCTAGAAAAAATTGGAACTACAATTAATTATAAATATAATGCAAATGGTATTAGAACCAGCAAAAAAGTAAACAATGTGACAACAAAATTTTATCTAAAAGGTAATAAAATAGTTGCACAAGATGATGGAAATAAAGTATACTTTCATTATGGAGTAGATGGATTAGTTGGTTTTACTTATAGAGTGTCTGATACTGATATTAGAGAATACTACTACAAAACAGATATTTTAGGCAATATTATTGGCATTTATGATGAAAATATGAACCTAATCGTTAAATATATTTATGATGCTTGGGGAAATCATAAAACATATGTTCTTTGTAGTAATAATTATATTGAAATAACAACATCTAACACAACAACAGAGTTTAAAAATAATAAAACTATTGCCCTACTCAATCCATTTAGATATCACAGTTATTATTACGATGAAGAGTCTAAACTCTATTATCTAAATAGCCGTTACTACGACCCAGAAATTGGAAGATTTATTAATGCTGATGATATTAGTGTTTTCGATACAACAAAATCCGTTATTAATGGTTTAAACTTATTTGCATATTGTGGTAATAATCCAGTTATGTATACCGATCCTAGTGGACACGCCTTTATTTCTGCATTATTAATTAGTATTGGTATTGCTGCATTAATTGGAGGATCTACAGCTGGTGTTAGTGCTTATCAATCTGGCAAACATGGATGGGATTTAGTATCTGATATTGCTGGTGGAGCTATATTTGGAGCAGCTGTCGGAGCTACTATCTCATTAGGTGGAGCGGCGGGCTTAGCTGCCACTGGAGTTAGTGTAGCTGGATTTGGATTATCCACAAGTGTTTCTTTAGGAATATCTATTGGAGCCACTGCAGTTGCCGGTATGGCTAAGTATTCACTTAATTGTATTGCTTCAAATGAGAATGATTGGAATTTTGGAGGCTTTATTTTATCAGGTATAGAGGGAGCATTACAAGGGGCTTCAACATTTGGTTTTGCTTTTTTTGGCGGAAAATATGGATTGTTTAATAAATTAGGAAACTTTAAAACTGCTGATGCCTTTTATATTAATCACGGTGTAATGAATGTTTTAAGTTCTGTATTTTGGGGATCAAAAGTGTTAATTGGAGAAACATTTTCAAAAGCACTTTTTGTAAGTGGTTTTGCTTCTTTAGTAAGATGGTTAATTGATTTAATGATTCCAAATTTATATTAGAAGGGTTGGTTTAAATGAAAATAAAAAAAAATTTTTTTCATGTAATATTCTTTAGTTTATTTTTCGAGTTAATAAGTATTATTCTTGTAACTATAGGATTTTTCTTAGGATTTGAGATAAATAAAAATAATATTTTAATTTATTTATTAATAATTATATGCATTATTTTTTTGGGATTTATTATATGTTGCGTGTATTTTTTATTTTGCAAAACATATTATGAGTTTACAAATAATTCTATAAAAATAACAAGAAAAGATAATCTTGTTAAAGAGATTAATTATAATACAATAATTTATTGTGAATATTATAAGTTTATTACTTTATTATGGGGAGATTCTAAAGGTGGTAAATTAATGGTTTATTATTTGGAAAATGATATAGAAAAAAACATAGAGATATCTTTTTCTAAAAAACTAACTAAAAAGTTGGTTATTAAAAATATTTATATAAAATAACAACATCTAACACAACAACAGAATTTAAAAATAATAAAACTATTGCCCTACTCAATCCATTTAGATATCGCAGTTACTATTATGATGAAGAATCTAAATTGTATTACTTAAACAGCAGATACTATGACCCTGAAACTGGTAGATTTATTAATGCTGATGATATTAGTATTTTAAATACAACTAAGTCTGTTATTAATGGACTAAATTTATATGCATATTGTAAAAACAATCCAATTATGAACATTGACACTAATGGAAATTGGAGTTGGAAAAATTTTTTTGGTTGGGTTTTTGTTGGTGTTGAAATTGCAGTTGCTTCAATTGCTATTGCATATGGCGTAGTAGCATCAATTTCAGGAAATGACTTACTTAGTTCATCATTAATTGGATTTGGAACAGGTGTTATATCTGAAATAATAACATCTACAACTCAAAATTTAGATAATTCGATACAAATTGCTATTAATGGTTTTAAAGGTGGAGTGATTGGAGGTACAGCGGGATTTGTTGCTGGTGGAATTGGTTTAATGGGAGAATATTATGGAAATATATTAGGTAACACTTTAAGCAACATGACTATATTATCTAGTGGAATAAAACTATCTAAAATTATTAATCCATCAATAATCATTAGTTTAATTTCTACAATGTCTTCAATAGTCGCTGGAATTGGAAGTGGAATTCTAATTCAAAATTTATTTTATAATGAGAATGATATGTATGAAAATGCAACAAATTCATTAAAAGATGAAATTAAATCAATTATATATGAAATTTTTAGATATTTTGCACTTCAATAAAGGAGAAGTTTATGTATAAAAGGAAAGATATCGTATTTGGAGCAAAAAAGGGTTATTATTTTAATGATAATCTTATTGACTATACATATGGGCTATATGGGATTTTTTTATTTCTTCTTATTTTTGCTTTTACATTATATGTTATATATAAAGATTTTGAATGTTTTGAATTATTAATATTAACTCTAATTGTTAATGTAATTGTTTTCTTAGTTACTTTTCCATTGGTTTTAAAAGAAATAAAAATGAAAAAATATTTAAAATTATGTTTAAAAGATTATGTCAAATTAAAAGCAAATGTAAAATGTTATGATGCATTCTATAAACATAAAGTATATGTAATAAAATTTATTTATAATGGTAAAAATATTGAATATAAAAGCAATATTGTAAAAGTAACCTACTTTAATAAAGCCATTTTTAATAAATTTATTGGTAAAAAAATAAATATTTTATATTCACCAAGTATGAATGATATCTTATTCTTAAAAAAGCAAGATAAAAATTAGTATATAAAAATGAAGTAAACCCAACAAGGTTTACTTCATTTTTTTTATTAAATAAAAAGATTAGAGTAAATTAGAGTAAATTTGAATTATAATAGAAGTAGATAGATTACATTACCCTAAAAATTTATAAAGGAGAAAAAATATGGAATTTAAAAATCGAGTACCAAATAACAAAAACAGAGTTTTAATAACTCCAGAAAATGGAACAAGTGCATTTCATGCAGTAATAACAAGACAAGATAATCCTCAAGCAGGAAACGAAGGAACAATGTTAGAAGCTGGAATATTTAATAACTTAAGCGAAGAAATAAAAAATAATAAAATTAAATCAGAAAAAGCAATTGAAGACTCAGAGAAGGCTTTAGATGTTGTAGATAATTTATCAGTTACAACAACGGAAATAGCTTCAACTGCTACCCCATTTGTTGAAATTAATACAACTGAAGAAACTGGCAGAAAAACACTAAATTTTAATATCCCTGCATCAAAACAAGGAAAATCGTATAGACACAGAGGAATTTGGGCTAGTAGTCTTACCTACTATAATAATGACCTATATATCGATACAGTAACATTTAATGGTTGTACATATTATGCAAAGTTGACTAATTCGGCTAAAGAGCCACTTGATCTTGCAGATAATACATATTGGGGACTACTAGCGCAAAGAGGAGGAAGTTCAAATGTTGTCATAAATGATGTGATTAATGCTATTTATCCAATAGGTTCAATTTATATGTCAGTAAATGTTACATCTCCAGAAACCCTTTTTGGTGGAAATTGGGAACAGTTAAAAGATAGATTTTTACTTTCTGCTGGAGATTATTATAGTGCAGGACAAACTGGTGGAGAATCAAGCCATGTTTTACAAATTTCAGAATTACCAGGTCATAATCATAATATTAGTATTTCAGACAGGTCAATCACAGGAAGTTTCCAATTTACAGATAATGATGGTGGAGATAATTATTATGTTAAAGCTAAAGCAGCAGATGGAGTTTTTTCAATTCAAAATGCAAGTGGTCATTATTTTGTAAATTCAAATGGTTCTAAATCTGGAACATATTCAACTGGTATTAATATGAATGCAACTCACAATCACACAGGCTCATCAACAAATACAGGAAACAATTCAGCTCACAATAATATGCCACCTTATTTAGTAGTATATATGTGGAAAAGAACATCATAATTTATTTAAAATAGTAATAAATAAAAATAAATTTATTTTTTTAAATAAAAAATTTATATATAACTTAACTTGTCTATTCTTAAATTTAAGAGTAGGCATTTTTATTTGAAAAATATTGACAAAAAAGATTAAGAAAAAACAAAGAATGACAAAAAAAGACATATATAAAACTTGACTTTTTAAAAATATATCATTGTAAGATATATTTTTAATTTATTATTAAATATTTACATCTTAAAACACACAACCTTTTTCTATAAGATATTATAAAATATATATAAGAGGATTTTATGAAAAAAGATTTTACTTATGATGATATAATTTATAGAATAGGTTATTTTAGAAATATAAATAATATTTCTGCTAGAGATTTGAGTCTTCAATTAGGTTATAGTGAATCAGAGATAAATAGAATTGAAAGAAAAACTATAAAACTTAAAGTTTCAACCTTATTAAATATTTTAGAAATATTTGATATAACACCTATTGAATTTTTCTATCCAAATCTAGAAGACTACAAAATAGATATGGAATTATTAAACTTATTTTCACAATTGAAAAGTGAGGATAAAAAATCATTAATTCAATTAATCTCAAAAATAATTAAAGCGAAATAAACTGATGACTACTACTGAAGAAAAAGAATACATTAATACACTTGTTAAAAAGTTAAAATTTAATGATGAAATAACATTTGAATCTTTGTATAAAATAATGTACAAAAAGTTATATATTTATTTAAAATTCTTAGGTGCTGATGACTTTACTATTGAAGATGTAATTTCCAGCACTTTTATTATTGTTTATCAAAAAGCAAAACACAAAATTTTTTATAAGAATTGTTATTATTGGATATTAAAAATCTCTAAATATACATTTTATAATTACAATAGAAAATATAAAAAAGATGTTAGCTATGAACTAATTCAATATGAAAAAATTGATATTAGCCAAAACGGAATTGCAGAACATTTATCATTAATTGATATTTTAAATAATCTGCCGAATATTGAAAAACAAATCTTACAGCTAAAAATATATCAAGGATTAACAAATAAACAAATCTCGAAAATTTTAAATATATCCGAATCAACAATTATTCGAAAATTTAATCATATAAAAGAATATATAGAAAGGAATAATTTTTATGAATAAAAAAATGCAAAAAGATATTAATGAATATTTTGATAAAGAATCCCCTGAACCAAATATGGAAACCTTTAGAAAAATAAAAGAACATATTTATAATAATCAAAATCAAAAAAAACAGACGCTTAAATATGTACTACCTATGGCATCTATTGTAATAATAACAGTTATCTCTATTATATTCACATTAATACTTACAAATAAAACACCACCAAGTAACCCAACCACTCCCCCTAATTACTATATGGATAGCACATTAACAAAAACTGATACAAATATAGAGTTTTTACAAGATTATATATCAAATTATTATAAAAAATATGATTTTATTTTTTCAGAAGATTATGAAATATATGAGTGTTCAAAATTTTCTCATGAAGGAAATATTAAAATGTTAAATATAAAATTGTATAATAATTTACCACCCTTTACAGAGATAGAGATGATTTTAATTATAGATAATCTATTAATTTATAGTGATGATGATAATTTTAAAACTTCTGCAATAATTACAACTACAAATAATTACAAAATGTATTATAAAGAAATTGAAGGATTGTATATGAATAAAATTAATGTTCTTTTTGAATATGAAAATTATAGATTATATTTATCTTTTAATATGCAAGATACAGAGTTACTAGAAAAATTTAAATAATTTTAAAATTTTTTGACAGTTTTATACCTCCTTATGACATTTATTAGTAAGGAGGTATTTTATATGATAAAAAAATTATTAGCAGTGTTAGGGGTGTTTATTTTAATTTTTAGTAATAATGTAATTAATGTTACAAATTCTTCAAATGCTATTTATAGAGAAAAATATTATTGTGGCACAAATTATTTTGACACAGGATTAAATTTTACACATATTGAAAATGAAGTATATTATGATGATTATGAAATAATAGATAATCATTTAGAAAGATTTTGTCCAAATTATGATAATATAAATCATACAAATTCTTGTGCACCATTGGCAGGAACAATATTAATTGGTTACTATGATTATGAATATGAAAATCTTATTCCTAATTTTGTTTCAGGTTCATATTACAATAATATTTTTACTTATAGACCTAGAACAAGTAAAGTTCAAGCAGTAAAAGATAGCCTTTATAATCTCATGGGAACAAATTCAATTGAACCAGGAACTTCCGTTAATCAATTTAAAACAGGTCTTCAATCTTATGTAAATAATAGTGGATACAATATATCCTATAACTCTTGTGGTAGTAATTTTAATCTACAAACAGCTTTAGGTTATTTTAATAGCGAAATGCCTATAGCTTTATTTTTAACAGGCTATGAATATTATCCTGAAAATGGATTATTTAGAGAAGAAGGTCACTATTCAATGGGAGGACGATTAAGTTCAGGCACACATGTTTGCATAGCATATGGTTACAGACAACTAAATTATTATAATGATGGAGAGCTGTTTAGAAGTGATAATTATTTAATTGTTGTTTATGGAGACGGCACTCAAGGACTTTTAGCACTTAATACAAATACTGGTATAGATGAAGCATATGGCATAGATATTTATTAAATCAATATAAAATTAAAATAAAACACAAAGGCTATGTAATTTTTACATAGCCTTTTTTTATGGAGAATATAGATGAATAATGCCAAAGAAAAATTAGAGTCATATAAAATTAATAAAATACTAAAAAAGGACTTAGAAAACGAATTAAAACATAATAGCACAAATGAATTTATAAAAAATGAATATATAAAATTAGACAATGAGTTAAAATTAATTGAAACGATAATTACAAATTTGTCTCAACCATATAAGAGCATCTTATATTATAAATTTATAAAGGAAGATTCCTATCAAAATATAGCTATAAAATTAAACTATTCTATTCAAAGGATTTATCAGTTACTAAATGAATCTTTTAAAAAATTTGAAGAAACTTATCAAAATGCTTTAAAACAAAAATAAAAATATATTTGATAATTAATTAACAAAAATAATGTAATAATTATTTCAATAACTACAATATAGATAAACTATCTATGTTATATAATTTATTTATGAAAACTAAAAAAATAAAATATCTCCTTTATATGTTTTTATCTTCGACTTAATTATATTAAAAATCAAAATTTTATTATTTTAAAACATATGAAATATATAATAAAATTTGTTTCTAAAAAACATAAAGAATTAATATAAAAAACATTCAAAAAACTCAATTTGAGATCCTGGCGTGTGCTTGTCTTGATATGATACGAGTGGTGTCGCTTCGCTCCACCAGACAAGCACACGCCAGAATCAAACTAAACTGAAAAAATAAGACTAATTTTTTAACGAAAATAAATAATAATTTTTTAAAAACAAAATTAAAAATTAAGGCAATTTTAGTAGATAAAACAGACTTAATTTTATTAGATAATAAAGTAAGCATAAATTAAATTTATTCGTTAAATAAATAGAATTTTAACCCTTGAAAAATTTATCTAAAAAATCATAAATTTAATCTTGGGTAATAACAAAATCACGGCAACAATGCATGGGTTCGTGCGCAGGCTTTCCACGAGACCCATTGCATTTTTTTATTGCCGTGATTTTGTTTTGTTGTTTATTTTTTTATTTTAATTTCCTGCTTTTTTATTAAATATATAATTTATTTTCTTTTTTATGAATTATTGTTATTTTTTATAAAATCGCACTATATTTACTTAAAATTAATATTTTTAGCACTATATTTAAGTATTTTTATATATAATTTGCGTTTTTTATTTTATGTTAAGAATATGCTTTAGGCATTTTCTCAATTACTTCTTCGCAAACTTCTCCCATATATTCACCTTCTACTAAACACTTAAATTTATCGGATAAAAGTATTTTCTTATCTTCCATACCTATCGGACAAATTATATCATCTTCTAAAATATCTGACACAAAATACATTGGTAAATTTTTAGAATAAACAATTTTTTCATTAGTTTTTTCTAGGTATTTTACAAGATATGCAATAGCACTTCCAAGTCGTTTTTCATAAGGATTTATTTCTTTAAAATCACTTCTTCCAAACCTTTCATTAAAGTATGTATTTTGAAATGTTGTCTGCATTTTATTATACTGCGTGCTATAATCTCTTACTTCTATTATTTCACCTGGCATTGTGCCATCTGGTATATTAAATAGTCCGTGAAAATGTAATCTATTTGTCTTTGGTGCTCGTTCCCAAACACCCATATATTTTCAATTTTTTCTTTCGGTTAAATGTCTAAAACAAGTTCTAAGTTTTTTCTTAAATGTGTCTTCCGTATGCTTTTTATCATCATAAGTAAAGGTGCAAAAATAATTAAAATTTGCTAGATTTGCTTTTCTTACCATACGCACTTTTTTGCAAATTAAATTTCTTTTTACCCTTTCAAAATTTGCATTTACAAAATCTTCGCATCTTTTTTCAGTTGTAAAATACGGTAGCATTTCTTTATAAATTATCTGCCATCTTTCTTTTTTCTTTACATAAGAATATTTGCGATATAATTCGTTAAATAACTCCTTTTTAGTTGTTTTTCTAGTATTTTTAGGCTTTTTGCATTATTTTTGGTATCATTTGCACTTTTTTCATCTTCTTCAAAAGGCAATTCATAAGGTCCTTCGAGTTCTTTAAATGGTATAATATAAGGTTCTTCTTCAACTTCTTCCACCGTATTATCTGTTTCATTAGCAAAATCATTAACTGTTTCTTCTTTAACTTCAATAAGTTCTTCAGGTGGTTTTGGTCTATGTTTTACCTTTCTAGTGGTGTGAGGAATACCTATATAATGACTTCCATCAAAGTATACTTTTGTTCCTGGATACAGCATTATTTAATGCTTAAATTCGCATCTTTGTTAGCCTGTTCCTTTTTTAGTTTTTGTTCTTGTTTATTAAGTTTCTTTTTTTGCTTCTTTAATTTTTTATTTTCCTTTATTAACTCCTTTTGAAATCTTTTATCTTCTTTATCTATTTTTCTAAACATCTTTTTTAAGTTCTTAAAAATATACTTACTTATTTTACTGTTATATTTTTCAGGCACAAAGTCAGCAGTATCTAGTGTTAAACTAAATGTTTTGTAATACTCTGAAAGAACATCATTAATAAGGTCATTTTTATTAAAATTAAGCACAGTCTTTTCTCCTTGTAGAGTTTGTTAGATAGTATTTCTCTGGAAGTTCATCATCATTTTCTTGCAAGTATTTTATGTATCCTTCAAGAGTATTTTCTATTTCCGTACTTTCTTTTAAATCAAAGTCTTCATCAAAGTGTCCTGCATAGAACTTTGGTTTACAGCTTCTGCTATCATAACAAGCAAAGACATTGTATTTTGCTACAACAACTTTTTCTTCATAGCAACCTGTATCCTTTTTACCACTAGACATATACCTTTCAAACAAAGCTGAATTTTCTATTATCCTTATAGTCCATCTAAGTTTGCAAGGTTTACCATATTCATCATAAGAAATTTTAAGTTTTATTATTTCAATAAACTGCGAAAGCTCTCTAATGTTTACATCAATAAGCATAGGGCGTTGAGTATCAAGAAATATATCAAGATTATTATGCCCGTGTTGTTCATACCATCTGCTTTGCCACTCTGGAAAATATTTACTCATACGAGAGTTTAAGTATTTTTGTGCTTCCGTTATACCAATAACTTCATACGGAAAATTGAAATGCGTCTTTACATAAGGATTATCAAAACCCAGTCTAAAAGGGTTTATTATCCTGCTTTTTCTTGGGTTATATCCATACTTTTTAAAGGTTATTGCATAGTTAGAACTAACTACATGCTTTGGTATAGATAAATTAAAACCATTGTTATTCTTGTTTTTTATCTCGCTACGCATCATATAACTTCTTTGCTTATCAAACGCATACTCATATAGCAAATGTGTCATAAAACAAGTTTTTCCAGTTCTTGGTGGTGCAAAAATTATAGTAATCATAATTCCACCTCACTTTTGGAAAAATCATCTTCTATAACTTCATCATCAATTACTTCAAACTTTGCATATAAAGATAAATCACTATTAAGAGTAAATCTATTGTTATACTCATTGCCATTTTTATCTACAAAACAAATAAAGTTTTCATCACTGAGAATTGGGAGCGTAATTTCTGTTCCTGCTTTAACCTTTATTGTCTTATAAACTCTATTTTCTATGTAAAGAGTGAGTGAGTTATAGTCGCTATCATTTGTGTATAAACTATCTATTTTAGACACCTTAACAGTAAAATCATTTCTGCTAAAATATGTATTCCATAAACTATTAGTTTCTTCTCCGTTATAGATAAACACTTTAAGCCTGCACGAGTTTTTATAGAAATCTAACTCTAACTGCATTGTATCTTCTGCTTTGAGTATCAAGTTTCCATCTAAATCCCTGTCATAAAACGAGTAGTTATATCTAGCAATTATATATGAGTTATTTTCGCTTATATCTTCACTTAAAATCTCGCAAGGGAAATCATTTACATAGATTATATACTTCTCATTTTCTTCAAGAGAAATGCTTTCATTTTTGTTAAAAGTAAGCGAAAAATAACCATCTTTATTAGTCAAAACAACATTGTTAAATGAAAATGTTATATCTTCGTTTAACTCTTCTTCCGTTACTTCGTTTTTAGAAATTAAACTAGATAATTCTCCGTAAATTCCACCACTTGCTGAGTAATAATTGTTAATATGACCATAGCTTATTATTGCAGTAAAAACTAAAGCAAATAATAAACAAAGTCCCGTAACAATTCTAACGGGTTTATATTTCCCAAATATTCCAATTAGCAAGATTATAATTATTAAAATTAAAACATACTTTAAGTTTCCAAACATAATTCCACCTCACTTAATCGGTAAATTTGTTTGCTACTATCTGTTATTTCATAAATCGTAAAATCTTTATCTTCTATTATTTTTCTGAGTGTTATTCCAAGTTCGCTTAAATCAAGATTAATTTTCACATAGCATTTATTTTTGTAGTTATTCCAATATGTTTTAAAGTTATCACTTAACTTTAAGTCATAAACACCAAACGCATCTGTTGAAATAAAATCTAAATCATCTATACCTGCGTTTATAAAGACTTTTCCAACTTGGTATTCTGTCATTGTGTTATCTTCTGGCTCTGCGTTATAGTCCATACTCCCTGCATAAGCGTTAAATAAACTTTGAGTAGAACTTGTCATCTTTCCACTATTAATCTTAACTTTTATCTTAAAGTAATTTGCAAAGTCGCTATAAAGTTTTACACTTTCATCTTCGGTTATATTTAATTTACCCATTGAACCATCACTATTAATTGTATAAAAGTTAAATATGTCTGGCATCTTAACATAGGTTTCAATCGAGTTAGAACTTTCACTTAAACTAGAAAGTGAGTTAGCCATAGACTCAATAAAATAGTATAAATCCAACGCCCTGTAATAAGTTGTGTAATCGTAATAGTGGGTAACTTTATTAAAGTTTGTATGCTCCCAGCAATATGTATTATCTCCAACTTTTGTTAGGTCATCTGTTTGTATCATTTCTTTTCCACTGCTATTAAAATATGTGTCATAGTCTTTAAATTTCATACCATAAACTTTGTTACCTAATGTTATTTTAAAACTTTCATTTCCTGTTTTAAGTTCTTCTCCAACTAAAACTGTATCATCATAATTTTGGTATTCGTAAAGGTCAAAATTATCATAGATTTTTTCGGTTAAAATTACATTGTAGTAACTCTCATAAATTTTAGTTTTAACAATAAAATACAAAGTTTCGTTGTAAGAAAGTTTATCTTTTTCAACGCATTCAGTTGTAAGTTCTGTGTTGTAAGAACCAGTGTAAGCATCTATATTTTTTACTTTAAAAGGGCTACCTTCTTTCAAAATTAGTTGCACACCTTGACTATAAAAATCCGTTGCCGTGCTACTCATAAAATAATTAAATTTAATTTCAAGAACATTATCGAATAAATTAAATTCTGCAAATACTCTTTTATCTTCAATTGTTTCACCTGTAACTTCATCTAGTTTAGTTGTCTTTAAATCTGACACAATTACTGTTTGGTCTATTGTTTTTTCTTCTCCAAAAAAGTGCAAATAAATATACCAGCCATCTAAACCAATACTTACAAATATTATCACTGCAATTATAAAAAACTGCATTTTTTTAAATAAATTCATAAAAAACTCCTATTTTTTTATTAAAAAGGCACTAAACAGCTATTTTTGCTTAGTGCTTTTCGACTTTTATTATTTTAAAATTCCATTCCAACCAAAGATATTTAATATACTAGATAACCATTTAAAAAAGGTTTCAAGATAACCAAATACTTTAGCTAAAATAGATAATGGGAATGTCCCAAACAAAACTACTAAACCTACAATAAGGATTATAAAAAATAATGTTTTCATATTTTTATCTCCTTACATTTTAGGTTCGTTCATATCTACTTTCATCTGCATAGTAGGTAAATGTAGAAGTGATTGTTTTAAATACATAGATATTATTTTCACAGCTTACAAGTTCTGCAGAAAAACCTGAATACCAGATAAGATAAATTTCATTTCTACTTTCACTGTAAGCCCAGAAACCAATGCTTGAATTATCATTAATTTGATAAATAATTTTTTCTTTATTTGAATTTTCAAAATATTGTGTTTCATCTAAATTATCTATTATATATTTAGCAGTTGATGTTTCTTTATAAGTTCTAAAATATATATTTTCATAGTCATAAATTTCTACATCGTTATATATGTATTCTATATTTAACCTACAATTAGACTTTTCAACTGAAACACTAAATCCCGATTCTGTTTCAAAATAATAATATATTTCATCTTCCAAAATTAAATTAAATTTAGTTGTTTCAACATTCATTACACTTTCTGCAATAGGATATAGAATATTATCTCTAAATAACCATAATCCACTTATGTCATTATTTTCATTATTAAAATAAAGTGTTCCAATATTAAAACTAATACCTGAAAGTGATTCTAATTTATTTATAACATTTTCAGCTTCAACTCTTACATTATCTCTTAAATAATTGTATTGATAAATATAAGTTCCGTTGTAAAGTGTTGCTGGTTTATTATATTGTTTTTCAAGAACTTCAAGTTCATTAGTTTGTAAATGCAATTTGTAACTACCATTTAAAGATGCAAAAATTACATAGTTAGGAAAACTAGATTCTTCACAATTAAAAATAGTGTAATCATCATATCCAAAATAATCATCTCCAAGATGCAATGTATTTGTATTTCTATCATAAATCCAAAAACCTGTTATATAACTCGCACCACCGTTATAAATATAGTAATAATTATCGGTCATAAAATAACCATTTAAGTTGTCTGAAACATATTTACTCATTTCTTGCTTATCTTCACTCATATTGTTATAGTTTGAAATGGTAATTTTATTGAGTGCATTTGAATTGTAATAAATGTCATTTTCATTAGCCGGTTTATCTTCTTTAGTTATTGTTCTTCTTTCAAATTCATATTTACAAACTGTACAATAAATTACTTCATCATAGGTTGTTTCTGTTTTATTTTCTATTACTTTTTCACCCATAGTATGACTTGGTTCAAGAACGATTTTACTACTAGATAAAATCTCTTTACAATTCAAACAATATGTTTCTTGAAGAATATAACCTTCAACATAACAAGTAGGTTCTATGCGTTCAACAACTTCTGTTTTACCTTTCTTATGTCCACTTGGTTTTACTATTACATTAGTCTGTGAAATAAGTTCTCCATCTACTGTGCAGTAAACACAAATAGAGTAACTTCCTTCAGTAGTGCAGGTTGCTTTAATTAAGTTTTCTATAATTTCTTCGCCTGGAATATGTTCATGCACATTTGGATTTTTATCAAGATAATTTCTAAATTTATTAAGTTCATTTATAGTGTCATTTATCTTATTTTCAATTTCTTGCATTTCATTTTCAAGCATAGAAACTTCTTCTTCTAAAACCACAATACGTTTTTCAATAGCATCTAACTGTGTCATATAATTTTGCATTCTTTCTGAAAAAACTGCATTTTCTGCTTCTTTTTCTTGAATTTTGCTATCATTTTCGTCAATTTGCGATTTTATTTGCTCATATTGCGATTTTTCTTCATCAGTTGCTGTGTTTTTTTCTATCTTAATAATAAGATTATAATAGGTTACATAATACTCTTTATTAATCTCATAAAGGTTATTAATTATAGTCCTATTATCTTCAATATCTCTTTGAATATTAATGATTAAATCTCCAGTATTTTTCTTTTCTTCATTTAAGTTTTTAAGCTCATCATTAATATCTTTGATTCTATCTGTGTTGTCTTTTTTGGTTTCTTCATATTCTTTTTGTAAGTCTTCAAGGTCATTTTCTAAGCCTATAACTTTGTCTTGAATTATAGCATCTATCTCAGATTCATCTTGATTTTCTACATAGTCAAATAGAAGTTCCCAAACTTCTTCCACTTCTAAAACTAGGGCATCTATTTGAGCATTAAGTTCTTCTTTTTGCTTTTCAAGTACAGCCACTTTTTGCTCTAAAATTGTAACTCTATTTTCAAGTTCTTGTATTCTAGCATTTAAGATTTTATCTTCTTGCTTATACTTTTCGATTTCACCTTTTAAGGTTTCAATCTCTGTTTTTAATGACTTAACATACTCGTCATTTTCATAGTCTATTTCATTGGATTTTTGTATGTGAAAAAGTTGGTTAACGAAGTTTTGAAAACCACTGTTACTATGATACAAAACTTCGCCACCAACTCCTATAAGAAGTACACAAACTAAAATCCAAAATATAATTTTTTGAATTTTATCCATTATCTACTTCTCCTTAAATATTTCTTACTAACATATTAAGCAACGACTTATCTGATGCTCTAGATGGTTTAACCTTGCACTCATAAGCTGTTCCATCTTCATCATAAGAGCGAACCATATATGAAAAGCCTTTAATAGCATTTCCACCAGCATCTTTAAACTCAAATGGTGTTGCGATAAAGTCTGCTTCCTTTTGTCCTGCAAACACAATATCGAGTACAGTATATCCACCAAGATCTGGTGGGGTCATTAAGATTTTTACATCTATACCCCTAATATTTCCTTTTACAAAGTATGAAAAGTATGATTTACCATTCTTTTCAAATGTTTCTCTTTCAACTTTAATTGTTCCTAAATTTTGTTCCATAAATTACACTCCTTAATTTTTTTATTTTCCAATTCTTCTCGAAATGGCTTTTGCTTCATCTTTCGACTTTCCTTGATTTAAAGCGTTTTTATATTTGTAAGCCCCAGCATGGTCGCTTTGGCATTGAAGATAACCTGAGCGAAGACCTGCTTCGTAATCTGTAAGCTCTAAACCTTCCTTAGGTCCATGTTGGTGGACTTTAGTTTTACGCTCATTTGCATAATCCTTTGCTCTTTTATTAGGAACTCTCCAACGGCGTTCCCTTACTTGAGTAACTTCTGTTACTTCTACTTCTTTATTTTTAGACATTTTTTTCTCCTTAAATTTAAAATTTTATTTGTTTAACCTAAATTAGGTTTAATTGTTTGTTACATTTGTAACTATTAAGTTGTAGTTGTAATCTCATCAAGAACTTCAAAACAGATTGTCTTTTGCGATAACTCGTAGGTGGCCACCATTACTGAATTCAACGCTGTAACATCGTTTATTGTTTTGTCCTTGCCTTATTGATTACACCTGCAGTATAAAACAAATTTCACAGACACACCATAGACTTTATGCTTAGTTTATGAGTACTTTATATGCACTTTATACGGATTTTATATGTACTTTGTACGGACTTTATATTGCTTACTAATTTTAAAAAAACACAAAAAAATACCATTACTTAACTGCAATGGTATTTCATCTATTTATAGTAAATTAAACTTACGCTTCCTTTTTTTCTATAAATTTATCTTTAAAGAATAAAACTAATTTACGATTTAATTTTTGTATATAATCATAAGAAAAACCTAACTTATCTGCTAATGTTTCAAATGTGTTGTTATTGATATATAGCGAATAATAAATTTCATATAATCTTGCTGGAGCAAATCTAATCGCATCATTATATTTAATTATTTTACTTGCAATAGATGCTGTCCCTAATTCTTTTGATGCTGTATCAAACATATTTTTTCTTGAATAATAAAATCTTATTTCTTTTAATTCTTCTCTAATTTCATTGGTTGTCATAACTATAATTCTCCTTTCGCTTTAATTAGGGCATAAAAAAACACCCTTTCGATTGGTAATTTCTTTCGAGAATTACATTCGTCAAGGATTTATAACCTTTTACACGAATCTTACTTATTTCGTAGTGATCTATGGTCTTACTAAGTTTACTCTGCCATAAGTTTGCAAAATAAGCGAAAAAACATTTTAGTTTTCAACAAATAATTTGCGTATTCTAATTTTTATTTTTCTATTAGATACTTGTTTTAATGAGATAATTGCTTTACAAACTGGACATTGACCCATCTCTTTTCCATTATGTTTCGTACACATTACATAATTAGAACATTCAGGACATCTAATGTTTCGTTTTGTATTACTGCTTAACTCACGCATAATATCAACTCCTTTTTTTCTTCTCATAGCATAAAAACTTGTATTTGAAAAACTTACTATGTGGTTGAGAAATCCATCATCTAAATTTTCCAATCTTTATGCCCTTATAAAAACATACTTTCGGGGCTTCGTATGTAATTACTTACTTTAATTCTTTTATAACTCTAACAGCGACACCTTGAATAACTATATTTTCAAAATACATATCTTCCATTTCGTTATTTTCTGGGTGTAATCTTATCATTTGTTTATCTTTATCTATATAGTATCTTTTAAGTGTTACTTCATTATCTACAAGTGCTACTATGATTTGTCCTTCCTGTGCTGATTCTTCTTTTCGTATTATTACATAATCTCCATCTTCAACACCTGCATTAATCATACTATTACCACTAGCTCTTAATATAAAAAACTCTCCTTTCCCTAAAAGTTCTTTTGGCATTGCTAAATAGTCTTCTATATTTTCTTCTGCTAATATTGGAGTTCCACAAGCGATAGTTCCAACAACTGGTATAGATATTGTATCGTAATTTATTCTACTCATTGCTTTGGTTACAACACCATACTTTTTATCTTGTTTATCTATCATACCCATTTTCTTCATTTCACATAAATAGGAACTCACTCTGCTTTTAGATGTTTGAAGTGCATTTGCAGTTTCTCTAACTGTTGGCACTCTGTTATTCTTTATAAAAAAATCATCAATATATGATTCTATTTTTTTCATTAGTTCTATGCTTTTTGTACGCATACTTTTTCTCCTATATAGGACATTTGTCCTATAATGGTATTATATATTCTTTATCTTTGTTTGTCAACATTAAAATAAAGAAATTATAAAATTTAAGGTGGAATTTTTGATTTATTTTCTTTATTAAAGAAATTATAAATCAATTCTTCTAGTCCTTCTGCAATACAGTTTATATCTCCATCTTTCATATTAGATAAATCTGGTATTACATTTTCAGGTTTTAATTTTATTTTTTCCATTACCGTCCTCCTTTTGTAGTTTTAATCTAACACAAGGCTATACGGAATGTATGAGTACTTTGGTTGCATTTTATATGCAATTTATACTTACATTACACTTACTTTATACGGACAAAAGGTGGACTAAATACTGACACCTTATTTTTTTCATTGGTTATTGTATCAGAGAATGCTCGGCTGTCAAAGGAAAATAAATATCGCTTAAAACACTATACTTTATTATTTAAAAGTCAATATTTATTTTCTTTTTCTTTGACATCCTACACATTCCCTGATGAAAGTTTTCTTGTTGAAAAAATTTTCAACAAAGGTTTATATTAGTTTTTTTGTTGTAATTGAAGTGTATCTATACTGCATATAAAATCCGTAAAAATCTATATTCTTTCCTATATAAAGTACACATAAAGTACTTATAAAGTGCATATAGAGTCCATTACAATTTTTTAAAATTTAATATAACCTTAAAAAATAGAAAATAAAATAAGGAGATTTAAACAAAATGAAAACAGCTGTTATTTATGCAAGATATTCATGCGATAGGCAAAATGAACAATCTATTGACGGACAACTTCGTGTATGTAAAGATTATGCTGAAAAAAATGGAATATTTATTATTGATGAATATATCGACAAAGCTGTAACTGGAACTAATGATGATAGAAAAGCATTTCAAAAAATGTTATCTGATAGCGACAAAAAAGTTTGGGATTATGTTTTAGTTTACAAGTTAGATAGATTTTCAAGAAATAAATATGAAATGGCAATGCATAGAATGCATTTAAAAGAAAATAATATCACTATTTTATCAGCAATGGAAAATATACCAGAAGGTCCTGAAGGAATTTTACTTGAAAGTTTACTTGAAGGTATGAACCAATACTACTCTGAAGAATTATCTCAAAAGACAAAGCGTGGTTTAAATGAAACAAGACTTAAAGGTAATTTTATCGGTGGAAATGTAAATTATGGCTATGTAAGAGATGGTGCTAAACTTAAAATTAATCCAGATGAAGCTGAAGTTGTTAGAAAAATTTTTAGTGATTATGCAAATGGTAAAAGAATAACAGAAATCGCTAATGAACTTAATAATTTAGGCATTAAAAATAAAGGAAATAAATTTTTAGTATCAACAATAAACCATTTACTTAATCACGAAAAATACACTGGTATATACAGAATTAATGGTGAAGTTTTTGATAAAATCTATCCACAAATTATAGATAAAGAAGTTTACGAAATAGTATTAAAACGAAAAAATGCTAATAGATATGGAAAACACAAGGACAATGTAAACTACTCTTTAAAAGGTAAAACTTTTTGTGGGTATTGTGGAAAACCACTTGTTTCTTATACTGGAACATCTTGTAATGGTGATATTATTCGCTACTATAAATGCAGAAGCATTAAAGAAAAAACTAATTGTAAAAATAAAGCAATACAAAAAGAAATTCTTGAAAATATTGTAGATAAGGCAATAAAGAAGACTTTTAATCATAATAACAATCTTAACATTTTAGTTAATAAGATTTTAAAAATTAATGAAAAAAGAAATGCTGAAAACACTTCTTTAAATATCTTACAAGCCAACCTAGCAAAAATAAACAAAAGTTTAGCAAATATAATTTCTGCTATTGAACAAGGCATTACTACTGAATCTACAAAAGCAAGACTTCTTGAACTTGAAAAAGAAAAACGAGAAACAGAAGAAAAATTAATTATAGAACAATCTAAACAAGTTACTATTTTAACGAAAGAGCAAATTATAAAATTCTTTAAGTATACATTAAAACAATGTCCACAAAACTTAATAGAATTACTTGTAAATAGAGTTGATGTATTTAAAGATAAAATTGAAATAACATTTAACTATACAAAGAAAACAGATAATAATTTAGTTAATGAAGAATTTTCATTTTTTAAGGAAAAAATAAGCCAAAAAAGGAATTATAGAAACAAAACACAACATACTAAGACAATAATATTTGATATAGTTTTAAAGATATAAAAACACCCGTAAAATAAGAAATTATCTTACTTTATGGGCGTTTTTATTTTCTTAATAATAATTTGTTCTATTGGGACTACCTAATCCCTCCCTTATCATAATTCGGGCAGAAAATAAAAACATTTGCATTCATATATTTTTTATGTTATCATATAATGCAAAGGAGGCAAAATGAAAGTTTTTATATGTGGATCTGTTGACCCTAGAATTAAACCTATGTACTTAGAAGGTATTGACAAGATTGCTGATAACCTACTCTCTCACAATGACGGAGTTATGATGGTAGGTTCAAAGACAGGTTCTATTGGCGCAATGTACAATCGTATGATTGAAGGTGATGGCTTTGTTGATATTATTGTCCCAACTCCTTATGCTCATGAAGCAGAAGGTATGATTGCCAATTCTATTACAAAAGTAGACACACTCTTTATGCTCCAACAAGTTGCACTTAGAAACACTAGTGCTACTATTGTTCTTCCGGGTGGTAATGGTACCTTAGCCGAACTTTATATGATAACTGATTCAATAAAAAGTAAATTTGATACAGATGTTGTGATTATTTATAATATAAATGGCTTTTATGACAATATTCGTAAAATGAACGACTTTATGCTTGAAGCTGGAACGCTAAATGACACTCAATACAAATACTTTACTTGGTGCAATACTTACGAAGAAGTTATTGATGAACTTGATAAAGTGAGAAGAAATTTGCTTAAACAACAATAATATAAAATTATCTTACTTATATTTCAAGTACTAATTTTATTATTTAGAATTTTTAAAATTACTTTATCAATTAATATTTTTAATTCTAACTATACAATTACATTAAGCAAAAATCTCACAATATAAGTTAAAAAGATGAACAATCTATTGTTCATCTTTTTATATTTGATTTTTATTTTTAACTATAATATAATTTTATTAATCTATAAATTAAATTTATAAAGAAACAAGGAAAACAAAAATGAAAAATTCACTTATTGTTTATTTACTTCTATCACTTGTTATTACAATTTCTTGTACAGTTGTATGTTATATTTTTTGGCGACAAATCAAGCCCTTTATTAAAGCATGTCTAATACTTTTAACTTCTTTAATGCTAATAGTAATTGTAAGCCTATCATTTTACTTATCAAAAATTATATCATTTAAAATAAATCCTGAAAGTACTATTATGGTTTTACATGCCAGTGGATTGGTCAAAAATGAAACGGGAGAATACTATTATACTAATACAATAAATAATTTTGATGAATGTTATGAAAAAGGTTTTAGATATTTTGAATATGATTTTATTTTATCTAGTGATAAAAAAATTATTGGCGCACATGATTATAGATACTTAAATGGATATGATGAAACAAATCCAATAAGTTATGAGGAATATATTAATACAAAAATCTTAGGTAATCTTACTGGTGTCACTATTTCAAATTTGGTCGAAAAATTAAAACAATATGAAGATGCTTATATTATTTTTGATAGTAAAACTACATTAGAAAGTGATTATTCCAACTTTTTTAAAGAATTTGTTAAAGAACTTACAGAAATAAATGCGTTAGATCTTTTAAATAGGTTTATTCCTCAACTTTATAGCTATGAAATGTATTTATATATGTGTGAAAATTTTAATTTTAATTCTTATATTTATACAAATTATATGTCAAATTATTCTGCAAATGAGATTGTAGAATTGTTTTTTGGAAAAGATAAAATAAAATTTATTACAATTTGGAGCAGTTATAGTAAAGAGTTTTGTAAAGTTTTAACAGATAATAATTTTAAAGTGCTAATGCATACGGTTAATGATAAAAATGAAATGAAAGAATTATCAATTTTTAAAAAAGCTTTTGGATTTTATACTGACAATATATATATTTTTTGTTAATTAATTTCAATCTTGCAATTTTTAAAGAAAAATTTTAATATTTTTACAATATTACAATTTTTCTTTTAATTTTGTTTTTACTTGACCATTATTTACCATTATTGAAAGATATTTTTCTTCGGGTTTAAATTTAAAAAGTGTTCCCGTCATCAAAACCTGCAATCCAGATAATTTTTTATACAAACTTTTCTGTCTTGCAGTATCAAGTTCACTAAAAACATCATCAAGTACTAAAACGGGACTCTCTCCCAGTTCGTTTTTAAACACTTCAAGCTCGGCAAGTTTTATTGCAAGAACTATACTTCTCTGTTGTCCTTGGCTTGCAAAGATTTTCGAATCTTTTCCGTTGAGCTCAAACTTTATGTCATCTCTGTGTGGACCAATTGTCGTATAACCCAGTTCCATATCTTTTGCTAGATTGTATTTAAGTGCACCTAAAATCTCGTTTTTTATTTCTGCGCTAGTTTCTCCCTTAGAACCTACATAAGAAATTTTTATGTCGTCAGCATCTTTTGTTATGTTTCTCATAATTTCACTCGCTGGAACAGTAAGTTTTTTTATAAATGATTTTCTCGTTTTTACAATGTAACCTGCAAGAGTTGATAGTTGTTCGTCCCAAATGTCAATTTGCTCTTCAATAAGTTGTCTGCTGTGAACCATTTTTAAAAGCTTATTTCTTTGCTCTAGCACCTTGTTATATCTTTGAGTTAAGTTGTAGTAATATGAAGAGAGCTGGGAAATGTCTGTATCCATAAAATCTCTACGCTCGCTTGGACCTTCGCTCACAATTTTTAAGTCATTTGGCGAAAAGTAAACTGCTACCAAATTTCCAAATATGTCGCTTATCTTTTTAACCTCATTTGAATTTAAGTAAAACTTTTTCTTAGTCAAATCGTCTAAAATACATTTAATGGTAAGCGTTCCAAAATTCCTTTGAACACAAATTTCAACTTCAAAGTGCGAAGTATTTTCTTTTTTCATATCGTCATCGCGTGAGGTTCTTGGGCTTTTTGAAAGTGCACAGAGCATTACAGCTTCGACTAAATTGGTTTTTCCCTGCCCATTTTTGCCCGAAATCAAATTCATTCCCTCAAAAAAATTTAGCTTACACTCGTCATAATTTCTGAAATTTTTAAGTTTTAACCACTTTACCTGCATGTGTTTCTCCTTTATTTATTATATCAAAAAATTATCTTTTGTCTAACAAATAATTTTACTTAGACTAAAAGTTTCAATTTTTAAATTTTTAGGCAAAAAAACTATGGCTTAATTACTTGATTTTTATTGTAATTATTAATATAATTTAAGATATAACATTTTTTGGAGGTCCATTTTGGATAATAGCGTTTTAATCTCAACTACAAATATTGACTTAAATGTTCTTTGGCACGATGCACTAGAAGAAATTTCAAAAAATGTTTCTGCTTTAACATTTGATGTTTGGATAAAAAGTCTTGAAGTTGTTGACCTTAAGGGCAACACGATAGTACTTGCAACTAGCACAAAAGATACACAGGGACGACTTCTTAAAAGCTATAAAGATATAATAATTTCAGCCTGCAACAAAATTTACAGTGCAATTACTGGCTTGGAAATTATTGTGAGGTCAAGTGAAGAAATTGAAGAAATTGAAAATTCAAGTTCTAAATCCAAAGAAAAAGAAAACACTGAAGAATCAAGCAGTAGTTTTAGATTTGACCCAAAGTACACTTTTGACAACTACATTGTAGGTAGCAACAATCAGCTTGCTACTTCTGCTGCAAAATCAATCGCAGAGCACCCATCTGGCAAAATTAACCCACTGTTTATCTATGGTGGATCGGGACTGGGTAAAACTCACCTACTTTTTGCAATAGGCAACTATGTCACAGAGCATCACCCAAAACTAAATGTCGTCTATGTTACAACCTACAAGTTTGTCAACGACTACACAAGTGCACTTCAAAATAACAGCGTGTCAAGTTTTAAAGAAACATACAATAATGCCGACATTTTAATAATTGACGATATTCAGGGTATAATTAATAAGCCAGCAACACAAGAACAATTCTTTAATATCTTTAATGAGCTTTACCAAAATGGCAAACAGATAGTAATCACTTCTGATAAACAGCCAAAAGAATTGAATCCCCTTGAAGAAAGGCTTCGTTCTCGATTTGAATGGGGTATGATTGCAGATGTTGGGGTTCCCGACATTGAAACGCGTATTGCCATACTAAACAAAAAGGCACAACTTGAAAGATTTAATGTTCCAAGAGAAGTAATTGAATACATTGCAGAAATTTCAACTAGTAATGTAAGAGAAATGGAAGGATTTTTGCAAAGAGTTGTCTTTTACTCAAATCTTAAAAATCAAGGTGTGGTCACAAAAGCTTGTGCAATGGAAGCACTTAAAGATATTGCCGTTGACGATAAAGAAACCATTGACGCAACAAAAATTATTGAAATTGTTTGCAAGTTTTACGGAATAAAAAAAGAAGAAATTCTTGCAAAAAAGCGTACCAAAACAATTGCTGAAGCAAGACAAGTTGCAATGTACTTGATTTCTGAGTATATTAACATTCCACTTGAAGCAATTGGCAATATTTTTGGCAAAGACCACTCTACAGTTATTTATGCCAAAAGCAAAATTATAGAAGATATGAAGGCTTCAAAAAAACTTGAAGTTCAAATTCAAGATATGAAGCAAATGATTGAAGGAAAATAAAGGAGAATTATTATGAAACTTATATGCGAAGGACTTGATTTAAGTGATGCTGTGCTAAAAGTTATTAGAGCCACAGCAACAAGAACCACAAATCCAATCTTAGAAGGTATCAAACTCAGTGCCAGTGAAGATTATTTAACATTATCTGCAACTGACCTTGAAATTTCAATTGAGAAAACAATCCCTGCAGATGTAAAAATTTCTGGAGAAGTTGTTGTTCCGGGCAAATTTTTTGCAGACTTTGTAAAAAAACTTTCAAATGAACAAATTGAACTTTCAACTACCGATCACAATACTTTAAAAATTAAATATACCGACAGTGAGGGATTTTTACAGGGGCTAAGTGCCGATGAATTCCCTATCATTAAAGACATAAGCTCACCCGAAACAATTACTATCAAAAAGAGTGAACTTAAAAAAGTTATTGATAAAACCATATTTTCCGTTGCAGTTGACGATGCAAGACCAATTTTAAAAGGTTGTCTTTTTGAAATTGAAAATGGAACGCTTACTTCAGTTGCTCTTGACGGATACAGGCTTGCCATGTATAAAACTAGTGTTACTTCATCATCTAGCAAACTTAGTTCTATTGTTCCTGCAAGAAGTCTTAGTGAAATTTCTAAACTTTTAAGCTACGACTCAGAGGACGAAACTATTGACATTTTACTTGGTCAAAATCACCTTATGATTGATGATGGCTCAGTGAAAATTTTGACTAGACTACTTGACGGAGAATTTATTAACTACAGACAGGTTATTCCTAGCACGACAACAACCACAATCTTAGTTAACAAATCTCAGCTTGAAGATGGTCTTGAAAGGGCAAGTCTACTTGCAAGAATGGATAAAAATAATTTGGTTAGATTTGATGTTAAGGACAAAATTTTAACTCTAACTTCTGCATCTAACATTGGTAATGTTACTGAAAATATTACCATTTCTCTTGAGGGCAAAGAAATCTCTATTGCATTTAACGCAAGATATCTTAGCGATTGTATGCATACAATTACAGACGAGTTTATAAAAATTAACTTCAATTCCCCAATTTCTCCTTGCACAATTTGTTCGGCTGAAAATGATAGTTACTTGTACTTAATCTTGCCTGTTAGAATTGTTGAATAATTATAATTATTTAAATAAAATAAACTTATAATCAAATATTACATTTTAAAGGAATTTTTTATGAGTAGTTTTAAAAAAAATTTAGTCAATAACATTGCACTAATTGTTGTACTTGTTTTTACCTTTGTTCACCTATTGCTTTTATTTTTAAATGTTTTCGGAATCTCATCAATTCAATTCTTTGACGACTTCAACTACTTTACGGCATTTGTATTAGTCGTTATTTCACTTGTCTTATACATTACTTGCTTTTTTATTGAAAAGATTACCAATCTAAAAATACCTTCTTGGTTTGAAGTTGTATTTTATGTAGCTTTCTTTTTGTTTACAAATACTTACTACTGCATTGGTGCTTACTCTAACATCTTTGCAGTTGCCATTCTTTTTGCATATTTATCATTTTTAGTTACTATTATTAATATTTCAGTATTTTATCACACCCAAAAAGACGAAAATACAAAACTTAAAGCCTCAAGAAATTATATCATTACTTCTATATTTTTCTACTCAGTTGCAACAAACGCATTAATTGAACTTTTTGTAACGGCAATCAAGCTCTTTGCCTTCCCTTACTTTGAACTTACCACAGTTAATAGTTATATTGTAGAATTCTGTTCTATGGTTTTAGTTACAATCATTATGTGTATTCTTCTCAACCTTTCACTTATGAAGTCAAAGAGATTTATCAATGCTTGCCTCATTCGCAAGGTTTCTTAAAAAGCCCACTACTTTCATTTGGGCTTTTTTATTTTGCTAAACTTACTAATTATTTTCTTTTCTCTTGACAAATCTAAAAGTTTTCGTTTATAATAGACGGGTGACTATGTTATTCATAGACGAAAACTTTTATTAGGAGCAAATTATTATGACAAAAAGAACATTTCAACCTAAAAAGAACCACAGAGTTAAAGTTCATGGTTTTAGACAAAGAATGAGAACCAAAGGTGGTAGAAACGTACTTGCTAGAAGAAGAAACAAAGGTCGTAAAGAACTCATTAGAAAATAAGAAAGGTAATGTATGCTAAAAAAAGTCAATCGACTTAAAAAGCGTTATCAATTTAACTATGTTTATAAGGCTGGCTCACACTTTTATGGCAGTCACCTTATCTTGTATGTTACTCCGTCTAAAACCAAAAATATCAAAGTTGGGTTTGCTGTAACTAAAAAAATTGGTCACGCTGTTAAGCGAAATTTAGTTAAACGCAGACTTCGTGAAATCGTTTACTTTGAAATTTCTAAACTAAAACAAAACTATAATATTATAGTTGTTGCAAAAGATTCTGCACTTCAAGCAAGTTTTACAGATCTTCAAAGTGATTTTCACAAATTAATTACCAAGGCGGACTTAATTAATAATGAAAAAGTTTCTTAAAATAGTTATAAGTATACCAAAATATATTGCACTATTTCTTGTTGCAATTTTCAAATTTTGCATCTCACCATTTATTCCCCACGCATGCAAATTTACTCCAACATGTTCAATTTATGCGAGTCAAAGTTTTGCCGAGTGGGGATTTTTTATAGGTTTAAAACTGACTTTTTTCAGAATAATTCGTTGCAACTCTCACTCAAAAGGTGGAACGGATACAGTTCCTATCAACCCAAAGAAAAAATATAAATATTTTATGTAAAGGAGAACAAAATGAATATAATTTCCCTTTTGGCAAGTGTGGAAGCTCCCGGAGGTCTTTGGTCAATCTTAATTAATACCTTTCATGGCACAATTGGTAACTTTGGTTGGACTATCTTTATTTTGACATTGACCGTTAAACTTGTAATTTCCCCACTTGATTTTTGGACAAAACTTAACTCAAAAAAACAGAGTTTGGTGCAACAAAAATGTGCACCACAAATTGCTAAAATTCAAAAAAAGTTTGGTGCAAATCAAGAAGCCGTTAGAACTCAAACCAATGCACTCTATAAAAGAGAGGGTCTTAATATGGGCGTTGGCTGTCTTGTTACACTAATTAACCTTGTATTAACTTTGGTAATATTCTTCACTTTTTATGGATCACTTAGAACCAACTCTGCCTATCAAGCAATTAATCAATATGAGATATTAGAAACCACATTTAATGATACCGTTTACTCTGAACTAATTTCTAAAAATGACGAGATTACTGAGTTTGACATTACTGATAACAGCTCAGCTGAAGAATTTTTAATCGCATGGAACAGGGGTTACACACTAGCAACCTCTGAAAATACTGACGGCGAAAACGGGGGAAATGTTGAGCAGACAGAAAATACTGACCAAGAAACTGGCAGTGAAGAGTATCCACTAACTGATGAAGAATATATAGAAATATACAATAAATATAACTCACTAATTGACGAGGTTAGAAATTCTGCTAGCAGTGCAGTGCTTTCAAAGTGGGACGAAATTAAATCTGACTGGCTTTGGATAGAAAACATTTGGGTATCTGATGCTCCAAGAAGTCCATTTTTGACTTATGATGGTTTGGTTTCCATTGCGAGAAACGGTGGCGATGAGTACTCAAACTATGTAGCAGAAAATATTGATGAAAACAATTTTACTACAATTTCTAACTTAATTAATAGCCAAGGTGGCAGAGAAAATAATGGTTATTTCATTTTAGCTGTTCTTGCTGGTGGAATTACATTTCTTTCTCAGTTTTTGGTAGAAGCACATAACAAACTTAAAAACAAGAAGGCTAAACAACTTGCGACTGAATCTATGGTTGCATCAATGAATAGTTCTATGAAAATTATGAAATATATTATGCCAGTAATTATGATTCTATTTGTATTGCAATCAAGTGCATCTTTTGGTATCTATATTGTGGCTAGCAACATCAGTTCAATTGCTTACGGTGAAATTTCTAATTTAATTATCAATAGAATTACGCGTAAACAGCAAAAAGAAGTTGAAGAGGTTCTTGAAAAAGAAGCCAACAGACTTATTAAAAAAGGTAAATTACAGGAGAGAAAATAAGTATGAAAAGTATTGAAACAGAAGGCAAGACCGTTGAACAAGCTATTGAGCTTGGACTATATAAACTTGGTGTCAAAAGAGAAGATGCCAAAATTACAATTATTAAGCAAGCTGGACTATTCGACAAGGCTCAAGTAAGAATTTCTCTTAACACATCATCACAGGAAGAAGAAAAAGTTAAGGCTTTGGTTGAAAAAATTATTGAGTTAATGGGACTTAATCTTGAAGTTTATGTAGAAGAAAGAGAAGAAGATTTCTTTGTAAACATTACGGGAGAAGATTCAGCCCTTTTCATTGGAAAGCGAGGCGAATCAATTGAGGAATTTCAAACTGTTATAAACTCTATTTACAATAAAAATAAACCAAGAGATGAAGCAAAACGAATTTCCGTTGACAGTAATAACTATATTGTTAAAAGACAAGAAACACTTATCAACCTTGCAAAGAGAACTGCTGGCAAAGTTGTACGCGAACAGAAAGAGTTTAAATTTGAACCAATGAATGCATATGAAAGAAGAATTATTCATTCTGCACTTTCTGATCACGATAAGGTCATTACTGAAAGTTATGGAAATGAGCCAAATAGATATATTACAATTAAATTAAAAAACAATTTGTCAAAATCTAAAAATTATGACGAAACTACTGATTATTTTGAGGACGATACAGTAAAAGAAAACCCAAAATCATTAATTGATGAAGAACCAAGAGATAATAACGACTAAAAATATTAACATTAAGTTTAAACTATATTGTTTTTGCTCTATTAAAATTTGAAATAAACAATAACACTAAAATTTTTGTTATTTACAGCAAAATATTCAATTTAACATTTTAGTAAAAAACATCTTAATAAATAAAAAAATGCAAGTTTGACTATTCAAATTTGCACTTTTTTTAAAAGATAAAATTTTTTGTTTGTTTTTGCATTAATTGTACAATAACTTTACTGTTAATTTTTTACATAGAAATTTTTTGTCACCCACTCAATATAAACAATGTGATGTTGCTTTGCTCACTATGCTTGCAAAACAATTTGCTAAATGCAAATCCACAATAGATTGTGGCATCACAGTTTGAATTAACATCAGTTTTCCTTGCAAATGCCTTCGACACTTGCAGACAAAACTTCCGATAATATTGTAATTGTTAAGTTATACTTTAAAATAACATCTTACTCACTGTCGCTAATAAATTTAATTTTCCCAGCATTTTCAAGGTCAATAAATATTTGCTTTAAATAATCAGCAAGCCCGTCCGTAAAATTTGGTATCCACCAAACTATATTTTCTTCTTCGCTTACAATAACTAGCAAGTAATATTTAAGCTCTTCAGCTTTAAGAGGATATTTTTCTTCCAAGCCCATATCATATCCCCCATCTTCTGAAATTTGTAATTTTAAATTATTATATTTATTTTTCATTTCAGTAAACTTTTCTTCGGCATTTTCTATTTCGTTAAATTCATTATTAAGAAATTCATACACAGTTACTCCGTCAGAAATTAATGTAATATCATAATTTGTCTTTGGCAATCTATTGCCCATAGTTGCGTTTAAAATTCCAATTGCAGATGTGTCGGTGTAATATAGATGAAACCTTGAACTTGTATTACTTTCATAGAGTTCTTTTATCCAAAGACTAGTAGAATCCCACACATCATAAATTGAAAAAGATTCTGTTATCCCTGACAAATTTACTGTTGGAATTATAAATACATTTTCAGGAAACTCAAAATCTTCTAGCAAATCTGTATTCTTAAAATATACAAAAGTTGGTATCTCCGAACCACTGGAAATTTCCTCAAGTGATTGCAGGCAGGTCGTGTCAGAAAGTTCTGATTCAAATGAGATAATATTGTATTCGTCAGCAAACAAAATAAATTCTTGACTTTTCACTCCAGAGTTTTTAACATTTGAAATTAGTGTAACTTCTGCATTAAATTTTCCGTAAAAAAGTTCAATTTCTAATTCTCTTTTTAAGAGTGAAGTGGAATTTGTGGTGTAGCAAGAATAAACTTTTTGTCCATTATGAAAAATTTCAACCTGGACTGCCTCTATATCTTCATCGGTTTCCCAACTAAACTTTACCGTTTGAGTTTGACCAACTTGGTTTGCTGTTAGTGCATTTATTTTGACTACTCCTGCTGTATTATTTTCTGTTAAGAGAATAATTGACATAAAAAGAAATACTAAAAATGTACAAAAACCAACCCCGACTAGCGACACAATAAGACCTGTATTATTTGCACTTTCTCTTCTTAAACTTGATTTTTTCGCCATTATTTCTTCTCTCCTTATATTTTCTTTTGAATTTACAAAGTGACTAGTACAAAGTTTAGATTAACTTTATCATCAAAGTTTTACAAGAAATTAGCTTTTTATTTTTGAGTTTATATTACTTTAACTCTCTAAAACTTTTTAATAATAATTATGATAATATAATAATTGTTACAAGGTGCAAGTGTCAAATTTTTTTTGTCTTGAAAAATTACAAATTTTAATTAAAAACAAATAAATTTATTGAAAATTCTAGCAAGTGTGCTATAATCATTTTATGAGTAATTTTAATGATGATACAATTGTTGCTATTTCAACTGGGGCTAGCACAGGGGCTATTTCAATTGTTAGAATGTCTGGGACTAGTTCAATCACAATAGCCGACAAGATTTTTTTTACAAAAAGTGGAAAACACCCATCAGAGTTTGATGCAAGATATCTTACACTTGGGACAATAAAAACTGCAACCTTTAACGAGCAGGCAATGTGTGTTTGTTTTAGAGCCCCAAAATCTTATACTGGTGAAGATATGGTAGAATTTCAATGCCATGGTGGAACTCAAATTGCAATGGGAATTCTTAGAGAGTGTATTAACCAAGGTGCAAGACTTGCCACTAATGGTGAATTTACTAAGCGTGCATTTTTGAATGGAAAAATGTCACTTTCATCTGCAGAAGGTATGATGGATATGATAAATGCAGAAAGTGACGCAGAAATTCGTGCAGGCTATAAGTTGCTCACTGGTGGTTTGAGCAAACTTGCAACAGATGCACAGCAAGAACTTACGGATATTTTAGCTGAGATTGAGGTTTCTTTTGATTATCCTGAAGAAACAATTGAATACATAACCAAATCAAAAGTAAAAGAGCGATTAATTGACCTTGAAAAGAGAATTGAAGAGGTTCTTGCAACTAGTGAAGCAGGTAAACTTATAAAATCGGGCATAAATGTTCTTATTGTTGGAAAACCAAATGTTGGAAAATCAAGTCTTTTAAACAACTTACTTCAAACCAACAAGGCAATTGTAACTGACATTGCAGGGACTACCCGTGACATTGTTGAAGGAACTTTTTTACTTGACGACATCAAAGTTAATCTTACCGACACTGCTGGAATTCACGAAACCGATGACAAAGTTGAGAAAATTGGAGTCGATATAGCGAAAAATTTAATTAACAGCTCAGACATTGTGCTATTTTTGGTGGACTCAAATTCTAAGTATACTGACGAAGACGAACGAATTTATGAAATTGTCAAAAAGACGAAGCACATTGTAATTAAAACTAAAGCCGACCTTACACAAAATAATAGTAAAACCTTTGAAAATGAAATATATGTAAGTTCAAAGACAGGTCAAGGAATTGACGAGCTTAAATCTAAGATTTTGGAACTTACAAAAATTTCAAATCTCTCAAACTCAAATCTTATAATTACAAATGAAAGACACAGAGATGCTCTTTCGCGTGCTAAAAATAGCTTAAAACTTGCCATTTCAAACATTGACACGGTTTCACTTGACTTGGTATCTATAGACATTAAACAGGCATATCTTTATATTGGTGAAATTACTGGCAATACAACAAGTGAAAGCATTATTGATTCAATATTCTCGAAATTTTGTTTGGGAAAATAAATAAATTTATACTTTGACTAAATTTAATTTTCCACAGCAATTATGTTTATACTATAAAAAGAAATTTTATTTAAAAAGACTAAATCACAAAAAGTAAATAGTTATAATACAAAGTCAAAAAATAAAATTGCTTTAAATTACTTTTAGATACAACTTTTAAGTATAAATAAAACTTAAAATTGTATTATTTTATAAAATAATAAAAAATTTATACAATTTAGGAAAAAATGGAAAAAATTAATTATGATATTACTGATTACGAAAAAAATATAGAAAATAAACAGTACAATATCTTAGATGGTGCTGTGTACGATGCGATTGTTGTTGGAGCAGGTCACGCAGGTTGTGAAGCGTGCCTTGCCCTTGCAAGAACTGGGCAAAAAACTCTTATAATTAACCTTGTTAGAGATAACATTGCTTTTTTACCATGCAATCCAAGCATTGGTGGTACTGCAAAAGGACACATTGTTTGTGAAGTTGATGCACTGGGTGGTGAAATGGGAAAGCAAGCTGATAAAAACACAATTCAGCTTCGTATGCTCAATATGGGCAAGGGACCTGCAGTACAAAGTTTAAGAGCACAAATTGACAAGACTGGATACCATCGCTCAATGCAAAGCGTTCTTGAAAATCAAGAAAACCTAGACATTTATGACGGGGAATGCAGTGAAATTATAGTTGAAAACGGTGTTTTAAAGGGTGTAAAGACAACCGATGGCAAAACATTTAAAGCAAGAGCCGTCGTTTTAACTACAGGTGTTTATTTATGTTCTAAAACTATCACTGGCGACATTATAAAAGACTCTGGACCATCTGGATTTCCATATGCATCAAAACTTACCCAATCTTTAATACAAATTGGCTTTGATATTAGAAGATTTAAAACGGGAACACCACCAAGAGTTGATGGAGACACAATAGATTATTCCAAGTTCACCGAGCAAAAGGGCGACACAAATATTCAAACATTTTCATTTTTAACAAAGAAAGCAAATAAGAATATAAGGTCATGTTGGCTTGGCTATACTAGCCCACTTACCAAAGAAATTGTTATGAATAATTTGGATAAAGCACCAATGTACACTGGAGTAATTACTGGGCTTGGCCCAAGATATTGCCCATCTATTGAATCTAAGTTTGTGCGTTTTTCTGACAAAGACAGACATCAAATTTTTCTTGAACCAGAAACCGTAACGGATAATACAATTTATATTCAGGGATTAAGCACAAGTATGCCCATTAATATTCAGCACCAAATGGTAGAGAGCATTGAAGGTATGGAAAAAACTAAAATCTTAAAGTATGCATATGCCATTGAATATGACTGTATTGACCCTTTAAATCTTTTTCCTACCTTGGAGTTCAAAAAAGTTAGAGGAATTTTCTGTGCTGGACAAATTAACGGAACAAGTGGCTATGAAGAAGCTGCTGGGCAAGGTATTTTGGCAGGTATAAATGCATCACTTTATCTTAGAAATAAAGAACAATTAATTTTAAAGAGAAATGAGTCTTACATTGGCGTTTTAGTTGACGACCTAACAACAAAGGGAACCAATGAACCATATAGAATGATGACTAGTAGAGCTGAATATCGACTTATTTTAAGGCAAGATAACGCAGACCAGCGACTTACCGAAATTGGTAGAAAAGTTGGGCTGGTTGATGATGAAAGATACAATCATTTTAAGCGAAAAATGCAAAAAATTGCCAAACTAAAGAAAGAAATTACAAAAACAGTTCCTAATTCAAAAGAATTAGAGGCATATTTAAATTCAATCAATGAAAAACTTCCACTACAATCTACTTCACTTGAAAATTTATTAAAACGCCCTTCGTTTGACTTTGTAAAGGCTAACAAGGCACTTAAACTAGTAAAAGGATATTCTCGTGAGGTGCTTACAGCCGTTGACATTGATGTTAAATACTCAGGCTATTTAGCAAGGCAAGCAGAACAAATTGAAAGAGAAAGAAAACTTGAAGAAAAGAAAATTCCCGCTGACCTTGACTATTCAAAACTTGAGGGGCTTAGACTTGAAGCAAGAGAGAAACTTTCTGAAATTAGACCACTTACTGTGGGAATGGCAAGTCGAATTTCAGGCGTAAACCCTGCAGACATAACCGTTTTACTTATGGCACTTGGTAAATAATGGGATTTTATTTTAAACAATTAATTCTATTTTTTACCAATAAAAAATAAGAAATCTTAAAAAGTTAAAACTACTTGCCTTATAAAACGCTATTATCATAGCTTATAATAAAAATTAGGTAATATAATTTAATTCAAAACTATTTACATTGAACTTTAATATAAACTAGGTGTTTAAAACTTATTAGAAAAAACCTATTTTACAAAAATTGTAAAATAGGTTTTTGTTTTAAATTTAATTTTATTTTAATCTTTGAAATATCTTTTTAATAAACCTTCAAAAGCTCTGCCATGTCTTGCTTCATCTCTTGACATTTCATGAACTGAATCGTGGATTGCATCAAGACCAAGTTCTTTTGCCTTTTTTGCAAGTTCAACCTTTCCAGCTGTTGCTGAGTATTCAGCCTCAACTCTTAGTTCAAGATTTTTCTTTGTAGAGTCAGTTACAACTTCACCAAGCATTTCAGCAAATCTTGCTGCGTGGTCTGCCTCTTCATATGCTGCTTTTTCATAGTACATTCCTATTTCTGGATAGCCTTCACGGAACGCAACCCTACTCATTGCAAGATACATACCCACTTCACTGCATTCGCCGTTAAAGTTCATTCTTAAACCTTCAATGATTTCTGCTGGAGTATCTTTTGCGACCCCAACAACATGTTCAGCTGCCCATGTTTTTTCTCCGTCAGCCTCTTTCATTTTTGCACCACAAAGTGGACAAATTTCTGGTGGATTTTCTCCTTCATAAACATAACCACATACAGGACATACATATTTTTTTGACATACTATTTTCTCCTTTTATTGTTTTTTGATTATTATTTTCGCTAGCAACGCTGCTAGTTTTTTCAAAAACACTCTTATCGTGTTTACAAATTGGGCAAATAAAATCGTCTGGCAAGGTTTCCCCCTCATACACATAGCCACAAACCGAGCAAATATAGCAGGTTTTCTTTGGCTTGATTTTTGGCTTTACATTTGCCTGATAATAGGAATAAGACATTGTTTCAAGCTCATTTAAAATCACATCATCTGTCACATCGGCAATAAACAAAATGTGAGTTCCTAGATCGTATTCCATGCAGACACTTGCACATATATAACTATTGACATTTTTAGTAACATAGGGAACGCCATTTTCTGCAATTTGAAAGTTCCCCTCAAAACCATCAAATTTATTCGTATCCACGCCACTACAAAATCCAAATCTTTTAATTAATTCAAAGTCTGCTTCAGTATTTAAAATTGATATGTTAAAAACTTTAGACTTTTGAATTTCTGTGCATGTAAAATTATTTTTATTAACTGCAATTGAAATTCTATTTGGCGACGAAGTGACTTGCTGAGCAGTATTAATCACGCAGGCGTTGTACTTTGAATATGCTGTCGACAAAATGTAAAGACCATAGGGAATATTATAGATTGCTTTCATTACTCACTCCTACAAATCAAATTATAGCAAAGCCAAAGATTTGTGTCAAACAAAATTTGTATTGAAAAACATACATACCGGAAATTTAGTTCTATGAGTTTATTTTTTATTTAAGTAATTTTTAAACTTACGCAAAACTCTTTTAAAAAAAGATAGAACAAATTTTTATGCACATTGCACATTTGTTTGTTCTATCTAAGTAAAAATAATTTAAAATGTAAGTTAAATTTATAATTTTACAATTTTTTACAATTTAACGCAATTAAATTAAATCATCATTGTTTTCATTATCAGAATTTGAATTCCCTAAGTCCATTATATCTTCTTGAAGCTCATCTAACTCAGTCTTTCCAACTTCAAATGATTCAGCTTCACCAATTTCTCCATTAGTAGTACTATTGTTTTCTACATTATCATTATTGCTAATATCTTCTAATTGACTTACTCCATCGTTTTTCTCAGCATTTTCTAATTCCTCATCTTTAATTGTTTTAGAGATTGCAACAGAGGTTACTTTTGCACCTTCATGAGTTTTCATAACCTTAACGCCCATTGTATCTCTTCCAATCTTTGAAATAGAATTTGCAGGGGTTCGTATAATTACGCCATTATCTGCAATAAGCATAACATCTTCATCTTCGCTCACGAGTTTCATTTCCACAAGCTTGCCAGTCTTATCATTAAATACACCTGCTTTCATTCCCTTTCCATTACGATTTTGAACCTTATACTCGTCAAGACTTGTGCGTTTTCCATATCCATTTTCAGTAATGGTCAAGACATCTTTATTTTCGTCACAAATAATCATTGACACTACATGGTCATCTCCAGAAAGCTCAATTGCTCTTACGCCCATTGTATCTCTACCAAGAGCCCTACTATCTTTCTCTGAAAATCTTATACATTTACCTTCGTGAGTCGCAATTAACACTGTGTCTAGTCCAGTGGTATATTCGACATTTATAAGTTCGTCGCCTTCTGCCAGTGAAATTGCTATCTTACCCGTTTTACGAATGCTATCAAATTCACTTGCAGGGGTCTTTTTGATAAGTCCATTTCTAGTTGCCATTGTTAAAAATTTGCCATTTGCATCACTTTTAACTAACATTGCCTGAACTTTTTCGTCTTTTTGCGTTTCTATTAGATTAATAATGTTTCTGCCCCTAGCAGTCTTTTGTTCTTCTGGAATTTCATAGCCTTTAAGCGTGTACACTTTACCGTAGTTTGTAAAGAATAACAAAGTATCATGAGTAGAACAAATAAACATTGAACGAACAAAATCTTCTTCTTTGGTTTTATGAGTGTTTACTCCCATTCCACCCCTACTTTGTTGTTTGTACTCTGAAACTGGGAGTCTTTTTACATATCCAAGGTCGGTCATAGAGATAACTACATCTTCTCTTTCAATTAAATCTTCAATGTTTATGTCGGAATCTGCATTATAGTCAATTTCCGTCCTTCTATCATCTCCATATTTTTCCTTAATTTCAGTAATTTCTTTAATGATGACATCTTTAATTTTTTCATCACTTGCAAGGATTGATTTAAGTTCTTCAATTTGTGCATGAAGAGATACAAGTTCATTATTTAGTTTTTCAACTTCAAGACTTGTAAGTCTTTGCAAACGCATATCAAGAATTGCACCAGCCTGTGCCTGTGATAAGTTAAAACTGTTTTGAAGATTGATTGAAGCTTCATCTCTGTCTTTTGAACTTTTGATTATTCTAACAACCTCATCTATGTTTGCAAGTGCAATAACCAAGCCCTCAATAATATGTGCTCTTTCCTCAGCCTTATTTAGTTCAAATTTGGTTCTACGAGTAATAACTTCTCTTTGATGTGCAATATAACAATTTAGTATTTGTTTAATATTTAAAATTTTTGGGTAGCCGTTGTCAAGTGCAAGAAAGTTAATTCCATAAGAGCATTGAAGTTGTGTTTTTTTATAGAGAGTATTTAGCACTACCTGTGCATTAAAATCTCTCTTTATGTCAAAGACAATTCTCATACCATGTCTATCAGACTCTTCTCTAATATCCTGTATGCCTTCAATTCTCTTGTCCTTTACCATATTAGCGACTTGTTTGATAAGTTCACTCTTATTTACTTGATAAGGAATTTCTGTTACAACAATTCTAGTCTTACCATCATCTTCTTCAATCTCAGCCTTTGACCTAATTGAAACACTGCCCTTTCCAGTTAAATATGCTTGTTTAAGAGAAGATGTGCCCATAATTACACCACCTGTTGGGTAGTCTGGAGCTGGCATTATCTGCATAATTTCTTCAATTGAAATGTCTGGATTGTTTAGCACTGCTATAACGGCATCAATCGCCTCTCGCATATTGTGAGGTGGAATATTGGTAGCCATACCAACGGCAATACCGTCCGAGCCGTTTACTAAAAGGTTAGGAAATCTTGCTGGCAAGATGTCTGGTTCTTTTAAACTGGCATCAAAGTTCGGAGAAAAATCAACAGTATCTTTGTCAATATCTCTAAGCATTTCATCTGCAATTTTAGAGAGTCTTGCTTCTGTGTAACGATAAGCAGCTGGAGGGTCGCCGTCCACTGAACCAAAGTTTCCGTGACCATCAACAAGTGTATACCTAATGGCAAAGTCCTGTGCAAACCTTACAAGAGCTCCATAAACTGAGCTATCTCCATGTGGGTGGTATTTACCAAGCACGTCACCGACGATTCTCGCACATTTTTTGTGTGGCTTATCTGAAGTGTTGCCAATTTCATTCATACTGTACAAAATTCTTCTATGAACTGGTTTAAGTCCGTCCCTTACATCAGGAATAGCCCTTGAAATATTAACAGCCATTGCATACTCAATGAAACTCTTTTTCATTTCGCTATTAATCTCGGTCGGATAAATAACGGTATTATCTACGATTTGCTCATGCTCCAAGCTGTAATCTTTTTTCTTTGTTACCATAAAATCACTTTTCTCCTAAATATCCAAGTTTTCTACAAGTTTTGCGTTTTCTTCAATAAATTTTCGCCTTAGTTCCGGTGCATCACCCATAAGTATTGTAAATATCTTATCTGCCTCAATGGCATCAACCATTTGTATTTGTCTAAAACTCCTATGCTCTGGGTTCATAGTTGTTTCCCAAAGTTGTTCTTTATCCATTTCACCAAGACCTTTATATCTCTGAACATCCAAACCTTTACTGCCCATTTCTTCAACTTTCTGCTCTTTTTCTTCCTCACTATAACAGTAAACAATCTGCTTGCCCTTTTGAAGCTTATAAAGTGGTGGCATTGCAGAGTAAACATGTCCATTCTCAATTAGTCCCGGCATAAACCTGTAAAAGAATGTAAGAAGCAATATTCTAATGTGTGCACCATCAACATCGGCATCAGTCATACAAACTATTTTGTCATATCTAAGCTTTGTGTGGTCAAATTCTTGCCCTACGCCACCACCAAAGGCTGTAATCATAGCTTTTATCTCTTCATTTGATAAAACGTGGTTTAGTCTGGCTTTTTCGACATTTAAAATTTTTCCACGAAGTGGAAGAATTGCTTGAAAGCGTCTATCCCTGCACTGCTTTGCAGTTCCACCAGCCGAATCACCCTCGACAATATAAATTTCACAGTGCTTTGGGTCTTTATCAGTGCAATCAGCAAGTTTTCCCGGAAGTGCAGTTGATTCTAATGCTCCCTTTCTTCTCGCCATTGTACGCGCAGCATTTGCCGCCTCTCTCGCCTTCCATGCAGTGACTGAACGAAGAATTAAACTCCTTGCTTCCTCTGGATTTTCTTCTAGATAACTTCCAAAAAGCTCAGTAACGGCATTTTGAACCTCACCACTCATATAACTGTTTCCAAGTTTTGTTTTGGTTTGACCTTCAAATTGTGGCTCTTGAAGCTTGACAGAAACAATTGCAGTTATTCCTTCCCTAACATCTTCTCCCGTGAGTTTATCGTCATCTTTTAAGATTTTAAGTTTATGGCCATAATCATTAATAACTTTATGTAGTGCCTTTTTAAAACCATCAATGTGAGTACCACCCTCTGCAGTATTAATGTTATTTGCGTAGCCATGAATTACTTCATTATAGCCATCATTATATTGAAAGGCAATTTCAATTTCGCCAGTTTTATCTTTTGTAAGTGTTTCAATGCTAATTGGGTTTTTAAGTATTGTTTGTTTACCTTCATTAAGTTCATTAACAAACTCTACAATTCCACCTTCATAGTGGAAGGTTTCTTCTCTGCCATTTCTATGGTCCTTTGCAAGAATTGTTATTCCCTTGTTTAAAAATGCAAGTTCTCTAAGTCTAAGCCTAACAACTTCATAGTCAAATGTTGTGGTTTCAAAAATGGTGTCGTCTGGCAAAAATGTAACTTTTGTTCCCGTATCACTAGTTTCACCAACAACGGCAAGATCCCTTTGAGGCACACCACGATTATAAACTTGCTTGTAAATTTTTCCGTTTTGTCTGACTTCAACTTCAAGCCACTCTGAAAGTGCGTTTACACAAGAAAGACCAACGCCGTGAAGTCCACCTGAAATCTTGTAACCACCTTCTCCAAACTTACCACCTGCATGAAGTTTTGTAAGTACAAGTTCAACGGCACTTTTGCCCTCTTCTTTATTTATTCCCGTTGGAATTCCCCTACCATTGTCTGTAACTGAACAAGAACCATCACTATTTAGTTCAACAATAATTTTATCGCAGTAGCCTGCAAGTGCTTCATCAATACTATTATCAACAATTTCATTTATTAAATGATGCAAGCCATGAGTGTCAGTAGACCCAATGTACATTCCCGGTCTTTTTCTAACTGGTTCAAGCCCTCTAAGAACCGTAATTTGTTCGGCACCATAATTATTTTCTACTTTTCCTAAATCGTCCATAAATTATCCCTTACTTTTATTTTAATATCATAACTATTATACAAAAAATTAGTTCAAGTTTCAAGTGTTTTTTATATATTATATATATAATTATTAATATATAATATAATAATATGCTTTTAACTATAAACTTTAGACTTAAAATTCTTTAATTAGTTTTGGGTTAAATAGTTTGATAGGTATTGTTTATTAAAAATTTATAATAAAAAAATCAAATTCAAATTACAAAAAAGATTGCTTGAAAAATAGAATTGTTAAAAATTTTGAAATCTTTACACTTTTTAAATAATAAAAATCTTTATTTTATTTTTTATGTAATTAAAAAAAATCATAAAAAATAAACAATTCCCAAAAAATTGTTTAACTAAAATTAGAATTTATTAAAAAAATTTTCTAAGCAAAGGCAATATTTACTCCATAGCAAATATCTTTATGTCAAAATTAAACCAACTTATAAAAAACTATGTATTAAGCTCAATGTTGCCTTTTTATTAAAAAAATAAAATTATTTTATTTTGTAGATTTTTCTCAAATAAAATATAAGATTTTACAATTTTATTAATTTAATTCATCAATTCTTACTATCTCTAATTCTTTGCCAAATTTCCTTGCAAGTGAAAGTGAATTATATGTTCCACCCTTACTCTCACCATTCCAAAATATGAAAACTTTGTCAGCAGATTCCACAAGATACCTATTTCTCTTTTGCATACAGCCAGGATAATATTCTTCACTTATATAGGTTACTTTATCAGCATTTTTAATTATAGCTTCATATCTAAGTTTATCTTTTTCTCTCCAAAGCACATTTTGATTCTTACAGGGAACAGCAATTTCTAATTTTATGTGTGGATATTTTGATTTTAATTTTAAAACAACCTCAGCAAAGTCCATATCAACACCAACAGCCCCACCAGAAATAAAATAACTATATCCACTTTTAATTGCATCAATAATTCTTCTTACAAGCTCGTCATAGTAAAAAAAATACTCCAAATTTTCCGTATTCCCATAATCCATATATTTATTTAATGTTTGGGGTCTGTGCCCTGAAACTGATAATACTTTCATAATTCATTCCCCTTTATGGATAAAAATTTGTTTTAATCAAATTCACAAGTTAAAAGTTTCAGTGGAGCTTGTCAAATCAAAAAATTTTATCTTAACTTTTTAGTTATAAAAATTTCAAAACCAAGATTATAAATAAAAATTTACATTAGATTTATTAAGTTGCAATAATTATATCTTCATTAGATTATTATAATTATATCATAATTATAGGCAAAGTAACATAGTTTTTACAACTTTATTATGAAAATAAAAAGCACTATAAAAGTCAAAACAAGACCTTTATAATGCTTTGAAAATAACCTTAAGATCCCTTTTACTTTATAAATAAAAGCAGAGTGTTTAAGTAGTTAAATTTATTTTATATGATTTTCACTTTAGATATTATTCTATTATATGGAATTGTTAATTTAATATATAAAAATTTTTAAATTTAACTTAAAACTCTAAAAAAACCATTCTATTAAAGAATGGTTTATATTTTATTTTTTATATTTATTTAAAAATATTTCTTTAGCTTCATCACTTGCAGCCATATAATGATCAAGAAATTTTCCCAACTTTTCATCAAAATCTGATTGAATCTTTGCTGTTTCTTCTTGTTGAATTTTATTGTTTTCTGCACGAAGTTCTGAAAGTGAGATTTTCTCAATCTTTGGTTCATTTTCTGTAATCTCTGTTGCTGTTACTTTTTCCATCTCTTTACCACTCCTTATTTTTCATTTTCTGAATCTTCTTCTTCTGGGTAAAAACGCACTGAGCCATAAACTTCTTGTAGTGCTATCATTTGATTGATAAAATCAGGGTCGGTTTTGCAAAGGTCAGTAAGTTTTTGTAGTGTCACATCAGGATTGTCGTCCTCAGAAAAATTATCATCAATTTTTTGTATGAATTCTTGAACATCTTGGTCATTATCTGGAAGCATATCCACAGTTTGTGAATATGCGCTTGCACTCTCTAAAATGTCTAACTCTTCCTGTGTAAAATTTAATTCTTTCAACTCTTCGTCAGTGAATGGTAAAAAAGTTTGCTTATCATTCTCCATAGATTTCCCTCTCTATATATTAGACTAATTTATAAACTATAATAACAATAATTTAAATAGGTTAAACTTTATAATTTTATATTGTTAATTAGTTTAATTTCACTCTCTTATTCGTCACCCTTTTCTGCAGCTCTTCCAGCCTCATCTCTTTTTACAGCTCTCTCTTTTGAAGCTTCTTGTTCAGCCATAATTCTTTGTACGATTTTATCAATTTCTTCTTCATTACCAGCCAATTCAGGTCTTACCTCAGAAATTCTTTTTTTCCAACCATCTAGTGTTGTTGGAATAACATTTCCTGCACGCCCACTACCAGCATCTAATATAATCTCTTTTGCTTCTCTATCTAATCTTGCAGCTTCTTCAACTTCATTTGCTCTCTTATCTGAATCTTCTAATCTTCTTTTTAATTCTTCATTCTCTGCAGTTATTTTAGAAACATCTTCTGTTTTCTTTTCTTCTGACTCAGTTGTTGCACTTCCTGTTCCACCTGCTTCTGTTGCTTCTTCTTTTGTTGCTTCTTCTTCTCTCGTTGCTGCTGCACTTTCTCCCTTTCCTGCTGGTGTACTTGCTTCGCTAGCTTTTTCTTCTTTTCCTTCTTCAGGTTCTGCACCTGCATATGCTAGGTTGTTTGCTGCATTTACTTTCATTCGGTCTTCTCTTATTCTTCTTGCTGTTCTTGTTGCTGACCTATCTATTGCTGGTACTATCTTTGATGCTGCTATTAATCCTGCTCCACCAAGTAATGCTACTAATGCTGCTGGGTTATTTTTCCACATTGCCTCTATTGCTATTTTTAATAATTGCATTAAACTCTTTCCTGCAACTGCACTTGTGATTTGTCCTGCTGCACCTAATCCTAGTGCTGTTACTCCAATACCAAGTGCCCACTTATCTAAGTTTGTGTTTCTGAGTTTATCTCTCATTCCATACTTGATATGTTTGTCTTTCCCGTTATACTCTTTTTCTCCTACATTTTTACCATTGATTTTTGCAATAGTTAACTGTGCAAGTGTGCCCTTTGCTTTAACAATTTCTTTTGTTTTTGGGTTGTTATAATAGTTTCTATGCCACTTTCTAATTTCAGCCTCTGATCTTTCATATTCGTCTAGTAGTTCTGTTAATTTTGCCTGTACTGCTGGCGAATTACCCGTCTCTCCAAGTTTTTTGTTAAGTACATCTTTTGCCGCTTTAATTTGTGGTATTGTTAAAAAATTAATTGATGTAAATTTTGAGCTTCTCGCTTTTGCTGTTTTAATAATTTTACCATCTTCTCTTAAATATTCATCATGTTTAACTTTTGGCATAATAAAAATCTCCTTTTTACTTAAATTTTAAAACTGATTTTATTATTTTTAGTTTGATTTTATTATAAAAGATTTTTGTGGGTTAGTCAATATTATTTTTAATATTTTTATAAATAAATTTTTACTAAAAGTAATATGTATTTTTATAATTATTTTATGTAGAAATAATTTTATTATGTGAAAATGAACTTCTGCAAGCAAGAATAATAAACTTATTGTAAAAATTTATTGAGTATGCTAAAATATATGCTGTTAAGGAGAAAAGAAATATGCAAAAGGGAATTAGTTATTTTTTTGGATATAAAAATATAAGTAAAGAAGAACGAGTAAAACTTATAAAAGATGGAGGATTTGACTGCGTAATAACAAGCCAAGATGAAAGATTTAATGAGCAAAACGGAGATATAAACTTTCAAGTAGAGTTATTTAAAAGATATGGTTTGAAGCTTTCATCACTACATAATCAATATATTACAAGTGAACTTCCTAATTTTTGGCTAGATAACGAAATTGGTGACAAACTTGAAAGAAATTTAATAAAAGACCTTGAAACTGCAAAACAATTTGGTTTTAAGTGTGTTGTAGTACATATGATGGGCACATATAACGAAATTGGAAAAGAAAGATTGAAAAGAGTACTTTCAAAATGCGAAGAACTTGATGTTCCAATAGCAATTGAAAACATTGACTACCAACACCCATTTATTGATATTTTCGAAAACTTTAATAGTCCATACCTTAAATTTTGTTATGATAGTGGTCACAACAATTGTTTTGATAAAGAATTTAATTATCTTGAAAAATATGGTGATAAGTTAATTTGCTTACACCTACATGACAATGATGGCACAGCAGATCAACATACACTTGCAAGATTTGGGACGATTGATTGGGAAACACTCGCAAAAAAACTTGCAAAACTTGACCTGTCAAATGTTTCTCTTGACTACGAAATGTTGATGAAGGTTAATGGCAATGTAGATGCAAAGCAGTGTATACAAGAAACTAAAGAAATGGCAGACAAACTTGAAAGTGCAATAAAGAAATATCAAAATCAGTAAAAAAAATAACAAAAATGTAATTAAATTACATTTTTTAAACAAAATCTACAAATTAAAAATTTATTTTTAAAATTTCACTTGCAATATAAATTGTCACAACAATCATAGTATTAATTATTAATTTTAAAAATACGATTTTTATATAAAAATTTAGATAATAAATAAAAAACTCTTATAGCAAGTCATAAGAGTTTTTTTGTATTATATTTTTTTTCTTCTTCCAAGTTGATGGAATGAAAATTATAATCATTGGAAATATTTCAAGTCTTCCAAGAAGCATTAAGTAAGAGAGAAGAAATTTTGATCCAGAAGCAAGCGAGCCATAATTACCCAACGGACCAACTATTCCTATTCCAGGACCAGCATTATTAAAGGTAGCAATACAAGCTGACAAAGCAGTTTGCACATCTACAGCAGGATCCAATGATAATAATAAAGTTGATATTGCCAAGATAGTAACATAGATGCAAAAATAAAAATATAAACTATTTATAAATGATTCATCTTGAACCTTTCCATCAATTTTTACATTCAAAACTTTTCTAGGGTTTGTAACTTGTAAAAGTTTTTGCTTAGACGACTTTACAAGCCCCACAACTCGCGAAACCTTTAAACCACCAGCAGTTGAACCAGCACAACCCCCCATTACCATAATGAGTAGAAGCAAAGATTTTGAAAATGTAGGCCAATTATTATAATCAGTATTTCCAAATCCACAACAAGATATAGACGATGAAACCTCAAAGGAGGCATACCGTAGTGCATTCCAAAAGCCACCAACCACATCAATAATATCTATCGTAACTAAAATTATTGATGCGAAAAATATAATTACAAAAGTCCAAAGTTCTTCATTTTTTATTGTAAGTAATATTTTGCCAGTAAATATTAAAAAGTAAACGGCAAAATTAATAGAAAAAATAAACATAAAGATTGTTATAACAATCTCAGCACCAAGATTCCCGTAAGAAGCAACACTTTGATTTTTTGGTGCTAATCCACCTGTTCCCGCGGTAGAGAATGAAAGAGTACAAGCATCAAACCAATCAAGTCCTGTCAAAAGCAAACTTATGAAACATAAAATAGTTATTCCAAAATATATTATGTAAGTTGCAATTGCAGTATTTTTAACTTTATTGGTCATCTTATTTCTACTAGGTCCCGTTGATTCTGCTCTTAAAAAGAAAATAGCATTAATATTGCCATTAGATGAAATCGCAAGTATAAAAATTAAAATTCCAATTCCACCTAAAAAGTTTGTAAAACTCCTATAAAATAATATTCCCCTTGGCAGTGACTCAATATCAACCAAAATTGTTGCACCAGTTGTGGTGATACCAGATATCATTTCAAAAAACGCATCAAAAAAATATGGTATGGCACCACTTATGATATATAAAAGTGCACCAAGTAAACTAATAATTATCCAAGCAAGAGCAATTGAAACTATTGCTTCCTTTGAATATATCTCTAAGTCCTTTGGTTTTCTAAATGTAAATATAAAACCAATAGATTCTATAATCAAAATCGTCCAAATGAATGAGAGAAAATCCTCTCCATAGCCAATTGCAACAATCATAGGAATTAAAAGGGTCAAACCAAATAATTTTACCATACGGCCTATTGTGTAAAAAATCATTTTATAATTCATACATTACCTCAATATGCCGTCCAAACTATTTACGCTAGATTTTGCACAAACTATAACCTTATCATCTGCGTCAAAGTAGTCTTCTCCGCTTGGAATAATAATCTTACCTTTTCGTATAATACAGGCAATTAGCACTCCCGGTCTAATTTTTAACTGTTTAATTTCTTTACTGACAAAGTCATCATTGCCATTTACATTAAACTCTAAGATTTCAAGTTTGTCGTCCATTGTCATTCTTAATTTTTCAATTGTATTTTCTTCTTTTGCCCTATTTGAGCGAATAAAATAAAGCACTTGATTTACTGTCACTTTTTTTGGGGAAATTTTGCCATTTAATTCAAGTTTATCTAAAATTTCAACAAGTTTATCGTTATTTAATTTTGTAATGACAGTACCCACTCCGTTGGTTTTTGCAAAGAGTGAGATTAATATATTTTCTTCATCGTGACCAGTAAGTGTTAAGCATGCATCATAGGACTCTATACCTTCTTCTGCAAGAACTTGCTCATTTGTTCCGTCAGCTTGAACAATTTCAACATTACTATTAAGTCTCTCAGCAAGTTCTTTGCAACGAATTGTGCTAGATTCTACAATCTTAACATCAACCCCTATATCAAATAATAAGTTTGAGAGATGGTATGAAATTCGGCTTCCACCAACTATAAGCACCGACTTTACTCTTTTGTATGGTATTCCCATATTTTTAATAACGCTATCTATATTTTCAGGAGTTGATATAATATTGAGTACATCTCCAGCTAAAATTAGACTTTCACCATTCGGAATCTCTAAATTATCTTCTCTAAGTATCGCACCCACAATAATCTTAGAGTCATTATTTTCAACAAATTCAGAAATGGTCTTATTCGCTGCAGGTGAACCTTCGGGGATTTTGACCTCAACTGAAATGACTCTACCTTTTTCAAAATATGATACTTCACTTGAGTATGGAAATCTAAGACGATAAAAAAGGTCTTTAGCAACTGCAAATTCAGGATTAACCAACATATCAATGCCAAAAAGGTCTCTCATAAGCTCAGCCTGCTCGGTGTAATCAGTATCACGAAATCTACAAATTGTTTTTTTTGCACCAAGTTCTTTTGCGACTTTACAACTAACAAAGTTTGTTTCATCATCGCCTGTTACCGAAATATAGATGTTGCACTTATTGATATTTGCTTCTTTTAAGGTAACTGTAGAAGTACAGCTTCCACTCACTCCACCAACATCATATACATTAATTATGCTATTAATAAGTTCTTTATTTTGGTCAATTACAGTAATGCTATGACCCTCTTTGCAAAGATATTTAATAATTGAAGTCCCAATCTTGCCACAACCTGCAATTACAATTTTCATAGTATCTCCTTATGTTTATTAAAATAAATTTATTATTAATCTTAAAATCAACTTAAATTTTACTAAAAATTAAATTGCGTTAGAGCATAGTAATAATGTATGCCTAAAATTTTTCATATAAACTCCCATTTTATTTTTATTTTCTTAATAGTATCATTTTTTATTAAAAATTTCAATCATAAAGCAGTAATATTTCTAAATTCAATCAATTAAAATAAATTACTTTAAAGCAATTCACTTGAAAATTAGGTTATAAAATCACTACTAATAAATAGTTTTAACTTTTAGATAGATGAAAATTAAATACGACTAGAAATTTGTTTGCCTGCCTATTTTAATTTTATTATTGTGGAGCAAAATCAATGACATTCAAATTATTATAATTAATTTTTTACTTACTAAATTTTCAATATTTTTTTCACAAAAAATGTCCTGCAGGTACGCAAGACACTTTTTTACTAACTAGCAATTGAATTTGCTCATTTAAAATTTAGAGTTATAAATTATTAAAGATGTGAAAATTAAAGCAGTGCTAATGAAAAATGCATTTAATATTAAACTTTAATTTTCATAAGAATTTTATTATTTTACATCATCAGCTTTTGGATTTGGAATTTTCTTTTGGTCTGAACTGGCTGGTTTGTGTGGTGGCTCTGGTGGAACAGGGCGAACCGTTTCGGCAAGTGAAGCAATGAGTCCCGTAACATCTTGTATATTTGATGGAACAATGATTTTTGTGCTTTTACCATCAGCAAGTGATTGAAGTGCCTCATATCCTTTAAGCGTTAGATATGCTGAACTTGGGTTTGCTTCGTTAATAAGTCTTATCGCTTCTGCCATACCTTGAGCTTCTTTTTCAAGAGATGCCTGATTTGCCTCTGCCTCTAATATTTGAGCTTCCTTATCAGCTTCTGCTCGTAAAATTTTACTTTGTTTTTCACCTTCTGCTACCAAAATCTTACTTTGCTTTTCACCTTCTGCCCTAAGTATTGCTTCTCTTCTTTCACGCTCTGCTCTCATCTGCTTTTCCATAGCTTCACGAATATCTTTTGGTGGCAAAATATTTTTAAGTTCAACTCTATTAATTTTTATTCCCCAAACATCTGTTGCTTCGTCAAGAACAATACGCATTTTTTCGTTTACTGTATCACGAGAGGTTAATGTTTCATCAAGTTCAAGCTCACCAACAATATTTCTAAGAGTGGTTGCAGTGAGATTTTCAATTGCACTCATTGGATCCTCAATTCCATAGATATATAATTTTGGATCTGTAACTTGATAGAAAAGAACTGTATCAATTTGCATAGTAACATTATCTTTTGTTATAACTGATTGTGGTGGAAAATCTGCAACAATTTCCTTTAATGAAATAACGGGACTTACCTTTTCAAAAATTGGAATTATAAAGTGCACACCACTATGAAGCACTCTACTAAATTTTCCAAGTCTTTCAACGACCCTTGCATTTGATTGTCGCACAAACTTGATAGAAGTAAATGCGATAAAAAGTAAAATTACAATAACGACAATTGCAATAATTCCTAACTTAGTCATTTTTTATCTCCTTTTTAACTATAAATTTATTCCCTCTAACCTCTACAATTTGAACTTTTTCACCAGCCTCTATTTGTTCGCCATTTTCGGTCGTCACTCCCCAAACAACACCATTAAGTTTAATTTCACCAAGAGTTTCCAAACCTATTCCCTTTAATAGCGTGTGCGTTGTGCCAATGACTGTGTCTAGGTTAGTTTTTTCGTTGTTCTTTTTTAAGAGCCTTATAAATATTGTTCTTAGACATGCAAGTAGTACTGTTGAAACAACTAAAAACACTATTATCTGTATGTTAATGCTAACATCGCAAAGTGCAAGTATAAAAGCCACTAAACTTCCAAAGGTAAACCAAATTGAAGCGAGTTCAACGGTTACAATTTCAATAACAAGCGTTAAAATAAAAATTCCTGCCCATACCCAAATCATATCAATTTCTCCTTTAATTACTTACATTATAAATGTATATGCTAAGTTTGTCAAATTAAGACAAAAAATAAATAATTTTATGTACAATTTTTTGATAAATGCAAGTTAGTTAATTAAAAATTCAAAAAGGGCTTTTCAAATCAATGAAAAACCTTTTTTTTATAGGATTAATTAAACTTTCGCATAACTTTCAGCTTATACCTGCTTTTTTCATTGTTTGCAGTATCTTTAACTTTTAAAATATAAAAATTACAAATTGTAAATTAAATATTAATTGATAAACAATTTATACAGTTTTATTTAATTATTTTTTAATTATAAAGTGAGATGAGCCACAATTTGGACACTCATCTTCTCCCTCTGGGAACTTTGTTCCACAATATTCACAGTAACGGCGTGATTGATTAAGTTCATCTTCTGCCTGCTGAGCTCGTGCCTGAGCCTCTTTAACTTCGGCTTGTTTTTTAGCCTCTTCCATTGCTTGTTGTTTTTTAGAATTTTTAATTACCTTTACAAACGACAAGATAATAAGCGCTATTATTACAACTATAATTACAATCAAAATCACTGCAGAAGTGGTTGCAGTTTTTATTGAACTATTGCAAGCCTCCACTTGAGCCTCATAATAAGCCATATCCTCTGCATAAGTATTAACAAAGTCAGTTTCAACTGAATAGATGATCACTTCATTTCCATTAGTCACAATTTGATATGCTATAGTAAGAGAACTTGGAACATCAGAAGTACTATAATATAAAGACATAGTTTCGTCATAGTACAAATCGCCATCAACGGTAAAACTATAAACTACTGAATAAGTTCTACTACCATAACTATTATAAACAACAAAACCTGTTCTTTGTCCATTTACACTTCCAGAATAACTATTCCTATCGAATGTGCCAGTTGTCTTGCCATATCCACTTTCACCATCGTTTGCCTTCTGAATAATATCAAGATAACTACTACTATACTCTTGGTATTCGGCAATTGTTTGTCTCCACTCTTCCCTGTCATTTTTGTACATACTTAAATTTCCAAAAACTGCAAAAGTTGAAACTAGCATTACAAGAAAGGCAACAAAACCACACATAAACCCAATTTGTCTGCCACTTGAAATAATAATTGGTCGTCCAAAAAACATAAATCTCATTGGTCCATGAAAAAGCCTTACGCCTGAAAAATAACCTCTTCTCTCTGGGCCTCTTGGACCATGTCCCCCTGGACCCCCTGGGTCACCCGGTTCACCGCCTCTTCTTGGACCACTTGGACCACCAAAGCCTCTTGTACGACCACCACCTTGTGAGCCTCCACCTGAAAAACCACGAATTGCCATAATTATCTCCTATTATTTAACTTTTTGTTTACTATATTTTACTTATATCTACTTGTATATTATTGATTAATTTTCTTGGACATTAATTGTTTTAATAGTTTCCTGCTGATTATTCGAATTATCAATTACAATTTCTTTTTGAGCATTGTCTGAGATAGAGATGTTTTCTTCTTTTTTATCTTTTGGGCAAACTTTGAAAAGCAAAATAAGTGAAATTAGTAAAAAGAAAAATCTTTCGTCAATATTAGCTTCTTGAATTGAATAAATTGCAAAAATTATTATAGGTAAGGTTTTGCTAAAAGATATTTTAAGTTTGCCATCACATGATTTTATGTATAGCACAATAAGTCCCAAAAGCATAATTAAACCCATAATACCAAATCTAAAAAGCAAGGCAATATAAATGCTGTGTGGCCCAATATCAACAATGTCGGTTGTAAATAGTCCTTCGCCAAATACTATCTTTACTGGTGAAGAGAAAATTTCATTTAAAAACTTTATCCAAATTGCAACTCTGCCAGTAGTCATATCATCAAGAGAACTTGAACCATTTTCTGGAAGAAGTCTATAGATTATAATTGCAATTTGATTTCTGAATATAAAACAACAAACAGCAAGTATCACCACTCCGGCAACTATATATTTTATAGATTTCTTCTTATAATGGGACACTAAAAACGCAAGAACATAAAGTAACTCTATAACAAAAATTATAAAGAAAGCTTTTGATAAAGTCAAGAAACCAACAATCATTCCGACAATAAACATAAAAATATTTTCAATAAGTTCGCGTTTTGAGCCTGTAGAATTAATTAATTCATAAATGCTATAAGCAATCAAAAACATACAAAAACAAGCAAGATGATTTGGGTGATAAGAGAAAAGCTCAAGTCTTTTATACTCATCTCCAACGGGCAAAAAGACTTTATCTTTAACGGTTACAAAGCCATAGTCCCAGTTGTCAAAAATAAAAACTTTAGCAGAACTTACAAAGTATAGAATGAGTGAAAGCAGAGCCGTCACCAAAATTCCAGCACACATTGATTTAAAGAGTTTTCTAATAGAAATTTGGTCGCGATAACAAAATACAACATAAGCTAGATACATTAGTGCAATGATAAGTAAACCTTGAAACACTCCATACTCATTAATTTTGTAGTGAATGAGTGAATAGAGTGCTACAATGAGTGTAGTAGCTAATAAAGGCCATTTGTAAACTTTAACCTTACCCCTTGAAGCTTCAACTATATATTTTATGAAAACAACCAAAAATGAGCCAACTGCCATTACAATATAAAATACTATTACACCTGAAAAGAGCATAAAATAAAATGAATAGGCAAAAATGTCCTCAATACTTGAAAATATATATGAAATGAGTATGTACACTGAAGCAATGTAAATGGCAGGGTTCCAAAATGTAGATATAAAAAATAACAGCGTAGAAATAACCAAAGTTATTACAAGCTGATATTTTTTATAAAAGTTTGATAATTTTTCAAGTTTCATATCATAAACTCCTAACAGCAAGTCAAATTTTGACACATTTTGTCTAATTTGTACGAAAATATATAAATTTCATATAATAGCCTAAAATTATAATAATTATATTTAAATGCATATACAAAATCATAAAACGATTTTTTTAATAAAAAACAGCATTATTTTGCAAAAAATCAGACTAAATTTTGTGAAAATTGTAATTTTACAAATAAAACCCAACTAATTTTGCAAAAAACATCTTCTCGCATTGTAGTTATAAAATTTTTTAACAAAATATCTTATTATATTGATTGCTTTTATATAATAAATCTTTTTATCATTTTTGTCAATCTAAGAAGATATTTTACAATATATCTTGATTTTTTTGTGAAACTTTTATATACTAACAAGTAGGAGATACGCTAAGATGAAAAAAGAAGCTTTATATAGTGAACTTCAAATAACAAATTCTTTTTACTCTAATTTTGTAAAAAGATTTTTTGATATTACTATTTCTTTAACTGCAATAATTGTTCTTTCTTTAGTGCTACTTATAACTTATCTATTGACCTTGGTTTTCTTAGGAGCACCGGGAATTTATAAACAAGCAAGACCCGGAAAAAATCACAAGGTTTTTTATATATATAAATTTAGGTCGATGACAAATAGAAAAGACAAAAATGGGAACTTGCTTCCTGACTCGCAGAGAATTACTTGGTTTGGTAAGTTTTTGAGAAAATCTTCACTTGATGAACTCCCTCAATTATTTAATATTTTAAAGGGAGATATGAGTATTATTGGACCAAGACCTAGACTTGTTAAAGATATGGTCTTTTATGATAAAAATGTTTACGATTATTACGCAGTAAAACCTGGATTAACTGGTCCAACTCAAGCATACGGTAGAAATAAAAATACTTGGGAACAAGTTTTTGCAAAAGATATTGAATATGCAAAAAATATTACCTTTAAAAATGACCTAAAAATTTTCTTTAGAACTTTTACTTCTATTTTTGTAAACAAAGGTGAATCTCACTCAAATGCAGAGGAAGATAAGCAAAACGAAACAAAAACACAAGAATACTATTACGCTGACTATCTTCTCAGAACCTGTAAAATTACCAAAGAGCAATATGACCTTGGACTAAAAATTTCTGAAGAAATCATTTCTGGTTCAAAGTTTATTGACTACTACCCAGAACTTCATAGTGAAACTCAAAAACCAAACAAGGTAGAGCTTATTACTATTAAGTCAAATGCTATAATGAATATTAACGGAGAAGATAGCAGAGAAAATGAAAATAGTAACCGTGCAGACAATGTAGAAATTGCATAGTGAAATGCTTGTATTTTAGTTTAGAGAGTTGCATTGAACACTTTTTTTTAACACATTGATTTTACTCTTGGCGTTCAAACAAATAAACTAGAATAAAAAAATTTTGCCAAAATTTATCTCACAAATTTTAACAAATTAACATAGTATATTATTGGAGAAGAGAAAACGCATCTTCTCCAATTTTACTTTAAGGAGAAAAATATGGCAACAAACCTCACTAATCAAGCACATGTTTCATATTCATACGAGGGCTATGAGGGAACAAGAAACAGCGATTCAAACATTGTTACTTCAACAAGAAAAAATCAAGTTGACTTCACTGTAGAAAAAACTTCTACTTCTGACTGCTTCAGAGCTGGTGACAGATTAACATTCTTTGTAAAAATCACAAACACTGGTTGCAGTTGTTTAGGTAAATTTGAAATTTCTGACAATCTTGGTGGAGATGGTGACTACTACACCTATGTTGATGGCAGTGCAAGAATTTTTAATGGCTCAATGGAAACCATTACACCAACTTCTACAAATCCATTAGAATTTGAGATTAGCAAAAGACTTGAAAGAGATGAAGAATTAGTCTTACAATATTCAGTAGATGTTAGCGAAAGCATTCCTTCTGACATAGACGAAATTACTAACGAAGTTTGCGTAAGAGGTTGCAGATGTTCTTGTAGCAGTGACGAAGAATCAAGAGGTACTGGAAGCTCTAACTGTGTTACAAAAGAAGCCAGTTTAACTATCACAAAGTGCCAATATGCAGAATTATTAATCACAAAAGAAGTTAGCAATGATACTTTCTGCTGTGATGACGAATTAGATTACTTCATTACTTTGACAAATACTGGAAATATTGATGCAACTAATGTTGTTGTAACCGATTATTTACCAGAAGATTTTACTCTTATGGAAATTCACAAAGAAAACAATGGCGTTCACTATCAATATGATTCAAGTGAATACGATTTAGATGATGCTAATTTCCTTACACTTCCTAATGAAACTGGCGAATCTATTTATGTTCCAGCAATTGGGCCTGGTGTAGACAACACTACTAGAATTAGAATTCACGGTCATATGTAAACAAAAAAATAATCCCCTTTTGGGGATTATTTTTTATTCTTACTTTTAGATAAAATTTTATTAAAAGATAAAACATATACATTAATAAAAGATAAAAAATATACATTAATAAAAGATAAAAAATATACATTAAGCAAATAAAATTTAAACATCAAATCTTAATTTACGAATATTTCAATGCAAGCAAACTTAATTGCAAAAATCAAAACTTACATTACCTTAAATTTAAAGTAAAAATTTACAAATAAATTTTTTAATTAAAAATACTTTTTAATTTTACTTTTTATAGACTTTTTAAATTATAATAGCGAACTTTTTATTTCTCGTGTAATTTTTTTAAATTACTTGTATATTTTATTGGTTATGTTTATAATATTTTTATGAAATTTACAATTACGGAAAACAAATCTAAAAAGTTAAATTATGCCAATATGTTTGATAAATACTTTTATGTATTTTATTTTCTTATTCTTGCTACTATTATCTTTTGTTGTTTTTATAATCTTGGAAAAGCACCAATTACGGACTGGGACGAAGCAAGGCACGGAGTTAATGCCTATGAAATGCTTAAATACAATAATTTTATTGCCAATTTTTACAATGGTGAAATTGACTACTGGAACCTAAAACCCCCAATCAGTTATTATTTTATAATACTGGGATTCAAAATTTTTGGCTATAACGCATTTGGACTTAGATTTTATTCTGCTCTTTCATATATTTTAACTGCGATTATTGTTTCAATATTTATAAAACGAAAATTTGATAAAAAAGCTAGTTTACTTTTCCTTGTAATTTTGCTTTCATTTTGCAATCTATTTATATCACACTGCGTTAGAAGAGGTGATGCTGATGCACTATTTTTACTTTTTTATTCTATCTCTTTTATTTCTCTAATAAAAACCGAAGACAATCCAAACTGGATATATTTGACAGGTTTAATGTTTAGTCTTTGCTTTTTAACAAAAAGCTGGCACTCACTAATTCTAATTCCTACTGTATTTTTTTACTTGATTTTTACAAAGGGATTTAAACGACTTGGATTTAAACGAATTACTTTATTTTTTATCGTTTCCGTTGCGCCAATTTTTATTTGGGCAGTAGCAAGATATCAATTTGATGGATTTGAATTCATTAAACAAATGATTAAATATGATTTACTTTCAAGGTCTTCGACTGTTATTGAAGAACATTATGGTGGAATTTTATACTATGTAATATATCTTCTAAGCAGTGAAAGTGTAGTTTATTGTTTGATACCTATTATTGCAATTAATATCTTAAAACTTATTAATAAAGAAAAATTTTCATATTTTGACATAGGAACAATATCTGCTTTTTTATCTGTCTTTATCCTATATACTATTTCTAAAACAAAACTTTATTGGTATATTTTTCCTTGTTTTATTTTAATTGCAATCTATGGCTCAATTCAAATAGTTAAACTTAGTAAAAAACTTAAAAGTTATAGTTTTATTATAATATTCTTAATTTGTGCTTCTTGTCTTTCCACTTTTAACTATGTTTTTTCTGTCACTAGTAATGATAAAACTCAAAACTTTATTAATAGTATTACAAATGTGTCTAGCATTGACCTTTACATTGAAACCGAAACCACAAATGGCTGGAGCCAACAAAAGAGCTTGCACTTGACGCTAACTGTCTGAGTGGTGGAATTAATGGGTTTTTATCAAATGAAAACTCATATATTATAGTTGATACAAATAAGTTACAGCTTTTAGACGAAAATTCAATTCAAATAATATACTTCTCTGACAATTTATTTCTTTGCAAAAACACTTCCCTACAAAGTGGAAGTGTTTTTTATTTCAAATAACTTTCATTTTTAAAACTTTCAGCATCTATTTTATTTCAATTAACCTAATAAGCACAATTTATTCTATCTCTTATCAGAATTCTTTTCCAATCCACATGCATAGCTTTCACCAATTTGCTCCTTGCAACATTTTACCAAGCTATAATACCGATAACCTCCTGCAAAATTATAAGCGTCAAATCCATTTTGCATTAAAATTCTGGTAGCAATATAACTTCGTAACCCCGACTGACACATAACATAAATTCTTTTGTTTTTATCTAGACTATCCAAATTATTTCTCAAATCATCTAGTGGTATATTTTTAAATCCCTGTATAGAACCTCTATTATACTCTTGTTTAGTTCTCGCATCAATTAGAGTCGCACCTTTATCATTTAAAAGATTTTCAATATCTTCGATATAAAATTGTTTCACTTTCCCAGTAACTAAATTTTCTATTATAAAACCTGCCATATTAACGGGATCTTTTGCCGAAGAATATGGAGGAGCGTAGGCAAGATCCAAGTCTTTAAGTTCGCTTGCCTTCATGTTGTTAAACATTGCCGTAGCAATAACATCTATTCTCTTATCAACTCCATCTTCCCCAACAATTTGTGCACCTAAAAGTTTTTCAGTAGATTTTTCAAAAAGCACCTTCATTGTCATTGTGCTTGCACCCGGATAATATGTTGCATGGTTTGACGGCGAAAGAATAACTTTTGAGTAGTCTACATTCATTGTTTTTAACTGTCTTTCATTTAAACCAACCATTCCAACAGTAAGTGAAAAAAGTTTCAATACAGAAGTACCTAGACTACCTTTATACTTACTTTTTATGCCACAAATATTGTCGCCTGCAATTCTTCCCTGTTTATTTGCTGGTCCAGCAAGTGATATAACCGCTTTATTGCCCGTAATTATATGTTTAATTTCAACGGCGTCACCCACAGCATATATATTCTTCTGTGATGTCTGCATATTTTCATTAACAACAATGCTTTCTTTTATTCCAAGTTCTAAACCTGCCTCTTTTGCTAAGGTAGTTTCTGGCATAACTCCAATACATAAAATTGCAATTTGTGACTCTATTTTATAATTACTGTCAAGTACTGTTATAATTCCATTATCTGACTTTAAGAATTCTACAACATTTCCGTTTAAAATTAAATTTGCACCATTTTTCTTGATTTCTGTATGCAAGAAACTTGCCATGTCATAATCAATTGGGCTAAGCACGTGGTCATCTTTTTGTATCATCGTTACTTTTATTTTTTGTTGTACTAAATTTTCAAGCATTTCAAGTCCAATAAAACCACCACCTATTATTGTTGCAGTTTTTACATTTTTTTCTTTTATATAGTCATAAATTCTAAAAGTATCTTCGACTGTTCGGAGAGTAAAGATAAATTTACTATCTACTCCCAAAATATTCGGTATGACTGCCTTTGCACCGGGCGAAAGCAAGAGTTTATCGTAAAATTTCTCAAATATTTCACCAGTTTCTAGGTTTTTTACCATCACACTATTATTTTCTTTATGAACTTTTAACACTTCGTGATTAACAAAAACATTTATGTTAAATCTTTTTTTAAAACTTTCAGCTGTTTGAAGCGTAAGTTCTTTTTTGTCCGTAATCTCCCCGCCAATATAATATGGTAGCCCACAATTTGCATAAGAAATATATCCAGTTCTCTCAAATATTGTTATCTTAGCATTTTCATCTAATCTTCTTATTCTTGCGGCTGCAGTAGCTCCACCTGCAACACCTCCAACAATTACTATCTCCATATTTTATTTCTCAATTTCTCCTTTATAAGAAGAAATACCTCCAATATTATTAACCTTTTCAAAGCCAAGACTTACAAGTTTTTGAGTTGCCTCAAGGCTTCTAACTCCACTGTAACAGTATAAATAAAGTGGTGTATGTTTGTCACTCACCATATTTTTGACTTTATCAATTTCGTCAAGTGGTACATTTTTACTGAGTGGAATATGTCCCTCATCATATTCTTCACGCGTCCTAACATCTAATAAAACTGCGTTTTTTGTATCTTTAAATTCTTGATATCCTCTATTAATATCTGAACTAGAAAAATTAAACATAAGCATAACCTCTCTTGATAATAAGTTTTCTATAAAAAAATTATACTAAATGCACTTTTTTTTGTAAAATAAAAAATCAAGACAATTTTGTGTATTTTTGTTGACAAATAATTTAAGTTTAAAAAATAAATAAAAATAAAAAATATTTAAATTAAAATTTTTGATTTAAATACTTTTTTTTATATTTATTTTAAGTTAATTTTGTAAATTTTGCGTTTTTTACGATATCTTTAAAACATACTTGATTTTTGGCAAATTTCTTCCTATTTCAAAAGCTCCAGCCTGCGATATAATGTTTTTAAATCTATACTGACTTTCGTCCAATTCAAAAATAGCCCCCTTAACTCCACTTTGCTTTAACTCATTTAAAAGAAAGTTAAACAGAGCTTTCCCATAACCATTTGACTGATACTTCTCATAAACATAAATTTCTATTGGATTGACTTCTCTACTATAAATATATCCGTAGCCAATATCCGTGTCTTGCTCTTTTAAAACATATTTAACAGAGTTTTCTTTGTCTGAGTTTCTTGATTTTAAAAGTTCCATTCACTTCCCCCTTTCTCAATTTGCTTTAAGCTGTAATCATAAAATGCTTTAAAACTATCAAAGTTTTCATATGCTGTTTTGATTTTATCGTTAAACTGACCCCTTTCTTTTCTTGAAGCAGTTTTTAAAAATTGTTTCATCTTTTTGTTTACCATTTCAATCAACTGGTCATTTGTTAGTATAATTTTTTCGTCTGAATTTTGAAAATTAATTAAATTAACTTTATCCGTAAGTTGCCAATCTTTATTATAATGGCTTTCAAGTTTTAAATTTTGGTCTAACAAACTGAGCATAAAAGCTGAGTAGGTTTTAACAAAATCAACTTCAGAAACATTTGAGTTAAAGGAATATTTTTCTCTCAATTTCTTTATTGAAGCCGTATCGTGAGGATTTAGCTTAGATAATTCATTTAAGTAATGCATTTTTATTACATGAAATCTATGCATACCATTATTTCCAATTATATATTTGCCACTATCAACTTCAATTAGGCAAATTGGTTCTTTTTTAAAACTGTATTCCAATTGCTTTATAACTTCACCTTGAGGGATATCAAGCATAGATACCGACCTACTATGATAGCTGTCACCATTCTTGTCAAAAAAACCAGAAAGATTGTTAATTATACTTCCTCCTTCAAGACTTCTCCAACCATAATCATAGCCTACTACATCAGCTATTGAAATTTTTTTATTTTCCTTTTTTAGTTTAAAAAATGAAAACCTTGAAATTATTGCATTTACATCTTTATCATTTTTAATTTGACTTTCTTCTAATAAATTAAATTTCTCAATGTCAACATTCATTGTTTCTAAAAATTTTTGTACTGTTTCGTTCATACTAAAATAATACTATCTATCATAAAATTTGTCAAGATAATGGTTTTATATCGCTTTTAATCAAATAACCATGAATTGAATACAAAAATAGAAACACAAAAATAATAAAATTATAATTTAAGTCCCTTAAAATTATGTCTTATTAATATTTTAAGTTTAAGTTTTAAATCACACTAAACATTATGTTTAGCAAATAAATTAAGATTAAATACTAAGATTTTTATATAATTAGAATTAATTTTTCTTATTTCGTCGTTTTATACAAAAAGAAAAACCCCAACCAAACTAGTTGAGGTTTGCTTTGGTGATCCCAAGCAGATTCGAACTGCTGACTTCACCGTGAAAGGGTGATGTCTTAACCGCTTGACGATGGGACCATTATTATTGGTAGCGGCAATAAGATTTGAACTTATGACCTGCCGGGTATGAACCGATTGCTCTAGCCAACTGAGCTATGCCGCCATACTTGCTCTCGCTTAACGATAATAATATAATATAGATTTCGTTTTTTGTCAACATTATTTTTAAAAATTTTAATTTTTTTTTACTACATAAATTTATAAAACATTTTAAATTTTATATAAAATTAATTTATTTATATTTGTTTTATATTTATAATTTTTTAGCTATGATAAATATTATTACCTATACTATTATCTATAACTATTCTAAAAATATTTTATATTAATTTTACCACTAAAACTATCTTTACCTTAATAAAGTTAAAAATTTTTTATTTTAATTCATATAAACAAACATTTATAAATATTTTAGAAAGTAAAGCAAATGTTGTGAAATGTATATTTGAAATGTATGTCCGTATAAGTTTAATAAGTGTTTTAGTATTGTTAATTAAAAATCAGATTAGATAAACCATTTTGAAGCCAAAAAATAAGAAAACAAAAATAAATTTACAAAAAATAGAAAAATTCTTTTTTAATTAGTCTTAAAAATGTTTTAATAAAATTTCTTATTTTTTTGATTTTTACTAATTGAAGATTTCTCTACTGTTTAGCTTACATAAAACAGTATAAATTCCTTAACTATATATATAACCATATAAAAATTTAAAAGCTTTAAAAAAACATTTCTTTTTACAACAAAATTTGTCTTAATTAAATTAATTATTTAAAGTTTTTTTTTATAAAAAAAAGCACTTTTGAATATAAAAGTAAAATTTTCTATTCAAAAGCACCAATTTAATTTTAGATTACATATTTCTTTCAGCTTCTAAGTTATTTAAAAAAGACTGAATTTCATTTGAATAAGGCTGTGATGCTAGTTCTTGTAAAAATTGATTTGCTAGTGCCTTCTCTTTCCTTGAAGATGTAAAATAACTAAGATTTTTTGCTAATGAAAACTTTATCTGATTATTTTCTCTATCTACTACATAATTGGAAATCAAATCTTTTCTAACTTGATTTACACAATCTTTCAAATCCGTACTATTATGAAGTGGTACTGACCTTTGAATTTCAACAGCCATCTCACACTGACTTGGGTTGTTAATAGCTATTCCACTATTCCAAAAGCTATTAGCACAATCTCTCTTACTTTTTGTATAAGTTTCATTCCTAATCTTTTCTTCCAATTCATGAATTTGAGATTCCAAATGTTCATCAAACAAAAGTCCATCTCGTCTTTTAGAAATAAGCCTACTATATTCAAGTGCAAAATTAGAGCTTTTTTCGTCAATTTCCTTTCTATTATAGTAATAATATTTATTTAATTTTGCATAATCACCATCTGGTGTTTGATTTTTTGAATAATCGTCTATAATTTTGTCAATTTTTTGATTTTTTTGTGATGAAAATAAATAATAATTTTGTACAGCATTAATTTGTCCAAGTTCGGCAAGTCTAGTAAGTACATTCATATCCATTTTCCCACTAAGCAAATAATTGGACCAAAGAATTATAAAATCATTATCTAAATTTAAAACTTTTGTCATTACTATTCTCCTTTGGGATATTATAGCAAAAATACAATCAAAATACAATAGTAAAAATAATATTATTTTTAAAGAAATTCCATTTAAGAAAAGAAATAAAATTAATTTAAAATTTAATAAGTATTTACAAAAATAACACACCCAAAATAAGGTGTGTTATCATCAATTTAAACATTTTCTTTTATAGTATCGCTAACTTCTGTAACAATACCAACAAATTTTGACCATGTGCTAGGGAAGAACATCATAAGCACAACAAGAGCAATCATAACATAGAAAATAATTCTAAATACGATGTGCTTGTCAGCCACAAATTCAATTCCAACAAGAGCAACAACAATAAGAGGGGCAAATGTCTTAATAATGTTTAAAACATTCATAATAAATGAGCCTTCTGGAATGAATGGCACTTGTGCATTAATGCAAAGAACAAGATAAGCAATAACAGTAACAACAGCAGCAATACACCCTATTACGTCAAAAATTTGTCTTCTTACTTCTCTACTATTATCTACCATAATTTTAATCTCCTTATTTATTACTCCAATAATACCACATTAAAATTTTATTTGTCAATAAAATGAAAAGCAAATAAAGAAATTTCTTTTTGAGTTTTTTGTTACAAAAAAATGGTAGTTGCATATAATATATTAGACTTGACAAAGTTCAAGTCTACTACACAAAAGAAGAACGCTACAAATTTTTCAAATAATAAATCTCTTTTCCTTAAAACTTTACTCTTCAATGCAAAGGCGTACGCCTTTGCATTTTTATTTTGGTATTACATATAATATATTTATGAGAGAAAATAATAAAAATAACCTTTATACATGTGAAACTAACAGAATTGACCAAAATTTAAGAAAATTTGTCAAACAAAAAAGAATAAGCGTAATTAACAAACACAGAAACAAAACTTAAAACAAAGCCACCACAAATTTCCAAATAAAATCTTTTTTATTGAGCAAAATTAATTTAATAAATATAGAAGATTAAAGATAAAAATTTACCATTATAAAAACATTTCCAATTAATATAAAAATAAATTTTTATTTGCATTTTTTATGCAAGATTTTTACTTTAAAATAAAGTATTATTAGATATCAATGTATTTTTTTATTTTTTTTCATATAAAAAGAGCTTAAAATCTAACATAGAAATACTTAAGCTCTTTTTATTAACTTAAATTTTGAATATCACTTGTAGATTACTATAAATATTGGGGCAGTTAAAATTTAAAGTACTGCCCCATCAGGCGACAGCGTTTTCTGGAAGCGTACGATTTGCCTTAAACCAATCGGTATCTTTCAAAACTGTATCATTGTTTGAACACATAACAATGGTATCGTTACTTCCCGTCGAACAAATTGTTATATTACCATTAAACGATTCAAACTGATTTGAAGAGTAATCTATACAAAGTGTCGTAACATATATTCGAGAAGTGTAGATTGAAACATTGTCAATAAACTCCTGCGTTGGAAATTGGTTCTCATTTTTTGTAGTGTACTCACTACTTCCCGCAACACAGCAAACTACGACTATTTTTGGCTGAATTACTGCCATAAGTTTAGCAGAGGAAGAAGTTTTTGAACCGTGATGACCTGCCTTATAAAGCTCTACACTTGAAAGTTTTCCTGAATTTCTTTCATCGTCAACCAAAGATTCTTCCCCATCTTTTTCAAGGTCGCCGGTAAATAAATACTTCTTTGTTCCCTGAATTATTTGAAAGCACACTGAAAAATTATTTTCAGTCGTAGTTTCAAGTTTGCCCTGACTAGTATAAAATTTTGTATACAAAATTTGAAGCCAAATTGTATTGCCGTCACTATCAGTGCCAAGGTCATACATACTCTGAGCTTGAAAACCTTGATAGTTAATAGTTTCTTCACTGCATTCAAGAGCCGTGAAGTGTTTTGCACCACTAGTGGTTGCTTCGCCAAGCTCTCTTAGATAGTTTGAATGCATATTTGCCGTGTCTGACTTTCTAGTCTGAGCAAATGTTATAATTGTTCCAATTGACTTTCCATTAGTTCCATCATTTCTATAGTGGTCAAACAAACTTTCAGTAGTGGCATTTGTTGCGTATCCTGCATAGTGGTCCTCATGGGCATGTGTAATAATTATGTAATCCATTACATCGTCCGTCATAAACTCATCAACATAACTAGTTATGGTTGAAACACTGCTAGTCTTTGAACCACCATCAATCAAAATATCTGTGTCGCCAACTTTAATATAAATGCAATCTCCCGTGTACTTGTTTCCAAGTTCTAAAAAATGGATTGATAAATCACTATTTGAAATTACTCCTGCGTCAGGAGTGCCTGATACAACACTACTAGATGACGAAACCTTTGAAGGAATTTTGTAAGAATCGGGTAAACTTACAAAAATGTTGCCTACAACGCCAACAGCAAATCCAACAATAAAGCAAATAAGTGAAACGAAGAATATTTTAATTTTACTACTGCGCATCGTCTTCCCCCCTTAAAACAATAATGTTTCTAATAAGTTTTACCGTGCTATATTTCTTTGACGGAGCCGTGTAGACTGCATAGTAAATTCCCTCTACACTTGTATCAACCCCATCAACTTCTACTTCGTCCATAGAAAGATCATTGCGATAATAATAGGTAACTTTAAATTCATCTGAGCAGTCCCTGCCAAAGGCAACACAATTAACTCCGAGTTCTCTATAATACTGATACTCCTCGTCCTGACCAATGACAATATCTGCTTCACCATTGTCATAGCAAACCATAGCATAGACATCGTTTTTGCAAATTATATGGGCAGTAAAAAAACCACCAAGTGCACCTATTAATAAAAAGAAGATTGAAAATGCCAAGATAAGTGCTTTTTTTGATTTTTTTGATGATGAAGAAGTCTTTTTCTTTTTTGATTTTGTGTTTGATGTGATATTAGCCACATCTTTAAGTGTGCTCACAGTCGTTTCAAAAAAAGAATTGTCTGGCTTCTTTGTTTTTGATGATTTAGAAGAAGTCCTCTTTTTTGTAGTACTACTTGATTTTCCACTAGACGACTTTGAAGTCGTCTTTTTTGATGCACTATTAGTTTTCTTTGTACTGCTTGACTTTGAAGATGAACTTGTTGATTTTTTTGAAGTGCTTTTGCCTTGAGAAAGACCTGAAGCCAAAGAACTTATTGCATCTTTAGCTGATTCTGACTTACTCGTTTTTGTGGCTTTCATTTCTGAATAATCCATTAGTTCCTCCTTTTATACACTTATAATATATTACAAATTCTCTCAAAAAGCAAAAAAAGAAACAAAAAAAATAACAAAAATTGAGTTTTTTGTTAATTTTATAATTTTTATGTCAAATTTTAACAAATTTTAAGTAATTTTGCATTTTTTTAAATTAATTTTTTACTATACTGCAAGGTTTAAAATAATTTTTAAAAAACTTGCTTTTGTAAGGAACGAATAAATAACACAATTTTTATTTTCATTCTTTACAGTCCAATTAATCTTTTCCATAAAAACATTTCTTTAAGCTTTAATTTCATTCTACTTGCATACTCTTCTAAAATATTGTTAATTTCTGATTCATTTTGATAGAACATATCATCACAATCATTAAGCTTATTTATTGCTTCTTCATTATCTACATCTTTATTTAAGACTAAATATGCGCCATATGCTTCTTTAAAATTATTTTTTAAATTTTCAGGCAAAATCTTTTCAATAGATGCAATTTCTTTTTGTAAAATTCCTCTTTCTTCCATATTAGAAAAGTATTGGTCATGTCCACCATTATTAACTTCACTTTGATAGGTCATTAACTCTGCAAAAGGTGACTCTGCACGCTCTTCAGTCCAAAGGTCCCACATCTTATTCCATTTTTTTTGTTCGTCAGATAACTTTTCATTTTTTTCTTTAAACTATCAAAAATTTTCATAAAATAATACTCCAAAAAAATATTCTCAACTTAATAATATTTTATCATAAAGTGGCATTGTTAAGTATCCATTTAATTTCTTACTATAATTTTGAATTATTTTAGAAACAATATCAATTTCTTCCGTCCAAACAAACCATTTTTCTACATAATCTTTTGCCATTAATACATCACCATCAATTTGAAGCCTGATAACTTCTTTCATTATTTGTTTTGTCGTTTGTTTGATTTTTTCAAAATCAAAAATTAATTTTCCCTGTTCATCAAAAGTTATTGACTTTGTCTTTATCATTCTATTGACAATCATACATGATCTAACTTTATGTGGTTCGGTCAGAGATGGTTTTCCCTTTAAAAAGCTTGAGGCAAGACTTGTTACCATTATTTGCTTAGCCTGTTTTTCTGTAAAGAGTTTTTTTTCTACAAAATTATCCAAAAAAGCATACATTCCCATATCAGCCTTATACTCTTCAAGAATTGAAGTATACTTTCCAAGATTAACATTACTTGGACCAAGCGTATGAGTGTTTTCGTGGCAGATTGTTGCCCAATGGTCTGCTTCTGGGTAAAAATATTCATACTGACTGTCAGTTATTAGGTTTTTATAAAGTCTTCGATTTGTCTTTTTTCTAATTTGTCTATGATATACATTTCTTCTTCCACCACCTTTTTTTAATGAAAGTTTATCGTCATTTGGCAGATTTTGTGCAAGTACAATCCCTGCCCTGTATGCACCTTCTTCGCCAGTTAAAGAAATTATGTCAACATCGACAGCTGTTTGTGGAATGTTCCCTGAGGAAGAATTTCTCTCATACTCTTGCCTATAAGGCATATACTCTGCTTCTATTTCAGTTAATTTTTTAAGTTTATTTAAAAATTTAGTACCTCGTTTATTGACAATTCCAACTCTCGCTCCAAGCGAATCTTTACTATTAATATCAATGTCAAGTGCTTTAAGTCTATTGCAGAGTTTTTCATTTTCAAAAATTGTATTAGTCATTTGTTCGTCATAGTTTTCTCTTGTAATTGTAAATTCTAAATTAGACTTATCAAGCTTTGCCCATGCAATATCAGCTTTTGCATCAATCTCTATGTCAACACATCTAAGTGCCTGTGCTTGCAAATTTAAATACTCTGCAAACTCTTTATCCTCGCATAAATTTTTAGCTTGTTCAAGTTCTGCCGCAATCTCTTCAAACTCTGGAAAATAGTCGACATAATCAATTGAAGTTAATTTATCACCATTTCTTACGACAACTGTTCTTTGACTGAGAATGTTTTTAACTTCTTGAACTTCACCTTCATCAAGCATTTTATCTAAAATTTGATGAAATTCAAAAGGCTCCAAGTCTTCAGGATAAAATCCAAGTCCCGGGGTCTTTTTTAAACTCTTTGTTAGGACAATTTCATTACCCAGAGCATCAGGAGAAAAAGCGCCCTTTTGTGAATCAAATAATTTTTTTGTAAGGTATGCCTGTTTATTACCTTTTTCAATTTCTTGATTTAAAAAAGCTAAAAATTCTAAATTCTTATGATTATCAAGTTTTAGCCAAATTTGGTCAAACCATTTACTTGCCTTTACAAGATGAAAGATTACTTCTTTTTCACTACCTGTAAGTTTTTGGTACTCTGGGCTTGTATCTGACAAAAGCTTTATTTCTAAGTAGTGTTTTTTTGAAGTTCGCATGCTAAGTTCTTTAAGAGATAAATTTAAATTAAATGTCATAAAATCACCTTTTTATATATTTTTTGATGGAAAATTGCAGTTTTTTGCGATAGTAAATAAAAAAAGTATATCTTAAAAATATACTTTTACTTATCTTTTTCCTTTGTTTCGCCTTATGATATTTAAGACAATACTTGAAATAAATAGGATAATAAAGATGATTGCCGTTACGCAGAAAAAAACTTGAAAAACTAAACACGAATTTGCAAGTTCTAAGTTATCATTATTTAGATAATGATTTCTTTCAGTTGTAAAAAACAAAAAGCCTAAAAAACATACAATACTCATCACTCCCACAAAGCCAAGAGCAGGAGTATAACTAAGCCTATAATTTAAATTCTCAAAAAAAATCTTAAATTTTGACTTTGGCCTTTCATAGTAAATTGAATTGTCATTTGAACTTATTGTACTTGAAACCTCACTCTCTTCACTAATATTAGATTCATGGTTTTCAGTTTCTGTATCCATTCGAGACTCTTCTGCCATAACAATTCTCCCCCCCAAACTATCTATTTCAAAATTCGAATAATAAAATGTTAAATGTTCAATTTAGAAATATCAAAATTTTATTCATAAAATTAATTGTAATAATTTTGTGATAAAAGATTTGAGTTTGCCCAATTTGAACAAATAATCAAATTAACTAAATTTCTTTTCTGTCGTGAAGTGCCCTTGAAAGTGTTACTTCATCTGCGTATTCAAGCTCACTGCCAATAGAAATTCCCTGAGCTATTCTTGAAACTTTTATTTGAAGAGGCTTTAAAAGTTTTGCAATGTAAAGCGCTGTTGCCTCACCTTCAACATCGGGATTTGTTGCAAGTATAACTTCTTCCGTTTCATTATTACTTATTCTATCAAGCAGTTCTTTAATTCTAATGTCGTTTGGACCAATACCAGAAATTGGATTGATTGTTCCATGAAGAATATGATATTGCCCCTTAAATTCTCCCGTCTTTTCTATTGCCATAGCATCTTTTGGCTCTTTTACAACGCAAATAATTTTAGCACTTCTATCTCTGCAAATTTTACATGGTGAGCTATCAGTGTAGTTCCCACATATCTCACAAAATGTTATTTTACTTTTCACGTCCATAATACTTGTAGCTAGATTTCTGGCATTTTCTTCACTAGTACGAATTATGTAATATGCATATCTTTCTGCCGTTTTCTTCCCAACTGCTGGCAATTTTGAAAATTCATTTATAAGTCTTGCAATTGGTTCAATTTTGTTTATGTCCACTAAATTAAGCCCCCAAGTGCACCGAGCTTACTCTGCTTCATTTCATCGGCTTTTGCTTTTGCATCGTTAAATCCTGCTATAATTAAATCCTCTAACATTTCAACATCATCGCTATCCACAACGCTACTATCAATGTGCAAGCCAACCATTTCAAATTTACCGTTAATTTCAACCTTAACCAGTCCACCACTAGCAGTTCCTTCAAAAATTGTATTATCTAACTCTTCCTTTGCACGCATTGCCTCTTCCTGCATTTTTTGTGCCTGACGCATCATTGCCTGCATATTATTTGCACCACCAAATCCACCAAATTTATTCATATTAACTCCTTTAATAAATATTATTTAAACTAGTTATAGGCAAATCAAAAATTAATAGACCCAATTTTAAGTTTTGCCATAACTATTTTAATCAACAACTTAAAATCATTATCTTTTGCCTGCTCTTACATTTTAGCAAAGTCACAATAAAGAAAAGACTTCCAAAAGGACTTATCTTTGTAAAATCCAAACTAAAAGTTTTGTTAAAAACTTTATCAGTTTTATTTTAAGCTACAAAAAGAACCATCAAGATAATTGCTTTTACCATTTGAAAACCATCAGGTGCCCTCCAAATGTGATTTCTCCACACTTGACAGCCACTTCTGATATTATTATTATAATGTCTTTTTATTTTTTTTCAAATCTTTTTTACATATTTAATTAGTTTTGTCATCTGTTTTTATAATTTTTAGTTTTCCACCAACTAGCGCGTTGAGTGTATCTTTATCGTCAACCTCGCTCAAGGCTGACTTTGGCTTAAAGCCCAGATTTTTTGAGTTGAAAAATCCTTCAAGTACTTCGGTGTAGTTACTCTTTGTAAATAATTCCTGAACCTCAATATCTTTATACTCAATTTCTGCAATTCCATTAATTATATTAATGCTTTCAATCTTACGACAAATCATAAGCATTGACATATACTTATTTTCTTTTAGAAATTTTAAGAGCTCACCTAAAATAACAATTCCTTCATCAATTTCGCTTTTTGAGGTGTCATCAAAAACCACGGTTTCTTCTTTAATTTTTTTTAACTCAGAATTTAATTCTTCCACAACATCATCAATATTTTCATTGTTTTGAGTGTTTTTTTTAATATTTTTAATATTTTTTGCAGTTTTTAAATCCGGGCTATTATCTGGGAAAAATATTATTAACTTTTTCTTCAAGTCTTTCAACTCTTTCTGCAAGTGAACTTGCATTTATAATTTTTATTATGGCACATTCAAGTACAATTCTCGGCTTTGAGCTATAGCGAAGTTCCTGTTCAACTTTGCTTAAAATTTCTATTGAACTAACAATCTTACTATAATTTTCCTGTGTTGCTTGGGCTTTCATTTTCTCAAATACATCATCTTTTACTACAACAATCTCTCTAGATTTTTCTTTAAGTGACCAAATAAGTAGTAAATCTCTTAAATACGCAATCAAGTCATTTGATAGAACTAAAGGACTTTTACCACTTGAAAGTACGCTGTCAAGTTCCGTTAAACACTTGCCAAGATTTTTTTCTAAAATGAGATTTGTAAGATTTATCATAACATCTCGTTTAGAAATTCCAAGCACATCAATAACGCTTTGATAAGTTAGTTTATCACCCGCAAATGAAACACATCTATCTGCTATTGACAAGGTATCTCTGACGCTACCCTCTCCTGCTCTTGCCAAAACATTAATACTTTCACTATCATAGCTTATATTTTCTTCCTTTAGAATTTTCTCAAGCAGCATTGAAAGGTCTTCAAGAGATACTAGTTTAAAGTCAAAGCGCAAACACCTTGAAAGAATTGTTGCTGGAAGTTTATGAACTTCTGTAGTTGCTAAAATAAATACCGTGTGGCTTGGTGGTTCTTCAAGTGTTTTTAGCAGTGCATTAAAGGCACTTGATGAAAGCATATGAACTTCATCAATTATATAAACCTTATATTTCCCAACTACAGGTGGATACTTAACCCTTTCCCTAAGTTCACGAATTTCATCAACCCCATTATTAGAAGCGGCATCAATTTCAAGAACATCAACATTGGTCTTTTCAAGTGCCTTACATACTTCGCACTCACAGCAAGGCGAGCCATTTACAGGGTGCAAGCAATTAATAGCTCTTGAAAAAATTTTTGCCGTGCTTGTCTTACCAGTGCCCCTACTACCCGTAAACAAATAAGCGTGGGATATTCTATCCGTTTTGATTTGATTGATAAGAGTCTTTACTATATGCTGTTGCCCAATTACCTTATCAAATGTATTTGGACGGTATTTTCTGTAAAGAGCTAAATACATATAAAATCTCCTTTTTTTAATGTTTTTTAGTTAAAATTAATAAAAATTGCGTTTTTTTTAACCAGCTTTATTTAGTTTTGATTTTATTCGTTGCAAGGTATTGTCTATTTGTTTTACTTGTTTATTTAATGAAACTGCAATTTCCGACTGTTTTTCGCCTTCAAGATAATGTTTAAGAACTTTTTTTTCAAATTCGCTCAGTTCACTTTCACAGATTTTGAGTTTCTCTTCAATTTTTTCTTTATCAATAAAAATGTCTAAGGGGTCATTTGATAAATTTCTATCAAACATCATATCCAGCATTGATTTTTCATTCCCACTTTTATCAATACCATTAAAGCTTATTGACTCGTTCAAGATTTTATTTTTTTGATTGTTAGACTTTCTTATGGCATCTAGGATTTGTCTTTTTATACAAAGCTTAACAAATGAATTAAACCTCTCTTCAAAAAGACTCTCCCCATTATAATTCTTACAAGCCTGCAAAATTCCAATTACACCCTCTTCAAACAAATCATCACCAGTGCCATCTTTTACATAGTATCTTTTACTTAAATAGCTTACATATGGCGAATATTTTTGCACGATTTTAACTATATCGCCCGGGTCAACATTTTCCAATTTACTTTCTCCTTTGTCTTATTACTTCATAAATTCCTATGCCTGCACTTACACTTGCATTGAGTGAATTAACCTTGCCAAACATTGGTATGCTTATTATTCCGTCACAAATTTTTCGCGTCAGTTTACCAACACCATTGCCTTCACTGCCAACAACAAGTGCAATATCTCCAGTCAGCGAGGCACTATACATCTCTTCACCGTCCATATCAAGTGCATAAACCCAAATATTTTCTTTTTTTAAGGTTTCGATTGCATTATTTATGTTATTAACTTTTATTATTGGCAGATAAGCCGTTGCACCAGCAGATGTTCTTACAACCGTTTCATTGACAGTTGCACTTCGCCTATTTGAAATAATCACTCCACTTGCGCCAGCACACTCTGCAACTCTAACAATTGAGCCTAAATTATGAGGGTCTAAAATTTCGTCAAGAATAACAAACAAAATATCCTTACCCTTTTCCCTTTCAGACGCAATGACTTCTTTTAAGTTAAAGTACTTATAATTATTTTGCTCAGCAATTACTCCTTGATGATGTCCCGTTTGCGAAATTTTATCCAAACCTCTCTTATCAACAAATTCAACTTTAATGCCTCTTTCTCTAGCAAGCTTTTGAATTTCTCTGAGGTCACCATCAGAATTTCCGTTTTCTATCATAATTTTCTCAATAGTTTCATCGCTATTTAAAAGTTCTTTAACTGGATTTTTACCTTCTATTTTCATAAATTTTATGTTCCCCTCAAAATTTATATATAATTTATAAAAGCCTAATTTATATAAAACTAGATTAAACTTAAAGAAAAGTTTTTAATAAGTTTAATTCTTAAATGCAAAGTTTATTCTAACTAAGTCTTTCCAAAAAATACCTAATCAATAACCATTTCATCTAGAGATTTGATTAAAAATTTTTCTAGTCTTTCATCTTCTCCAACAAGATATAAATATCCAATGATTGCTTCAAATGCCGTTGCATAAATGTATTCAGTTATTGTAAAATTTTTTGCCTTTGAATGAATATGGGTGTTTCTTGCCCTATGTGCAATCTCCAATTCATCTTCTAAAAGGTTTTCTTCTATTTTTTTAAATGTAACAAATTGTGCCCCAGCCTTAACAACACTCGACACAATCTTATTTAACTTATTAACTTTGTAGTTATATGATTTTGCAAGATACTCTCTTACGAAAAGTGTTTGCACACTGTCTCCAATCATTGCAAGAACCAAGGGTTGCATTTGCTTTGCTTCCTGTTTACTAATTGTTTTCTTTATCATAAGTCACCAACTTAATTTATTATAGCATTTATTTAAAATTTTAGCAATGATAATTTAACTAAGTTTACCTTAACAATTAAACTATTATACAGTCTTTAACAATTTAAGTTTATCTTTAATTCAATGAAGTTTCTTAAGGAAAATTAATTTTTTTGTTTTTAGCTTGTAAAACTAAAAAATCAAACTTATGACTTAAATTTTAAAAAAATAAAAACGCAAAATATCAAATTTTTAATTGAAATTCTGCGTTTAATTGAATTTTTTTGAAGAATGAAATTATTTGAGGATTTTTGTAAAATAATCAGATAAAATTGTTTCATATGAAACATTTTGAGTTTCTCCACTCTCACTTTCTCTACTTACAAAAATTTTTATTTGGTCGCCACTTTCTCCTGCAAGTAACAATTCTTTCAAGGTATAATTTCTAAGCAAATAATTTTGATAGTTATCATAAACTATTCCATTATATTCTAGTTTTATAATCTTATCCCCAACTTCAAGTCCTGAGTTTGATAGTAAACTTTCTTCATCAATACTTGTAATTACTATGGTTTCACTTATCTTTATTGTTGATGTTCCTGAGTCGTAAATTGTCAGAGAATTTGTGGTTTCTAGGTTATCCTCTATTCCTGTGGAATAAATTGTAACTGAACTTTCACCACTACTTACTATATTTTCAGCAACTGCTTTAACAACATTTGCAGGAATTGCGTAATTCATAAGTGTTCCTTCTCTTCCACCATTTGTAAGACCAATTAGTTTTCCATATTCATCAAACAGTCCACCACCTGAATTCCCATGATAGATGTAAGAGTCGTGACGAATTTCACTATAATATGAAGAAACCCCACCAACATTCATTGAAATTGTTTCGCGTTCAACGCTAATAATTCCCTGAGTTACAGTCAAGCCATACTCACTAGTATTGCCAATTGCATAACATGTTTGACCAAGGCTCACATTTTGCAAGCTAAAATCAACTACCTGAGCATTTGAATTTTTTAAAGCTTCACTACCTTCAACCTTTAAAATAGCTATGTCATAGCTTCTTATTCCACCTAGATATGTTGCCTCAATTTCTATATCTGGTTGTCCAAACAAGTAAAGTTTGAAATAAGGATACATATTTCTACTAGACGAATTGTATGTCACATGGTAATTGGTAATAATATATGCATCACCATTATCATCTATCCTATAAATAATTCCTGAACCTGCATTTAAATAATTTGCATAAGGTGAATTTGATGTATATCCATAAACTTCCACAACACTCATCAAATTTTTATTTAAATAACTTCCACTCGTTATTGAACTATTTGCAAAAAATCTACTTAGGAAGTCTAAATATGTATAATTTTCATCAATTTCTTCATTTTCTTTAGCTGACAAATATGCCTGATAGGTATCAATATTTTGTGTTTCAGCATCTTTACCATTTTGACCCTGCAAACTCAAAAGCCATTCCTGCTCTGTTCCAGTAAATCCATTTTTCACAGCTATCTCATACGCACTTTCTCCCCGTAAACTCAAAAGCCATTCTTGCTCTGTCCCAGTAAATCCGTTTTTCACAGCTATCTCATACGCAGACTGCGAACCACAAGATGTGAGCACTAGGCAAAGTGGAAGGACAAATGCAAAAAGCATTATAGAAATTAATGTTTTTAATCTGTTTTTTTTCATTATTCCTCCTGCAAATTTAACAACTTTTCTAATATAAAAATACCCTAAAAAGTAATTAATACTAATTTAAAATGTATAAGTTTGTTAAATTATTCTTCTATTATTATCTAACTACAATGCAAAGCACAAATTGAAAGCTTTTTACTATAAAGTAATTTTTAGATTGGTTAGTTTTGTTAGAAAATTTATTAACAATTTTATTATAACATTTTTTTTATATAAGTAAAACAAAAAGATACAAAATTAGTATTTGTATCTTTTATTAATTTATTGTTAAAAATTACAAAATCCATAATGTTTGGTTTTTTCTACATTTTTTTGTAGTTAAATGCTCATAATTACAGTAAATTGTATTGCTAAAAATTTTTAATATACATTTTAAGATTATAAAATCTCTAATCTTAGCGTTTTACTGTTTTTATTTACTATAAAAACGATCATTTTGACTAGAAATTTTATTTTTGTTATTTTAAACTGCTTATTACAAACTCAAGTCTATTTAAAACTTCTTCTTTACCTAAAAGTTTTATAATTTCATATAAGTCTGGAGTATTAGTTCTGCCTGTGATTGCCACGCGGACAATATTACTCGCATCTGCAATGTTTCCTTTATAAGACTCCGGTGACTGTTTATATGTCTTCATATCGGCATATCCACACACAAAAGCACATTGTTTTAAAGTATCAAACCACTGCTCTTTACTTTCGTCTAAGTTTAGTACTTTTACATACTCTTTTAAAAGATTAACTATATCCGACTTACTATATTTGTCATCAAACACCAAACTAGTACTGTTATCGTAAAATTCATTAAACATATAACAAAAAAGTCGCTTAACTTCGCTAAAGTGTCCAATATCTTTTCTTGGTCTTGCGTTTTCTCTATCAATCGCAAGCAGTCTTTCTGCCATTTCTTGATGTGCAAGTAAAACTTTTGCTAGCTGTGTATCGTATTCATTTGCCCAATCCACAATTTCTCTCAGAAGCTTTTTAGCAGGTACTTTCGAGATTATATTCTTTGAAATGTCATTTATTTTAACTAAATCGAACATTGGGTTGCTTGAAGATATCTTTTTGATTGAAAATGGAAAATCAGTATAAGGAAGATCAGGGTTTGCCTTTCTCCAATTTTCAAAATCTGAGTTTAAAAGATTTAACAAATACTCATTTATTGCAACTGTTGGATATCCCTCTGCAATAAAATATCTTGTATCGGCTTCAGGGTCATATCGCTTACTGAGTTTTCGCTTTGTTCCAGTTTTTTCATCAATCTTACAAACAACTGGGGTATGTGCGTACTTTGGAGGCTTAATTCCAAGTGCTCTAAAGATTTCCAAGTGAGCATTTAATGATGGCCACCATTCTTCTCCTCGAACAACAATACTGGTGTGCATTAAAGTATCGTCAATAACATGTGCAAATGCATATGGTGGAATACCATTACTCTTCATAAGAACAATATCTTTTGCATTTTCGTGAAGTGTACGCTTTCCCTTTATTAGATCAGTAAACTCGTAAGTTTTTTCTGGATCACCATTTGAGTATAACCTAAGAGCCCAAGGCTTGCCCATTTTTAAATTAAGTTCAATTGTTGCTATGTCAAGATTTCTGCAAGGGTCTTTATCTATAATTTCATCGGACTCTTCAAGTTGTTTCTCTCTTCTAATTTTTATATCTTCCTTGCCTTCACTTGCATTACAAAAACAAGGAAATGCCCTACCAAGTTCCACCATTCGTTTTGCAAACGCCGTGTAAATTTCTTGTCTTTTAGACTGAACATAGTCACCATACTCTCCCACTTGCTTTTTGCCCTCACCCATAAAACCCTCATCGGGCTTTGTGTTAAACTTGCAAAGCATATTATAGGCAACATCTGCAGCACCCGGAACTTGTCGTTTTTGATCAGTATCTTCTATTCTGAGATAAAAAATGCCATTTGTTTTTAATGCCACTAATTTATCTATCATTGCACCAAAGAGTCCACCAGTATGATAGTAACCCGTTGGGCTTGGTGCAGTTCTCGTAACCTCTGCCCCCGGTGCTAGATTTCTTTCAGGGTACTTTTCAAAAAAGTATTCAGGGGTGAGTGTTACATTTTTATAAAGCATTTCTGCCAGTCGTTTATAATCCATAATTTTCTCCAAAATAATTTAAATTTAAAGTTTTTTAATTTTTTTTATAAAAATATGCAGTTTTTTAATTGTGCGTTGCTATTTATTTATAGATTTATACCCACAAAAAACAAACTCAGATACACATTTCAAATATTTATTTACTAATTTGTTTTTGGTTCATCTAAATATGTCGCCATTAAATCTGCAATGTGAGTTAGCGTTGCAAGTGGAAACTTATAGTAAGCAGATGAAAATGATAAATCGCCACCTTGAACTCTCTTGTCAAATCCACCCATATGCCAGTTTATCGCAATGGCCTCTTCTCTTGTAAGTCGCATATAACCATTAATGATATAAACAGATTTTTCACCATGTCCGTAAGGAAGAGGATCATCAATGGAATAATATGGCTTTTGAACCCACTCACCATTTTCCTTAACATTTCGCATTTCTATCTTATAAAAACAACATTTACAAATGTCATGAAATAGTGCCACTATTGTGATAGTTTCAAGATTAACATTTTCATTTCCCCATTCGTTTATGGCAAGTTCTAGTAGTCTTTTATAAACATTTAACGAGTGTTTGCAAAGTCCTCCTGCTTCTGCCATGTGAAATTTTGAGCTTGCTGGTGCATCAAAAAAATCGGTAGTGACTAACCAGTTCATAAGCTCATCTATTCCTTCTCTGTGGATATTATCCTTAACAAGTTTTAAAAATTCTTGCTTGTTATCTTCTTTCTGTTTATCGTCCATAAATTCATATTATCACATTTTATTTTTAAAGTAAATTGTTTAAAAAAATATTTAAAACTTTAGACAATTAACTTATGAATATGTTTCGTAATGGGATATTTAAAGCATAAAAAAGCAAAGCTGTGTTTAGCTTTGCCATTTATTTTATTTGTAAAAACTCAACAATTCCTAGATATATACAGTTAATAATTTTTTCTTGATAGGCGTCCGTCAGTAAAAGTTTTTCGTCCTCTTCATTAGATAGAAATCCACACTCAACTATTACTGATGGTGCAGTTGTACATTTAAGCATAAAATAATCACCCGGACTTGTTGTTTTGTTGCTGTGCTCTAAATTTTTTAGAAACTGTTTTTGAATATACTCTGCAATTTGCTTACTAGTGTCACTGGTTTTATCATAAAAAACCTGAGCTCCTCTAAGTTTATGATTTGTATAAGAATTTTGATGCAAGCTTATAACCATATTTGGTCGGACTTTTTTGATTAGTTCTTTCCTAAGTTCCATATCGCGTTTTTTAAATGCCTTTCCTGCTCCGTCTGCAAGGCTTGCATCGGTTTCTCTAGTCATTACGACATTTATACCTGCATCTTCTAACTTATTCTTTAAAAGTTTTGACATTTTAAGATTAAGTTCATCTTCGTGAACTTTTGTCTTATAACCAATTGAACCCGGATCCGTGCCTCCATGTCCCGGATCAATAACTACAGTATAATTTCTACTTGGTACCGTGTCGGTTGGTGTTGGGTTTTCCAATGCAAAAGCTATTTTACTTTGATAGTTATAAAAAATGCAAACCATAAGTAATGATAACAAAAAAATACTTAATTTGTTTATATATGTCTTCATATTTCTTAGGTTGGCACTTTTATTGATTTTTATGCAATATTTTGGAAGATTTTGTTTCCCGTGGAACTTTTTATTTTTTAGTCGAAAGTAATTAAGCTTAGTTATTCATTTCATTAGTAGTTTCTGGATTTGTATGAACCAAACAATGTTTTACGGTATCAATCTCACTTTCAATTTTATCATGCACCTTTTGTGCTATCTCATGAGACTCGAAAAGACTGATTCTCCCATCACAGGCAATTTCAACATCAATATAAACCATACTCCCAAAAAGTCTAGTCCTGAGTGAATCAATTCTCTCCACACCTTCAACGGATAACACAATTTCTTTAATTTTCTCTTGAATAGATTCTGGTGCAGATGTGTCCGTAACTTTTTTGACAGAGTCCATAAAAATGTCTATGGCAACTTTTAAAATAACAATACAAATTACAATTCCAGCCAAAACATCTAAGATACTTACCCCAAGCATTGCCCCCAAAATTCCAACAAAACTTCCAATAGACGAAAGCGAATCGGATAAGTGATGCCACGCATCAGCTTTAAGTGCACCTGAATTTATTTTTTTAGCGACAATTCTTGTAACAATAAATAAAATTAGTTGCATTAAAATTGAAACAACTGCCGCAATTAATGCAATTAGTTTAGGGACCTCTTTTGTTAGATATTCGCCTGAGATTAAGCTTGAAACTGCGTCATAGCCAATTAAAAGTCCAACATCAAAAAGAACAAATGCTAAAATTAGTGCAGTGATACATTCAAATCTATCGTGACCATATGGGTGGCTTCTATCGGCTTTTTTTGCAGAGATTTTTACTCCTATTATTACAACCACTGTCGTAAGTACATCGGATATTGAGTGCACCGAATCTGCCACCATAGCATAAGATTTTCCAACAATGCCAGCAACCAATTTAAAAACGGACAAAATGACATTTGACAAGATTGCAAGCATTGACACCCTAACTGCCGTTTTTTCATTTTGCTTTAACTTTCTAAATCTATGTTCATCATTTTTATCATCAACAATTTCCGTAGAAATCGGCAAATATTTTTTCTTCATATCTTTCACCTGAAATTCAGTTTTTTTCATAATGTTATTATATTAATTGTGGTTAATTTTTGTCATTGGTACATTAATTTATTAAAAAAATTTACACTAGCACAACTAAAAAATTTAGTGAGCTATAAGTAAAATTATAATTAATAAAAAATTCAAAACTAATTGAAATAGAATTAAATTAATATAAAACCACAAATTTTAAGTTTATCTATTTCAAAATTGCAGTTTTTATTTTATATTTTATATCAAAAAAAATAAAGTTTTATATCATTTACTTTAAAAAATACAAGAGTTTGACATCTATGGTTAATAGATAAATAACTCTTGTATTTATTATATTTAACAAAAAACATTAATTTAAGTAGTTGTTCTTCTTAACCCATCTATAAATTATCTTACTTTACAATCATAGAATCAACCATTGTGTCTGGTTTCTCAAGTCCAAGAAGTTCAAGAACGGTTGGCGCAACATTTGCTAAACTTCCGTTAGAGATTAATTTTGCATTTTTGTATCTTTCACTAACCAATATAAATGGAACTGGGTTTGTGGTATGCTGTGTAAGCGCATTACCTTCGTCATCAATCATTTCTTCACAGTTGCCATGGTCGGCAATAATGATGCACTCTCCACCTATTTTCACTGTTTCTGTCGCAACCTTATAAGCACATTCTTCACAGTAAGCAACTGCCTCTTTAGCAGCTTCAAAGTCACCAGTATGACCTATCATATCTGGGTTTGAATAGTTTACTAAAATAAAATCATATTTTTTGCTGTCAATGACACTAATTAAATCTTCGGTAATTTCTGGAGCTCGCATTTTTGGGTGAACGGCAAAGTTTTTATCGTTATAACTTTCAATAACCTTTCTATCTTCTCCCTCATATTGTTTTTCTATTCCACCATTAAAGAAAAATGTTACATGCGCATACTTTGTGGTTTCTGCTATGTGATATTGTTTCATTCCTGCTTTTGATATTAAATATGCCAAATTATCTTCAATGATTTTTGGTGGATAAATAGTGTTTAAATGTGAAAGTTCTTTTGCGTATTCTTGCATTGGAGTCATTAAAAGCTTATCAAATTTTTCTACCTTAAATTCATTGAAATTTTCATCAGTGAGCGCAAATGTCATTTCTCTTGCCCTATCCGAACGGTAGTTATAGAAGATTACCGAATCACCATTTTTAATTGTTCCATTCTCGTCAATTAACATTGGTTCACAGAATTCATCAGTTATACCTCTATCATAACTTGTTTCAATGGCTGTGATAGAATCATCAAACTTTTCTCCCTTACCATAAACATAGAGATCATATGCCTTTTCAAGTCTATCATATCTTTTTTCTCTATCCATGGCATAAATTCTTCCACAAATTGTTGCAATGTGAGCATTTGTCCCAGCAATATATTTTTCAGTTTCTTCCAAAAATTCCTTTCCACTTGTAACTGCAGTATCTCGTCCGTCAGTTATCGCGTGAATGTAAATATTTTTAATATTGTAGTTTTTTGCACAGTCAAGTATTGCAAACATATGACTAATTTTTGAGTGTACGCCACCATCTGACAAAAGCCCAATTAGGTGCAAATTTGTACCATTTTCTTCTGCGTACTTTAATGCCTTTACCAAAGCATTATTCTTTTGAAAGTTACCATTTTTAATTTCATTATCAATATGCAACAAATCTTGTTTAATAACTCTTCCACCACCAATTGTAAGGTGTCCAACTTCACTGTTTCCCATTTGACCCTCAGGAAGCCCTACGGCATTGCCTGATGCCTTGATTAGCGTATTTGGATAAGCCATTTTAAGTTTGTCAAGGTTGGGAGTTCCCCCAGCCACAACGGCATTCCCCTTAACCCTATCGGTAATGCCAAAACCATCTAAAATACATAATGTAACCATAAAATTTTCTCCTTATTTTTTACTCTACAAAATAAAAATAGTTTTTGCTCTAAGTTTATTTCTATCCATTTTAAACCCTTGCATTGAGCCATCATTAGAAATTTTAATCGAAACCCCGTAGTTTGAAAGTGTTTTTGCGGCGGCAAGTCTACCACCACCCGAACTGCCTGCTTCAATCTTAATGATAGCGCCAACGGCAATGATTGTACCATCATAGCCTATCACAGTTGCCCCGTCCATTGCAATCAAATCTTGCCTAAACTTTCTGTCAAGTTCTTGGAACTTTCTGCCCTTTATAAGCTGTCTAATTGTTGCAGACTTGATACATTTATTTTCCATTAAGAAATTTTCATATGCTGGGGTTTCTTCATTTTCCTTTTCAAAATATGAAAAGAATGATTGGTCTTTTTTTATCTGCTGAATACTGTCAAAACTATCCTTATTTAAAACATCGGCGTCATCAATATGTTTTAAAACATTAATTGATTCACTATTATTGACATGCACGATACAACCACCTGTACGGTTAAAGCTCGTATCAAGAGCTGAAAGATAAATTGCCTTTCTCACATCTTCATACTCTCCAGCGCGCTCAGAAAGTTTATCAACTATTTCTTCATGAGAATAACATACCCAGTTCCCACCACGCTTGGCAAATAATAGACTTTTATCTTTAAAGATTAAGAGGTCGCCTTCTTCAGTTAAGCAAATTCCAATTTTAGAACCCGTTGAATGAGTGGCAAGTTTAAGTTGATTGTATGGCGCATACAAGTCGTAGTCAATTTGTTTAACCATACAAATATAGTCAGTTACATAACCATCGCAAGAAATTTCCATAAATGAATTTTTGCCGTCGGTTAAAAGAGCTGAAAAATCTTTTTCTATAAACTTTGAAATGTGAAGATTTGGGTTTGTCTTAGTGCCAGCCTTTTTTCGTGTAACTATACAGCCAAAACTCATTCGTCTACCCTCATATGTTCGCTGACTCCAATAAGTCATTTCATTTAAAAGCAGTCCAAGGGTTTTTGAAGCAGTGTTTGTAAGTGATTTACAAATTGCCTTTTCAATTATCATATTTTCAATGCCAAGTTTGTATTCTTCAACTACCTTGATGCTATAAATTTTGTTCATTTCGTCAATAATAGACTTAATCAAATGAACCTCAAAATTTTTAAATGGCTGAGCTCGCTTAACTATAATTCTGTAAGTATCATTTCTAGAAAACTTAATCTTAATTGAGCCAGCATCACCCTGAGCTACGCAGTTATCTCTTGAAGAAGATGGCTCTTCACCTATAATTTCTGAACCGGTAAAAAGAGGCAGAATATCGTTTTGCAAAAAATTCAAAAACTGTGTTTTCTTCATAAGCTCTCCTCCTCTTGTTTACCTTACTATTTTTCTAAAAGACAAAACATGTCATTTTTAATATTATTTTAAACTTTTTTAACAAAAATTGCAATTTTACGCTTAATATATAATATGTTTTTTAATAAATAACAATTCCCGTTCAGTCACATTTTTTAAGGCATTTAAAATATACTTTTTTAAATTTTTGCGTATTTACCTTTATGCAGGTTTTTGTATTTGGACTTTTATCAAAATCCATAACTAAAACGCCCGTATCAATACTGTCATAATACTTAATTTCGGCAAAAACATCACTAACTTCAAAAAGCTCGGGGTTTGTAAGATATGCAACTGCACAGCCATCATGAGTAGCAATGCCATTTTTTACATGTCTATCTTTATAGCTTCGATAAATCTTTTCTAAGATTTCGCCAGTATTATTGAGATTTTTAGTATCAAAAACATCTTTCCAGTCAAGGTATGCAGTATGTCCCATTTCCATCGGCACAATCATAATATCTACATTTGAGTTTAGCAGTACTTCTCCTGCTTCTGGGTCACCACTTACATTAAATTCAGGATATGGCATTTCATTTTCACCAATATCCTCAATTGATCCAGCCATAACGACCACTTTTTCAATTTTGTCAATGCAGTCAGCGTGCTCAGTAAAAAGCCTAGCAAGATTGGTAGTCGGAGAAATGCATATTATAGTGATTTTTTGTTCACTTTCCATAATCGTTTTATACATTTCCTCCACTGCGTCACCCTCGGTTATTTTTCTTGGGTTATTCTTTAATTCAAATCCTCCAAGTCCATTATTTCCATGAGCAGTAAATCTTGCCCTTTCTCGCACAAAACATCTCCCGTCACCTACAACAACGGGTATTTCTGGTGCGTGCAAAATTTCAAGCACATTTAATGTGTTTATTGCAGACTGTCTTGTGTTTACATTCCCAACATCAGTAGTAATAAGTTTTATGTCGAGTTTTTCACTTTTTACTCCTATCATAATTGCAACAGCATCATCTATTCCGGTATCACAATTTATTATTACGGGAATTTTCTGTGTTTTTAGCAATTTTTTATCCCCCTATTTGCAACATATTTAGTTTACCACACAATTTGTAAAGTGTATAGTTAAAAAGTCAAAAAATATGGAAAATTTTTATTTCCATATTTTTTTTAATATTTAAAGCATAATTTTTGCCATTTAACTTTATTAAAAATTGTGTTTTTTGTAAAAATATTTTTTGCTATAATAATATTTTTTACTATTAATATATATTAAATTCAAATTTTTCATAAGTATAAATCAATAAGAAAAATTTTACAAGTGTTTTAGAAACTTTACTTTTAAAATATTAAAATTTTATTTTTATATCTACTTTAAGATGATTTATTAATTTTAACAAAAATAGAAAAACTAAATCGCAACGAAATCAAAGAATATAATTTTACAACCCAGCATATTTAATTTAGTATTAACTTTTTATAGGCACATAATACATATTTTTATTAACCTTTAAAAGGTATTTTAAATCACTTTTTAGTTGTAAAATTAATGTGTCTATTTTTTTAAATTAACTAAATAGTCTAATTAAAACTTCCTTGTCCATCTCAGAGATTGTATTGGAATTTTCTATAGCACTTTCAAAAGCATAAGCCACTTCTAAACTTACATTTTGACTAATAAGATTTTGCAATGTTGATGGCTCTTCCCCGTAAACGGCTTCTTCTATCATAATCATAACTGCATTTGAGCGAGTTAGAGTAATGAGCATTTCTTCTGCCGTTTCTTCATTAATTTGAGTTTGGCTATCTAAGTTTATTAAATCCATAATCACTTGACTAGCATTCAAATCTACTTCCTGCGATTCTACATTTCCATTTTCTATAAAGCTTACAAGAATATCAGTCAAAACATTTAAATTATCCGATTCCCCAACAAAACATGCAATGATGTCAGTGTCGTTTAGAATTTCAAGTATATTTTGGCTTAATACTTCACTTGTTTGAATTTCTTCAAGTGCTAAAGCAAGGTCACTAAACTTTATATCAGAGTTTGCAGTTGTGCTACCTGCAAAATTGACAAGCTTTGAGAGCGATGAAAAGGTGTCTTCAAATTTAAAGTCTGAATTTTCTGACAAATCCCACTTATCATTAATATATGAAGTGAGCGTGGACTTGACACTATTATCTTCAAAAGAAATTTTATCAGAGTTAATATAATTAATCATAAACAACTTAACACTATCGGAAATAATTACTGATTCTCTTGCGATGTCCATTGCCCTGCCGAGTTTGCCAAGATTTTCATTAACCAAGACTGAATTCCCGTCATCAGAAACATCTAATTCGCCGTAAAGTTCAATAATTTGAGAAACAAATCTCTGTATAATATCTGCCTCGCTTTCATAGCTTTCTACCAAGTATTCTCTGTCACTATCATAGCTTAAATTCCCATCTCCCACCATTGTATCATATAAAAGTACAATGGAATTATTTAAAATTGCTGGGAGATTATTTTTGAATTCCTCAGTCGCAAAAAGACAAACAATAACTTCTTTAATAATTGTTTTATCTTCTCCAAGTGCAGAAATTAAACCCGAAGCATTCAAATTAGCTATAAAATTATGATCGTTCACTATCTTAACGCCATCAATAATGGTACTTAAATTAAACCTTATTCTTCCTATAGAATTTGTTGCCTTAAAGACTTGCAGTGCGTCTTTAGCAATTTCTTTGTACTGCTCTTCTACTGGAAGTGAAATTCCAAAGAATTTGTCGTCATTTATCCATCTGTCTGCAACGACTGGCACTAATTTTTCTACAATATTACTAACAAAAACAGATTCAGAAGCCTTATTTACCATACTTAATACGCCGTCTAGTGAATCATTATTCTCTAAGCTGAAAGAATTTTCCTTAAAGGTTTGTTTATAAAGGTTATAGGTTTCAACTGCAACCACAACTTCATCAGAAAGAGCCACATTTTCGCCTTCAACCTTAACCCTAGTAAGATAATCAAAAAATACAGAGCCAACATCGTCAAGTCTTGTAAGTCCAAAGATTTTCCCAATAACAGAGCTATCGTACATTTCTTTTATATCTGCATAAACCTTTACATATCCCTCAACCTGACCAATCTTTTCATCTTCAGTGTAAAAAAGTTGACCACAAACTAGACTACCAGCACTATAAGCACTTGCTACACGCTCAGTAGAAGGCGTTTCACTATCTTGTAAAAATTTATCACAAACATTCATAACGCCAAATATTGGTATTAATATTGCAAAGCAAATAATAAATGTTGTAAGAAATCCCTCAACTGCTCCAACAAACCTTAGCCCTATACTGCTAGGAGTTTTTTCTTCTTTATTTTTCTTTGAAACGCATTTCAAAATAATTATTACAATAAAGTAAATAATTAGAGAAACAAAAACTATCGAAAAAAATGCTATTAGAAATGAAGCTATGCTAATAATAACGCTAACTAAAGCCTTTGCAAACTCGCCGACCTCGCCCGAAATTAAAGAAAAATCTTCACCAATACCATTGCCAAGAATGCCCTGAATTTCTTCTTCAAAGTCAATGCTAAAATTGAAAATATTAAGCGTTGTTCCATTTACAAAACTTCCTGAAAGTGCATTAGAAATAATCGGGGCAAAAATAAGTGAAATCATAAAGGCAAAAAGTACTATTCCAAGCCTAATTAATGACCTGCACCAATTTCTTGCAAACCCAATAAAAAAACCTGCAAATAGCAAAAACAAACAAACACTAGAAACAATAAAAAATATATTACTCATTTTGTTTCCCCTAATAATTATAAATTTTCATTTCAAGCTCTAACCTATCCATTTTTTAGTGAATCAGAAATTAGTTTGCTATCATTTTCGTCATAAGGCATATACACAAGTTCTATTCCAGCCTGAGTGAGAAGAGTAACAGAAAATTCATCTGGATAGTTATAACCATAAACAATTCGCTTTATGCCTGCATTTATTAATAGTTTTGTGCAAATCACGCAAGGACGATGAGTAACATAAATTGTGCTACCATCTACACTTATACCCATTTTAGCTGCTTGAATTAAGGCATTTTGCTCTGCATGTGTTGAAAAACAAACCTCTGCGCGTGTACCACTTTCAATGTTAAGTTTATCTCTTAGGCAGTATCCCTTTTCTGAACAACTTAAAATTTTTGATGGTGCACCATTATATCCAGTTGCTATAACTCTCTTATCTTTAACTATAACCGAACCGACTTGTCTATTTTCTCTCACGCAGGTGCTCCAAGATGATACCATTTTTGCCATGTCCATAAATCGCCTATCCCACTTTTCTTGAATTATCTTAGGGTCTGGCTTTTTTGACAAGTGTTCTTTCGCACACTCTATTAAAACTCTTTGAAAATTTTCTTCTTTTTCTGCGTCACTAGTTTCCCTATTTTGTCCACAGCCACCTTTATGACAGCATTGATGTTGCTGTGTTTGAGTAGCTTCATTTTCTGCAAATTGTTGAGCTTTATGACAACAATTATGTTCTTTTTCGCCATCTCCATGACAGTGCATTTTTTTTTGTAAATTTTCGTCATTTAACTGTGCTCTTTCCATAGTATCTCCAAGTGAATTAATTATTATTTTTTGGTAACAATAATATTATATATTACTTTTTTATAATTATCAATAACTTTTTCTCAAAAAAGGAGCAATTATGCTTAAGAACTTTCGAATTTTAAAGGCATATTATGGACTTGCTAAGGTAAAGTGGAAGTTTGTTGTAATAGAATTTATCGTGCTGTTAATTCCGTCACTTCTCTCAATTCTTTCTCCAATATTAACGGCAAACGTAATCTCTTATATTACTGTTTATGATTTTAAAAATGCAACCCGAATGCTATGCTATGATTTTGGCATAATTTTAGTTACTGCACTTCTCTATTTTATCTATCACATTGTAAGCAATAAACTTTCAAAAACCATACTTTTAAATACTAGCGAATACATTTACAACGAAGTTAAAAACAACAAAAATCTCAGCAAAATTAATTCATCTACAATGTCAGACATTTGGACATTTTCAAGTTTTAACAGCAACCTTCTTTATAAGCTTTGTTTTTTTATTAAGTCAATAATTATTTTAGGAATTATCTTTGCATATAAATATTTAATTTCACTATCACTAATTGGAGTCAGTATTGTATCGGCATTACTTCTCAGTTTAAGCAACAAGCAAATTCAAAAAAACAACTTGATTTTAACTGATAGTAAGGTTAAATCCCTTGAGCTATTTAATTCTATCCAAAAAGGTATTAGTCTAGAAAACAACAACTACATGGAAAGTACTATGAAATATAAGTACATTCAAAATGTTGAAAGCTCACTCAGCACAAATAGTAAAATTACTTTATTTTATAATATCAATAACAATTTTATATCACTCATCTTAAAAACTGCAGTTTTTTTATTTACCTTTTATCTTATTTCGCAAATCAAAGCAACTTATTTAACGCTTTCAGTCTATTTGATTTTAACGCCATATCTCACCAGTTCTGCACAAAACTTAATTGCATTTTTTGAAATTTTTCCAGAGATTGGCATAATTGATAATATACTATTTAACTTTAATGAGCTTAAAACAAAAGAAGATACTGCAAATAAACCCGAACCTGATTTTGAAAGTACACATTCGTTTAAGCTAAAACTTTTTCACTGCTACTACAAATCTGATTCTTATGGCATTGAAGATGCCGACTTTGAAATTGAACAAAAAGAACTCGTTCAAATTATTGGGAAACAAAATAGTGGAAAGAGAGCCATCTTTGACCTTATTACTAAAAAAGGACTTGCAAGTTCGGGTAGTGTATTTTTGGGAGATAAAAATGTAGATGCTTTTCCCACAAATATTTATAATCAATTTGTCTATGCCACATATAAATCACCCTACTTCTACAACCTTTCAATAGAGGACAACTTAGAAATAGTTTGTGGAAATAAGAATAAAATTATAAAAACAATAAATGCTTTAAATTTGCAGTCAATGATAAATGACTTGCCTGATGGACTTAAAACAATGATTGATGAAAACTCATCAAAAAAACTTCTCTTTTTTCTGGGACTTGTCCGAGCAGTTTTAAGTCAGGCAAAAATAATTTGCATTTATGAGTTGCCCGATAACTTTTCAGAAAAGGACTATGAAGCCCTAGAAAATATAATAGAGTATTTAAATAAAAAATCTACTGTAATTTTGTTTTTACACGAAGTACTTAAACTGTCAAACTGCAAAGTAGTTCAGGTTTCTAAATCTAAAATAAAAGAAATAACTCATAATAATTAGCCTTTATTTGTCTTTTTATTTTTTTGAATTTATGTCACCTATAAGTTTAGATAGCATTTAGAAAATTATCTTCAGATTTTTCTATAATATTAAATTTTAATAAATATAAATCTTTTAAGGTAACTATAACTAATAGCCAGCAACTTGAATCTAAATTTGTTTTTCGACATTAAATTTAAAAAAACTAATTTTTTTGACAAATTAATGTATATTTTAAATTGTTTTGCAGAAAATACTAGTATAAAATCTAAAAAAGGAGATAAATATGAAAAGAGATTCTAAAAAATCTTTGGCAAAGAACTGTGCAAAAAACCGCTCAAAGAACTGTGCTAGAAATTCTGCAAAGAAATCTTGCGATTGCCCAAAAACCAGAGATTGCAACTAAAAAACAATAGAAACAAAAAACAATAAAAACTAAATACTCTCATCAAAAAAGCACTCCTTATAATAAGGAGTGCTTTTCACGTGAAACATTTTGTCGAAGTTTGACTTAAGTTGAATTAAAATATAACATCTTTGACTATCACCTTAAACAATCTAAAAATAAAAAGTTTGTCAAATTTTGTCTACTTCTCTCTGGTTTTGTCTAATTTTATGTTACCTGTCTTTATTTCACTAAATTTACTCAGAAAAATTGTATAATCTGTCAAAAATCATTGAATTTTGTCTAAATTTTTTTATTTTTGGTATATTTTGTTTTAAAAAGGGCAAAAAGGAAAATGTTAGTAAATTACCAAGTTTAGTTATCATCACTTTTAACTGAAAAATAGTTGTTTTTCTTTTTAAAGAAAGAATATTACAGAAAGTCCAAGTAAAAACAAATAAATTGAGAAATAAATAAACTTATGTCCCTTTAATAGTTTAACTGTGAGTTTTAACGAGAGAAATGCAACAATAAAAGTAAAGAAAAAGGCAAAAACAATATACCATGGATTTATTTGATTAAACACGGTTTCCCAAGAGTCTATCTTCAAAATTTCAAATAAAAATCCACCTACTATTATTGGGATTGAAAGTAAAAAGCTGTACTTAGCCGATTCACTTTCATCATTACCAAGAAGTAAAAGACTTGAAATGGTACTTCCCGACCTTGAAATTCCCGGCAAAACTGCAATGCCCTGAACTGCTCCCACAATTATAGAATCTTTATAACTTATTTCACCAACCTTTAAAGAAATTGATTTTTTTTGATATAAAAATGTAACAAACAAAAGCAGAGCAGTTACTAGAAAATAATAACAATAAAATGCATCAAGGTATTTTCCAAGGTCAAAAATTTCATAAATTACTGCAAAAACTAAAGTTATTGCAGTTGACAAAACAAGTTTATATGTTAGTGGTTGAAATGGTTTTTTTAAAAGACCAAATATGATTTTACGATAATATATAATCACGGCGAGAAGTGTTGATAAATGCAAAAATAAATTTAAGAGCAAAAGGTTGTCTTCTATTCCAAAAAGATTTTCTAGCAACAACAAATGACCACTGCTTGACACTGGCAAAAATTCTGTAAGCCCTTGAATTAAACACAAAATTAAAAGTACATAAAACTTCATATTTACATTATATTTGTTAACATTTAAAATTTTAACTTTATTGCTTTATTTTTTATAAAAGATATTGTATAATACTGACGGAAGAAGTTAGTTTTTGCCTAATCTAAACTACTTACAAACTAAAATTTAAATCAGGGAGAAATTTTATGGAACTTGGAGTTGTTGGTTTGCCTAATGTTGGAAAAAGTACACTATTTAATGCAATCACAAAGGTTGGTGCAGAAGTTGCAAATTATCCATTTTGCACCATTGAGCCAAATGTTGGGATTGTACCTGTGCCAGATGAAAGGCTAAATGTACTTGGAAAAATGTACAATACGAAAAAAATTACTCCTGCAGTACTTAAGTTTGTTGATATTGCAGGACTTGTTAAAGGTGCATCGCGTGGAGAGGGACTTGGAAATAAATTTTTAGGAGCAATTCGCGAGTGTGATGCGATTGTTCATGTGGTTAGATGTTTTAATGACCCTAACATTACACATGTGGATGGTTCAGTCGACCCTATTCGTGATATTGAAACAATCAATACCGAGCTTGCACTTGCCGATCTTGAAACCGTAAAGACAAAACTTGAAAAGACGGAAAAAATGTATAAGCAAGGTAACAAGGAGCTTTTAACCGAAGTCAACCTACTAAAAAGAATTGCAGAACTTTTAAATGATGGAAAACCTGCAAGGCTTGCCATTCAAACAGATGAAGAAAAAAAGCTAGCCAGTTCCTACTTTTTGCTAACTACAAAGCCAGTAATTTATGCCTGCAACATTTCAGAAGATGATATTTCAAAAGACGAGGACAGTTTGGAATATGTGCAAAAGGTAAAAGCATATGCCGAGTCAGAAAATGCAAAAGTTCTTGTTATTTGTGCAAAAATTGAGCAGGAATTATCTGAACTTGATGAAGAAGAAAAGCAAATGTTTTTGGAAGATCTTGGACTTAGTGGCAGTGGACTGGAGAAAATTATCAAACTAGGATATGAAACACTTGGTCAGATTTCCTTTTTAACTGCTGGTGAAAAAGAAGTTCGTGCATGGACAATTATCAAAGGGACAAAAGCTCCCGGTGCTGCAGGAAAAATTCATAGTGATTTTGAAAAAGGATTTATACGCGCTGATGTCGTTTCTTATGAAAATCTTGTTGCCTGTGGTGGTTATAATCAAGCACGCGAAGCTGGAAAAGTTAGAAGCGAAGGCAAAGATTATGAAGTTCAAGATGGTGATGTAATTCTTTTCAAGTTTAATGTTTAATTTTTTTGATAAATATAATTTTTAGTTTTTAGTTTTAAATTAATATTATTATCAATTTCTAATTATTTAGTTTATTATTTTACAAAAAATCTGCTGAGATAGTTGTGTAACAATCTCGGCAGATTTTTATTTTTAATTTATAATAGTAATTATTATTACCACAAGAAAAATTATCATAATTCAAGAAACAATATTAAAAATCAATTTAAATTGATTCAACATACTTAATCAATTTTTTTGGATTACCTTTAACAATAAATGGTGTGCTATCCTTATAGCCCGTTTCCTTATTAGTTGAGTCATTGGTGACTGAACTATAAACAACCATTTCTTCATATGAACTATTGATTGGTATTATGAAAATAAGACACATATAGGAAATTACCCTGCTACTATCACCCTCATAGCATACAATATTTTTTAAGTTCTCTTCCCTATAAATCAATTCTATGACCAAGTTATCATTTTTCATACTCGTGTCATATGTAGAATAGTTATCTTCGCCGTATACTGGGCGATTTTTAAGATTTCCATCGCTTATCATTACTCTAAGCAGAGAGTTACGAATAGAATTATTAAGTTCTTCCATTATTCTAATATATCCCTCATCTCCCTCATAATAAGAAGCTCCGTCATTGACTGTCGTTGTACTCTTATAATATACATTAATTGAAAACGGGTTATCAAAGGTAACAACCCTTTGTCTAATACAGCCAAGCGTAATTAAAAACACTCCTATAACACCAATAAATGCAGCTGAAATTATACAAAATATCTTTTTCATAGTTCTTCCTATTCGTTATCTTCTTTCTTTGTACTTTTAACTTTAGAATTAGACTTACTATTGTCCGTAACCTTTGACTTAGATTTTTCAGAAGTTTCTTTGTTCTCTTCGTCGTCGTTTTTAGAGATTTCAATATTTTTCTTTTCATCAGCAATAGTGTCAGAGGTTTTAGTTTCTTTTGACTCTACTCCGTCTTGCTTCAAATTGTTCTCTTTATTTTCTTCCTTTGCAGGCGCTATTTTTTCATGTGAAACAATTTCGTTTGAGTCGTCATTTTTCTCTTTGCTTGTATCGCTTTCTAATTTTGAATTTATATCTTCTTTGGTTTCTTTTTGTTCTAAATTTATAGAATCTTGAGATTGAATTGCAGTTTTTTGAGTGTTTGTATCACTTTCAGATGTGTAAGTGTCTGCACTTTCATTTTCATCATTTGACACTTTTTTTGAAGTATCTGTTTTTTGATCATTCTGCAAATCTTCATTATCTATACTATCCGAATCTGTATTTTTATTATCTTTTTCAGAACTTTCTACACTCTCTTTCAATTCTTGATTTGAATCTACGCCAGTTTGTTTTTCTTCAGTTTCAGTATTTTGTTCCTTAACACCATTTGTTTCTGTGGTTTTTGCTTGTTTTTCTTTAATTTCTGCATTTTTTATTAGTTCATCTACATAATTTGAAGAATTTTCTGTTTTAGTCTGGTCATCCTGTTGAAGCAATGTAGACCTTTTATCTTTATGGTCAATATAATCAATCACTTCTTCCTTTGTTTTGCCAGCAATAATCATATCTACTTCTTCTGCATAGATTGTTTCTCTTTCAAGAAGAACATTTGCCATTGTCATCAAAACATCTTTATTTTCTGTTAAGATACGCTCAGTTTCTTTTTGGCAAGAATCTATAATTTTCTTAATCTCTTCGTCAATTAGCGTACCTTGAGATTCACTATATGGCATTCTTTCTTGATAAGATTTTCCAATAAAGACTTCATCACTACTGCCACAGTAAACCATACCAACATTTGAACTCATACCCCACTCAGTAACCATTCGCCTTGCAATACTACTTGCACGCTTTAAATCGTTCGATGCGCCCGTTGATATGTCACCAACATATAGTTTTTCAGCAGTAATTCCACCAAGTAACATTTGAATTTTACAAAGTAATTTCTCTTTAAAATAAACAGTTGAATCGTCATCAGTTGAAAGTGTGTAACCACCTGCCCCACCTCTTGGAATGATAGACACTTCGTGAACTGGGGATTTTTCTTTAGCAAGCTTAGAAATAAGTGCGTGACCTGACTCGTGAATTGCAGTATCTAGTCTATCTTTTTCATCAATTACACGGCTTCTCTTTTGTGGTCCAAGAGTAACTTTCATTATAGCCTTTTGAATATCTTCTTCGTTTATAAATTTACGGTTATCCTTTGCAACCATTATTGCGGCCTCATTTAAAAGGTTTTCAAGTTCGGCACCAGTAAAGCCTGAGGTTATTCTCGCTATTGTCTTAAAATCAATATTTTTAGCAAACTTTTTATTTCTTGAATGAACTTTCAAAATTTCTTCTCTTCCCTTAATATCAGGAACCCCTATATTAATTCTTCTATCAAATCTTCCCGGTCTGAGAAGTGCTGGGTCAAGTATATCAACTCTGTTAGTTGCAGCCATTACGATAATGCCTTCATTCTCTTCAAATCCGTCCATTTGAACAAGAAGTTGGTTTAGGGTTTGTTCTCTTTCGTCGTTTCCTCCACCAAGTCCAGCACCCCTTTGTCTACCAACGGCATCAATTTCATCAATAAATATAATGCAAGGCTTTGCCTTTTTTGCAGTTTCAAACAAATCTCTCACTCTTGACGCACCCACGCCGACAAAAAGTTCCATAAAGTCACTACCAGATATTGTAAAGAAAGGTACATTTGCCTCGCCTGCAACAGCTCTTGCTAGAAGTGTCTTACCCGTTCCTGGAGGTCCCACAAGGAGAACACCTTTTGGAATTTTTGCTCCTAGCTCAGTATATTTCTTAGGATTTTTCAAAAAGTCCACAACATCTTCGAGTTCTTGTTTTTCTTCTTCAGCACCTGCAACATCAGTAAACTTCGTTTTGCTAGGATATATCCTTGCTCGGTTTTTAACAAACTCAAAGTTTTTGTTGTTTGTATTTTTAAGTTGTCTTGTAATAAAGACAATCATGAATATAAGTGATGCAATTAAAAGTATTGGATAAACAATATTTAGTATTGAAACTGTTGTCGTTGTTCCAGATACAAGTATTGGAACTTCAAGACCTTGCTCATTTAATTCGTTCCACTTGCTTAAAACATCTTCTTCTATAGAATCTCTTCTATATAGCCAATGTGCTTCACCATTTTTATAATAAATCTGTATTTTAGTCTGATTTAAATCAATCTCTTTAATATTTCCAGCAGTAAGCTGTTCGACATATGTATTAACATCAATTTCAGTACCAGTTGCACTTCGATTAATGTATACGTAAACTAGTGTTATAACCAGAATAAAAGCCAAACAAAGAATAATCCTCCTAAACATCTTATCCTTTTGTTGCTTAATTCGTAAATTTTTATTCTGCTCTTCTATTTCGCTCATTTTTACCTCCATTTTAGTACATAATCTATTTTATCAAAATATAATATTTTTATCAATTCTTTTTAATAATTATATAAAACAATAATAAAATTTTACATAAATTTTTGAAAAATTTTTGTCATAAAAATAGACTTTACATATATTTTATAATATAATATAATTAGAAACAAAAAGAGGTATTTTAAAATGAATTGGTTGGATTTGGGTATAATAATTTTTATTATAATCCTGATTGTTATTGGGATTAGACAGGGGCTTATGAACTCGGTACTCTCAAACTTTTCTTTTTCAGTTAACTGCTTGATTAGTTTTTTTCTGAGTAGACCGATAAAGTTCATTTTTAATCGTGTTTTTGGTGTAGGTAGTGCAATTTCAAGCCATTACTACGATTTGTTAATTCAAAAAGAAGGCTTTGCAACCAATTTACTTGAAATTTCAGAAGAAAATTTGCATAGCACTGTCAATATTGCAATTAACAATGGTGACTTTAATTTTGTTTCAAAAACAATGTTTAAGATATTTTTAAATAAAAACAATTTGTATGAAACCCTACATAACTCAGACCATGTAAGCAGAACAATGGCAGACATAATTTCTGAAACCTACTCCTCTTTCTTTATGACAATTATTGCATTTGTTACATCTTTAGTTCTTGTGTTTATTGTTGTAAGTTTATTCCAACTTTTATCTAACAAACTTAGAACCGTTGGAAGTGTTAAGGTGGTTGATAGTGTACTTGGTGCTTTTTATGGAATATTTAGATGTTTCGTAATTTTAGTTATTGTATGTATTGCAATTAAACTTCTCTCAGCATTTTCATTTATGGACAGTGTTGTAAACTATATTAATGACTCATTCTTCGGACGGCTTATATATGTCCAAATTAATGACTTTATAAATAATTACCTTAGTTTTAGTGATATTGTCTCCTCGCTATTTAATCATTAGCATTAGAAATTAAAAACTTCAAATTTTAATAATATATATTATAGCTTTCAAATTGAAAACGCAATTTAAATAAATATAAAAAGGAATAAGACTTGCTTATTCCTTTTTATATTACATCAAATACTCTATGGGGGTATTATTTTAAAAATTTCTCTATAGTTAATTGTTTTTTTCACTTATTATATTGCATAATACTACTTAGATTGTGTTTTTCACTAATAATAAATTATATATTTAAATCTACACCTATCTTAACTCAATATAATACATATTTTATTGTTTTTTTTAGATTATTAACTTCTATACATAAATTTATTTAATACTATTATTTTTAATTAAATATTTAAAAAATTGTATTTTTATTATAATTTTTTATTTTTACTGTGATTATTAGTTATTTCTTATCATTTATTAGAGCAATATAGATTTTTTTAATCTATATTAATTTTATTTTTATTAATTTTTATTTTATTTCAAAAATTTAAATAGCTTTTTAATAAAACAGAGGGAGCTTTTAAGGAATTTTTATTATAAATAGGTTTTAAAAACAAGTAGATTTCATTTAATCTTGATAATAGTATTTAATTTTTTAAAATTTTAATATTTTCAAACAATAATTTATTAATTAAGCTAATTTAATTGAATAATTACTTATTAATTGGCTATTATTAATTTATAAATCCAGAACCAGTTTTGTCAATACAGAAGTGCATACTTTTATATTAAATAATATCTTTATTTATATTTAAAGCATTTCTAAATCATTTCAATTAATAAGTGTTGATTTTATCATATAAAATTAGATATTAATTAAAAAATTTTAATTTTGAAATTCTGCGACTACAAGCAATATTGAGTGACCACTTTTTTATGTTTTAGATACCCCCTATTTTGCCAAAATTAATATTTTATTTGTGATTTTTATTATTAATTTTCACTTTATTGGTTTACTTATTAACTTTATATTAATTTTATAGTGTGATACTTTAACATCTTTATTTCTTTTATATTTATATATTTTTACAGCAATAAAACCAATGCAAGTATATTGTTTTAATTAAATTAAGTTTAAATGTTTTAGACTTTAATTATACAAACACCTAATAGTTTTCAAAATCTTAATTCACTTTTTGATTAAATTAACCGTGCTTGTCAGTTTTAAATATATCTTTGGCTAGTATTAATTAATACTTTCCCATTTAATGCTATATTTGTAATTAGGTAATAAATATTTTATTTCTATTTTAAATAATGCACAACAATATCATACCAAGGGAAAATGTCAATCTCTTTTAAAATTAATTAAACACTTTTTACAAGTCTTTAATCCAGATGGATAATTCTTTTATAATTTATGTGAAACATTATATTAATATAACAAGGTTAAGACAATTGACAACTTAAAATAGATACTCATATTATTATTTTATTTTACTAAAAATAATATAAATTTAGGTAATTTTTCTTAAAAATCAATTTTAAAATTCTGCGACTACACGCAATCTTGAGTGACCACTTTTTAGCTTTTAAACTACCCTACTTTTGCCAAATCTTACAATAAATCAAATAGAAATTTTAAGTTTAAAACTATTTTTATTATGAAAAATAATTTTTTTATTTAAAAAATAAGCAAATCATAATAAGGATACTTATTCTTTTTAGCTTAAAGCAAAACAGATATTAAGCGTATAAAAGAAAGTTTTTTCATAACATTAATAGTCAAATAAATAAGGTTTTGAATCACTTATTAATGATTAACATTTCCATTGTTATATTATAGATATTTAAATATATTCCTTGTACTAAAATTTAAAATGTTTCACATGAAACATTTATTAAATTATTTTGTCAAACAATATAATTATTTTTCTAATTTAAACACAATTTAGCGTCTTATTTAAACAATTTTATAGTTTATTTTTAATATTTTAATTATTAAAATTTATTATTTTCTAAAAATATCAAGAAAAAATCAAAGGTAAACTTAATTTTAAATACAATATTCTATTATAACAGGATATTTATTATAATTATTTAATAAATTTTTAAATTTTTATTCTTTTTTATTGTTATTGGTGACATTTTATATTAAATGATTTACTAATAAATTAAAATAAAAATGATATCAATAATATAAAATTGCTTAACTCTTTAATATATATTTTGTTTACAACTATTATTATATTAGTGTGGTTTCACGTGAAACATAATTCCTTAATTTTAAACATTTTTCACTAAAATATTACCATTTTTATTTAAAATCCGTCTAAATCCATTATTAATATTTAAAATAATTTTGGTTTATATAAAGTACATACCATATATAATATAATTATATCTTATAATACCCTCATTTTGATGGTTTTTAACTTAACATATTAATAAGAGATGTTTATTATGCTTCAATAATAGTAATTTATAACCCTTTATTATTACTTATTTAATACTATATAATAATTAGAAATTGGTTTTAATATTATAGTAAAATTAGCTCATTTTTTATAAAAAAATTAATGCGAATTCACAAGTTAGGGGTATCTGAAATCATAAAAATTAAAGCTTCAAGAATGCGTGTATTCGCAGAATTTTAAAAATCAAAAATCGTTAAATATTCCCATTATTTTAATACATTTTAACGAGGTTTTGCAGGTTAGTTGAGTCAAATCTCTTCCTTAAACTCTTCTTTATTAATTGGAATACAAGAATAGATTTTAAACAGGCATTGTTTTTTTGTTTCATGTGAAACATTTTTTTACATTTTTTGACAAGTAATAATTATATTTGTTTTTAAATATGATTGAGTTATAATTATATTTGTTTTTAAATATGATTGAGTTATAATTATATTTGTTTTTAAATATGATTAAGGTATAACTATATTCATTTTGGGGATAATTTTTTTTTAGATTAAGTACTTATCTTATAATATTGCTAATTGTCTTATTAAATACTTTTTAGTAATCATTATATTTTAATAATTATTAATTATTTTATTAAATTATTAAGAGTAATTCATGTCAAAATGTATTGAATTTAGTGGAAAATATTGAGTTTATATACTTATTGCACATAAATATAATTAATTAGAATGAAAATATTAATTATTTTTATATGTTTCACATGAAACATTTTTTTGACAAAAATATATAAAATAAAAACTTAATGCATTAAGTTTTATTTTTTAACAAGTAAATATATTTTTATTATTAAATATAATCTATTTTATTGTTTTTAGCTTGATTTTGGCTTTGATTAAACGCAATTTACTTAAAAACAATAAAAACTTTAATTATATAAACCACAAGAGGGTTATTTTTATAGAACAAACAAATATTTTTAACATTTAAAAAATGGAAAACCAATAATTTATGGTTTTCCATTACAATTTCTATTATTTCAGCTTATCTTTTGTTATTTAATACATCATATATTCGATTTAAGTCTTCTTTATTGTAATATTCAATAATTATCTTACCCTTATTGTCATTACCTTTAATTTGAACCTTTGTAAGCAATGTTCTTTTAATTTGATTTTCAAATTCTTTAAGTTCAACACTTTTTTCTGGTCTTTTTGTAGCTGAAAGCTTTGTTCCTTGATTAATATTATGAATTAATCTTTCAGTTTCTCTTACACTTAAACCTTTTTCAATAATTTGAAGTGCAACTTCCTTTTGTTTTACAGAACTTTCAAGTGCAAGCAAAGCCCTTGCATGCCCTGCAGAAATTTTATTTGTTTCAACTAAATTAATTATAGCTTCTGGTAAAGTAAGCAATCTAATTGTATTTGCAACGGCAGGTCTGCTTTTGCCAATTTTATCAGCCACTTCATCTTGTGTTAAATGATATTGTTCAATTAAGTTTTTAATTGCTCTGGCTGACTCAATTGGATTAAGATCTTCTCTCTGCAAATTCTCAATAATGGCAATTTCACTAACTTCTTGTTTTGTATATTCTCGAACCAAACAAGGTATCTTTTTAAGCCCTGCTATTCTTGCAGCTCTCCATCTTCTTTCACCAGCAATAATTATGTATCTTCCATTATTTTCCTGAACAATTATTGGTTGGACAACACCAAATGATTTAATTGATTCAGCAAGTTCATTTAACGCATCTTCATCAAAATTCTTTCTTGGCTGATCTGGATTTCTATCAATAAGTCCAATTTCTATTTCTTTTGGTTCATTTACTACAACCTGCTCAACTTTTGTTTCTACTTTCACTTCTGCTGGTGCTTTTTCTTCTTCATATTCACCAAACAACGAGTCTAAACCTCTACCTAAACCTTTTTTCATAAAACTACCTCTAAAATCATAAATTTATTTTATATTTTTAATATATCAAAGCATATTTTTATAAAATTTAAATTAAATCTTTAATAAAGATAATTAAATTTAAACTAATTTTTTAAATTTTATGCCTTTACGGCGAAAATATTCTTCAGTCAATGCCTGATATGCCTTTGAACCAATACAATTTTTATCATAAATGTAAATAGGTTCACCAAAACTTGGAGATTCAGCAAGTCTTACATTTCTTGGAATCATTGTTTTAAACACTGCACCACTAAAAAACTTTTCAATTTCCTGTGCAACTTGCTTACCTAAATTGCTACGGCTATCTCTCATTGTCAAAACAACTCCATCTATTTCAATTGACGGATTAAGTTTCTTTTTTACAATTCGTATACTATTCATTAATTGACTAAGTCCTTCAAGCGCAAAAAATTCGCATTGAATAGGTATAATTACAGCATCTGAAGCAGTAAATGCATTAACTGTAAGTAAATTAAGTGATGGTGGACAATCAAGAGTTATAAAATCATAACTATCCTTTATCGGTTCAAATATTTTTTTGATTACCGTTTCACGATTTTTCATATAGACCAGTTCTACATCTGCACCAGACAAGTCCAAATTTGATGGCAAAATTGATAGGTTTTTAACTTTAGTTTCATAAATAGATTCTTGCAAAGTCTTTTGTTCCATAATAACTTGATATATAGAATTTAAGTTATTGTCTTTAATAAAACCAAGATTACTTGTTGCATTGCCCTGTGGGTCAAGGTCAACCATTAAAACCTTTTTACCCATTAAAGCCATAAAAACAGACATATTAACGCAAGTAGTCGTCTTACCAACACCACCTTTTTGATTGGCGAACGCAATTATTCTTCCCATAAAAACTCCTCTAACTACTTAAACTAAAATAATTATAATATATTTTAAGATAAAAGAAAAGTAAAAACATAAATATTTTTTAATTTGTAAAAATTCAGTATAAAATGCAAATAATTACACAAAATCAAGCCAAGAAAATAATACAAATAAAATTAAAATAATTTATAAATAGAATATAAGGTCAAAAAACAATCGTTTAACAGAAATTTAAAAATAACCAACACAAACCCCCACTATAAATAAAAAAAAACTAAGAATATAATTAAATTTAAGGCATTTAAATTAGTTCTAAAAATTACACCTAAAAAATAATAAAAAATTTATTTTTAAAATAAAATTACAAAAATATAAAAGCTTTATTTATATTTTAGGGTAATAAAAATTAAACTTTAAAATAACCTTTGCTAAAAAAAGATAGAAATAAAATTTTTCTACACTTTTTGTGTGCCACAAAAAATACATTTCTTTATTTCTTATTTTAAAATACACAAAATTATTATCACAAAATTTTTAATACCATCATCTATATAAATCTTTAAACTAAAAAGATTAATTAAACTAAAACAAAAAAATTATATACCAAGTCAAAAATTTAAAACCAAAATATTATTCAAAAAAAATTAAAAATATTTTTTAAGCAAAAAATAAACCCAAAATCAAAACTAAAAAAATAAAAATTGAAAGTAATAAAAAAATAACTAAATAAAATTTTAATTCCAAATTTTTATGATAGTTATATTTTAATAATTAAATAAAATTTTAAAAATTAAAATAGTTTTGTTATAAAAAATAAACAATTTATGTTTTAAAATAAAAACAAATTAAGTTATAAAAAAAGCACCAAAACCAAAGTAATATAAGACTGTTTTATAATTTTTAAAAAAGTTATGAGAATATAAAGATTTAATCCGTATTGAGCCAAGCACCAAGCTAATATATTATACCTTATAAACATAGCTAAATTGCCTTATTATTTTTTATAAATTTTTTAACGTTTAAGCAAATAATAAGACGCAAGTTACTTTAAATAAAAATAAAAAACGCAAAAACTTTATTTTTTATTTTAAAAATTTAATATTTTAGCAAAATTTGGCGTAAATTAATAAAAAATTAAAAATTTTTATAAAATTACAATTTTGCTTTTCAAATTATTATTTTTTTTGTATATAATTAATATATAAAAAAGCAAAAAGCTTGTAAAATAATAATATTGGTGGCAAATGAGTAAAACAAAAAGTTCCTTTTCTTGCTTAAAATACATGAAGAAATATAAACTGTATTCTTTTCTTGCACCATTTTTTAAAGGTCTTGAAACACTTACTGAGCTTTTTGTTCCATACATAATGGCACAGATAATTGACTATGGAATTTCTGCCCATGACAATGCCTATATCATAAAAAACGGCATAATTATACTTATTTTAAACATTTTAGGTATAATTTTTGCGATTTTTGGACAAAAGTTTGCATCAAAAGTTTCTACAAATATTGGAAAAGATATAAGAAATGACATATTTTCACATATAAACTCATTTTCTCACAGTGAGCTTGACAAATTTACCACCACAACCCTTTTAAATCGAACTGTAAATGATGTTAGAAACATTCAAGATGGTCTTGGGTCGGTTTTAAGACAAATTATGCGAACCCCCGTTTTACTTCTTGGGTCATTCATTATGTCTCTATTTATTAATGTAAAACTGAGTATAATTTTTATAATAGTTGTACCAATATTTTTATTAATTATTTGGTGGATAACCAACAAACTAAAGCCATTACTTATACAAATCAAAACAAAACTTGACAAGACAACCAACATTACTCGTGAAAATTTAACGGGTGTTAGAGTTGTTAGAGCATTCAACAAACAGGACCATGAAACTAAAAAATTTAGAGAATCTAATGACCAGCTTATTGAAACGCAAATTAAACACGCAACATGGGCATCACTTCTTGAACCACTTATATTTTTAGTAGTGAATTTTGCAATAATTTGCCTATTTATTTTTGGTGGAATTGAAGTGAATATTGGTGAACTCACGCAAGGTAAACTTATTGCATTTATTGACTACTTTGGCACAATTTCTTCGTGTTTAATAATGCTTTCAAACCTAATCAATATAATAACGCGAATGAATGCATCTAGTGATAGAATAAAGAATCTATTTTTAGTTCAAAATTCAATTGAAAATCCTACAAGTCCTGTAGCCATAAACCCAAATGACATTAATCTTGGAAAGGTTGAGTTTAAAGATGTAAATTTTTCATATTCAGGAGTAAAGAATATTGTCAATAATTTATCATTTGTGGCAAATCCCGGAGATATAATTGGAATTATTGGAGGAACAGGCAGTGGAAAAAGTTCAATAGTAAATCTTATTCCTAGATTTTACGACACAACAAGTGGAGAAATTTTAATTGGAGATACCAATATTAAAGATTACAATGTGGACGATTTAAGAAGCATAATTGGACTAGTTCCTCAAAATCCAACCCTATTTAATGGAACAATTCGTTCTAATATGTGCTGGAGAAAACAAGATGCCACTGACGATGAAATTGTCAAGGCACTAAAAATTGCACAAGCCTACGAGTTTGTTAGAGATTATCCTGACTTTTTAGAACATAAAGTTAATAGAGGTGGGACAAACTTTTCAGGTGGGCAAAGACAAAGACTTACTATTGCAAGGGCTCTTGTTGGAAATCCCAACATAATAATTTTGGACGATTCGTCAAGCGCACTAGACTTTGCCACGGACAAAAATCTTAGAAAATCTATTTGGCAAAACCTAACAGCTTCCACAACATTTATTGTCACTCAACGAACAAATTCAATAAAAGATGCTACTAAAATTATAGTTACAAATAACGGCGACATTGTTGACATTGGAACTCATGATGAACTTTTACAGCGTTGTCAAATTTATCGTGAAATCCACTACTCTCAAAACAGCAAGGAGGTTGAATAGTGAGTTATACAAGAATGTCGTCCAAGCAAATGCGTGACGACTTTACAAATAAAGCCAATGAAAAATATAGTAGTTCAAATCATAGTGCTTTTCAGATTATTAAAAAAGTTTTTAAGTATGCTAAGCAATGCCGAGCTTATCTGTATGTCGCACTTTTTATGGATATAGTAAACACTGTCAGCAACGTGCTCTTACCAATCTTTGTCGGCAAATGCATAAACTGTATAGTTGGCATCAATGATGTTAATTTTGTGGCACTTTATCAAAATATAATATTTGTTGCTCTCTGTGCAATAATGTCTGCAATTTCTTACTTTACTCAAAAATTTTGCCTTTCTCATTACAACTATCGTGGGACCTTTAAAATTCGAGAACTCCTTTTCAATAAATTTCAAAATGTTCCAGTTAGTTACATTGATACCACTTCTCACGGCGACTTAATCGCAAGAATGATAAATGACATTGATATTATGACTGACGGCTTTTTAGAAAGTATGGCAACTGCACTTTCAGGAATTACAACCATAATTGGAACCATTATTGCAATGTTGTACTTAAATGTAAAGCTTGCAATCTTAATAATTTTGCTGACGCCAATTAGTCTGATTTTAACATATATCATAGTAAAAAAATCTAAAAGGTTTGTTCAAAGAGAAGTCGAACTACAAGGCAAATTATCGGGATACCTAGAAGAATACATTGGTGGCGAAAGGGTGGTAAAAGCCTTTAACCACGAACAAGAAAGCATTGAAGATTTTATGAAGATTAACAGCAAGTTTCAAGAGACAGCTGAAAAATCGGTATTTTATTCAACTTTGACAAACCCCATAACAAGATTTATAAACGGAATTGTTTATGGAAGCGTTGGACTTTTTGGTTGTATTTTAGCCCTTAGGGGTGAAATCTTGGTCGGCGTAATAACTTCGTTTTTATCTTACGCAAACAGTTTTGGTGAACCATTCACAAACATAAGTGAACAAGTTTCAGCAATTCAACAGTCGTTTGCTTCTGCTAATAGAGTATTTAATGTTTTAGACGAAGAAAACGAACCTTCTGACGAAAAACTTCCAAACTTACTTGATTGCAATGGTGAAATAGAAATAAAAAATGTAAACTTTTCATACATTCCCAAAACTACTCTTATTCAAAACTTAAATCTTTCCGTTAAAAAGGGACAAAAAATAGCAATTGTTGGACCTACTGGCTGTGGTAAGTCCACAATTATTAATCTTTTGATGCGTTTTTACGATGTAAACTCTGGATATATAACCGTTAGTGACACCCCAATAAAAGAAATTACAAGGTCATCTCTTCGCTCAAAATATGGTATGGTCTTGCAAGATACTTGGCTGTTTAATTCAACGATAAGAGAAAATATTGCATATGGCAACCCTAATGCTCCACTTGAGGACATTATTGAAGTTGCAAAAATGTCAGGTATTCACGACTATATAGATAAGCTCCCAAAAAAATACGATACAGAAATTATTGAAGGTGGCTCAAACTTATCTCAGGGCGAAAAACAATTAATTTGTATTGCAAGGGTAATGCTGATTAAACCACCTATGTTAATTTTGGACGAAGCTACTAGCAATATAGACACTCGAACAGAAAGGCTTGTACAAAACGCATTTGACATTTTAATGAACGGCAGAACAACCTTTATTGTTGCTCATAGACTATCTACAATCACCTCTGCCGACGTTATTTTGGTAATGAATAAAGGTCAAGTCATAGAGCAAGGCACGCACGCTGAACTTCTTGAAAAGAAGGGCTTTTATGCAAATCTTTACAATAGTCAGTTTGAGTCAACTTAGTAATTTAATTTTTTGGTTTCTAGTCAAATTAAAACTTAAACTTTAAAATTCAATTAAAACAAAATAATTATTTTAAATTATATCATGCGAAAACCAATGTAAACTAATGCATTGGTTTTTTTATAAATACATAAACTGAAAAGAACTGTCTATAAATGTAAAATAAACAAATAATCTTATTTTGTTTATATTTTTATTTTATTTCTTTTATTTTTTAATTGAATTATTTTGTCTTAATTTAACAATTTTGTGCCATATTTACCCTATTAATTGTGAGTTTTGGGTAGTTTTTACACATAAAAAATGAATTTTACTTAATTTTTTATTCCCATAAATGAATAAAATACTCAATTTTTTTACAAATTTTTTATTTAATGTCCAATTTTTTACTTTTTTTTAATGGCAAATTTGGTTATGTTTATATAATTATTAATATTTAATTTTTTGGGGCTTGATTTTTTACTATCTTTTATTAATTTTTAGTTTAACATCTATTGTACAATATTATGTTGATATTTTTTTGCCTTTATGATAAACTTTATTTATAAATGTATATATTTTTTTATTAATTTCTTTTTACAAATTTACCAAATTATAATTTTAAACTTTATTAACTAAAAAATAGGTTTATTTGTTAAATTTAATTAAATTTATTTAAAATAATACATTTTAACAATTTTTATAGCAAAGGAGAAATTTATGAATTATACTTTTACAAAGGCTGGCAAAAACTGGAACGAAGATAGATGCTATTCCTGTGAAGATTTTGCATTTGTTCTTGATGGTGCAACGGGGGTTAGTGATCAAAAGATTAGCGACAAAAATTCTGACGCAGAGTGGTACTCAAATTATTGGTGTGAGTACTTAAAAGAAGCACTTAAAGACAAAACTAAGCCAATTTATGAAATTTTAGAAGATGGAATGGACAAAGTTGTAACTGAATTTCAAAATCTTGCCAAGGGAAAGGTAATCTTCGACTTCCCTAGTTGCAGTGCAAGCATTGCTCGAAAAGTTGGTGACGAAATTGAACTTTATGCAATTTGTGACAGCCCAATTTTAATTCAGGCAATTACTGGAAAGACTCTTGAAGTCGGTGACACTTTAAATAATATTAATGATGGCGTCAATCTTCTAACACTCGATTACTACGCTAAAAAAGATGAAATTTCTATTTTTGAAGCACACAACAAATATCATGAAGTCGTTGTTAAAGGTAGAAAAACAAAAAATAAACCATTTGGGTATAACGTTTTATCTAACAGCAAGGAAGTTATTCGCAAGGGCGTTTATAAAAAGATTGATGCTAAGATTTTTAAAAAGGTGCTTCTTATGACCGATGGTTATTCGCAGGTATATGACCTATTCCATCTATATTCAGCTGATGAATTTGCTTCTAAATTAAACTGTGTGGAAGATGCTCAAAGAATTTATGACGAACTTTACCAAGCACAAGAAACGGATAATCTTGGCAGAAATTATATAAGATACAAACTTAGAGATGATGCATCACTCGCAGTTCTTGATTTTACTGACAATGGCTAAAAAAATTAAATTTGGAGAAAAATGGATAAAGTTAAAATTTTGTGGATTGGAATTTCAGGCAGAACCGGTGTTCAGGCAGAAAAACTTTCAAGTGGTAGCCTAGACACAGAGATTGTTGCAGGCATTAGAAGAGAAAAGCAAAGTGGATACTATACTATTGATGAGCTTGACAGTTTAGATATCGATTTTGATATGATTATTGACTTTTCTCACACTGATATTTTTGATAGAGTTTTAGATTTTGCCCTAAAACATAACAAAACACTAATCAGTGGAACTTCTGGCTTATCAGATAATCAGCTCGAAAAATTAGAAAGAGCCAGTCACAAGATACCTATTTTTAGAGGTGGAAATTTTAGATTTGAAATTGAAAACTTCATTGACAGCGTGGTAGAATATGCCAAGACACATGACGAAATTAACTTAATTGAAACCCACTACAAAACAAAAAAAGTTCCTAGCGAAACGGCAAAGGTTATTGCAAAGAGAGTTTACGAGGAAACAGGTAAGACTGTAAGTATTGAATCTAGACTAGAGTATGACGACTATATAAATGACTGGCGTGTGGAAGATTTACATGCAAGAATAGAAAAGAATGGTTTTGAAACGCTTGCAAGAGATGTGCTTAAAATTGCAGTCCTGATGAAAAACAAAAAACCAAATGGACTCTACAGCCTTAAAAGTATTTTAGTTGATTGTGGCAAAAATGATAACCTTTAAATTTTTTTAGTAAAGTATAATTATCTACCATTATCAATAAAAATATGGAGAAAAGCTCTATGATTTACAAATTAAAGAACGGAATGGAACTTCTTATAAGACAAACAGAAATTCAAGATGCAAACAAACTAATTGAATTTTTTAATATAGTTGACAGGGAGACGAAATTTTTGGCAAGAGAGCCCAGCGAATTTGATAAAACTCAAAGTGAAGAGGAAGAAATTATTGAAAAAAATTTAAAAAACAAAAATGAAATTCACCTTCTTGGGTTTATTGGCGATGAACTTGTTGGTCAGTGCTCAGCAAATAGAGTTAAAGATAGGCTAAGGTTTAGGCATAGAGCAAATTTTGCCATAATGATAAAACAGGCATTTACTGGGCTTGGAATAGGTGGAAAACTTATGAGGGAAATAATTTCTTGGTGTGAAGAAAACGATATTGAGCAGATAGAACTCGATGTGGTTTCAACTAATACAAGAGCAATAAATTTTTATAAGTCATTTGGATTTACTATTGTTGGTGAAATTCCAAATGCACTAAAATATCTTGACGGTACATATGCAGATGAACTCATTATGATTTGCCAAATAAAAAATAATAAATAAAATTTTTTATTTTATAAATCTTATTTGTATTAACCATTGAAAATACAAATATACAATGCTATAATTTTTCTAGTGCGTAAATAGCAATATTAAGTAATTAAAGTTTTTAGTAAAATTTTAAAGAAGAAAATTTATGAAGCAAAAAATAGTTGTTATGTTTTTAATGGCAATAACTGTAATCTCTATTATGTTTGGAGTTACTGGTTGTACAAACAAAGAAAGTGACCATGTTCATACATATAGCGATGCATGGACATATGACGATACATATCACTGGCACGAATCAACTTGTGGTCACTCATAAGAAAAAGGTGACTATGCTCAGCATAATTACATTAATGATGTGTGCGTTTGTGGAAAAGTAAGAGAAACTGGACTTGCTTTCGAGCTAACTGAAAATGGCGACTCTTATATCTGCACTGGATTTGCCGAAGAAGAGTTTGAAAACATTTTAGTTCCATCAAACTATATGGGTAAACCTGTAGTAAAGATTGGAGAAGAAGCGTTTAGGGGTAGTGAGTCTTTAAAAAGCGTTACAATTGAAAGTGGAATTCTTGAAATTGGGAGCTATTCGTTTGCCGAATGCAGTGAGCTTGTCAGCGTTTTAATTCCAAATAGCACTCAAATAATTGATGACTATGCATTTTATGAATGCGAAAAACTAGAAAATATTGACCTACCTGAAGGTGTTAAGACCATTGGCAAATATGCTTATTATGGTTGCAATGGTGTTTCGGAAGTAAAATTTCCAAAAAGTCTTGAATCTATTGAAGACTATGCAATTTATTTTTACGGAGAAGTGCGCGTTAGGTCATTAAAAGTTCCTGATTTTCAAAGCTGGTTGAATGTTGACCTTGGTTGGGGATCAGTAGATTTTATGTATAATTTGTATGTTAACGATGAAATTGTTACTGATATTGTAATACCTGAGGGTACAACAGAAATTCAAGATCAGCAATTTCAAAATTGCGTCAGTATTGTTAGTGTTACTCTTCCTGAAAGCCTAGTTTCAATAGGTCGAAGTGCGTTTTTTGCATGTAGCAATCTTACTTCTATTGATATCCCAAACAATGTAGAATACATTGGTGACAATGCTTTTGGGAGAACTAGAATTACTAGTATAAAAATTCCAGATAAAGTTACCAAAATTTTAACAAATACATTCTATCAATGCTCAAGACTTATAGATGTGACTATTGGCAAGGGTGTTACAAGCATTGGTGCTTCAGCCTTTATAAGTTGCTTTGATATTGTAAACCTTATTATTCCTGAAAATTTTATCACGATTAGTTCTAGAGCATTTGAAAAATGTACTTCACTTGAAACCCTTGTATTGCCACAAAATTTGCAGACTATTGAAAGTAATGCTTTCGCTAGTTGCAATTCACTTAAAACAATCTATTCATACAAGCCATTATCCGACATTTCTATTAATAATGGAAATGATTGTTTATCTGAAGATATTTGCTATATCTATAGCGAAACTTCTCCCGTTCAAGATGGCAAGTACTGACACTACGACAGTGATGGCATTACGCCAGTAATTTGGACAGGCAGTACTCTTACAACTGTTAAAAATATTGAAGAGTGTTCAATTACAAGTTTTAGTAACGCATTTATGGAAATTGGCAAAGAAGATACAATTACTGCAACAACTGCAAATGGTTATACATTTGTTGGGTGGTTTGACGGCGATGAACTTCTTACAAATAGCTTTGAGTACAAATTTATAATGCCTGAAACTAGTCAGGTTTACACTGCAAAATGGATAAAGGTTTCAATAGAAAAGAACATTGAAGAGGCAGGAACAGTCTCTGAGCTAAATAGCAAGTATATTTTTGGCGAAGAAGTTTCAATTACTTCAACAACTAATGATGGCTATACTTGGCTTGGCTGGTATGAAGGAGAAAATTTAGTTTCTTCTAATCTAAATCTAACATTTAAAATGCCTGATAAAAACACCACATTTACTGCAAAATGGGAAACAAAACAATATAATATTACATTAAATTTACAGGGTGGAAGTTTAGACGGAGAACCTGTAACGAGCATTGCACTGGGTGAAACCAAAAATCTGGGAGTTCCAAGCAAAACAGACTATGTTTTTGGTGGCTGGTTTACTTTAGACGGAACAGAAATCGCTGATGCTGATGGGAATATGCTAAGTGGTTGGAGTATTTTAGATAATACTGAAATATTTGCAAAATGGTTAAGAACTCTTTCATTTAATTCAAATGGTGGAGACTTTGTTGAATCCCTTTTTGTTGAACTGGGAACAGTAGTCGATTTAATCACTCCTAAAAAAACGGGTCACAGTTTTGATGGTTGGTCAATTAACACGGAGATTTATAAAGATAGCTTTGAAATGCCAGATAGCAATGTTGAACTAACTGCAAATTGGACAGCTAATAATTATTATATATTACAATGGCACAAGCTTAAAAGTAACCTATGGTCAATACTACAGCATTCCAACTCCAACAAGAAATGGCTACATATTTAGATATTTCACACTCTCTAGTTCATCAAGCACAAGATTTTCTCAGTCAGGCATATATAATATTGCAGGAAATACCTCATTATCTTGTAAATGGATTATAGATTTAACTCAAACGGTAACGGGAAACAAGACAATTACAGCTTCAAGGGGATATCTTGAAAATGGAATGACTTTTACAATAACATACAGTGGAAAATCAATGAAGTATTTTGCAATTGAAACAAATGTTCCAGTTAATGTAACCTTTGTGGGCACAGGATACTCATATTCAAATAGAGAAAGCTGTGGAGTTAATAGTCATAACGGTGACACTGAAATGGTAATTGTTATTACTATACCAAGTATTGATAGTATGAATGGAACATTTTCGCTGAAATTTACTTGTGATACTAAAATTCATAGTGGTACAGGATATTAAACTACAAGCTTTCGACCAAATCTTATTGTTATATTGTCTTACTAACGAGTTTTTCTGACTTAATTAAAACAATAAAAATATAAAAACTAACTAAATTTTTTAAAAAATTTTAAAATGTTTCACTAATCAAACATTTGACTAATTAACACTATTACAATAAAAAATCCATATCTAGTATTGAAAATACTACTGATATGGATTTTTATTTTATTATAAGCTTTAATTTAATTTGTTAAAATTTTAATGAAAGTATTTTCTTTTGCATTTAAAGCCTTTTAAGCTTAAAAATAATAGAAAATAAAACACAAAAATACAATTTATAAACTTAAAATTCCAATTTTTGCTACAAACTTTATGCTTTTACAATAATATTCATTATCTTTTTTGGTACAAAAACAACTTTCACAATTTCACCGTTTAAATATTTGGCGATTTCTGGATAGTTTTTAGCTTCATTTAAAATTTCGTCTTGACTAAACTCTGCTGGTATTTTAATTACTCCTCTAACTTTACCATTAACTTGAATTGGCATTTCAATTTCATTTCTAACAAGTGCCTTTTCATCAACACTTGGCCAAGTAACCTCTTCCAATTTACCATATCCCATAATCTCCATAAGCTCACTTGAAAAGTGTGGGGCAAATGGTGAAATAATTATTAAAAGTTTCTTGTATTCGTCATTTGTAAGCTTATTTACCCTATAAATTTCATTAACTAGTATCATAATTGCAGAAATTGCAGTATTAAATTTCGTTGCATCAATGTCGTCAAATACTTTCTTTATCGTTTGATTTACAATGAAGCTAAGTTCTTGGGTTTCTCCAGTTCCACTGACAATTTCTTGTAAATTCCAAATTCTGTTTAATAGTTTGTTGCAGGCTTTAAGACCTTCTTCACTCCAAACTGCTTTTTCTGAGTACTCTCCAATAAAGCTCATCCAAAGTCTAAGTGAATCTGCTCCATATCTATCAACCATAATTCGTGGGTCAATACCATTGCCAGCACTTTTACTCATTTTCTTTCCATCAGCTCCAAGTATTAATCCCTGAGAAATTCTCTTTTTAAATGGCTCATCAACTGGCACAAGTCCAAGGTCAAAAAGCACTTTAACCCAAAATCTTGCATATAAAAGATGTCTTGTTGTGTGCTCATTGCCACCATTGTAAAGAGCCACTGGAAGCCAAGCTTTAAGTGCGTCTTGATTGACAAATTCTTTGTCGTTGTGTGGGTCACAGTACCTTAAAAAGTACCAAGACGAACCTGCCCAACCCGGCATTGTATCGGTTTCTCTCTTAGCTTTCGCACCACATTTAGGACAAGTACAATTTACAAATGCAGGAATTGCTGAAAGGGGACTTTCACCGTCCTTAGTTGGTTCGTAAGAGTCTACTTTTGGCAGTCTAACAGGTAAATTTTCTTCCTTTTCTGGAACCCAACCACAATTTGGACAGTTTATCATAGGAATTGGTTCTCCCCAATATCTTTGACGAGAAAATATCCAATCACGCATTTTAAAATTCAATTTTTTCCTAGCAACGCCATTTTTTACAATCTTTTCAGTAATCTTTTCCTTTGCTTCTTCAACGGTCATTCCTGTAAACTCTTCAGAATTTATAAGTTTACAGCCCTTTCCAAGATAATCTTGCTTTTCAAATGCCTTGTTAGACACATCAGCCCCGTCAATTACTTGAATTTTTTCAATATTAAACTTGTCGGCAAATTCAAAGTCCCTTTGGTCGTGAGTTGGAACTGCCATAACTGCACCCGTGCCGTACCCTGCAAGAACGAAGTCGCTTATGTAAATATCCACTGCTTTTCCGTTAACTGGATTAATGGCTGAGAGCCCTTCAAGCTTAACTCCCGTTTTTTCTTTATTCATTTCAGTTCGGTCAAACTCAGATTTTTTGGCTGTTTCTTTTCTGTAAGCTTCTACTTCAGACCAGTTAGAAATTTTATCTTTTAAACTGTCAATAATTTTGTTTTCTGGTGCAAGAACCATAAAGGTTATTCCATAAATGGTTTCAATACAAGTGGTAAAAATTGAAAATTTACCGCCTTGAGCAATTTCAAAGTCCACTTCCACGCCCTCAGACTTTCCTATCCAGTTTAACTGACTAAGCTTAATGTGGTCAAGATATTCTGTTTTTGAAAGGTCATCGGCAAGTCTTTCGCCATATTCTGTCATTTTCAAAACCCACTGTGCCTTTGCCTTTTGAGTCGTTTCAGCATGACACTGACAGCATGTTCCATTCTCAACCTCTTCGTTTGCAAGCACTCCACAATTTGGGCACCAGTTTACTGTGGTTTCTTGCTTTTCAGCAAGTCCCTTTTTAAAAAATTGAATAAACTGCCACTGTGTCCACTTGTAATATTCTTCATCGCACGAATTTATCGTTCTTGACCAGTCAAAAGAAAGCCCAAGTTGTTTAAGTTGTTTGTGAAAGGTTTCAATATTTCTAGCAACAATTTCTTGTGGCATTTTATGCTCGCGAATTGCCGTACGCTCTGCTTCAAGTCCAAAGGCATCTGTGCCAAATGGGAAAAGCACATTTTTCCCACAAAGCCTTTCTTTTCTCGCATATGCGTCAATCGCCGTATAGCTTCTGCAATGTCCTAGGTGTAAGCCTATTCCACTTGGATATGGAAATTCAATAAGCACATATTCATTTTCCTTGCCCGGCTCGTGATTTTTCACTTCATAAGTCTTGTGTTCGTCCCAGTATTTTTGCCATTTTTTCTCAATACTGCTATGTTCATATTTTTTAATCATATGTCCCCCAAAGTAAAGTTTCTAATAAATAATATAATATCACTATTTTCATATTTTCACAACAAATTGATAGATTTTTTTATCTAAAAATTAAGTGTGAAAGTAGCTAAAATTTTTCTTTATTAAAATTTGTAATTTAATAATTATCATTTTACTTTAACTTACAATGAAAAATAAAATTTTTAAAAATTTAAATCTGAATTTTTTTTATTATTGTTTAATTAAAAAACTGCAAAATATTAAATTTTTTTTGTAAAATAACCCATTTTACAGCTAGCTGGTCACTTTCTTTTTGAGTTTATAAAAGTATGTAAATTATCCTTCTCATAGCTATTCAATTTATAATTTTATAAATGATTTATTAATTTTAACCAAACAACAAAAATAAATTTCTAAAAAATGCAATTTATTAATTAAAAATACAAATATTTTTAGCACAAATTGCGTTTTTATCTGTTTATGATTTAAAGTAAAAGAATTTATGCTTTCTTCAACTAAAAATTTTAAATTCTCTTAAAATTTAACTTAGTTAGTTTATAAATTTTTCAATTTATATTATAATTAAGGCAGTAGGGTTTAGGAGAGTTGATTATGGCTTATAGTGACAGAGATGGTGGCAGAGTTTATTTTGTTATAGATATGAAAACATTTTTTGCATCGGTTGAATGTGCAGAAAGAGGACTTGACCCTTTTGAAACTAATTTAGTCGTTGCAGATGAAAGCAGGGGAAAAGGAAGTGTTTGTCTGGCAATTTCACCAAAAATGAAATCACTGGGGGTACAAAATCGTTGCAGGCTTTATGAAATTCCACCTGACATTGATTACATAATTGCAAAACCACGAATGAAAAAGTACATTGAATATTCTGCCAATATTTATGAAATTTATTTAAAATATATTGATAAAAACGATATACATGTTTATTCCATTGATGAATGTATCATTGATGTAACTGATTACTTGAAACTTTACAAAGTTAGAGCAAAAAAGTTTGCACAAATGCTTATGAATGAAATTTCTGATACTCTTCACATACCCTCAACTTGTGGAATTGGCACGAATATGTATCTTGCAAAAGTTGCTCTTGATATTACTGCGAAGCACAGCCCAGATAAAATTGGCTGGCTCAATGAACAAAAGTATAAAGATACTCTTTGGGACCATACTCCAATTACTGACTTTTGGCAAATTTCAACTGGCATTTCCAATAGACTCGCCAAAATTGGCGTGAAAACCATGCGTGGAATTGCCAGTCTAAGTGAAGATTTACTCTACGATGTGTTTGGCATAAATGCAGAACTTCTAATTGACCACGCATATGGCAGGGAACCTTGCACCATGCAGGACATAAAAAATTATAAATCAAAATCAAAGTCACTTGGAAGTTCTCAGGTTTTGCCTAGAAACTATGATTTTGTGGAAGCAAAGCTTGCCTTTACTGAAATGTTGCAGTCGGGCTGTTATGATCTTGCCAAACATCACCTAGTTACTGATTTGGTGGTTGTACATGTTGGCTATGGCTTTGAAGATTCAATTCGTCAATCTGATAGATTTTCAGTTAGACTTGGAAAAACAACAAATCTCTATAGCGAAATGGTCAATATTGTAATGACTACATTTGAAAAAAATGTCAATCCACTTAAACTTATTCGTAGGCTTTCATATGAGTTTGCTGGTGTTATTGATGAAAAGAACGAACAATATGACATGTTTGCCAATCTAAAAAAAATTGAAAAAGAAAAAAATTTAGTGCAAAGCGTATTAAAAATTCAGGATAAATTTGGTAAAAACTCACTTCTTAAGGGCAATGACTTAAAAAAGGGAGCAACTCAAATTGAAAGAAATAAGCTGATTGGTGGACATAATAGTGGTGAATAAATTTCTACCTAAAAAGCCACATTTTTTGCACTTTTTAAGTTAAAAAATAATGTTTTTGCGTTTTTTATTAAGGTTATTTAATTTATTAATCAATATTTTATAATTTTGATTTTTCTTAAATTGATTTGTTAGACAAAACTACATTTTATTAAATACAAGTAGTCAAAATTTTTATAATTAATTTAAATTTATTTAAAATATCAAAACTTACTTTTCTATGAAAATTATTTTTCTACTCTTCAACACTTTCTAAAAAGACTTTCTTTTTGAATGCTCCTCTTTTATTGACTTTTGAATTTCTTATCTTCTCAAACTCTTCATAAGAAATATTTTTTGCATCAAGAATTGCCCGAAGAACTTCTTCTAAATCGGCAAGTTCCTCAACTTCTCCACTCTCTAAATATTCCTTTAACTCTTCTTGCAATTTTGCATTTAAACTTGCCAAATATTCATCGTGTTCCAAAATTTTTATTTTACAAGTTTTCCCATTGTTTTCAGTAATAATTTCTGGAATTTTATCTCTAACCAGTTTATTATAAATTTTCATTGAATACTCTCCTTTGTTAAATTATAACATAAAAACTCAGTTTAAAAATTACTTATTATTAAAAATTTATTAATAAAATTAAAAAAAATTATTCATTAAGCATTGATTAATAATAGGCAATTTTTTAAATCAGTATTATATTTAATAAAACTAATTAACTTTTAAAAAAATTTAGTCAAGTTAGAATTCTCTAACAAAATGTAAAATAATAACGGGGTTAACAAATCCCCGTTTTTCTAATATTTTAAACTCTGAAAATTATATAATTTTTGTATTTTACATTCAAATTATCTTACTAAAAATGTTAGCTTTATTAAAAAATTATTTGATTGAAACTATTTTCATATATTTAATTTTTATTGTCAAATGCTTTCACTTCACAGCCACTAACAAGCAGTCTAATTATTATATTGATTACTTTTTTCCTACAATGAATTTAAAAACTAAAATATACTATAAACAAAAACATCATTGTAAGTTTCTATCAATTCTAAACCCCAAATTTCCATTTCACTTAGTGTTGTATCATCGTACATTGAATTTACAAATGCATTGCTAAATATGTCATATGTATAAATTCTGTATGTTTCACCTTCTACCTTGACGGCAAAACAATACATATCTAATTGCATTTCTGTTAGGTTTTCGTCCTGCATAAATTGGCTTTTTATTTCTGTTAACTTATCTAAAATCTGTTCTTCTTTACTAGAACTGTCACTATCTTCTTTTGTATTGTCGCCAGTTTCGCTCTGAGAGCTATCGTCTGTGTCATCCGTAGGACTTTGCATACTGCCGTCATCATTTTCTGTTGTTTTGTCACCTAGTACCTGCAAATTATCTTTGGATACATTTTCACTGAGATAGTAGCCCGTCATACCATTGTAAACATCTTGCATTTCTATAAATCCATAATCGGTTACTTCCATTGCAAGTATTACTTCTCCATTCAAGCTTTTTACTTTAGAATATGCATTATCTTCATATCCATAGGTAAATCCCTCATAATTAAAAAATACTTCCTCCTGAGGAAGACACTTTTCACTATTTTGATTTTTTAGATAATATTCCAAGTATGCATCTTTTAAAGTAGATTGAACGGCGACATCACTAGCATTATTAATTGCGACAGTAAAGGTGGGGATTAAGACAGAAGAAATAACGGCAATGATTGCAATACAAACAATAAGCTCTACAATAGTAAAGCCTTTATCTTTATTTTTATCTTTTGTAAAAAACATGATAACTCCAAATAATTTGTTACATATAAAGTTTAGGTTTCCCACTTAAATTAGTCAAATAAAATAAAGTATTTTTTATAAAAATTTCAAAAAAATTCCAAATTTTACACTCTTAACACAAATTTTTACAACTAAAGTGTAGTTTTTAATCCCAATAATGCACAATTTAAATTAAATATAAAGATTAATTTCCAAATACTAGTCAAAAAGAGATACTAAAATGTAGAGGTAATTCCAAGTTGTTTGTAACTTGAAATTTTTGTTGTGATATTGATTGACTATAACAAACTTATTTTATATAATTAGTATGAAAATGGACTAATTTGGAGCGAGATATGATTGTAAGTAAAGAAATAAATGATTTAGTTAATGAGTATTGCAGATTAAGAGATAGACAATATGCTGTCTATCACAAATGTGCCAAGCAAAATGGGCTATCCACCAACGAATTGTTTGTTTTGGATATTCTTTGGTTTGCGAAAGATGGAATAACACAAAAGGAAATTTGTGAGCGACTTTCTGCAAATAAACAGACGATTGCATCGATTGCTGGCAAGTTTTATAACAAAGGCTATGTTGAGTATTTTGAGGTCATGGAAGATAGGCGAAACAAACTTATAAAGTTCACTGAAAATGGCTTAAAATACGCAAAACAAATCATTCCATCTGCCGCAGATGCTGAAAATTTGGCATTGGAAAATTTAGGAATTGAAAATATAAAACAACTTGTGAAGCTAACTACAAAATTTACTGAAAATATGGAGAATGAATTTAACAAGATTTCAAACAAAAAGGAGAATTAAAATGGAATTTTATGACGCAGTTAACAAAAGAAGAACAACAAGAGAGTTTTTGGATAAGCCTGTCGATTTTGAAAAAATTAAGAGAATTTTAGAAGCAGGAAACAAGGCACCAACTTGGGACCACAACCGTAATTGGCAATTTATAATTCTCCGAACAGACGAAGAAAAAGAATATGCGTTTGAATACGCAAAGTCTATTGCAGATAAGTTTGACGCCGACAAATATTTGAATTTCCCAAGACCTTATCCTATCACGCTTGGGCAAAAAATGTATGGCTATGCTATGCCAAGGCAATACACAATGTTAAAAAACGCACCATATGTTGTTGTTCCACTCTTTAAATCAAAAGAGTTAAATGGTGAATATGTTTCAAAGTTAAACCCTTTTGCGACCATTTGGTGTGTGATTGAAAATATCTTCTTGGCAGCAACTGCCGAAGGCTTGTCTTGCTCTATGCGAATACCGCTTAATAAAGAGCACGACATTGTGAAAGAAAAGCTAAAAGTTCCACCAACTTATATGATACCAGTTTTCATAGGCATTGGTTATGCAAATCCAGAAGAGCAAGAGCTAGAACAATACAAGCCTAGTTTAGGCAAACAAATTCGCTTTGGCAGGTGGAAATGATTGTAAACAATATAAAGGTCAAGGAAATCATTACAAAATCAAACTTACCGAAGGGAGAATAAAAAATACTACACCATTTGGAGGTTGGATAAAATGAAAAAATTAGATTTAGTAAAATTTAAAAATGATAAGTCTTATAAAAATTTTGGTTTAGTTAAAAATATGCACGGAATAGTTGTTGAATTACAATTCGATAAAGCTGATGTATTATTTTTCAATCCACAGAATGTTGGAGATTATGCAATTGTAAATGTAAAACTTTTAGACTTAGAATTAGAAAAAGAAAAACTTCCAGCAGAATTTGAAAAAGAATTACTCTCAAAACTAGATGATATAATTGCAAAAGCGAAAAATGAAATACAACCTATAAAAATTAAAGAATATGATATGGTAGAATTGATTGTTGAAGAAGATAAATATGCCAAGTTTGGAATACACAAAGGAGATAGAGGTTGTGTAATGGATAATAGTGCTGTACAAGATTATATTGAAGTAGATTTTTCAGGAATTGATAAAAATGGTGATTGTATTTCAGTAAAGGTTGATGATTTGAAAGTTGTCAAATAATTTGACACTTACCTAAACCTACGGGGCGAGTTTTAGGCAGTTTTAAGCCGTTTTAGACCGAAAGTTGAAATTTTCAATTTTCGGTCTTTTTTTTATGCAGAAAGTCGACACATACAAAGCCCCAAAATGACACTTACTGATTTTTTAAAGTAATAATTTTTAAAAATTTTAGAAAAAATCGCTAAAAGCTTTATAAATAAAGGAGTTTAGCGATTTTGATTTGTGAAGCTGGTGACGGGAATTGAGCCTACTCTCTCAGTCTTATTAAATTTATGCTTTCTCACTAGACTAAACCAGCTATGTATTTGGCTTCATAAAATAGAACCTTTTTCAACTGTTTTTTCAGTCTTTTTTAATCATTTAAATGTCCTACCAAGAATGAGCTCTAAAATCAAAGTATGTGAGCTCTCACAATTTAAAAAATAGATAAATAAAAAAAATTATAACATTGCAAAGATTATTTGTTGAATTTTGCCTCTTGAGTTTTACCTCTTGAATTTGATAGCAGTTAATAACAGATAAGATATTTTTGTTATTGAATAACGAAAAGAAAGAAAACGAAAAAAAGAAGAAAATATAAAAATGTAATACAAGTGTCAGTGAATATTGAAGTTGTTAAAAATCGTTTGTTATAATCTAATTGAAAGGTTGAAGGAACAATTATTTAACCTTTTGCAATTTAAAAGGGGATTTGTTATAATATGGGAGTATTTGATGATTTAATTAAAATTGATGCAAATGGCGATGTAAGTTATGAAGGGTGGATTGAATGGAAGCATATCCCAAAGGACTGATACATTGTCCTATATGTTTAGTTTTAGATAAATGTTGGTTTAATAATATTTTAAAACCAGAATTGCCACAACACGAAAACTGCCATTGTATGGTAAATAATATTTCAAGACCAATACCAAATATCAATTCTAATGCTAAATGTGATTTAAAAAAATTCACTGATTACATTTTTAGTGACAAATATGCTTGGAATGGAAAGCGAGATTTGTTTGAAATGCTCGGATTTACAATAAAAGATTCTCAGTGTTTAAAAGAAGAATATGAAATCCAAGCAGTAAGAAAGTATTGTAATAGTAATTACAAACTTGGCAAATTAGATATGCAAGGTCAGAGAATTGACATTGATATTAAATTTATTAAAAACGGCAGGAATCTTGTTTTTACTTCTGGTTGGATGGTAAGACCTAAAGGTGTAATTACAAATAATACGCCACTGGCAGACTAAAAGGAGAATGATATGAAGTATTTAGATTTAGTTGAACTAATTAATGAAAGACCAGTCTATACAAAGGCAGGGGTTAAGCAAGGTGACTTTGGGGCAGTTATGAGTGAAAAAGCAATTGATGGCAAATGGCAAGTAGTTTTTTCTGAATTTTATACAGGAAAAGATATTGCAGATATTATGGTTTTAGAAGAAGATTTAAAAGTTTACAAGAGTGTGCCAAAAGAAAGATATCCAAAAAAACCTTACACCTACTGACACCTATGGGAGCAGTTTTTAGGCGTATTAGACCGAAAGTTGAAGTTTTCAATTTTCGGTCTTTTTTATGCGAAAAGTTGACACCTGCGAAGCCCCAAAATGACTCCTACTGATTTTTTAGAATGATAATTTTTAAAACTTTCAGAAAAATCGATAAAAGCCTTTATTTAAAAGGAGTTTAGCGATTTTAATTTATGGAGCTGGTGACGGGGATTGAGCCCACTTTCTCAGCTTTATTAAATTTGTACTTTCTCATTAGACTAAACCAGCTATGTATTTGGCTTTAAAATAGAACCTTTTTCAATTGTTTTTTCAGTCTTTTTTAGCCACTAAAATTTCTTTACCAATTTACCCAGCGCAAAAATTGGATTTTGCTCTGCCCACTAAAACCCTTTAAAACACTATCAAATAAGCTAGTGTTTTTTCGTTTGCTGTCAAAATATCGATTCCTTGACACTACTTGACAACTATGCTTAATTTATTCAATGACACCATCCACCTAAGTTGATTTTGTACTGTCTAAAACTGATTAAATTTGAATAAATATAATATGGAATAAAAAATGCCTTATAATTAGTAACATAGTGCAAAAATATAAATTTATAATAAAGCATATATTCATTCTTTAATTATCAATATTTTAGTGAAAAAATTTTATTTTATGTTATAATAAGATTGTTAAATAATTGATAAATTATGTCATAAAAAATCAGAATGGGAGAGTTTATGGTTAAAAGATTATATAGAAAACAACAAAAAAACATTAGAAACATTGCTCACAATATTATAAATTTTTTTCACAAAGAGTTAAAAGGGAAATATGTTTTTACTCAAAGAATTGTAGGATCGGGATCTCTTGGAACAATGTTAGTTGATGATAATGGTGATTATGATATTGATTATCAAATTTTACTAACTAATAGAAGCAAAACAAATTTAAGTAATGCAACACAAATAAAAAATGATTTTTTTAATTGTTTACAATCATATAAAGATAAAGAACATAAAAATGCAAAAATAGAAAATTCAACAACGTCAATAACTTATCGTTGCTTAGGCAATGGACAAAATTTTCATATTGATTTTGTGATAATTAAAACATTCCCCGAAAACGATTTGATTATAAGAAGAAATATAAAGAAAGAAACAAAAACGAAAAATGAATATACATGGAATGAGTTGCCAAAATACAATGAAGCTTATAGAATTTTTAAAAATTGGGATAACAATAAAAAATTAAAATTTATTGATTATTTATTACCGAAGAAAATAAAAGAGAAACAAAAACCTGAAAATGATCCATCTAAAATTTCGTCATCACAATTATTCATAAGTGAGGTATATAATTATGAACATAACAAAAGAAATAATAGATTATGATAAGCACAAAAAAAATATTGATAAATGGATAAACATTAAAGGGGAAATTAAGTATTTAGAATTTGCTAAAATTTTGAAAGACATAAATTGTGAATGTACTTGGAAGAATGTTTCAAATTTATATAGGTATGACAAAAGATTACAAATAAATATCTTTAAGTACATGTCATTTTTTGAAGAATACATAAGAGCAAAGTTATGGAATGAAAATATTTATAAAGATTATAAAGATTTAAATAAAAAAACAATGAATGAATTAATTGATTATATATATAATAATAGTAGTATTATTAAAAGTTATTTTAATGAAATAGATAAAGATAAATTGTTAAACATAAAACAGTTAAGAAATACAGTAAGTCATAATGATATAGTTATAAAGTGTAAAAGGAAAAGAAAAGATTACAAACAATTAATTTTAGACTTTTATTTAGTTATTCCTGCTGAATACAAAGATGGTTTTAAAAAGGATATTTATAACTGTCAAAAAAAATTAAGTATAGATAAGAAGTTTTTAGTAGTTTTTAAATAATTTAAATTAGAGTAGAAATTCTCCTTATTTATAAGAACCAAAACATTAGTAATTTTACTAGTGTTTTTTGTTGTAAAAAATCATTTAAAATATAAAAATTTCTTTTAATTAAAATTATTACTAGAAATTTAAAATTTATATGTTATAATAAAATTAACTTTTATATATAAAGGGAGTTATATGTCTAATAAGATTAAGTTATTTTTTAATGAAATTGTATTATTTATTAATAAATACTTTTCAATTCCATTTGTAATATTATTAATTTTTACTTATCTTTATCACCAAGATATAAATAAAACTGTTTATATTATTATTGGTATATAGAAAGAGAAAGAACAAATAGAGATGTTACGGCTGAACTTACGGCTCCAACATCTTTTATTTTTGCGAATGATGATGGAAGCGTTAGAACATATTCTGGTTGTAGAATGGTGTTTGATAGGTTTAAGAGAAGACATAATCTTGATAAATATAATATTCATTTTCACGGGCTTCGCCATACATTTTCAAATATGCTTTTTGAAATGAACGAAAATCCAAAAGTAATTCAACAACTTTTAGGTCATCGTGATATAAAAACCACTTTAACTGTCTATAATAGTGTAGATAAAAGTTATTATAGGCAAGCAACTGATAAACTTAATAATTTATTTAATAGTGATAAAATGAAAGAATATAAAGAATTAGAAAATAAAAAAGATATACCTGCACTTAATAAAGAAATAGAAGAAGAAATAGAAGAAGATGATGATGAAGAAATAGAATTTCTAGAAAAATTGCTTGCTCAAAGAAAATCAAAAAAAAGAATAAAGATTTTGAGATGTAAAAATTAAGTCCGAGTAATTTGCTCGGACTTAATTTTTATTCCAAATTTTTTCAAATTCGTTTGGCACTTCTTGGATAAAATTTTCCTTTCCAACAATATCAATAAGTGAAGTTTTCATAGTAATAGGAATATTTTTATCTTTTGCCTGACGGACAATATTCATTATCCAATCTTTTTGTGGAATTATTTTTCCTTTTCGGTTACCTGTTTCTGCTCCAATCACAACCCAATCGACATCTTCTAAATCAACTGTGCCTACATCTTCAAAAAGTGGTTCAAAAGTGATATGATAGTGTTTGGCTTTAACATTCTTTTTAAATTCGGTTATTCGTTTTGCTTCTTTTGCGGTGGTCACTGTCACGCCAAGCCAAACATTATCTAAATTTGTTGAATAATGACAAAATTCAGGGCGTTTTGTGAGTAAAATATACTCGTGCTGTGGATTATCACTGAGCGCTTTGAAAATTTCATCACACCAAGAGTTTTTACACCAACTTGAAAAGTCGCTCATACTTGTGATTAACATAACTCGTGGCTTGCCTTTATAAAGCTGCGGAAGGCGTTGTTCCATAAGTGTTGGAACATTAAAATCTGGAATATGCTTAAAGCGTTGGTTGATTTTTCTTGCATAGCAATAACTGCAACCAATGTCACAACCCATAACAGGGTTAAAAGTTTTCACAAGTTTAATTTTATCTTCCATTATTTTCCTCCAAATTTTCAATTATTTTTTTGAGAGTGTTTTCAAAATTTTCAATTTGCTTATCGGTAAAATTTTTATAAAAAATCTTTTCCATTTGTTTTGATACGTCAAGATAATTTTCTTTAAGTTCTTTTGCTTTATCTGTAAGAGAAACAATAATTTCTCGTTTATCTTCCTTTCTTATAGTTCTTTTGATCAAACCTTGCAATTCCATTCGCTCTAGCATTGCAGTTAAAGTTGTTTTAGCAAGTTTTGTAAATTTTGAAATTTGCTTAATTGAGAGATTGTTGTTGTTCCATAAAATATACAAAATTCTACCTTGCGCACCATTAAATTCGTCAATGCCTTTCGTTTTTAAAATTTTCTCAAAGGTTCTGTCTGATAGTTGTTTTACTTGACTTATTAAAAATCCACCACTGCTCATAAATTTTCTCCTAAAAATGATTTTGGCAATTCTTGAATAAATTCATTTTCATCAAAAATTCCAAGCAAATCTTCTTTCATAAAAACGGGGATTTTCTTCGCTTTTGCTTGGTTTATAATGTTTAAAACCCATTCTCGTTTCGATATTGATTTACCTTTTCTATTTCCTGTTTCGGTGCCAACAACAATCCAATCTATATTTTCCAAATCAAGTTTGCCAACGTCTTCAAAAAGAGGCTCAAAAGTCAAATGATAGTGATTTGCTTTAACATTTTCAAACAGTTCACTTATCCTAACTTTTTCTTTTGCAGTTGTTATTGTCACTCCAAACCAAGCATTTTCGGGCGCAGATGAAATATTTAATTTTTCTGGTCGCTTTGTTAAAAAAATATATTGAGTTTTAGGATTTTGACGCATTTTTTCAAAAGTTTTATTTATCCAATTATCTTTCCACCCAGACAAATCACTTTGCCCAGTTAAAAGGTATGCCGAATGTTTTTTATTATCAAGAAGTCTTAGTTTACTCTCAAAAAATGTTGGGATGCTAAAGTCGGGAATAGTCCTAAACCTTTTGCAATTATTTCGTGCATAACAATAACTGCAACCAATGTCACAACCAACAACCAAATTTATATTTTTAATTATATCTTTAATGCAATACATAGATAAATAATACTATATAGAACTAATTTTGTCAACTAATTGAAACAAATTCATTAGTAGGACCATTTGACCCCATTTGCACAGAAATAGGCAGAAAAAGATAGAAAAATTTAGTCTTTTCAAATTTTATAGTTAAAAACAAAATTATCAATCAGATTTTATTTTTTTACCATAAAAAATGGTCCTAAATGGTCCTACTAAAAAGAGTTGTAACCTGCCATTTTTAAAAATTTTAACAAAAATAAAAAATCGCTAAAACCCTTAAAATCACTGGGATTTAGCGATTTTTTGAAGTCTGGAGCTGATGACGGGACTCGAACCCGTGGTCTCCACCTTACCAAGAATGAGCCCTATAATTAAAGTGTGTGAGCCCTACATCTTAAAAACATAGATAAATAAAGACAAATATAACATTGGAAAAAATTTTTGCTGTATTTTGCTATTTGATTTTGACAGCAGTTGACAGCAAATGTGATATTTTTGAGTAATTTAATCGTTTTAGAGCTGCCTAAAACTAATAAAGTTGTTTATGAACTTAACTTAATTATTAAGTGTAAAATATTCTATTGAACACAGGATATTTTTATAAATTTTGAATAATTTTCACAAAATTTGAAATAATATTTTAAAAATATATTGACATTTTTATTAATAATGAATATAATACTAATGTGAGGTGATTATTATGTTATTAAATTTTACATTTAAAAATTATAAGTCCTATGTAGATACTTGTGATTTTTCAATGGTGGCAAACAAGGATAAATCACACGAAGATAATTTAATTAATTTTGGGAAAGATAGAATTTCAAAAACAAGGATTATTTATGGAGCCAATGCTTCTGGAAAAACATCTTTTATAAATGCTATAGAATTTATAAAAATCTTTTCTATGATGTCAAATAACTTAGTAGAAAATAATAGGATAGGAATTAGTCCATATAAATTTAGAGAAAAATTTTTGAGTGTTCCATCAGAATTTTCGTTAACATTTGTTAAAAATAATATTAAATATAGTTATAGTTTTAGTTGCACATTTGAAAAAGTTATTGATGAGAAGCTTGATGTTTATAATTCGGCTAAACCAACCAATATATTTACAAGAACGAACACTAATGATTACAAATTTAATACTGATGTGAGACAATTAAATGAAATTAAGACAAAGAATACTAAAAATAAATTATTCTTATTAACAGCAGCCACATGGAATTATGAAAAAGTAAAACCTGTAGTTGATTATATACTGAATGATATAATTATTTTACATGACATTAGTCAGCCTACTAAGTATAACATAAGTTATATTATAGAAAACAATGACTTGGAAGAATATAAAAAGTTTTGTTTAGATTTTTTAAATAATGCCGATATAAGTATTAGCGATTTCCAAATAAATACACAAAAAATAAAAGAGTTAGGCAAACAGGCTGAATTAATGACAAAACTTATGAATGTCATCGTTAATAGTGACCCTGAGCAAATGAAGAAGTTTGGTAATTCAGATATATTTAATATTAAAACCATTCATAATATTAAAAGTGGAGAAAACTCATCTAATTATCCATTAGAATTAATAGAAGAATCAGATGGAACACAACAGTTATTTCATTTTGCGCCAGCATTATTTTACACATTTAAGGAAGGGAAAACTTTATTTATAGATGAAATTGATAGGAGTTTACATCCTTTACTTGTGGAATACATCATTAAGAAGTTTTATGATAATGAATTAAATAAAAATAATGCTCAGCTGATTTGTAATACGCATGATACAAATTTACTTAACCTTGATATATTTAGAAGAGATGAAATATGGTTTACAGAAAGAAATAATAATACTGCAACAACGGAAATGTATGCTCTCTCGGATTTCTCTCCAAGAAAAGACGAAAATATAGAAAAGGCATATTTGCTCGGAAGATATGGCGGTATCCCATTTATTAAGGAGGGATAATGGTTAGGCATACAAAAGTCAAATTTTCAAAAAAACGAAATCCAATAATTGTCCTTATTTGTGAAGGAAGAAATAAGACCGAGACCAAATACTTTAATCATTTTATTAAAAGAGAAAATCCATACAATTTAAGAATTGTTCCATCTGAAGCTACTGACCCTAAAAATATGGCCAAGAAAGCTAGACAAGTTATTGATGATATGCAATTAGATAATAGACTTGGTGATAGAGTTTTCTGCTTAGTAGATTTAGATTTATCGGATTCTCAATTTCAGAAAGTTGAAGACGAGAAAAAGAGAACTAAAAAGAAATGTCAAGTAGAATTTATTTTATCAAATCCTTGCTTTGAAGTATGGTTGTTATATTATTTCACAAAATATCCTAAGCCAGAAATATCTTCACAAAAAGTAAAAGAACAATTAAAGAAATATGTTCCACAATATACAGAGAGCTATGATATTGTTAAAGAATATAATTTACAAAATAAGTTCGGTATAGCCATCAATAATTCAGATTTAAAAAATCAAATGTATGACAAAGAACAAAGTGTATTGGATAAAAATCCTTACACCGAGATTTCTGATTTATTAGATGTTTTATTGACGTATAAAAAAGAAGAATAGAAAAGGTAGCATTAGAAAAATCTAATGCTATTTTTACAATATAAATAATTTATAAATTAATTTTGTATTTACCAATAATTTTCATAAATTTTGTAGAAGAATAGTTAATTTTGCAAAATTGTATGGTATAATCAACTTATGGAGATTTATTTATGAGTGATTTGGAAATAAGGAAACAAGCAAAAGGTTTCGCAAATTTTTGGGCTAATAAAGGTTATGAAAAAGGTCAAAGCCAAGTTTTTTGGTTGTCATTATTAAACAAAACTTTGGGTGTTGAAATTCCAGAACAATATATATCTTTTGAAGATAAAGTTATGCTTGACCATACAAGTTATATTGATGGTTATATTTCTGCGACACATGTTTTAATTGAACAAAAAAGCAGAGGTCGAGATTTAAGAAAAGTACATCAAATTAACGATTAAGCAGTTATGGTAGCCTATGGTTTTGGGGAAAAGTTAAAACAGAAAGCGAATGTATTTCTGAACTTATGAAAATGTATCAACGAATAACAAAGGAGTAAAAAATGTATTTACATTCAGTTAAACTTGTAAATTTTAAATCAATAGGTGACTATAATAACAATGAGATTATTGTAGAGCCAAAAATTACAGCTATTATTGGGAAAAATGAAAGTGGCAAAAGCAATATTTTAGAAGGTTTATCTAAAATAAATTTTACTTTTAGAGATAAAAGTGCTTTTTTAGATGATAATGTAAACAGAAATGTTGACAGGGGTGCATACAATTTATTTAAAATAATATTAAAACCTACAAATTTTGAAATAGATAAAGGTGTTATAGAGGATACAGAAATAGAAATTACAAAAACAAAGTATACTGCAAAGGGTGGCATATTACAGATTTATAAATCTATAGCCCAAGATTCTATAAACAAACTTAAAGACTTTTTAATAAATATTGGCAGTAATCCATTTGGATTACAAAATCAAGAATATACAACTTATAAGGATTACTTAAATGAATTGTCTCAAGAAGATTATATAGATATTTATAAACGAAACTTATTTTTGAAAGTATGTATAAATAAAAAATTAAACATTCCACAAGACAAGAGAGAAGATTATAATAAAATTTTAAGTAATGCTGAAGAAAATTGGAAAATATTCACTTCATTTTTCCCTACTTTTTTTTATAGAAATACAAATAAAATACTTTTTTCAACTTATAAATATGAGGATATTCAAAACGAATTAGCAAACAATAATTATAACCCAAATAGTTTATTGCGCGAGTTTGTAAAAGTTATAGATATTCCAAATGAAGATTTCTTATTTGCAGTTAAACCTGGAATGACTTCACAACAAATTACAAAGAGAAACCAAATTCAGAAACTTGTTCAAGATAAAATAAATAAAGCATTTAACAATTTTTATACAACAGAAAAAATATGTTTAGGAATAGAATTTAATGCAGGGAATATTGTTTTTACTGTAAATAAAGAAAATGGGAATGTTTTATGGCTATCAGAAAGAAGTAATGGGTTAAGATGGTATTTAAATTTATTTATTGATATGATTGCAAATGAAGTAAGTAAAAATGTTGTATTTTTATTGGATGAGCCTGGTATAGGTTTGCATGTCAACGCTCAAAGAGAATTAATCAATTTATTTAATCACCTTGCTGAAAACGGAAACCAAATAATCTATACAACACATTCTCCTTATATGTTAGCTATTGAGAATGAAGGGATTCATCGTATTAGGGCTGTAGTAAAAGGACAAGATGAATATTCTTATATTTATAAAACAGCCTATGACCCTAAAATAGCACCAGAAAGTCAATATGATACGTTAACCCCGATAATTAGTGCTCTAGGAATGAACTTAACAGATACATTTGGTCCTGCCAAAAATAAATTAAATATTGTTACTGAAGGCATGAGCGATTATATTTATATTTGTTTAATGGCTAAACAACTAAAAGTAGATTTAAGGGATATTGTTATAATACCATCAGAAGGAGCTTCCAACAGTGTAAATATATGTATGATTTTATATGGTTGGGGCTGTAAATTTTTATCAATATTTGACTTTGATGAAGAAGGTGTAGAAGCTGGTGGGAATAAAATAAAAAATATCTTTAATTCGGATATTGGCGAAAATTATAGCTATGTTGTTGATGTATCAGAAAGTAATATAGAGAAAAAAGAATATAAAAGCAATCCAAAAATGATTGAGGATATAGTAACAAGAGATGAAATTGATAAATTTTGTTCAACAAATGAATGTAGCAAATCAAGCAAAACTTTGGTTGCTAAATTGTTAAGTAATGCTGTTGAAAATGGCTCTTACAAATTGGGGGAAAAGTGTATAAATAATTTTAAAAATTTTTTCATAAGATTAGGATTATTAGTAAAGTCATAATATATGTTTTAGATTTAAAATTTGAGATGCTGATGTCAGGAGAAGTAAATGAAAAACAAAAATCCAAGTTTTGAAAGTTTAGAGAGAAAATATAGAAGGCACGAAGTTAGTTTTTCGCAGATTGAAAAGCAAACTGGTCAAGATATAGAGAATGTTATTGCAAATCATGGGCATTATTCTGTTTCTGCTGAATATGAGTGGCAAAAGAAAATAAACACAAAAGTTTTGTATAGAAACATTTATAAATTGCCACAGGAAGACAGAGAAATTTTGCTTGACTATATGACTGG
>CALWNC010000002.1 GCA_944382715.1 uncultured Clostridia bacterium
TCTGGATAAAATTGTAGGGCTACTACTCACTGAGGGGGCTGGCGAGCAAATAAAAATTAAGCTTGACAATTTGTCTCAGACAACAGGAATAACAAGTCCAACATCTTATTTGATTGCTTCACTGTACAACCTGGCAATAGATTTTGAGAAAGAATCTAAACACATTGTTTCTCAGTTCCCATTAAAACAAACAAAAAACCAAAATAGTGATGCACTTAGACAACGAACCTACACCAAAGAAGAGTTAGAAAGCCTTTATGACGATTTGGAAGATATTGAAATTTAAAAAATTATTTAAAATTATTGACAATATACGCTATATGGAGTATAATATTAGTACAAAAAGGAAAAATTAATATGAATGCAAAAGAAATGATTAAATTTTTAAATAAAAATGGATTCTATGAAGTTAGACAAGTAGGAAGCCATAAACAATTTAAAAATTCTACAGGAAAAACAATAACAGTTCCTTTTCACGGCAGTAAAGATATTCCAGTTGGAACTGCTAAATCAATAATTAAATTTATTGAAAAGAATAAGCAATAAATGGAGGTAAGAAAATAATGAAATATATTTATCCAGCAATATTTGAAAAAGATGAGAATAATAATTTCAATGTTACTTTTCCGGACATTGAGGGAGCATTTACTTTTGGCTCTAATTTAACAGAGGCATTTACTATGGCTGAGGATTGTTTAGGCTGTGCATTGTATGGAATGGAAGAAGATAATCAAAAATTTCCTTCTGCAAGCAATATTACAAACTATCAAAATACAGATGAAAAATTTGTGTCATTAATTCAATTAGATTTAGAAGCCTATAAAAAGAAAAATGTTAAGGCTGTAAAGAAAACAGTTTATATACCAAAAGATTTGAATGATAAGGCTGAAGAACTACAAATAAATTTTTCGAAAGTACTAAGAGAAGCATTAAAAAAGGAATTAAATATTCAATTATAAAAAAGATAGCAATACTGCTATCTAAATTTTGAAAAAACATCTAAAAGTGAGTTCAATTTGAGTTCAATTTTCTTAAATTATTGATAATTTCAATGTGTTTTTATGGTTCGAATCCCTCCAGTTGCACCATAGCGTGGCTTAGGTTTTAAAGTCACAATAAAAACTTGGGACTAACTTCCCAAGTTTTTTTTGTTCCATTTCCACTCGCCACTTTTGATTTTACTTTAAGTGACAGTTCGAAATGATGTGACGCTCGCCACACTCTTTGCACTTTAAAATGCTGTAACACCATTTTTTATGGGTATTAATATGCGTTGTGCTCGCTATTCCGTCACAAACTTCGTTTGTTCCTTACGCCTCCCTCCAGTTGCATCAAATAAAACGAAAATCGAAATATTCGGTTTTCGTTTTTATTTTGATAAATAAAAATAGGGCTTTTTTAAGCTCTATTTTGTTCATATAACAAATCATCAATAACTTTACATGTTTTTTTGTTAGATTGAATTGTGTAATGTGAGTAAACAATTAATGTAGTTCGGGCATCACTATGACCAACTCTTGATGTAACTGTTCTAACATCAATACCATTTGTTATTAGCATTGTTATATTTGAGTGTCTTAAACCATGCAATGTTACATTTTTTAGATTAAATTAAATCAATAGCAATAAGAATAGGTTGAAATAAAAAAAATCTAAAAGTTTATAGCGATTTAATTGTATTTTAGTAATATAAAATTTATTCAAAGGTCTTGATAATTGTTAATAAACTAGTTATCATATAAAAAAGGGGAGTTAATATTTTTTAAATGAGTAAATTTGAAGAAACAAAATACAAAATAAAAAAATTGTTTGGCAATCGTGAGGGTTTTACAGATGAAGTTTTAATTCGATTACAGCTTCATACCTTTTCTTTTTTAAGAACCATAATGATTTAATAAATAATGATGAAATTTTAGATGTTGATAAGTTTAAAATTCCTTCATCACATTCTGGAAAAAGGACACTTGCCAATATTTATTTAAATCGAATTTTTAATAATGTAAAAAGTATTGATTCACTTTAAATGAATCACGATTTTCTAGTGGAGAAGACAAGGTTTATATAGCTACAGGTGATTTAGATAGGCGTTTAAAGTACTGGTCAGATGATGTTGTAACTGGGCATGAAGAAGAAATAAAAAATCAAATTAAAGCAAAAGTGCTTACGCACGAGCTTATTCATGCAGCAAGTTATAATGGAGTTTTTGTGGGGTTTAGTTCATATTTTGAAAGTAGTGACATATCTACAAAAATGTGGGCTTTAAATAAAAATAATAAAGAAAAATATAACAATATGAATGCCCAGGCAAGTAGACTAGAAGAGGCAATAACCGAAATACTGGCACTTAATATTGTTGGCAGTTCTATTGTTAATAGTGGGTATCAAAAAAGTGGATTTGTAGTTTGTAGGAATCCCGATTCGTCTAATCACAACTTAAACGCATTTGCAGAATATTTTATTAGAGTGTACCCAGATTGTATTAATGGCAAATTGACAGACGGGTGGGTATGGAATAATAAATTTGAAAAAGAGCATTCTGGTCAAAATCCAAATTTTATAATAATAAGGTTAAATGATAATCTAAGGGCATTTTCGAAACAAAATATAAATGTAGTGGAAGGAATATCTTATTATCAAAAGCATATGCTTGTAGACTACTTGAAAAATCTAAAGGTAGAAAAAGTAGAAGATTTAGAAAAATTAGTAAAAGATTACGCTGCATTTAAATTATTTGTTGCTAGAGATAGGAATAATCAAGTAGATAAAGAACTTCACCATTGTTTAGAGGAAGTACATGCTAAAATTTTAGAGTATACAAAAATGCTAGGTGCAAATAAAAATAAGATAAACCAAGTATATGCCAAAGAGAAAAACCGCCTAAGGTCAATTGGGGAAAATCGACAAATTGCTTATCCTAAGCCATATGAAGAAATTCTCAACTATTACGGAAATGAAAAGGACTTGAATTTAGGTTAATAAAAAAATCTCTTTATAGTTTTATAAAGAGATTTTTTTATGTAAAGATATTCTACTTAAAAATTCTTTTAAATTTTATAAGGCAGAACTTTTCTTGAGTTTTTAAAAAAAAGATTGTTTATATAGACTAATTGTAATGAAAATAATAATAAAATATTTTTAAGTGAGTTTATGGGGGAGTATGACTTAATGTTTTTTAATGTAACATTTTAGAATATTATTTGTCACTAAATTAGTTTATAAAAATAAACTTGTAAAAATTAATCTAAAAATAAGTTTTAAAAGTAAGGTTTATAAAAATAAAAATTGCCAAAATTTTAAAAGTATTCCAAAAATAAAATCTATAAAATGATATTGTGTAAACAAAATTACTTTACATTTTATTTTGTATATTTTTTTGTTATATTACTATTAATTTACAATTTTATTTATTTTAATTTATAATATAAAAACATTTTTCAAAAAAATTTGATATTTATAAGATTTGTAAAATCAAAATAATAAATTAAAAACATTAATGTCTTGAATATGCTAAATATTATGGATTTCTTAAGATAAAATTTGAATTTTTTAAAAAACTATCTTTTATAATTCTCTTTTTAGATATACCATATCGGTAAGTTTAACGCCACATTCAATGATTGGGTGGTCATAGTTGTCAATAAAAAAATTTTTTACAGTATGAGATTTTACAAAACCACATTTTTCATAAAATGGAATAGTAAGAGGACTATCACCAGTGCCAACATATATAGTGTTAAATTTATTTTTATAGTGCTTGCATACAAAATTGATTAGCTTTTTTCCATAACCCATTTTTTGGTACTTTGGAAAAACAGATAGATTTTTTATTTCTAAAACTCCGTTTCCATTGTCAGTAACTAAAATTTCTGCTTTTACTCCACTATCATCGAGAACAAACATTATTCCAATGTCAATGTACTTGTCAATCATTTCTTCTTGTTCATCGGCAAGAATAAGCAAATCCATAAAATTCCTTTTGTTCTCGATTTGATAAATCTTCACTATAAAACTCCCAGTATATATATATTTGTAATAGTGGGATAAATATATCACTAATTTTAAGCTAGTGCAAGAATTTTATAATTTATTGTCAGTATTTTTAGTGATATTATTATGGTTTTTAAATTATTAAAATTAGTTTGAGTATTTTTCTATTTTGTTGTATAATAAAAAAATAATGAAACAAAACAGTTTGTTTATATGTTTTTTTCATTAAAAATAAAAATAATAGGTGAAGCATTATGTATTGTTATAGAAAGGTGAAAGATGATTTATACTTTGTAGGAGCAAATGATAGAAGACTTGCTATGTTTGAAGGAGTTTATTCAGTACCAAAGGGAGTTTCATATAATTCTTATTTGCTTTTAGATGAAAAGACTGTATTATTTGATACGGTCGATAAGGCAGTTGGTGAAATCTTTTTTGAAAATATAAAACAAGTGCTAGGGGATAGGAAACTTGATTATATAGTTGTACACCATATGGAACCTGACCACTCAGCAACATTAAAGGAATTGCTCTCTAGATATAGTGATGTCAAAATTATATGCAATGCAAAAATAGCAGAAATGATAAAGCAATTTTTTGATATTAGTGTGGAAGATAGAGCAATTATTGTAAATGAAAATGACACGTTTTCATCTGGAAAACATAACTTTGTATTTATAATGGCACCTATGGTACATTGGCCAGAAGTAATGATGACCTATGAAGCGACGGACAAAATATTATTCACTGCCGATGCTTTTGGAACATTTGGCGCATTAAATGGAGCATTATTTTCAGACGAGGTAAATTTCGAGCGTGATTATCTTGACGAGGCAAGAAGATATTATACTAATATAGTAGGAAAATATGGCCCACAGGTTCAAGCTGTACTAAAAAAAGCATCTAATTTGAGTATTAATTATATTTGTCCATTGCATGGATTTGTGTGGAGAAAAAATTTTGATGAAATAATAAATAAGTACCTTAAATGGAGTGGTTATGAACCAGAGGAAAAGGGTGTTGTTATAGCATATGCTTCCATTTATGGTCACACGGAAAATGCCGCTGAAATATTGGCAAATAGATTGTGTGAGAATGGTATAAAAACGGTTATGTTTGACGTCTCTGTTACTCCTGCGTCAGAAATAATATCAGCGTGCTTTAAATATAGCCATTTAGTTTTTGCTTCAGCAACATACAATACAGGTATCTTTGTAACTATGGAGGCATTATTAAATGATTTGGTCTCTCATAATATCCAAAACAGAGTAGTAGGTTTTATTGAAAATGGTTCTTGGGCACCGGCCAGTGCAGATCAAATGAAAAATCTATTTTCAAAGTGTAAAAATATAAACTTTTTGACTACAAAGCTTACCATTAAATCTGCCTTAAAACAAGAACAATTAAATATTATTGAAGAAATGACACGAGAAATTGTTTCATATATAAAAGAAAATAATTAATTAACAAAGGTTAGAAGATTTAAATGCATCTATATAAAAATTATTAAAAACTAAGAAAATAAAAATAAAACAAAAGGAGGAAAAAATTATGAAATATGTATGTAATGTTTGTGGTTGGGAATACGATGAAGAAGTTGGATATTTAGAAGGTGGCATTGCTCCTGGGACAAAGTGGGAAGATGTGCCAGAGGATTTTGTATGTCCACTCTGCGCAGTGGGGAAAGATAATTTTTCACAAGCACAGTAAAATGATTTTCTAAAAAAATACTAAGTTAATAAAAATCACCTTTAATTAGGTGATTTTTTATCTAAAATGTATTATTTATAAATATTTACAAATATTTTTACAATTAAGTTAATTATAATAATTACCATTAAATATTATTAATAAGACCTTTATTGTCATTCATAGATACTTTTTATAAGTTTTAAATTAATTAGTCCATTTTAGTGAGTATCATTAATGAGTTAATTTTTTACATAATTATCAATTTGTGAATTGTTATAAATATTACTTTTAACAATCTTAAATTTTTTGTATATTTGCACATCTTCTCAAGATAATTAATGTTGACAAATTTTCTCATATAATTTATAATACAATAGAGTAATTATCAAATATAATAATTTTATAAATATGTTTATTTTTTGATGCAAATGAAAATTAATGCATTTAATTTTGTTGACACTTTATGGTGTAAATGCTTTACGGAGATAAAATGAAAGTATATAAAAAAATAAAAGAATTTTTATCCAAATATGACTTTTTAGTTTATATATTTTTATTGTGTTTTCTTTTTGGTGCGTGCTTTTATGAGCAGTTTGTCTATGTAATTATTGCATATTCAATCATTATGTGCATATTTGTGGATTCAACTACAGTTTTAGGAATTTATTTTTTTATTTATCCATTTTATGCACTTTTTCTATTTGATTTTAAACCACAGGTTTATTTTTTTAACATTTTAAAATGCATTTTAATTTTTAGTTTACTTATAAGGCACATTTACTTTGCTGTTAAAAATAAGTCTAAATGTAATGTTAAAATTTTGGTTGCGTTTTCAGTTTATTTAATCTATTTAATATTGCCAATGCATGAAGTTTCAATTCAAACTTTTATAATGATTGGAACTGAACTTTGTTTAATTTATATACTTTTTCAGAAGCAACTTGGAATTGATGCAAAGAAAGTTATAGAACTTTTTGCTCTTGGAATAATTTGTTCGTGTTTGTTTGCTTATCTTTATCCATATTCAAGTAGGTTACAGGAAGTACTTGAAGAGTATATTACAGCTGATGGTGTTAGCAGATTTGCAGGCTTGTGGCACTATGGAATTTTGGCGATGGTTATTATAGTTTCTATGTCAGCGCTTTGCATTTTAAAGTTTTTTGGCAAGATTAACAATATAAAATTTGTTATATATTGCATTATTTTGACATATTTTGGATTAAAAACAATGTCAAGGGGTTTTTTAATTTCACTATTTTTGCTTTCACTAGTTTTTATAATAGTTTATGCAATAAAAAACAAAAGGCAAGGAGTGAAATTCCTTATTGCATATTTAGGTCTATTCATTATAGCATTAATTGTTTTTAGAAAATATGTAATAGAGCTTTTAGGTAGAATTTCTGATGGTTTATCAAGTGATTTGATAGAAATGTCAGACGAACTTAAAAAGCAGATTTTTGCCGGTGAAGTGCACTATGATCCGGGAAGAATTGGCTTGTGGAAATTATATATAATGGATATTTTTTCTTCGGCATTTGTTACTCTATTTGGAAGAGGAATTAGCCGACCTTATATTGGTCAGATGCATGCACACAATGAATTTTTAAATTTTCTTTGGGCTAATGGAATATTTGGTTGTATAATATATCTTGTAACCTTACTTTTGTTTATTGACTACAAGAATCTTAATTTAAAAAGCATAAAAAGCAAATTGTATCTATTAACTTTGATTATTCCAATTGGGGCAATTTTATTTATTGAAATTCACCCAATGGGAAAACTACTTTATGTAATATTACTTCTTGCAATGATGGTGGAAGATAAGGACAAAGCTGGAAAACAAAACTTATCTATAAATAAACAAATGAAAAATGAAGGAATCACTCAGAATATTGGAGATTCAAGGGAAGAAAATATAACAATCAAAAACACAAACTGATAGTGGGTTAAAATGAAAATTAAATGATAATAAAAGGAGAAAAATATGGAATATTTAGAAAGGTATAATGCTTGGCTCGCTGATGAATTTATTGACGATGAAACAAAAGAAGAACTTAAATCACTCAAAATTGGAACTGACGATAAGGAAATTGAAGATAGGTTTTATAAGGATTTGGAGTTTGGTACTGGTGGAATGAGAGGAATAATGGGTGCAGGAACAAACCGAATGAATAAGTATACAATTGGAAAAGCTACACTTGGACTTGCAAATTATTTACTATCCCTTTATAAAGAAACAACCCTTTTAGATAGGGGGGTAGTAATTGCCTATGATGTTAGAAAAAATAGTGATAATTTTTCTCGCATAGTTGCTAGTGTACTTTCATCAAAGGGGATAAGAGTTTACTTGTTTGACCGACCAGTTCCAACCCCAGAATTAAGCTTTGCAGTTAGACATTATAATTGCGTTGCTGGTATTGTTGTTACGGCAAGTCATAATCCAAAAGAATACAATGGTTATAAAGTTTATGATGACAATGGCTGTCAACTTGTTCCTGAACTTGCAGAAAAATTAATAACTTATGTTGACGCTATTGAAGATTTTTCTCAAATAAATTTTGTTGGGAATAGTGACTTAATAGAACTTGTAAATTGCACTGATGAATTTGTAAGTGCCGTTTTAAAACAGAGCATATTTGATAACAAAGAAGCAAAAGCAAATCTTAAAATTGTCTATACTCCACTTCATGGTACAGGGAACATTCCAATAAGAAAAGCATTAAAACTTGATGGTTTTAGTGATGTTAATGTGGTAAGTGAGCAGGAACAGCCTGATGGTGATTTTCCAACTGTTAAATCTCCAAATCCTGAGGAACATAGTGCATTAACCATGGGAATTGAGCTTGGTAAAAAACTAAATGCAGATATAGTATTTGGAAGTGATCCTGATAGTGATAGGGTTGGAATTGCTGTAAATAATGGCAGTGAATTTAAGCTTATTTCAGGCAACCAAGTTGGAATTTTGTTAGTTGATTATATTTGTAGAAAAAAAGATTTTTCAAAAATTAATAGACCGGCAATTATTAAATCAATAGTAACTAATGAACTTGGTGAAATCATTGCAAAAAAACATGGAATAATAGTATTTTCAACGCTTACTGGTTTTAAAAATATCTGTGGACTTGTTAATGAATTTGAAAAGGCAAGAACTAATAACGATGAAGAAAGGGCATTTACCTTTGTTATGGGTTATGAAGAATCCTATGGATATCTGATTGGTGATCATGCTAGAGATAAAGATGCAGTTGTTTCAAGTATGATAATTTGTGAGATGTGTGCTGAACTTAAATCTCAAAATAAAACAGTTTGTGATAGACTTGAAGAAATTTATAATGAATATGGGCAGTGCAAAGACGCATTAGATAGTTTTACATTTAAGGGAAAAGATGGCTTAGAAAAGATTAATAGTATGATGGTAAAAATTAGAAATGAAAGTGTGCCATTTGATAATATTGAAACCATGATTGACTATACAAAGGAAGTTCCACAAGATTGTGGTTTTGGATTGCTTCCAAAATCTAATGTTCTTAAATTCTTTTTTAAAGACAAGTCGTGGATAGCAATAAGACCTTCTGGGACTGAACCTAAAATTAAGATTTATTATTCTATAAAGGGCAAAACCAAGGAAGAAACTGAAGAAAATTATAAAAGATATAGAAGTATGATTAAAGAAAAATTGGGAATCGAGGATTAGTAACTTATGAATATTATTCTGCTTTCAGGAGGAAGTGGAAAGCGTCTTTGGCCACTTTCAAATGACATAAGAAGTAAACAATTTATAAAACTCTTTAAAAATGAAAACAACGAATATGAATCTATGGTTCAAAGAGTTTATGGTCAAATATCAAGAAATATCAATGCTCCAGTTACCATAGCAACGAGTAAATCTCAAGTTAGTGCAATAAAAAATCAGCTTGGTGAAAAAGTTTCCGTATGTATAGAACCTTGCAGGAGAGATACCTTTCCTGCAATTGCGCTTGCAAGTGCATATTTAAAATATGAACTTGGGGTAAGTGAAGATGAATGTGTTTGTGTTTGTCCAGTAGACCCGTATGTTGACGATTCATATTATAAGACGGTGGGGAGTTTAGAAAAGTATGTAATTAATGGCTCGGCAAATCTTGTATTGATGGGAATTGAACCTACATATCCAAGTGAAAAATATGGATATATAATACCTAATGACTCAAAAGAAATCAGTAAAGTTCTTGAATTTAAAGAAAAACCATCAAAGACAGTTGCAGAAGAATATATTGCTAAAAATGCTCTTTGGAATGCTGGCGTATTTGGATTTAAACTAGGTTATTTGCTTGAGAAAGCTCACAATATTATTGAATTTACGGATTATAGAGATTTATATCAAAAATATGATAAGCTAGAGAAAATAAGCTTTGACTATGCCGTTGTTGAAAAAGAAAAAAATATTCAAGTTGTTAGGTATAATGGTGATTGGAGAGATGTTGGAACATGGACGATGATGAGTGAAGTTATGCCAGAACAAACCAAGGGTAATGTTAAACTTGATGAATTTTCTACAAATACCAATGTAATTAATGAACTTGATATTCCAATTATTGGTATGGGCTTAAAAAATATGGTAGTAGTTGCAAGTAGTGATGGAATTTTAGTTTCTACCAAGGATAGATGTGATAATATAAAGCCATATGCAGAAAGCTTGGGTGAGGCTGTTAAAATAGCCGAGAAATCTTGGGGAACTTATCAGGTAATTGATATTCAGCTTACGAGTTTAACTGTTAAAATATCACTAAAAGAAGGCCACTTTATGAGTTATCACCATCACGAATTTAGAGATGAAGTTTGGAATTTTGTTTCTGGAAAAGGGGTTATAATTGTTGACGGAATAAAAAGAGAAGTTTCTGCAGGTGATGTTGTTCGAATTTCTGCTGGCTGTAATCATACGGTTAAGGCAATAACGGACATCTCAATTATAGAGGTTCAAATTGGTGAAAATATAAGTGTTTCAGATAAAATTAAGCAGGAGATTGACTTTTAATTATGTATATTATGAAGCTTATACCAGCTGGAAAGGATTATCTTTGGGGAGGCAATAAACTTAAAGAAAAGTATGGTAAAAAGTTAGATTTAGAGCCACTAGCAGAAACTTGGGAATTTTCTTCACACCCTGATGGACTTTCTGTTATTGAAAACGGCGAGTTAAAAAACAAAACTTTATTAGAGGTTTTTGATTTATACCCCGAATTGTTTGGGAAAAATGCTTCTAAGGAAAAATTTATTCCAATTTTAGTAAAATTGATTGATGCAAAAAATAGACTTTCTGTTCAGGTTCACCCAAACGATGATTATGCCTTAAAGTTTGAAAATCAAAATGGAAAAAATGAGATGTGGTACATTTTGGAAGCTACAGAAGGAGCTAAACTGGTTTATGGCTTTGAGTACGATATGACACCAGAATTAATTAAAAAATCAATACAAGACGGAACTATTGAAAAGCATTTACACTTTGAACAAGTAAAAAAAGGTGATGTGTTTTTTATACCAGCTGGAACAGTACATGGTATAGGTGAAGGAATTGTTCTTGCTGAAATTCAAGAAAATTCAAATGTTACATATAGACTCTATGACTATGATAGAGTTGACAGGTATGGAAATAAACGCAAACTTCATATAGATAAGGCAATTGATGTGCTTAATTTGAAAGCATTTAATGGTAAAGTCTGTCAATCAAAACTAATAGAATTTACTCCAAATTGTTCAGTTGAACAGCTATGTACTTTTTCAAAATTTAGTGTGCAGAAATATTCTTTAAAGGGGAGATTGGATTATAGTGCGTATAAAGATGCATTTTCAGTTTTGCTAAGTATTGATGGACATGGAATTTTTAGTTTTAACAATGAAAAATTAGAAATTCAAAAGGGAGATTGCTTTTTTATCCCAGCAGGTATAAAGGATTTTCAAATCTATGGTGATTTAGAATTAATTAGGGTAAATTGTTAAAAGATAGGAGAAATTATGAGAATTTTACATATTAGCAATTATTTTTTTCCACATATTGGTGGAATTGAACAAGTTGCTAGGGATATTGTAAATACACTAACAGAGCACGAGCAAAAGCTTATTTGCTTTAATCATGAAAAGGGTACAAAAAAAGAGATTTTTGATGGCATTGAGGTTATAAGAGTTGGTTGTCAAGCAAAAATCTCTTCGCAATCACTAGCTATTGGTTATGGAAAAGAACTAAAAAAAATAATGAATGAATTTAATCCAGAACTTGTAATATTTCATTATCCAAACCCATTTGTTGCTCATTATTTAAGAAAATATTTAAAAAGAGATTTCAAGCTTATTATTTATTGGCATTTAGATATAGTCAAGCAAAAATTTCTAAAACGATTTTTTAAAGGTCAAACCCTTGCACTTCTTCGTCGTGCAACAAGAATTGTTGCAACCAGTCCAAACTATATTGATGGAAGTGAATTTTTACCTGCATTTAAAGATAAATGTATTGTAATTCCAAATTGCGTAAATTCGGCAAGATTTCAAATTGATGAAGAAACTAAAGATGAGGCAAGAAGAATAAGAGAAAAAAATAATGGAAAGATTATTTGTTTTGCTGTTGGAAGACATATTCCATATAAGGGAATGGAACAACTTGTTCGTGCCAGCAAGCATTTAAATGAAAATTATAAAATCTTTATTGGTGGCAGTGGTCCACTGACTGATAGCTTAAAAGAACTTGCAAAAGAAGATAGCAAAATTGATTTTATTGGTAAAGTTTCAGATAAAACACTTGTGGGGTATTATTTAGCATGTGATATATTCTGTTTCCCATCTATAACTAAAAATGAGGCCTTTGGAATAGCACTTGCAGAAGGAATGTACTTTGGAAAACCTGCAGTTACATTTACAATTCCGGGCAGTGGAGTAAACTTTGTAAGTGTAAATGGAGAAACGGGGATTGAGGTTGAAAACTCAAACTCTGAAGCTTATGCCAAGGCTATTTTACAGCTTGGGGAAGATAGTGAGCTTAGAGAAAGACTGGGCAAAAATGCTAGAAAAAGAGTTGAAGAGAATTTTACTTATCAAAAATTTCAAATAAATATAAAAAATTTAATAGAAAATATTTAACACATGAAAAATTATTAAAATTGCAAAAACACTAAAAAATATTGCAAATTTCAATAAAAAATGCACCTTTTAGATAAAATAAGGATAGAAATATGAATATAGCAATTGATTGTAGATATATTGGAAAATCAGGAATAGGTAGAGTTTGCGAGGGTATATTGGATAATTTAGATTATACTCAAAATACTTATTTTTTAATTGGCAAAAGAGAAAATCTAGAAAAATATCAACCAGCAAACATTATTGAAGATAATACTGAGCCATATTCAATTAAGGGAATTCTCTCTTTTGATAAAAACATTAATAAGATTTGTGACGCATTGATAATCCCAAACTTTTTAATACCATTAAATGTTAAAATTCCCACTTATACAATAATGCACGACCTTGCATTTTTGGATGTAAAAGAAACTACAAAGGGATTTATTGATAAGCTGTTAAAAAAATATCTTCTTAAAAGATGTATGAAAAAGTCTAAAAAAATTGCTTGTGTATCAAATTTTACTAGGTCAAGGTGTGAGCATTTTTATGGAGAACTTTCAAAAAAATGTTATACAAATTATGTTGGACTATCAAATACAATTTTAAATGCTAATGTTAATGGAATAGAAAAAAATAATGTGATTGTTTTTGTGGGAAATGTAAAGCCTCATAAGGGACTAAGGACATTAATAGAATCCTATAAAAAACTGCAAAATACAGATTATAAATTGAAAATTATAGGTGAAAAAGATAATTTTGCAGTTAAACTTGACACTGAAGATATTAATGTTGATGGGGTTGAATTTACGGGAAAATTATCAAACTTTGAACTTGTGAAAGAAATTGCTTCTGCAAAATTGCTGGTGCAACCTTCTATATATGAGGGATTTGGTGTTCCACCTCTAGAAGCTCTTTATCTTGGGACAAAACCTATAATTAGTGATATAGAGGTATTTAACGAAATATATAGTGACTTTGATGTTGATTTTTTTAAATGTGGAGACGCTGAAGATTTGGCAAATAAAATAAAATCAGCAGTTACAGTTGTTTCAAATCAAAGACAAAAAATTGATGAAAAGTATAACTACACAAAATTTACAAATTCACTATTAGAAAAAATATTTGATGAGGAATTAGTTTATAATGGAAAATAAGAAAAATATTTTAATTAATGGATTATCAATGTCTTGGGTAAATAAGAAAACAGGAATTGAAGAATTTACCAAAGAAATTATTTACAGACTAGATAAGATAAACAATGATAAAATAAAATTCTATTATATTTATGATAAAGATGGTCCCAACAAGATTATTATACCGAATGAACTAGTAAATATTGAATGTATACCTGTAAGAAATCCTAAATATAAAGATGGTCGAGAATATAAAGAAAACTTAAGATTTTCATTTCTTTGGAGAAGTAAACTTATAAGAAAATATGCAAAAAAATTTAATGCAATAGTATTTTGTCCAACAATGTCTCCAATAATCTGCAAAAATCAAATACCTGTTATTCATGATATTAGACCAAGAGTTACAAAATTTGATCCATTTGTTTATAGATTAAAGCATAGAATCTATTTAAAAATAGTGAAACACTGTTGTAAAAAATTTTTAACGGTTTCAAATTATCAAAAGGATTTAATAAGTAAATACTTAAAAATTAAAAAAGATAACATAACTGTAATATATCCTGGTTATGAGCAGATTTCAAATGTAGTTCCTGATATGAATATTTTCAGCAAGTATCCAAATATTAAACCTAAAGAGTATTATTATGCATTAGGTAGTTTAGCTCCTCATAAAAATTTTAAATGGGTAATTGAAGTTGCTAAGCGAAATCCTCAAAAAACATTTGTTATTGCTGGAGGAAAAGATTTAAAAGCTTGGGAAGATAATATTGAAGTAAAAGGATTTGAAAATTTAATATTTACTGGATATGTAACAGATGAGGAGAATAAGGCTCTGTATCTAAATTGTAAGGGGTTTTTGCAACCATCAAAATTTGAGGGATTTGGAACTCCACCATTAGAGGCTTTGTCATTAGGAGCTAGTGTTGCAGTGGCAAATGCAACATGCTTGCCAGAAATTTATGAAGATTGTGTGCATTATTTTGATCCTGATGACTATGATATTGATTTAGATTTGCTTTTTTCAGAAAAAGTTGCATCGCCTGAGAAAGTTTTGAAAAAATGTAATTGGAAAAATTATGTTGAGACTTTATATAATTATTTTATGAGTTTGTAATTAGAATTTAAATGTATAGGAAGAGTTAATGGCTGATACAAGAACAAAAAATATAATGAGAAATACAATAACTGGTTTTGTATTTAGAGTAGTTAGTATGCTACTTCCTTTTTTTGTTCGCACTGTTATCATTCAGAAACTTGGCAATGAATATTTAGGATTAAGTTCGCTTTTTACATCAATCTTGCAAGTTTTGTCTATGTCTGAACTTGGTTTTTCTACTGCTATTGCATATAGTATGTTTAAGCCAATTTCAGAGGGCGATAAGCCAAAAGTAAATGCTCTTTTAAAACTTATTAGAAATGTCTACAGAGTAGTTGGTCTTGTAATTTTGGTGGTTGGTCTTGTTTTAACACCATTTTTACCACATTTGATAGAGGGCGATTATCCTGCTGATATTAACTTATATTTGCTTTATTTTATTTATTTGTTTAACACAGTTATTAGTTACTTTATGTTTTCATACACAAGTTCGCTTCTTGCGGCAAATCAAAGGACAGACATTGAAAATATTATTTCATTAATAGCAAATATTATAATGTATGGCTGTCAAATAATTGTATTAATTCTGTTTCAAAATTATTATATTTACATTATCTTTTTACCAGTCAGCACGCTACTAATTAATGTTTTAAGATATATAATGGTTAAAAGGCTATACCCAGAATATGTATGTAAGGGAAGTATTGAAAAAAGTGAAAAAGTTGTTATTTATAAAAATATAGGTGCACTTGCTGGTTATAAACTCAGTAGTGTCATTATCTCGTCAATTAGCAATATAATTATCTCTGCATACTTAGGTTTAAATATCCTTGCAATCTACGGCAATTACTATTATATTTTAAATGCACTTTTTGCTATAATTTCAATGATTTATACTTCACTGACTGCTAGTATAGGGAATAGTATAGTAGAGGACACTGTTGAAAAGAATTATAAGGATTTTAGGACTTTAACATTTTGCAATGTTTGGCTTATTGGTTGGATGGCAATATGTCTGCTTTGTTTGTATCAACACTTTATTAAACTTTGGCTTAAAACTGATGATTATTTACTTCCAAACACAACAATGTTTTTGTTTGTAGCATATTTTTATTTATGGAAATTTAAAGATATGCTTTCAACTTATAAAGATGCGGCGGGAATGTGGAGAGATGATTTTTTCAAGCCATATGCTGTAACTGTGGTAACATTAATTTTAAATCTTATTTTGGTAAAATATTTCGGAATTAATGGTTCTTTAATTGCTGGAATTATTGGGTTTTTTGTAATTTCAATGCCATGGGAAACTCATGTATTTTTCAGAAGATATTTGAAAAGGTCAGAGTGGCGTTATTATCTAAAAATGTTGGTTTATACTATTATTATAGTTATTTTGGCAATAATTACCTATCCCATTTGCAGTTTTTTACCAAGCGAAGGGATATTAGGACTAATATTAAAGGCACTTGTTTGTCTATTTGTTCCTAATATTTTGGTGATACTTATTTCATTCAAAACACCAGAATTTAAAAGCGTTTGGGATAAAGCTAAATCTATTTTGAAAAAAAATCATAACTAAATGTAGTTATGATTTTTTAAAAAACGCAAAATTTATGGAAAAATTGCTAAAATTTATGTAAATTTATTGAGTATCTGCAGAATTATCCATATTTTCAGAAGCATCTTTGAATGAAATTACCTTTCTTAAGTCATAGTCAGATGTTATCTTTTTGGAAATTCTGCCCATAAGATTTAAAGGATAGCATTTTTTTATAATAGTTTCCAGTTCTGCATCTTCTATCCAGTTTTTTTCTTTATACTTTAATACCTTTGAAATTTGTTTATTTTCAAATGTACAAGAAACTAGTGTTTGTTTTTCATTGTACAATAAATAATAAATTTTATTTCTATCCATATTTCACCTTATTTTAATTTTAGCATAATGTTTTTTATATTTCAATTAATTTAATAATATTTTATATTTTGGTTATTGACTTAGCCGTTAATGTATGTTAGAATTTATATAAAGAAGGAGAAAGGATAGAAAATGGGTTTTTATAAAAGCAAACTTAAAAAGTACTTAAAAAATATGTCGGTTAATACGGATAATTTGGAAAATTATAGAAAAAGAATTACTGAGGGCTTAGCACACCAGTTAGATGAGTATTTAGAAGATATGAAATATGCTCCTAGAACAGAAATATTTGGAATAAGTGAGATTCCAGTTGAAGAAATTTTTAAAAATAGTATGGTTGCCGAACATGAATTAAAATTTTTAAAAACTTTAAGTGATGAAGATTTTTTTCATTATCTTGTAAATGTTGAAAATTATGATTTAATTCAGGTTGAAAATAGGGAAAAAGAAATAAGAGATGCCTATGATGGCAAGGTTCAGAAGTATATAAACAAAGAGGGATTAGTTGGAAAAGCATCTAATCTATTTGGTACTGACAGGCGTAAAATTGAAAAAAATTCAAAACTTAGAGATAATGCTCAAAGAAATTTAGATTATGCAATTGAAAGTAGAAGTGAATTCAATTCACTCAAAGAAGAGGAACAAGTTGCATACATTATTGGTAGATATGAATTTGATGGTAAAACAAAATTTGATGTTAAGGGTTTTGAAGAATATAAAGAGAGTTTAAGAATAAACGAACAAGAACAGCAATCTAGCTCAAAATAAAAAAAAGATGAAATTCTTTAATGCTATTAAGGGATTTCATCTTTTTTGTTTATAATATTACGTTTTAATTTTAATATTTTATTAAGGTAATTATAATTTCATATTATTTATCTTTGAACTCGACCTGATGCATCTCCACCAACGAGTTGTAAAACTTCAGCTTCTGAAACAAGATTAAAATCACCGGGAATTGTATGTTTAAGTGCACTTGCAGCAACTGCAAATTCCAGTGCTTTTTCCTGTTCATTCCACTTTAAAAGTCCATGAATTAATCCACCTGCAAATGAGTCGCCACCACCTACACGGTCAACAATAGGGTTAATATCATAGTGTTTTGACTCGTAAAAATCTTTTCCGTTATAAATTAATGCCTTCCAACCATTGTGAGATGCACTGTAAGATTCTCTAAGTGTTGAAACCACATATTTAAAATTAAACTCATTTAACATTTGCTCAAATATTTTGTGATAGCCACTTGCATCAGTTTTTCCACTTAAAACGCTTGCATCAGGTTTAAATCCCAAGCAGAGCTCTGCATCTTCTTCATTACCGATACAAACATCAACATATTGCATAAGTGGTCGCATAACTGATATTGCCTTTTCACTTGTCCAAAGTTTTTTTCTAAAGTTTAAGTCACAAGATACTGTCACACCATATTTTTTAGCAGTAATTAGTGCCTGTTTTAAAATTTCAGCAGTTTTATCGCTGAGTGCAGGAGTGATTCCAGACCAGTGAAACCAATCAGCATCTTTAAATATCTTGTCAAAATCAAAATCTGAGGCTTCTGCCTCTGCGATAGAAGAATTAGCTCTGTCATAGATTACCTTACTTGGTCGCATAGAGTTTCCAGATTCTAGGTAATATATGCCAAGTCTATTACCACCACGAGCAATGTAGTCGGTATGAACGCCGTATCTTTGAAGAGCATTAACGGCAGATTGACCAATTTCGTGACTAGGAACCTTACTTACAAAGTATGCATCGTTGCCATATCCTGCAAGTGATACGGCTACATTTGCTTCGCCACCACCATAACATACATCAAAATTTTGAGCCTGAACAAATCTTGAGTTTCCCTCAGTTGAGAGTCTGAGCATAATTTCGCCCATTGTAACTATCTTTGCCATTAATTTTCTCCTTTGACTATACTTTTAATTTTTAAACAATTTTGAGTTATTTCTTCAGGCGTTCCTTTTGTTATCCAAGACCCACCACAAGCGAAGATACTTTTGCAATTTAAAAATTCTTTTAGGTTGTCTTCATTTACGCCACCTGTTGGCATAAATTTTACAGATGGAAAAACTGATGATAAAGATTTTATAGCTTTAAGTCCACCATATACTGAGGCAGGGAAGAATTTAACTCTCGTAATTCCAAGATTAACTGCACGCATAATTTCCGTTGGTGTAATGGTGCCTGGAAAATATGGAATGTTATGTTGTTTGCAAATGTTTGCAATTTCTTCGCTTAATCCTGGTGAAACAATAAATTTAACGCCCAGAGCGATTGCTTCTTTGCATTGAGTTTCATTTATGACCGTTCCTGCACCAATTGCCATATCTGGAAATTTATCAATTGCAATTTTAATGCATTCACTTGCACAATCTGTTCTAAAACAAATTTCGGCAATTTTAATTTGTCCGTTACAAAGTGCTGTTAAAGTTGGTTCAACTTCGCTTGTGTTGTTAAAGACTATAACGGGAACAACTTTTGTTTCTTCAATAATATCAATTAAATCCATTTTAATCTCCTTTTTTGTTTGTAAATTTTATAGATTAAATCCACACATTACATTTATAAGTATATTTAAAATAGATAAATAAGTCAAAAGTTTTAAGATTAGATGCAAAAAAATATTAGAAACACACACATATTTTTTTAAAAAAAGCCTAATTATCAAGATATAAACTTTTATTAAAAATTTGGAATATCTTGGATAATAAGGCTAATTTTAATATATTTTTAATTCATTTTGCACTTTTTTGTATTTATGTACTCATTTAAAAATTAATTTAACAAAAAAAATAATAAATCTTTTTAATTATAAATATTAAAACAATTAATAATAAACATAAGAAATATAAAAAAATAATAAATATTTGTTAATTTTTTATAAGTTATAATGAAAAATTGCGTTTTTTACACTATTATAATTTTTCAATTAAAAATTTCATAAAGATAAAGTTTAAAATCATTGTGAAAGGTGTAATGCAAATTTTTATAATAACTTTAAGATTTTCTAAAATAAATGAAATATTTAAACTTGTAACATAATCAGAAATTGCTTTATAAATGGTTTCAGCAATTAGAGAAACTATACAAACAAAACAAATTTGATAAATTAGATAAATCAAATATTTACAGTTAATACTTATTTTTTGATTTTTAGAATTTATAAAGAGTTTTTTTGTTGATGTAAAAAAGACATAAGTTACTGCGGGGATAGAGCTTAAAATATTTGAAACAAACACGCTAAGATTTAAAAATTTGGTAAGCAAGAAAAAACTTGAAAAGTCAAGTATCCAGCCTATTCCAGAAATACAAAAAAATTTAAATGCCTGAAGTATTAACTTTTTCATTTCTTTCACCATTATATGTTGCTTTAAAGGCTTCAAGCTCTTCAGGTGTTCCCAAGACATGAACGCTTTCACTATCAATAATATTTATGTAAACTGGTAATCCCTTTTTTATCATAAGATTATACATGGGTGCAATATATTTTTCATTTTTTGTTAAGTTTTTCGGATCACCATAAAATTCATTATATATTGTCTGATACAGGTTAGGGGAAGAAAAATAATACAAACCTAGTGAGCAATTATTTGATATTCTTGTTTTTTCTTTAACCTCAATTGCTTTTCCTTGTGCGTCAGTTTTTACAAAACTCCAATGGTCACCATCTGCATAAAAACATGGAATAAATCCTTCTCCTTTTATGTCATAAATGCTTAGGCTTGATGGTTCAATAAATGTGTCAATATTAAAAAATAGTATACCACTGTTTTCACTGCAAAAAGGAATTGCTAAAAGTCCTGTTGTTGCTTGACCATCTGTTTTTTCTTTAATTTCAACAATTTTGATGTTACTAATTCCAAGATCTTTGCATTTTGAAATTATAAATTCTTTAGAATTTGTATCTTCTCTCACAACGAATATATATGTATTAATTATTGGTTTAAGATTTTTTAAACTTGTTAAGGACCATTCAAAAAGGGTTTTTCCCTTTGCTTCAATCATAAATTTTGGAATAGAGTATCCAGCTTCGCTAAATCTACTACCACTACCTGCCATTGTAATAACAATATCTAAATTTTTTTGATTTTCATCTTTATTTTTTACCTGTGAATTTTTACATATTATTTCAAGCTCATCTAATGGCTTGTCCAAAAATTCATTTGGTCTAACTGCGCGATCGTCAATGTAAAATCCTTTAAATCCTGGCCATGGTTTTCCATAAATTAGTTCGTCAAAGGGAATTTGCCACTTTTCAAGCCAGTTTAGTAGTATTTTTGCAGTATTTTTGTTTATTAAACCCAAATTTCCATTGTATGAATTCATATTTCTTGAAGTGAATAGAACAATCTTTGCGCCATATTTTTTATAATCTTTAATTTTTTTTATCATTTCAAAATTTGGAACAATATCTTCATATTTCATATCTTTAGTTTTGATTGGGCAAATAGTTCCATCTATGTCAAAGATAAATGTATAGGTGTTATTTTCCATTAATCTTTTTTCCTTATGTCTAAAATTTTATCTAAAATTTGAATTCCTGTAATTAGCATAGCATATTGTTGGGAAATGCTTTCACTATGAAGTGGTATCATACTTAAAAATAATAAAGATTCTATAAAATAGATTTCTTTAGTTTGTGATGTTACTAAGTCGTCAAAAATCTCAAAAAAGATTTTTACTAAATCAGTTGTATCTTGAGTTTCTACACTATAACTAAATTCATTTAAGTTACTATTATAAGACAGTATAAATTTATCCTTTATAATAAAATCATATTTTCCATCAATTGAATGCAAAATTTTAGCATATTCATATCTTTGGTCACCATAAATGTCTTGATCGCCAAAAGAGCCACGAGGGTCGACTAAAATAATGTTTGTGTAATCATTATTTATTAAAATATTAGAAAAACACATATCACCATGTATTATTGTAAACTCATTTACATTATAGAGAACCTTTGGAATATAAATTTTAAGTAATCTTATGATGTCATCTAAACTCAAATATGTTATACCATTTATAGTAATAGGTACGCTAAAAATTTTAGAAAAATTGTTATTGTTACGAAGTTTTTCAAGTCTAGTAGTAGTTTTATATAAGTACATATTTTCTAAATCTTTTTTAGTGTTATTTTTAATGGTAAATTTTTGGAATTCCTCACAACACGACTTTAGCAATTTAAAAACTTTAATCCAACCATTTTCGTCAAGTTTATTATTCAATAAAAGATAGTGCAAAGTATCATACTTATAAAACTTCATTTCTATAAAAGTATTTGAGTCATCTAAACCATAATTAAAGATTTCCGGCTTGTATTTACACAATTGATTAGGTAATTTTAAATACCACTTAATTTCTTTTTGTAATTTTTTTGTATCCAAACTTTCTTTTCTAAAGACATTATTTTTAAGTATTATAGTATTAAATATTCTTGGACTTACATATAAGTTTGGATTTACTGACTTTTGTGTTTGTTTCATAATTTTTCCTTATGTTTATTTTTTTATGATAATTTGTGATTCATATTTGTAATTTTTATTTAATCTTTTATCTTTTGTAACAAATCTTTTTTTGCCAAACAGATATGAAAGGGCGATTTTTAATGTAGTAAATGATTGTTTAACCATTTTTACATTGGAGCGTTGACCAGCTTCTTCCCAAGTAATCGGGAAAAACAAAATTCTATGTTTTAAATAACAAGAGCATAAAATCATTTCATAGTTAAATGTTAAATTGTCTTTTGTTTTTATCCACCAATCATCATTAAAAATAGAAACCTTATACATATTAAGACCACTGCCAAGATCCTTAAGTTTTTTTCTAGAAACAACAGAATAAATAATATTAAAAACTCTATTGCCAAAAATTCTAAATTTTGCGTAGCTTATAAGCTTTGATTGCTTCATAAACCTAGAGCCAAACAGGCAATCATAATCTTTGTATGTCTCATTTTTGAGATAGGGCAAAATGTCAATAATTTTTCCTTGATTGTCTCCATGTAGCGTAATTAGATAATCAAATTTGTTTTGTTTTGCATATTTAATTGCAACCTTGTGAGAACCTCCAAGCCCATAATTTTCTTTATTTTCTAAAATGGTTATTGGTAAAAAATTCTCAGAATTTTTTATGTAGTTTTGAACGGTTTTAAGAGTATTGTCCTGACTTCTGTTATCAACAACTAAAACCTCACTTATAAAATTTCTAATTTCATCACTAAGTAATTGGTCCAAGGTAAAAGAAATTTCATTTTCACAGTTATATGTAGGAATAAATACTAGAATTTTATCTTCCATAAAAGCTCCTTATTTTTAAAAATTTCAAAAGACTTTTTAAATTTTTTTGTTCTCTTTTTGTTTATTATTTTTGATTTTCTTATGCAGTTTTTAGTCTTTTTTGATTTAAAAATATTAAATTTAATTGTAACTTTATAGAAAATATAGAAATAACATATCAAATAAAAGCACAAATAATACATAAAGAAGGTTGCTGGTGCCGTTAAAAAAATTATTCCAAACTTAATAATTAATGCTAAAATAATTAAAAAATTGTAGAAATTAATTTGTTTTTTACATGTGCCAGTTACTTTTGTAATAAAGCATATTAAATATTTTATCGCAAGTGCTATTAAAAGAATTACTGCAGGAAAAAGTGAGTAGATAATCATTCCAACTATGCTCATCTCTCCATTTTCTCCACCTTGCAAAATTAACATAACAACTTTTCTGAGCTTTGGGCAAATTTCGTGCTCAATAATGCCATATCCATATGATGATTTAGGATTATTAGGTGAATTATTTATAAAAATCTCAAAATCATACAATCCGTTTGTGCTTAAAAATAATATAAAATCAATAATAAATATTGGGCCTAAATATTTAAGGGTTAGCTTTATGTATAATGAATATAATTCATTAATGTCACTTTTTGTTATATCTTGGTTTCTAAGTAATGAATTAAGATTATAATTATAGGCATTGTGAGCTTTAAGGTCAGAGGAATCTGAGTCATTAAAAAATAATTCAATAACTAATTGAGTATTTATGTATTTGTCGATTTTATCAATAAGAGGGTCATTTAATGTGTAAGCAAATTTAATTAGATAAATAAGTTTTGATCCCAGGGCAACATAGTTATAATAGTTGTCAAAGGTGGTATTTTCGCCTGGTGTAACTGTATAAGTTGGATCTTGCCATTCTTGAAACATAGAATTATCAAGTTTTGTTTTTTGCATAGCATATTTTTGTGGTAAATAAATAAAACATGAACAAATTATTATAGTAGAAAGAAAAATTGAAACAAGCTTTTTTGTAAGATTCTTTCGAATTGATAGCAAAAGTGCAAAGATAAATATCACATATAGTGGGATAGACTCTGTTCTCCACAAGCCAATAATCGGAATTAGCACTCCAAATTCAATTAGTTTTGGGATTGTTGGCTTGTCAAATTTAATAAAAATAGCAATAAGTTCGACAACTATTAAAAGTTCTAAAAATGTACAAAGTGTTGCTCTAAGGGGATTAAGAGCAAAAAGAATTACTGGTGGCAAGCAAAATGGAATAAATAAACATATGACATTAATTTTCTTCAAGTTCATCTTTAGATTTAAAAAGAAAGATACTTTTTCAATAATAAAGCCTACAATTGCAGATAGAAAAATAATCTGAAATAATACTATAAAAAGTGGCGAGATAAAGGTAAACATTGCAAGTATGTAAAATAACTGAGTTAAAACATGATGCCAGCCGTAAAGAATAAACCTTTTGCTATAAACAAGTATTGTGAATTCGTCATTAACATAATTTCCCGGAAAGGTAAGTAGATAAAAAACAAAAAGTATGGCAAAATAAATTAAAAAATATTTAACAAATCGAACAAATCTTGGGGATTTTATTTTTAGTTTTAAAATTAGATTATAAATTAATTGATAAAGAATAATAAAAAAAGCACAACATATCATCATTGATAAAATATAAAAAATAGTGCTTTCTAAAGTTTTAAAAACATCAATAAATGTAAAAAAATAACAAAGAAATAGATTTAATAGAAAGTGGAGAAGTGAAATAAATAATAATAATTTATTAAACCTAAATTTAAAATAATCCATATATTGTATTATACTAGACAATTTGTCTAGTGTCAAGACATTTTATCTAGTTTAAACACATAATATGGGTATGGATATAAAATTTTGTGAGAATTTAAAGAGCATTAGAAAAGAGTGTAATCTAACGCAAAAACAGGTGGCAGAAAAGATGAATGTTGTTGAAAGTTGTTATGCGAACTGGGAACAAGGAAGAACTGAGCCAAACATTGATTCAATTAGAAAACTAGCCAAAATTTTTAATGTTAGTATTGATGAATTATTTAATGGAAATTTATAGAAGTAAAAAGATAGTTTTTAACTTTTTCGTGATTAAACTATCTTTTTTAATTGCATAAAATTTTTAAAAGAGTTATTATTTTTAATTAGTAAGGTTATTTAAAAAATTAAAAGTGCACAAATATGATTAAACTGTAATTTTTTCTAATATTTTTACAAACATTTACAAAATTAATAATTTTTGATAAAAAGGGAAATGATAAAAATGTAATAAAAAATAAGCTACAAAAAAATTGATAAAGCTTTAGAATTTTGTTGGATAATTTTAATTATTATTGAAAAAGTGTTTGGTTGAGTTATTAATTAAAAAGATTTAGAATATTTACAAGAATTCAAACATTGAGATAAAAGAGCAATTTTAGATTTAATTTTTTAAATAATGGCTCTAAAAATGATTAATTTTTAAAATTTATAGCACTCACTGATACATTTTTAGGTAAATATCTATATTTTCCATCTTTAAGAGAACAACTAAAATTAAAAAGTTATTATAAAATAATAATGATAGGACTTTATGGTCGTTAAGACACAAAAACAAAAAAACGCAAAAGAAGAAAAAAATTATTGAAGAGAAAGAATAATAAAACATTACTTAGCAATAAAATTCTCTTTAAAATTTATTAAGAGGTAGGTATGAAAAAAGAATTTACTTATGATGATGTTATTTTTAGGTTTGGATATTATAGAAATAAAAATAATTTATCAGCAAGAGATTTAAGTTTGCAACTTGATTATGGAGCATCACAGGTTAATAGAATAGAGAGAAAGAAAGTAGAATTAAAAGTTTCGACGCTTTTAAAATTTATGGAACTTGTAGGGATAACTCCACTTGAATTTTTCTATCCAGATTTAGAAAGTTATAAATATGATATAGAACTTATAAAAATACAATCAAATTTATCAAGTGAAGATAAACAAATGTTAATAGCACTGGCAAAGAAAATTAAGTAGAGATAGATTTAAAAGTAGAGATAAGTTTATATGATAAATGCAAAAGAAAAAGAAGAGATAGATAATCTAGTTAAGAGATTCAAGTTAAATAATGACATGGAAGCCTTTGAAACACTGTATAAGAAAACAAGTAGAGAGATAGCGACCTTTTTAAAATATGCAGGAGCAGATGAATTTACTATAGACGATGTGTTGTCCACAACATTTATGCTGGTTTATCAAAAGGCAAAACATAAAGTTAAATGCAAAGATTGTTATTTTTGGATATTTAAAGATAGCAAAATATACATTATACAATTATAATAGGAAATTTAAAAGAGAAACAAGCTATGAAACAATTGAATTTGAAATTGAAGATAGAAAGCAGAGTAATTTTGAGGAATATGTATCAATAAAAGATTTGATAGATAATCTTTCGAATATGGAAAAGCAAATTTTGCAGTTAAAAGTTTATCAATCTATGACATATAATCAAATTGCCGAGATTTTAAATATATCAAAATCGACAGTAATAAGAAGATATGACAGAATAAGAAAACTGATAGAAAGGATAAACAAAGATGAATGAGAAAATTGAAAAAGAGATTGAAGAATATTTTGAATCGAATGCCCCAAAGCCAAGTGAAAAAACATATGAAATGACGCTAAAAAAAATTGAAGAAAATTTAGCAGGCTCAACTGCTAAGAAAAAAATCTCTTCAAAGCTAAAACTAATCATGAGTTTGTCTATAATTTTGGTGGTGGCATTGTCTGTGGTGCTTGGAGTATTGATAACTAAAAATAGTGGCAGTAAAAGGCATTACTATATGGAAAATGAGTTAGTAAGTGTGGATATATCCGAAGTAGAGGTTCAAAAATACATAAATGACAATTATCCAAAGTATAATTTTTTATTTAGTGAAGAATATGAAATAGAAAATTGCTATTCTTATAATTATAAAAATGCATTAACAGTGCTAAATTTTACTGCAGTAAAGAAAGAAGTGCCATATACAGAAATAGAATTTAAATTAATAACTGATTATTATTATTTGTACGCAGAAGATGAAAACTATAAAAAATCAGCAACAGTAGAAAGTAACAGTGAATATACGATGTATTATACTGAAGTTTCCGAAATATATTCGACATATGGTTATGCTCTTTTTGAGTATCAAGATTATAGAATATATTTGAAATTCGACATAGTAGACAAAAACATCTTAGAAAATTTCAAATAAACCCAAAATTCTGACAACATCTAACCTTCTCAAAACATTATATTAGTAGAGGAGGTAAAAATTATGAAGAGAAGTTTTTTATCAATATTAACTGCATTAATAATGATACTATGTGGAAATTTATTATTGTCAAATGAAAGTGCAAACGCAATGTCAAGCGTAAGATACTATGGAGAAGTTAATTACTCAGAAACTGACCCAGGTTCGAATATAACATATGTAACATATGATATTTACTATGACAGTTATGAGATGGACGATACACATTTAGAAAGATTGTGCCCAAACTATGAAAATGTCAATCATGCAAATTCTTGTGCACCAATGGCGGCAACGATAATAGTTGGATATTATGACTATGAGTTTGAAAACCTTGTTCCAAACTATTCGACATGCTATTATTATAATGGAACTTATGGTTATAGACCAAGGTCAAGTGAAGTGCAAGATGTAAAAGACCAACTCTATACGCTAATGGGAACAAATACTGAAAGCCCGGGAACATCAGTCGCACAATTCAAATCCGGCTTTACAAGCTATGTAAATAGTAAGGGCTTAAACATAAGTTATAATTCTTGTGGAAATACATTTAACTTGCAGACTGCAATTAATTATTTAAATCAAGGACAGCCAATAGCAGTGTTTGTTAGCGGGTACGAATATTTTCCAGAAGTGGGACTGTATAGAGAAGACGGACATTTTTCAATGGGAGGACGAAGTAGTACCAACACCCATGTATTTGTGGCATATGGATATAGACAATATAGGTATTATGACGAGAATGGGCTGTTTAAAACAGAAAACTATCTAGTAGTTGTGTTTGGTGACGGAACTCAAGGACTACTTTCTATAGATAGGGTAACAAATATTGATGAAGCATATGCAATAGACATTTATTAAAATATCTCAGGTTATAGAAAAACTCCGCAATTGAAAAATTAAATAAATTTTTCTTGTTGCGTTTACTGTAAAATGCCTAAAAACAGTCATTTAGGATAACTAAACTCCTGCTTTTAGGCATTGTTTTTTTTGTAACCTGAATAATTGTTTACACTCTGAGACATTTATTAAAAATGTCTTTTTTGCGTATTTAGTTAATTTATAAATTCTATTTTTGCGAATTTTAGTAGCACAAATGAAGAAGGTAAAGGAGATATTAAAAATCTATAGAATAAATAAGACTTACAAACGGGATTTAGAAAATGAGCTAGCTAAAGAAGTGGAAAATGTGGACCATCGAAAATTTCTCGAAAGAGAACTTAATCAAGTAGTCGAAATAATTGAAGATGTCGATAAAACTATCTCATCTTTAAGTCAACCAAACAAAAGTTTAATTTTTTATAGGTATATAAAGGGTATGTCTTATGAAAGTATTGCTTTCAGGTTAAATTATTCCGTGCAAAGAATATATCAACTTTTAAATTTAGCACTAAATGAATTTCTAGAAAAATATATTAACATACAAAAAGAAAAAATAAGAGAAGAAAAAGATTAGAGTAAATTAGAGTAAATTTTAATTATCCTGTGAATTAGGTAGAACACCTACCGAGTAAATCACAGGAGAAAAATTATGTATAAAAAGATAGACAAAAGTAATTGCATTGCAGTAACACAATGCGAAGGCTACGCAAAAGTTGAATACACGCCAAGTTTTGATAGTAGCCACATTAAACTAATAAGGTCACTGCTCGTATTTAATCGAAGTAACATAACTGGCACATACGACTTTGATGTAGTGGTAAACGGAGCAGTCATTGACCAAATAAAAATGGATAGCGACAGTGTAAAGGCAAAAATTTGCATTGATATAACCGATGAACTGAGTGACCTTTTAAAGTCAGGTGACATAACACTTGAAATAAAATTAAACGGTTTGCAGGGACTTACCAGCAATGGAAGTTTTGAAGTAATAAGCCAGTATATTCCTTCAAAACAACAACTTTCACAGGGAAGTTATAAAGGTATTTCAGCAAAAAGAGCAGGAAGTGTCAGTGTTAATCTCGTGACGGGCGAATTAAGACTTGTGCATACTGACGAAAGTAGCAATGAAAAAGTATTGCCACTAGGTGAAAGCCATATATTTAATTCGTTTGACGATAATGAAAACAAAGTTAGTGTAAAACTTGAAAATGACGAAATATCACTTCCAAAATTACACACGGGAAAGGGCTGGCGACTTGCGCACGAGCAGTATCTTGTTAAAGAGCGAGCCGAAAGTGGAATGTTAGATAATAACACGGCGACAAGATATACTCTTGTTGCAGGTGACGGGAGTGAAATTCAGTTTGACCAAAAATACTACTATGAAAAGCAGGTTAATGGTGAAACTGAAAAGATATATTTGTGTCCAAGCCAAGTAATTGTTGACTATGACGAATCACTATCATTTGTAGAAGACGGAGAAAATCAAACGAAGCACGAAGTTAAAAGTGAAATTGTAAGCGATAGCGACCTAGTATTGACGCCAAGACTAGAAGCTGAAAACGGCACAGAAAAAATTTCAAAGGACATTGAAGAGATTGAGAATATAAAGGCTCAAATTGAAGAATTAAAATCGGCAAGAGAAAGCGTGATTGAGAGTTTGAAACTCAATAGATATGCAGAAAGAGTCTTTTTAAAGTCAACAAGTGCGTCTGATGAGCAGACAAAAGGTCAACTGCTTAGCTATTTGGCACAGGCAAAAAACTTTGAACTAACAAAAGAAAACTATGAAAAAGAAAAAGACTATGCACTAAACAGTATTAACTATAAAATTGAAAGTAAAAACGAATTAAATGGAAAAGAGAATAAGACAAGTAAAGACAACATTCAATTGAATATGTTAAATAGAGAAATCCAAATTTCAGAGACAAACTACAAGTATAAGTGGGGTGAAGGTTGGAAAGACTTGTCGCAGAACACAAGTATTAGCTGTGGAAATAATGAAAATATTGACGAGCTTGTTTCAAAGATAAATTCTTTAGAGAACGCGGGAACAATTGACGGTGTTACTCTAACTGAATATGACTGTAAACTAATAAATAGTACCAAATCATCGCTACTACTTAGCCTAGACTTTACAGATGAGCAAAAGAGTTATCAAGAGTATCAGCTCAGCATTGAAAAACAAGAACTTTGCAAAAATTTGGATAATTACAGCCAAAACATTGAAAAACTAATTTATACGCTAAATGAATATAAAAAGCAAGTTCCAGAATACTATTTGTCAAATGCCGAAAAAACACTAATGTTTGGGTTTGCAAAATTCAGGGAGCAGTCAATGGCAGTAAGTAATCTAAAAAGTTCGCAGGATATCGTAAACTTAATTGAAAATGCAATTCAAGAAAATCTGCTTGAAAATTTGGATTTGGGCGAGAGCGTGGAGTATGAAATTAGTAACAATGTGGACATTTATAGACTGATTGCAATTTTTGATAATTATAGTAATGCAGTATATGTCGAGTATAGTGACGGCGAAAGCTATGACGAGAGCAAAATCGTATCGCTTAGCGACTCAGACGACTCAAAAATTACTTTTAAATATAATGATGACGGCTTGCTAGAGAGTATAGAAAGTGATAGGGGAAAAAGGACAAATTACTTTTATACTGGCGAAAGATTGACAAAAATCACATACTCAGACGAAACCGAGTCAAATTATGAGTATAACGCAGATGGGAAACTTGTAAAGGTAACAGACAGTTCGGGCTACTTTGTTCGTTTTGACTACTCTTTGGCAAACCATATCAAAGTTTATGAGGGAAACAAGTACAGCACCATAAGTAAAGAGCCAGAGGTTGCAGTAAATGAGTCAGGCACAGCGAGTGAACTTGAAAGACTGCTTTGTGACATAGAACTTTACGACTATAAAATGACAACAATAACTGATAGAAAAGAGAATATTCAGACATATATTTTTGATAGATTTGGCAAGGTCGTAACAGTTTATGAAGGCAAAATTAACGAGCAAAACTCACAGGCTAGTAATGTAAAGTCAGTTTCACATTCATATAAAGACAATAAACGCACAGTAACCGTAAAAAAACTTCCAAATGCAAAGAATTTGCTTCGAGTTTACACGGAAAATTATGTAGGTGACGAAGTTTATGCTGGCGATGATGTCTACCCAACACTTTACGAAAATATGCCCGATAAAACTATCTATAGTGTAAGCGCCACAAAATCTTTTACTGTAAAGCAAGATGTTGTCCAACTTTTAAATCTTGGTACAAAAAGCTTTGTATTTTCTGGTTTTGCAAAGGCAGACGCTGGCTACACTGACATATACGGCGAAGATTCGTATGACGAACTTGAAAATATGTTAATTTCAAACTCAGACACAAATAGACAAAACCGAAAGTTTGAACTTAGAGCAAGTTTAACTTTTGAAGATTATAAAACTAGAGAAATAATTATTCCGTTTGACTGGATGCAAACTAACTGGCAGTATGCAGAACTCCCAATTGTAATAGGCGAAGATGAAACATTAAAAAATATATCTCTAAAATTTGACTATACAGACAATATTGGAGGTGCAAAAATCTTTGGTTTTTCACTTAAAGAAGCCGAAGTGGAGCAAAGCGAATATAATAGCAAAGGTCAGCTAATCGCCCAAACAAATAGCTTGCAAAAGACAAAAATAAACTATAACTTCTCCGAAGAAACAAATTTGCCACTTTCAGCGTCACTCACATATAAGGGCAAAAACTTTGTAATAAAATATTTTTATGGCTCAAATAAAGAACTTTTAAAGAGTATAGACTATAAAGGAAATGTGCAAGAATTTGAGTATAACGACAAAGGACAAAAGATAAAAACAATCTCATATAACACAAACGACCCGACAACAAAACGCGTAGAAGAAATCAAACTAGACGAAACGGGCAAGCAAACTTCTCTGCTTGACGAGTTTGGTAGAGAAACACAAACCTACAATTACCTTAGTGGAACAAATATCACCTCCTCTATAACTAATAACAATGGGCTAAAACTCAGTTATTGTTATGACCCACTAAGTGAAAATTTAACGGGAATTTGTGCAAGTGCAGGCTATGAGAGTAATGAAAATATTTACGGCTACACTTTGGGAGAACTTACCAGTTTAACCCACAACGATTTTTCAGTAAACTTTGCCTATGATGGATACGGCGAACTTAAATCTATTAAAATAGACGGCGAAGATAACGACTATGTAACCTTATCTCAAAACGATAACGGCGAAATAAAAACATATGCTAGTGGAGAACTTGTTGAAACCGTATTGGATAGTGATGGCGATGTAACAAAAGTGAATTTTGGGACGGAAACTGAAACCGAAACAATAGTTACCAATACTTACGATGACGCCAAAAATTTAACCAGCCAGACGGAAAACTTATATGGCAAACAATTTACTTATTATTATGGTCAAGACGCCTTTGGCAATGAAAATTCAGTCGAAAAGACAGAAATTGACAGTAGTGGAGAAATACCAGTAGAAACAAAGCTTTATGGCATAGAGTCCACATATGATAAAACGGGGCTAATAAAAAGTGCAGAAGTTTCATTTGAAGGTGTTGAAGATAAAGAAATCACTCTGCTTTCTGAGTACGAATACGATGAAACAACACCAGAAAGCCAACTCAAAAAGATTAACTATACCGATTATTATCCAACATCGGCTACCTATGGAAGAACTTACAAAACCTATCAAGAATTAGAGCAGGATAATTTTGGCAGAATTAAAAGGGTGTCACTTGGAGATAGCGTTGGCGAAATTTTAAGCAAAAATTATAGTTACGCCAAAAAAGGCGAAAACACTTCAGACCTAGTTTCAAGCATATGGTACGGAGCAAATGGCGAAATGAAAGATTCCTTAAAATTTGCCTATGACCAAAGCGGAAATATAACCAAAGTTTATGAAAATGGCATATTAATTGCAAGGTACGAATACGACGAACTTTCAAGAATAGTGAGAGAAGACAATAAAAAACTTGACAAGACCTATTTTTATGAGTACGATAAAGGTGGAAACATTGTAAGAAAGTTAAGCATAAAGTTTAACTTGTCTAACAAAGAAACAATAACAACTTCGCCAACCGAAATTCGTTATAGCTACAAGTCGAACGGTTGGAAAGACCAACTGCTTAGCTATAATGGTGAAGAGTGTGAGTACGACAAACTTGGAAATCCTACACTTTATAGGGATAAAGCTCTCACTTGGGGGAAACTCAGGAACCTAGAAGAATTTGTTATTGATGAAAATAACAGTGTTTCATATACATATGATAAAAATGGTATTAGGAATACTAAAACTAGTACCATAAAAAGTACAAATGAAGAAAATTCCGAAATAACTACAATAGTAACCAAAAAGTTTTTGTATAATGGCACAAGACTATTAATGCAAAATAATGGTGACTCAGCGACCAATAATGGCTACAACTCAAAATTATACTTTCACTATGGGGTAGATGGGCTAATTGGATTTACACATGTAAAATCTACTTATTTAATATACAATTATTACTATAAGAAAAATGCCCAAGGAGACATAATAGGAATATATGATTCCAGTGGGAAAGAAATAGTAAAGTATTACTATGACGCATTTGGGAATGTAAAGGCTTATTATAATTCAAGTGCAAATTACTACTATGAAATTACTGAAACATCTTCAACCACAAATGCAGTAATAGGCAGATTAAACCCATTTAGGTACCGTGGCTATTACTACGACCAAGAGACCAAGTTGTACTATCTAAACAGCAGATATTACGACCCAGAAACAGGCAGATTTATAAATGCCGATGATATTAGCTACCTAGATAAAGACACAATAAACGGCTTAAACCTATATGCATATTGTGGAAATAATCCTGTAATGAACATCGACCCAAATGGACATATTTTTCTTACTTTTTTAATATTTTCTATTATTACAGGTGCTATTGTTAGTGGAGTATCCAGTGGTGTTAAATCATATATTAGTGGAGAAAGAGGAAGCGATTTAGTAGGCTCTGTTTTAAGTGGAGTTGTTGAAGGTGCAGGCTTAGGAGCAATAATGGCATTAGGTGGTGCCGCTGGATTAGTGGCTACTGGTATTAGTGTTACTAATTTTGCATTATCTTCAATAGCTGCCCTGAGTGTTTCTATGGCGATTGGTTTTGGAACAGGTCTATTATCTTATTCATTAGATAATGTAATAAGCAAAGACAAAAATTGGAATTTTAAAGACTTTTTGAAATCGGGGATTTCTTCTAGTATTCAATCCGTTATTACATTTAGCTTCTCTTACTTAGGTGGTAAATTAGGTTTATTTAATAACAAATTAACTAATATGTCATTTCAAGATTTTATGCAATATAAATTTAATATTACAGGAGATATATCTATTTTACAATCTATAATTTATGGATTCGAAATTTTATTTTCAAATAATATTACCAAATACATTTTTATTAATTTACCTGGATTCATATTTAGAAATGCAGTTAATAAGGTTATATAGTTGTTATTATGATAATAATAAAAAAAAATAAAAGAATTATAATAAATATTTCTCTAATAGTTGTTTTTGGATTTATATTTATATCCACTATGGCTTATTTCTTTGGTTGGAGTTTTGATTTAAATTCATTTTTGATTTATTTAGCGATTATAAGTACCACGACAATTTTAATTTTATTTGTTTGTGTTATTTTAATTAAATTAAATAAGAAAAAATTTGTTTTTACAAAAGAAACAGTTAAATTGTATAATAAAAATGAATTAATTTTTGAATTGGATACAAATGACATTGAAAATTTAATATATATTAGGTTTTTATGGTTTATCCTCTTTCAAATAGGTGCGGGATACTTACATATGAAATTTATTAATAATGAAAATATTAAACCATCAATTAAATTTGCAAATGGAGATAAAATTTATTCTTTATCAGTTTCATTAAAAGAGGCTAAGTTAATAGCAAATCTTTTAGATATAAAAATTAAAATTAAGTAAACTTATTAAAATATTTGATAATATTTTTTATCATAAATAATAATATAGATATCTTGAAACATATAAAATAGTTTTAGAAAAATTCAGTTTTAGGCATAACAATGTGTTGGTGATATTTTGACATTTTGGTATGTTGCACTTTAAGGGAGAGTTTGTTTATTTATGAAAAAATATAAATTGACAGAAGAAGAAAAAGTTGTTGTGAACAAATTTTGCAACTTTAGTATCCCTTTTATATTTAAGGCAGGGAAATATTGTAGATATATGGAGTATTTTGAATATGTTGATTCTGAAATTTGCTATAAACTTTTAAAAGGTAAATGTATTGATGAAAAAAATTATCAAATGATTGTTTTAAAGGGTGATAATATAAAAAGAGAAGAGTTAGATAATAATGCCCTTGAATTTTATGATTTATATTTACTTCTTAAAGATATGGTTAAAAAATATCATGGCTAAACTTTTTACGAAACAAGATAGAGCATAAAGAAGAAAATTTTTGTTAATAAGTATGGTTGTTTTAAATATATTTACTTAGAAAAGCAGGTTTCCCGCTTGCAAGGTATCAAGTTACCTTGTGGCAAATTACTTAAATTGTTTATTTAATGTACCTAATAAAATTAAATAATAAATTAAAATTAAATAAATAAAATATAAGACAAAATAGCAATACATATCTAAATAAACCCAAATAAAAAATAATAAAAAATAATTATAAATAATTTGTATTTTAGGATTATTAAGAATTAGTAATATATGTAAAAATAATAAAAAACAAAAATAAAAAATTTAATAAGGAGGATCGCAAAAATAGAATTTAAAGATTTAAAAAAATACGCTCCATCGTTTACATATATTATGAAAATTAATAATCCAAAATATAAAATTTATGATTATATAAAAATAAAATAAAAAAAATAAGTAAAAAATTATTCTATAGTTTAATATTAATAAACAAAAACCCAGAGAAAAAATATATCTCTGGGTATTTTTATATTTAATTTTACCGACTATTACCCAACATCGGCTACCTATGGAAGAACTTACAAAACCTATCAAGAATTAGAGCAAGATAATTTTGGCAGAATTAAAAGGGTGTCACTTGGAGATAGCGTTGGCGAAATTTTAAGCAAAAATTACAGCTACGCCAAAAAAGGCGAAAACACATCAGACCTAGTTTCAAGCATATGGTACGGAGCAAATGGCGAAATGAAAGATTCTCTAAAATTTGCCTATGACCAAAGCGGAAATATAACCAAAGTTTATGAAAATGGCATATTAATTGCAAGGTATGAGTACGACGAACTTTCAAGAATAGTGAGAGAGGACAATAAAAAACTTGACAAGACCTACTTTTATGAATACGATAAAGGTGGGAACATTGATTGACAAGTTAAGCCAAAAGTTTAACTTGTCTGACAAAGTTTCTATTTACAAATGATAAAAAGAAAATTTTTTAATTTTCAACATTAATGCACAAAAGAAGAAAATAATTTAAATAGACCAGAAATCTATTTTAATTATGAGAAAAACAAAAGAAGAAAATATTATTATTTAAAAAATATGAAGTAAATTTTATTGCTTCATATTTTTTATGTCTTTTAAAAAATAGCTATGTAAAAATATTAGAGTAAATTAGAGTAAATTTTAAATATACTTAGAATTGATAAGCAGGCGAGGCTTATCAAAAAAAGACTAAGGAGGAAAAACAATATGGAAATTTTAGTGGAGATTTATACATATGAATAGCTTTATTAACACACTTCAAAACTATCCTGTAAGAATTGTAGTAGTATCTGTGCTTGTAATAATTCTTACAAATCTTTTAAAGGTACCTATAAAAAGTGTAATTCAAAATTCGACTGAAAAATTAAAAAATATGTTAAGTGTAGTGATTATATTTATTCCACTTATTTTGTCATTTTGCCTAACAATTTTAAACTCAGGATTATTTCACGAAGTTTGGTTTTCAGAACTAGTTTTTAGCGATGTTATAACATCTTGGTTATTGTCGCTTTCACTCTACTCAATTGTATCTAAATTATGGGCGTTAGTTACTGGAGTTTTAACTGGTAAAACTGATATTGACCAAATGCAAAAGGACATTCAAGATATTACAAGTGAACTTAATTTGGATAAAGAAACTCTTACTTCACTTAACAATACACTAAGTAATTTAGTTAAACATAGAGATAACATTATTTCAAATAATGATATTGACATGGAAGAAGTTTTGAATTTAGATTTTCAAATAAAAAATCTTGAAGAACAAAAATCAACATTAAATCTAAAAATTGTAAATAGCGAAAAACAAATGAAAAGCTATAAAAGAAAACTAAAAAAATAAAAAGGAGAAAATTATGAATTTTAAAAATAGAAACGCAACAAAACCAAATAGAGTAACCATTACGCCAGAAAATGGTACTGCATTTACAGCAACAATTTCAAGAAATGATAGTCCAGTTTACAACCAAGAAGGGACTATGCTAACAGCAGAAGTATTTAATCAAATGTGTGATGACATTAATGCTAGTAATTCATTTGTTACGGGCGCAGAAAGTAGACTTCAAACGGTTGAAAGTGCCATTAATAACTTAGAGGTAAAAACCATTGTTGTTGACGAAAATACAAATCCTTCAGCTTCAATTTCGTCGTCAACTGATAACAAATTTAAAACAATTACATTTAATCTTCCAAAGGCAAAGCAAGGGAAATCATATAGAAATATGGGTGAATGGGTAAACACAAAAAGCTATGTTAATGATGAAAATTTTATTGATACAGTTTTTCTCAATGGTTGCACATATTTTTGCAAAATCAGCAATAACAATGTTCAGCCAGTTGACAACTCTGATTCTCAGTATTGGGGTTTGCTGGCTCGCCGTGGTGGGGAAGGCTCAGTTACTATTGTTGATAATTTAAACAGTACAAGTTCTGACGCAGCTCTTTCAGCTAATCAGGGTAATTACATTAAGCAAAATTATGCTTTAAAATCGGGCAGTGTATATAAAGGAACTTGCCAAACTGCACAGTCAACAACAACGAAAGAAGTTGTCTGTGATGGGTTTGTCCTAGAAACTGGTGCAACCATTGATGTCAAATTTGATAATGCATCTGTATCTAGTGCGTACCTAAATGTAAACTCAACTGGTGCAAAGCAAATTAAATATCAATCGACTTCATATGGTCTATCCAATATTAGTGGGAGTTCTTATATTAGTGTTAGTTTTGGAGCTTGGAGTTCTGGCGACATCGTTAGATTTATTTATAATGGAACTTACTGGGTTGAAATATTTAATGTGTCAAGGGGAGTTAATGTTGGAAAACAAAATGCCTACAGTGCCGACAGTGCAACTTACGCAACATATGTTCGCACAAAATACGAGTCACCAACAGCCTCTACCAAAAGATACTTAACTTTTGTTGATAGCAACAATTCTTCTTCACTTTCTGAGCAGTTATATACTGACGATGGAATTTCTTACGACAGTTACAACAACACTCTTCAAGTTGAAAATCTTTCTGACGGAACTATTAGTAAGCCTGTTTCTGAAATAATTTCTACAACTCAGCTTCCAATTGGTGCAATTTTTCAATCTGCAGTAAAACTAAATGACAGTGCATACCATGCACTTGATGGTTCTAGTTACTCGCAAAGTGGCATCTATTCAGAGTTTGTTTCTTGGCTCAAAGCACAGGTGTCTGCCGGTAATGCCACTACTTGCACTGAAGATGAGTTTTCAAATTCAGTTTCAAATACTGGCAACTGTGGAAAATTTGTAATAGACAATAACAACAATACTTTTAGGTTTCCCAAAATTACAAGATTTGTGCAGGGTATCTCTTCTGACAGTGAGATAGGCAATTCTATTGTTGCAGGTATTCCAAATATTAAAGGTGGATTGGAACATACAGTTTCACTTGAGGGAACAAAACCAGCAAATGCTACGGGTTGTTTTAGCTGGAGTTTTTTGCAAGAAGGACATCATTATGAAATTAAATCAGGTGGCAATTCATGTGACCCAGTATTTAATGCCAATGACGGTTCAGCAATTAAGGGATTATACAGAGATGACGCAACTACAGTTCAGCCACAGGCAACTCAGTACCCATTTTACATAGTAGTTGCAAATTCAGCCAAAACAAGTGTTCAAACCAACATTGACAATATAACTAGTGACATAAATAACATTAATAGCAAAATAGATAATAAATTTTGTTGTGATGGTTTTTTTATAAAAAATAAGACTTATACTTTTAATGAGAATTTATCTACAAATGTAATAGTAAAAGTGCCAGAAATAACCAACAATTTAGAAGTTGAAACATTTACAATTAACACAAATGGAAGACCTCTTATTGTTTCAGGAAGCATATTTGGAACTTTTCAAAATATGTATAATGCACAATTGAAGATTTGTATTGATGGCGTAGAAACCGAATTATTTGACACTTGGCAAGATGTTTCACATTGTTTTGAATTTACAAGAATAATCAAGGGAATTCAAAAAGGTGATCATAGTGTGAAATTTATTATTAAAGGAAATGGACAAACAGATCAAACCTTTAATATTCCAAATCATGCAACAAATTATTTTGCAATATATGAAATTTAAAAGTGCAAAAAAAGCTAAATTTTTATAAATTTAGCTTTTTTTATTAAAATTTTGATAAGAATTGCGATTTTTAAGTATTAATTTATTGATTTTTTCTGAAAAATTCAATAAATAACTACTTATATAAATAAATTATAAAGATTATAAATTAAAGTTTTACAAAAGTTAACGCAAATTTTGTACATTACTTATTAAATTTAAATAGAATAGGAGTACAAGACAAAATATTCAAAAATGGTGCATTTCTTGACGATTTTAAACCATATGCCACATTAATAAATCCAGCAATATTAACTCCACTTGTCACGCAGATAATAGTATCATTGTTATCGTACATTGAAATTAAATCTTTTACAGCATTCATTATTCTGTTTTGACATTCAACCCAAGATTCACTTTCACGGCTCCTATACTCGTCAAATCTTTTATCAAGTATAATTGGAACATTTAGTTTGCTATTAATAATTTCTGCAGTTTTTTTGCTTATGTTATTATTTGGAGTATAAATTGCCTTTATGTTCAAACCATTTTCAGAAATTGTTTTTGAGATAAGCTGAGAGCATAAGGTAGCGTCCTTTACTTCTAAATCACTTATATTTTCATTTTCCATCAAATCATTTTGCAATATATGATTTGCGTGATGACAATAAATTATATTCATAAATGCCTCCAAAAAATTCAATTTTTATATACATAAATTGATTATTCTTAAAAATTCGTCTATGTCTTTAACTTCAAATGAAACTATCTTCCCGTTCAGCTTAGCATTTGGGTAGTTTGAATATTTCTTTGCTAGTCTATAATTTGTGTATTCTATTTCCAAACTATCCACCTTTGGTAGATAGATATTTTTATTGTTTTCAAAAATATTATTTTTTTTCATTTCTTTTAAGGATATTTCAATTTCATTCATTACTTTTTTAGGCGATTTGCTAATGTAAGAAGTGTTTGATAAATTTTTAGTAATAACATTATTTATTTCGGGGAAAATATTTTGTGCTTCTTTAACTGCACTTTCATCTCCAAGTATAAATATAGTAGGAACATTATATATTGATGAATTTATAATTGCCAGTGTGGTTTCACCAATTCTCTTGCCATTAAGTCTTACTTCATAAACAATATCATCACTGATAGTATGAGAAAGAGGGTACTTAAATTCTCCACCTGCAGCATGATATCCTATTAACATCACTGCACTATAAGAACTGTCTAATCCAGTTAAATTTCTACCATCGTCACCACGAATAATTTTGCAATTTTCAGGTAAATCTTTTATTAGTATATTTGTTTCTGTCCAGTGACCATCTTTAACGCAAATTTCGTCGTACTCACGACTCATAATTTCACATACTTTTAATACTTCGTTTGTCATTATTTCTTGAAACTGCGAGTATACACTTGATTTTTGATTAACCTCGTCCCAGTTGCAGTTTCCCGTTGTTCCTTCCATATCACAGGCAACATATAATTTTTTCATACAAAACTCCTCACTATTGTTAATTTTTTATCTATATTTTCACCTTGAATAAAAATTAGTAATCATGTTTTTACTTACTATTTTTTTAGACTTATTATTTTATTATATTTATGCTAAAGTGTAATTAATTGTTTTTATTATTCACCAATTTAACTAGCATTTATTTATTTTGACTTTGTTTTATCACTAAAATTTTATCATAGATATCATACCAAGAATAACATCTCAATATGTTTTTCCCGTCACACATTTTATTATATCTTGCGTCATAACATATTACTGGAATAAACTCAGACAATGTATTAATGTGTTTTGGAGAGTCGTCAATCATAATATCAATTTTATTTTTTCACACTCACTTTGTTTGTCTTTCCCAGTCCACACTATATTGTCATAAATAATATTATATCTGTTAAGCCAATCAATTACAATCTCTTTCATATTTTCGGTAGAAATGTCACAGTATGATAGGTCGCTAGTTCTTGCTGTTACGATATAAATTTCATTTCCGTCATTTTTCAATTTTTTAATTACTTCCGAGGCGAAATCCCTTGCTGGATATTTAATATAGTCATAAATTGCCTTTCCCCAAAATAAATTATCTTCTGCTTGACTTCCGTTAAAGATTTGTTTACTTCCATATCCGTTAGGATTAACTAAATGTTTACTTGTGTTCTCAAAATAAAATTTGCTACCATATTCAATTTCAAATTGTTCTACATTTGTTAAGACGCCATCAATGTCAATTCCAATTCTCATAATATCACCTATGTAAATTACTTTAATTTTAAAAATTCTTTAAATTTGCATTAATAACAAAAATATTTAATATTAAATTAATAAAAATGCAGTTTTTGAATTAAATTTCAATAGAATTTTATAAAATTATAAATATTTACTGCAAATCTACAGTATATTTCTTAAAAAATAAATGAAATTTTAAGAAAACAATAAATAAATATCAAATAAATATTAATTACTAATTGTATTATATCATATTTTTATTTTTTTGCATAGATTTTTACATTTTAACTAAATTTTTTTTAGTAAATTATTGATTAAAAAAATGTTTTTATTGGTTATATTTAATAATTAAAATTTTACAAATAAAATTATAATATTCAATTAAGAAAATTTTTTATTTTTTAAAACCATATACAAAGCTTTAAAATTATGGTAAAATTATTTTAATTATTTCATTACTGAAAATTTATTTTAATTTAAAGTTTATCTGTAAAAACTAGAACAAAGCTGTATTAGGGGGGGGAGAATAAGTGATAACAATAAAAACTGAAATAAATGAAGATGCACAGAGAGCACTTACTAAAAGGATTCAAAGAATTTACCTTGCACTAATAGTTATTAGTAGTATTGGTCTCTCGGCTTATATTGTGTTCAGTGTGATTTTTATTGATGCTGATTATCTTGAATATTTACTTCTTTTTGCCATTCCATTTGGATTTAGTCTAATTTTTTACATTACCATAAATACAAATATTAAGAAAATGGAAGAAAACAAATTTGTAAATGAGTATGAATTTGAAAATGAATACTTTAATGTAAAGACTTCTAGAGACGGAGATGAGATTGGTACTCAAAAAATTTATTATAAAGATATTGTAAAAATTAAGGAAGATAATGAGTATATTTTTATTTATATTAATAGGACTAATGCTTATATTGTTAAAAAGGATAATGCCAGCTTGGAAAATTTACAAAGACTTAAAGTAATGTTAAATATCGAATAATATACTTTACAATGTGCTTTTATATGTATTTTATTTTTGGTTTCAAATAGATTTTTAATATTTGTATATTATTTTTATGCCCTCATTATTTTAAGTGACAAAACTATAAATTTTTTGTTATTATAATCATATGGAAACTACAAATTTTATTATTGTTTCAGGCTGTGCAGGTGCTGGAAAAACGACACTATCGAAAATTTTATGTAACAATATTCACGCAATTTATGTTAACAAGGACACTGTTTGTGAGAAATTTACTAATTTAGTTTTAAAAACAAATGGTTTTAATGTAAATAGTAGGGAGAATTCATTTTATAAAGATTTTGTACGTCCAGTTGAATATCAAACAACGTTTGATTTATGCAAAGAAAATTTAAGGTTAAAAAATGATGTAATTTTGGAAATTCCTTTGATTGCAGAGATTGGAGATTATCAAAAATTAGATAACCTTATTGATTTTGACAAAATGAAAAACGAAAATATTTTAGTAAAAATTATCTGGATAAAACACAATGAAAAATTGGAGCACGAAAGAATTTCATTACGAAATTTTTTAAGGGACCAAAATAAGCTTAAAAATTGGGAAGAGTATAGTGAAAGTGTTAAAAATATTGTACCCACGAAAGAGATTAATCCATTCATTTTCGATGGTGAAAACTTTGAGCAGGAACTTGTAAGATTAGAAAATTGGCTAAATCAAATGAATTATGATTATATAATCTAATTTAGTCTGATTTATAACTACGCAATAACAAAATGAGCTATTTTAATGTAAATGTAAAAATTATAAAAAATAAATTTCTTATAAAAATTTAATTTTAACGCAAATTATTTATAAAACTTGAATAAATTATATTTTTTTAATAAAAAGACTGCAAAAATGCAGTTTTTTTTGTTAAAATTATTATTTTAATGAAAATATTTTTAAAATTGAAATTCTAAATTTTTATGCTATGCCAAATATCAATTTCATCTTTTGTTGGTTCTTCCCATCTAGATAATAACTTATTCATAAGATACTCATCTAAATAATAATTATAACCACCATTACCCTCTAAAATTTCTTTATTCCTTTTTTTTATGTTTTCTTCCCATAAGTCTTTATCAATATCTATATAGTGCCATTCACACTTTATTTTATGATTTTTATAAAAGTCTTTAATAAATTCTCTATCTTGTTTTGTCCAAAATCCCCAATCAATAATTACATTACAATCAATTTTAATTAATTCAACAGATTTAGATAAAAAATATTTCCAAATTCTCTTTGACATTTCGTCGTGATTTTCACCAAGATTATTTTCAAATAAAAAGTAAGTAATTTCATCACAAGATAAGATTACGGCTTTTTCTTTTTCTTTTAGTTGATTTGCATAATATGTCTTTCCACTGCATATTTTCCGCAAATTGCTATTATTTTTGCCATTTTATATTCCTAACTATTTTACTAGGATTATAATTTATTGTAATAGAATTTTTGAAAAAAGTAAATTAAACTTATTATTTTATTGAAAAAATTTATTAGATTAGTAAAATTGTTAAATTAAATTATTGAGTTTTTTAAATTTTATTTTATATAATTTTAGTAGCTGTATAAAATTATGTGATTTAGAATTTAAAGAAACATAATCAATATTTTGAAAATAATTTAGATTATGATAGATTAAGAGAAAATTTGGCAATTAGAATTAAAAATGAAGTTATAAATATTTGTAAAAACAAAAATAATAATGGTAAAATATTATCACAAGATGATATATACATTTCAGATTATGCAAAAGATAGTTATCAAAAAGGCAATGGCGATTATGAATGGTTTGCAGAAACATTTACAAATTTAGAGTTATCTAATAATCCAAAGCCAATTGCACTTGCATTAAAAGAATATTTAAGGGGGTTATAGCATGGATTTAGCACCAATTTATTTAAAATATGAAGATGATTTTGAATATAAAGATAGTGGAGAAATTCTTTTTAAACCAACAGCCAGCAATTATGCAATAAAAGCTTATTTTCTTCAAGAATCAATCTATAAACAAATTAAAGGCGATAATGCGATTATTAATTTTATGATTGATGAATTTAAGAAAAGCAATATATATGTTTTAAAGAGCGAAGCTGAAAGAAAAGCAATCATCAAATTTTTAAAAGATAATTCTAATATTGAAGAAATACTCAGAGAAGAAGATGACGAAGAAGATGATGAAGATTCTGATTATGACGATGTTATAGTAATATCTTAACAATTAAAAACTATATTCTTAGAACTTGCAGAAAAACCAGCACCAATAGCACTTGCTCTTGGTGACTATTTAAAGGAGTACGAATAATGAAATTATATTATTTTATGTATCCAGAACACAAAAATGAATATGTTAAAGTTGAAGAATCAGAAGATAATGTTGTTGGACTTGAACCTGCCGACAATGCAACAAAGGAAGCTATTCAAGGATTATATAGATTTAATGTAAATGCGAGAGTTCATCAAAAACATTATGATGAAAAAGACATTAGCAATCAAATGATAGAAATGTTTAAAAATAGTAAATGCTATCAAGCAAAAACAGAAGAAGAAAGACAAGAAATAATACAATATTTAATAGATAATCCAGAACCAGATAATCCATTTATAGATTATTAATAAAAACTTCATTTTAATTCTAGTTGCCTTCAAAAATGGAGGTGACTATGACAACGCAAAGAGAACTTAAAAAACAAAACCGAAATAAAATTATATTAGAAGCTGAAAATCTGAAAGAACAAATAAATCAGCTTACTATTTCTGAGCAGTCTAAAAGTAGACTGCTATTTTCCGTTGCAAGCATTATTTTACTTACAGAGGCACAATCAGAGGCAATAAGGCTTGCCGATGTTGTTTGCTTTGATTTTAAAAATAAAAGAGAAAAGGAAGTACAAATTAAAAAAGCATTACGCAAAGAGCTTAATAATATTCTTTTACCAAAAGAAGAAACAACTTCAAGTGAACTTCAAATGAATTTTGAAAATTTAGAAAATTAGATATAAGAAATCAGTCAGTCAATTAAGTAAAAATAAGTATATAAATAATAACCTGCCGTTCGGTAAATTAATAATAACGGTCAGTCAGGTTCAAAAAATTTGTGGCAAAGAAAATTTTGAAAAAATCATAAAGGCAGTTGAGAAAGTTGCAAAGTCGCAGTCCATCAAACTCGGTGGGCTGGTCAAGTCGCCCGGCGAAGTTCTGGATAAAATTGTTGGGCTACTACTCACCGAGGGGGGCTGGCGAGCAAATAAAAATTAAGCTTAACAACTTATCCGAGGCAAGTGGAATAACAAGTCCAACAGCTTATTTAATTGCTTTACTTTACAACCTAGCAATAGATTTTGAGAAAGAATTTAAACACATTGTTTCTCAGTTCCCATTAAAACAAACAAAAAAACAAAATAGTGATGCACTCAGACAACGAACTTACACAAAGAAGAACTTAAAAGTTTTTATGACTACTTAGACGAAGAAATTAAAACTTAGTCTAAAATTGTCGAATTGAATATATTTTTGTCGATTTGAACATTTTTGAATAATAAAAGTTATTATGAAGTAAGCTCAAAAATTGTTTAAAAATTTTGAGAGCACTTTAAATTAGAATTTCTGAATAAACAGCTCAACCCTCATTGCAATTGAATTTTGTTAGTATGGCTGCGCAAATGCACCTGAATTCGAACCTTTTGATAAAATAACGAATGCCAACCTTGGGAAAAGGGAGTTTGAAACCGAAATTGGCAAAACTGTATCTGCAAATCAGAAGGTTGAAACCAAAAATAAGAAAAGGGGAAGACCTAAAGCAAAAAACAAAACAACCCCACCAGCTATTCAAAAATTTTCAAACCACATCAAATTCATCGACTACATCCCAACCCGTGAAATCATAACATACCGACACCTCTTCGCCTACGGCTTTTATGTGGAATAGCTATGTACGAATTTTGTCGAATGAATTGATTTTGTTTATTAATTTGTTATAATATAGACAAAATATGCGGAGTCTCGTATGGCTATATTTAATTTATTTAAGATTAATGAAACAAGAAACGAAATTTTTAAAGAATTATATAATTCATCTAATAAATTTTCTGTTACTTGCGATGGTGAAGAATTTATTTTGACTTTATATACAGATGTAGAACAGTATCAACCTACATCATTAAGTTGGAACTGGTTACTAACTGAGGCTAAATTGAATGTAAAAACGTATTTTAAACAGCCAAAAGCAATTTTATATTTAGTATATAATGATATTATTTATGCATTGTCTTTTGGTAGTGCGTTTTATGATGTAGATAAATATTGTGATAAAGACTTTGCATTTAATTTTGCAAGAAAATTTAAATATAAAAAAATCAAGTCGACTTCACAGGCAATTCCAAGTTCTAATAGAAATAAAATAATAAACTCTTATGTAAATAACGAATATTTTGAATATGATACGGGTGGTGCATATTTAAAAATTAAAGGTCAAATTGTTGTAGAAGATGGATTTGATTTATTTAAAAATAATATTGAGGTAGGAACCTCGATAAAATTTTCTGTCAATAATCCATCTTTTGAAAAATTTATTGAAATTGTCAAATATGTATCTAAGAAGTTAGAAGAGTCAACAGATCAATCTTTAATTCCCTTATTTCAACCTATAAGAGATAAAGACAAAATAGAACAATTAAATAGTTTTATGTACAATAATTTTGATATAGATTCTTGTAATATTACATTTTCAGATTTTGATATCATAGGAACTAATGAATATTTTTATTCTCAAAGTGCAGAGTATCGTGTATATTGTGATGGGAAAAGAGGTAGTCTTGACTATCTTTCTTTAGATAAAATAAAAGAATTTTGTTTAAATAAAAATATAAATTATAAAGAAAAGTTTTTTGATATTTATGTTAAACTGGAAGGAGAGAATAAAGCACATTCAATTAGAGAGTTTATTGATTATCCAATTGAAAATGAGAACGCAGTTTTAATAAAAGGTGAATGGTATCAATATAATTCTGATTTTATAAATTCATTGGACGAATCATTAAATCATTTGAATTGTATTCATGATAAAAGATTCGATTGGAATGAAGATTTTTACAAAGATTTTATAAATAGTAAGAAACAAGAATTTAAATTAAAAGAGAAGTATAAAGATTATGATGATGAAGAATTAGTAGAAGCCATAACAAAAACCTTTTATAAGGAAAGGGTATTTAATGAGTATATAGCAGATAAGTATAACTTTATTTGTGGAGATAGAGTATTGACAAGACTTGATGGAGGGAATAGTATCGAACTAAATGATTTGTATAAAGACAATTGCATATATGCAGTAAAAATAGGAAATAGTTCAGGTAAATTATGTTATTGCGTAGACCAAATGGTAACAGCTATGAATTGTATAAAAAATAAAGTTGTCGAATTTAAACATGATATAAAAGAAGTATGTATAGTTTTATTAATAAAAAAACGTAGTGGTTATCCCGAAGGAGATGATAAATTTGATATAACAAGTCTGAAATATATAGCATTAAAGAATGCACTGAATAGTTGGATGAAAGAAGCTAGAAATTTATTTTATGAGCCAAAAGTTATTATTGGTTATACTGATTAATAAAATTGCCGATGTCGGCAATTTTATTTTGTGGATTGATTGACTTAATTGCCGATATCGGCTATAATCTACAATAGAATAAAAATCAAGGAGTTTTGTTAATGGGTGTTTTAACAGTTAGCGAAATCGCAAAAAAGTGGAAAATAAGCGAAAGGTCAGTGCGCAACTATTGCAAGCAAGGCAGAGTAAAAGGTGCGGAACAGAAAGGTAAATTATGGCTAATTCCTGAGGATGCTAAAAAACCAGAAAGAGTAGAACGCAAAATAATGTCTTGCAAATAATAATGTTCCGTTTATAATTAAAGATAAATACTAATTTTATTGCTTATCTGAACTAAAAGAGTGGAGCACTGGGTGTGGTCATTCAACAAATACTGTACGCGTTGTCAAGATGAATTTTAAATATTTGATATGTTTTACGATAGACAAAAGAGGAGATTAAATGACGGATTTATTAGAATATATTAATGCTAAAAGGGAGACGGAATTATTTGATATTAAGGAGCATTATTACTCAACAGATAAGAAATTTGATTTGATTAAGGATATTGTTTCGTTTGCAAATAATAAAAATAATAGTGATAAATATATAGCATTTGGTATAAAAGATAAGACATGGCAAGTTGTTGGGGTCAAAAAGAGTGATATTCCTCAGATATCTGATATTGAGCAATTTTTAAATCAATATATAGAACCAAATCTACAAATTAGTCTGGAATCATGCACCTTAAAAAATAAAACAGTGATTGCAATTAAAATACATGGTGATAATACGAATCGTCCATATATGATAAAAAAGACATCTCCAAATAATGGGAAAAGCTGTATTAGATGTGGTGAAATTTATTTAAGAAAAGGGACCATGAATTGTATAGCGAATCGAGTAGATATTGATGAAATTTATGCTTTAAACAATAATTTGGATGTTTGTTTGAAAACAGAAGATATAAAAATAAATGAAGTTATAGGACTATTAAAATCTGAAAAATATTTGTCATTAGATGTTCAATTTAATAATAATTTAAAAGAAAATTACAATATTCAAAAGATACATCTTAAAATTAAAATTAACAACGAGATTGTAGTACTAGATGAATGTAAAGAATCTATAGGGACAATAAGTAACAGTGATCGCTATTTTATAAACCAAAATAGACCTCTTATTATACAACAAAGTAGTACTTGTTTTAGGTATCTTAATTTTAGGGTAGAACAAAATTTTGTTAATAAAATTAAGCAGGATAGCATTAAGTCTATCGAAATACTAATTAATGTAGGAAAAGATGAAAAAGATTATAAACTTATATGATAAGGAGTTTGGTATGAACTATTCACCATTAAGATATCCTGGTGGAAAAAATAAGTTATATCCCTTGGTAAAACTTATGATAAATAGAAAGAGTAATGATTTAACCTATATTGAGCCATTCGTAGGGGGAGGTGGGTTGGCACTTGCATTGTTATATAATGGAGATGTAAAAAAAATAGTAATCAATGATTATGATAAAGCGATATATTCTGTTTGGAGAGCAATATTAACAGAGACAAACAAATTTATAGACTTAATCAATAATACTCCTGTCACTATAGAAGAATGGTATCATCAAAGATCAATTTATTTAAATAAAAATAAAAAATATTCATTAGAACTCGGTTTTGCTACTTTTTTTCTAAATAGAACAAATAGGTCAGGTGTTTTAAAAGCTGGACCAATAGGAGGTTATTCGCAAAAAGGAGTATATAAAATTGATTGTAGATATAATAAAGAACAATTAATTAAGAAAATAATAGATATCTCTAAAAATAAAAACAAGATAAAATTATACAATTATGACATTAGAACTTTTATAAAAAAGATAATTCCATTATACAAGGACGCCTTTATATATTTTGATCCTCCATATTTTAATAGGAGAGGAAGATTGTCGAAACTAACCTCTCGAACTTATCAAAATACTGAATTTATCAGCATTTATAAGTATGGTTTCCGCTTGAAAGGTATCTATTTTATATCAAATTTATATCAAAAATATATCACGAAAATCATATAAAAATGCTAACTTCTTTTGATATATTTTGATAAGTTTTGCCATATTTGAAGGTTTTTTCATACCTTCTTTTTTTTATTAAATTAAATGTAGAGTAGTTAGTATCGTAAGGACAATTTAAATAAATATCGACTGTGTCTTCATCTATTATTATTTTGTTTATTATGGAAGAAACAAATTCGTAGTCGTCTAGTTTTAAGGCATTTGAAAAATATTTTTTAATATATGGTTTTTTAAATTTTTCATTATCTTTACTATTTTCATAAAGTATTTCAGCATTTAGTTCAGTTATTCTGCTTTCAAGAAATTTTATTCTATTATTAGTTGTATCATTAACAATTCCATTTTCAACAGCTTGAATAAGATTGTTTAATGATTTTTCACATTTAGCTTTTTCATCTTCATATTTTTTAAGCTGTTCCAGATTTTTTTTCTGCCTATATTTTGCTATAAGAATACTTGAGATTAAATCAATGTTATTAGAGTTTGAAATAAATCCTTTAATAAACGATGTTAAATAATCTTCAAGAAAAACTTTATTATAAGCCGTTGCATTGCATTTATGTATTCTTTTTTTATTATGGCATTTATAATATCTGTAAGTTTTATTATATCTTGTAGTTCCATTATCAACATTAAAAAGTGCTCCACATTGTTTACAAAAAATTTTACCTCTATAAATATAAAGTTCTTTTATATTGCCTCCATGTCGGTAAGTTTTTTTAAGGGTGACAACTTTTTTAAATACATTCCTTTGAATGATGGGTGGGTAGATATCGTGAAAATATTCACCATCGTAATGATACAAACCAGTATAATATTCTTTCCTGAGAATTTTACGAACTGAATCTTCTGAAAATGGTTTGCCTGTTTTATAATAAATTTTCTTTCTTCTAAGTTTCTTTGCTATATCCGTACAATGATGACCCATTAAATATTGTTTGAAAATAAACTTAACAACATCTGCCTCTTTTTCGTCTATTATAAGTTTTTTATCTTTGATTTGATAGCCATATGGTCTGATACCACCATAATAATTTCCTTTCATTCTAGATTCTCTTAAACCACGCTTAACTTTTTGAGAGAGTTCAGCAGAGTAATATTGATTTAATCCTTCTAATAAACTTTCTAAGATTATGCCTTCAGGTGTGTCTGGAATGTTTTCCATAGCTGAAACAACAGTTACTCCAATGTCTTTCAAATTTTTTTTGTGAATAACAGATTCGTATTTATTTCTTGAAAATCTATCAAACTTATAAACTAAAATACAATCCCATTGTCTTTTTTTAGCGTCTGCTAACATTCTTTGAAATTCAGGTCGATTATCATTAGTGCCTGTCATTGCTCGGTCAACATAATATTCTAAAATTTTAATTCCATTTCTTTCGGCATATTCTTTACAAACACGCACTTGTCCTTCAATACTTTGCTCTGTTTGACTATCGCTAGAATATCTAGCATAGACAACAGATATTTTCATTATACCTCCTTTATAGATACCTGTATGAATACTATATCATAAAAAAGCAGTAAAATTCAATAAATGGAAGATTTTTATATGTTTTTTCATAAAATTTTTATCAATTTTGCGTTTTTTAATAAATATTGATTTAAAAATTTTATAAAAATATGAATTTTTTTTATTTTATTCACCATTAAATTATCGTATACAAAAAGGGTAGGGAAGTTTTATTATAAAATTTTGGATAAATAAAATTAATTTTTTTTGATTTATTTGATTTATATATAAAAATTATTTATGCTATAATAATACCATATGGAAGATAGTATGATAATAGTGTCAAATAAAATTCAATGTAAACATTGTGGAGAAATAATTGAATCAACAAGTGTTCATAATTTTGTATCTTGTAAGTGTGGAAAAGTTGCAGTTGATGGTGGTAAAGACTACTTAAAAAGATGTGGAAACAAAGAGGACTACATTGAATTATCTATAACAAAATCAACCAAATCTTAAATAATTTTATAAAAATTAAAGTCGGATATAGTTATCCGACTTTTTATCTTTTCCTAATTTAAAAATAAATTAGATATTTTTTGGACTCAAATTCAATTAATAAAATTATTTATATTCATTATATTTTTTATTGCAACCTTTAACTTTTTCAACTGGATATTTCTCATTGTTTTTTTCAATTTTTGATTTTATGGATTCAGATAGATCTATATCATTCATTTGTGCAAATCTTAAAACAAAATAAAATACATCTGAAAGTTCTTCTTCAACTTCTTTTCTTTTTTCAGATTTCATAAGTTTTTCCATGTCTGCTTCAGATTTAAATCTAAAAATTTGTAAAAGTTCATTCGCTTCAGTTGATATTCCTATTGCCAAATCTTTTGGATTATGAAATTGATCCCAATCTCTTGCTTCGCAAAAGTCTCTTACAATTTTTTTTAGCTCTTCAATAGTTGATTCATTATCCATTATTAACTCCTAAAAGTTTTTTAATATAATTAGCTAAAGGTTTATCTTCACAATAAATATAACAACCTTTTTGGCCTCTTGTTAAAAGTGTTTTATATGTATTTTTTATAAGAACATTTGCCAGTTTATCACTTGAACTTCTTATACCTGAAGATTTATCATCTTTAGAAATCATAGTTCTATCTGTTATAACTTCTCCCTTAGACTCATCAAATCTTACATCCTTACCAATAATAACTCCAACATAATCAAACTCTAAACCTTGTGCTGTATGGATACAACCAACTTCTTCAAAGGATTTTGGGTTCACAGCCCATAATTTATCATCTTCCAAATTCCATTTTGCTTTAAATCCATTTTCCAAAATGATATCAAAATCGCCACGTTTATTCTTAACATTCCAATCATAGCAATATCCAGCAACCATTCTTGCTTTATTATGTTCTTTATTTTTTTCTCTAAGAAAATCTCTCATTTCATTTGGATCATCGAACACTTTTATATCAAAATTAAGATCACTAAAATCAATTTCAATAAATTCACCTATTTGCAAAATATCATTCACTAATTGTATATATTGATCACTTCCATTACACCTAAATTGAGAGCGTAATATTGTGCTTTCATTTTCAATGACTCTACTGCCTAGCATGTTTGCCCATTTATGAATTTCTTCTATAGAACCTATATCTTTATTTGTTATTCTTTGATCTTCATCAATTAAGAAAATTGTAAATAAAGATGCTGCTATACATTCTTTTACTTGATTTTCACCATAGAAATCACCATACATTTTTTTAACCAATCTATGAGCTTCGTCTACAATAAGGCAATCATATGCGTTCTCTGGCACATGACTTAATCCAAAAGGGGATCTAAATAATTGTTTTATATTTACTGCTTTTTTTAGATCTGAATTTGCTAACAAATTAAGATATACTTCTCTAGGAGCACTATTTTTAGTTACATAACTTGCATTTAATTTTTGTTGAGTAAACTCATTTAATAAATTTATTGCAAGTACTGATTTTCCAGTTCCTGGACCTCCTTGAATTATGATTGTTCTCTTTTTCATATCTTTAAGGCATTGTTTCATTATTAATTTACACATATCAAATGCAACAACTTGATCGTCTAATAATACAAATTCCTTATTACCTTTCATTAAAGATACTAAATAATCTTGCAATGCTTTAGATGGCTTAATTCTTCCATTATCAATCTCATAGAGTAAATCTCCATTGGTTGATTTTTTATAAATATATTTTTTTATAAAATTTCTCATTTCCATTACTTGATTTTTAATGAAAAAAGGTGCTTCATCGTACCAAACTTTATAAATTTTATCATTCAATGCATCTAAATATTGTGGTTCATAATTGTGAAGATAGGCACATGGTATAACTCCAATATGTTGGTCTACTATTTGATCAGAAGAATTTTTTATAAAAACAGCATAAGAATATGCTTGATATGATGGATGGCTTACATCTCTATAATTATGTCCTGTATATGTTCTAACACTATGCAACATTTCATCATCTATTTTTTCAGCTTTTTGCCATTGCTTTAATTCTATAACAACAACATTATCATTACCATTTTTATCAGCTCCAGAAATAATAAAATCAACCCTTTTAGAAGTTCTGGGAAGTTGGTACTCGATAGTAATACCAGCATCCTCAGGTATTTCTTTATCATTTAACACCATCTTCATAAAGGGAAGTGAATTTTGCCAAGCGTTATACTCACTTTCTTGTCCACCAGATAATCCTTTTTCTCTTAATTTATTATAAATAATATCCGAAATTTGATTCATCTCTACATCATAATCAAATTGCTTTTTTGAAGTATTGTAAACAATCATAAATTAATCCTCTTACCCGAATTATATCATAAAAATAAAAAAATGTATTAAATAAACATACATTTTTTATTTAAATATATAAATCTAGTTTAATTTGCTTTCGTAGTGGCTTGGTTTTCATATGTGTAATAAGAAAAAACTTTGCAATAGATAAATCTATTAATTTGTGCCTTTATTTAGTAAAAATATAAATTTCCAATAATGGCAAAAAAGGGGCCTCTATCATCTTTACAAACTATTATTTAATAAGCTAATGTTAAGGTCTTATTGTTATTTCGGAAAAATAAGTTCCTAAATTTTTAAAAAATCTACTCGTATCTTTTTACGAAAGAAAAGACGAACAGAAAATAAAATACTTTATGAGCAAAACTAATGGAAAGAATTTTAAAATAAATTAAAAGCTGTTATTATTAGTAACATTATAATTAATTGTGATGATATAAGATTATTTCAATAATAGAAAAGTATATAAATTATTCATTATCTTTTGTTGTATATCTATCTATTTCATAATTTAATTTATCAATTTCATCATTTAATTTTGCTGTTTCATTAATTATATCTTCCTTATTATTTAATAAATATTTAAGATAATACAATTTCTCATTTTCAGAAAGTTTTTTACTATTCGCAATAATATTAAATATCTTTTCATACACATCATATTTATATGATAAATTCATAACTTTATTTTTTAATCCATTTATTTTGTAATGTCTAATATTTTTATTCATGAAAACATAATCAAAAAATGTTTCATCGTTTATGTTAATTGGTTCAATTTTTACTTCTTCTAATATTTTTTCATCTATATTGGTTGTTGAAAACTTTAAAAAACTTTCTAAAGTATACATATGAAATATTCTATTATTTGTTTCAGACATAAATTCTTTTCTTAGTTCAATCCTTGGACCTATCGTTTTTCCATTTATTATATTCCACCAATCAGGTTTTTTATCATTGGTTATAAATATTACATCTTTATTATTATCCTTAGCATATTTAATAATTTCTTTCCATATTATTAAATCACCATATATATTATTTAATATATCACTGTTCTTTTTTTTAGACTCATCTTTATATCCAGGAGGAATTTCTTTTTTGAATCTTTCTTCGCCCTCTTTTTCAATTAATGCTATTTCGTCAGAAGTATAACTAATACCTGTTTTACCTTCAAATAATTCTAGTAATTTTTCTAATATTATATCCTTATTAAAATCTTTTACTAACAAATTTTCATTACAATGTTTATCAATCCATTTATTTAATTTATTGGAGTAATTTAAACATTCCTCATTTGAATCATTTATATTAAATACATTAGATAATTTTTTTAAATATGTTTTAGTTTCTTCTTTTAATTCTTCATAATTTTTTATATTATCTAATATTATCTTTATCCTGTTTTTCATAAATTCTTCTGCTATTTGATGAGGCATCCAAATTCGATCTTTAATTTTTTTAATGGCATCAAAAAATGCGTCCCTCGCATCATTTGTTAAGCCATACAATCTTAAAAATATATTTGTATCAAAAATAAATGTTGCTTTATTCCATAATTTTGATTTTTCAGTTGTATTTAATTCAATATATTCCTTTATAGAATTTCTCATATGTCAATCTCCTAATAAATAGTATATAAAATTTTTATTAAAAATAAATAACCACTTTATTTTATAAATGCTAAAATTATTATTTCATATAATTTTACTAAAATAGAATTGATTTTAAATTATTCTTTTTTAGAAAAATATTGCTTTACTAATAGTTCTACTCTTTGATTACAAGATTTGTCATTTATATTTTCTTCTTTTAATTTAATTAAATAATTGTATAAGTCATCTTTGCATTCTTTAATATTATTTACTACAACTTGACATATTAAATGATTTAATTGCCATGAGTCTTCTGTGATATCATTTGTTATATTTGTTAAATAAAAATTATTAGACTTTAACAATTTAAGTATAGCTTTCTTTGTATCGTCATTATATGTATCAAAATTTTTAGAAATTTTTGCAATAATGCTTCCAATATTTTTTTTGTTTGATTGATTCAGCTCTTGTACAATATCAAAGTTTTCTCTTTCCTTACAATAATCTTCATATTTTTTAGCCAACAACTTAAACTTATTATTATTTTCTCCAATTAAATTAAATTTAAATTGCAACTCTTTTAATTTATTAAATAGTCTATCTTCATCAATAAAGCTCAAATCTAAATAATCATAATATGAACACCATTCATTTAAGAACTGATTAATTAGACTATAACTATATTTGTTTTTGTTAGGCATACCCAGTATGTAGTCAAATCGTTTTTTTGCAGCTTTAATTTTATTTTTGTCAGATAAGTAAAAACAACTTTCAAAAAGAACTTTATTATTTTTATTATCCCCAAAAAAATCATCAATAAAAGAAATATTGTTTTTATCATTAACCAAATAAACACAATGTAAATACCTATTAAAATTTGGCTCGATTGAATTTTGTGGTATACCAAATTTATTCTTATTATAAAATGTTATAGATCCTATAACCGAATTATCAAAAAACATTAAGTTCGCTTTATCTTTTATACTATTATTTAAATCATTGGTATATTTATGAGTAAAACTTTCAATTGTTATATACATACAACATCTAAATAATATTTTTAAATCCACGTTTTTATATTTCTTATTGTTTATATAATTTTTCAAAATATTAAACAGTCTATTAGTTTTGATAAGTAAACGAAGATTTTTATTAAATTCTTTTAATCCATCTTCTTCAATATAACCTTTATTATTTCCCAATATTTCAAGCATAATATCTTCTGGAGTTTCATCTATCGTGTATATTTTATCAAATACTTTTTCTTTATATTCTCCTAAAATATCTTCACCCCAATTTACTTTAGAAACTACATAAGTTTTTTCATCAATCTCTAAATTATACTTATTTTTAAGTTTTCCATATTTACATTTTAAATCTGCTAAAACAACAACTTTAAAACCTTGTAGTATTAAGTTATTTATATAACCCAATAAATCGTCATTTGAAATTAAATCGCTTTTTCTTTCAAAATCATCAATAACAACTAAATATTTCTTCTTTAGTTTATTATTACTTTTATTTAAAGAAATGCTATTGGAATCTATTTTTGCTTCAGCACTAACTTTTAAATTATCACTTAATTTTAAATCATAATTAATTTTTGCATTAATATTAATTAATTTAACAGCACAACTAATTATTGTTAAAACTTGATTTTTTTTCTTATTAATCAAATTGTATAGTTCAGTATTTACTTCATCTAAACTTTTTTTACCAAATAATGAAATATAATAAAATTTCCATTTTTTATGTTTCTTTTTAATTTTTTTATCATTTAAAAATAACTTAGCTTGATATGTTTTTCCAATACCCCAATCACCATCAAATAAAATTGCACTAAGATCACTATTTAAAAAATTATCTAATTCATTATAAATCTCATTTACTTTCATAATTGCTCCCATATCTAAAAAATATTTAAAATTTAACTATTCTAATTATAATAAAATTAATATAAGTTGTAAATACCAAAATAAAACCTTATAAATTTGCTTTTGGGTTCGTTGTTGTAGCATAGTTTTCGTAAAAGTCAACTGAAAAAATTATCACTTAAAATTTAAATAAATAGTTTAAGTCAGATAGAAATATCTGGCTTTTTTTTATTGCCATTTTTAATGCAATAATTTTTTCTTTTTCGTTGACTTTTACTACTTAATTTAAAATGAAAAAATCAATTAACCAAACAATGCTACACCTTCCTCTGCCAAAAGGCAAATTTATATAAGGAGGAATAAAAGATGGTTAGTAAAACAAGTTATTACTTAAAAGAATTTGAGTTTTATGATGGCGAATCCTTTATAACATTCAACATTCTTAACTTCAACGAAGATAAAAACACCGTTGAAGTCGCCATTACTGATAGAGGTCGAATAACTGTTTCAGAATTTGACATCTATAAAGATTTTAATGGCAATTACATTGAGTATAAGCATATGCTCAACAAAATTTATTTAAAAAATTTTAATTAAAAGGAGTAAAAAATGGAAGAAATCGAAATTGTAATCGGTTCTTGGGGTTCTTACAACGAATGCAATGAAAGAAGCCTTGGCTCTAAATGGTTAAGACTTTCAGAGTATTCTGACTGGGAAGAGATAGAAACCGAATTAAAAAATCAAGGATTTATACTCGATGGAATTGATGAAGAATTATTTATTCAAGATGTAAGTGGTTTTCCTGACACAAATGTAAATTGGGATTATATACACCCTAAAAGATTCTTTGAAATTTTAAAAGAATCTGAAGTTTTAGAAAATTTATATAAATGTGAAACATTTGAAGCATTTTTAGAAGTTGAATCTTTTGATGAATTTGAACGCAGAGTTGAGAGTAAAGGCTCTGATTGGGACGAAGATATTTATTTGTATAGAAATCAAGATTGGTATGACTTAGGTTATAACCTTTTACATGATTGCTATAAAATACCAGATTTTATTGATAGTTATGTAGATTATCAAAGATTTGGTGAAGAACTTAGATTTGATGGCTATCAAGAATATAGTGATGGAATTATAGAAATTAGATAAGGAGAAAATTATGAATATTGAAAGAGAAATTAAAAAACAAAAAGCTATTGAAAATTTAGAAAAATTAGATATTTATGAACCTTACATTAAAGGTTTTAAAGACGAAGATAACATTTGTTATTTTGAAAATTATGGTGGTTTTTGGGCTTGGCAAGAACCAGAGTTAATTGAAAAAGTAAAAGAGCTAGAAGAAAAATATAATTGTTTAGTATATGCAATTACTCATGAATACACTGAAATTGGTGAAATGTATTCTTTCTTAATTGTTACTGATTATGAAGAAGAATTTGATATGTTACTTGAAAATTATGGAAATCAATATTACGCATTTGCATATGTTTGGAACAAAGATGATGAAGATAGTAGCGAATTTGGAACTGTTGTGCTATCAAGTTTTGGTGGTGGAATAAGGAGGATTGGCTAATATGGAAAAACAAAAAGTTTATATGATTCAATTAGATTATACAACACCAGATTATGATGATGTAGATACATACCTATTCAAAAACAAAGAAGATGCTATAAAAGAATTTTTTAGACTTATAGATGTTGAAAAGAAAACATCTTGGGTTAAAGATGCTTACACAAATGGTGTATTAGATACTGAACAATATGATTTAGATACCAATATTGATGATGATACTGCTGAAGAATATTTCTGGACAATAAGTGCAAATTATGATTGGTATTACAGAACAAGTATTGAATTAAGAATTATGGAGGTTCAATAAATGAAACCATTTAAAACATACGCTTTTATTCAATCATTAAATTTTGGAAAAATAAACTCTACAAAGCAAGATGAAGTTGAAATAATTGAAGAATTAGCAAACAATCAATATAAGGCAAAATATCGTGGTGTTATATGCACTGCGATATTTAATTGCTTTAATTGTTGCTACTATGTAGATGATGTTTATGGAATTATAAAGGAGTAAAATTATGAGAAATTTAAAAGAAGTTAGACCTTTACTTAGTGCAATTTATTGCATTAATAGAACAGGCTCAAAAGATGAAGATATTGAAAAAATACTTGATTATGCATTTAGAAGATTGTTTGACCAAAATACTAACTTATTAAAACTAGCTTGTATTGGAAGAACAAAAGAAGAATCAATGCCTGAAATTAAACAGATTTTAAAAGAAGATACTTTTATGGATGTTGACTATGAAAGTAATAGCAAATAATAAATATGGTTATAAGTTGTGCTATTCATTAAAAACAAGAAAAAGAAAGTTAATAATAGATTGTGTAACTAATACATATGGTTTAGCACGATTTGAAAAACAACAAAGATTAAAAACAAGCAATATAAGAGATTGGTATATATTGCCAATTAGAAAAAGAGAATATAAGAATCTTTGGAAAGACTGTCCGTTTTAGGATGGTCTTTTCATTATTTTAAGAGGAGGGAATATGAGTAAATTAAATCTTGCTACGAAAAATGCAGAGCAAGAGAAAATTAAACAATACTTGGAAAATAATGCAAATGAAATACTAATTAAAAAAATAAATGAAGGTGTCAAAATTGTAAAAGATAACAAGTCTGTTATAAACAAAAAAGACCTAGATGGTTTTTGGAATTATGCAATTGAAGAAGCACGAAAACAAGTTAACAAAAATGCTAGAGGTGCAATAGTTGAAGACCAAATTGTCTATAGTTGGGCTATTCATTATTTTGAAGAAGATTCAATTGAAGGAAGTCTTTTTAACGAAGATGGCACTGAATATAAACCACAAGCAAAGATTGAGCCAAAACAAAATAATATTGTTGAAAAGCCAAAAAACAATCAAGAATCATTTTTTGATATTTTAACAGCCTCACAAGAAAAACTGCAAAACAATGCAAAAAATACAGAAAAAATAGTAAAAAATATAGAAATAAATGAAAATAATTGCGAAAATCAAAATTTACAAGAAGATTATGAGCCAGATATTTTATTTGATGATAACTACACTATAAATAAAGTTACTGGTGAAGTAATACAAAAAAATGAAAATGATTTTGAAAAATTAAACAATTTACTTGGTGGAAAATTAATTATTAAATAAGGAGAAAAATTTATGAGATTTACATTTAATGACATTAAGCCAATACCAAAATATATTGAGAGTCTAATTAAAAAGAAGGATAAGAAAAATTATAATTATTATTCAGGTCACACTAGATTTTACAGCTATTTAGCAAAATTAAAAAATGAACTAGTGCAAGTGTATGTTGCAGTTAAAAGTAAAAATAAGAAATGGTATTGCAAACAAGTTGCCGTGCATTTTATGCATGAAAATGAATGTATGGTAAAAGATATAGAATTTTATTATTTTACTGGATATGTTGTTGGTTGGTATGAACAGGGACTTACAAAATCTCAAAAATGGTTTGAAAATGGTTGGGACATAGCTTATGATAAATACTTTAATATGAACTCATTAGTTGTAAATAAAGAATATGCACTCAAATTCAATAGATATAAATACTCTGCCGTTGATAATTATTACGGTACAAACATTTTGAAATACTTAAGGATTTATGAAAAATTTCCTATTGCTGAAATGTTAGTTAAACTAGAACTTCAAAATTATGCAACTAGCAAAATGCTATTAAATAAACTTTCAAAAGATAAAGCATTTAGAAAATGGATATACAATAATAGATGTGAAATACAAATAAAAGGGTATTATGTATCAACAATTTTGAATGCCTATAAAGATAATAAAAGTTTATCACAAACTCAAAGATTTGAAGAAAATAAAAAGTACTTTTCTAGACAAGATAATTTTAAACGCATAAAGAATTTTATAGACAAAAGTGAATATGCTAAATTTTTTGATTATCTAAAAAGTAATGACATAGATTTGAATTCATATAATGATTACCTTTCAGCATGTGAATATTTAAGGTTAGATTTGAGTTTGGCAAAAAATAAAAACCCACATAATTTTAAAAAATGGCACGATATTAGAATTGATGAATATAACACTGCAAAGGCAATGGAAGATTACAAAAAACGCAAAATGCTATATAAAAAGTTTGAAAAAGTAGCAAAAAAATACTTATTTATGCAATCTGATGCAGAAAATGGTTTTGTTATAGTAATTGCAAAAAGCCCAGCAGAACTTATTAATGAAGGTGAAGTTTTACATCATTGTGTTGGCAGAATGAACTATGACCAAAAATTTGTAAAAGAAGAATCTTTAATATTTTTTGTGAGAAATAAAGAATGTATAGACAAACCATTTGTTACACTTGAGTATTCATTAAAGACACATAAAGTGCTTCAATGCTATGGTGAATATAACAGTCAGCCGAGTGATGCAGTGATTGATTTTATTAAGAAAAAATGGCTACCATATGCTAACAAAAAATTAAAAATGATGGTGGCTTAGGAGGTATTATGAATAACTATTTTAGAATAACTGGCTATTGGCCAGAAAACGATATATGTTTTATTATTGATAGCAATGGAATGTTTGAAAAACTTTGGCAATTTAGTTCCTTTCTAATTCAGAAGGGGATTAAAGTGCTTGAAGCGTCAAAAGAAGAACAAATGCTTGATGTTAATATTAAAAATGTTGAATATGACAGTAATCACATATTCTTAAGAGCAAATTCAAAAGGTAAACCAGAATATAAAGAAGAAACCATAAACAACATTTCCTATAAAGCAATAAAGGTTGCCGACAAAATTTATATTCCGAATAAATAAAAATAAAAAGCCAGGAGTAAACCTCTTGGCTTTTTAATTTGCTTATTATTTTATTTAAACTTCCCAATACAACTTAGGATAATTTTCACCATCAAATATCCATATATTATTTGGATTTATTATCATATCTTCATTAGATATAAATTCTCCATAATTAATAAAATTAGGATTTTTTAGATATTCATCATTTGTCATGCTAGTTTCTATTTTTATTGTTTCTGATCCACCACCATTATATGTAACTTGTTTTGTTATAGTAGAATTTGATGATTCATAACAATTATACATATTACCTATTTTAATATATATACCGGTTGCATAACTAACTGCCCATGTTCCATCTAATCCTACTGCAGTAATATCACCAGCAATAAATGAGTTACTAATGACTCCTTTATTTTTTACAACATATGCACCACAATAAATAGAGCACTCATCTGCATAAGATCTTAAATTTGCAGAACTATAACAATATGAAATATTACCATAATTATTAATAGCAAAGTTTGCTATATAGATATTATCATAAGGTCTTGTAACATTAATTAAGCCTTCTATGTAACAATTTCTTATTGTTCCATTATTATTTATTACAATAGCTGCCGCACAATTACGAGCTTGTAAGGAGGCATTTATTTTACATTTATCAATTGTACCATCATTAGTATTTGATATTACTACTGTTTCACTTCCAGTAATTGTTGCATTTTCAAAATTAATATTATAAATATAACCTTTATTATAATAGAATAAAGTATTTGAAAGATTTATAATGCTATATCCACAACCATCTATAATTCCTGTAAATGGGTTATTTTCACCTCCAAATGTAGTAAATGAAGAGCCTTCCAGGTTAATATTCTGAGTGAGATAATAATTCCCATCTAAATTATTTTTAATATTTAAGAATTCAGAAATATTAGAAATTGGAATAAAAGAGTTGTCTTGTGACCATACAGCCCCAAATTGTTTATCTCCATAACTACCAGCTTCAATAATTAATTCTTTTGTTGGTTCCGTTAAATCAGATCCAATCCAACCTTCAAAAATATAACCATCTCTTATAGGGTTATTAATATAAATATCTAAATCTTCTATAGTATATGAAGTAGCATTTTCAGTTATTATTTTTCCATCGTTTAAACTATAAGATATTCTATAAGATAAAAGTTCCCACATTGGGTAAACTAATGTATTTTCTGGTATACTCCAAGTTGAAGTAGAATTTCCATAATTATCTGTTAATTGGACTCCGGTTGCATTCATACCAGAATACCAACCATTAAAAATATATCCATTTTTCTCAGGAATAGGCAAAGTATATGCTGTATCAAAAGTTACATTTTCAGTATTATTACTTAATATAACATCATTATCAACAATCATTGTTACTTCATAATCATTTGCTTCCCATTTAGCAGTATATGTAATTGGATAATTACTCATTACAAATGAATATGTATTTTTACTTGTAATGAGTTCTGTTCCATTAAACCAACCAACAAATTTATAACCTGCATTTGTATTAGCAACAATAGTAACATTACTATTGAACTCTTTTAAACCTGAGCCTTCAACGCTACCAGCATTGTTATTATTAGTATTAAGAGTTAATTGATATTCATTAATTTTGTAATGGGCAATTAGTTCTGCTTCATATGGTTTATCCCATATTTCTATGGATTCACCTAAATTATTTGTATATTGCTTATTATTTGAATCAAACCAACCTAAAAATATAGCTTCTTCTCTAGTAGGTGTTGGCAAAGTAAAGTGCTCACCATATATAAGTTCTTTTGTATTTTGTGATAAGGTATTTCCGTTATTAACATCTAAAGAAATTAAATATTTGTTAGCTGACCAAACAGCAGTAAATTCAATATTTGTATCAGGAATTGTTACTTCTAAAATTTCAGATGATGATACTATAACATCATTAGAATACCAACCAATCCAAGTATAGCCAGCATTTGTAATTGCTGATAAAGTTTGTTTGCTATTATAATCAAAGTTACCAACTCCTTGTATTTGGCCAGCTTCATTTATATTTTTAATAACACTAATATTATATTGATTTATTGACCACTGAGCATATAAATTTATATTCGATGGAATATTATAATTATTAAATATTGTTCCAGGTGAATAACTAGTCCCACTTCCATCATCTTTAGTATTCCAACTTTCTAATGTATAACCTTCTCTTATAAATTCAGAATTATTTTTCAATGTAACATAGGAATCATATGTTATATCTTGAAAGGATGAAATATTATTTCCAAAATTTGAAAAATAAGTTATTGTTAAATTTTTTGCAATCCAATTTGCTGTAATTGTTATATTTGAATTAATTGGCTTACTAAAATCGTAATCCCAGCCATTAAAAATATATCCTTCTCTAACAGGATCTTGATATGTTGCTAAATCACCTTCCTGAACTATTTGATTGGTTATAAATTCACCACCTGCAGTATTAAAAGTTATGACATACAATGGTTTTCTACGAATGTTTATTTGATAGATTTTTTGTTCACCAACATTATTTTCAATAATAATATAAAATGTATTATTTCCAACTTGTAAATCTACTGTTTTGGATTTTATTTCAGTTAACCCATTTATATCATAATATACACTCCAAGTGTTAGTTCTTGGAACTTCAATTATATTATTAAAAGAAAAAGTTTCAGCATTATTATCTACAACGCATGTAGCAGTTTGATTTTCATTATCAATTTCGAAAATGGTTGATTCTTCAATTCTAGGATTTCGTGGAATAAAAAAATAACATAATAAAGTTGTTAAACCCAGAATAAAGACTATAGAAATAGTAGTTATTAATGAAGTCCAGAATCTTTTTCTTTTTTTCTTATTTAAACTATTTTCTTTATTTATTACTACCAAATTTTCATTTATTTCAATTTTGTTTTGATCACTATCATTTTCTTTATTGGTTTTTACTAATTCATCTAGTGTAATATTAAAGATTTCTGATATTTTACTTAAGTATTCAATATCTGGGATTCCATTACCACATTCCCATTTGCTAATAGTTTTATTTGATACATTAAGTTTATTAGCTAAATCTTGTTGAGATAGATGATTTGTTTTTCTTAGTTCAGAAATTCTTTTACCTATATTATTCATACTTTTCTCCATAAAAAAATTATAACACAAAAAATAATAGATTGCACTATAGAATTATCTATTTTATAAAGATAAAATCTATAATTAGTAGAATATTAACAATAAACAATTAAATTATTTATAATATGATTGAAAAAATAGATAATTTTATTCTAAATTTTTATTTTTAAATTAATTTATAAAAATTCTTGTATACTTTTAATGGATTATTTAATCATTATATTGATTTTGCATTTCATTAATAATAGATTTAATCTTATTTCTAGTTTCAAGTGGCTCTAGAATTTCAACATACTGACCATATTGAAGAGCCCAGAAAATTAATGACTCTTCATTAACTTTCAAACTAGCAATAATTTCATTATCAATCTTTTCAAGATTTACATCTTTTCCAAACCACTCAATAAAATCATTAACTTTATCTTCCGTGTTAATTTTTACCTTTGCTTTAACAGATTTTCCAAAAGCCATATAGATATGTTCTTTTATATATTCTTTCATTGAAAAATTTTCTTGATTGGATAGGGTATTAATAGGCTTAACATCTTCGTCAAGAATTTTAATATTTGAAATAAAATCTATCTTGTAATTTGAAAGGTCATTATATTTATTATAATTGCAAACAAGATAATATTTACCCTTATTATTAACCATAAAATATGGATTGATTTTATAAAATTTACCATCACCTTTAAGTTTAATTTTTTTATCAATACCATAAGCTCCATATTGAAATTCAACTTTCTTTTTCTTTTCAATGGCTTCACTCAAAATTTCAATATTTAAAAATATTTCTTTATTGTCATTTATAATTTCATCATCTATTTTTTCAAGGTATTTATATTTCTTCTTTTTGTAAATACTTAAATTTTTAGTAAGCTTATCAACCAAATCCTTTACATATCTTGTTGGCATTGAATGAGAGGAGTAAATTGCGTCAATTAAATATAAAAGTTCACCTTCTTCAAAGTCTCTAAAACCTAAATATAAACCACGATTACCTTTTTTAACGATATCATATCCGAAATTTTGCAGAATAGAAACATCTCTCGCAACTGTTTTTCGTTCAATCTCGATACCAAAGGTATTGTAAAGTTTATTTTGTATCATATCATAAGTTAATAAATGAGTTTCATCAGAATATTGCTTAAGAACTTTAAGAGTATATAAAATAGACCCTTTCTTTTCGTTTAACATTTCATCCTCCAGAATTTTATAGTATTACATTATTAGTATAGCATACTTAAAATCCTAAAAAAAGGATTTTAAAATTAAATTAATTGCAACGTGTGAGACTTGTCCTGAATAAGATAAGAAGACACATAATTGTCAATTTTATTAAAAATCTGTATTCATACAATACTTTTATTTGGAATTTAATTAAAAAATTTTATAATTATTAATAATAATTAATATTCAATAATTTCATGTTATGATATACTCATATTAGAGGAGATTCTTTTATGTTTAAATTATTTGGCCGAAATAAAGATGTCCCTGAAGAAGTAAAACAAATTTTGAAATACAACGAAGAGTTAAAATCTTTAATTAACTCTGATAATTATCTTTCTAGAAAAGATTGTTTTTATATGATTGGAAAATATGCTGAGGTTTATAATTTTTTTAAAACAATTTATACATCTCAATTGATTAAATCATATTCAAAGAAAAATGGTGTTGATATAAATGTTATAACAAATTTTCTAAGTGACTATGAAAATTTTAATAAAATAATAGCTTCAAGGAATAATTCATATGTAGAAGAGAAATTGAAAGTTGAAAAAGAATATTTGGATAACATATTAAAAGAAGTTGATCCCAAAATTTTATTGGATAATGATCAAAGAAAAGTTATTTTAACAGATGAAGATTATTGTTTAGTTATTGCAGGTGCTGGTGCTGGAAAAACTACGACGGTTGCAGCAAAAGTTAAATATTTGGTTGAAAGGAAAAAAATAGATCCTAAACAAATATTGATTATTTCTTTCACTAATAAGGCTGTTGGTGAATTAAGAGAAAAAATAAATAAAGATTTAAATATAGATTGTCCAATTACTACATTTCACTCTGCAGGCAATGCTATATTGAGAAAAAAAACTGATGAAAAATTAAATATTGTTGAAGGTGGATTTTTATATAATTCAGTTAGAGATTATTTTATTCACAAAATTAAAGATAAAAGAGTTGCGGATAATATAGTTTTATTTTTTGGTAGTTATTTCGAAACTCAATATGAAGGAACTAATAAGAATGAGTATTTAAACCATATTATTAAATCTGACTTTTCTACAATGAAAAGTAATTTGAATGAATATCAATATCAAGGAATTATTAATAACAAAAAGGTTACTTTGAATAATGAAATTGTTAATTCTGTTCAAGAGTTAAAAATTGCAAATTTTTTATACTTAAATGGTGTTGATTATGAATATGAACCTATTTATCCATATCATATCTTCATGGCAAAAAAAAGATATACTCCAGATTTTTTAATTAAACAAAATGGAAAACTTTTATATCTTGAGCATTTTGGAATTTCAGAAAGTGGTCAAAATAATAGATTTTCGCCAGATGAACTTCAAAAATATAAAAAGCACATTAATGATAAAATATTAATTCACAAAAAGCATAATACTAATTTAATTTATACTTTTTCTGAGTATAATGATGGTGTTGATTTTATTGAACATTTAAGAGCCCTTTTATTAGATAATGGTATTAATTTATCACCAAAACCATCTGAAGAAATTCTTGATAAATTAAGTAAAATTCAAGAGAACAAATATATTTCTAAAATGGTTTTCTTAATTTGTGATTTTATTAGTAATTTTAAGGTAAATGGATACACAGAAGAAAAATTTTATGAATTTATAAGAACAACAAAAAGTGAAAGAACAAAGTTGTTTTTGGAAATTTGTAGAGAATGTTATTTAGAATATCAAAAAGATCTTGCAAAAAATAATGCTGTTGATTTTCAAGACATGATAAATGATGCTGCTAGAGCTTTACGAGAAGTAGAAAGTTTGAAAAGTAAGTTAGATTTTAGATATATAATAATTGACGAATATCAAGATATTTCAAGACAAAGATTTGATATGGCAAAAGAGTTATCAAAAGTTACGGATGCTAAGATTATTGCAGTAGGTGATGATTGGCAATCAATATTTGCATTTAGTGGTTCAGATGTTTCTTTGTTTACTAAATTTTGTGAAAAAATGGGCTATGGAGAAGAATTAAAAATTACAAGAACATATCGTAATGCTCAAGAAGTTATTGATATTGCTGGTGGTTTTATCCAAAAAAATGATGCACAAATAAAAAAATCTTTAATTTCACCAAAACATATTGAAGATCCAGTCATTATTGTAAGCTATGATGATAGTCCAAAAAAATATGATGAAACAGCTAAAGAGGCTGGTCCTTTGTATAAAATGGCTGAAGCATTGGAATATGCTATTTCTGAAATTATTAACAAAACAGGAAAGGAAAGTAGTATTTTACTCATTGGTAGGTATAATTATGATGGTGAAAACTTAACAAGAACAGGAAAATTTGATTATAATACTAAAGGTAATAGAGTAATTTCTAAAAAATTTCCATCTGTAAATATTACATTTTTAACAGCACATAGTTCTAAAGGTTTAGGATATGACAATGTTATTATTATAAATGCTAAGGATGCTATTTATGGTTTTCCTTCTAAAATTGAAGATGATCCAGTTATGAAGCTTGTAACAAAACAAGATAATGAGATTGAGTATGCTGAAGAAAGGAGATTATTTTATGTTGCTCTAACTAGAACAAAAAATAGAGTTTATTTAATTGTCCCAGAAAAGCATCCTTCAGAGTTTGTTATGGAAATTAAAAATGAATATAATAATATTGTTTTGAAAGGAGAAGAATTAAAGCCAGAACAAAGAACGTTGATGACTAAAAATTTATGTCCAATATGCGGATATCCTTTACAACGAAGATACAAAAAAGGATGTTCTATGAATTTATGGGTTTGCACAAATGAACCTGAAGTTTGTGGATTTTTATCTAACAATTTAATTGGTGGAAAAATGTCTATACAAAAATGTCCAGATTGTTTAGATGGATATTTGATAGTAAAGACAAAAAATAATTATCCATTTTTAGGTTGTACAAATTATAAATCAGATGGTACTGGATGTAACCATACTGTTTCGTTAAAGGATTTTGAATTGCAAGGCAATGATGATTCAATTGTTGAAAAAGAAAATGTTGAAAAATTATCTAATGATATAACAGAAACATCATTATTTGATTTATCATTAATAAAAAAAGATTCAGAACAACCTAAAATGTCAGAATCTATTGAAGATAAAAGTGAAGATGAGGAGAAAAATCCATATTATTTTTCAGATAAAAATTTAAATGAACTTGCCATTAAGTTAAGGGAATTTGCTGAGACTCAGGGAGAAAAAGAAAATGTTGATTTTTGGAAAATTTTAAGGAAAAAGGCAATTATATCGCTGTGTTTAAATAAGCCAACAACACTTCAAGAAATGCAAAAATCGTGTAACCTTTTAGGTTCTGTAAAAATTAATAAGTATGGTAATCAAATTATTAATATTATAAAAAACCATATAGAGAAAGAAAAGGAAAATAAAATCTCAGATAATAATATTCCATCACCTGAAAAAGCTAATAATATAAAAATTACAAAAAAGAAAAAGAAATTTTTTGATAGTAAATTCTTGAATGGATTAGCTTTACGACTTCAAGATTATTCTATAAATCAAGCTCAAAAAGAAAATATAATTTCAAAGTTGGTGTTGAAAAATACAGCCATTGAAAGCATATGTTATAATCTACCTCTTACAAAAGAAGAATTTTATTCTAAAAGGGTATTGTTGGGGAAAAGAGAAGTTGAAAAATATGGTGATGATGTAATTAATATTATTAAAAAGTATATTAGGGAGCAGAATGAGTATAATCCTATCATACCTAAATTAAATTTAAGAGTTTTAGATGTTTGTCAAAGGATAATCAGTGTATGTTGTGATATTAGTAAAGGTGGATTAAAAAATATACCTACTTTAGTGGGAGTTTTAAGAGGGAAAATTCCAGTAGGAAATAATAATGAGCAATTTAAAAATATTAAACATTTTGGATTACTACAAAACATTAAAACACATGTTGTTTTTAATTTAATTGAGTATTTAGTAGAAGAAGGAATTTTTATAAAAGGTAATCATGTTGACCCTTTCATTAAAGTTAATATCCCTTATTATTTAGATAATATAGATAAGTCAAGGATTTTTGATATTTTTGAGAATGATAACGAAAATAGAATTATTAAAATTGAAGATAATGAGGAAGAAGTAAATAAATATAATAAGAAGCTATATGAAGAGTTGGCCAAATTAAGAGAACAAATTGCTACTAGAAAAAATTGTCAATTATATATTGTCGCTACTAATGAATTATTAAAAAGACTTTCATATTACATGCCAGTGCAAAGGAATGAATTTTTATCAATAAAGGGAATTAGAGATAGGTGGTATGATTCATATGGTCAAGCATTTGCTGAAATTATAAAAAATTTCAGACAAGATTAAAAAATTTTAAATAAAAATTATTATAATGGCTAAAAATATGGGAAAAGTAAATTAATAATATTTAATTGAAGATTGAAATTATAAAATAAAAAAGAGATTGATTTATACATTTCTGTTAATCAATCTCTTTAATTTATATAAAGCGATTAATAATTCAATTATTAAAAATGTTTTGGCATTTTGTAAATAAAAACAAAATTAAAATTTAGAGTAGTGATCACTTTCTATTTCGGAATAATTTTCAGCTTCTTCTTGCATGGATTTTCTAAATATATTAAAAAACCAATTTGGAATTTTTATAAAACTTTTTCTATAATAAAATAATTTTTCTTCGAGGACATAAAGGTCAGTCATTGAAATATTATTTTTTGCTTTATACGAAATAATTATTGCGCTAAGATCCTTTTGTTGTTTTAAATCATCAACAATCGAGAATATAAAAGATGCACAGTATGAGATTATAGGCAATAGAAGAAAAATATAACTCCATAAAGTATTAAATTGCAGATTATTTAGTATGCCTATAGTTATTATTATTCCTATAAAAAGTAAACATATAATTATTATAAAAAGTAAATAATTTCTTCTTAATTTTTTATCCCACCTTATATTTTGTTGTTGGCAAGAAAATATAGCATCTTTTAAATCAAGATTGTTTTTTATTGAGTACCAATTATTTAAACCTTTTAATTTTTTTACCTTTTCTTTTTGTGATAATATAATTAATTCATCCATTGGTATATTACATATAAGAGAGTTTTGTTTGAAACCAAATAATTTAACATCAAAAACATATTGAATTTGTGCAGCTTTTTCTTTTATTGATTTTGTTTTTGCAGATAACCATAAACAAACAAAAGTGCATATAACTCCCAAAAAATTTATGTATGTAATAAAATTATTTGGCATATTAAAAAGAGTAATTAAACTTAAGATGATTGGAAGAATAACAGATAGAATAAAATTAAAAGTTGCAGTAATTGAAGCTTCATTGTATTTATATCTTTGAAGTTTTAATAAATCAATGAACTCTTGATTATTTTGTTTTTCATTTAAATTATTCATTAAATAAATTCCTTAAAAAGAGTTTTAATTTTTTGTTCGGAATAAGATGGGGAAATTTTCTCATTTTCTTCAATATATTTAATAATAATTTTTGTTTTATTAATGTAATCTTTGGTATATTGAGGTGTATCATATGTATAATTTATACTTTTTAAAACTTTAAATAAATTTTCTTTTAAATTGTATGAAGTACAATATAATGATGATGTTAAAACTATTTTTTCTAATTCATATGAAGCAAAATATTTATTATTTAAACAATTCCAATATTTTACTAACCTACTTATTTGTTTATACTGAATGTGAGTTTGTGTTTTGCTTAACTCATCTAAATAAAAAGGTTCTGTAGTTATCCAATCAGAATAAGAGCTTTGCTTATCTGGTATCTTATATGTTTTATTATATAACCAAATTGCTGGGGTTAATTCAAATTTTATATGATGTAATTCTAATATTGCACATGGGTTACTTTGATAAATTTCAGAAGAAAAATATTTGCTATTCATAAATCTTTTTAATTTATCAATATAAGTTTGTGGTTTGTATTCAAAATTCGCAAAAACAACCATAATATCAACATCTGAATTATTGTCCGCTTTTCTACAAAGATTTGTGTGTCGTTTATATGAACCAAAAACTAATATGTCTGTTATCTCATTTTCAAAATAACTTTTCAATCTTAATTTCAATGTATTAATTGATGTTTCTATAGAATCTTTTTCATCCTGAGTTAATCTTAAGTTTTTTTCTAAGTTTTCTAAATATGTTAATACTGACATAAATCCTCCTTTTTCGAAAATATTATATCATATTTGCTTTTAATTTTCAATAACTTATAAAAAAAGAAGAATATTTCAATTCTTCTTGGGAGTCAATACTATTCAGATTAATTTTATTTAACTAAAGTTTCTGTATATCTTATAGAATTAAAAATCATAATAACGAATTATACTATTATTGAATATCAATATCTATTGAGAAAACTTGTAGAAGTTCTCTAAATATTTGATTATCTTTTTCTTGTAAAAGATGAAATTTCATTACATTATCAAAAGAAATGTCATTAATATTGTCCTTATTGACGTATTTATTGTATTCCTCTTTTTTTAATGTACATGTAAATATTATTTGTTTATTTAATGAATTGAATAAATTTATTATATTTTCTTCCTTAAAAGATGAAATTTCTCCTCCTCTAAAGTGATCAATTACTATAGGGAAGTCAATATTCAAAAGCTTAGAACATGCATAAACTCTTGACATTAGATATAAAGTTCCTTGACTACCTGAATAGTTTACATCATTTTTTGTAAATATCTCTGTAATTGTTAAAGGGTCTTCAGGCTCAGAAGAGTTGTAAAAATAATTCATATTATCTATAAAGCGATTGTATATTTCCTGCCTAGAATTTTTATTTTGATTGCTTGTTTGCTGATATTTATTGATTTTGTCTTTTAAATTCTGAATATTTTGTTCAATATCAAATATTTGTTTATCAATTTTTGAAGCCTCTATAATATCATTTTTATAAAAAATTAAATTTTCTAAATTCACATCATCATCTACCATTAGTTTAGATAATTCTTGTTGTTTTTCAGTAATCTTTGAATCTAAATCTAAGATATTTTCTATACAAATCTGTATTCTATTTTCTATAGTTTTTTTGATTTCGTTACGAATATCTACATCTGATATTTCAAATTTAACAGCTGAACCAGTAGAGTTATATGCAATTTTATCAGAGCCGCATTCTAAACAAATTAATTTTCCAGATTCAAACTCTCTATTCAAAGAAGCTATTTCTTTTAATAATAATTCATTTTGTGTTTTTTTATTAAGCATTCTGTTTTTTGCATTATTTAAATCTGTAATTACGGCTTTGCATTTTTCAATATCTTTAAATTTTTCATCAATCAAAGATTTGGATGCTGTATACGTAATAAATTTTGCTTCTAATTTTTTGGATTTTAAAAATTTATTTGAGTCTTTTAGTATTTTCTTCTGTGTTTCTAGTTTTTGTATTTCAATTTTAATTTCTTCCTCTTGTTTTAAATCAACAGGGTTTTCACAATTCATTAGAGAGTATATACATTCAATATAATCATCTTTTGTATAACGACCTCTATTGCATATATTTGAAGTTTGTCTTTTATCTTGTGGAAGAAAAAACATCTCAAAGAATAATTCTAGTCCAGCCATTTGTTTAATACCATTTTTATTTATTACTGGTAAAGTGCAAATATTCTCATTAAAATATCTCTTAAAATCATTAACAGAGTCAAATGTTAGTAATTGATTGTCAAAAACTAAAAAATAATCATTTTTTCTACAAATATAAATATTCCTATCATCTTTATTTAAATTTATTATAAAATAATAATCTTGGTAGTCATCAAATCCTTTTGGAAATATTGGAGCATTTCCTAACGCATACAATATTCCTTGTGAGACAATAGTTTTTCCTTTATTGTTATCATCACTATGAATGATGTTTACTCCTTTAGAAAAATTATCTAGATAAAATGATTTTTCCTTATTTCCTATACAAAAGCTATTTATTATAATCATTGAATTCTCTCCTTTATTAATGCAATATAATATTTACAAGACATAATTGATAAATGATGAACTCTCTGAACTTTATTTTTGTCTATTAATTCATAAATTTCATTAACAGATTTTGCAGGATTATTTTTAATTTTTACAACAATTTCTTCAAAAAGATCCCAAAAATAGTTTTTATTATTTTTATCATAAAGAAGCCTAAAAATATCATTTTGGCAGGTTTCAATTAGTTCTTCTTGTATTAATTCGTCAACTGGATTTAAACATTGCACAAATAACCTAGGAACACTATGCTTATTTATCTCACGAATTGCAGTTTTAAAACATATCCGATTTATTATTAATTGTTGAATATCATCTTTAGATAAATATTTATCATAGTTAAAAAAACATCCTATTGACTCGATTAGTTCTCCCTCTAAATTATTGTTCTTTTTTGATGATTGTTTATCTCTAATCTCTTTAAATATCTTTCTCAAATCTTTATCATCAATAATTAATGAAGATTTAAATTGGACAGCATCTTTAATATATTCTTCCTTTGTATGAGTGTCGATAACAAATACCACTTTTTGTAAAAACTTCTCAATGTTTTGTTGTGTAATCTTTAATTTATCTTCTATATATGTTTTTTCTTCAGCTGATTTCATTAATCCTTTCATTATATCAAATCTTAATTCATCAGTTAAATCATCTATATTAAATATGTTTTTATCTCCGATGATATTTTTTGTTTTTTCATTTACTCCTTCAATAAAAAGTATAAATTCTTCAAAGTTAAATTCTGATAGATAGTTTTTAAACAATGTAACTAAATAATATCCAAGAGAATATGGCGTTATATTTTTTATACCTTTAGATTGCACATCAAAACAAGCTGTTGCCAAATTGTTGACTCCCGATACATCGTTAAAAAAATCTATTACAAAGTACTCTATTTTATTAGATTTATTATAATAATTCATCAAATATAACATTGATTTGGTTTCAAATTCTGTTGCCTTTTCATTTCTTTCTTCTGAAGCAGTTATTTTATACATTTTTAAACCTCTGTAATCATTATATCATAAAAATTATAAATATTATAGATTTTTAGATAATTTTGCAAAAATTTATGTTATAATGCTGTTAGGAGAAATAATATGAAAATTTATAATAAGTTAGTTAGAGATAAAATTCCAGAGATAATTGCTGGAGATAATGGAAAAACTTGTGTAACCAGAATTATGGAAGATGCTGAGTATTTGAAAGCTCTTAATACTAAAATGCAAGAAGAGTTAAAAGAGTATTTAGAAAGTGGTGATGTTGAAGAACTTGCAGATTTAGAAGAAGTGTTAAGAGCGATTCTTGATGTTAAAAAAGTTTCTTACGATGAATTTGAGAAAATAAGAAAAGCAAAAGTTAACAAAAGAGGTGCTTTCAAAAAGAAGATTTTTCTTGAAAGTGTAAGCGAAAAAGATGATAAATAAAGAGAAGTTAGAAAATCTTGGTTTAAAATTTGTTGATGAGTATTCTTACGATGATGCCCATCATTCTTTTGTTTTGGAAAAAGATAATATATGCATTATAGTTGATGATAACATTTGCGAGAACGACAAAGAAACAATCTTTGACTATTCAAAATATTGTTAAATGCAAAACAAGTATATGGCAGAGTTTAAAAAACTTTATCGGTTTAACTATATTGATGACAGTTGCTATAATAAAATCAAAGAATGGTTATGTAAGACTGTTGAAGATATTGAAGTTAAAGATGATGGGGGTTCTTTTGATGTTGCCCATACCGATAACACACCACTTGAAAAAACTTTTGAAGACTTATTTGTTGACACGTACGGCGACAATGCTACCGAATATTTAAAGAAAGAATATTCGGTTTCGTTAGCAAACGGAAGGAATGCTTTTGTTGACTATGTCATTGAAACCAAAAATGGCAATTTCGCAATTGAAGAAAATGGTGTGCATTATCATCACCCATGTATTATTGGAAACAAAGCTTATGATAGACAACTTGAAAAACAAAATACACTAAATTTATATGGCTTTAAAGTTTTCCGTTTCTCGATACAAAATTTAACTTTTAAAGAACAAACAATTGACAATATAAAAACTTATCTTGGAGATAAGGAAAATTTTATAAATTCTGTTGTAGTTAAGCAAGAGAGAAAGTTTAAGTTATATGAACACCAAGAGCAAATTCTTGATGATTTACATAAATCCAGACAAGAAGGCATAAACACTACCCTTATTGTTATTCCAACAGGAACAGGGAAGTCTCAAATTGTTATTGAAGACATTAAAGACCTCGCGAAGAAAAATGAAATACATAAGGTTCTTATAATGGTTCCGACCACAACTTTAAAAAACGATTGGAAGAAAAGAGTCGAAAATTTAGATAAGTCTTTGAATATTGAAATTAAATTTTATAACACTGTTTTTCAAGAAAAGAACTCTCTAGATAAAAGTTATTATGATTATATTGTTTTTGATGAGGCTCATCATGCACAAGCAGCAAACTGCAAGAAAACACTCCAATATTTCACTCCTAAATATTTAATTGGTCTTACTGCCACCCCTGAAAGACTTGATAGAAAGAAACTTGATGAGATTTTTGGAGAATATGAAAGTAAACTAACCCTTAGGGAAGCAATTGAGAAAGGTGTGATTTCTAATATAAGATGTTATCGTCTTATCAGTAATATTGATTTAAGTGAAGTTCGATATAATGGAAAAGATTACAACTATGCAGATTTGGAGAAAACTCTTATTGTCGACTCCCGCAATGAACTTATTGTTAAAACAATTAAAAAATACTTTTCTCCTAAAAAAGATTTCTATAAACAAGGTATTGTTTTTTGTGTGAATATAAACCATTGTAAGAAATTAGAAAAAATGTTAAACGAGCAAGGTATCACAGCAAAGGCAGTCTATGGTTCTAATAAAAGTAATGATGAAATTTTTGAAAAGTATAAAAACAAAGAAATACAATTTTTGCTTAGTTGCCAAATAATAAGTGAAGGTTGGGATTGTCCACAAACTGAAGTTGTCGTTATGGCTCGCCCTACTTTGTCCAAAGTTTTATATCTTCAACAAATTGGAAGAGGTGTAAGAAATTATCCGGAAAAAGAATGCTTATATGTTATTGATGTTGTTGACAACTATGCAGGGAAACTAACTCCTTGGAGTTTTAATTCACTTTTTAAAATAGCAAACTATTCTGACTTTGCTGGTGTTATCAACAATAACTTTGATTATCTTGACATTTTAGGGCTTTCAGAAAATGAAATATCAATGCAAGCAATTGATGTGTTTACATTTGAAGAAAAATATAAAGATTATAAATCACTTGAACAAACAGCACGAGAATTATTTATTGGAACTAACACTTTAAGTAAATGGGTAAAACAAAACCCAAACTTTTCAAGTTTATATTTACCTATTGGTAGCAAAATGATGCCATATTTTTCAAGTGCTGACATACAAAACATAAAACAAATCAAGAAACTAAAAGACCACAATGAAGAAACAATATTGCAAGACTTTATTGACTTTGTTGATGAAAATACTTTGACATATTCTTTTAAACTGATTTTCTTATTAAATATGTTTAAACTTGCCGATAAAGAAGGTGAAGTTAACATGGATAATCTTATTGACGAATATTCTGCTTTTTATAAGGACAGGATAGAAAGAAATTTACAAGTTGACAGGTCCGGTTGTGTGTATGATATGGAATATTTGAATGATAGAACAAAAATGAAGAAATCAATTTTGGATAATCCATTTGAAAAGTTTGAAAGAAAAAGATTTGTTTATTTTAGTAAAGACTTAAACATATTATCATTTAATCCAAACTTATGGAGCAAACTTACTGATGAAGTAAAAGGTGAAATAATTTCAAAAGAGAAAAGATTTTTAGAAGATTACTATAAAAACATGGGGGACTATAATGCAGTTTAAAGAGGGTTGGAACGATGCTCATAAAAGGTTTTTAGAGGGAAAAATTATTTATGACAACTGGCTTGATGACTACAAAGACGTTTTGGATAAGTGCAAAACTAAGGTGTTGGATCTTGGTTGTGGACTTGGAAACGACACGCTTTATTTGACCGAGAGAGAGTTTTGCGTTGTTGCCTGTGACTACTCAGAGGTTGCGATTGAAAAAATAAACAGAGAGTTTAAAAATGTTGAAACTAAAATCATAGACATTTCAGAGCATCTGCCTTTTGAAGATAATTCTTTTGATTTAATTATTGCTGATTTAAGTTTGCATTATTTTGATGAAGCCACCACAAAAGAAATTATGAAAGAAATTAAAAGAATTTTAACCTCAAATGGCTACTTAATCGCCAGAGTTAATTCAGTTGAAGACACAAATCACGGTGCTGGTCAAGGAAAAAAGTTAGAGGAGAATTTTTATTTTGTTGAGGGATACAACAAAAGATTTTTTACAGAGCAAGATGCTATTAAATTTTTCTCAATAATAGGTGAAACAAAAGTGAAAAAGGCAGAAATGCTAAGATGGTCAAAACCCAAAAAGGCCCTTGAGATTTTGGTTCAAAAGAATAAATAAAAGCCTAATTTTTATAAAATTTCTTTTGTTTATAAAGGTAAATATAATAATTTTTTACGAATTAGCTAATTTGTGTGTTATAATATGTTTGTTAAATATCTGCATTAAAAAGTGGTTTATGAAAAAAAAGAGGGAACTGCTCACACTACATAGTGTGGCCTTTTTTATGCAATAAATTCTCAATTAATATTATAAATTAAATACCAAAAAACGGATTTTAAAACTAAATTGATTGCAGCGCGTGTGCTTGTCTTGAACAAGTGGCGTCGCTTCGCTCCGCCAGACAAGCACACGCTCTTTAAACTAAACTTCATTTAACCCATGGCAACTAAATAGGGGCGAAATTGTGGGGTGTCGTTCGCAGGCTTTCCACGATCACCCGCACAATTTTTTTTCGCCCCTATTTTAGTCAGTTTGCAGTTCGCATTTGACTGATTACTTCTGGACAGACCCTGCCCATAACAACACCTTCGTCGAGGCAGTAGAAATCATCAAATAACAATAGTTTTTTATCTTCTTGACCGATACGACAAACAATGTCTTCTTCCAAGATGTCAGATATAAAATATTGTGGCAAATTCTTTGAATACACAATCTTTTCGCCCGTCTTTTCAATGTATTTCATAAGATAGGAAAGGGCACCACCAAGCTTAATTTCATAGTAGTCTAATTCTTTAAAATCAGAACGCCCAAACCTATTATTGAAATATGTTGATTGATAAGAATCTTGCATTCTATGAGTCCTGAAATTGTAATCTCTAACAGTAATAATTTCACCTGGTATAGTTCCATCTGGAATTTTAAACAAACCATGAAAATGTAGTCTATTACTTTCAGGAGCCCGTTCCCAAACACCCATATACCTCCAACCTTTACGAGTTGCTAAATTTTGAAATGCAATTTTTAATTTTTTCTTAAAACTCTCTTCATTATGAAGTTTATCATCATAAGTAAAAGTGCAAAAATAATTGAAATGGGCGAGGTGAGCTTTTCTTGCCATACGAGTTCTTCTACAAATCAAGTTTCTTAATTTTCTTTCAAAGTTTTTTTCGACAAAATCTATGCATTGTTTTTTATTGGCAAAATAGATTAACATTTCATCAATTATAACTTTCTTTCTTTCATTCTTTTTTAAATCAATATATTTAGCATAAAGTTCATTAAAATATTCTTTTTTAGTTAATTTTTTAGAGTTTTTACTTGTTTTTTCTTGTTTTTTCGCACTATTTTGCACTTTTTCTTCCTCATTAAAAACAAGATCACCCTCAATTTCTTCAAATTCAATAAAAGGATGAGAAGGCTCAGATGCAATATTTTCTGAACCTTCAACATCATTATTTTCTTCGACTGTTATTAATTCTTCAAAGGGCTTTGGACGCTTTTTAACAAGTCTTGTTGTATGAGGAATAGCAATATAGTGAGAACCATCAGAATAAACTTTGGATTCACCATACCAAGCCATTAGTTCCTCCTACAAACCAACTTTTAAATTTGACAATTATTGTCAGAGTTGGTTTCAGTTTTAACTTTTTTAGACTTAATTTTTAATAAACTTTTTATTTTTTCTATTAGCTTTTTTAATTTTTTAAATCTTGTTTTCTTTGGCTTATTTTCTTTACTTAATTTTCTTTCTATTAACATCTTTTCTTTTTCTTGCTTTTTAACTTCTTTTTTAAACTTTCTCTGATACTTTCTATCTTCACCATCAATTAACTTAAATGTCTTTTTTAAATTTTTAAAGATATATTTACCAATTTTATCATTAAATTTTTCTGGAACATAATCACTTGTGTCAAGCATATGTGAAAAGGTTTCATAGTACTTATCAAGGGTTGTATTTATAAGTTCGTTTTTATTGTAATTTATCATGCCGTTTTTCTCCTTTGATAATAATTTTTAGGAAGTTCATCATCAACTTCTTCAAGATATTTAATATAACCTTCAAGCGACTCTTCAACTGGCTCACTTAACCTAATATCAAAGTCTTCATTAAGATGACCTTCATAGAATTTTGGTTTGCAACATTGCGAATTATACATATCGAAAACATTGTAGTCGCAAGTTACAACTTCTTCTTCATAACAAGATTTATCTCGCTTTCCAGAAGCCATATACTTATCAAAAAGACCACTGTTTTCTATTTTTCTTATAGTCCACCTCATTTTGCAAACTTTGCCGTAATTATCATATTGAAGTTCCAGTTTTACAATTTCAATAAACTGTGCAAGTTCTCTTATATTTACATCTATAAGCATAGGTCTTTGAGTGTCTAAATAAATGTCTAAATTATTATGACCATGTTGCTCATACCAACGACTTTGCCATTCGGGGAAATACATACTCATTCTACTATTCAAATACTTTTGTGCTTCAGTTATTCCAATAACTTCAAAAGGGTAGTTGAAATGCGTTTTTACAAAATTGTTTTTAAAACCTAATCTAAAAGGGTTAATAACCCGACAAGGTCTAGGAGAATACCTATACTTTTTGAAAGTAATATCATAATTAGCACTGACAGGGTGTTTAGGTATAGTCAAATTAAAACCATTTTGATTTTTATATTTTAATTCTCGTTCCATATTTTTTATTCTTGTTCTATTAAATGCAGCTTCATTTAAAAGATAGGTCATAAAGCAAGTTTTACCTGTTCGGGGTGGAGCAAATATTATAGTAATCATTATAAATTCACTCCTATTAAAGAAAGGTAATTTTCGTAAGAATAGTTCCACTGAACAGTTAATGTATCCTCTTCTGAATACCAATTCCAATATGTTTCAAAAGAAGTTGGTTTTGAAGTATTACCAGAATAAATAATAAGGTCTGATGAACAACCATAGAATGGTGAATTATAATAAGTACTTCCTGAAAGAACTTCATAAGTAGAAGAACTAAGATAAATAGTTTTTAAACTTGCAGCAAAATAGAAAGCATTTTGTTCAACGGTATTAACGTTTAAGAGTATAAGATTTTCTAGATGAGGAGCACTTCTAAATGCATACCTTGCTACAGTATGAACACTATCTGGAACAATAAAAGTTTTATCATTTTTTCCAAGAGCATAAGAATATAATATTGAATAATCATCATTATATAAATTTCCATCTAATGAAGAATATGAATGATTATTTTCATGAACATTAAATTCTGTAATACCTGTACACATTATAAATGCTCTACTCATTGAAGAAATAGATGATGGTATGTTAATAACAGTTAAGCTAGTACATCCTTGAAATGAACTAGCATTAAGTTCCAATACACCTTCTTCAAATACTACTTCTTTTAAGTTTTCACATTTATAGAAAGCGTATGAACCTATGGTTTGACAGGTAGAAGGAACGACTAAACCAGTTAATCCATTAATCTGTGCGAATGTTCCACTTGTAATTGTACCTGAATATATACTTGTTACTTCTGACGATATTTTAAGAACGCCATTAAGGTTACCTTTATTTGAACCACCTCTAAGGACGCCATTAGAAACAGCAATATATCTATTTGCTTTTAAATAAGACCACGAATAAATCATTGTTCCATTTTCAGAAAAAAGACCATATGGTAAAATATTATAAATAGCAATAAAGGTTGTTTCTTCTGTTATTTGATAATATGGAACATTTACAATATCAACACCATTTATAGACCAACCTGCAAATTCATAATTTGTTTTATTAGGTGCTGTTGGTGCAGTTGCATAAGAATTTTCAACTATGATTTGTGTGTTTATAATTGAACCATCTACTTCAAACCTTACATCATAAAAATAAGTAACATCTGCAACAAAGATTGTACTGGAAGTAATTTTATAACTTGCAACACTTACAATTGTTTCATCAATAGTCCATCCATTAAAGTTAATATATGTTGTATCTACAATATCAATATTTTCAGCATATTCACCATTTTTAACTAGTTGAGTGTCATAAATTTCGTTTTCATACATAAATGTAACAAGATGTAATTGAGTAAATTTAGCAACAAAAGTAATATTTTCAGTAATTTGGTATGAACTTATATCAACTAAATCAACACCATTTGTTGTCCATCCATCAAACTCATATCCTTCTAATATTGGATTTGTAGGTGCTGTTGCAAATGCATTTTTCGTGACAATTTGTTTACTTATAGAGTTATTATTAACTTTAAAATTAACTTCAAATTTATAAGTAACATCAGCAATGAAATATGTATTTGTATTAACAGTATAAGAATTTAAATCAACTTTTTCACCATTCACGGTCCAATAATTAAATATGACATATTCTGTACTATTAGGTTGAGTTACAGAAACGGTTGAACCTTTATTTATAACTTGAATATTGTAAACACTTCCATCAAACTCAAATGTAGCAACAACTTGTTCTGTATTTTCTAAACTAGCAATATATTCTTCATAATAAGTAATAGATTGTTCAAGTTCTGCAATTTTATTATTTAATGCTGAAACATTAGTTGAATTTCCTTGCATTTGTAGGGTTAATTCACTAATTTGAGTATTTAATATTAAAATTTGTTCATTAAGATTTTCAATAGTTTGAGTATTTAATTCATTGGTTTTTTGTAGTTGATTTACAGTGTTTTGTAGATTAGAAATTTGAGAATTGAGTTGAGAGATTTCAGTATCTTTATTAGAATTAGATGTCTGTAAATTTTCAACCTCAAACTCTAATCCATCAATCTGTTCATTTAAATTAGTAATTAATAAATTATTTTCAGTAACAACCGTTTGTAAACTTTCAATAGACTCTTCATTTTTATTTTTAATATCTGTTAAATTTTGAATAGTACTAGCATTTTCATTATTTAAAATAGTTAAATCGCTTAACTCTTTATTTAAAGAATTAACTTCAGACTCATACTCATCGACAAGAGTTTTGTAATAAGTAATTTCAGCAGTGAGTTCGGTTTCACTTTTGTTGCCATCTTCAAACCCTTTGTCGTATGATTCTTGAACATCTTCAGCAGAATAATATTTATTAGAATTGATAGTGCCTGTAATTGCAGGCCAAAATATATAGACTAAAATACCAGCCACTGCAACAATTCCAATAGAGATTAAAGAGATTATTGTTTTACCTAATCTTGTCATGTTGCACTCCTTTCCACAACAGAAATAACAGCACCATTTGTATTAGTGTAATTAGACAAATAAGAAACAGAGTCATTCTCATTAGTCATTGAAATTGTTATAATTGTTTGGGATACATAGTATTGAATGGCAACATTAAAATTAGCAGTAGTAATTTCTTTTCCTTCCAAATCATAAAAAGTTATACTCACATCACCAGATATTTGACCTGAATTAGAATCAATATTATTTGCAGGTTTACCATTAAACAAAATCAAATAATCTTTACCTGAACCATCAAATGTTTGAGGTCCAAAAGTGATAGTTTCTGAATAGTTATTTCCAGATATTGGTTGAAGTGTGAAAGAACCTAAATCAAATTTAGAAATCTCTCCATAATTATTTTTAGTTTCAATAGTAATTACCGAACCATATTCTTGGCTTGAAACATTGAATAGTTTAACAAGGTTGATAGTGCTAAAAATGCCAACTACTATTAAAACTGCGCAGATAATATAGCAATACCATTTCATAGCTCCACCCCCGAATTAATATTATTTATCGTTACATTGTTAGTAACAATAGAAGTTAGTCCTGTATCTTTTAACGAACTAACCATAAGTTTGAATTCTCGGTTTGAATCTGCTGAAATGGTTAAGGATTTAACCTTAATGCCATAACAGGCATAATAGTCAAAACCAAGTACATTTTTATCCTCAAAATTTGATATATCAAAATTAATGTAAATTTCGATATTATCAAAGTTTTTGAGTTCATTTATCGTTTCAGTAGATAAAGAATAGTAATAGCCATTATCTGAAGTTGAATATCTTTCTTCGAAATCTTTTTCAGTAAGAAATACATTTGTAACAGATTTCCAATAAGTAACATCTTCGTTAATACCACTAATATTAAAATTGCTATCACCAGCAACACTTTCAAACATAGATTGCTTTGCCCAAATCATACCTGAATTGCTGTAAGTTGTTGCCATTGTAAAATAGCTGTTTTGAAGAGTATTAACTCCGACTGGCTCACCAGAAATTTGTCCATTTTCATCAACTTCATAAATATGCAAGAAATCGCCTAAGTCAATTAAAGGGATTATACTTTCACCAGTTCCATTACTAGATGAACGAATAATATCTCTTAATTTCAAGAGCAAATCTTTAAATGTGTAATTATGTTTTTTTTCGTCAATATGATATTTGATATATTTCTCTTGTTGAGTTAAAGAACCCCACAGGGTAGAGAAGAAGTCTCCAACTGTGTAATAAACAGAATAAGTACTATAAGTTCCATCAAGTGCTACTGCGTAAGTTTTTCCATCAATATCAATAATCATTTTGTCGCCCCATTTGTAGTCATGACCTGTTTCAAAACTAACGCCAGCATATTTGTTATATTGAAAAATATCACTAGTTCCATCAACTCCTGTGTCTTGAATAAGATTACCTTCTTTATCAAAAACCAACTGAAAGCCACGACTATATACACCTTGTTTGCCAACGCCACTATAACAATTGAATAAAAGTTCTATGACTTCATATCCAACCTTATTTGTATTGGCATAATATCTAGCTTCTATAACGGGCAATTCTTCACCGGTTTGAGGGTCAGTAATCGTTGTTGCATAAGTTGAGGTAACACCTGAAGGAAGCTTATTTTTTCCAATCGTTATGTAATAGACATAAACTAAAGAAAATACCGACATTATCACTGTTATGACCACTAATGAAACATTGAATAAACCTAAACAAAATTTCTTCATTTTTCCTCCAAATTTTAATAAAAAAAGCACTATCAAATAATAGTGCTTTTTAATCTCGACTTTTAAATTAGACCGTTCCAACCAAAGACATTTAAAGCCTTTGCAAGCCAATCAATTAGCATTGTCAGAAACTCTAAGACTTTGGCTAGAATGGATAGCGGCCAAGTTCCGAATAAAACCACTAATACAATTATTAAAATTGTTAGTAAGATACTTTTCATAAACTAAGCCCTCATTTTTACATTCCCGAAACATGAGCAATATTTTCAGCAACTGTTTCTACTGCTTGAGTTGTATTTTCAACTTCTGGCATTGCAGAACCAAACCAACTTGTGATTTGCTGACCAAAGGTTAGTCCATTCACTGCACAACCAATAGCAACAATCAAACAATAAATAGCAATAGTTGCAACAACACCGATTGCAATGCCGAGAATCCATTTTAATTTTTCTGGCATAACATCCTCCTTGAAAAATTATTTCATAAGCATATTAAGAAGAACTTTATCTGAAGCTCTATTATGTTTAACAGGGCATTCATAAACATTGCCATTTTCATCAACAGAACGGGCAAGGTAAGTGTTACCAGTGATAACATTTCCAGTTGCTTCATCTGTAATTGAATAAGGTTTAGCAACAAGTTCTACTTCATTAGCACCATCAAAGACAATATCAAGAACTGTATATCCGTTATAGTCTTGTGGCTTAATTGAAATTTTTACTTCACGACCTTTTATAACACCTTTTACAAAGTACGATAAAAACTCTTTTCCTTTATATTCAAATTTTTCTCTTTCAATTAATATTTTTTTATCTGCCATTATTTCTTTTTACCTCCAATTTCTTTAGATATTTTTCTAGCTTCGGCAACTGATTTTCCTTCGCCAATAGCCTTTTTAAATTTGTAGATACCTGCATGGTCATTTTGACATTGAAGGTATCCAGTTCTTACACCAGCCTCAAAATCGGTAAGTTCTTTACCTTCTTTTGGGCCTCTTTGGTGCACTTTTGCCTTACGCTCATCTGCGTAATTTGACGCTCTTTTATTAGGTACAACCCAGCGTCTAACTCTATTAGTTTTTGACATATCTGATATGTCCTCCTTGTTAAATTAATTTTTTCTTTGCTACACAGTAGCTATTAAGTTGTTTGAGTAATCAAGTAGCATTATCTGGCTCTATTGAAACAATCCATTTCGTGCGTTTGTATCGTGGTGGCCACCTTACGAATATTCACGCGAGTCAAACGATATTTGTTTGTGTCCTTGCTGTTCTTGATTACACTTGCAGTATACAAAAAATCCATACTGCATTACCATAAACTCCAACTGCACATATGTGTATGGTTTGTATGTTTTATGCAGGATTTTTACAGCATTTATGTATCTTTTGTGTTTATAAAAAAAACAAGGTTTTAATGCCTTGCTTATGTTTAATCAATATATTTTCTTGTGTAAAGGTCAGAAGAGATTCTTCCTCCAGACAGTATTGGAGTCTTTCCAAATAGGGAACTATAATGTTTAATTCTATCTGGTGTCTTTTTATAAAATCTATCAATGCTTACTAATTGACTTTCTCCATTTGAAGTAAGCGAAAACATAAAATGTTGAGCAACAATATAATTTAATGTTGAATAAACATTATCTGCATCTATCATAAAATCTACTACTTTTTTCATAATTTTTCTCCTTGTTAAACTAATTTTTGTTGAAAGAATTTTACTAATTGACTGTGAACTCTTTGAATATGAACATAAGAGTATCCTTCCTTGTCAGCCAATGACTCTAATGTATTATTTTCTAAATATAAAGATACATACAATTCATACAATCTTGCAGGTGCAAATCTAATAGCATCGTTATATTTGACAATTTTTGCAATACAAGAATGTTCGCCAATTTGTTTTGAGGCTTTTTCAAAAATGTCTTTATGAGAATAATAATACCTAATTTCTTTTAAGTCCTCTCTAATTTCAGAAAGTTCTAACATTTTAACACCTCCTAACTATAAATTTTGTTTAATTTTGTCGAAGAAAAAACCTCTACGACAAAACCTAACATTTAGATTTTATTCGTAGAGGTTTGATAGACCTTTGGCACGAATCTTATTTATAGAGTAGTGGGCAAGGATTTTATTATGGCTCTATTTCAGCCAGACCTTATTCTTGCTCCATAAACGATTATTAAATTGTTTATGTTTTTATTATTCGTATTCTTTTTTCTTTTGCTGAACGCTTTTCTTTAATGATTGATGATTTACAACGATTACAAGTTCCACGCATTGATCCATCATTGTAAAGAAATGCTTTCATAATGTTTAAGCATTCAGGGCATTTGATTTCAATAGCCTTATTCGAAGACTTTTCCACTACTTTACCTCCTTTCCCATGAACACAATAAGTTTAATTTCAAAAAACTGAACTATGGTTGGGAAGCCCAATAATTAAGTTTCTTGCTTTTGTGTTTCTATATTTAATATCGTAAACGGGGCTATGTTTACGAATATTAGCTAAATTAAGTTTTTAATGACTTTAACTGCAACACCTTGAATACTTATACTGTCAAAGTACATATCTTCCATAGCGTCATTTTCAGGGTGAAGTCTAACTTGTTTTCTATCATTATCTAAATAATATCTTTTTAATGTGGCATCGTCACCAGTTAATGCAACAACAATTTGTCCTTCATCAGCATAATTTTGTTGCCTTACTATGACATAATCGCCAGTATTAATGCCTGCTTTTATCATTGAATTGCCATTTGCTTTTAAAATAAAGAAATTTCCATTTCCGAGTAATGATCTTGGTATTGGTATATAGCATTCAATATTTTCTTCGGCAAATAGTGGAGTGCCACAAGCAATAGTTCCTACAATAGGGATATGGTTCATATTAGATGCTAATTTAGTCATTTTATTAGTGGATAAGCCTCTATAACTACTATTATTAGATAAAATGCCTTTTTCTACAAGAATATCAATATACCACTTGACTGTGCTTACTGATATTTTAAATTTTTCAGCAATTTCTCTCATACTTGGAGCTTGATATGTCTCCATATATCTATTATCTATAAAAGAAACAATGCTATCCATTAGCGACTGATTTTTACCTTTCATAAACTATATTCCTTTTTATAGTTTTTCGAACACTTGTTCGATAAAAATAGTATAGAGTGCTAAAAATTAAAAATCAAGAGAAGCAAGCCAAAATATTTAAGGTGGATTCTTCAAGTCCTTTTTTTGGTACTCTTGTAAAATTTGTAACTTTAAACTACTTATTAAAGCACTTAGTTCAGACTGTGGCATTAATTTTATATCTATTATGCCATTCACAAGTATTTCATCTTTTTTACTCATATTTCTACCTCCTTGCTAGCACAAATATACAAGAGAGGGTAGCAACATTGTTACCAAGTTTATGTAAACTTTATGTGTATGGTTAGTATGGTTTATGTTTCAAGCTTGTAAATTTTATATATCATTTATGTATCATTATTAAAAACCAAATTGTGTGAGTTTAAATTTACATCTTTTTTCTTTAAGGAAGGTGTCAGATAATGTCGTTGCTGTCAAAGGAAAAAATATTACGCGAGCAAATAAGATAAAAAAATTAAATGTAATATTTTTTCTGATTCTTTGACAGCTTAGCCATTATCTGAGTTTTTTTCTGGTAGAAAAAAGATTACATATTTGTTAAAACAATTTGGCTATTGTTGTTTATGAAATTGATATATGTTTTTATTATTTTTGATATATAAAACATACAAAAAGTATCTATAAAGTAAACACAAAGTTAGTAACATTGCTTGATAACAAATCTGTAATCTTAAAAAAAGATATGGAGGTTTACAATGAAGACAGCAGTTATATATGCAAGATATTCTAGTGATAGCCAAACGGAGCAGTCAATCGAAGGTCAACTTCGAGTTTGTAAAGATTATGCTGCTAGGAACGATATTACTATTTTAGATACTTATATTGATAGGGCTATGACAGGAACAAATGATAATAGACCAGATTTTCAGCGAATGATTAAAGATAGCAATCAAAGATTGTGGGATTATGTAATAGTATATAAATTAGATAGATTTTCGCGTAACAAATATGAGGCAACAATTCATAAACACACACTAGCAAGTAATGGCACTAAATTGATTTCAGCAATGGAAAATATTCCAGATACGCCAGAAGGCATAATCTTAGAAAGTCTACTTGAAGGTATGAACCAATACTATTCAGCTGAACTTGCACAAAAAGTACAAAGAGGTTTAAGAGAAAGTTATTTAAAAGGTTACTTTACAGGTGGCTGTCAGTTATATGGATATGATGTAGTTGAGAAAAGAAATGTTATTAATGAAGAAGAAGCTGAAATTGTAAGGGAAGTGTTTACAAAATTTTCACAGGGCTATACAGGTGTTGATATTGCGAAAGACTTTAAAGAACGAGATATTAGAACAAAGAAAGGTGTTTTAATAGATGAAAAGAAAATCTATAAAATGATTGCAAACACAAAATATGTTGGTAAAGTAAAACATGGTGACACAATCTATACCAATATTTATCCAGCAATAGTAGATGAAGTTACTTGGCAAAAGGTTCAAAATTTAAGAAAAGATTACAAGCACTATGGAATAAGAAAGCAAGATTACTATGATTACTTTCTTTCAGGAAAATTATTTTGTGGATATTGTAAACAAAAGATAATTGGAGTTTCTGGCAAAAAAGTAAAACAGAATAAAATTTATAGGTATTATAGATGTCTTACTCAAAAGAAAAATAAAGATTTGCAATGTAAATTTGAATCACGAAATAAAGACGATTTAGAAAATGAAGTAATGGATATAACCTGGAAAGTTTTGTCAAATAACAATAATTTAAGAATTATTGCAAGAGAAATTGTTAAATGTCACTTGGAACGAAACGATGAAGAGAGGAGAATTAAATCACTTGAAATACAAAGAGAAAAATTATTAAAAGCCTCTCAAAATCTTATAAAAGCAGTAGAACTTGGAATTATAACTGAGCAAACTAGAATAAGGTTAAAAGAACTTGAAATGCAAATAGCCGAATGTGATGTTGCCATTGAGCAAGAAAAACAAAAAAATCTTTCATATTTAACAGAAGATATGATTATGGATTATTTCAAAAAAGTTATTTGTGGTGATATAAACAACTATGAAATTAAAAAACAAATTGTAAAAACCTTTATTAGAGAAATTATTGTATATAATGATTTAATAGTAATACTTTATAATTTTACTACTCCAAAATATGTTGAAGAAACAATACCAGATAATATTAATGAATTCGATTTAATTAAATTAAAAAAATACCTAGTTAATGAAAAAGATATAAATAAGAATATGGATATCACAGTTTTTTATTCAAAAGAATACTTTGCTGTAATAGAAAAGAGAAATGAAAATTTATATTTATAGTAAAAAAAGACCAGGCAAAAATGCTTGGTCTTTATGCTTGCTATTTTATTACAAATATTGTAAGTTTTTGGTGACGGGGAAGTATTTTTTAGAATATAAAAATTTATGAAACACTGAAATTATCGTGATTTACAAAAAATCTTAATACCACCAAAATGGTAAGTATTGAAACTCCCATGACGGATAAACCGACAACCAATCCTAACACCATATTTTTAGGTATTGGCTGGATTAGGATTATTTTCTATTTTAAAAAATAATCTAAATTCGACGCAAGACCACTTCAATAAAAAATATGACACATCAGCATCTCTCTGTATAAAACCAATTTTTGCAATAATGCTATCTCGTTGAAACGGAAGCCAATTATGATCCTGTAAAACCTCATATTCATAAAACTGTTTTTGACTGCCAAATCTAACAAAATCAAATATATCCCTTAATTGCTTGTCATTATTTATAGCTCTTAAAATACAACCCTTTCGTTTATATTTGCGATTTAAAATATTTAAAAAGTATTCTGTAAAAACTTTACATAAAAATCTAGAAACTGAGTAGCTTTGTTTTAATGTTGTGATATCAATTTTAAGGGTAAAGACGCTTTTAGGAGGATGATTAATAAATTTTTGAATTCCGTTAGATGTTAACCCTAAATAAAAAGCATTAGATTTCTTATCATACTCCAATAATGTATTTTCTCCGCAAATCATAATCGAAACATTTTGAAATTTATTTCTTTTGTTAGGAAGAATTTCATATCCTCTTAATAACTTTATTATATCTTTTTCTAGAAAAGGTTTTTCAATTTCTCTAGCAAAATAGTTATTGCACTTATCACAAATTAGACCTCTTGCTAGAATATATTCTTTGTTTCCTAATGATTCTGGAATAATATGTTCTACAGATTTGGTATTATCGTTTGTTAATAAACAATTACAATATACACAATACATTTAAGCCTCAATATAAACAAAAGATTGTGGAGCATAATGTATACCAAAGTCTTCAAGAACTTTAGGTTTTTTAAACTCAATTATTTCCCCTAGTTCATATGCATAAGCAATTTCTCGATTTTTAAAATACATATCAAAAAAATCTTTAGATATGCCAGAAAAAGCTTTTGTCTTTTCCCATAAATTTTCTGGCGTATCTGCCAATATGCTCTTTATTTTAACCTGTGCAACAACTTTTTTAGTTGGATAAGTACAATAAACTAATATTGCTTTAATGTCTCTCTTGGCAACTCTCGTTCTATACTCAAATTTTTTTGTTCCATTAAGAATTCTTACAACATATTCTGGATTAATAGATAATAATATTTTTTTCATAAATCACCCCTTAGATTTTTGTGGCTGATACTTGTAGAATTTTTATAAATTGTTCGTTAGATATTTTAGTAAATGGTCGCGGACCATCATTTTGTCCAATTATTTGTAAATCCCTTAATGTCTTTAAATCGACTTTGTTATTTAATTCTTTGTAATATATAAATTTAATAAGTTTAATATTATTTCTATATGCTTTCCAAAGATTAGCCAATTGTTTTTTAGAAAATACAGTTCTGTTTTTACAAGCACTTAAAAATTCTTGTTCGTTATTAAAGCCAGACTCTATTCCTGAAAATATCCCCAAGGAAGTAATTACAGAACTGTATTTTTTTATTGTATTCTCTGGCCCCATTCTATAAAAAAGTATTAAATCTCCTTCTTTAATATCTAAATTAAATGCTCTAGTAATATAAATCTTTTCTAACGCATATCGATGTGCAAAATTCGATAAATCTAAAACTTCTCTTTTCATTTTAGCATCGGGCAATAACTCTGTGTGAAATTCCGGTTTGATTGGTAGAATATATTTGTTTGTTATGTCCTTTAAATTTGGGAAATTATACGCCACAGACTTACTATTATCATATGTATTCAGCCTTTTTACTAAAACTTTTTCAATTCCCGACTCTGTTGTTTTTATTCCCCAATCCTCAAAACCCCACTTTTTTAGTAATTCAGACAATCTTTTTAATTCATCTCGGGATTCAAATAGTGTTACATAAATTTCATCGACATTAAATAACAAAGCATTGTCAAAAATTATTTTTAGAAATCTTTCCCCCAATCTAAACCCAGATGAATTTACTTTAAAAGTACCGATTTTCAATCGTTTTTTTGCTTGAAATAACGGGGTAATTGAACTATAATCTTCATTTGAATTTTCTTGTTTTAAGTAGAGAAAGCCTAAAACCTTATCGTCTTGATAACAAACATAAGCTTCTTCGTCTTTCTTTTTGTCAAACCATTTTTCAAAACCTTTATAATCCTTTTTAAAATTATCAAAAAAGTTATCGTCTAAATTTACATTTCTAAAAGGCAATTTTTTGATTGCTAAATTTTGATAATCTTTTAATCTTGGATTATTCTTTTTCACCTGATATAGAAAATCTTCTATATTTACAACTCGATCTTTGCAACTAAGTAAAATTGCCTTTCTTAAAATCTTCCTATCTTCGGTAATTAAAAGATCAACCCTGTTTGAATAAACTTCATATAATAGTTGATTGTCAATAACATCATTTTCTTCTTGAACAGGAAATTTACTATTAAGTAAATTATTATATTTATCATCGGGCTTTGATACTTCAGGAAGAATATTATAAGAGCTTAATTTTGCTTTAAAAATTTTTACTGTCTTTTTATCCTTATATTTTTCAATTTCTTTAATAGTGATTGGACTAATATATTTATCGTATTTAACTTTATCTAACCAAAAATAAAGTTCATGAACATTTGAATTTAAAATGCCATGCACTTCTCGATAAACTATTATATTTGTGTCAAGTAAAACCTTCATTTCAACCTTCAATAATAGTATACTATAAATTTTTTTAATTTTCAAACTAATATGACAAACGAGAAGAAGTTTTTTCAACTTCTTCTCGTTGTTTTATTGATTGTTTTGCAAATGAGTATAAACTGCATTTGCGGATAGAGTTGAAATGTTGCTGTTTATTTGGGCAAAAGTTTTTAAATTGTGGGCAAGAATAAGGGGGATACTCTTTCAAGTTGTTTCGAGTTTAAGTTTACTTTGCCTGACTTTAATGTGTTATCATCAAAGTCATAAATTACAGAAATTATTTCTATATTTTCACAATCAATAAAAGTTTGGTTTGATAGATTTTTTAATTCTAGGTATTAATCTTTAATTGTAATGCAAGAACAATACACTATCAAACTCTAGTTTCTCAGCCCGTTTTTAGTATAACATATTAAATGTTAAGCAAAATAAAAACCACTAAAACTAGTGGTTTTTTGTTCTGATGGGGGAAGTATTTTTTAGAATATAAAGATTGATGTAAACACTGAAATTATCGGTATTTATAAAAAATGTCCAGAGAACCAAGTGGTTCGTCTGGACACTCCCATGGCGGAGAGTTAGGGAAATGAAAATATGCAAAAAATAATAAAAAATATGGAAAAAATGACCTATAAATATTAAAAATTGTCACTATTTTATTTGTTTTGATTTTACATGTTAATTTTTTTAACCCAAATTTTAACCCAAATTTAACTTATTTTATCAATTAAATTTATAAGCTCAGATTCTGAATTTGGAAATAAATGAGCATAAGTATTAAGTGTTTGTTGTGTGTTTGTATGACCTAATCTATTTGATACTAAAACAATTGTAGCACCATTTGCAATAAGTAATGATGCATGGGAATGTCTAAAATCGTGTATTCTTATTTTTTTTACATTTGATTTTTGACAATGTTCTTCTAATCTTCTATAAATTGTATGGTCATCTAGTGGTTTATCAATGCCAAAAAAGAATTTTGAATTTACTGAATCTGGAAATCTATTTTTGTATTCATTTAATTGTTTTAGTAAAATTTGTGGAATTGTAATTGTTCTATAAGATGAAGCAGTTTTTGGAGTTGAAATTTTATATCCACCAGAACTAATTTTCGTACTTAAAGTTTTATTTATACTAATTGTTTTATTGGTAAAATTAATATCATTGTAGTTAATGGCTAATACTTCACCAAGTCTACAGCCTGTATAATATAAAAATGTGAAAAATGTTTTAAATTTAAACTCATCATCAATAGTTGTATCAAATGTTTTTATAAATGAATTAAATTCGTCTATATTCCAAATATTTATCTCTTTTTTTATATTAGGTTTCTTAAATGCTTCTACTCTTGCAACGACATTATCAATGTCATAATAATAAAATAAATATTTATACATTGAATAGAGAGTTGTTCTTATTTTTGTTTTATATTTATATGAATATTTGCAGAGTGATTGTTGAAATTCTAGTACTTTATTTTTTGAAATTTCTTTTATTTTATATTTTCCAAAAAAAGGTAAAATATGCTTTTTAAAAGTTAATTCCATTTCATAAAAGCTTGTTTCTTTTAGATTTTCTTTTTTATATTTTTTATATTCTTCATAAACATCATTAAAATACTGTTCATTAATATTAGAATAATTATTTTTATGATGTTTTTTTTCATACTCTGTAATAAATTCTCTATATGCAAGTTCTGCATCTTTTTTTCTTTTTAATTTTTCTCCATTATATTCACTAATTCTTTTATTTACTTGTTTTCCGTTTTCATAGATAAAAAATCTAACAGACCATAATTTTTGCTTTCCTCGACATTCATAACTTGGCATAGTTTCACCTACTTTAAAAAATAATTTTAGAATTATACTAAATCATATTTAATTGATTTAGTATAATAATAAATTTAATTTTTATTCAACTATCTCATTGTTATAAACCTTAATTGGTTCTCCAATTTTTAATTGTTTTCCTTTAAACAAAATTTCAAAATTTGTATTTTCTAAATTTTGGTTTATTCTTAATGTTAATATTTGATTTGAATTTGGGATTTTGATTATTTCAACAAGTTTATTTTTTTTAATAAATCCATCAAAAGAATAAATTTGATTATTTATTTTTGCTGAAAATTTTTCTATATTTAAAGAACGTTTAATTAAAATTTTATTTACGAATTCAATATTAATTGTTGTGTAATCACTATAAAAATTATTGCTTATATAAGTAACAGAATAACTATATTTTGTTTTTACAGGAGTGTCACTATTTATAGTATTTACAGGTTTAGGATTTACTATGTTATTTAAAATAGATTTAATAATTATAATGATAATAAGAAGTATAATAGAAGCTGCAATACAAGTTATAAAATATCTTGTGGCAGTTTCATTTGAATTTTCATCTGTAAAACCTATTTGCTTTATTAATTCTGTTAATGTTGCGAGGTCATCGTTACTCATTATTTTAACAATATCTGCCCAGCTATAACCATATAATAAGTTTGGCATAAAGATGGTTGCAATAATCCAACCTACGAAAAATAAAAGACTTAATAATTCTAACATTTTTGTTTTCTCCCAATTTTGAGTTTTTTTGTTAATCTAATGCTAAAAGCATTTTTTTCTTTTGTTTCAAACTTCTATATGAAAATATAAAATTTTTTTTTAATTAAATTTACCTCTTAATTCAATAACTTTTCCTAAAATTTTGATTGGAAGAGTTTGAATTTGTTCGTTTGAATAAAATACAGGACTATATTCATCTTTGTTGAATGGAATCAGCCAAATCCCGGTTGGTTCTTTTTTTATTTGTTTTAGTGTTGCATCAAAACCATTAACCATTACTGCACAAACATCACCACTATCAGCTGTTTCTTGTTTTCTGATAATAACTACATCACCAGAACATATTCTTGGCTCCATAGAATTACCTTTAACTTTTAATCCAAAATATTCGTTGTATTTTGTCCATTCTTTTGGAATTTCTTCATAATCAATAATTTCTTCAATTGCTTCGATAGGAATTCCTGCTGGAATGGTGCCAACAACCGGAATTTTAATTCCAGATTGGATTTTTCCGTTTTCTTCTGCATTATCGTCTAATAAATAGTCTATTGATACATTAAAAATATTTGCTAAGTTTGTTAGTGTATTTGTTGCTGGTTTATTAATTCCTTTTTCATATTTTCCGTATGCTGTTTGAGTTATGTGGAGTTTCTTTGCTAATTTTTCTTGTGTAAAACCAAAATTTTTTCTTAAAATTTTTAATTTATTTGCAAAAGAATTTTCCATATAATCCTCCATAAATAAAACTTATAGTTATATTTTAACATTTATTTAAAACTTAGACAAGAAATTATTTCATTTTTTTAAGATATATTCACTTAAAATGGTTGACAAATAAGATTTTAAGTTTTAAAATAAGACTATAAATACTAATAAGGAAACTTAAAATCTTGAAAAATTTATTAAAAAAATATAAAGTTACACAGCTCGTTCTGTCTGAGATGTTAAATTGTAGTCAGTCTTTAATTTCAAAGTGGTGTAGGGGATTGTGTGAACCATCTCTTAATGCAGTTATTAAAATTAGCGAATCTTTTAATATACCAATTGAGGAAATAGTTTTAGCTTTTAAGAAATAAAGAAATTTATTACTTTTAGAAAAATGTTAAAAGAAAGGAGGATATAAAATGACAATACAGGAAGTGTTACAAAAAGAAGTTTTTAATAATGATGACATTAAAGTAATATTTCAATGTGGTAAGTCCACTGCGTATAAAATCATTCGCGAAATTAAATCTGTCAGTGACAGAATTGGAATTTCTGGTAGAGTCCATAGAAAAGATTATGAAGACTTCATTAATAGAAATTTAAAAGAATGAGTTTAAGTCTTATTAAATTATTTATTTGTTATATTTAATCACATTTTGACGATTTGAATACTTTTGAATCGATTTTAATGCTTTTTTGTCGAATTGAACGATTTTGAATAATAGGAGGATAAAAAATAGAAGTGAAATTGAAAAAATTTTTAGAAAATGAAGAAGTGCAAAATTTATGTAAAGATTTTTTTGAAGTTTTTGAAAAAGAGAGTAGAACTGCTGGGTATGAATTTATAATAAAAAAATACCCAAAACTTTGTGAAAAAGTTTCAGGTAAAATGGATTATTTATTGAGTTATTATAAAAACCAATATTTTTAATTTAAATTGAAAAAATTTTTGGATTGTTAAGTTCTTGTAAAAGATTCTTTTCTATTAAAAGTCCAGAATTTAAATCTTGTTCAGGTGGAATAAAATCATTATTTTTTAATAAGTAATTTTTTGCAATATCATTAAAACTATATTTTGCTTTTAAATACTCAAAAGAATTTTCTGGTTGAGTGTTTAAGATATTTAAATATCTTTTAGCAGTAAATGTAAAGAAATCATCATGATTTGCTTCAATTTTTTTAATTAAAATTTGTTTAGAAATTTCAATTAATTTTTTTGTATAAGTGTCTTCACCAAAAAAGTATTCTACAGGAGCATTTAAAATAGTTGATAGTAATAAAATTTCTTCAATAGTAGGTTCCGAAATATAGTTTTCCCAATTACTAATAGTTCTTTGATTAATATTTAAAGCAGAAGCAAGTTGAGATTGTTTAATTTTTCTATATTTTCTTAAATCTTGTAATCTGTCTCCAAAAATATCCATATAATTCTCCTTTTTTAGTTTATTATAACAACTATTAATAAAAATATGAAATAAATTGGGTAGATTCTTAATAAATATGAAATAAATTGGGTAAAATACTTAACAATACCCATAAATTGGGTATAATAAAAGTGGATTAAAAATGGTAACAAAAAGGTAATTATAAAAAAGGTTCACTTGGCTCTGGAGTTGCATCAATAACTGATGGTCATGATTCTGCAACAAATACTCTTAATTCGTTATATAAGTCAGAGAGTCGTAATTGGTTGCAAAGCCAAGTTAAATATTATAACCAAATAAAAAATTAAATTAATTAAATAATTTGGTGCTCTAAAGGGTCTCCTTTTAAAATAAATTATTTAATCGAAATAGATTTTTAAAGAGTTAAATGGTGGTTTTAAAAAAAAATACTCAGCCAAAGCAGAGCAGTTATTGGAGGTTAAGGCTCGTTAAAGATTTCTCCAATTTTGTGGAATTAGCATTAAATGGCAATGCACTAATTAGTTGACAGATTAGGTTGACTTATGGCTTTTCGGTCTTGCAAGTTCGAATCTTGCATTCCACACCAGATACAAAAAAAAGAGCTCATTTTTGTATTAAAATTAGTTGTTTAGGGGGAGGAAGATAGAGAAATAATGGCAAGTTTAAAAAAAGGTAAAAAGGCTGAATTTGATAAAGAAATTGACGGGACACCATATAAAAATGGTGATGAAACTCGTCATAGACTTAATAGGGAAGAACGTGCAAGAAAATACTGTGTGGAGCTCCGTGAGGGAGTAAATGTTTATACAGGCGAAAAGCTTACAGAAAGACAAATGGCTTATAGGGCTGGATACATGAAAAAAAGTAATGAAGATACAGCAATTTATAATTGGAAGAAAGAGAAAGGACTGACGGCTTCTGAAGTTAATAAATTTAATAAACAAAGAAATGCTGAAAAAGAATTAAAAAAAAAGAATGCAAACCAGATATTTTAGCTCATAAAGAAAGCTTGTTAAGAAGAATTGAAAGTTCAAAAGATTTTGATTATTTTGAAAAATTAAAGCTTGGTCGAGAACTTGGAGTAGAAGATATTCATGACTATGTTGAGGAATTGGAGCGTAAAAAGAGATTTGAGAATCCCGAGTACTTAAAAAAGATAAGTGAATTAAGGAAGAAGTTTGACGCAAATGAGGAAATTCCAAAACAAGATTTAGGCTTTTTTCAAAAATATATTAGAGATATTTTGGATTAAAAAAACAGCTAAAAAGCTGTATAAATTAAAGTTTTTTTAAATCCCACCAAACTTTAGAACTTTGACTCTTTGAAATAGAGTACCCAATTTTATTAAGTTCTTGTTTTAGTATTTCAAGGTTAGGGTCTGCATCATAGTGTTTTTGGCTTAAAAAGATAGATGATTCTTGATTTGGTTCTAGTTCTGGTTGATCTAATATAAGATTTTGAATTACTTCTTGAGCGTTTAAAAAAGCTTGTTCTTTATCCATATTTATTTCTCCTTTACTAAAGGATATAAAAATATGGAGATAAAGTCAAATAAAATAAAGGAGAAAAATATGGGGATTTTTAAAGAGAGTTATTATATAAAAGATAGTAAAGGAAAGTGGAGATTGCAGGAAGAAAAAATTGCAAAAGCTCCTCATGACTTTGGCAGATGGCAAAGAAGTGCTGAATTAGATGCAGAAAAATATGGAGATGAAACTCGTATTTTTTCAGCCAATACAAGAGGTGGACTTAATAAAAAAGTTGTTAAAGTTGTTTCCTCTTTTGGTCCAAATGAAAAGGTAGAGAGGACTTTAATTACGACATCAAGTAAACTATCTAAAAAAGATAAAGAGAAATATAAGGGAATAAAAGGTGTAGATAGACCAATAAAGAGGTGAGATTGTGGAAGATTTAAACGAAAATTATGTAAGCATGTATGCAACAAATGCAGAGAAGAAAGCCAAGGCAGTATCAATAATGAAAGAGTTAGGTGTATTTAAAGCTATTGTAGATATGTTTAGATACGAAAATATAGTATGTCTTTTCGATAATTATAAAATTTACAACATAGAAGATATAGTTGTATTAAACAAAATTAAAGAATTAGAACTTAAATATAATGTAATTGTTTATGCTGTAACTCATGAATACACAGATTTTGGAGAACTTTATTCATTGTTGGTGGTACCAAAATATAAAGAAGATTGGAATGAATTACTTCATTTTTACAACAAAAATGAGTATTCAGTTTATTCTTATGTCTGGAATAAAACAAATAATGAATGCAGTGAATTTGGCTATATTTTAGTTCGTAGATTTAGTGGAATTTTAAAGAGAATAGGATAGGGGGGGGAGAGCAATGTGTACACTCTGTTTTGATTGTAAAAAATCAATAACTAATGGTTGCCCTTGGGCTAGAAGCTTTGAACCTGTTCCTGGCTGGAAAATAAGAAAAAAGCAAAACCATGGTGAAACTTTAACTGTAGTATTGCAATGTCCACTATTTGAAGATGATTCACAAAGGGAATTAAGGCTAAAATTTAATAAACAATATGGAATGAGTTACAGTGCATTTTATTATTTGCTAAGGCGAAAAAAGATAGATTTAGAGCTGAAAAAATTGATTTATTGCAGGCTGACAAGAAATTATTTTTGGAACGAAAATCGAATAAAAAGGAAGCTGTCAAATGGTAAAGTTAATCTTTAAAATTGTAATAATACTAGTTTTAATTTTGCTTTTTGGTTCGGTTGTATTTAGTGTGCTATCAAAGGTATTTTCTTGGCTTTCTGTTGCCTGTGACTGGCTGGGTAATGTAGTAGATTGGTTTGGGATTAAACCTTTAATAAATATTGGAGGAGGTGAGTAGAATAAATAAATTTTTAATAGTTTTAATAAGTCTAGTTTGTTGTGTTTGTATTGGAATAGACATTTGGTATGCAGTTGTTTATTTTACACAGCCAGAGAAACAGGCAAGTCAGACTTATAATGTAGGTGCACAGACAGTAACTAAAGTTGACGGAACAGAAGATACAAGGCATTTTTGCGAAGTAAATTTGTATGAAGATTGTTTTGAGATTAAATTCAATTATCTTCGAGATGAAACTGGAAAAGATTTTTATTCGCAAGGTGTACAATATATTCCAAAAACTGAAACTTTTGATTTTACTCCATATGTGTTGGACAACAATAGTTATATTTATCTTGGAACATATCGTGATGAAGAGATTACCACAGCTGGTATGTGGTGGTGGAAAAAATCAGAAACACACAGATATTATGACAGAGTTTTTACTAATCTATATTTAAAAAATTTAGATATTTATAATTATGCTTCAATGGACAACTTTGAAACAGTAATCAATGATACAAACGAAATAACATTAAATACATCTTTTACTATTGAACTTGATGGGAAAATATATTCAATGAGATTTAATGGAGCAAAAGCTGTTGAAAATGAAGATGAAGTTGAAATGAAAAAATTTTTTATTCAAGAAACAACTGATAGTGAGTTTGGTAAAACATATAATGACGAAATTTATATCCACTATCGAAATTATCGTGCTAGTGATATTACTTATTTTTCAGAGCTTCTATATAATTCAATACAAACACTTGATAAAGGTACAGACCAAGCAATTATTTTTCAATTCGGTGACTTATTTGATTATTATCTATACGACGAAGAAAGTGGAACTTCATCTGAGCAAACAATTTCAAGTGATGAATATGCAAAGGTTGTGGCTTCGATAAAAAGTTATTATGCAATAAAAGTTAGTATTCATGAGGGGAATATTTTATCTGCAAGTGATTCCCTATTTGGCTACTTTAAAGGCACAAAAAACTATACAACGGAAGAAATGACCATGACAGATTATTATATTGGACGACCATTAATTTTGGTTGAAGACAAAGATATGACACTTAAAGAAATTAATGGGAATAGGGTGTTATGTTTGTCTGATAAATTTATTTCTGACAATGAAGCTTATAAATCGACTGTAGAACTCAAAGTAGTACTTAGTGAAAGATTATTTGAAGAGGTTTCATTTCTTATCACAGAAGATTCTTTTAGTGGTTTTACAGTTTATAAAATTTTGCTTTCTACTGGGGAAGAGGTGGAATATGGTTAAGTTTGTATGCGAAAATGTATTAACTGAAATGTTTCACAATCTGAGAGTGACGCTTGGAGATACACTTTTAATAATTCTTGGGTTAGTAATTTTCTTTGCATTTATATTTTTGCTCCAATATAAAGGGGTGCAAATATTTGCAGGGGTTGCACTATTTATTGCACTAATATGTTCTTCGGTTTTTTCAATAGTAAAACTTGAAACATATTACTCAGCTACTGGTGGAGTTGTTGGAACAATTGAATCATTTTTAAGACCCAATCAAGTTGATGAACTTGACAACAAAATTGGGTTTTCGCTAGAAAATTTAATGATGACAAAAGACATTGACGGAAATTATTCAGTGAGTGTAATTTCTGAAAAAGTTTTTAGTTTGGAAAATGGAACATATTTAGTTTATGTTAATGAGTCGCCTTGCAAAATCACATCAAGTTCAAGTGACTACATTGAGGCAAATTATTCATATGTGTTCTATGACAAAAATCATAATGCAATTTTAGATGACACACTTTATTTGCAAATAGTCTTTTATAAGACAAAAACAGAACTCACAGTGTATACAACAGGTGGAGTTGAGGCTCAAAGTTTGTGGCAAGCATATTTTACAAAAAACGAATTTGAAATTGTGGTTGAGCAACAAGAAATAGAAGTAAGCAATCAAGATTTTGAAGAGGTAAAAAATGTCTAAAAGAATAAGTGGACAAGTAGGTTATTGTGAAAATAAGTATTTAAAGGGTTTGGAGAAAATACCTGGTGGACATTATGTTTATATTAAAAATAATAATAAAGATGGAACCTGTAATGTTAATGTAATAACTTCACTTGCAGATAAAAGTGGAAAATATATAGCTGGTCGGTTAAAACAGGTAAAAAATGGAAATGTATACTCAATACCATTTTATGATGCAAATTTTACACAATGGTCAGGAGTTAGTCATAATCAAAAAAATGTAAAAATTACTAATATTCAAGATATTGGTAAAAAGAAAATAAAAGATAAACATAAGTTTTATTTGGGAAAATTTCTAGATTAAAAAAGAGTGAGATAAACTCACTCCTAGACTCCGACTATAAAACATAACGGAGGTTTGATTTACAACTCTGTATTGCTAAAATGTCACCTACGAGTTGCTTGTTAATATTATTATACTCAAAATAAATGAAAAAATCAATAAAAAAAACTAAAAAAGGAGGAAAAGTGGGGAAATTTTTAAAAGCACTATTAATATTTGTTTTAGTACTTTTAATAGGAATAAGTTCTGTGGCAGTTGCAAGTGCTGTAAGTCCAAATTTTAGAGAGAAAATTGAAAACTTTTTAAAAATTAATGACGAAAATAGCATAAGCAATTTAAAAAATAAAATAGAGACACTTGAAAGTGAAAAGGCAGAATTAGAAAGTCAAATTAATGGTTATGAGGATAGAATAAATGCACTTAGAGAAGAGATAGACCAGCTTAATTTTGACATAGAAGAATTAAAAGCACAAGACAAAGTTTTAAATGAAGAAATTACAAAATTACAATCAAGAGTAAATGTACTAGAAAGTGAAGTTAATAGCTTAGAGGGTACAATAATAGACTTAAATTTGCAAATAGATGAATTAAACAAAGAGGTAGATTCACTTTGGAATATATTTAATAATATTGCAGACTATGATGAGGCAGTTTCAAGCGGTGGTGATATTCCAGAAATGGAAATGACAACTGCCGAGAAAGAGATACTTGAAAATAAAATTGACGAGTTAGAACAGACTGTTTCAGTCCTTACAGAAGAAGTGGAAGAATTAAATAAGACAATTCAAGACTTAAATAATCAGATAGATAGTTTAACAGAAGAAAAAACGCAAATTGAGACTGAAAAAACTAAAAATGAAACCATTATTGTTGAAAAAACACAAAATATTGAAAATGTTACTTATGAAATTAATAATTATTATGACCGAATAGAAGTAATTGAAAATGCAGTAAGTCAGAATAATTCAAGAATAGAAGAACTTAATAAAAAGCAAGAGGAAAGTACTATTACTGAAGAGGAAAAACAAGAACTTGAAAATCTTGAATTAGAAAATGCAAATTTTGAAAGTGAAAAATATGATATTGAAAAAAATCTTAGTGAACTTGAAGAGACGGTTTCTACAATGCGAGAGGAAGTTAGTTTGCTTCAAAAGAACAATGAAGAGTATACAAGACAAATTGAAAATATAGACAAGCAAGTTGCAGACCTTGAAAATCAAGTTAGCGAGCTTGAAACAAATTCAAAGAATGTCCAATCAAATATAAATTCTATTCGCGATAAAATAAATAAATTTAATGGTTTAATTGAAAATTCAATCATAGTGACAGACCCTAATGAACCAGCAACTGAACCAGAAGAACCAATCGAACATACTCATACAGCTAGCGAAGCAGTTATTGAAAATGAAGTTATTGAAAATGGACTTGTTGTTGAGTATGACAAAGTTGTCTATTGCTCAGTTTGTGGAGAAGAAATTTCAAGAGAGCATATAAAAGTTGAAACGACAGAAGAGCCAACTGAGCCAGAGAGTCCAGACGAAACCGAAGACCCAACAGAAGAAGTTTTAAGTTTTACAATAATGTCCCAACCATTTTATTTTGAAAACGGAATGACCTTTGAACAATTTGTTAATAGTGATTATAACATTGTCGGTGAGGGTGAGTACAAACAAATCCCATTTAGCATTAATGAAAATGGCGAAGTTGTAATGAGTCAGCAAGTTTCTGAAACTGAAACAATTACATTTAGAGTTTATGGAGTTTCAGCTAGTGATACAATTTTAAATCAAAATTATTGGTTTGAACTTCCAGAAGTTCCAGAATTTGGTTTTGTAGATGGTAAAAGTTATGGTGATTGGATAAGCTCAGAAAATAATGCACTTAAAGTTCAAACTTATGATATTTCTTATGTTAATTTATTTCCAGAATTTGAAGAATATAAAAATGAATTAGTTCTTTATAAAAATGACATTGGTTTTGTATTAGGCTTTTATTGTAATGCAACTCATAGATTTGTTAATATAGCTGACAAAATTGGTCAGTCTAATTTGGATTTAATTGTAGTTGGAACAAATCATTATCACATTGCTGGTGAACCAGTAATTGAAAATGAAAAGTTTGATACTGAGGCCAATAGAATATCTTATGAGCTAGTTTATTATTGCACACAGTGTGGAAAAGAGGTTAGCAGAGAGTTTGTAGGAATTGATTCACCAATAGACCCAGAGCTTTGCGAACATACTGAAACTTACTTACAAATGATAGGTGCTTATTACGATGAGAATCAAAATTTAATATCTTGTAATGTCGTTTATTATTGTAATATTTGTGGTACAAGAGTAAGTGTAGAACATTTAGATTTTAGTGAAAAAGATTCAGCAAGTTGTGTGCATTCTAATTTATATACAGAGACTTTAGATGAAAATAGAGAAGATGGTCTTTATAAGATAACAAGAGTTTACTGTTTAGATTGTGGAAAACTTGTTAAGAGTGATAGTGTATTAGTTTGTGACCATTCAGCTGGAACCCATGAAGAAGAAGTTGTTGTAGATTCTGAAGATGGTGCTCAGACTACATTCATTAATACAATTTGTGTAAATTGTAGAACAGTTGTTTCAAGCATAGAAAAAACATCTGATACTACAACTGAGGGAGATGTGACAAGTGAAGAAATAATAGTTCCAGAGGTGTAAAATGTTGGGAATAAAAATTGCACTTTATGTTGTGTTAAGTCTAATGATTATTTTATCCCTGCCTTTGCTAGCCTCATTTATGCACAATGCAGGGGCTGATAATTTGTTTATAGACTTTTGCAAAGTTATAGACCTATTTCACTTCATTGGAGACGGAGTCACGTCAAATTTGGAAAAATTTGCAAAAATGATAGATATTTTTAAAATTTTAAATTAAAAAAGGTAAAAAAGGAGAAAATTTTATGGAAAATGTAAAAATTGATAATGTAAAAAATGTTAATGAAAATGTTGAAATTAATGAAATGAGTGAAGATAATATTAGTTTAGTAACCGATTTTACACCAGTTATTAGAACAATTAAGATTGCTTCTAATAAAACAAAATATGGAACTACATACTTAGCAGTTGTAGATGTAAGTGGAATTTATTCATTTAAAGTTAGAGTAGACGAGGGTTTTGTTAATTACATCAATGTTTGTGAAAAACTTGGGATTAAACCTTTTAAGTTTAAGACAGTTGTTAAAGAATATTCTGCTGAAAAGAATAGGCAATTTGTCTGTGTAAAATTTGTTACAATAAAAGACAATACTTACAGATTTTTTGTTGACAGGGTAGATACTGAGTCACTTGAAATGATTTTTGAAAATTTTCAAGCCACTCAAACAACTAAAAAATCATAATATAAAGTTTAATTTAATAAAAGAAATTAAGTAAAAACGCATATATGTTTTTATGCGTTTTTATTATACAAAAATAAGGAGGAAAACGTGGAAAATCAAGTAGTGGATATGGGAATACGAGTTATTTTTGGCAAGTTTGGTGCAGGGAAAGGTACACTCAATGCAATGTTTGCATGTTCTGAAATGGAAGATAGTGAAAGGTTTGAAAATTCTCTAAAATATATTGAATATTTGTCTGAATTAAAAGGTAGAAATTATACCTATCCACCACAGGGTCATTGTGTTTATTCAACTTTTACTGTTAAGTATAATGGCAAGACAACTTATGATTTTGATCCAGATAAATTTATGTTGCCAAATAATGAATTTGATTATTCTCTTTTTCCACCTTGGTCTTCTTTTCATGTTGATGAGAGCCAGTCGGGGAATTTGTGTTCTTATGACTGGTCTAAATTTCCTAAACCATCACTACTTGCATTTTCAAGAGTAAGACACCCACATTATTTGTGGACATTAGACCTTCAATTTGTAACAAATTTAAATAAAAATATAAGGCGATTTGCGTTTGAATATTTAATTCCACTTGATATTCAAAATGAATATAATTGCTTGAACCAACTTGTAAAAACAAGTGTGATAGTCGGAGTTTTCAAAGTCTATGAAAATGCTGTCAAGTATGAAGAAACATTAGATAGTAATTTAATAGAAGAATATAGAGTATATTCGCATAATGGCAATATATATGACTGTTTTGATTCTTATGGCAAACTGTTAGAGTTTTTTGATAGTGACAAAGATTTTAGTTATTCAAAAATTAAAATTTCAGATTATAAAAATAGTGAAAAACCTTTTGAGGAGATAGTTTTATGATAATTATATTTGACTCAATAGATTCTTTAAATAGGTACTATGCTGAAATATTGAGCAATTTAGATAGTGTTAATAAAAATATTAATCCACAGGTTGCAGAAAAGATGCTCAAAAATTTACTCAAAGAATATGATTTAAACTTAAATTTGCTTGCAAAAAATGAAAAGTTTCAAACCAAACTCTTAAAAAAGAGTGAAAAAATGCGAAAGAAACATTTAATGCAAGAGTGTAAATTTGAAAATAAAAAGTCCAGATATAGATTGTTCAGAAGATGGCTCAATAATTTTAAATTGTTTAGAATTTATAAGTCAAAATTTAAGTTAGAGCTTAAAAAAGAAATTGCTGACGATAAAAAGGAAGTGGTAAAAAATAAACAATCTTTAAAGGCATTTTATGACGAAATAAAGGCAATTAAGACAAAAAAAATAAATGCAACAGAAATAAAACAAATAGAGCATAAGGAGTAGATATGGGCTTTTTTAATAGAAAACAAAAGCGTTTAGCGAGAAAAATGACGGAGTATGAACTTATTAGAAAGTATAAAGAAAGTGAAAATAAGTTAAAGGAAGCTTCTAAACTTGGAAAAGAAAAAGAACTCAAAAAAGCCATGAGAGAACATGGTAATTGTGAATACGCTCTCCTTTATAGAAACACTCCTGAATTTAATAAGAAAATTAAGAAATATAAGTAATAGAAAAGCAGTCAAGGAAATTAAAGCTTTTATGCCCCGTTGCTCCCTGCGCTGGCTAATAACGGGAGATAAATGCTTGAATTTACTTTACGGCTTGGGTCTAACAGACCAAACTAAACAAACACATTAGCCCAAATTTTGGGCTAATGGTTGCCTTTTCGGCGAGAAAAAGATGGGTCAAGGGACTAGTTCCTTGTGGGGTACGGGGCTAGCCCTGTCAGACTAGCTTTCAAATTATAAAAATTAGCAACAATTTTTGTAATTTATACCTAAAATACACCCATTTGCCCGAACGGGCAAATGGGTAGTTGGTAGTAAATATTACCTACCAACTGCGTAACGCGTAACGTATAAGGCGTAAATGCTGAAAATATAAGCATTTATATGTTATTTATTATCGTAACGTGTTTGTAACGTAATTAATTTTCTGCGTAACGTAATTAGTTTTTGGAGAAAAACTATGGCAAAAAAGAAACAAGAAGATGATTTTGTTTTAGAAATAGATAATTATGAGCTTACAGAAGAAGATAAGACCTTATTTGAAGCACCAACAAAAAGAGATAAGCAGTTAAAAAGATGGTTTCTTACAATAAATAACCCATTTTGGACACAGGAAGATAAAGAAGTAGATTTGAATAACACAGAATTACAAGTTAAAGAGGATTATTATAACTTAGACTATGTAAAATCTTTTAATAATGTGGATTTGTTTGAGTTTCACTTTGTCGAAGTTACTGCAATAGTAGAAGAAAAGAAAATTGAAAAAGTTCTTAGAGAAGTGGTGGACGAAAACACAGGTGACAAAAAGATTATAGAAGAACCTTTTGAAAAAGTTGAAAAAGTTAAAAAGCAAGTTATAGTTGAAAGACCATATTTTAAGTCTTATGAGCATTTTAAAAGTTATATAGAAAATTTAATGGTAGACGGACTTAAATATTCTGTGGGGCAAGTTGAAAGGGGTCACAAAGATAACACAGTGCACTTGCAATTTGGAGTTAACTTTGATGATAGGCATGCAAAAAGATTTTACACAATGAAAAAATATTTTCCAACTGCATATCTTGCACAGGCAAAAGGTTCCAATTACGACATAAAGGTTTATTGTACAAAACAAGACACAAGAATAGAAGAACCTTTTGAAATTGGTCAGTTTGTTGAAATGCGACAAAGAACTGACTATGACGAATTTAGAAATGCACTTAAAAGTGGAGCAAGTGATCTTGAGTTATTTGATAATTTTTATCAGATTGCCTCTACAAAGGGTTTAGAAAAGATTCAAGAAGAGCGAGATTTATTTTTAAATTCAAAATATACAGAACAGGGAAGAAATGTGCGAACCACATTTATTTATGGGCCACCGGGCGTAGGTAAAACTCAATCAGTATTTAAAGAATATGGTTTTAAGAATGTTTTTAGAGTTTCATTCTATGGCAAGTTTCAATTTAATGGTTACAATGGTGAAAAAGTGTTATTGTTTGATGAATTTGCTGGTCAAGTAAATTTAGGTTGGTTAAATCAGATATTAGATAAATATCCCCTTAAACTAGAAGTTAAGGGTGGTCATAAAATTGCTTGCTACGATAAAGTTTTTATCTGTTCAAATTTACCTTTTACTGAAATTTATAAAAATTATATAGATAATGAACATAAGCTTTATGAAAGTGTTTATAGGCGAATTCACTTTATTTATAGAGTAGATGATAATGGAAAATTTATTAAAGAAAAAGATAGTGAGTTTGAAGAAATATCAAAAGAGGAGCAGTTGTTTGAGGGTATTACTGAAAGGGTTAGTAAATCTTATGAGTATGATAAGTTTGGGGTTCGAAAGTGTATATATGACTATTATGCAAAAAAGAAACAAATAGCTTTTGAAGAAGTAGATGAAGACCCAATTTTTTAAATGGAGATAAAAATGAAATTAAGTTTATCTAATTTAAAACTAGAACTTGCAAAATATAATTCAATGTTAGAAGTTTGTAAGGAAGATTTAAATACAAGAAATTATATTTTGAAAGAAATAGAAAGAATAAATAATGACATTAAGTTTTTTGAAGAGAAAAAGAGAAAGAGGAAATGATACCATGAAAAAAAATGAGTTAATTAATAAAGCCATAAAAATAAAGGGAGTACCTTATTTTGTTGAATTTGTAGAAGACTTACATGGCTGTTTAGGTTTAACAGATGGAAAAGCAAAACATATTATTATAGAAAATAATGGGGATTTAAAAGAAATAAAAAAAACAATAGTACACGAACTATTTCATGCATTTTTTGACGAATGTGGTCTGGTAGAATATTCAAATAATGAACTTCTTGTAAATTGGCTAGAACAACATTATTTTGAAATACAAAAAGTATTGAATTTTATTGTAGACAATAAAAAAAGTTCTAACAAAAGTTAGAACTTCAGGGAGTCTATACTATTAATAGCCATGTATTCTCCCGCTGTCAACTCAAGATTGCCTTAGTTGCTTCCCCGTTTTGGGTGATGGCATTACTATAATAACATAAGGAGGAAATATATGTCAAGTGTAAATTATAATTTAAATAATAAAGGTGTTAGATTAATTGATTCTGAAAATGCTTGGGTAAGAGGTAAAAATGGTAAATATAAATTAAATCCAAAATATAAGTTTTATGGGAAAATTGATACAACAATGCCTGGTATGATAGTTTCAGCAGGAGATAAAACAAAACCTAAATATTGTGGAGATGTTTGTGAATTAAATAAGACAGCAAAAAGTGAAATAATAAATCATTTTTATAATGATGATGGAAAGAGAAATAGAAAAACAGTTGCATATTTTGGTATAGAGAAAAAAGAAAAAGTATAAATTAAGGAGAAAATGTAATGACAATTAATGAACTTGTGATAAAGTCAGATGAAGAGTTAACAGATAATCAAAGAGAATTTTTAAAGATTCACCAAGAGATATTAATGACGGGCGCGGTTATTGGTAACTCACTTGTGGAGCTTGCAAGTCTTTTAAAGCAAATGAAAGATAATAAATTGTATTTAGAGGCAGGTTTTGCAAGTTTTGAAGATTATAGCGAACAGGCATTGGGACTAAAACAAAGACAAGCTTATAACTATATAAAAATATTAGATTCTTTTGATTTAGATTTTTTGCATTCGAATGCAAAAATTGGAGTAAGTAAATTAACATTGCTTTCTAGTTTATCAGAAGAAGAAAAGCAAGAAGTTATTGAAACAAATAATTTAGAAGAAGTATCTGTAAGTGAACTTAAAGAGCAGATAAAGCAATTAAAGCAGGAAAAAGAAAGTGAACTTGAAAAGCTTAAATCTGAAAAAGATAATGAAATTGTAAAATTTCAAAATAAAATAGATAAGCTGAAAGCTGATCTTAAATCTGAAAAAGAAAAGCCGGTAGAAAAAATAATTGAAACAGTGCAAGACCCGGAACAACAAAAGAAAATTGAATCTCTTGAAATGCAACTTAATATGAAAGAAAAATTAATAAAACAAAGGGACGATAAATTGCAAGAATTGTCTGCCAGTATTACAATTTCAAGTTCTGAGGAACTTGCAAAATTTAAGGTTCTATTTGAAAATGTTCAAACTGAAATACGAATAATGAAAAATTTAATAAATTCAATTCCTGCTGAAAAGCAAGATGGTTGTAAGAAAGCCTTAAAGGCAATAGGAGAACAATTATGTTAAAAAGTGAATGGTTAGAAAGAGAAAAGCAAGCAATTGGTGAAGATAAAAGATACAAAGCAGTAATGCAAGTAGTTGAAAGTTGTCTTCAAGACACTTCAAATTTGCTTGAACTTGATGATATAAAAAGTATAAAAGATTGTTTTAATGAAATGAAAAAATATGCTAAAGAACACCAAGAGAATGGTTTTTATTATTTTGATGAAGATGAAAGAAAAGATTTTGTTTTTAAATATTTGAATATTGAGAAACAAGAAGTTTCAAGTGAATTTATAAACTTATCAGATTTTTTATAATTGGGAGAAAAAATTAATGGAAGAGTTTTTTGTAGAAGAAGAAATACCTTATTCTATATATAAATATATTCATTTAAATTATGGTGATTTTAATCTTAATTTAAAAACAAGATTTTTAAGTTATTTAGAAAATTATAATGGAGAAATATTACAGAGAGTTTTTGCTTTTAGAAATAATAAAAAGAAAGGAATTGAAATTACTGAAGTGATAAGAAGATGTTCTAATAATAATTTATATATGGTAAAAAATTTGTATTTTGTAAATGTAGCAGGATATATCGCAGTTTATGAAAGTAAAAATATATATAGATATGGTGTTATTCGATGGTCTAAGGAAGATTTTGATAAATGGTATACTTCTGATAAGAAAGATAAATGTAATTTATTTGCTCCAGTAATAAATATTGAATTATTACAGAATACAAAATATAAATATTGCGGTTACAATTCATTATCTTATGGTTATGACATTATTGACTATCTTGAATTATATAATAAATATCCCGGTGTTGAATTTTTGTCTAAGATGGGATTATATCCAAGTGTAATGTTACTTAAGAAATGTGAAAAAGATAAATTATTTTGTAAATATTTGATTAAGAATAAAGAAAATGTATTTAAATATAATGTACAAACAGTTGTTTATGCATTTAATCATAATTTAAGACCAGAAGATGCTCATTTTGAACTTTATATTAGAAAAGAATTAAAAGATTATTTAGATAAAAATATTTTAAATAATATAAATTTTGTCAAAATGCATAAGTATTTTGAAGAAAATAATATTTCTATTTATTTATATAAAGATTATTTAGAAGCAATAATCTATCTTAAACTTGATTTAACTCAGTCTAAAAATTTATATCCACATGATTTTAAAAGAATGCATGATTTAAGAATAGACGAGTGTGACTCGGCCAAGGCAGAAGAGGAAATTGAATCTAAACGGAAGTTTTATAGTGATTTTAAAAAAGTATCTAATAAATATAAGTTTTTAGAATACAAAAAAGATTATATGTTAGAGATTGCGCCAAGCGTAATGTCTTTAAAGAAAGAGGGACGAGAATTAAAACACTGTGTAGGTAAACTAGGCTATGATAAGAAAATGATTGATGAAAAAAGCTTAATATTTTTTATTCGAAAGTTAGATAATTTAAAAAAGCCATTTGTTACATTGGAATACTCATTAAGTGAACATAAAATATTACAAATTTATGGCTATGATGACACAGACCCAGAAGAAAGTGTAATAAAGTTTGCAAAACATTGGTTAAAAATAGCAAATAGACGACTAAGTAAATTTGAAAAAAAAGTTGCATAAAATAGGAGAAAATTAAATGATAAAAGATAAAATAAAAACTTGTAATTATTGTTCAAATTCTAGAACATATACACTAACTGATGAAGAAGAACTTGATTCAAATTTCTGTTTTGATGATGACACTGATTATTCATCACAAGTATTTTTTGTTAGTGAAGATAAAAATCATAGAATAATGCATACAATAGGAGATGGAAAACCACCTAGATTGGAGTTTGAATTTTGGAATAATAATTTTAAAAGATGGGATACTTATGATATTAAATTTCTAAAATTTTGTTTTAATTGTGGTAGAAAAATAATTGAATATCCTGAGTTTAAAACTTATGAAGAAAAGAAAATTGCTAAGTTAAAAATAAATAAAAGATAGCAAACAGACGACTTTTAAAATTTGAAAAGAAAATTGTTTAAAAACTGGAATAATATTTTAAACAGGTTAAGGTGCGAAAATGAAAAGATATTAAAAACTATCTAAGTAGAGGTAATAAATAGATTATGAAATAAAAAGATAACAGGACTAAATGCTTGTTATCTTTTTATTAAAAAATAAAATTAACCCAAAATTAACCCAAATTTTTTAAAAATGTAAAAAACAAATAAAAAAACTGCCAAAATTGGCAGTTTAAAGTCGTGGCGGAGAGTTAGGGATTCGAACCCCAGATAGCTTTCACTATGCCAGTTTTCAAGACTGGTGTATTCAACCGCTCTACCAACTCTCCATATTTAACTATTAGTATTATACACAAATCTTTATTATAAATCAAGTGTTTTTCTAAAATTTGTAAGAAATTTTAATTTTTCTTTTACAATGAAATTTTTAACTATAATTAGAATTTAATTTAGAGAATACAATTTTTTGTTTTAATACAAGCTAAATTGTTAATTGAATTTTGCAGAAATTTAATTATAAAATTCAAAGTTTTATTTATTATAAAAATTATAATTGTTCAAATGACAATAAATATTGAAGTGAAATAATTTTAAATTTCATTATTAGTATGGATTTAATGATAAAATTTACAATAAATGAGAATAATAATTTTATGGAGTATGTAAAGGGAAAACCATATTTTTGTTATTCAACTGAAAAAGTAAAGCAATATAAATATTTAGACTGTGATATAAAATGTGAAGTTCTTATCATAGGTGGGGGAATTGATGGTGCGATAGCTAACTATTATTTATCTAAAAAGTTTGATGTTGCGTTAGTTGATAAGGGAAGGATTGGTATGGGTTGCACATCTTGTGCCACTGCACTTTTAGAATATCAATTAGATGATTTTGCAAGTGACCTTAATAAATATATGACAAAAGATGAAATTATTATGGCTTATAATATGGGACTTGAAGCAGTACAAAAAATAGAAAAATTTATAAAAAAATATGGGAACAATTGTGAATTTGCATTAAGACCAACCTTTTTATATACAAATTCAATCTTTACAGTCCAAAAGATAAAACAAGAATATTATTTTCGCAAAAATAATGGTTTTGATTGTAAATTATATGAAAGTAAAAATAATCCTTTTCCTTTTCCAATAAAATGTGGAATATATGTTGAAAATGGAGGTTGTGAATTTAACCCATATCTTTTCACAAAGATGATGATAGAAAATTCAAATAATCAATCTAAGATTTTTGAAAATACAAATATAAAAGAGCTTACTAAAACACATAACGGCAATGTTGCTATTACTAATTTTGGGGAGAAAATTGTTTGTAAAAAAATATTAATTGCCACGGGCTTTAATTGGGAAGTGTTAAATAAAAGTGATTTATGTGACAGATTTATAACATATTCAATTGTTACAAGTCCAATAAAAGAAATTTCTTGGAAAGAAAAAGCACTTGTTCACGATGCAACTTCGCCATATCATTATTTACGAACACTTCCCGATGGTCGAATAATTTTTGGGGGAGAAGATAGTGTATTTAAAGAAAAGCCAATAAGTGAAAGCAAGTGTAATAAAAAGTATGATAAGCTTGCAAAAGATTTGTTTAAACTGTTTCCTGAAATGAAAGGTAAAGTTAAAATTGATTATAAGTTTTGTGGTTGCTTTGGAACAACTTCTAATAATTTGGGTCTAATAGGTGAAAGTAAAATTGATAGTGACATTTTGCTTTTTATAAGCTGTGGAGCAAATGGAATAATAAATGCGATGGCTGTAACTAGTGTTATTGAGGATATTTTGATGAAAAAGGACAATCCATTAATTAAGTTATTTTCTCCTAAAAGAGAATAGAGAAAATTTGACATTCAATAATTTAGTAAAATACATTTAAAATTATAGTTTTTGTAAAGCCCACATTTAATAATGTAAAACTGCAATTTTTTTTAAATTTGATTATTTTTCTTAATATTTTAATTATTTTTTATAATTTTTGCGTTTTTTATTTGTGATTTATTAATAATAGAATTATCCTTACATAAATTAAAAAAAATTTTGTACTATTAACAAGTATATTAAAATTAGCGAAGCATAACTATTAATTTTTGGTTTTTTATAATAAAGTAGGGAGGTGAGATTTATCTTATATTAGATAAATCTCACCCCCCTTTAATTAGAATTAAAGCTAAGTAACTATATTATATTCTGGTTAATAAATTTGTTATTAAAATTTAATATGTTTTAATTGATATAATTGTTTAATTTAAAATTAGTCTATTTTTCCACCATCATTAATGTATAAAATACCAAGAACATTTTCTCCACAGTGTGAAGTTATTGTTCCACCTGCAGTTGTTTCTATTATATTCTTAAATCCATTATCTTCAAGAACCTTTCTTGCGTTTTCAACCATTTGTGTTGTTGCCGTTGTATGTGTGATAAACACGATTGATTTATCAGGATTATTAAATTCTTCTAATGTATCTTTGCAGTACTGAGTAATAATTTTTTCCATTTTACCACGATATTTTTTTGCAGGCTTCATTAAACCATCTTTTAAAATAATCTGTGGGTGTATTTTTAACAGATTTGCTCCAAAATATGATAGGGCATTACATCTTCCACCTTTGTAAAGATAATCAAGTCGGTCAACAACAAAGCTTACTTGGACAAAAGGTACTCTCATTTGCAACTTGTGAGCGATTTCTCCCGGGTTTTTACCAAGTTTAACAAGTTGTGATGCGTAAAGAACAAGTAAACCAATTCCAGTTGAAAGGGATTTAGAATCAATAACATAAACCTCTTTGAATTTTTGTGATGCAATTACTGCATTTGAGTGTGCAGAAGAAACGCCACTTGATAGGGTAATATGAATTACTGCGTCATAATTTTTTAAAAGTTTGGCAAAATAAACGAGATAATCTTCTTCATTAATGGCACTTGTCTTTGGAAGATTCCCCGTTTTTTCAACATATTCAAATATTTTGGCAGGCACTGTTTCATCGTCCGAAAATTCGTCATTGCCAAGTATTACTTTATAAGGTATTACCTTTATATCATTTTCTTCAATTATTTTTTTTGATAAATCACAAGTTGATTCAGTTGATATAGCAATTTTCATAAATTCCTCCAATACAATAAGCTAAATATTACTAGATCTATTTTATCACTAAAATTTAAATTTTCAAAGTAAAAAATGAATATTGCTTAATTATAATTTTGACAAAACTCAATTAAAAATACTATTTTACTTTGAAAAAAGAAAAAAATTTGTTATAATAAAAAAAGTGTGGATGTATTTTTAAAAGAATAATACATATAGTACACAAAATTTAAGTATTTAAGGAAAAAGTATAATGGAAATTTATGAAGCGCTAGCGAAAGAATTTAATATCAAGGAGGAATATTCAAATAATTTAATTAATCTTCTTGATGAGGGAAGCACAATACCTTTTATTGCAAGATATAGAAAGGAAATGCATGGAAGTCTTGACGATCAAGTTATTAGACAATTTGCAGATAGGTTAACCTATCTTAGAAATTTTGAGGATAGAAAAAAGACAATTATTAAGTCTATTGATGAACAAGGTAAACTTGATGATGAGATATTGAAAAAATTAGATGAAGCTAAGACTTTAACTGAACTTGAAGATATTTATAGACCATTCAAACCAAAGAGAAAGACTCGTGCTACTGAGGCAATTGCAAAGGGATTGGAGCCACTTGCAGACATAATAATGGCACAAGAAAAGACGGATAAGACCCTTGAAGAGATTGCAAGTGAATATATTTCAGAAGAAAAGGGTGTTGAAAATGCAGAACAGGCAATTTCTGGAGCAAAGGATATTATAGCAGAAAGAATATCTGACAATAGTGATTTAAGAAAAGAACTTCGTGAGTTTTTAAAGAAGTCGGCATTCATAACTTCTGTTATAAAAAAGCCAAAAGAATCAAAATCTAAAAAAGAAGAAGTTAAGGTTATTGATAATTCAAATAAGTATGAAGATAAAGAAGGCAGTGAAAAGAATACGACTGCTGATACTTATGCCGTTTATGACAATTTCAAGCAAGAAGTTTCAAAAATTCCATCACATAGAATTCTTGCAATAAATCGTGGTGAAAAGGAAGACTTTTTGAAAGTTAGTCTAGAGTTTAATAGAGAAAAATGTCTTGAAATTATTGCAGAAAATTATAAGATTTTACCTGATACGATTTTTACAGAGGCTCTCACACTTACACATGAAGATTCTTTTGATAGATTAATTGAACCAAGCCTTGAAAGAGAAATTCGCTCGGACCTAACTGATATGGCAAATGAGCAGGCAATTAAGAATTTTGAAATTAATTTAAAACCTCTTTTAATGGAAGCACCACTAAAGGGAAAAAGAATATTGGGTTTTGACCCGGGTTATAGAATGGGTTGCAAGCTTGCCGTAATTGATGAAAATGGTACAGTTTTGGACACAGCAGTTATTTATCCAACTCCACCACTAAAAAAGATAGATGAAAGTAAACAAATTATGACTAAACTAATTTCAAAATGGGGTGTTGATGTAATTTCAATTGGAAATGGAACTGCAAGCAAAGAAAGTGAAATCTTTTGTGCTGACCTTATTAAAACACTGCAAAGAAAAGTAAATTATGCCGTTGTATCAGAAGCAGGAGCATCAATTTATTCGGCAAGTAAGCTTGGAGCAGAAGAGTTCCCTGATATGAATGTAAATCTTCGTAGTGCAGTTTCAATTGCAAGGCGTTTACAAGACCCACTTGCTGAGCTTATAAAAGTAGATGTAAAAAGTATAGGTGTTGGACAGTATCAACATGATATGCCACAAAAAAGACTTACTGAAGTATTAGATGGAGTCGTTGAAGATTGCGTAAACAAGGTTGGCGTTGATATTAATACTGCAAGTCCAAGTTTACTTAAAAGAGTTTCAGGTTTAAATGAAGGTTTAGCTAAAAATATCGTTTCATACCGTGAAAAAAATGGAGCTTTTGTAACAAGAGCAGACTTTTTAAAAGTGCCAAAACTTGGAGCAAAGGCGTTTGAACAATGCGCAGGCTTCCTTAAAATTGTTAATGGAGAAGAAATTTTGGACAATACTTCTGTACACCCTGAAAGTTATGAAAATGCTAGACAACTTTTAAAGGTATTTAAAATGACAGAAGAAGATGTAAAAAATGGTACGGTTTCAAAACTTCCAGAATTAGTTAACGATTACGGAGAAGAAAAACTTGCTAGTGAAATTGGAATTGGTGTTCCTACAATGAATGATATTGTTTCTGAACTTGTAAAACCGGGTCGTGATATTCGTGAAGAAGCTCAGCACATAGAGTTAAGAACTGATGTTCTTTCAATTGAAGATTTAAAAGTTGGTATGATATTAACTGGTACTGTAAGAAATGTTATAGACTTTGGTGCATTTATTGATATTGGTGTACATCAAGATGGACTCGTCCACATTTCAGAGATTTGTGATAGATACATTAAGCACCCAAGTGAAGAACTCACTGTTGGTCAAATTGTAAAAGTTAAAGTAATTTCTCTTGATATTCCAAAAAAGAGAATAGGCCTATCAATTAAAAATGCAACAGAAGAAGCAGAATAATGAATTTAAATTCATAATAAAAATAAATTACATTTTGAGATTATAAAAAACTGCAAATTTAGTGCTCTATTTTTAAAAATAGAGCATATTTTAACCTTAAAAGATAAAAAAATTAAAAATTAATCAACTTATAAAAGTATGCGTAGTAACAATTTTAAATTATTTTTATAACTGTTATAAATATTATTTAAGACAATTGTAGCTTTTGGTGTTGAAAAAAATAAAGATTTAGTGTATAATTTAGAAAATTGTTTATAGGAGATAAATATGGTTGAAAATGTTAAACTAGAGATTGCAATTCAACTAGTTGCTGAAAAGATAGCCGACCTTTATTATAAAATTGAAAATTCTTCAAGTCTTTCCGAAAGGCAAGCACTTGAAGAGAATCTTGCTTTGGCTTTTGATGAAAAAGAAAAAGTTGCTCTTGGCGATCATGTTGTTATAGAAAAAATTATTAGTGAAAGGAGTGGCAAAAATGGAAGGTAAATCTCCTGAATATATTGAATTTCTAAAAACGAGAATTTCTCCAAATGTTAAAACAGAAGTAGCAGAAATGATGCTTGAATATGCTTTAACGCCTGAGGAACATCAAAAATCACTAAATTTAATTAGACATTATTGTTTTGATAATAAATATAGTGTTCAAAATCCAAAAATCTTTTTGGTAATTTCTCAAACTGGTGGAGGAAAAAGTGGTTTAACTGTTCGTATTTTAAAAAATAATCCAAATACTGTTATTATTGATTCAGATGCATTTAAAGCCTTTAATCCTAGAAAAGACGAAATTACAAAAAAATATCCAACTCGCTATGGATTTTTAACGGGATTAGATGCATATCTACATAGAGATGAAATATATAATCAGGCAATAAAAAACGGCTATAATATATTAATTGAAATTGCTCCATCAACAAAGGAGAAATTGTTTAATATAGATTTTGAAGAACTTTCAAGACATGGTTATACGGTTGATGCAAATATCCTAGCAGTATCAAGAATTAATAGTTTAATCTCAGTTCACGAAAGATTTGAAGGACAGATTGAAGCAGGTATGGATGCTCCAAAACTTACGGACTTAAAGAGAGCTAATGATTCATATGATGCAGTTGTATTGGTTCTTGAAGATCTTTTAAAAATGGACGATGTAAAATTGTCAATTTGGAAAAGAGCTCAAGAAGATTATGAAGTTGATAGATATAGTACGAATAATCTATTTAGTATTGATCAATCTCTTGTTGAAAAGGATAGATACCCTGAATTAGTTACCACAGATAAAAATAATGCTAGGGCTCTATTTATTCAAGCAAGGGAAGAAGATGAAAAAATTACTCTTCAAAACGCAGATGAAAGAATAAAAACTATAAAACGACAAATGGAAACAAGGCATGCCCCAACCGATCAAAGAGCACAACTTTCTAAAATTGAAGAAATAGTTTACGATACTCATAAAAATTATGATAAATAGAAATTAAGATATAATTTATTTATATATAATTATAATAAGAGAAAAACACAAGTGAAGAAGATACTTGTGTTTTTTAATATTCACTTTTATTTTAAAATTATGGCTTATTTTGAAAAGAATTTGATTTTAGTAAACATAGATTTTTTTAATAAAGAAAATAGGGGCAAGTAAATTATAAAATACAAAGATTAATTTCTTTTTAAATTAAATATAGACAAAATTAATTATAAAATATAAAACAAGAAAATAAATTTATTATTAAATTGTGTTAAATTTATATAATTTTTAAGATTTTTATATCATTTTTGCGTTTTTTATTATTATAAAAGATAATTATTCTAAAAGAGATAAGAAAAATTGCAAAATTTAATTTTAATAAAAAATAAAAACTTCACTATATGAAGTTTTTATTTTTTTCTTTAAGAAGTTATAGATCCAGTAATTGTAATTGTTGTGGTACCATTACCAGATGTTGTTTTGGCTGGAACGCTAATTGATAAGGAACTAGATGTGCTTGGAAGTGTTAATGTGTTAGACCCAGAATTAATAGAATAATCACTAGAAGAATATGTTGTTTGCACACCATTTGTTTCAGATGTGATTGATGAAATTATAAAATTACTTGGTAATACATCTGTCACAACAACGTCTGTCGCTTCGGTATTTCCTGAGTTTGTCAGTGTTAGAGTGTAACTAAAATCCTCATTTACATTAACAACACTTGCACTAACTGCTTTTGTCATTGCTACAGAGGCATAATCTTCTATGGGAAGAGTAACTGTAGGTGATGGAGATATACTTAAAACTGAGCCAGAAGCTGAACCTTCATTTGCTTGAACTGTAGCAGTGTTTACAATTTCTGTTACGGTATCAGATAGAGAAGAGCTAACTTGAGTAACAAAAGTTATGGTTGCTAAATCTCCAGAACTGAGAGGATTAGGTAAAACAAATGTTAGGGGATTAACTGTAGTAGGAGTTATGCTAGAAATTGTACCATTGACATTTAAAGAAGCACTGGAATCAACATAGGTTAGTGGTCTAGAAGAGCCTCCAAGATCATCAGACACAGTAACATTATAAAGTGGAGAAGTTCCCTCATTGGAAATGTGAACATAGTAAGTTAAATTTTGACCAGCTCTAAATCCAGTGTTAAGTGAACCCTTTACTGCTGACATTGCATATTCTGTTATTAAATTGGTTGTTGCAGTATTGCTAGTAACACTATCTTGATTAGTTCCATTACCATAGGCATAAGTTGCACTTGCAGAATTATTAATAGGAATAGCCATTTATTTCTCCTTTGAAATATTAGACGAATATTCTTTCGCCTTTACTATAATATTCCATAATAAAAAATTTGTTACAATTATTTGTTTATTGTATGTAATAAAAAATTAATATTTTTTCAAAAAAAATAATAAATTTTCTTAACAAAAATTTAAATTTTTGCAGTTTTTTATATTTTTATTATAAACTGCACATAATAATTAATGCAAATTTATAATTGTATTTGTAATTAAATTTGCATTATATTTTTTTGAAGTTGTTTAATTTACGACTTATTGACAATAGCAAAATAGTAAAATTTCAAAATTTATAAAAAATAATAAATACCAACTTGACAATATTACGCTTATATTTTATAATTTACTAGGTGCATAAAAGTATGTAGCACTAGAATTTAGGAGGAAGAATATGGAAATTTATGACGCATGGAATGGATTTAAATGTAGAATATGGAAAGAAGAAGTCAATGTAAGAGACTTTATTCAAGCTAACTATACACCATATGAAGGTGATTCTTCATTTTTAGTTGAACCTACTGAGGCTACCAACATTTTATGGGGTAAATTAAAAGAATTACAAAAACAGGAAAGAGCCAAAGGTGGAGTTCTTGAATGTGAAACGGAAATAGTTTCAGGGCTTACAGCATATGGTCCTGGTTATATTGATGAATCTACAAAAGATCTTGAAAAGGTAGTAGGTCTTCAAACAGATAAACCACTTAAGAGAGCATTTATGCCATATGGTGGAATTAAAATGGCACAAGAAGCTTGTTCGACTTATGGTTATACTGCAAACTCAAAATTTGATAAGATTTTTAATGAATACTGCAAAACACACAATCAAGGTGTTTTTGATGCTTATACAGCAGAAATGAGAAGAGCAAGACATTCTCATATTATTACAGGACTTCCAGATACATATGGTAGAGGAAGAATTGTCGGGGATTATCGTAGAGTTGCACTTTATGGTATTGATGCTCTTATTGCTGAAAAACAAAAAGATTTTGAAAATTGTGGCTGTGGAATAATGACAGATGATGTTATTAGACTTCGTGAAGAAATAACAATGCAAATCAAGGCATTAAAGGGAATGAAAGAAATGGCTAATATCTATGGATATGACATTTCTAAGCCAGCAAACAACGCTAGAGAAGCTGTACAATGGCTTTACTTTGGATATCTTGCAGCTATCAAAACTCAAAATGGTGCTGCAATGAGTGTTGGTAGAATTTCAACATTCCTTGACATATATATTGAAAGAGATTTAAAAAATGGCACATTGACTGAAACTGAGGCTCAGGAACTTATTGACCACTTAGTTATGAAATTTAGAATGGTTAAGTTTGCTAGAATTCCTTCATACAATCAGCTTTTTACTGGTGATCCAGTTTGGGCAACACTTGAGCTTGCTGGTATTGGTATGGACGGCCGTTCAATGGTTACAAAAAATGACTATCGTTTTCTTCATACACTTGAAAATATGGGACCATCACCAGAACCAAATTTAACAATTCTTTACTCTTCAAAATTGCCAGAAAACTTTAAAAAATATGCCGCTGAAATTTCAATTAGAACAAGTTCTGTTCAATATGAAAATGACGATGTTATGAAACCTGTTTGGGGAGATGACTATTCAATTTGTTGTTGTGTATCTGCAACTCAAACTGGAAAGGAAATTCAGTTCTTTGGTGCTAGAGCAAACTTAGCTAAATGTTTACTTTATGCAATCAATGGTGGTGTTGATGAAAAAACTCATGAACAAGTTGCACCTATGTATGCACCAATCACAAGCGAATATCTTGACTATGATGAAGTAATGAAAAAGTATGATGTTATGATGGAATGGCTTGCTGGTCTTTATGTCAACACTCTTAATCTTATTCACTACATGCACGATAAATATTACTATGAAGCTGCTGAAATGGCATTGATTGATACTGATGTTAGAAGAACATTTGCTACTGGTATTGCTGGATTTTCACATGTTGTTGATAGTTTGTCAGCAATCAAATATGCAAAGGTAAAAGTTATTCGTGATGAAATTGGTCTTGCTGTTGATTACGAAACTGAAGGCGATTTCCCAAAATATGGTAATGATGATGATAGAGCTGATGACATTGCATGTTGGCTACTTAAAACTTTCATTGATAAAGTTAAACACTATCATACTTATCGTAATTCAGAAGCAACAACTTCTATTTTAACTATTACATCAAATGTTGTATATGGAAAGGCTACTGGTGCTCTTCCAAATGGAAGAAAGGCTTGGACTCCATTCTCTCCAGGTGCAAACCCAAGTTATGGTGCAGAACAAAATGGATTACTTGCTTCATTAAACTCAGTTGCAAAACTTCCATATCATTGGGCTCTTGATGGAATTTCAAATACTCAAACCATCAACCCATCAGCATTAGGACATAGTGAAGATGAGCAATCTAAAAATCTTGTTCAAATAATGGACGGATATTTTGATCAAGGGGCACATCACTTAAACGTTAATGTATTTGGCGTTGAAAAACTTATTGACTGTATGGAACACCCAGAAAAAGAAGAATATGCAAACTTTACTATTCGTGTTTCAGGTTATGCAGTTAAATTTATTGATTTGACAAAGGAACAACAATTAGATGTTATCGCAAGAACTTGTCACGGAAAATTATAATAAAGGATTTATAAACAAAATTGAAACATTCGGTTCGGTTGACGGACCGGGTGTTCGTTTTGTTATTTTTTTTCAAGGCTGTAACATGAGATGTAAATATTGTCACAATCCAGAAACTTGGGCAAAAAGTTGTGGTGAAACGACAATATGGAGTGCAAAGAAATTATTTGATATGGCTTGGAAATATCATAATTATTGGGGAACAAACTTAGATAAAGGTGGTATTACAGCATCAGGAGGAGAACCTCTTATTCAAATAGATTTTTTAATAGAGTTGTTTAGTATTGCAAAATCATATGGGGTGCATACTGCTATTGATACTTCGGGACAACCATTTAGTAGAGATAAGGCATATTTAGAAAAGTTTGATAAACTTATGAGTCTTACAGATTTATTTATTGTTGATATAAAAGCATTTGACACGAATCTACATAAAAAATTGACTGGAGTGGGAAACGAAAATATTTTGGATATGATTAAATATCTTTCAGACAATGGAAAACATATGTGGATTAGAAGAGTACTAGTTCCAAATTTGACTGACGGAGAAGAAGATTTAAAAGTTACTTCGTCATTTATAAAGTCACTTAAAACTGTGGATAAAGTTGAAATATTGCCATATCATACTCTTGGTGTCTTTAAATGGAAAAAATTAAATATTCCATATAGTTTGGAAGGCTATAATTCTCCAACTGAGGAAGAAATTATAAGGGCAGAAAATTTACTGGAAATAAAAAATTGAGTTAAAAAGCTCAATTTTTTTATTGAATAAAAATTAAATTTTGCGTTTTTTCTATTAAAAATTGATAATTATACGATTAATTTTTCATTTAATCTAATAAAAATTTTGGCTATTTTTTAGAAAAATAAGTTATTTTTGCGTTTTTTGTTTATAAAAAATATATTAAAATCACAATTTTAATTATAAATTAAAACTATAAAATTTTTTATGTAAGATTATTAAAAAAAATTGTTTTATTAATAATTTAAATTTCTACATAAATTATTCTAGCAATAAATGTATTTGTCTATTAAATGTTTTTCTAAGTGAAAATCAATCTTTTTTTTGAAAATTTTCTAATACGTAGTTTTAATTTAGATTTAAAATTTTAAATATTCATTTATAAAAATAATTTAATATTTCTTTGTTTAGAATTTAAAGTAGATAATATTCTGACAAATTAAAATTAATAAATTGAGCAAGATTTAATTATTAAAAGTTTTCTATTAGATTTTAAAACATAGATATTTTTGACCTTTTATCAATTAGTGGGTTAAATAAAAAAATTAAATCTTTTTATTATCATTCATATAATATAAATAAAAATATTAATTTATTTTTGGTTTTCTCTATTAATAATTTAATAATTTTAATTATTAGTTTCTTGATTTTTCTTTATTTTATATAAAATTGTGAGTAAAATCTACCCATTATTGTTTATTTATTTTAATTTTTTACAAGATTCTACAAAATTTTAGTGCAAATATTACCCATTTCAACAAATTTAAGGGTAAAAATGTCACAATATTTATATCATTGGAGGGATATTATATGAATAATTATTGTTTTAGAATGATTGAATTAAGAAAATCACACTCTTACACTCAGCAATATGTTGCAGATTATTTAAAAATTGACCGTTCAAATTATAGTAAATATGAACTTGGAAAACTAGAACCAAATATTTATATGTTAATCTCTTTATCAAAACTTTATGGAGTATCGGTTGATTATCTTCTTGGTCTAGTGGACTATTAATTTACCGATTATAAATTTAGGAAAATAAGATGAGAATAATTTAAGCTTTAGCTTTTTATTAAGGATAATTAATCTAATGAATATTTTAATTGTGGGACTTCCTGGTACGGGGAAAACAACTCTTTGCAGAAATTTGGCGAATGAAACTGGATTTGAATATATTAATGATTTCTATTTATTTGATATGTTCGGAATTAGTTTTTTAAGTGAAGAAGAAATTTTTAATTATAATTGTTTTGAACTATTATTTAGTTTTTTAAGTCACAGTGATAAAAAAAACTACATATTTGATTTTAATTATGGGATTTCAATTGAAAGCATATTTAATTTGTATAATAAAGGGGATTTTATTATATATTATTTGGGCTTTGCCGATGTAGATACTCATGTTTTGCTTAGCAAGTTTATTGAAAAAAATGGTACTCATAATTTAGCGTACGAAAGCAAAAGGATAGCAAAGTTTATCTATTTAAGTAATATCTATAAAGAAAAATGCAAAAATTTAAATATTCCATTTATTTCTATAAATCATGAAAAAAGTGCAATTATACAAAAACTGCAAAATTCAATAATAAAAATTTTAAAAAGCAAATAGATTTTAACTAAGTTTTTTAAGATGCAATAAAATTTATGCATCTTTTTATTTTTAAGCTTTTTAGAAAACTATTGTAATTTCTGTTTTTATAGTGTAATATTATTAGAAACTAGGAGTTATTATGGAGAAAAAACCAATAAAAAATGTGAATAAGATTGCTATAAAATATCTTCCACTTTATGCGCTGGGAATAATTTTTCTTATTGCCTCGCAATATCTTTATTCACTTATTTCTGTCTTTATTGGACAAGCAATAAGCATTTTTTCTGGTGAAAGTGAAATCATTTTACCTAATTTTTTACAACAATTTTATGATGGAAGCAGTTCTCTAGCGGCAATTAAGAGCTTGTGTCTAATCTTTATTGTAACTGGAATTATAATGGTTATACTAAGATATATAAGGACAGTTTTTAGAAGATTATTTTTTTTTGAAGTAGAAACAAATGTTAGCCTTGCTTTTTTTAGTCATGCAATCAGACTGCCAAAGAGCTTTATAACCAAGCATTCTACGGGAGATATTATTCAAAGGAATATTCAAGATTCTACAAAATACTCAAAATTTGTCGGCGACAACTTATTTAAATTGCTTCATTCAATGGTTTCAGTTATAGTTGTGTTATTTAATATATTTACTTTGTCAAGGACAAATTTCTTTATATCACTTCTAGTTGTTGCTTTGATAATTTCTTTTCAAATTTTTTACTCCTTTGTAATAGTTAGAAAAAGAGAAGAGAAGTTGTCTGTTATGTGGTCGAAAATGGATTCAGTTAATCAGCAGACATTTACTAATATTATGATGGTGAAATCTTTTGCTGGAGAAGAAAAAGAACTAAAAAAATTAAGTGAGATTAATCTGAAAACAAATAAAATGCAGTATGATGCTGACATTATTTATGCAAGATATTGGGCAATAATTGATATATTTTCAGTATTTTATAATGCTCTTATGACTTTTGTAATTGGATTTTTATTTGTTAAGGGAAGTATAGGACTTGGAATTGCTACAAGTTTGATCCTTTATAATGGGGATATTATTAGTAGCATTGATGAAATTATGGATCGTATTAATGCCATGATAAAAAATTCAATTGCTGGTAAAAGACTCAATGAATATCTTCAAGTAAATGATGATTTCAAAGTTGACGGAACATTAATGCCAACCATTGATGGAAAAATTGAAATTAAAGATTTGACAGTTAATCTTGATGGAAATGATATTCTAAAAAATATTAATTTAAGTGTAATGCCGGGTCAAACTATTGGAATTGTTGGAAAATCTGGCAGTGGGAAGTCTACTCTTTTTAACACTCTTACCAAACTAATTGATGATTATGAAGGTAGTATAAAGATATCTGGCGTGGAATTGAAAAATATTAATAAACAATATTTAAGAAATAGTGTTGGAGTTGTAAATCAGGATTCATTTGTTTTTTCTACAACAGTTAAGGAAAATATAAAATATATTTGTGAGAATGCCTCAAATGATGAAATTAGAGATATAACAAAAAGGGTTTGTTTTGATGAGGATATAAGAAAATTTAATAGTGGTTATGATACTATGGTGGGAGAGAGAGGAGTGACGCTATCTGGTGGACAGAAGCAGAGAATATCAATTGCAAGGACACTATTAAAAAATTCCAAAATACTTTTTTTAGATGATTGTTTAAGTGCACTAGACAATAATGTTGCAAAGCAAATTAAACAAAATATAAAGCAGTCAAATGCAACTTGTTTTATAATATCCCACAATTTGCTCAATGTAATGGACGCTGATAAAATAATAATTTTGAATGAAGGTGAAATTGCTGAAGAAGGAACACACGAAGAACTTTTAAAAAATAATGGAACTTATAGTAGGTTATGGAATTTGCAACAGCAAATAAAGGAGGACGATGAAAATGAAACAAAAAACTAGTTTTTTAAAAAAATGCAAATTCCTATTGGGTTCACATCAAAAAATGGTTATTTATTGTATAATTTTTGGAATTTTATCCGTAATTTTTGATGTTGGTTCAATACTGTTTTCTTGCTTTTATGGTATCAATACGGCGTTAATTAGCAAAGATATTAAGCTTATTACACTTACAACAATAATAATTGCAGTTTTGGGTTTGCTTTCTATGATATTTTTTCATATTTCTTATAGACTTGGCTTAAAACTGACTAAAAATATTTCAGATGAACTGAGAAAGCGAGCATTTGAAAAGGCTGTTTACTTTGATGTTAATTATTTTACAACACATTCAACAGGAGCAATGATAAATACTATAGTTTATGATGTTTCAATATTTTCTGACGGAATGTCATTTACACTTCAGGTGGTTGTAAGAAACCTAGTAAAGATAATTTTATCTCTTCTTGTTATTACAATAATTAACATTAAATTAAGTTTAATTTTATGGATTTTACTTCCAATTGTGTCAATTTTTGCGTTTTTTATTTATAGAAAACTTGGAAAACTTTATGAAATTAGAAGAAACATAAAAAAGAAAAGACTTTCACACATTAATGAAGGAATTGTTGGTTTTAATAGTGTGAAATCATTAAATCTTGAAGAAAAGGAAGAAAAAATCTTTAAGCAGTATAATAGAGAACATTTTAAAGTGGGTATGAGGCTTTGCTATTTAAATGAACTGCTTTGGAGATTTTTTGATGTTTTTACTTATGTTGCATTGGCAATACTTTTTATAAAATCCTATGAATTTAATCTTAGTTATGGTGAGCTGTTTTTATATTATCAAATCTTTAAAACAATTCTATATGTGGTCGCAAGGCTTGCAAGTGATTTTGATTCATTTGTTGAAACTCTCGTTTCTGGTGATAAAGTTTATAATCTTTTAGTATATGAGCAACTTGTAAAAGATAGAGAAGTGACTGAAACTTTGGATAAAAATTCTCCTAAAACTATAATTTTTGAAAATGTGACTTTTACTTATCCTAATGGAGAAACTGTTCTTAAAGATTTTAACTTAAAAATTGAGGAAAATAAAAAGTTTGCAATAGTTGGAAAAACTGGTGGTGGTAAATCAACGATTGCAAACTTAGTTTATAGGTTTTATGAGCCGACATCGGGCATGATAAAAATTGGAGATAATGATTATACAAAATACAGAATTCAAAATTTGCACAGAGAAATAGGTTTTATCTTACAAGATCCAATGCTGTTTGACGATACCATTTTGAACAATTTAAAGTATGCGAAAGAGAATGCAAGTGAGGAAGAAATTCAGGATGCGATAAAATTTGTTGGAGCCGATGAATTTATCTTTAAATTAAAAGATGGTATCAATACAAAGATAGGCGAGAGTGGAATTATGCTTTCAAATGGTCAAAAGCAATTACTTGCACTTGCTAGAATTGTGCTTAAAAATCCGTCTATAATTATTTTTGATGAAGCAACAGCCAATATTGATAGTGGCACTGAAATGATTATACAAAAAAATATTTCTAAACTATTTAAGGGAAAAACTTGTATCTATATTGCCCATAGATTATCAACTATCAAAGACGCAGATGTTATTGTTTACTTAGAAAATGGTAAGATAGTGGAAATGGGTAGTCACAGTGAGTTAATGCAAAAAAATGGTAAATATGCAGCACTTTATAATAATCAATTTTTGAAAGAGCAAATAAGTGAAATAATATAAATAGCTTTAAGTTTTATTTAAAAAAATTAAAAAATCAAGGTCTTAAATTTATTTAGAGAATAAATTAAAGGCAGAATAATGACAATAAAGTTAATATGATTAATTGAGAAGTGTAAAATTAAAAATGGGAATAGCTAATTTATCTAAATAAGTTCACAAAAATAAAACCTGCAATTTTGAGTGAATACTAATATTCACTTCAAATTACAGGTTTTATTTATTCAAAATCTTTTAATATTTCATCAAATCTTCCTTGAATTTTATCAATCTTTGTATCGTCACATATAAATTTTATTACGCAGTTTGAATATAGAAATTGATGGTCTAAGTCTTTTTCAAATGATTCTTTGTTTAATAATAGAATAAAGAAAATTTTTCTACTTCTTGAAACAATCAAATGTCTTACTAAAGTGACTAAATTTAACTTGCTAATATCCTCTACAATAAAAAAAACATCATTAGCTTTTAAGAATTTTTGAATATCAGATCTATCATACAATATAGGTACCAAAATTTCATCAAAATTACTTATATTATCTATTTGGAAAATCCCATTTGGTTTATTAATATCATCAATGTTATCCAAAGTTAGTGATTCATAAACCTGATTGGTTGGAGTTTCGCCTACGAATACCATTGATGGTTTATTGATAGAGTTTTCACAAACCTTCATAAGTTCTTTTATATACTGATTGAAGTTTTCTTTAATTCTAGTTTTTTTATTTTTAAACTTTTCATTAACAACAAATGCCATATTGTTAAATCTTTCGTAAAAGTAAAGTTTATCTTTTTCTGTAAATAAATAGTTCTTCTTAAATTCAAATTTTGGTAAATCATTTTTGCTGATTATGTCAAACTTCTCCATAAGAATTTTGCTCCTTACAATATAAAAGTCAAAATAAGATATGCTAATATCCTTTTTACATTATAGCATAAACTTATAAAAAATGGAATAATTTTTTAGTAATTTTTAAATTTAATTTTATTAAATATTTAAATGAGTTTATCGTTAAAATTTACTTAATGTTTCTATCATAGAAAATCTATTTTTGTAAAATATCAAGAACATGAGAACTTGCTCCAAGAAGTTCGGGTCTTTCACAAATAGAAAGTTGATACTTTTTGTAAATTTCAAAATCCTCATCTGACAGTTTATTTATGGTTGGTCTTATATAATCCGTTGCCCCGTCTACACCAATAATTTTATATCTTTTAAGATTTAAGGCGTTAGAAAGGGAGTAAATTTCTTCAATTCTAACATAACTATACAGGTCACTTTCAGACGTTTTGCAATTAAAGTTCTCATCAAGCTTTTTTTCTGCCAAAACCTTTTGTAAATTACCTTCTTTAAAGGCGTAGGTTATGACGGCATATTCATTCATAATATACATAATTAAAATATAGCCATTTTTTTTAACCACTCTCTTGGCCTCTGAAATTGCTTTAAGTTTATCTTCATGAGAAAAAAGATGATAAAGTGGTCCAAAAAGTAAGGCGATGTCAAATGTTTCATCTTCAAATTTAAGATTTAGAGCATTGCCTTGTTTTGTCTTAACTTTGCTTGATTTTAGTTTAATTGTGCTGACATTCTTTTTTACAAGGTCGATTGCAGTTACATCGTGTCCTTCGTCTGCAAGAGCTATTGAGTATCTTCCTGTGCCTGCACCTATGTCAATTATCTTTAAATTTTTTCTATCGCCAATTATCTCATTAATATATCTTCTAGCAATAGTATATTCAACTTGTCCATGTCTTGATATTAATCTTTTATCTTCATTAAACTTGCAATAGTATTTTTCAATTTCATTCATAGTAATTATTATATCATTAAATTAAAAAAAAGAAATATTTTATTTAAAGTATTTTAAATATAAAATTAAATAATTGTATATTTTAAATTAAAAAATAAGAGTTTTGACCCCATTGCTAATTGGCAAAGAAGGTAAATAATTTCAAACAAATCTGATTTTTATAGTGGTGGTTTGTGACTTGTAAATTAATAGCTATGACTTTTGAATTTTGATGCCACATTGTTTAAATAACTATAGTGTTATTAGCTAAAAAAAATACGCTTTTACAGTAAAGTAAAAATCGTATTTTTAAATAAATTCATCATTATTTCAAATTTCAAACAATAAGTAATTTATTTTGGTAAAATTATTCCATTTGTGAATTTTCCAATCCATTTTGAGATTTTACAAGTGAACCAAGTTCGCTTGCCGTCATTGGTTTTTTAAATCCATATCCCTGATATTTTAATTGCCCAATTCTTCTTAGATTTTTTATTACCGTTTCAAAAGGAATGGTATAGCTGTGAGTTCCCTTATTAAATAATCCGTCTACTCCTTCTAAGACTATATCTGGACTATTTGGTTTGGATTTAATGGTATTATAAAGTGTTTGTAAATTATTATAATTTTTTGTATAGTTGGCAATTTCAACTAAACTTCTATCAATTTTTACTTCATCAAAGTCTAAAAGTTCAAGTACTGAAATATCTTTTGCATTTCTAGATCCAAAGTCGTCAAGAGCAAAAGTAACTCCCAAACTTTTTAGTTTATCAATAATTTCTCTATGAGTTGCAATTTTACTAAAATCTTCAGTTTCCAAAATTTCAATTTGAAGATTTTTAGGTGAAATTTTATTCTTTTTTGTTTCACTTATAACTTTTTCTACAAAATCGTTATCTAAACAATCAAGGGCAACATTAAGAGAAATTCTAAAATCAGGTTCAGTTTTTGCGATGTCATATTTATTAATGTCTTTGCAAATTGTTTCAACTTGTTTTAAAACAACTGCCTTCTCATCACCAAATTCTTTTAAAAGATAAAAAACGATTTCTGGGTTAACTATTGAATGACCAAAGCCATTGTCAGGATTTTTAACTCTAAAAAGTGCCTCTGCTGATTTTGTTGTTTGTTCATCTGATTCAAATTTTGGCTGATAATACATTTCAAATTTGCTAGTTTTGATGTAATCAAAAATTAATTTTTCATATTCAATGGCATAGTTTTCTAATTCTTCATTAATTTGAAATGGTTCATTTTTGTTGGCATCAATTTTGTGCATAATATATTCATTTAATTGTTTATGTTTTTCATCATCAAGTAAGTGTTTTTCCATTTTTACTTTTTCTCCATAGTGATTATTATATCAGTTATTTTAGGATTAGTCAATACCAAAAAAATTTATTGATAGTTTTAAAACAATTTGTTAATAAAAATTTTGAATTTCTATTGCGATTTCTGCATAAACTTGTTAAACTAATTTAGTAAAGTATTTAGGAGAAAATTTATGAATATTGGAATTGATTTAGATGGTGTGTTGTTTGATACTGAAAATTGGTTTAGAACATATGCCACGTTTTACAATGCGGAGCATTTTAAATGTAAAGAAGTTGACAGGGAAGAATTGTATTTTCAAAAAAGATATCTTTGGTCAAAAGAGCAGGAGAGTGAGTTTTACGAAGATTGTTATAGACAGATTGAAAGGGAAGCTCCTCTTATGCCTTATGCTAAAATGGTTATTGATAAGCTTAAAAACCAAGGTCATAAGCTTTATATTATTACAAGGAGAGGTCACTCATTTTCAGACGAAATTCCAATTACAGAGACAAGATTTAAAGAAGAGGGTTTGGTATTTGATGGCTACTATTTTGGAACTGAAAATAAGGCTGAGATTTGTAAAAATTTGAAAATAGATTTAATGATTGATGATTTATATGAAAATATTGAAAGTGTTAGTCTGGCGGGAATAAAGTGTCTTTATTTTAGAGATTTAGTGTTAAAGAGATTTGAAGACAACGCTCTCGTGCATGAAGTTAGAAATTGGGCAGAAATTTATTGTGAAGTATTAGGATTTGATAACTGGTAAATTTTAATATAAGTAAATGAATTTATTAAGTTTATAGGTAGGAGAGTTTTATGAAAGCAGAAGAACTAGTTAAATTATTAAAAGAAAAAAAGTATAAAATTGTTTCTGCCGAAAGTTGCACGGGAGGTCTTTTTGCTAGCACATTAATAGACATTCCTTCGGCATCAAGTGTTTTAGAAGAGAGTTATGTAACATACTCACAAGAAGCAAAAATAAAGATATGTGGAGTGAAAGAGGAAACTATTACAAAAAACGGCATAGTTAGCGAGGAAGTTGCATTTGAAATGGCAAACGGAATCGCTAAAAGAACCAATTCAAACATTGGTGTGGGAATTACGGGCTATGCAGGACCAACTGGAGGTACAATAGAAAAACCTGTGGGAACTGTTTGTTTTGGTTTTTATATAAATGGCAAAACTTACACATATACAAGGCTTTTTAAGGGTAATCGAAATCAAATTCGCAGAAAATCAGTTAATTTTGCGATTATTATGCTATTAAAACTCATATAAAAACGCAAAATTGACTTAAAACTATATAATTTTTATTAAATTTTGCTATATTTATTAGATATATTATGGTTAATATAGAAATTTTTGTAAAACTTTATTATTAATTTTTGAATGGTGGATTGAATTATTATGGTAGGTTTTGAGCCAGTATTTGATAGAAATTCAAAAGTCTTAATACTCGGAAGTTTCCCCAGTGTAATAAGTAGAAAAGTTGAATTTTATTATGGAAATAAACAAAATAAATTTTGGAAATTGATTAATCAATATTTTAATCAGACGCTTAACACAATTCAGGAAAAGAAAGAATTTTTAATTAATCATCAAATTGCCATTTGGGATATTGTAAAATCGTGTGATATTGATGGAAGTTTAGATTCAAATTTAAAGAACATTGAGTTTGTTCAGCTTGAAAGGATATTGCCCCCAAATACAAAGATATGTTGCATTTATTGTAACGGTAAAAAGAGTTATGAATTAACTACTAAATATTTGAAATTGAAAGACATTAAAATCCCAGTTTTTTATTTGCCTTCAACCAGTCCTGCAAATGTAAACTTTAAATTAGAAGAATGGGAAGAATTTTTTAAAAAAATTGAGAAGATACAATGAGTTTTTGGTTTATGAATATGTAATAATTTATTTTTATTTTTGATTAATTTTGAGGCAATGTAGTTTATTGCCTTTTTTTATGAATTTTTATGATAATTTAGTTTCAAACTAATAGTTAGAAGCATCAAAAAGTTGACAATAAAAAAAGTATTGTGATAAACTTATTTTAGGGTAATATTATGAAAAAATTAAATTTAAAAAGAAAATTATTATTGTCACTAGGCATATTAATTATATGCTCAGTTTTTGTATGCTCTTTATTTAATTATAATAGTAAAGTTAATGAGCCAAATACAAATGCCGTCACCGAGTATGTTGACTCTACTAGTTATATACAAGGCTTGTATAAGCCAAACAAAATATATGATTCATCTTACAATATGGCAATGTATTATCCCCTTGCATCAGAAAATCAAACCGATTCTGATTTGTGTTGGATTTATGCTTCATTAAAAGTATTAGAATCTTCTTTAATGCTTCAAAGAGGCGAGTATCATAACTTTTCTGAAATAGGTGTAGCATATTTATATTATTTGAATATTACTAGACAGTCAGATAAGGACGATGAACTAAAACTCATTGATATTACAGGTAATTTTGTGAACTTTAATATCTTGGCACAAAATTATGGACTAATTTATGAAAATAATTTTTCAAATGACATCTATTTTGATATTGATGAAACAAACTATGAAAACTATTCATATATACTAGACTTTGTAGATAGCACTATAATGGATACTATTAGACCAATTAATATCCATTCGGATACAACCTTTCTAAGTTATTCAAGAGAGGAACAAATTCAGGTTATAAAAGAATATATTTTGACATATGGAGGTATATTTGCAGGTCTTGAAAGGGGAATTATTTCTTCTGGTATGTACAATAGAACAGATGAACCTTCATATAGTGAAAATGATGGATATATATCTTCTTCTCATGCCGTTTGTTTAGTTGGCTGGAATGATGAAAGACAAGCCTTTGTTGCTCTTAATAGCTGGGGAGTTGAAAGCAATTCATATAGCACATTTTTTATTCCTTATGATTATGCTTATCTTTATAGTGATATATATGGCTATATTTGTATTGATGAAAGCTCTGCACCTTTAACTTTAACGGATTCAAGTGCAGGTGGGGAAGATGGTTTTGCAAGTAAAATAAACTCTGCTTATTATGATCAAAATAATTTGTTTTTGTATGGTGAAACATTAGAGCTTACATACGAAGCTAAAAATGTTTCAAATTTTGACAATGTATTTATAAATATTTATAAGGGACTAGAAAATGTAACTAATGAATTTTCAATTGAGTTTTTTGACGATACACAAACAATAACAATAAGCAGTAATAATTTACTCACTCTTGGTGAAGGTTATACTATTAAATTTTTGGATATAGATAATCTTATAGCATTTAAAGATTTTTATGTTTTTTCTGGAACGGAAGTTTCTTATGTAAAGCTTATAAAGGATAATAGTGTAAAAGAAACTGATAGTATACTATTTAACAATAATTTGGCAAGTGGAACATTTACTCAAACTTACTATGTTTATAATACGGAAAATGCTGATTACACTGCAGAATTTTATCTTCCGGGGCTAAATGGCTTGATTAAGAGTAATATTGATTTATCTGTTTCATCAATCCAAATGCTTAGTGGCGACGATAATGGAAATTTAATCTTCGACGATGCAACAAATGTTAGAGCCGTGTGGGAACAAACGGGAACCGTTAATAATCTTATGAGACTTCGTATATCTAATTTGGCTCGTAATAATGTTGGAAAGGTTATTTTGGTATCTGTAAATTTATCTTCAAGAATTACAGATGCTGAGTCCACATATAATCTTATCTTTTTAATTAGTTCAGAGCCAACAATAAGTACTCAGTATGCTAATAATATTGTATATGAACTTGATGGTGGAGAGAACAGTCCATATAATATTACAAGATATCCACACTTTGAATATGAAAGTGAAGAATATAATTTTTCATATCCACTTTCCGTTCCAACAAAATACAACTCTACTTTTATTGGGTGGTATTTAGATAGTGATTATACTGTTGAAATAACTGAAATTAGCCCAGAAATTTCAACTTTACTGGGCAAGACACCTGTTGACCCTGACAATTTAGAAAGTACAGATTATTATTCTAATCTTTTAAATAAGCTTTACTGTGATGACATTGTTATCTATGCAAGATGGGAAACGAACGAACTTAATTATTTTGACATAAATTTATCAATATCAAATCTAACTGATTACTCGGGAAATAATAGTGAGTATGTAGATGGACAAAAAATTATTTATGGAAACTCTGTTACTTTAAAATTTGACTTTAGTCCAGTCTTAGAAAATCTAACCACTTATAGGTATATTGCTAAATATGAATATTTATTTAATGGTGAGCATTACGCAGAAGATTATTTGAGTGCACAGGGAGAGAGTTTGTATTTTACAAACTCCTTTAAACAAGACAATCTCACTTGTGGAAACTATACAATAAGTGTTTTAGTAACAATGATTATAAGTCATCAGTTCAGTGTATATAAAGAAATCTCACTTAGTTATGAAATTAGTAAAAAGGACGATGTTACTGTTACTTTTGACCCTAATAGTCTTTCATATACTTATGATAAAGAGGAACACAGTCCTACAGTTACATTTAATGGTATATATGAAGAAGACTTACAGACATTGACCTTTAACTTCAATAGAGAGCCTGCGATTAATGCTGGAACTTATGAATTTACAGTTCAATCAATTAGCAACGAAAATTATGCACTTTCTGGTGATTTAACAGAAACTTTAACTATTGCAAGAAAAAGGATTACAATTAATTGGTTAACTACAGAAAAAGTCTATAATGGTACATATCAAACCCCTGATTATGAAATTAATGGGACTATTAATGACGAATTTGTTTCAATTACTTTTGCAGAAACAGGAAGTGGGTTAGAACTCAGAATGAGAAATGTTGGCTCTTATAATGTTTCTGCTACAAATATTTCAAATTCGAATTATCAGTTTGAGGGAAATTCTAGTTGCACTTTTATCGTTAAACCAGCAAAAATCACAATTACTTTTGAAAATATTACTGAAAGATTTACGATAGCACCTGTCAATCGTAAAAAAGTTACTTATAATGTTACTGGTGATTTATATGACGATATTTCTCTACTGGCAATCACATATCAAACTCTTGGGGAAACTTCAAATGAGAGTGGAGAGTTCCCAATTGTTGGAAGATTTTCTACTGTGAATGAATACAACAGCAATTATGATGCAACATTTATTGATGGAACTTATACAATACTTGGTTATTACTATGTATTTTACACTTTGCCTAATGGCGAAATTTATGAAGAACTGGTAGATGACGGCGATAACCCAAAGGGAATAACTGAAGACATTTACAAGTTACCACTCTTTAGTAAGTTTGAATATGACACTGAACTTGTTGGCAATGGAATTACTGATTTGTATGTCAAGGTCACAATTAAAAGTTATGCTTGGATTGTTTGGTTTGTGATTATCATTGTTGGCTTTTTACTTATTTATTATTTTGCCACTAAAAAATCTAGAAGGAATAAGACTAGATAAACATAAGTTAAATATAAACTATCAAAATAATTAATTTATTTTGATAGTTTTTTTATTTTTATATTTTATTTAATTGAAATATCTATTAAAAATGATATAATATTATCGTAGGTTTAATTTTAAAAGTGAAAGAATTTAACACTCTTTCTATATTAAATTAAATTAACTAAAATGTGTTTGCATTAAAATTAATATTTTCAAATGATTTTTTAAGTTTTAAATAATTTAAAATGTCAATTATATATCTTAAATTTGATTTATATAATTTTTTATTTTAATAGTGAGAATAATTAATATCTTTAATTGCAAATATATAATTTTAATTACGAGGTTTATATGAAAAAAATTGATATCAAAAATTTTTATGAAGATGCAAAAAAATACAAGGATCAAGAAGTAACTATTGCTGGTTGGGTAAAATCTTCAAGAGGAGGAAAGTCATTTGGCTTTTTAGATGTTAATGATGGTTCAACATTTAAAGGAGTTCAGGTAGTGTTTGATGCTGATAAGTTATCAAACTTTGACGTAGTTTCAAAGCTCAATACTGGTTCGAGTGTTTGTGTTGTTGGAACTTTAGTTTTAACGCCAGAAGCTAAACAGCCATTCGAAATACAAGCAAAATCTGTCGAAATACTATCGGCAACTGATAGTGAGTATCCTCTTCAAAAGAAAAAAATGACGCTGGAATATTTAAGGGAACAAGCATATCTCAGGCCAAGAACAAATACTTTCTATGCTGTATTTAAAATAAGAAGTGAGTGTGCGTACGCTATTCACAAATTTATGCATGAAGAAGGATTTGTTTATGTTCATACTCCAATACTGACAAAGTCTGATTGTGAAGGTGGAAGTGAACTTTTTAGAGTTTCAACACAGGATATTTACGCCCCTAACTCTTCCCTTAAGCCAGAAGATGAACTTTTTGGTGGAAAAGTGTTCCTAACGCCAACAGGACAACTTGAAGGTGAAACTATGGCAATGGCTTTTGGTAAGATTTACACATTTGGTCCAACATTTAGAGCAGAAAATTCAAATACAACAAGGCACGCAAATGAATTTTGGATGATGGAACCAGAAATTGCGTTTTGCAATTTAGATGAACTTATGGATATTGAAGAGAAAATGATTAAGTACATCATAAATTATTTACTCGAAAACTGTGCTCAGGAACTTGAATTTTGTAATAAAAACTTGGATAATGGTTTAATTGATAGATTAAAATTAGTCGCTAGCAGTGAGTTTGGTAGAATTACTTATACCGATGCAATAGAAATTTTAAAGAAGAATAATGATAAATTTGAATATAAAGTTGAATGGGGCTGTGATATTCAAACGGAACATGAGAGATATTTAAGTGAAGTTGTTTTTGGTAAACCAGTCTTTGTAACAAACTATCCAAAAGACATAAAGGCATTTTATATGAAGCAAGATGATAATGGTAAAACTGTTTCAGCAGTTGATTGTCTAGTTCCGGGAATAGGTGAGCTTACTGGTGGAAGCCAAAGAGAAGATAATTACGACAAACTTCTCAGTAGAATTAATGAACTAGGCTTAAAACAGGAAGATTATTGGTGGTATCTCAATCTTAGAAAATTTGGCTCAGTTGAACATTCAGGATTTGGTATTGGTTTTGAAAGACTTATTATGTATGTAACGGGAATTTCAAATATTCGAGATGCTGAACTTTATCCTAGAACTCCAAATAACTGTGAGTTTTAAATATGCAAGTATCAGAAATAACTATAAATGTTTTGTTACCACTAAAAAGTGTTCAGGAAAAGCTAGAATCTTTGGGATATGTATTAACGGAAATAATGACGGGTAAAGACACATACTTTACAAGATTTAACAGAGAAGAGATTGAAAATTTGCCGTATGAGATTTTAATCAAAAATAGCTTGATAATTAGAGAGGTTCATCTTAGTTTTAAAAATACCACTTCATCAAAAATTACACATAAATCTAAAAAATTAGATAGTAATGGCAATGTAATCAGCGAAAAAAAACTAGAAATAGAAATTAATAATCCAGATAACGCCATTCAGGCATTTTCTGAATCAGGACTTACAAACTGGATTGGTCTATCTCAGACAAATTATTTCTATAATAGTGGTGAGATTGAGATTATTGTTGGGACAATAAAGGGTTTAGATGGTTGTTTTATTGAAATTGAGACGTATAATTCAATTAAAGATTTACCATCAAATGAGCAGTTTGAAAAACTTTGTGAAATTGTGGATAAATTTGAGTTTCCACACACTAATGATTACTCATGTAAAAAATGTTATATGCTCTATAAAAAATTGTTAAATAAAAAAATGTGATAGCTATGTGTTATCACATTTTTTATTTAAAAAAGATTTTAGATTTTAATATTTAAGTTTTACTCTTTAGTGTTAGTGTAAATTTATAATAAAATATTCTATATGTAATTTTAAGTTATAAACTAGGGAATTGCTGATTTTGATTTTCATTAATTTCATTAACAATATCACTCAGTTTTATATTATTTATCAATTGCTTTCTCTCATCAAGTGTTAGTCTTTCAATATCTCTTTCTGATAAACGATATTTCTCTTTGCTAAAAAGTCCATCAGTTGAAATTTCTTTACTTGCGAAAGAAGTGTATGATTTTGGATTTTGTAAGTATATTACATTGTCGGAATTTGTTATTCTGTCATTTGTGCTTGAAAAATATTCTTTGCTAGGTTTTATAAAATAAATATTTTTAAATTGTTTAAAAAAATCTAATTGTCTTGAAGAAATAAAATCCTCATATAAAAATAAATTCTTTTCAAGCTCTTTTTTTTCTTCTTCTGATAGTGAATAGACAGCTCCAACATCTGCTCCAAGGTCAAGTATTACAGGACCTTTAAGTTTAGTTATTGCTTCTTCCAAAAGTCGAATTTTCCAATATTGCATTGCAAGTTTTTTAGGTTTTTCGCTGAGTGATTCATCTTGTTTTAATTTTGCAAGGTTTAAAACATAAGGAGATAACTCTTTAAAGTTAAAGATTTTACTGTAATATTCGTACTCCTCTTTTAATGGACCCGAAAGAGTAGTCTCATACCCTCCAGATAAACTGATAGCGATAAGGTTGGTTAGTAGGTCTGAGCTAATAACATTAGCTATGTTTCCACTTGAAAGCTTAGAAGCAATAAGACTTTTTCCAACGGCTTTTGGTCCTATCAAGACTATTGAATTTTGTTTATCAAAATTATTCATTTTTACTCCATTATATATTATTTTATCATTTTTATATAATTTAAATCTTATTTTTGCGTTTTTTAAAGCTCAATAATTTTAAATCCTGCTGAACGAATTAATCTATTATAAACTGCCAGTGAAACTCCAGTAATGTCAGGGCACCTTGCATAAACTACTTTTGCATGTTCTTTGTCAAGTTCTCTCAAAGCCGAAAAAAGATTATGAGCTTGAGAATTAGGGTCATTTTTGTTCCCATAACTTACAGCTTTAACTGAAAATAGATTTTCTTCACCATCAAAGCAAAGAACAAATGTGTCTGCACTTGCTTTTGATTTTACATACTCAGTAAACTTTTGTAAATCACCCTTTAAAATAGTCACATCTGCTTTTGGTGAGTAGTGCTTATATTTCATTCCCGGAGAACGAACTTTGCTGTCGTCTTTCACACCTTCCAAAACTTCACTTGCAATCTCAACATTTTTACCGAGAACCTTTTCCATCATTTCTTTGGTTATGACACCTGGTCTTAGTATTACAGGAGTGTCACCTAAAATTGATACTACTGTCGATTCAACACCTGCCTGCGAACTGCCACCATCAATAATTAATGGAATTTTTCCATTCATATCTTCAAAAACATCTTGTGCAGTTGTTGGGCTTGGTTTACCTGATAGGTTTGCACTTGGTGCAGAAAAAGCTATTCCAGATTCTTCAATTATTTGTCTTGCAATTTCATTACTTGGCATTCTGACTCCTACGCTGTCAAGTCCTGCACATGTTTCATCACAAATACTTTCTCCTCTAGGCATTATAATCGTTAATGGTCCGGGCCAAAAGTGCTTGGCGAGCAACTTCGCATCAGTAGGTACTTCACTAACAATTCCATTTAACATATTCATATTTGATATGTGAACAATTAATGGGTTGTCTTGTGGTCTACCTTTGGCAATGAAGATTTTTTTTACTGCTTCTCCATTTGTGCAGTCACCTGCAAGTCCATAAACGGTTTCAGTTGGAATTGCCACAATTTCACCCTGTTTTAAGAGTTTACAAGCAAGAGTGATACTTTCTTTATTTGCTTTAAGTAATAGTGTTTCCATTTTATCCCTCTATGTCTATTTTAGCACTTATTACACGATTATTCAATTACTTTTCAAAAATTAATATTTTTATTAAATTGAAAAGTTATTTATTTTTTATTGTAAGAAATTATTTTTAAATATATTAAAAAACTGCATTTTTCTAATAACAATTGAAAAAAATAAGATTAAAATATTAATTTTTTATAAAATTTTCCATTTTACAATTTATTTAATAATGTTAGTAATTTTATGAAAATTTTTATGTATTAATTGAATTTACAAAACTATATAAAAAAGTAATATTTGCAAATTTTTTTGCAAATTAAAGAAATTTAATTTTTTGTTAGATAATAGTGTAGAAATTTAAACACTTCAGCCTTGTAATGCTTAATAAACTTAAACTTAAGCATTACAATAAAAATTTATTTAACTGGAAAATAAATTGAAATTATTTATTTATTTTACAAAATTAATCAGTTATGTTATTATTAAATTATGAGAAAAAATTAGGAGAGTATGCTATGGATAAAAAGAAAAAATTATTGCTTATTTTGATACCAATAATTTCTATTGTAATTATACTAACTTGTTGCTTAGTTTTATTTGTACGCTGTGAAAATCAACAAACTTTAACCTCAGATATGGTTACATTGGAAAGTTATGAGTATGTTTATGACGGCAATGAAAAGAGACCTTCTGTTACTATAACTACTTTGGATAATAAAGTAGTTAGTCCAGATGATTATACGGTAACCTACGAAAATAATATTGGTGTGGGAAGTGCCAGTGTTACTATTGTTGCAAATGAGAATAGTAAATTAATTTCGGGTAGTGTGACTGTAAACTTTAATATTGTTGGTGCAAATATTATGGGTGCTATTGGTGAACTCAAATTTGACCCAGCAGAATATAATGGAGAGAATCAAATTCCAAATTTAAATATAACCGGTCTTGTAGAAAATCAAGACTATACTATTTTGTGGGAATATAGAGCAAATGAAAGCGAAGAATATGTTGTCACTGATGGTTCAAATTTTGTGAATGCGGGAACTTATAGGGTAACTATTTCGGGTATTGGCAATTATTCGGGAACTGTTAATAGTGAATATATAATTAATTCAAAATCAGTTTCTGAAGCTAACATTACTCTTGAGTATGATGAAATTGAATATTCAGGGAACGAAAACGAACCTAATGTTACTGTTACAGTAGAAGGCAATACTCTTCGTGAAACTGAATATAATGTTTCTTATGAAAACAATATTAATGTTGGTATGGCTTCAGTTAAAATTACTTTAAATGGCAATTATTCGGCAATAATCACAAGACAATTTGAAATTTTGCCTAAAGATATTTCTTCTGCAAACATATTACTTGAATATGAAATAATTGAATATAGTGGAGATGAATTAAAACCTAGTGTATCTTTAAGTATTGATGATGTGGTTTTAAACTCTGAATTTTTACAAATTTCATATTCAAACAATATTAGTGTGGGAATGGCAACAGTTTTAGTTTCAGGAACTGGAAACTATTCTGGACAGTTACAAGCAAGTTTTGAAATTACGGTTAAAAAGATTACTCAGCCAACAATTTCTACTGAAAATGCAGAAATCACATACGATGGCACTCAGCATACTGTCTTACCACTGCCAGAGAGTGAATTTTATACTGTAAGTGGAAACACACAAACAAATGTTGGTGATTATGAGGCAATAGTTACACTTGTAGATAAGAAAAATACAGTTTGGGAAAGTACTAATTCAACTGATGACCTTAGGCTTAGCTATAAAATCGTCGCAAGGGCAATTTCAAAAGAAGATATATCATTGGAATTTGAAATTACAGAGTATACTGGAAGCCAAATCAAGCCAGAAATAAGCATTGAAATTGATGGAAATACTTTAAATTATGGCAATGATTTTACTGCAAACTATAGTGATAATGTGTTTGTAGGCGATGCATCAGTGACGATTGTAGGTACAGGAAATTATACTGGAAATATAACTTTGTATTTTGAAATTACACCTAAGGTTATTACTACTCCAACAGTGCAGGGCGCATATACTTATACCGGAAGTTCTCAAACGGCAATACTCTCTTCCGATAATAATTATTTTACCATTTCAAATGCAACTCAAATTAACGCGGGAACATATAAGATTTTAGTATCTTTAAAGGATAAATCCAATACAATTTGGAGCAATGATTCTACAAATGATATTGAATTGGATTTTGTAATAAATAGTAAAAATATTTCAAGTGGAATAGTTCAACTAAATAGAAACGATTTTATTTATACTGGTAGTGAAATTAACCCTATATATACGATAAAAGTAGATGATGTTATACTAGTTGCAGACACAGATTATTCTGCATTAATTACTGACAATGTAAATGTAGGTTTTGCTAAAATTACAATTACTGGAAAAAATAACTATACTGGTGAGCTTATAGCCAGTTTTGAAATAACTCCACAGACGGTTGTTCAGCCAACACTCGTGGGAAGCTATACCTATACTGGTGAAAGTCAGACTGCAAAACTCTCATATGAAAGTGAACTCTTTATAGTAAGTAATAACATTCAAATCAATGCTGGCAATTACGAAGTTTTAGTTTCTTTAGTAGACAAACAAAATATGATTTGGGAAACTACAGAAAATTCAAATGACTTAAGTTTGAAATTTGAAATTCAAAAGGCAAGTTATGTAAATATTACAGCTTCTAGAACCAGTTATGCCTATAATGAAACGCCAACTTCATTAACACTTTCTTCTGAGGTAGAAGGAACTAAAAACTATTATTATTCAAATAGTATGGATATGGATAACCCAACCTTATTTGATGAAAATACAAAACTTAATAGTGGCAATTATTATTTCTTTGCACTTATAAGCGAAAGTCAAAACTACAATGAATACAAAACGGCAATTTCATCTTTTGAAGTTTATAAAGTTGACTTGACGGGTGCAGAAATTATATTTGATAGTGAAAATTATACCTATACTGGACTTGAAATAATCCCAGAAATCCAAGTTAAATTAAATGGTGTTGTTTTAGATGGTCAAGAGTATGATGTGAAATTTTTAGACAATATTAATGCTGGAACTGCAACTGCAATAGTTTCAGGCATAAATAATTACTATGGTTCAACATCTTCAAAATTTATGATTATAGTTGGTTCAGATCCATGTCTAAAACATACAGAAAGTGACCCAGTTATTGAAAATTTAACTAAGGCAACCACGACAACTGATGGAAGTTATGAAGAAGTTGTTTATTGTAAAATTTGTGGAACTGAAATATCTCGTGTAAAGCATGATATTTTAAAGATAAATACAGAGAATATATCAGTTGATTTAAAAGACGAAATTTATGATGGTACAGAAAAGATAAAAGAAATCACTGTAAATGGTTATATTTTAGATACAGATTACACCATTTCATATCAAAACAACACAAATGCAGGAGTTGCAACTATAATCATTAAATTTATTGGATATTATGACGCAACTTTAAGCTATAGTTTTAATATTTTACAGCAAGAAGTAGAAATGCCAACAATAGTTGGTACTTATGAATATAATTGGGAAGAGCAAACGGTTAAACTTTCTTATTATAGTGATCTGTTTGACATTTCAAATACTACTCAGACAAATGCTGGAACATATAAGGTTGTTGTTTCTCTTAAAGATAAGACAAATTATAAATGGAAAGATAGTAGTAGTGATGACCTAAGTTTAGATTTTGTAATTTCCCAAAAAGATTTATCATCTGCAAGTGTTAAACTTGAATATGAAACCATTATATATAGTGGTGCTGAACTTAAACCAACTGTTCAAGTTGAACTCGGCGACAAAATTTTAGTACAAAATCAGGACTTCTTTGTAACTTACAGCAATAACATTAAAGTTGGCAAGGCAACAGTTTCAATTCGCGGAGATGTCAATTTCACAGGTGAATGCTCTTCTAGTTTTGAAATCAAACCATTTGAAGTTGAAGAACCAGAAGTTCAAGAATCTTATGCTTATAACGAAGCCGAACAAACAATTTTAAAAGATACAGAGTACTATATTGTAAAAAATGCAGTACTCGTGAATGCTGGAACATATGATGTTGTTGTTTCTTTAAGGGATAAGGAGAATTACATTTGGAAAACTAATCAAAATAGTCAAGATATTTCATTTAAGGTGGTAATCGTTGCAGGTATCGTATCAGAGCCAGAGATTACTGGAACATTTACTTTTAATGGAAAACCACAAACTGCTTTAACAGATACAAAATACTACACAGTTTCAAACAATGTACAAACAAATGCTGGCAAGTATACAGTAATTGTTTCACTTGTTGACAAGGCAAATTATGTATGGAAAAATTCAAATAATAATGAAAATTTAGAGCTAGAATTTATTATTGAAAGTGCAGATATTAATGAAGTTCAGGTTAATTTAGAAAGTAATAGTTATACATTTACAGGTGATATAATTACCCCAAACTTCAGTTTAAAATTTGAAGATATTGACTTAGTATCTGGTGAAGATTTTACTTATTCTGTTTTAAATAATATAGATGTTGGTCAGGGTAGAATAGAAATTACAGGACAGAAGAATTTTAAGGGAACAAAGGTTGTTTATTTTGACATAACTCCGCAAAGTGTTACTGTGCCAACTGTTCAAAATTTAACATTTGATGGAACAACTCAAACTGCACTTGAAGGAAATTCAATTTTCACAGTTAAAGGTGCAAGTAATTTAAATGCTGGCAAATATGAAATGACATTATCCCTTATTAATACTCAAAACTATGTTTGGGAAACAACTGGGGAGAGTGCAGACATAACAGTTGAATACGAAATTCTGCCATTGGATATTAATAATTTGGAATTTGAAATATCTCCAGAAAGTCAAATCTATACTGGATCTGAAATAGTTGACATAACACTTAGTGCCACGATTGGAAATTATATTGTAAATAAAGATACTGATTATATACTTTCTTTTGAAAATAATGTTAATGTTGGTACTGCAATAGTTTATGTTCAAGGCAAAGATAACTTTAATGGAACTGCTAAGTTAACTTTTGAAATTTCAACAAGATATATAAAAGTTCCTTCAATCGTTGGTTCGTACACTTATACTGGGGAAAGCCAATCAGTAAAATTATCTGAAGAAAGCACATTCTTTACAGTACTTAACAATTCATTCACTAATGCTGGAGAATATGAACTCGTTTTGTCTTTAACAGATAAAGATAATTGTGTTTGGGAAGATACATCTTCAAATGAAGATGTGGTATTGAAATTTACTATAAAAAAGCAAATACTTACAAAACCACAAATTTCTGGTGAATATTTATATAATGGACAACAGCAATCTGTCGAAATTTCAAATCTTAATGATGAAATTTTAGTAACTGGTAATGTTCAGACTGATGCAGGTAGTCACATTGTTAAATTTACCTTAAAAGATGATAAGAACTTTATATGGGACGATGAAACAAGTGAGCCTTATACAATGTTATTTGTAATTGCTAGTAGAAATATTGAAGAACTCTCATTTGTTATAGAAGATGAAAAGTTCAATTTCACCAATGAAGAGATAAAGCCAGAATTTGAATTAAAATACAATGACTATGTTCTCATTGAAAATGTTGATTATAAAGTAACTTATACAGGAAATGTGAATGTTGGTATAGGACAGATTTTAATTAATGGTATTAATAATTTCACGGGCTCAATTGTTCAAAATTTTGAAATTGTTTCTGGTGAAATTATAGAAAGTAATGTTAATTTATCTGCCAAAAAGTCAATTTATACTGGTGAAAATGTAATGCCAACGATTGAAGTTGTATATTTAGGGAATGTACTTATTTCTAATCAAGATTATGACTATACTTGGTTCAATTCGGAAAAACAGGTTGTTTATGAAATTATAAATGCAGGGACTTATACACTTAAAATTAATGGGTTAAATAACTATGAATCAAGTGTTGAAATTGAGTTTGTAGTAGAAAAAGCAAATTATGATAATTTAACAGTAAGCAGGAAAAATTATACTTATGGAGAAGAAAAAACAAGCATTGAATTTTCTGGGCTTGTAGAAGGTTCAGTTAACTTTTATTACTTTAAATCAAACAACCCTGATGAATTAATTGAATTTACTCAAACAGATGAACTTAATGCGGGAGAATACTATTTTGTTGCCATAATTGGTGAGAGTCAAAATTATAATAGTTATACTACAGCACAATCAAGCTTTATCATCAATAAGGCAAATTATTCTAACATTTCAGTTTATAGGGAAGATTATGATTATGGTAATCCAAGTATAATTGAAGTTAATGGTTATACTGAATCCGATTATGTTTTATACTTCTATTTAAATGGCGAAGATATTTCAAATTCAAAGGAATTTGATGAAACATATGACTTTGAAATTGGTACATATTATTTCTACGTAGTTATTCCAGAAAGTTTAAATTACAATGAATATGTTTCAGAGGCAACTACATTTACTGTAAATAGAGCAGATTACAATCAAGAGATTACAATATCAAGAGATAGCTATAAGTATGGAGAAACTCACACACCAACAATTCTAAGTGGATTTACGGGAAGTGAAGAGTTGGTATCTTATTATTACAGTCTTTCAAATATTAATATTGGTGGAACAAAATACACTGATTATGATGAATTTAATGCTGGTACATACTATATTTATGCCGTTATTTCAGAGAATGGAAACTACAATGAATATGTGACTGCTACTTATGAATTTGTTGTAGAAAAAGGTGATTATGGCAGTGTGATTGTTCAGAGAGAAAATTATACATACGGTGAAACAAAGACGGAAATAAATCTTTCTGCAACCGTTTATGGCACAGTTACATACTATTATAACCAAGAAAATACTACTGTGAATGGAACCCAGTTTGATAGCACAACAGATTTAGTTGCTGGCACATACTATATTTATGCAGTAATTGCCGAGTCAGATAATTATAATGGTTACACAACAGCAACAAGCGAATTTGTTGTTAATCATATTTTAATTGATAGACCAAAGGTAGAAAATTTAACATTTACAGGTTTTGCACAAACTTTAATTAAAGAGAATTCTAATTATTCAATTACTAACAATCTTCAAACAAATGCTGGTACATATAAAGTTACCGTTTCACTCAATGATAATATAAATTATGCTTGGTCAGATACCATTACTAGTGAAGAATTGAATTTAGATGTTATTATTGAGAAAGCTAACATGACTAATGTAATTGTACAGCTTAGTCAAATTGAATACACTTACTCTGGAGAAGAAAACAAGCCAACAGTAACAGTGACATTAGAAGAATATCTTTTGACAGAATTAGACTATTCAATTTCTTATTCATCAAATGTGAACGCAGGGACTGCAAGTGTTAATGTAAAGGCAGCTGACAATAGTAACTTTACTGGAGAAAAGATAGTTCAGTTTACTATTAATCAGGCAAATTACTCAGATGTAATTGTTTTGATTGGAAATTACAATTATACCAACCAAAGCAATGTGCAACTTTCAAGTGTTGTAGAGGGTACTGTTAAATTCTATTACTATAAGGCAAGCGACAGCAAAGATAATGCAGTTTTATTTGATGCAAGTACCATACTTGATGCAGGAGAGTATTATTGTTATGCCGTTATTGACGAAAGTATAAACTATCATAGTTATGAAACTGAAATCACTTCATTTGAAGTTCTAAAAATGTCAATATCAAATGCTAATATTGAAATTGAAAATTCTTCATTTGCTTACACCAGTGACCCAATTTATCCAAACATTCTGAAAATATCTATTAATGGCTTTACACTCCAAGCAGGAACCGATTATGAGTATACACTTCAAGATAAAAACCTTGAAACAGTTGATTATCTTCTTGAAGTTGGTGATTATTCACTTATAATTTCTGGAAAGGGTAACTACGAAGGAAGTAAATCAATAAAGTTAAGTGTGTTAGGTTTAAGTTTGAGTGAGGCTGAAGTAACCATTATTGGTGGTACTGAGGACGCAAACGGAAACATTTGTTTTGACTATACTAGCGAAGGCATTACACCTGACATTGTTGTAAAAATTGGAGATACAACCCTAGAACTTGGCAAGGATTATTCTGTATCTTATACTGAGAATATCAATGTAGGTACGGCAATTGTTACAATAACTGGTATTGGGGGCTATTTAGGTGAAAGGATTGTTAATTTTGAAATTGTGCTTAAAACAGCAAGTTTAGAAAATGCAGAAATATCAAGAAGCGAGTTTACTAGCACTTATACGGGATCTAATATTTATAGTACCATATCATTTACTGTATCGTTAAATGGAGTTGAGCTAATAAAAGACGTTGACTACCAAGTTATATGGACAGCGGAAAGTGGAACAATAATTAATCAGACCACACCAAGCTTTATTAATGCAGATACATATACTGGTCAAATAGTTGCAGTCGAAGGAGGCAATTATACTGGTGAAGTAACTCAAAAAATTACAGTAACGATTTCGCCTAGAACACTACTATCTAGTTATGTTACACTATCTAGCACCTCAGCAGATTGGACAGGAGAAGACTTAACTCCAACAATAACAGTTAAATATAATGGTAGAACTATTAATGCTAGATACTACACTGTTGAAATAACAAATGATAATGGTGATGTGGTTTCAGAAATTACAAATACTGGTACTTATACTATTAAAGTAACAGGAAACGATAACTTTACTGGAACGGTTACTAAAACCTTTATTGTAAATTAATAACTTGTAAAAAATAATTTTGATTTAACAAAAAAATACAAAATAAATTTTAAATATTAATTTAAAAAAATCTTACAGTCAAAAAACACATTAGGCAGGGTTTGCTTAATGTGTTTTTTATTACAAACTATTTGTTTAGTAAAATTTTAAAAGCTGTAGTTTTTTAAATAAAGTAATAATTTATGAGAGAGAAAGTGATTTCAATTAGTAATAAAAATAAATTTTTAATATAAAAATCCATTAAACCTTTATAGATTCATTTTTAAGTTTAATGGATTTTATTATTTATTATGATTAAAAATTTTTAAAATTAAATTTAATTCAAGTTAAATTGTGCTAAAATTTGCTCTAATACAATTTTGTTAATTGGATTTCTTAAGTCGGCTCTGGTGCTTAGTGGACCTTCTTTATAGTAAGATAAATTAGAATTTTCTTCTATACATTTTTCCATAAGACTTGTATTTATTCCAAGATTAAAAGTTACACCATTATTACGGAAGTTTCTTGAAATTAGTTCTGCATTTTCCTTTTTTAGAAATAATTTTCCCCTTTGAAAATATACGGTATTTTTTTCATCTATTGAACTGCCGTACATAATAGGGTAATCTTCTTTTGAATATTCTACTGGTATATTTCCAATAATCTCATATTCTCCTAAACGAATATTGTTATCCATAATAATTTCAGAAGGAAATGAACTTAGCGTTTTTAGTTTGTCTATTGTTACATTTTTATCTTCTGTTAATATGTGGTAAAGACTAACCACAATTGGAGTTCCCATCAAACAATCCCAAAATGGTTCGTTATTTCTCTTCATTTTATTATAATCAAGTAAAATTCTGCCATAGCCAAACTTATGTCTTGCAAGTTTAACACGAAAAACATCGCCTTCATTATACGAAATTGCTACTTGCTTTGTTCGACCTGCAAATTCTGTGATTTCTTGAACATCGCTTTCAGAAGAATTCTTGCACCAATCTTGTACCCATGCCCTAAATTCCTCAATGTTAGAAGTCCTACTCTCACTATCAAAAAAGTTTGAATAGTATGATTGATGAGTAGTTTCATTGTAAATTGAAGTATTCGGTGCATCAAAATTTAGCACCATACCAATTGCAGTCTTGTTTACAATTGAGTCAATAGTTGATGGTCTTTTATTTTCATCATGTGGCAAAATTAAATCTAAATTTTTTGAAAGAGTTTCATCTAAATTAAATTCTTTATACCTTTTTTCGCCATAAATTATGCACTTTTTTGCTTTTTGTCCATCTAAATAAATGGTTACATTATAGCCAGAGAAATTTTCGGACTGAACATCATAAGTTTTCCAATTTGGATCAATTTTGCTAAGTCCAAAAAATTTTCTTTGCTCATTGGTTAATAAATTTAAATATGTTTTCTGTTCCATACTTACATTATAGTAAATATTTTTAAAAGTGTAAAGTTTTAATTGGCATCTAAAAAAATTTGTATTTTTTTTATCGTATCAGTTTCAGCTAAAAATAAGTTTAATTATAGTTAAAATTGTTTGCATTTTAAAGCATAAATAATTAAAATTTTAATTAAATATAACACTTTTTGGAGGAAAATTATGACAATAAAAAATCTTGCTCCGGGGAAAATAGCAAATTATTATGCACTTTTGTCTTATAAAGGATTTAGTCCAAGTGAAGCATTAGATATAGTGCGTACCTCTACATATGAAAAATTATGTGAAATAACTGGAGCTAAAAGCTCAATACAAGCAGGTATAAGTGCCATAGATAGATTTATGATTCAAAGAGGAGGACTTGTAACAGAATATATAACTGGTGAAAGTAGCGCTCCATCTAATTATTTTAATGATATAGGAGAGAAAATTGTATTGAATTTCGGCACAGAAGAAGACTTATGTTATGGTGTAGTGAAAGTGATTGAAGAAATCCATAATAATTGGGTTGTTGAAAATAGTGACAATTTTCTTAGAATTGAAAACATTAATGATGGTAAACTTTATCAGCATTTGCCACTTGCTTTAATTGGGCTTAATGAGTTTTCAAAAGATGCTATGTTTATTGCTCCTATTTTTGATTGTTTAGGCTATAGTATAGGGGAAATGAAAGAAGGCGAGGGAATTTTTATGATAACAGCAGAAATTATTAGTGCCTATAAAAGATATGTTTCAGCTTATTTAATGAGCCAGTCAATCTACTCTAATTCAGATCTTCAATTATCTATTTCGAGAATAATTTCAAATTATAGTGCCCTGAAAGTTTCTTCTGCACCTGAAGGAAAAGAGGACTCTGCAAAAAAGAGAATTGAATATATGCTTGCACCTGAAAAGCTAACTTTATTATATGAAAGTGCCAAGAAAAATTTAACTTTGTAATGAAATGTTTGAACTCCCAAATTTTGTTATTGAAAGTTTTATTTCGTCAATAATGTAGTGGCATATTTTATGAATTTTATTCAAAGTTTGATTGTTTTAAAGAAATTTAAAAAAAATTTTAGTAGGTATTGTTATTTATTAAAAAAGAATGTATAATAAGTATACGAAAGTATTTGAATTTCTACTATATAAATTATATTGAATTTGCTATTTTTGGCATTAATAATTTGAATATATTAATGTTTTTCGATAAATAGTATTTTACTTTCGTTTTTATAAATTAATCAATGGGATTATAGTTATGAAAATTGAAAACAATAGACTGATTGAAGTTGAAAATTCGGATATAAAAACTATACAAAAAAAACAATCATTTCTTTCAAAACTGAGAAGCAATAGTAGTTTTGAAAATGTTGTTGATATCCCAGAGGGAATATCTCAGATAGAAAATGATGCTTTTAAGTCTTGTATTTATTCTATTGATAGAGTGAATTTTCCAAAATCTCTAGTCACTTTAGGAGATAGTCTTTTTGCGAACTCTTTTTCTCTTGACTCAATAGATCTGCCAGAAAATTTAGAAAGTTTAGGTTCGTCAATTTTTGAAAATTGTACAAATTTAAAAAAAGTAAATATTTTGAGTCAAAAAATCAAGTCTTTACCACAGAATACTTTTTCTCATTGTAAGCGTCTTGAAAATGTTAAATTGCCAGAGGGAATAGAAATAATTGGAAAAAATGCCTTCTTGGATTGTGGTAATTTAAGAGATATAGAAATTCCTAGTTCAGTTAAGGAAATTGAGAGTGGTGCATTTCAAAATTGTAGCAGTCTACAAAATGTAATGCTTAAAAATGGATTGACTAAAATAAATTCTGATGCCTTCTCAAACTGTAATTCATTAAAAGAAATTAGCATTCCTAATACTGTAAAAGACATAGAAGATGGTGCTTTTTGTGATTGTGATTCATTAAAGAAAATTGTTCTTCCAGATGGAATTAGTGAAATAAAAGATGAAACTTTTAGTGGTTGTTCTAGTTTAAAGAAAATTGATATTCCAGAAAGTGTAAAGTCGTTTGGTGAAGGTGCGTTTAGTTATTGTAGTAGCCTTCAAAATATAAGTCTTCCAAAAGATATAAAGAAAATTGAGAATAGAACCTTTAATGGCTGTTTATCGCTAAATAAAGTAGAAATTCCAGAAGGAGTTCAAAGTATTGGTAACTCTGCATTTTCTGAATGTAAATCTTTAAGCGAGATTACCATTCCAAATAGTGTAAATTTTGTTGGTAAAAACGCATTTTCTGGTTGCAGACAGCTAACAAGTATCTATCTTCCTGATTCAATTTCTAAAATTGAAAGTTCAGCATTTACAAATTGTGTTAATTTAGAAAAAGTTCATTTGCCAAATAATTTGGATGAGATTGCCGATAAAACATTTGCCAATTGTTATAACATAAGAGAAATTGAAATTCCAGAAACTGTAACTAGATTAGGTAAAAGTGCATTTGAAAATTGCAATTTAAGAGAAATTAATTTACCTTTAAATCTAACTGAAATTGGTTCAAGAGCTTTTACTTATAACAATAGATTGAGAAATATTAATTTAAGTGATAAAATTACACAAATAGGTAGTAATGCCTTTGAGAAATGTGAAAGCTTAACATCTATCAAGTTGCCTGAAAATTTAAAATCAATTTCTGACTCTCTTTTTTCTGGTTGTGAAAAACTTCAGCAAATAAGTATTCCTAAAAATATTGAAAGTATAGGTCGCAGTGCATTTGAAAATTGTAGTTTAATCACTTCAATGGATTTGCCAGATTCTGTAAAAAATATTGGTGAAAGTGCATTTGAAAACTGCATAAGTTTAGCTAAAATTAGCATTCCAAAAACTGCAGAAAGTTTAGGTTCAAAGGCATTCAAGAATTGTGGAAGAATTGAAAGAATTTCGTTACCAGAAAATTTAAAGGAACTTGGAAATGAGTCATTTGCCGATTGTAAATCATTAAGTGAGGTTAAGTTCAATGACGGTTTAGAATTTATTGGAGATGGAGCATTTTCTAAGTGTGTTAGATTAAACTCAGTAATTTTACCTGATAGTGTTACGGAAATAGGTAACGACGCTTTTATATATTGTGGAGATATAGAAGAGATTAAATTATCTAAAAATCTTGAAAAGATTGGAGAGGGTGCATTTGATGGTTGTTATAGTGTTGACAGCATAAAATTACCAGAAAACTTAAAATTTGTTGGAAGTTATGCTTTTAATAACTGCATGGGATTAACAGAGCTCGAATTTCCAGAAAGTATAGAAAAAATAGGTGATTTTCCATTTTCGAACTGTAGGTCGCTTGAAAAGATTGTGCTTCCAAGTAAGCAGTTAGAGCTAGGAGATTTTGGTGGAAGTAATTTTCAATATATTACTGAAAGTAGTGGCAAAGTCATTTTATCAAATGAACCAATTGAAGGCGAAAATAGCAAAAAATTGAATATTTCACTTTCAGTTTTAACTAAGTACTGGAATCAGAGAGAAAAACTACTTAAGGAACAAAATAATGATAGAGTAGCAGATTTTTTCAATGTTTTTTTTGCCAATGTTCCCATTAGTCTTGGTAAAAAATTTTTGGACAACCATAATTTTAAATTTCTAAAACAATTAAATTTTAGTAAAGACCCAGAAGAAAATTTTTATTTTTACAAATTATTATTTAATCTAGGTGCTTTGCAAAAGCCCGAAGATGAAAATGGTAAAAAACTTGATTATGCACAAAAAGTAGTAAATTTCTTTATTGAAAAGATTAAAAAAGATAAGTTTTATGTTCCTAATTCAAAGTATATGTTTGAAAAAATGGAAATAAACGGATTTAATCGAGAATTTACGGATTTTTTCATGAAAGATTTTGATGAATTAATGCTAGAAGAATACTACCATACTGGATTTATTTCAAGATGTTATAATGAATTTGATGCAGTTCAAAAAACTAATACAAATAATCATGGAAGTCAAAGGCAATTAAAGCCGACAGTTGCAAAATTCAAACAATATTTTGATTCAGTTGGTTTTGAAAATGTTACAGATGATACAAAGAAGATAGCAGAAACCCTTTCACCATATTTTACAAGACAACAAACCTTTGAAAACGCAGTGAAAATTGATAGAGAACGAAGAGAAAACAATGTCCCTGATAATATTTTAAACATTTCATTAAAGGAAGAAGAAATTTTTGGATCAATTGATGATTATGCCAAAAAGATTAGCAGTATTCGTCTAGAAACTTTAGAGCAATTAAATCAAATTGCAAATAAAGAATTTACTTTTGAATGGCTCGCAAAAAATGACCCTCAAAATTTTATTCTTGGTAAATTTTGTTCTTGTTGTTCTCATCTAGAGGGTGCCGGCTATGGTATAATGCATGCTGGTATTGTTAGTCCAAATGTTCAAAATTTAGTTATTAGAAAAAATGGAACAGGAGAAATTATTGCAAAGTCCACACTTTACATTAATAGAGAACAAGGCTATGGTGTTTGTAATAATGTTGAAGTTAATACAAGTGTTCCTGCTAGTCAACTAAATTCTGTATATCAAAAGTATGTTTTAGGTATTGTTTCATTTGCTGAAGAATATAATAGAGAACACCCAGATAAACCAGTTGTTCAAATAAATGTTGGTATGCATTTAAATGATTTAAGTGATGAAATTGTAAAAAATCATTCTCGCTCAAGACAATTATTTAAAGCGATAAATTATGGAGAGTATGGATTGGATTTAATGAATTATAACGGGGATAGTTCTGAGTGTCAATATGTTATTTGGAAGTTAGAGGAGAAACAGAATGAACGATAATGCAAGTTTTCAAGTTGAAACTAATGAAATTATTGCAGAAGTTCAAAAGATTAAAGGAGAATTGGAGAATTTACGCAGGACTAAATCAACTATTAAGATGAATTTGTTTTACGACCCTGAAAATAAAAAATATAATAAAATGTTAGAGGAAATAAGGAAGCGTAATGAGGAATTAAATAAAAGCTTATTAGCTCTAAATGGTAGACTTTTAGAGCTTATTGGCGAAAATAAATAATAGTAAAAAAAATCACAAGAAAATATCTTGCGATTTTTTTTAAATTTTTTTTGTATAAAACAAAATAATGTTCACATACTATTAGCAGGAGGATAAAATATGAAAAAATACAGACCAGGTGAACAAGTTCCTAATTCAGGAAACTATACCGCATTTGACAAAAATGGTAATAACGGAGGTGACCTTTATCTTGAAAAAGGTAAACGATTTCCAGCAACGCAGCACGAGGGCAGTTATTACACAGAGGCCGAATAAGTTTTAAAAACTGCAAAATTTTGTATTTTTTTAAAAAAAAATATAGAAATTTATTAGAAAAAGTGTACATTAATTTGTACACTTTTTTTAATTTTCAGATTCTGCATCGCTTTGAGCTTTTAGTTCTTTTGCACGATTATTTAATTCAACGAACTTTTCATAAACTTGTCTATATTTTTCTTCATGTTCTTTAATATATGCTAAAAGCTCTTCATTATTTGGGTCTTTTTTGTATAGTTCTTTAAGTTTTTTAGTCTCTTCTTGAAGAGAATCAAATACATTTGTGGTTGCCTCTAACTCGTCCAGTATTTTTACATATTCATACTTTATAATATCACTCATTTTGTTTACCTCACCAAAAACTTGTTTTGTTAAATCATTTTGTTTACTATTTTTTTCAAAATAATTCTATAGACACATTATACACCATAAAAAATAAATTGACAAGATTAAAAAAGCTATTTTTAAATTTAATAATTCAATTCTACTAAATTCTCCTAATTTTTACAATAAAATCTTGATTTTTTTGCATTTACGTTGTAATATATACATAAAAAAATTTAAGGGGGTTAATATGGAAAAAACGATTGTTGCAATATGTTATGATTTTGACAAAACCTTAACTTTTGATGATATGCAAACTTTTTCTTTCATTCCAAATCTTGGAATGACTGTAGAAGAGTTTTGGGATAGATGTGATACTTTTTCTAAAGAAAATCAGATGGACGGAATATTGTGTTGTTTAAAAACTATGATTGATACTTGTAAAGAGAAAAATATAAAGCTAACAAAAGAATATTTGCATAGTCTTGGCAAAGATATAATGTTCTATGATGGAGTTAGTTCATGGTTCAAAAGAATAAATAAGTATGCTGAAAAGCAGGGAATAATTTTACAGCATTATATAATTTCTTCGGGAATCAAAGAAATTATTGAAGGTTGTCCTATATTTAAAGAGTTTAAAGATGTTTATGCCTGTGAGTTTTTATATAATGAAGATGGTGAGGCATATTGGCCAAAGACGATTGTTAATTATACACAAAAGACGCAGTTTTTATTTAGAATTTGTAAAGGTACATATGACTTATCTGATGGAGAATCAGTAAATCAAAGGGTAGAAAAAAAATCAGTTGAATTTAGAAATATGATTTATATTGGTGATGGCTATACTGATGTTCCATGTATGGCTCTTGTTAAGGAAAAGGGTGGTACGGCAATTTCAATTTACCAACCAAATAGCAAAGAGAAAAGTATCAAACTAATTGAAGAGGACAGAGTAAATTATGCTTGCAAAAGTGACTTTCGTTCAGGCTCTCAACTTGAAAATTTATTAAAGCTTATTCTTGAGTCTATTGCACTTAAAGAAAAGCTTATTGCAAGAGAAAGTAAAAAGATTTTACAAAAATAGAGAGTATATATAAAAAGTATTGCAATTTTTAACAAACTCTTGTATAATGTAACAGGAGAATAAAATGGAAAAAAGTAAAAAAAGTTTTCTTTGGGTAATTCCTTTGATTATAGGAATCATAATTGGTTGTATTGGAATAAGTTATTTAGCTAGGGCAAATAGTATTAGTCTTCCATCAATGTCTAGCTCTGATTGGTTTTATTTGAAATCTGAAAGGTCAAGATATCTAGCAATTGGAATTGTTTTATCAATTGTTGGTCTTTTTGGTTTGATACTGTCTGCAACAACTTTTATACTGACAAATACTGCTAAAAAAGTAAAAAACACCGTAAAAACCACAATTACGACTTCACAAACAATTTTGACAAACATATTAAGTGGAAAGAAAGAAGACAATAAGGTAAAGAGATATTGTTCTTATTGTGGCTCACTGATTGAAGAGGGAATGAGTAGTTGTAGTGGCTGTGGTGCAAAGGTTTTTAAGGAAAATAAATAAAAACTTATATTAATTGCCATATAAGTTTTTTATTTTCTATTTAACAAAGAGAATAAATTATAAATAAAATCGTTTAATATATATTTTTACTTTTAATCATTTTATTATAGAATTGATTATAAAATTATTAATATTAGCTTTGAAATTATTAAATTAACAATACAATTTTAATTATAGGTAAATAATTTGTTAATATGTAATTTTTAAGCTTATTCAATGTAAAATTTACAATTAAAATATTTTACAAAAATTAATTAAGACATTATTTCAAAAAATATTAAATCATTATTTAAATAAAAATCTATAATTTATTAGGGAGATATTATGGAAGATATGTTTAATTCTCTAATTGTGCTTGATGGCTCAATTGAGGTTTGGAAGTTTTTAGTTAGGTTATTCCTTTCAATACTTGCTGGTTTTCTGCTTGGACTTGAGAGTCGTTCAAGGTCAAAAGATGCGGGTATTAAAACACACACAATTTTGTGCATGACGGCATGTTTATTGATGATAATTTCAAAATATGGCTTTTATGAACTGGGTAGCATTGAAGGTGTTTCATATGATTCTTCAAGAGTTGCTTCAACTATCATATCAGGATTGTGTTTTCTTGGTGCAGGAATGTTATTTTTTAAGCAAGACTCAATTAAGGGACTTACTACTGCCGTTGGTATGTGTTTAACAATTACGATAGGTATGTGCTTTGGTTCAGGACTGCTTGTTACTGGTGCATTTGTAACGGCAATTGCACTTATATTGCAATTTGTTTTACATCAAGAGTTTGGAATCTTTAAGAGTAATAAACAAATATTAGTTAGAGCTGATTTTGTCCTAGAAGAAAATTATATTGAACATTTTAAAAAACTCTTTGGTATTAATAAATTTCTTAATATGAAAATTGTTAAAGAGCCAGAAAGGGAAGTAGCAGAAGTTGAATTTTACTGCTCGGCAAGTTTAACTAATGAAGAACTTGCAGAAATGGTAAAGAATGAACCACAAATAATAATGATAAAGATTTATTAATGAAAGAAATTCATACAAAAAAACAGAATTATTTTATTAATTTAAAGTTAGGTTATTTATAAGTTTTTTAAATTAAATAAAAATTGTATATTATACATTTAACGAATAAAAAAAGATAAAAGTCAAACAAAGCGAAAGAAACAATAAAGTAAGATATTTCTAAAAAATCATAAAATTAACAAGTTAAAGAGATTTTCAAAAATGAAAATGCTTTATTATAAACTACAAAAAAAAGAACTATGAGTTTTCATAGTTCTTTTTATTTATAAAATTTTATAGTTAATAAAATTAATTTACCTAAATTTTTGCTTTAAATTTCTTTAGATTGAATTTCAGAAGATGGAGTTTTCTTTGATTTTTTTGTTTCATTTGCCTTCCAAATAACATATTGTTCCATACTACTATCTCCAGAATACGACTTTCCCATTGTTCCAAATTCAGAATAGTCAATTGCTTTTAAAAGTTTTGAAGAAGGCTTTGCATATTTAACAAGTTGATTGCCTAGATCATTTAAATGTCCGCCAACATTAATTTGTTTTAATGGGCTTTCAGGGTGCTCTAAGTTATATTGATTGGCAAACCTATTAACAGCTTCAATATATTTTTCATATATTTTATCATAACAGGCAATCGTTTCTTCTAAAGTTGGTTTAGAAACAATATTTGAGTTCACCTCAACATTATTAAAAACGCCATAACCTTCTTTTGGGTTTATATAGAGTGTGCTTTTAGCAATAATTTTTCCAAATTTATTTCTAATAGCAAGGTTTTGTACATTTGGGTGTACTATGCTTGCATGCATAATACTATAGCCTACACCTTCTAAGTGTGCACAACAAGAACAGAGTTTGCCCAAAATTAAATTAGTAGGATCATTTTTTTCAAGCCATTCAAAAGTAAATTCATTATTTGCAATACTTGTCAAATTGCCAAGAGTTTCAGCCTGAAGCTTAATGCTCTTATCTGCAAGTTTGTCAATATTTGAAAAAGGCGAGTTTTTGTCTACAACTCTTGTTTTTGTAAGTCTTGAAGGTACATTTTTTTCAATAAATTCATTATTAATTTGCACTGCAACATCAAAGTCATCTTGACTAGAAAAATAGGGTGAGATTGTACTTGCAATGTGTCTTGTTTCTGGTGTTACATTCTCAAATTTTTCGTTGTCAAAATACTGTAAAAATTTTTGAATTGTTGGCTTTAATTGTCTTTGCTCACCATGGTTATTAGTGTTTGTTTCTTGCACGGTTTCAAATTCGTTATAGCACTTTGCAATAAAGCCCGGAAACTTTTTTTCTTCATTAATAAGTTCATCAAATTTACTTAAAAAGAAATCCGTAAACTCTCTTTTAAAACCAAGCAAGTTCATATCAGAAAATACCACATTAATTTGTTCTATCGAAATATTTTTACTTTCAAGTTTTTTTAGCAAAAAGCCAATGGTCTTTTGCGCATAATCTACCTTTTTTTCTCCATCTTCAATTGGTTTTGTAAATGCACCAATATTATATAGAAATTTATATGTATTAAAATTGAAATTTCCAGTGTCAAAATTTTTAAGTTGTTTAAAAAATGTATAATTATGAGAGTCTAAAAATTTTTCTGTGTCATATAAAGGTAATTCTGATAGAAATGTGTTGTAAAACTTCCTAATATAAGGATTTTTCTGTTCATTAATTAAAATTTCTTTCTTTTCCCAAGTCTTACCTAAAAATTCCAAGTTAATTCCATCGTTTAAGTCAATAGAGTTATTTTCTCTCGTGTTAGAAATTAGGTAACCATTCTCTTTTTTGGTCAGGTATCTAAATTTGTGTGTAGGGAGTGATGAAAGTGCCTTAAATGAATTTACCGAATTAGGAATAAATAGTGAATTTAATGAAGTGCAGTTTTCAAAGGCAAACTCATCAATTTTTTTTACTGACTCTGGAATATTAATTGATTTTAGTGAATAACAGCCACTAAATGCTCCTTTATTAATTCCTTCTATATTATTTGGAAGAGTAATGTTAGTAATACTTTTACAATTTTTAAATGCATTCTCATCAATATGAGTTACGCTTTCTGGAATTTCAATATTACTTAAATTTTCGCAACCTTCAAACATAGAATTTGAAATTATCATTAATTTTTTTGGCAATTTAATCTCTTGTAAGTTTTTACAATTACAAAAAGCAGATTTGCCAATGTAGTCTACATTTTCAGAAATTGATACTTCTTTTAAATTTTCACAACCAAGAAACACGCTATGGCCAATAAGGTTTACATTACTTGGGATTTCAATTTTACTTAGTGATGTACAATGAGAAAATGTAAAATCAGAAATTTCATCAATTTCAGTTGGCAAACTAATTTCTTTAAGGCTCTTACAAGATTCAAAAGCACCTATACCAATTTGATGCACTTTTTTTGGAATATTAATCTTTTCAAGTTTTTCACAGTTATAAAATGCATGACTAGAAATTAGTTGAATTGAATTAGGAATTTTTAATTCAACAAGGTTAGTACAATCTTTAAAAGTTTTTACTGGTATGTAATGAATACTGCTAGGAAGATTAACTATTTTTAAATCTTTGCACTTCTCAAATACTGAATTACCAAACTCAATTACACTATTAGGAATGGTGATTTCTGTAAGTCCACTATTTGCAAACGCAAAATCATGAATTGCAATAATTGAATTGCTAAGATTAAAGTTTTTTAGCGAAGGGCAGTCAGAAAACATTCCCTTTGATATGTAACTAAGGCTAGCTGGTAGTGAAACTTCTTTAAGATTTTTACAGCCAGCAAAAGTATAATCTTCAATGTCGTTTATACTTTCAGGAAGAGTTATTTCTGTTAAACCACTTTTATAAAATGCCTTTCTCCCAAGACTCCTTAAATCTTGTGGCAAATTAATAGATTTTAAACTTGAACATTCTTCAAATGCTGACTCACAGATAAATTTTAATGACTGAGGAAGTTTTATATCTTTTAATTTATCACAATTCATAAAAACAAAAGCTTGCATAGTAGAGATGCCTTCTGGAATTGAAATTGTAGATAAATTTTTACAATACATAAATGCAGAAGCTCCTATTGTTTTCAGGTTTTTAGGAAGCTTAATTTTATTAAGTGAACTACAATTTTCAAAAGCAGATTCCTCAATAAATTCTACACTGTCGGGAATATTAATCCTTTTTAAATTAAAACAGCCATGAAGAAGATTGTCACTTATTTTATTAAGATTATTTGGAAGTTTAATAGATTTAAGTCTATTACAGTATTGAAATGCAGAAGATTCGATTGTTTCGACAGAATCGGGGATAGTTACATTTGTCAAATATTTACAATTAAAAAATGCAGACATTCCAATTGATTTTAGAGTTTTGGGAAACTTTATAGACTTAATATAATGTCTGGCAAAACATTCCTCACCAATGTGAGAAATGTTAGGTGGAACAATGTAGTTTTCTTCATCTCTATTAGTATTATCAAATGATAGTGTATTGCTTGTTTCGTTCATAGCTAACTCCAATTTATTACTATTTATAATATGCTTTGAATTTGATTTTTTATTTTAAATGTAAAATATTATTAAAATTACATAAAAATATACATTATAAAAAATATTTTAATTTAAATGTCTTTTTCATTTTCTGATGAAAGTTGTTCCATCATTAATTCCATTATGTGTTTATTTGACCAAACAATATATTGCCTTCCACTACTATCCCCATTATAGCAGTGAGTAGAAATTCCAAATTTACTATAATCAATGGCTTTTAAGAGTTCTTGTGATTCAAGGTTATTGGTTTCAATTTCAGAAATTAAATCATTATGCGACATACCAACATTAATTTGTTTAAGGGGTTTATCCTTATGTTCTTTGTTATAATGCTCAGCGAACTCCGTAATTCCCAGTATAAATTTTTGATAAATTTTACTACGAGATTGCTGTGTAGAAATATTTGTATTCACCTCAACATTATTGCAAACCCCATATCCCTCTTTTTTGTTTACATAAAGAGTGGATTTCGCTACAATTTCTCCTTTTTCATTACGAATTATTAAGCTTTGAACATTTGGGTGAGCCATGCTGGCGTGCATAATTCCATATCCTGCACCCTCTAGATGAGAACAGCAAGAACATAATTTGCCAAGTATGAAATTTTGAGGATCATTTTTTTCAAGCCAGTCAAAAGTAAATTCATTTTCTGCAATATCGGTCATATTTTTTAATGTTTGTGCTTGAAGTTTTTGAATTACTTTAGCAATATCATCAATATTTTTAAAAACATCTTTTTCAGATAGGTGAGATGATAAAATATTGTTAGGAATTTGATTTGTAATTTGTTCATTATGAATATTTACTGCATGGTCAAAACTTTGTTGTTTTGAAAAGTATGGTTTTATTGTATCGGCAATTTCCCTTGTTTCTTCAGTAATGCCCTCAAAAGCATTGGTTTCAAAATAGTCCACAAATTTTTTAACGGTTGGTTTTAATTGCCTTTGACTTCCACGGTCACTAGTGTTGGTTTTTTGAATTTCGTTAAAATAGTTGTAGCAGTTAGCAATAAAATCTATCCCACAAGGAAATTTTCTATCTAATGTTCCAAAATAAAGTTCATCAAAGTTTGATATGAAAAAATCCGTAAATTCAGGCTTTAAACCATCTGTATTAGCAGAGGCAAACAACCTTCCTAAATTTCTAGCAGTAATATCCAAATCTCTTGCTAAAATCAAACCACTTTTATCAAGTCTAGATAGTAAATATTCAGAAACTATTTGGGAATAATTAATTGTTTTTCCGTTTTTATTTATTGGAGTGCTAAAAACTCCCAAGTTATAAAAACATTTATAAACATTTTTTATGAGAGTTCCAAAACTCTGTGCACTTGGATTTTCTATATTTAGTTTTTTTACAAGTTGTTTAAAAAATGTAAAATTGTGAGATTTTAAAAAGTTTTCAATTTGCTCTTGACTCAGTTCAATGTTATTGAATAAAAAAGACTTATAAAAATAGCGAATATCTTTATTTCTTTGCTCATTTAATAAATTTTTATTTAATGGTAAAAATTTCCTTACATCTTCTAAATCTAGTTTAAAATCCCTAAATGGAATAGAACCACTAATAGGAGAAAAAGTAATTACAGGCAAATAGTCATTGTCTGTAAATGAAATATAAGATGGTTTATTTATTAATTTGTCAGAGAGAATTACAAGTGATCTTATTGAACTTGGAAAGTTAATTCTTTCTATATTTTGTTTTACCCGGTCCAAAAAATTACTGTCTACATATAAAATTCCTTCTGGGATATCTAGTACACCATTTACAATATCTTTGTCATTAACTGAAATTAATTTTCCATTATAAATATCCATATGACACCTAAGTTATTTTTATATTATATAATATATTAATTATAAAATAAATTAAGCAAAATAACAATACCTAATCTAAATTTTTATAAAAAAACCTTTCTTTGAAAGCTCAAAGAAAGGTTAAAAATACTGTTAAAATGTTAAAAGAATTTTATAATAAATTTTTCAAATGGAATTTAGTAATATTAAACTATAATTAATTACCAATTTTAAATTTAATTATTAATTTATGTAGAAAAAAATTAAAGATACCAAGAACAGTAAGTAAAGTGATTTTAAAACTATTTTGTTAATTAGCAAAGCATTAAAAATATTTAGTAAGCAGTTTAACTAAGTTCTTTTTCTATTTGATTTTCTTTATTTTCTTGTTCTTCTAAAGGTAAATCCTTGTTTTTCCATACAGTAGATTGTATTTCATAACTGTCACCGGGATAAGATAGCATGCCTCTACCAAAGGTGGCATAGTTAAGTGGAACAAGCTTATTATTTGTCGTGCCATTATAGAATGCAATTTCAGTTCCAATATCATTTAAGTGCATACCAACATTAATTTGTTTTAATGGATTATCCTTGTGTTGTTTGTTATAGTTTTCAGCAAATTCATTGAGACCTAACATAAATTTTTGATAGATTTGGTTTCTGAGGTTTGGATTAGAATCATCGTTTATTAGGTTATTAACTTCAACATTATTAAATACACCATAACCTTCTTTTTCATTAATGTAAAGTGTTGATTTTGCTACAATCTTTCCATTTTTATCTTTTATTACCAAATTTTGTACGTGTGGGTGAACAATACTTGCATGCATAATGCCATATCCAGCACCTTGTAGGTGAGCACAACATGAACAGAGTTTGCCAAGTATTAAATTTTTAGGGTCATTTTTAGAAAGCCATTCAAATGTAAATTCGTTATCGGCAATATTTGTCATTTCTTCAAGAGTATTGAGTTGTAGTGTTTTAATTTTCTCTTCATAGTCATCAATGGTTTTAAATACATCACTCTCTTTAAGTGGTTTACCTAAGATATGATCTGGAACATTATTTTTCTTCTTTTCATTCATAATTTCAACAGCGTAATCAAATGCATCTTGGTCTTTAAAGTATGCACCAACCTCATCGGCAATTGGTTTAGTTTCTGGAGTAATGCCATCAAATTTAATTTCCTTAAAATAGTCAAGGAATTTTTGTATTGTTGGCTTGAGTTGTCTTTGACCACCGTGATTGTTAGTATTAGTTGCCTGTACTGCCTCAAAGTTGTTGTAAGCTTTTGCAGTAAATTGAGGGACATAATATCTATAATCATGAGTTATTTTAGTAAAATTTTCCAAATAAAAGTCTGTAAATTCTTTTTTAAATCCATATGGTTTCATTCCAAAGAAAATATTTAAAACTTGGTTATTTGATAGTTCTTTTTCTTCAATTTCTTGAAGTAAAAAATTAGTAACCTTTTGTGAATAATCTATTATTTTACCATTATAATTTGCAGGAGGTTCAAATACACCAAGGTCATAAAGTGCTGTATAAAATATATTTTTAGACTCATCTGTCAAAAAGGTGTCTAATCTTTTGTGAAGTTGTTTGTAAAATTTAAATGTATGATTTTTAGCAAATTCTTCTATTTTTTCATCTGGAAGTTCGGATAACAATATATTATAAAAACTAGCAATTTGTTCAGATTTTTGTTCATTATAGGTATCTTTATTATTTGAATAGCATTTTGAGAAGAGTCCAAGGTTTATTTTAATTGATTGAAGAGGCAATGAATTTTCTGATGGGGAACTGGTAAGATAAAAACCACCATTTCCCTGAACATAATGTGTAAACATTTCTTTGTTTGTTGAATCTACATTTAATTCTTTTGGAATAGATTTGATTGAGTCTGGAATAAATATAGAAGTTAAATTATTTGACCAATTAAAAGCATAAGATGCAATAGTTTTTATTGAATTTGGCAATTCTAAGTTTGAAAGTTTTTCACAACAACTAAAAGCATAACCTCTAATATCTTCAAGCGTTGAAGGTAGATTTACATTTTTAAGATTTGAACAATATTCAAAACAGCTATTACCAATGACCTTTAAATTTTCTGGAAGAGTGATTTCTTTTAGTGATTTACAGAGGTTAAAACAACCATATCCGAGTTCAGTTAAATTATCACCCCTAAATGTAACTTTTGATAGTAGGTCACAATTGCTAAATGCACTAGGTTCAAGAGTTCTTAAGTTTTTTGGTAACTCAATTTCAGTGATACCTGTAGAATGAAAGGCATTTTCTCCAATTTCAGTAATGCTATCTGGCAGACTTATATTGTTTAATGAGTTACAATCATAAAAACATAGTCCTCCAAGTTTTTCAACATCACCTAATATAGTTACATTCTTTAATTTCGCACAGTTGGAAAATGCCGAATTTCCAATAATTTTTGTATTGTCAGAAATAACAACAGAGTTAAGATTTCTACAGTTAGAGAAAGTATTTTCACTAATTTCTGTTAAATTTTTAGGCAAAATTATATTTTTGAGTTTATTACAATGATAAAAAGCATTCACTCCAATACGAGAAACATTATCAGGAATATTAATTTTTTTTAAAGCAATGCAAGTATTAAATGCACTATTATTTATTGATTCTAAATTTTCTGGTAATTCAATATTTCTTAAGTTTATGCAAGCATAAAAACATTCTTCGCTAAGTGTTTTTACTAATGATGGAATTTTTATTGATTTTATTGCACAATTTGAAAAGCAACCTTTACCTAATGACTCTAAATTTTCAGGCAGTTTAATATTGCTTAATTTATAGCAATTTGCAAATGCGTAATTTTCAATAGACTTTAAGTTATTTGGCAAATCAACTTTTTTTAACTTAGTACAATACTCAAAAGTAAATGGGTTGATTGTTTCTATTGTTTCTGGAATTTTAATAGATTCAAGTGATTTGCAATTATAAAAAGCCCCTTCTCCAATAGTTTTTAGTTTATTTGGCAAAGTAATAGATTTCAAAAGTGCACAGTCCCTAAAAGCGTTATTGCCAATAGTTTCCAAACCTTCAGGAATTTCTACTAATTTAAGTTTACCACAATATCTAAAAGCATTTTCACCAATGGTCTTTAGGTTTTTTGGGAGTTTAACATTTTCAATTTCTACAAAAAACTCAAAAGCACTATCTTCAATTTCTTCAAGAGATTCAGGGAATTGAATTGAAGTAATATGCTGGTTTATATTACTTTTAAGGGAAGCAAATGCCGATGAACTAATCTTCTTTACTCCTTCTGGAATAACGATAGAGCCATTTACTAAATCCGACTTTACATAGCTTTTCAAAATTCCATTTTCAATTTCCATAAGTTCTCCTTTTTTTGCTTTGAAAATTAATGTTCAGGTTATAAATTAAAATATCTATTTTGTTTTTTAAAATGCCATTAAGCAAAAAATTTTTATATTTTTTATTATATCATAAAACAGTTGTCAAATCAATATCATATTTAATTTAATAGTTATACTATCAAAGATAAAATTTTTATATTTTAAAATATTTAATCTTTTTTTTATTAAATTATATAAAAATCTAATTGAAATTGCAGTTTTTATAAAATTAAATCACAAAAAGTTATTTATAATTTTTATAAAAGCAATTAAGTTTGTGCGTGACTAATTTACTGTTTTTCAATTTCTTCAAAAGACATATTTTTTTCATTTGGGTTTTGCCAAACAATATATTGACTATAATTGCTATCACCATTATAGTTTTGCCCAGTAATTCCATAATCTCCATAATTTAATGATTGAAACAGTACATTCGAACGCTTATTATATTTTTTTATTTCGCTCTCAATATCATTTAAATTCATTCCGATATTAATTTGTCTTAAAGGTCTGTTCGGATTTTGAGCATTATAGTTTTCTGCAAATGTCTTAATACCTAGTATATATTTTTGGTAAATTTGATTTAATTTTTCCTCTGGAATTTGGTTATTGACTTCAACATTATTAAATACCCCATAACGCTGTGTTGGGTTTATATACAGGGTAGACTTCGCAATAATTTCTCCACTTGAATCCCTTATTACTAAATTTTGTACATTAGGGTGAGAAATACTTGCGTGCATAATTCCATATCCAGCACCTTCTAGATGAGCGCAACATGAACAAAGTTTGCCAAGTATTAAATTTTGAGGGTCATTTTTAGAAAGCCATTCAAATGTAAATTCGTTATTTGCCGTGTCAATTAAGGTTTTTAATGTGTCTTTTTGTAAATTTTCTATTAGTTTTGCATTTTTTTCAATGCCTTCAAAAATATCTTTTTCAGAAAGTGGAATATTTACTATATTATCAGGAACTTCGTTATTTTGTTTTTCTTCAAATATTTTTACGGCATTTTCAAAATCTCTTTGACTTGTAAAATATGGAGCAATAGTATTAGCAATGATACGAGTTTTATCCGTCGTATTTAAAAGTTTATTTCTTCAAAAAATTCAACAAATCTTTTAACTGTAGGTTTTAATTGTCTTTGGCTTCCACGATTGCTTGTATTAGTTTTTTGAACCTCTTCAAACTCATTGTAGCATCTAGAGATAAAGCCTTTCATATGAGATTCTTGTTCCATTATTTCGTCATAGTGTTCGATAAAAAAGTCCGTAAATTCTTTTTTAAATCCAAGTGGTAGCATACGCTTAAAGTATTCATATGATAGGCCAGTGTTAAATTCGCCTTTTTTTATTTTTTCTATTAAAAAGTTTGTGGTTTTTTGAGCATAGTCAATCTTTTTGTTTTCAACTTGAATTGGTGGTAACATTCCACCGAGATTATAGAGAAATTTATAGTATTCTTTTTCTATCATCATATTACCATCAACTGGTTGTTGTTTAAAAAAGGTAAAGTTGTGATTATTTAAAAACTCTTCAATTTTTGTGTCAGGTAGTTCATTAATAAATACATTATAAACATTTTGTATTTTTTCATTTGTTTGTTCTCTAAATAAAAGATCCCTATAATCCCAAAATCTAGAAAAAAGTTCAGGGCGTATTTTAAAGAGAGAAAGTGGGATAGAATCTTCACTTGGAGAGGTTGAAACTTTAAATCCATCATTTTCCTTTGTAAAGTATTCAAAATTTAAATTTTGAAGGTTTTCAAAAACTTTTAAGCCAGCTGGAAGCTTTATTTCAGTCATATCATTACATTCAAAGAATGCACCATTTCTGATTGTTGTAACCTTACTTGGAATAGTTATATTAGTTAATGATTTGCAATAAGAGAATGCAAGATTATCAATTATTTCTAGATTATTTGGAAACTTATCAAGTTATAATGATTCGCAATACATAAATGCACCAGAATTTATTTTCATTATTGAATCAGGAAGATTTACTTTTTCAAGATTTTTGCATGAGTAAAAAGTTGCATAGGGAATTGCATAAATGTTATCTGGAAAAGAAACTTCTTTTAAATTATTACAATATGCAAAAATAGATACTCCAAGATTTCTTAAATCTTTTGGGAAAATAACTTTTTCTAAATTATTGCAATTACTAAATGTAAAGGAACCAATAGCTCTTAACTTTTCGGGTAGGGTAATATTTTTAATTGAGCTATATTGAAAAACAGTATCCCCTAAGACTTCAAGATTTTCAGGTAGGACAATATTCTCTAATTTATAACAAGCACTAAAAGCTCCTTCAAAAATTACAATTAAATTTTTAGGCAATTTAATATCTTTGATTCCACTAAGTGAAAATGCATAATCGTCTATCACTTCAATGTTATCAGGTAAACTAATAGACTTTAAATCAGTACAATTTAAGAATGTATATTTTGGAATTACTCTTAAATGTTTTGATAAAGAAACATTCTCCAGTTTAGTACAATTTCTAAATACATTAGTTCCAAGCATTGTAACTGAGTTAGGAATTACCATACTTTTAAGTTTTTTGCAATTATTAAAGGCAAAGTCTGCAATTGTATTTAAATTCTCACCGAGTTCCACTTTAGTTAAATTAGAGCAACCATCAAAGGCATGTGGCAAAATTATTTCAAGTTGTTTAGGTAAAGACACATTTTCAATAGCTTTACAATCTTTAAAACAATTCTCAGGTAAAGATTTTAGAGTGTCAGGTAATTTAACCTCCGTTAAATTTAAACATTTTTTTAAGATTTTATTTCCCATTTTTTTAACGCTGTCAGGAAACTTAATTTGCTTTACACTTCTGCAATTTTCAAAGGCAGAATCACCAATAACCTCTGTACCGTTTTCAAAAGTAATATTTTCAAGTTTTATGCACGATAAAAATGCCTTGTCATCTATTTTTTTAACAGAAGCAGGAATAGTAATATTTTTTAGAATTGTTAAGCCATAAAAGGCTTCTTTGCCAATTTTTGTAATATTACTTGGTATATTAAAGTTTCCGTCAATAATGTCTTTTTAATAAACTTTTACAAGTTCATTTCCTCTTATATCCATTGTTTACCTCTAAGTTAATAAAAATTTTAGCTGTTAAAAATCGCATTTTTGGTTTATAAAAATATAAAAAATGTTGTTTTTCTGCAAAAAAATTAAATTTTATTAAATTATAGTTATTTTTCAATTTGTGGAGTATTTTCGTCATTTTTCCAAACAACATATTGAGATATTCCACTATCACCATTATAATCTAAATCATCAACTCCATATTCATCATAGTTTAGTGCCTTATATAACCTTTTTGATACAGGGTTATTATGCTCAATTTGAAATCCTAAATCATTTAATCCCATACCTACATTAATTTGTTTTAGTGGACTTTCTGGGTGAAGTTTGTTGTACTTTTCTGCGAATTTTTGTACCCCCAGCATAAATTTTTGATATACTAAATTTGTTTCTGATAATCTAACTTGAGAACCAACTTCTACATTATTGAATACTCCATAGCCCTCAGTTGGATTAATGTAAAGAGTAGACTTTGCAACTATATCTCCATCTTTATCACGAATAACTAAATTTTGCACATTTGGGTGCACAATACTTGCGTGCATAATTCCATAGCCAGCACCCTCTATGTGTGCACAGCACGAGCATAGTTTTCCCAGTATTAGATTTTGAGGGTCATTTTTTGATAACCACTCAAAAGTAAATTCATTATTTGCAATTTCTGTCAAATCGAATAGGGTAGATATATTTAATTTTTTAATTTCACTAGCATAGTCGTCAATAGTAGAAAAGACATCTTTTTCTTTTAATGGCTCTTTTAGTATGTGATCTGGTGTTTTATTATTATTTTTTTCTTCAAATATTTTTACGGCTCTATCAAAGTCAATTTGCTTAGAAAAATAAGGTGAAAGAGTTTCAGCAATTAGTTCATTTTCTTTGTCTGTAATGCCTGCGAACTTATTTTCTTTAAAAAAGTCAATAAATTTTTCAATGGTAGGCTTTAATTGACGCTGACTTCCATGATTATTTGTATTAGTTTTTTGCACTTTTTCAAACTCATTATAACATCTTGCTATGAAATTTTCATATTCATCATTAACCACTAATAACCTATCAAATTCAGATAGAAAGAAGTCCGTAAACTCTTTTTTAAAACCATCTTCTTTCATTTTGGTAAAGATTTCTCTAAATTTATTTATGGTTAATGAAGTTTTTGATATTTTTTCTTGTAAAAGACCAACAACCTTTTGAGCATAGTCAATTTTTTTATCATTAATTATAATGGGAGATGACACTGCTCCAAGATTGTAAAGTGCATTGAAGAGAGTGTATTTATTTTCTGGAGTATCAGGAATGTCAAGTTGTTTAAAAAAAGTAAAATTGTGAGATTTAATGAAACTTTCTATTTGCTTATCAGGTAATCCTGAAATAAATTCATTATAGAAATAACTAATGTTTTTATTTTTTTGTTCTTTAAATAATATATTTCTATATTCCCAAAAGTTAGATAAAATTGGTAAATTTATATTAATTTCTGAAAGTGGAATAGAGTTTTCAGTAGCATCTTTTGATAGTGAAAACCCATTATCAAGTTTATTAAAGTAATAAAATACACGACCAACTCTACCAAGTTGTTTTACAGAACTAGGAATGTTAATACTACTTAAATTAGTGCAATGTTCGAAAGCAATATTACCTATTTTTGATATAGACTCAGGCAGTGTAATATTTTTTAGAGAATCATTTGAATAAAAAGCACCTTCTCCAATTTCCTCAACTGAATTTGGGATAATAATATTTTCTAATTCACGACAAGATGCAAAAGCATAGTGCCCAATCTTTTTTATGTTTGATGGAATAACAAAACTTTTAAGGGAACAGCAAGAATGAAACATTTCTGTAGGAATTTGAGTCAAACTTGTAGGCAAGGAAACAGATTTTAAATTCTCGCATTTTGCAAATATTCCATCTTCTAGGTTTATATTTTCTGGCAAGACAATGCTTGTAAGACCGCTATTAAAAAATGCTCTCCTTCCAATAAAATTTAATGATTTTGGCAACTCAATACTATTTAATTTAATACAATTTTGAAAAGCACTTTCACCAATTGTTTCTAATCTTGTTGCAAAAACGGGCTCATCAAAAACAATGTTAGAAAGTTCATAGCAATTACAGAAACAAGAATTTGGTATGATAGTTACAAGTTCTGGAATATTAATTTTCTCTAGACTATGACAGTTATTAAATGCATATTCACCAATATATACAACTGATTTGGGAAGTGTTATATTATTGAGATTTTCACAATTAGAAAAAGCTAAAGATTTAATAAATTTTAATTTATTTGGAATTACCACATTTTTAAGATTTACACATTTTTCAAATGTGCCAGCGCCAATTGTTGTAATATTAGAAGGTAATGTAACATTAGATAATTTACTGCATTTTTTAAAAGCAAAGTCACCAATTGACTTTAAAGAACTTGGCAAATTAATAGTTTCTAGATTTTCACAACCATTAAACGCATGGTTACTAATAAACTTTAAACCGTCAGGTAAACTTATTTCCTTTAGATTCTTACAGTTAGAAAATACGGCATCATTCAAAGTATCAATCTCATTTGGAATATTAATTGATTCAAGAGATATACAATTATAAAAAGCCAGTGGACCAAGAAATTTTAAATTCCCTTCAAGTTCTACATTTTTTAAAGATATACAATCACAAAATGCATTATCAAATATGGTTTCTACTGTTCTAGGAATTTGAATTTCTTTAAGACTTTTGCATTTTTCAAAACAATTTTTACCAATATGTCTAAGTCCATTATTAAGTTTCACTTCTGTTAAATTTTCGCATTTATAAAAAACACTGCCATTTAAATATCTCATTGATTCTGGGAACTCTATTTTTTCAAGAGAATTGCAAAATCTGAATGTATTTGCTTCAAGAGTATTTAGTTTGTTAGATAATTTTATAGCTTTTAAATTCTTACAATCAGAAAATGAGTTTCTTCCAAGAAAATCAACAGAGTCGGGAAGTGTTATTTCTTTTAACCCAGTTTTATAAAAAGCATCTTCGTGAATTTCTTCTAGTTTTTCAGGAAGTGAGATCTCAGTAAGATTTTCACATTCAGAAAAAGTGCCAAATCGTATAATCTTTAAATCTTTTGGCAACCTAATTGACTTTAAATTTTTACAACTAGAAAAAACATAAGTTCCAATTTCGGTAACACTATCAGGTATTATTACTTTTTCAAGATTTATTAAATTTTGAAATGCATAATTAGAGATTTTCTTTACTCCTTCAGGTATTTCAACAATACCATTATTAATATCTTCTGGAAAAACATTTAATAACTCATTTTGTCTTATAATCATAATTTACACCTTTATTATATTATAATATAATTATCGTTAATTTACAAGACCTGATTTAAATTTTCTTTTTTAATATTTATTTTTAGTACAATGTTTAATTTATTTTAAGTTTATTTTTTATAAAATTGCAGTTTTATTATGATTTTTAGTGTTTATAATTAAAATTACTGCTAATTAACTGCAAAAAATTATAAAAATATACCTATTTTAATAAAAATTTATAAGAATAAAAGAAATTTTACGTTTTTTATACAGCATTATTTATGGTTTAAAAAATATTAGTATAGAGTTTGAAAAAATGATAAATATATAGTTTTTTATATTTATTGTATTTAAACTCTTAATAATAAAGATTAAAAGTAAAATTTAAATTCAAATATAATTTTTTTATAAAAAAAGATACTTAAAAGTATCTTTTTTCTATGTTCTACCTACAAGGTAATCAATTGAAACATTAAAGTGTTTTGCTATTTCTATAAGATTTATTGTTTTAGGGAACATACCGTTTTTCCACCTATAATAGTTGCACTCACTCATATTCATATCATTTAAAGCCCTTGAAACAGAAATATTTTCTGCTTTTAAAATTTGAGTTAAATTATCTATAAATTTACCAGTATTTTTATTGTGATTTACATATTCTTCACTTAAACCAAATAGATAATCAAGAGAGCAATTAAAAAAGTTAGCTATTTTTATTCCAATTTTTATTGTTGGGTAATAGTTTTTGTTAAAATAACCATTAATTGTTGTAGAAGATATATCTATTCTTTTTGCAAGTTGTAATCTATTTAGTTTATTATCAATTATTAATTCTTTAAGTCTTTCTTGAAATTCGTTCACACAATTCTCCTAAATTTTGACAATGTTCGACAAAATAACTCTCACTTCTCTCTATATTCTATAAAATTCTAACTAATAATTGTTTGATTAGAGAGTTCTGAAAGTGCTATAATAAATTGTGTCACTATAATGACAAAATAAACATAAGGAGAAAACTATGAATGATGCATTTGTAATAGACTTACTTAAATGCTGTTTTAATGTTGAAATTGTTAACCAAATGCGTTTGATTGATGATGTCATTTATATTAAACTTGCCGATGGTACAAGAACAAAAATAACTGCAGAGAAAATAGCGTAATAAGAATAAACAAATGATAAATTCTATAATTTTAAGGAGAAAACTATGAATAGTAAAGAGTATGTAAAAAGTCATGATTTTGGCTATGGAAGAAGTCCTGAAATACAGGAAATTAATAAACTTAATTTAAGAAATGAGAACGATTTGAAAGTCTATATTGAAGATGCACTTTGTTCTTAAATAAAATGTAAATACAATAATCAAATATTAATTGTTAATAAAACAAAGTATAGAATAAATATTGAAATATGTTGAATAATACATTTTTGTTTTAGTAAATATAAAAATTTTTAAAAATATAAATCACAAGGCAAATTTGTTTTGTGATTTTTGTAATTAATTAAGAATTAAGTTTATAGAAGTTTGTGTAGGGATAAAAAACATTATAGGAATAAAATCTAAAATTTAATAAATAATTATAATATGTAAAAAGTAGTAATAAAAACAAGAGAGAAATTGACAATTTAAATTTCTTATTTTATTCTGGAATTATAGTTATAAAATATAATGTATAATTTATTCTAAAAAAATTTTAAGATTTTTATAAAAAATACTTGCAATATTTTTTTTATTGTTATATAATACATTTGTTGTTATCAAAACAGCATATAATTTAATATATTCCCCAGTAGCTCAGTGGTGGAGCACTCGACTGTTAATCGATAGGCCGTAGGTTCGAACCCTACCTGGGGAGCCAAAATATTTAGAATACGAACTTTATAAATTTTTGTTTTTTGATAATATGTTCGGGCTGATAATAAAAAAATAGTTAGTGATTGCTAACTATTTTTTTGTGTTAGAGTTAAAAAATTAAGCTGTTATATTTTTATTTACAAAATATTTGACTTTCTAAAAAATTTTGGTATAATTTATTTACTGATATAATCTAGGATCTGTTTTTTTGTAAAAAATCGATTGTTGCCTTACGGCAACTAAATTTATAAATAAATTTAGATTAAAAGGTTGTTAAATTTTATAATACAACTCTAATTATATAAAATTCTAAATTGCTCATATATTTTTATTATTTTTTGTTAGCAAGCTTAACAAAAAAATAAATAAAAAATATAATCGCGTTTAATTTAGAATTTTATATAATCTTAAATAAGTTATCTTATAACTAATAGGGTTCGCCCTTGGCGACTTTGCAAGAGCTCATTAAAATTAAAATTTTAATGGTAATAGATTGAATTTTTTATAAATCTAATAAAAATGAAATATTCATTTATAAAACTTTTAAGCCTTTAATTTATTAAGCTTATAAAATTTTAATTTTATTTTTATTATTATTTTTTATTTTTCACTCAGACACAGTTTGTGTCTGAGTAAATAAATGAAAAATAATAAATAATAATTAATAAATAAACATAAAAGTAAATTAAAATTTTATTAATAAATAAAGTAAAAGGCTTAAAAGTAACATTAAAAAACAAAAAATTCAATCTTTACGGCATAATTTCATTTACTTTACTATAGAAAACCGAAGTTGATCAAGGAATAACATTCCTTGTTTTTTACTGATTAATTATATTTTTAATATAATTTATAATTCTTCTAAACATTCATCAAATACAAGTTCAGCAAAATATTTTGATTGTAAAGCTTCAGCAAATAATACGAAAGTATTTAAAAATACTTCATCTGCATTTTTAAAATACAATTTACAAAGTAAACGAGCCTTATTACTTAACTCATCAAGTGTAAGTCCTTTTAATATATACTTTTCTAAAACTGATATTAAATTGTTTTTTAATTCTTGCTTTAATTCTTTTTTTGTCATTTAAAACAAAATCTCCTTTTTTAATCTATTTATATTTTACATTTTATTTCATTAATACTTGATAATTTATCTTTATTAGCTCTTTGCTCTGAATTCAAAATCAATAAACTTACATAATTGTTCGTTATCATTTTTATATCTTGTTTTAATTCTTGTATCTCTTTTATTAACTCTAATTTCTCTAATTCTGTATCATAACATTTTTGTAAATAAAGTTCTACAAGTGTACTTCTTTTTTTGCTAAGTAAATATTTTTTGAAATCTTTTTCTGTTTGTATTTGTTCCATTTTTTATTTCTCCTTATAATTAATAATTTGTTTTTTATACTTTTGTCCAATTTTATTAAAATTAATTTTATAATTATCTAAATATCTTGAATCGAAATCATTTTTCTTTAATTCAATATACATTAAAAGCTTTAATTTCTGATGTATATTATTAACAGCTTGTTTTGACATATTAAATTTTTTTGAAATATTTGTATCACTTTCACCGGTTAATATTAAGTCCATTATTTTTTTATTTTTTACACTTTCTTTACTAATTGCTTTTTTATAAATATTAAATACATAATTTAAATTTAAATTTCTATCTAAATCATCATCATAATGCACGCAATCTATATAAAATATATCATCATTTTCTAAAATCGTTTCATCAAGTGATAGTGTTGTTTTTATTCTTTTTTTTGCACTAAGTTTTTTAAAAAAATTAAAAATTACACTTCTAATGCAGTAAAATACAAATGTGGAATATGAACATTTAGTACTATCAAATTTTTGTCGTTGTCTGTTAATTAATAATAATGTTTCTTGTATTAAATCTTCTTTATATGGAAATAATATTTTATAATATTTTGAAAATTTCTTTAATAAAAGATAATTTATAAGTTTTTTATTTTCTTTGAATTCTTCTTCCGTCATAAACTATTACCTTTTATTTCTTTTTTTGCTTTAAGCAATCTATAAGATTGCAAGCTGAATTAAATATATCGCTTAAATTATTTTCTATCCAATATGCTAGTATTTCACTATTGCAATATTGTATTAAGCCACATTCATAAAAAAATGCGTGTGTTAATTCGTGTATAAGTGTTTTTTGTAATTCTTCTTTATCTTCTGATTTTTGTATATAAATATTTTTATTTTTCGTGTCTGTCAGTCCGTCCACTTCATAAAGTGCATCAACAAAATTTACTTTATATGGTGTGCCTTTAATTTTTATTATTGTTTTCATTCTATTTAACCTCCTTGTTTAAAAGTTCATAAAATGGCGAAATGAAAAAAATAGGACATTTTGAAATTTTTTCAATTAGTTTATAAATCTCTTTTTTGCTTTTATTTTTTTCTAATTCTAAATTAAAATAACCAAATAAAAAATTTCTTTTTTCAATCTCATCATTTAATAAAGTTTGTAATGATTTAAACTTATCAGGGTCTTTATTAAATACTAAATTATATAAATTATCATAATCTATTACAAAATATTCTTTTTTTAATTTATTAAGTTTATTATTGTTATTCACTTTTTTAATCTCCTTTTTATGTTTTAATTTTTATTTAAAGTCTAAAATTGTTTCTAGTAAGGTGTATATGCATATTTCTTTAAAGCTTATTTTTTATCGTCAAAATCAATTTCTAAATGTTTTCTAAATTTATCAATGTCAGCCTGCTTGTTTAGATAACTTTCTTCTTGCCCTAAATTTATTAAACAACCTAAAATATAAGTTGTTTTATTAACAATCTCTTTATTAAGTGTAACTTGTGTTACTATCTTTCTAAATTTCTCATTGTCTAAATTTAGATAGATTTTTGTTAATTCTTCTTTTGTGTAAGTTTTGTGATTAAATTTTAAACTAGTATTTTTTACTTGTTTTATTGCATTTATCATTGTATCGATAATTTCTATAGCTGAATTATAAAAATCTCCACTTGTGTAATAATCAAATGTTTCATTAAAAAATTGTTTGTATGCTTTTCTCTCTTCTTCACTTACGCGCGCGTGCGCGTTATTGTTAACAAACAAATAATTATCATTATAATTATCATTAACATTATAATTATAATTAAGGTTAGGGTTAGGTTTTGCTCTGGTTTCATTTCTGGTTTCATTTCTGGTTTCATTTCTGGTTTCATCTCTGGTTTCATCTCTGGTTTTATCTCTGGTTTTATCTTTGTTATTTTTTGTTTTTGGTCTTCCACCTTTCTTTCCATTTTCAACGCAGGCATTATAGCGATTAATAGACGAATTCAAAACGGCTTGGGCTTGTGCAAATACTATTTGGATGTATGGGCTTGCGTCCTCGTCTGGCTCTATTCCAAATAACCCATATAGTGCAATAGCTTTATATGCCTCTGCTTGTGTCTTTAAATCTGGTATCTTCTCAATTGCTTTAAACATACTTATATAAAATACAAAACTTTCACGCTCAATCACTTTTTTTACCTCTATTTACTTTTTTAAGTTTTTTAATCTCCCTTGTAATTCCTCTAAACACTCTAAAACCCACGATTTAAGAGTTTTATATCCCAATTTATTTAAATTTTCTTGTTTTAAGCAGTTGCAACCGCTCTTATTTAGTCGAACACTTAATCGGTAGTACAAATTATTATCTTGGTTGCGTTTTGCCTTTTTACAACCTAAAATTAGGTCAATTTCTTTTTTGTTGTAAATGTCTAAAATATTACAATCTAAAAAATTACACATTTTTTTAGCTTGTTCAGGTGTTGGCAAACATTTATAATTTGATATTTTGCTCATGTGTTCTTTGTCTATATTAAGTTCTTTTGCCATTTCTTTTTGTTTAATATTGTTTTTTATCAATAGTTCTTTCAATAACATTGTTGTTTATTTCTCCTTTAAAAATTTCATTTTTGACGATGTCTTGAACAAATAAAAACAAAGAATTACAAACTAAATTATTAGTCTTGTCATTTTGTTCAGCTGCTACAAATATGGCTTGACTACTTATACATTTGTTATGATTATCTTTGTAAACTATTGTTCCTATTTGGTTCTTCATAGTTAGTCCTTTTTACTTAATACTTCAATTGAAACATTTGAAAAAAATTCGGCTTGAATTTTCAAAAACTCGTCTAGGCTAAATTTTGCTTTGCCATTAATTTTTTTTGATAGTGTGTTTCTTGTGATTTTTAATGCTTTACTCATTTCATTTAGAGAAATATGGTTTTTAATCATTAAAACTCTTAAATTAACATACATAATAACCCCCATTTTTTATCTATTTACGCAAAAATGTTTTTATTATTTATAATGTTATGCTATTGCGTATATTATATATGATAATCGCAATTGCATATATTGTCAACTAAAATTATGCTATTGAATAAATTATTTTATTTTTATTTAAAAATTATTGCAATTGCATAAATTTTAAACTATAATGCGTATAAATGGGGGACGAACAAAATATGAATATGTATGATAGAATTGATACACTTTTAAAAGAAAAGAGAATTAATAAAAGGCAACTAAGTTTAGATTTAGACATTCCATACACGACATTAGTTAGTATGTTTAAACGCAAATCAACAAGTGTTGATATTGAGACAATAAAAAAAATAGCCAACATTTTAGATGTTGACTTAGACTTTTTAGCAACTGGAGAAATTTATCCGGGAGCCACAAAAAGAGGAACTTTAATTAAACAGTATCGTATTAATTCGGGAATATCACAAAAAGAACTTTCATCATTATCTCAATATAGTTTAGACGAAATAAAAAAGATAGAAGATAATAAATTGATTTTAAATGACGATGCTTTTTATGAATTAGCATCATTTGTTTGTAAGGATGGTATATCATATCTTTTTGCTGATAGTGATTTTGACGATACTTCAAAACCATTAGATAAAAATTATGTTGTAATTTGGTCAAATCAACAATACTCTAAATTTTTCTTATATAGTGAGCAAGCTGAAGCAGTGCGAACAATAGCAAGTCAATTTAATGATATTTACAAGAAAAATGAAGGAATCGCTGACTAATAATGAACATAGTTATTTACGCAAGATATTCAAGCAACAAACAGACAGAACAAAGTATTGAAGGGCAATTGCGGGTTTGCAAAGAATATGCAGAGAGAAACAATTTAACAATCATGCATGAATATATTGACCGAGCAAAATCTGGAACAAAAGATAATCGTCCAGATTTTTTGCAAATGATTGATGATGCAAAGAAAAAAGAATTTGAAGCAATACTTGTTTATAAATTAGACAGATTTTCACGAAATAAATATGATAGTGTAGTTTACAAGCATAAACTTGAAAAATTTGGTGTTAAAGTTATATCTGCGACGGAATCAATCAGTGATGGTCCTGAAGGTAAACTTGTAGAAGGTTTACTTGAAATGATTGCTGAAATGTATTCTATGGACTTAAGTCAAAAAACCAAAAGAGGAATGAAAGAAAGTTTAATAAAAGGCAACTTTATTGGTGGACATATTTTGTATGGTTACAAAGTAATTGATAAAAAGATTTACATAGATGAAGATAAAGCCGCTGCAGTAAGATATCTATTTGAAGAATACGCTAATGGAAAACCAAAAAAACAAATAATTAAAGAGCTTAATGATAAAGGGTTCAGAACACGAAATAATAGATTGTTAACAACAAATAATTTTCAAAACAATTTAAGCAACAAAAAATATATTGGCGTGTATGATAATGGCACTGTGCAAAATTTAGACTATTACCCAGCTATAATATCAAAAGAACTGTTTGACAAAGTTCAAAAAAGATTAGCAATAAATAAACACAACGCAGGAAAGCAAAAGTCACCTATTGAATATTTATTAACTGGAAAACTATTTTGTGGATATTGTGGTAACTCTATGGTTGGTGTTAGTGGAACAAGTCAAAAAGGAACTAAACATTGTTATTATGCTTGTTCATTGAAATATAAACTGCATAAGTGCAATAAAAAATATGAAAATAAAGAAAGTATGGAACAGCTTGTCATTGATGAAACAATTAAAAATGTGCTGATAGAAGAAAATATTAAAACCATTGCAAGAAGTGTAGTTGAAGAAACAAATAAAAATGCAAGTTTGCTTAAAATTAAAGAATATGAAAATCGCATTAATCAAATTGAAAAAAATCTGGATAAATGTTTTGATGATATATTTTTTAATGATAATGATGATTTAAAAATTCGATTAAAAAACAAAGCTGATAGTCTCAGCTTGCAGAAAAAAGATTTACAAGAAGAATTAAAAAAACTTAAACTTGCTTCTAAACTCAATCATAGTGAACAAGATATTGTAAATATTATAAGCTTTTATGTTTCACAAAATAAAGAAGACATTGAATTTAAGCGAAAAATTATCAATAGTTTCATAAATCGAATTTATGTTTTTGATAATAGGTTGGTTATTTATTACAATTTATTTGGTGAAGATGCTCGGACTTTTGACCAAATGCAAGAAGATTTGAAAAATAATGATAAAACAAGTTCAAATACTAAATGCATTGGGGAGCCAAAATTTAGGTTGTAGATTTTATATCTACAATTTTTTTATGTGCTGGATTTAAAAATAATTTTGTTATTAGTTTTAAGGCTGAAATTTGAACATATATTTTTCTTAATAAATTTAAAAAAATTAGGGCATTAAATAAATAAAAATTTCTAGTTTGTGAAACTTTAGAATTTCATCATAAATATAACTTAAATTTTTTAAAGTTAAAATTATAAAATTAGCTTAATTAAAATTTAAAATATTTAAGCATATTATTCAATTTTAGATTAATAATTTAGCAGTCTTTTTATAATTTCTTTAATTATCTAAAATAAAAAAAGGAAGAAAAGTTATTAAATTTTAGATAAATAAAAAACCAATCGTTTGAGTAATTTCCCAAATGATTGGTTTTTTTTATCTAAGAATAATGGTTGTGCTTGTTGGAGTAACTTCATCTCCTTCAGCTAAAACGATTTCTTGTCCATGTTTATATTCTCTTACATAGTTTCCAATACGAATATTAAAAGCAGTTTCCTCTTCATTGCTAGCAAGAACCGTCCATTTTCCCGGTTTAAGGTCGCCATTTCTGCTAACCTTTACAGACTTTCTAGGCTTGATAATGATATCATGTTTAACAAAAGAAACTGTATCATTACCTTCTTTGTCAACAATTGTGGCTTTTGGAGTATATCTAACTCCATGTTTTAAAATTACACCTTCAACTTCACGAGATTTTTCTTCTAACCTTCTAGCATTATTGTTTTTATAGACTCTAATGGCTGCAACTAACATAATAATGACAACAGCGGCTATGATAGCTCCACCAGTAAGGTAATCTACGGTCTGACTCATTAGTTTTCCCCCCTCTTAAAGAATTTTCTTTTATAATCTAAATATAGCACATAAATTCTGTTTTTTGCAAGCATTTTTGCTATTTACTGAAATTTAAAAGATAAAATTTTGAATTTTTATTTGAAATATGTTTTGTAAGCTCAAAGTAACAATTAAAAATGACATTTCTTTTAATGTGATAAATTCCAAGATTTTTATTAGTTAAAGTTAAATTTGGATTATAACTACACTTTTCACAAGTGTTATTAAAAATGGTTTTGAATGGACAATGAGCAAAAGTCATCAAAGGAAACTCACCATCAACAAAAGAAGTTAAATTGTACTTTGTTGTAAAATTTTCATTGGCTTCAACACTGGCACAAACCACATTTGTGTTCATATAATTTAGCATTAATAATGAGTATTTATTTTTTATGTTCATTAGTGGAGAAGCTATAACATTATATTTATTAGCATACTCAAGACCATAAATATTGTTTGAAAATAGAGTTATGTTTTTAGGTAATTTTTTTAAAATATTTTCCAATACGACCTTGTCATTATGGTTCAAAATGGTAGGGAGATTTAAAGCGAATTTTTCTTTCAATTCACATAAAATTGCAATTATTTTAGTTTCAACAAACTTTTTAGGTGCAAAAACTACATAGTCAAAGTCATTTAAAATTGTTTTATTATTTTTAAATTCAAAGTTTTCATCTACAATGGCAATATTTTTTGGGTTTATACTTGGTAATTTATTTATATAAATATTATATGAATTGTCGTCAAAAATAATTTCATTAGATTCATTTTTTTCAATTATTTTTTCACAGATTTTAGATATTGTATTTCTTCTAATTTCGTTAATTTTCGATTTTGGTAAAAATATGCCATCGCTTTGAAATGAAAAACTAGAAATTACAAATGCCGAGTCATTAATTTTGTTGAATTGATTATAAAATTCTGTTTCACTTAGTGGTAAATTTTTCGCCTTTTGTAAATTATCCTCTCCAAAAATTTCAATCTGCAAACCATTTGCGATATAAATTGTAATTTTTAGTTTTTCACCTGAATTTGCAATTATTTGAACATTAATTGGAATGCGGCGTTTTAAACTTAATATTTCATTTTCTAAAGATGAATTTTGTGTTAAAAATACACTTAGACCCGACTTAAATTCATATTTTGTAATTATTTCATAAACTGATGGTTGAATTTTTTTTAAATTACCTATACCAAGACTGGCAACTTGTTCTTTTGAACTAGTATTTATAATCTTTAATCCGTCACCTTCGTGAAGTTCTTTGGTAGAAAAGATTTTAACCTTATATAAATTATCTTTAAATTTGCTCACAGAAAGAACTTTTCCAATTTCAAGCCCGATATGATTTTGGTAATCACTATTTATTATATTGTCTGGAGTAGGATTTGGTAAGTATGCGAGTTTGTTGAACTCACCCCTTGAAAATGTTTCTCTAAGTTTTTCATAGGCTTCTTCAATCCATTCTTTGCTAAAAGTTTTGTTTAAAATTTTATCTATTGCAGTTCTATAAATTTTTGTTGCAACACCACAATATCCAGAATGTCTCATTCTTCCTTCAATTTTAAAACTGGTAACTCCAGCTTCAATTAACATTGGTAAATTCTCTAAAAGTCCTAAATCTCTCGCACTTAAATTATAGGAATTTTTATTTGTTAAGCTATTAAAATAGGGAAGTCTACATAGTTGCAAACATTTTCCTTCATTCCCACTTTGTCCTTTTTCGAGTGATGATAGGTAACAATTTCCAGAAAAAGCAACACATAGTGCTCCCTGTACGAAATATTCAATTTCAAGTGAAGTATGTTCTCTTATAAGCTTAATGTCTTCTAGTTTGGTTTCTCTAGATAAGACTATTCGTTTAAAACCCATTCTTTCTGCAACAAGAGCTCCATCTAAATTATGAATTCCCATTTGAGTGCTTGCATGTAGTACTATATTTTTAAAACAATTTTTTAAAATATAAGCAACTCCAAGGTCTTGAACTATAAATGCATCAACTTTTGCGTTTACTAAATTCTTTATTAATTTTATTAGACTTTCAAAATCGTTATCTTCAATTAAAGTATTTACTGTTACATAGATTTTTACACCATATGTGTGGGCGATTTTCACATATTCTCTTATGTTTTCTTCTGTAAAATTTTCTGCCTTCATTCTTGCATTAAAGGAAGAAAGTCCAAGATAAATTGCGTCGGCTCCTGAATTTATATCGGCATAAAAACATTCGGGATTACCAGCAGGGGACAATATTTCAAGTTTGCATATTTCACCCTTCATAAATCACCACGATTATTATTTAAAATACTTTTTGTGTCTAAATTTTCAAATATTATGTTGTCTGCAACTTCCTTGGCTTTTATAAGTTTTTCATTTGAGTTAACAACCCATGTTAAAATGGTTGTACCTTTACTTTTAAATTTATTTACATATTTATTTGGCAAGTAATTAATGTCATATGATATAAAATCTGCTTTTGAATAATTAAATAGTTTTAATGATTTTGCAATGTAATTTTCCAACTTTGGCATCTTTCCTAAATCATATGAGCAAAGTAAACCAACTGAAAAGATAGAGGTTTTTTTCTTAACATCTCGCACTAAAAATGGATTAAAAGTTTGAAGCGCAATTTTGTCATTATGATTATATCTATAAAGGATATTGAGTAAAGGTTCAACATCACACTTTTTAAAACCATTTTCAGGTTTAAGCTCCACCAAAAGAGGAACCCTTCCATTTATAAGACTTAAAACATCTTCAAGTAAAGGAATAGATTGACCATCTTTAAGTTTGTAACTATTAAGAGTTTCTTTTGTAAGCGTAGAAAGTAGCACATCTTCTCCAGTAACTCTTTTTAGATTTTTATCGTGACACACTGCAAAGTTACCATTACTAAGCCTATGTACATCAATTTCAATTGCCACATTTGCTTCTATTGCTTGACTAAAGGCTAGCATAGAGTTTTCAGAAATAGTACTGGAATGAAGTCCTCTGTGTGCAATTGGATAATCAATAAAGTTTTTATTTAATGGAACAAATTTTGCTTTCATAATTTTATAAAAATGATAGATAAATTTCTATCATTTTTCTCCCTTGTTTTTTAATTTTTCAACAATTAGATTATAGCATAAATCTACAGTTTGTTTGATGCTGAGTTCGGAATTATCAACAACTGTTGCATCTGAAACTACTTTAAGAGGGGCAATTTCTCTATGAGAATCACGATAGTCTCGTTCTTTTAGATTGGCTAAAACTTCTTCATATGTACAACTAATGTTTTTTGATAAATTTTCCTCATATCTTCTCTTTGCACGAACTTCCTCACTTGCCATTAAGAAGAGTTTGTAGTCTGCATTAGGAAGAACAACACTTGTAATATCTCTGCCATCAATAATACAGTTGTTACAGCTGGCAAATTCTTGTACAATTTCTAAAAATTTTTCACGGATTATTGGATATACTGAAATTTTAGAAGAGAGTTTGCTAATTTGTTCTGCTCTAAGCCATTTAGTTATATCATCATTGTTTAAAATAATTTTTTGCTTTCCCTCTTCAAATTTAACTTTAAGATTTAAACTTGGTAAAATCTTTTCAATCTCTTCTTTTGTTGGGTCACTATATCCGCTATTTAAGATGCCATATGCAAAGCCTCTAAAAATTGCACCAGTGTCAAGATGAATGAAATTGAATTTTTCAGCTAAACCATCTGCGAGTGCTCCTTTGCCACTTCCAGTAGGTCCATCAATTGCAATATTGATCATAAAACATTTTTCTCCCTTTAATATGTTTGAAATCATAATTGTAAACTATAGTTTTAAAATAAAATTGTAATTTTTTAGTCTTTTTTTTAAAAAAATACAATTTAAAATCATATTTTTTAATTTTTAGTTTATCTAATTTTGCATTTATTGATTTATATTTGTCATAGATTAGTAAATAAACAATTTTTTAATAAGCTAAAAATTAAATCTCTTTTATATAATACATTTAAAAAAAATGTCTGTCAATCTCATTAGATAAATTGACAATATGTTTTGTTTAATCCATAATATTTTTATGACAATCAAAAGAAAAGTTTTAATGTTACTAAGTAAATTAGAAGACTTAATTTTTACTAATCATTCATGTATTTCATGTGGTTTAGAAATTGAAGATGGTTCTATGTTTTCAATGTGTGATGAATGTTTAAGAAAGTTAGAAATAATTAGTGGAAAAGTTTGTGAAAAGTGTGGAGAAGAAATGAAAGGGCTAGTTTGCGAAGTTTGTAAAGATAAAAATTACACATTCTCCAAAAATATATCAATTTTTTATTATAATGAGATCACTTCAAGAATTGTTAAAAAACTTAAATATTCAAGAAAGAAGTACTATGCAAAATATATTGCAGAAATGATGACGGTTGTAAAAGATAATTTTAAAGATATTGACTATTTAACCTTTGTGCCAAGTGGCAAAAAGAGTTTAAAAGAAAGAGGATATAATCAATCAGAGGAAATTGCAAAAGAAATTGGTAAAATTATTGGTTTGCCAGTGCTTAAATTACTCGGTAAAAAAGATGGTTTTAAAAATCAAGCTGGAATGAATAGATTAGATAGACTTAAGAATTTGGAAGATGCTTTTTATGTTTTAGAAAATTCTAAAAAATTAAATGGAAAAATAGTTATGCTGATTGATGATGTATTTACCACAGGGACTACTCTTACAAGATGTTCAAGTGAACTGGCAAAGTTAAAGCCTAAAAAAATTATTACAATGACGCTTGCAAAAACAAAGTTTGAATCTAATATTGATTAATATTATCAATTTAAATTTATAATAGCTGAAGTAAAAATCGGTTAAGCGAAAACCAAAAATAGACATTTTTATGCATTTAAAAATAATATTTGTTATTTTTATAGAAATTAAACTAATAAAAACCTATTTGAAAAAATACAAAAAATTGTTTTTACTTTACAAACTATTAAAAATAGTTTAAAATTATATAATGTATTTTATAATTAATTATCGGGAGAAACTATGAGCTTTTTAAAAAATTTTGATAATAAACGAAGTTTGAAAAAACTTGAAAAAATAGCAGATAAAGTAGAAAAACTTGCAGACAAATATAAACAAATGAGCGATGAAGAATTAAAAAATCAGACAGTACTGCTAAAAGAAAGATACAGTGCAGGAGAATCACTTGACGACCTTTTGCCAGATGCATTTGCAGTTGTTAGAGAAGCCTCTACAAGAGTACTCAATATGCGTCATTTCCACGTTCAAATTCTTGGTGGTATAGTTCTTCATCAAGGCAGAATTGCCGAAATGAGCACTGGTGAAGGTAAAACATTGGTTTCAACACTTCCAGCCTATCTCAATGCTCTTTCAGGTGAACCTGTACACATTGTTACAGTTAATGAGTACTTGGCAAAAAGAGATGCCGAATGGATGGGAAAAGTTCATAGATTTTTAGGCTTAACCGTTGGATATATCCACAATGGTCAAGACCCTAATGATAAAAGACAGGCATATGCCTGTGACATAACCTATGGCACTAACAGTGAGTTTGGCTTCGACTATCTTCGTGATAACATGTGCGAAACTAAAAAAGCTATGGTTGGAAGAGGTTTAAAATTTGCAATTATTGATGAGGTGGACTCAATTTTAATTGATGAAGCAAGAACGCCACTTATTATTTCTGGACCATCAGGGGAATCTTCAGATCAATATGTTATAGCATCAAAGTTTGCAAAAACCTTAAGCGAAGAAGATGTTGATATTGACGAAAAAAAGAAGACTATTCATTTGACGGAAAGTGGAATTTCAAGAGCTGAGAGATATTATAGAATTGAAAATCTTGCCGATGTGGAAAACACAGAAATAAACCACAATATTAATAACGCAATCAGAGCAAGATTTTTAATGAAAAAAGACGAAGATTATATTGTTAGAGATGGCGAAGTATTAATTGTCGATGAGTTCACTGGTCGTATTATGGTTGGAAGAAGATATAGTGATGGACTGCATCAGGCAATTGAAGCAAAAGAAGGGGTAAAGATTCAGGGAGAGAATAAAACTTTTGCAACAATTACATTCCAAAATTTCTTTAAATTATACAAGAAAATTTCTGGTATGACTGGTACTGCAAAAACAGAAGAGGGTGAATTTAGAGAAATTTATGGGCTTGATGTTGTAACAATCCCTACAAATCTCCCTTCGAAAAGAATTGACGAAAATGATATCTTTTTCTTTTCACACGAAGCTAAAATTAATGCTATTTGCGAAGACATTAAGAGAACGCATGAAGAAAATCGTCCCGTTCTTGTTGGTACGCTTTCAGTTGCAAAATCTGAAGAACTTTCAAGAGCATTAATAAGACTTGGCATAAAACACGATGTACTTAACGCTAAAAACCATATGAGAGAAGCCGAAATAATTGCACAAGCAGGTAGACTTGGAGCAGTTACAATTGCAACAAATATGGCTGGTCGTGGTACTGATATCTTGCTTGGTGGAAATAGTGAATTTATGGCGAAACAAGAACTAAAAAAGGCTGGATATGAAGATTATGATATAGACATTGCTGCTTCACTTTTTCCAGTTGAAAATGAGGTACAGCAAAAAGCGAGAGAGGAATATGAAGTTTATAAGGCTAAGTTTGATGAGAAAGTAAAAGAAGAAAAAGAAAAAGTTGTTGAGCTTGGTGGACTTAGAATAATAGGCACAGAAAGGCATGAAAGTAGAAGAATTGACAATCAGCTTCGTGGTCGTGCTGGTAGACAGGGTGACCCGGGTTCTTCAGTATTTTACATTTCAGCCGATGATGATCTTTCAAGAGTTTTTGGAAGTGATAAACTAAAAAGAATGGCAGAAATGTTTAGGTTAGATGGTAGCACATCTATTAATTGGAAATTCTTTTCTAGGAGCGTTGCTGCAGCACAAAGAAAAGTAGAAGCAAATAACTATTCTATTCGTAAAAGTGTAGTTGAGTATGACAATGTACTTAACAGACAAAGAGAAGAGATTTATAAAGAAAGAAATAAAATTCTCGATGGTCAAGATGTTCACGAAAATATTTTGGGAATGATAAGAGATGTAGTAGTAGATATTGTAGAAGAATATTCACATTTCCAAAAGCCAGAACAAGTAGATATTGAGGCATATAATAAAGACCTTGAAAAGAGATTATTAGAACCGGGTACAAATTTTATAACTCTTGAAATAATATCAGATTATACTTCAAGTGAAATTGAAGACGAAATTTATAAAAGAGCAGTTGCAAGGTACGAACTAAGAAAGAAAGAATATGAGGACAATGGCATAGACTTTGGAAGGGCAGAAAGAGATATTTTGCTTAAAATCATGGATAGAAAATGGATTGACCACATAGATGATATGGAAAACTTAAAGTCTGGTATTGGGCTTAGAGGATATGGAAATAAAAATCCAGTTATTGTTTATCAGGCAGAAGGTTTTGATATGTTTGACGAAATGGTAGCATCAATGAGAAAAGATGTAGCAAACTTTATGATGGGTATAAAAATTCAAGTTGGAATTTCGCCTGAGCAGTTGGTTATGATGAGAAGGGGAATAAGACCAAATAACCTTAAGACTAATAATGCAGGTGGAGAGACTCCTGCACCTGTAAATAAGAAAAAAACTGTTGGAAGGAATGACAAGTGTCCATGTGGAAGTGGCAAAAAGTACAAAAACTGCTGTGGTAAAAATCAATAGAAAATAATTGGAAAGTAAATTTTTAAGTAGTTAAATTAGAAATTTTTTATACATGACTTTTGTTAAAAATATTAACTTTATCTTTTTAATTTAAATAAAATAAAAAAGCATCTTAACTTATTTTAAGATGTTTTTTTTATAATTATATTTATTAGATATAGTTAGTAGTTAAAAAAAAATTAAAATATTAAGGAAAATTTAGAATAGGTCTTTATTTTTTATTATTTATTTGTTATAATATAATAAAATAAAGGAGAAAATATGGCTTTGTTTAACTATGGTAATTCCCAATTAAAAGATTTAAAAAAAATAGCTGATAAAATTGTTTCTCTAGAAAAAAACTACAACAATTTAAGTGATGAAGAACTTAGAAAACAAACAAAAATTTTAAAAGATAGGATTGATAAAGGTGAAACACTTGATCAAATTTTGCCTGAGGCATATGCGATTATGTGTGAGGCAGCTTCAAGAGTTCTCAATATGCGACATCGCTATGTGCAAATTCTTGGTGGAATTGCTCTTCACCAAGGTAGAATAACTGAGATGGCTACAGGTGAAGGCAAAACTTTAGTTGCAACCTTACCTACTTTTCTTAATGCACTTACAGGTAAAGGTGTTCATGTGGTTACAGCAAATGATTATCTTGCAAAGCGTGACGCTGAATGGATGGGCAAAGTTTATAAGTTTTTGGGATTAAGTGTTGGTGTGGTTACTTCTGGAATGTCTACTGAAGAAAGGCGTGAAGCATATAGCTCTGATGTTTGTTATTGCACAAGTAATGAACTTGGCTTTGACTACCTTAGAGATAATATGGCATTAGATAAAAGTCAAAAAGTCCAAAGGGGATTAAATTATGCTATAGTTGATGAAGTCGATTCAATCTTAATTGATGACGCAAGAAATCCACTTGTTATTTCTGGTTCTGGACAAAGGGCAAGTGAGGGGTACATTAAGGCGCAAGAATTTGCTAATAGACTTATAAAAGATTTGCACTTTGAAATAGATGAAAAAACAAAAATGGTCTATCTTACTGAATTGGGGGTTGCCGAGGCTGAAAATTTTTATAATATTGACAATCTTGCCGATGCTTCAAATATAGAAACTTATTATCATATTAATAATGCAATTAAGGCAAATTTTGCAATGACTCGCGACGAAAATTATATAGTTAAAGATGGAAAGGTTTTAATTATTGATGACAATACTGGTCGTGTGATGCAGGGCAGAAAATACAGTGAAGGATTACATCAAGCTATTGAGGCAAAAGAAGGTGTAGCAATTAGTGATGAAAATAGAACGCTTGCTACAATAACATATCAAAACTTGTTTAGACAATACAAAAAATTATCTGGCATGAGTGGAACAGCAAAAACGGAGGAAGAGGAATTTCAAACAATATATGGACTTGATGTTATTGAAATTCCTAGTCACAAGCCAAGCAAACGCAAAGATGAGAATGATAAAGTTTATGTTACTGAGCGTGGAAAGATAAATGCGATTGTTGAAGAAATTAAAGAGTGTTATAAATCTGGTAGACCAGTTCTTATTGGTACTGCAACGGTAGAAAAATCTGAAGTGCTTTCTAAGGCCTTAGATTTAGCAGGTATTCCACATAGTGTTTTAAATGCAAAAAACCATGAAAAAGAAAGTGAAATTGTTGCACAGGCAGGTAAACTTCATGCAGTTACTATAGCAACTAATATGGCTGGTCGTGGAACGGATATTTCACTAGGTGGTAACGCAGAGTTTATGGCAAAAGAACAAATGCGAGATGAAGGCTTTTCTGAAGAACAAATTTCTTATGCTACTGCCTATAATACCATAAATGACCCAGAATTGAATAGAGCTAGAGAGCGTTATAAAGAAATTTATAAATTATTCAAGAATAGGACTGATAGAGAAAAGGAAGAAGTAAAAAAGCTTGGTGGTCTTTATGTTATAGGCACGGAAAGGCAGGATTCACGTAGAATTGACAATCAGCTTCGTGGTCGTGCTGGTAGACAGGGTGATCCGGGAGAAACTATTTTCTATCTATCTTTAGAAGATGAATTATTAAAGCGATTTGGCGATGAAAGAATTGAAAGAATTAAAGCCACTGCTTTAAAATATTTCGGTGAAGACACTCCAATTCAAAGCAAATTGCTTACTAAAATTATTGAAGATGCACAAAAAAATGTTGAATCTCAAAACTTTGCCGTTAGAAAGAATACTGTTAAATATGACTTAGTTCTTAATAGGCATAGAGAAATTATATATAAAGATAGAGATGCAATTCTTAATGGGCTTCCAATTCATAATCAATTAAAAATAATGAGCTCTGAAATTATAAAGAACATTGTAAATAGCAATTTACCAACAGAACAACCTTCTAAAAGATGGAATTTAGCAGGACTTAAAAAAGATTTGCAGGAAAAGGTTTTTGGTATAGGTTTAAAATTTTCTACAGAAGAATTAATTAAGGGTTGCACATCAGAGGATATTGAAAGAAAACTCAATAAAATAATAAACGAAAAGTATGAACATATGATGCAAGAAGCAAAACTTAATGGTGTTGATTTTGAAAAAATTGCAAGGGTAATGTTACTTTCAGTGGTTGATCAAAATTGGAGAACTCATGTTGACAATATGCAGTCTCTTAAAAATAATGTTGCATTTAGAGCTTATGCTAATGAAGATCCATTAATGTTATATAATATAGAGGCACATAAATTGTTTGATGATATGAAAAGCACAATTTATGAAAGCTTTGTTAAAATGATTTTTAACTCAAAAGTTAGTGTAAAGAAAGTAGAAGAAAGAAAAAATACTATCTCTTTAAAAGAATCTCCAAAACAAAAATCATTTGATGTTCCTCCTGCATTCAAGATACCTAAACCTTTTATTGTTCCACCATCAAATGATCAATCAAAGTCAGTTAGTGGACCACAATTATAAGTTTTGTTAGGTGATAATTGATAGTCAATTTTAATTTGAAATATATAGATTTAATGTAAAAAATAATAATTATTAGATTTTATATTTTAATAAACACATTTTTAATTTATAAAAAAGTGCAAAATTAATGAATTTAATAAGAAAAAGATTGGAAATTTTTGCCAATCTTTTATTTTTTGTGCGTTTTTTTAAATTTAGATAGTATTCAGAGAAATAGATTGATAAAGTTAAAAAATATAGTTTGTTTAATGCTTAATTGAATAGAAATTTACAATTTTTTTTAAAAGTGAAATTCAAAATTTTTTATGTAAAAAGCAAAATTATTTTTTAAAAAGGTCTTTTATTTTTTTAATATATATTGTATACTAATAGTAACGAAAGGGGTGGACTATGACAGATAATAATAAAAAGGCGAAATATATTCATAATATTAGAAAAAGTTTGCTATTAGAAATTATTGAAAAGAGTTTCCCAACAATTTATGGGGATATAACTATTAGTGATAGAGATGACTCAGTACTGATTTCAATAGCTACTCCAAATCAAAAAAATCAAGTTGCTAATGTAACTTTCTATGATTATGATGTTTTGGTTGAAAGCCCAATAGATTTTCCAAGAAATAATGATTTAATTGAAATTAGATTTCTTGATGTTATGATGAATGCTTTTCAAGATGAAGGATATAGAGAAGAATGGGAAAAAGCCCATGAAAAAGATTTTGATAATGTAAAATCATTTGGTGAATAAATATATTAAAAAACGCAATTTGAAATTAAAAATTGCGCTTTTTTAATAAATTTTGCAAAAAAATATATTTTTTATTTGTTTATTGGCTTAATGATTTGACTAGTAAAATGTTCATAGCCTAGAAAATTCTCAGACAATTTTGATTGTATCAAATTTTTAAAAATTATGGACTTTAAATAATAAATTTATATAATTTAAATAAAATTTACAGTGTTTTTTATTTGAAAATATAGATTTTTGCGTTTTTTAATATCTTTAGTTTTTTAACAATAGATTTATTTGTTTGCTTATTAAGTTGTTTTGAAAATAAATTTTTAAATAAACGCCAATTTTAGTTTTGGATACTGATTTTAAAATTGAAACAAATGAAATTAATTGCATTAATTTTAATAATGTGTTATAATGTCATCAAATAATATTTAATATATAAGGAATGTAAGTTTATGTTAGTTTATGGAGTTGAAGGAGATAGAAATGCCGCATCTCTTGTGAAGGATTCAAAGGCTTATATAGAAATAGCTAAGTTTGTACAGGCTTATACTACAATAATTCAAAATCCAAATGTTTTTTTGAGTGAAGTGGGTGAGGAACCAATCAACACTGAAACTGATATTTTATCGTGGAAACAGTTAGTAAAAATTATGACGACTTGCGACTTAGGGTTTGACCCAGTACCGAATGAAAAACAGCTTGTTTCTTACTATTCTTATGCAAAGCAAATAGGTTCAATAAGCAAAGAAACAAAAGACCTTGCTACAGTTGATGATGTTGCTGAGGCTCAGAAACATTATTATAATTTTATTGATGAAGAAACTGAAAAGGCAAATGTCATGTATAACAAGCAACATGAAATTGCACAAAACAGAATGAAAGAAGTTGAAATTATTGATGCTAATTTAAAAGATATGAAACTTAAAAATTCAATATGTCTTGCATCAATGATGCTTAGTGTTTTTCTATTTGCCTTTGGTTTTATAAGTTTATTTTTTGATAACGCTTTTGCTAGGTTTATTGGTTTTACAAATCAATATGTTGGTGCAGTTATTTTAATGATTATTGGAGGAGTAGGATTCTTTTTTGCAGACAGATATTTCGTAAAAACCAAATATGAATACTTTGGCTATAAAAAAAGTACTAGTTCTGCTGTTTCTCGTAGTGAAAGAACCTCTAGAGATGAAAAGATTCTTAGGGATAAACTCGCTAAATATGAGGAAGATTTAAAAATTGCTAAATATGAACTTGCCGATAAAGAAAAGAGATTTGATGTAGAAAAAAATATTGAAAGACTTAGAGAAAGAAATCGATACTATAGAATGCTTAGAGATAGTGATGCTATGGGTAGAAGGGGTCGCGAACGCCATAGAATGTCCCTTCTAGATGAACTTGACCGTTCTTTAAATAGTGGTGATGATTTATTTTCTCTTCTTGGTCTTGGTGGCAGAAATGTGAAGAGAACAAGACGCCCTCATACAATTCAATCAGAGGAAGAGTTAGAAAATTTGAGAAACCTTACTGGTGAAACTATTGATACAAGTGCAAAGGTAAGAAGGGGAGAACTTAGTTCCGGATACAAAAAACTAAAAGAATTTATTAATTTTGATAAAATTATTCATAAAGTAGATGAAGCAAGTTCAAAATTTATAGATATATTTGGTGGTGCTGCATTTAATAAAAAGCAAAAAAGTAATATTCAACAAATTGAAGTTTCTCAAGTAAATAATCAACTTAACGAACAGAAAAAAACTGAAAACATTGAAAATGTAATAGATAAATTGAAAAATAATAAGCAAAATCAAGATGTTGTAATGAGTAAAGAAGAAATTGAAGCAATTAGAGAAACGCCATTAGTAGAATTGCCAACTGAACAATTACAGGATAAGGGTACTGGACAACTTTTGATGGATGCTTTTGGCAGTAGTGGTACTTTGGAGACACTTAAAGATAAAGATTTCACATTTGACGATGTAATTAATGCTTCACTTCATTCAAATGCAATAGAAGAAAATAATGAAAATCAAAAACAGACAGAAACTCAAGAGGTTAAAACTGAAGAAAATATTAGGATTGAAAAAGAAACTCAAACAAATGAAGCAAATGAAGTTAAAAAGCAGCATGACTTAGAAGAAGAAAAAAGAGTACAAAAAGAATTGGAAGAAGAATTAAATAGTCGAAGTTTATAAAAGAATAATATTTTAATTATTTTCAAAAAAAATTTTAAAAGGGTATTTATTTTTTTAAATCATTATGTTATAATGTGGTTACAAACAAAATAAAATCAACATTTTTTACATAAAATGTTATTAAAAGGAGAGAAATATGGCGGAAGAAAGAAATCCACAGAAGTTTACCACTGGGCAGTATGATAAAATAATTCGTGCCAATGGTCGTGGCTGGATCCCTGACAAATATGCTAGAATGGCTATCTATGTGTATTTATATAACAGAATTAAGGGTAGACCAAATAGTTTCGAATTGGAAAATAATGATGTTTCTTTTAGAATTCGTGACTATATTAAAGATCATGTTGATGAATTATTTGACAAGTACGGAGTAAAAAATATTCCCGGAGTAGATTTCTCATCTGATGCAGCTAAAAATCAATTCCTTGCAGAGATAGACGAGTATAACGAACATGCTCTTGAAATTAACTCTGATATGCCATCTATTAAGGAAATGAATTATTTCCTTGAGGAAGTAACCAATGATAGAAGAGCACACTTTGAAGCTATTCGTAAGAGTGTAAAGTGGAAGTCAGGTGAATATTCAGCAGATAAAACTAAATTTTCTGATAAAAATGGTTATCTTATTGCTGAAAGACTTAAAAAGAGGAGAGAGATTAAAGAGCAAAAAAGACTTATCAGGCGTGAAGGGCTATGGACAGGTGTTAAGGGCTTAGGTGCTATTGGAAGTATTGGACTTACGGTTGTATCTGGTATCGCATTATTTTCACCTGCTATACTTGGACTTGGACCTGCTTTTGCAGCTAGCTTTTTGGCAAGAGGTGTAGTTGGAATTGTTGGTGCTATTGCTGGTATTGCTGGAATTAGATCATTTGGTGGCGCAATTGCACAATCATTTGGTAAATTATTTAGTTTACGAAGAAAGCTTAAAGACCTAAAAGATAAAGAAGGTAAAGACAGAGGTCTTAAGAATATTGAAAAAGAAATTAAACTCAATGAACAGGTAAGGGACATTTATAACAAGTTTGATAAAATGGGTAAAAATGGTGCTCTTCCAACTGAAAAAGAATTTAGAGCTTATGTTCGTCGTCACTTCCCACAGGCTTATAAGAGCGATATGTTTGATCTTCACCAAATGTATGGAGATGCAAGTTTTGCTTACTCTGCCGAAAAGGGCATGATGAGAAGGGTTATGAGATTCATCGGACATGGTGAAGTAACTGAAATTAAAAATGAAGAAATTCCTATTGAAAGAGATGATAGGTATAATTCTATTTTTAATAAGGGTACTGGTGTTGATGCAAGTGGAAATATGGTATCAATGGAAAATTATAGGTCTGCACTTAGAGAACTTAAAGATGATGAGGATCTATATAAAAATAAACACATGCAAAAAGAGTACCATGCTCATGAAAGAGAAGCTTCTCAAGCACTTGTTCATATCTATGACAATGCTATTTTTGGAGAACCATTTTCAAACAAAAGATCATTTGAAAATGCAAATATAGCTCATGACGAATTAATTCAAGAGAGATTAAAAAATCACCCAGATGGTGATAAAACCATGTATATTAACAATGCTCTTAGATTTGTTCAGGCTGAGGAAAAGCTTGATGAGAGAAATGGCGATAAACTTGATTCTTCACTAGGTGTTTCTATTAAATCACAGCTTTCAAGAAACGCAGAGGATATTGAAAAAGGTTGTATTACACTTGGAATTGATGAAACGAGTTCGGATTACACAACAGTTCAAGATATTGCAAATGATATTCAGAATATGTCAGTAAAGGCACAGTCAACTAATATTCTTGATAAAATTAATACATCATCTTTACCAGAGAATGCTAAGCATTATCTTGAAACAATGGTTAAGTATAGAGAAAATGAGTCAAAAGTTTCTCCAACTTTATTAAACTCAAGTTTAAATTATGTTGAAACAGATACGGGAATAGTTCACGATCATAAAAAGGCAATCATATCTTTAATCAATAGTCTAAAAAAAGAATGGCATGATGGTACAATTGCCATGGTGGGAACATATAATGGAAGAGTATATGACCTTAATGATATTAAAAAATTAATTTATAAAGAATGTTATAGAGATAAAATCAGTGGATCGGTAATTGACAATGAAACATTTGCGACAATTCCAAATCCTGATGATTATGAACCAAGTACATTCTTGACACAGACTGAAATTGAAAATGCGACAAAACTACTCAATGATCAAATTGTCTCAATTGAAAATCGTGCAAGAAATGAAGCAAGGGCAAATGCTGTTGATGCAGTTAGAAGTGGTGCAGTTAGGGAAGATTTAACGGATCTTTTAGATCAAATTCAAAAAATACATTATGAGGATTTAGTTGATCCAACAAAAGCTGGAGAAATAGGTTCAATGTATGCAACTAGAATTGTTAAGCTTGCACCTAGTGAAATAAAAGATTATGTTGTAATGAGATTAAGACAAAGAGTTGAAGAGGCGTTTATCGTTAAAATCTCAAAAGAAACTGCATATATGCCAAACGACGGTAAAGCCATTGAAGAAATTGCAAAAGACCTTTTCATTATTCAAGGGAGTAAATACTTAGAGCAATCTCAAAAAGATAGACTTATCTCAGCCATTGTTCCAAAAATGGGTATGGCATTTGATTTGCAATTTAATGAAATGGAGAAATATCTTCTTGTTGAGGCAGAAAAAGGTGGAGAAGAATTTAGACAGAAACTTGAAACCTATACTGATAGACCATATTCTCAGGGTGGTTTTTCAAACTTACTTGGTAGAAATAGTATTGATTCACCTGAACTTCATAAAATTAAGCAAAGAATTGAAAAAATTAAAAATGGTATTGAATTACAGACATCACTCATTGCTAGTGCTGAAGGCGTTAAAAAGGTAATAGATGCTAACTCTGGTGAAACTCGTGCGATTCTTAGAGTATTCTTCAAAAAAGATGAAACAGCAAGAAGAGACAATGCTTCAGAATTTAGTAGACAAATTAAGGCAATTCCTAATATGGTTGCAAATAAAGGATTATCTGGACTTCTAGATAATGGTGCAAATAGTTCTTCAGTTATTGGTGACTTCGAAAATTATATTAATCAAATTAAAAATAACGCTATATGCCCAGGAAAACCAGACGAACAACTTGCATTACTTCTTCTTGTTAAAAAGAATGCATTAACCGTTTTAAAGGCACATTTGAAAAAGTATATTACTGACCCTAATGTAGGACATGAAATTGACTATATTAAAGGTGCTGGTAAAACCAATGTTGAGGGTATTAAGAAAGCTTGGGAAAAGCTTTGCCAAACCTTAGATGATGAAATTAATGCTCTTTCAGAGAAAAATGAAACTAAATACGCTTGTGATGGTCTTTCATTTGGACGAGCAACTCAAACACTTTCTGCAGCTGTTTCAAGCAATGAAATGTTAAATTATGTTAATAGTCCATACTCTGAAGTTGGTGGAGTTGAAATGGCAAGATAAAAGATTGGAGAGAAATCTCCAATTTTTTTTGGGAAAAATCTAACAGCTTTTTGTAAAGAAAATTAAATATTTATTAATTTGCTTTGACTATAAATGGTTAATATAATGCTTAACTTTAACTTTTATTGATTTAATGTATTTTGTTATACGCTTAAATAGGTTTTTATTGACAAATTATTAATTATGTGATAAAGTTTAGTATATTGTATTTAGGAGAAATGTTATGCATTGGAGTGAACGATTAGCAGATAAAATTATTGAAAAAAATCCAAATAAGGAAGTTTATGTTTGTGCAGGTGGTGCTAGTCCATCAGGCAGTATTCATATAGGCAACTTTAGGGATTTGGCAGTGCCATATTTTGTTGCTCTGGCACTTAAAAAGAAAGGTAAAAAAGTAAGATTTTTATTTTCTTTTGATGACTTTGATAGACTTAGAAAAGTTCCAGTAAATGTGTCAAATGTTGTTGATGGTTTTGAAAAATATATTGGTATGCCTTACACATTTGTTCCAAACCCTTTTGGTGGACAGGAACAAAATTATGGCGAGTACTTTGAAAACGAATTCAAAAAAGCCGTAGAAGATATGGGCATTGAAGTCGAATTTATTAGTCAGACAAAGCAATATTTAAGTGGTAGATATGCCTCAAAAGTTGCCTATGCACTAGAAAGAAGAAAGGAAATTTATGACATTTTAATGAGTTTTAAGTCACAAGAAGCAACTGAAGAGGGTAAAAATGCTTATTATCCAGTAGAAGTTTATTGTTCAAACTGTTTGAAAGATTCGACAATTATTGATAGTTATGATGAAAAAACTCACTTGTTATCTTATCATTGTAAGGCTTGTGGAAATCAAGAAAGTGTAAATGTCCTTGAATATTTTAAAATTAAACTTGGTTGGAAGATAGACTGGCCAATGCGTTGGCAAGAGGAAGGCGTTGATTTTGAGGCTGGTGGAATAGATCATGCTACACCGGGTGGTAGTTATGATGTTTCTTCAGTAATAGCTAGAGATATTTTTAACATTGAACCACCAACATTTCAGGGCTATGGTTGGTTAGGATTTCAAGGTGTCGCTAGTATGCACTCTTCAAGTGGTATTAATATAACCCCAGCTGCCGCACTTAAATTCTATACCCCAGAATTAATTCGTTGGTTATTTGCTAAATATGACCCTGAAGACGCTTACAATTTTTATTTTGATGACACTATTATTCGCCATTACTCAGAATTTGACAAAGGTCTGGCTTCTTATTTAAGTGGGGAGGCTGATGAATTTACAAAATCACTCTTTGATTTATGTTTGATTGAGAGAAGAACTTATCAAAATGAAACTAGTTTTAACACGATTTCGAGTTTGGCTCCAATTGTTAATTTTAATAGGGATAGCTTAGTCAAAGCAATTAAAGCACTTGATTTGGAGTGGACTCCACGAGCAGATGAAAGATTTGAAAAGGCAACATATTTTATTAAGACATATCAACCAGAAAAAATATTCCATTTGTTAACGGAAAAAAATACAGAATTTGCAGACTCACTACAGGAAGAAGAAAAAGAAGTTGTTAGAAAACTATATAATTATCTAAAAGAAAATGAAACAATAAAGGATAAGGAAGTTCAACAATTTATTTATGACTGTGTAAATAATCCAAATCTAACTAAGAAAGAGAATATGGCAGTTCAACAGAAGTATTTTAAGATTTTCTATAACTTACTGTTTGGTAAAGATAGTGGGCCTAGATTATATCTGTTCTTTGCTGCTTCTGATAAGTCTACATATATTAACTTATTAGATATTTAATTAGCTTTATAATAAAATCTCTTGACTTAGTCAAGAGATTTTAATTTTAAAATATCATTTATATTAATTTTAATCTTGTTGAGGAAGTATGGAAAATTCAAAAATATTTTTAGTAGGAGCAGATTTTCACGGCTCTATTACTGCATTAGAAAACTTCTTAGATCTATCAAAATTTTATAAGGCTGATAAATTGATTTTGTTAGGTGACATTTTTGGCATAAATTCAAGTTTAATGGTCGAAAAATTAAATCAAGTCGCAAATAAACTTACAATTGTTAAGGGAAATAATGATTGGTATTTTGAGTCAAGTGATGCAGAATTTACAATTTTTAAAGAAACCTATGAGAATTTAAATGGAAGAATTGCATATCTTTGTCATGGTCATAGGCTTAATGATATGGACTTGCAAAGCTATGGGGCAAAAATAATATTGCAGGGTCATGTCCATAGGCCATTTATTTTAAAAGAGCAGGGTGTGATACGAGTTTGTCCGGGTTCACTTGCAGCACCACGACATGGCTCGTCACCAAGTTTTGCCTTGATTGATGAAAAAACCATAAAAATTTTAAGCTTAAATGGTCAATTGATTGAACAAACAAGTTATTAATTTCTAATCTTTACAAATTAGATTCCTTTTGTTATAATGATTTTATAAGATGTTATAGTTTGAATTGAAATTATTTATTTGACTTTATACAAAATTTGTTTTGTAAAAAAATTTAAATTTTCTATTTTAGCTTTACATTGTTTATATTTTCTTTGGGTTGGTTATAATGAATAAAAAAGAAAGCGTTAATTCATATCCTCTAAAATATACCGAGTTTTTAAGATTAGACACTAAAAACTATACTGCTTTAAATAAATCACTTTGTGGAAGAGCCTATGAACTTGAAACAAAAACTATTAAGGCAAATAGAGCCGATATTGAAAAGTTTAAAAAATTAATAAATAAAGAAAATACTGAATTTGAAAATAGATTAAAAGAAATTGAAGATGAAAAGGAAGATACTAAAAATCTTTTGTCTATCTTTTCTAGTCGTATAAAAAAAAGTAAAACCATTAAAGATGAAACGAAAGACCATAACAATAAAATTATGGTTTTTAATACTCGAATGAATAGAAAAATTAAGCAGTTAGAAGAGAATAGAAGAATGCTTCAGGATATCATCAATAAACTTCAAGAGAAGGGTATTGTTTGGAGTAAAATGAAAAAACTTCTAGAAGAGCAAATAAGACTTGGTATTTTTTATCAAAGGTCTATTCAAAATTCTGTTAATAAAAATAAAAAGGGAATTACTATAATTCATTCAAAAAAAATATCAAGACTATTAAATGATAATATTGGTAGTGATGGAGATTCTGGAAAGACCTTTAAAGAAAAGAATTTCTTGGGACTTGAAGAACTCTATCGTATTTTGGGTCTGACTCCTGAAGAATTTAGGGAATATCAAATTATTTTACAACACATTTATTATAATAGAGAAAAACTAAAAGATAGAGAAATCGCAATTAAGCTTAGAATGGCTCTTGCTTTTGATAGAAATTTAAAAAAGTTTACAAATTTAGCAAAGTTTGCAAGCGATTATGCACTTTATAATGATATATTTAAGTATTTTATGAGTAATAATGGTGAAGATTATGAAAAAAATTATAAGAGATTTTTATATGCAAAAGTACAAGATGATAGAGTAGAACTTGAAAAAATGACACGCTTTTATCGTGATCAGACATACAAACTTCTCCATGATAGTGGTTTTGGTATGGGATTTATTGAAAAAAATTACCCAATTTTTGAAGCAGAACTAAGACAACTTTATACTTCGCCAATTGAAATGAGAAGATTAATTGAAAGGATAGAATCACCGGGGACATCATATAAGGACTTACATAATGCTTTTCAAGATTTGATTAGAGAAGAAATATCATATAGAATTAGAACCTCAAATTTAAAAAATATTAACTCTCATAGTACAATAGATTCTCAGTATCAGAATGATAATGCATTGCAAAGAGATTACGGGGAAGATACAACTTATGATAGTCCGTATAAATCAGAAAACCCTTCACTTTTTGATGAAAAAAGTAATGATTTTTGGCATCAGTATAATTTTCAAAATTCTCAAATTTTTGATGATAATTATACAAATTCTGTTACAACCAGTTTTAGTGATGCAAATAATTTACAATTAAATGACAATATATATCAAGCACAAAAAGTAGATTCACTTGAAAGTAATTCAGCTACTAACTTGGATAGAAATTTTGATGAAACTTTTAATTTAGATGACATACCTTTTAATGATTATTATAATTTACAAGATGAAAAATATGAAGGCTTAGGAAATTATTATGAAGAAAATGGTGAAACTCATCAAGATACCTCTGGTTTTGATCTTGACCATGAAAGTTCAGTGAATGATTATGGTGAAAAGACAAGTGATATTGATGATATTCAAAAGGCAGAGATTGAGTATAATAGTATTGATATAGATGATACTAATGCACTTGACATTGATGATAAGGTAGAACATTCAGAGTTAGATTATAATGAAAATGTTTATGAAAATGAATAAAATTAACAAAATAAACCCCTAAAATAACTAGGGGTTTATTTATATCTTTATTTTTATTAAAATTATTTATATTCATAATTAATTTGTGTAATGGATAGAAAATTTAAAAAGAAAAGCAAGTATGTTGGCAGGTTATAAATATAAACCCAAGCATTAATGTACAATATATCTTTTAATGCAAAAAGTTCGTCTTCGGTAAAAAACTTACAAGTGTCTAGTATTTCGCTTATTAGTTCGGAAGATTTATTTTCAACCCTATAAGTAAGTAAGAAGAATATAAAGACGAGAACCAATAAAAAGATTCCAGTTAACGCAAATATTAAGCCTAATGTATTTATATTAAAGGTAAATCTTATTAGAAAACCTATAAATTCAATTGGGAAAAAAAGCGAAGTTAGAACTTTAATTATTGTTAAAAAATTAGTTTTCAGCCTATATAAAAAATTTTTATTATTATCTTGAATGGCGTTGCCAATTTCTTGTGAGCACTTTGCAAGTGCAATTAGGGAATCAGACTCCAATAATTTAGTTGAAAGCTTTAGAACCTTATATTTTGAAGAAAAATAATTTGTGTTTCTGCTATTTATTTCATCTATATCTATACTAATGTTAGCTCTTGAAATCAAAACGGTAGAAAGTTCTCCACCCTTAATTCCACATTGTGAGCGAGTGCCTGAATATTTTTGAATAATCTCATTTACTTTCCTTTGAGCTATTGTTCCTAGCAATAAAGTGATAAAAAGCATTAAAAAAACAATAACAAAGATTACATACCAAATTGGCTCCATTAATTACCTCTAAATATAGTTTAAATTTTTTTTATATTGATGTCAATCACTCTTACAATTTATGTACAAATTTATATTTGAATTGTTGCTTAATTTATTGTACAATAGAATAAAAGATAAAAGCTCTATTTGAGTTTGGCTTAAAATTATTAGTTTTGATGGAGAAGTCATAAGATGAAAATCAATATATTGTTATCAGATACAACAAAGGGAGCAACAACAAAGGCTATAAAAAAAATTATAAAAAATGCCGAATCAAATTACCTAAAAAATAATATAGTTATTGTACCCGAAACAAAGTCAATTATTATTGAAAAAGAAATTTTAAATTTGTCAAATAATGGAGCATATATTAACATATTTGTTTATAGCTTTGTAAGGCTTCTTGATAGATTTAATGCCGTCCAAAAAGAAAAATTAATTAGCAAGCAGTCTTGTATTATACTTCTTAGAAAAATTATTTTAGACAACTTAGATAAATTAGAATGTTATAAAAAAAGTGCAAAAATGGTTGGATTTGCTGAAAAAATATATGAAACTATTGCACAATTTAAGTCAAGTAACATTTCTGTAGATGAATTAAAATTGTCACTGTCAACAACCAAAAACTCTCTTAGAGCAAAATTAAAAGACATTATTTTTTTGTATGAAGAATATGAAAAAACATTAGAAAATCAATTTTACGATGATTGTGATAAATTAGCATTAATTTCTAAATTTGCCAAAAATAATGAATTTTTAAAAGAAAGTAATGTTTATGTTGTTGGCTTTGATAATATAACATTTGAAATGGAAACGGTATTGAGGGATTTGGCAATAAATTCAAATGAAATAACTTTTTCGTGCGTTTATTTTAATGAAAATAGAAGGGATAAATATATTCAAAATAATGAACTTTATGAAAAATTTAAACAAATAGCAGAAAGTTTAAAATATCCATATATACCAGAGTTTTCTTCTACAATAAAAGAAGGGGATTTTAGAAAAATTCAATATAATTTATTTTTGCCTGAACAAAAAAAGTTTATATCTGAGGGACAAGTTAAAATTTTTAAAGCCAATTCACAAAAGCATGAACTAGATTTTGTAGCAAATACAATCCTTAGTGAAATTTCAAATGGCAAAAGATTTAGAGATATAGGTGTACTTGTAAATAATTTAGAAGAAAATTTAGATATTATTCAAGATTGTTTTGAGATTTATAAAATTCCATACTTTATTAATATATCAAGAAGTATAGATAGTCATTTTGTTGTAAGGTTTATAATTTTGGCTTTTGAACTTTATTCAAGTCACTTGTCAGTTGAAAAGGTATTGCCGTTTATTTCGAATCCGATATTAAACTATGAAAATTATTCACTTTTTGAAAATTATATTAAAGAACAAGGTATTAATTATAATGATTTTTTATCTTTTGATAAATTTCTTGATAAATTAAAAAGTGATGATCAGAAAAACTGCAAAAATGGAGAAAAATATGACAATTTATATAAAATATTCAGTAATTTTGCCAAATTTTATACTAAATTTGCAGAAAAAATAAAAGGTTCAAAAAAAGTTAATGATTATATTTCATTAGTAGAGTTTTTACTTGATTACTTTGATGTAGAAAGTGTTGTCAATGATTATTATAGTTTTCAGAAAGAAAATGATTTGGCAATTCAGGCAGAAATAACTAATGTAATATTGGATAAGGTTAAAAGTTTTAATGCTCAACTTGAAAACTTTTTGGGGAATGTTAACTTATCTTTAGATGAATTTTTACAAATTTATAAAACAGGTTTTATGGCTTGTAAAATTAATATCGCTCCAGTATCAATTGATTGTGTAATTGTGCAAGAAAATACTGATGGATTTTATAATATTTCCGACTTATTTGTTGTTGGAGCAACAGAAGGACAGTTTCCAATAAAAAAACAAGACGCAGGCATTATTTTAGATTCTGAGCTTGATGAGGCAAAGCTTTTAATAGGCAAAACTATTGAGCCTAAAATTAAAGATATAAATAGAAGAGAAAGATATAGAATTTATGAAATATTACTTGAGCCAAAAGAAAAGCTTTTTATTTCTTATTCCACTAAAAGTATAAAAGGAAAGGCCACTCAGCCTGCTAGTATTATTGAAAATCTTAAAAAGCTATTAGGTGATGAAATTGAAAAGAAAAATTATAAAATAGTTGATTTTTATAATTATGAAATATTGGAAAAAAGATTTGTAAATCAGGTAAATAAGTTTTTGAATGGAGAGGACAACTTAAACGGGAAAAATGGAGTAAATTATTATTACAGTCTTATAGAAAATCAGCTAGATGATAGATTGTTAAAACAACTTGAATATCAAACAACTCAAAGAGAATTTTGTATTCGAAATTTTGATAATTTATACTTTGCAACGGGAACAACAAGTGTTTCTCAAATTCAAACCTATTTTGATTGTCCTTATAAATTTTTTGCACTATATGGTTTAAAATTAAAGGAAAATAAAGATGTAAAAATTTCCGTTCCCGATGTTGGTACAATTCTTCATAGAGTTACAGAGTTATTTGCAAAGAATTTAGTAAAATATAAAAACTTAAGTGAGAACGAGTTGAGTGATGTAATAAATGATATTTTACTTATTTCGCTGGAAGAAAATAATGTTAGAATAGAAAAAAATAAATCGCTTTTTAGTTTATTAAGAGAAGAAAGTTTTAGATTATGTAAATATTTAATTTTAGAACAGGAGAATTCTAACTTTAAAATAAAATTTTTGGAATACTATTTTAGTAATGATAAGTCTATAAAATTAAAAATTGATGATAGCAAAATTATAAATATAGTTGGTAAAATTGATAGAATTGATTCGTTTAAAGATTATATAAGAGTCATTGATTATAAAACAGGAAATATAAAGTCTGACCTAAAATCAATTTATTTTGGCAATAAAATTCAACTTGCAATATATCTTCAAGCAGTTCAGGGCATAGAGAATAAAAAAGTAGCAGGAATTTTTTATTTTCCAATACACAGTGAGTATGTTAAAACAGAAAAAAATAGCTTAGAAACATATAAGATGACTGGATTTATACTTGATGACGTTGAAGTTGTAAAAAATATGGATATAACTGTGTCCGAGATAAAACTAAAAAGTACAGCTGTACCTCTTTGGATAAAAATAGATAAAAATACTGGAGAGATTAGTTTTCACGGCAGTTTAATGGGAAGATATAGTGAAAATGATTTTAATAATATTAAAGGGTATGTAAATAAACTCTGTATTGGTGCAATTAGTGAAATTCTCTCTGGATACATAGAACCTTCACCAATTGCAAATCAAAATAGTGAGAAACCACTTTCATGTATCAATTGTAATCTATATGGATTTTGTGGACTTGAAAAGGCAAGGAATAAGTTTGGAAGACAGTTAGATGGAAAAGTTGACATTGGAAGTTTTTACTTTAAGGAGGAAGAGAAATGAATAAAAAAGATGATTTGATAGAAAAAACGCAAAACTCTTCTCAAATTATAGAAAAAACGCAAAAAAACTATGAAAATAAAACAATTTTTGAAGAAAATTATAGTAAAGAAACAATGGAAAAAGTAAGAGACTTAGGAGAAAGTTCTTTAGATGATTTTACTTTTAAAGATGAAAATACAAAAGCAAATAAAAATAGTGATAATAATGTAAAGTGGACCAAAGAGCAGAAAGAGGCAATTTGTGATAGGGGAAATAACTTATTGGTTAGTGCATCTGCTGGAAGTGGAAAGACAACAGTAATGACAGAAAGAATCATTAAACTACTTAGTGAAGATAAAATCCCAATTTCTAACTTTTTAATTGTAACATTTACAAGTGCAAGTGCACAGGATATGAAACTTAAGATAATTGATAAATTATCAAAATTACCAAAAGATGATTTCATATTAGAACAAATTGACATGGTTTCTACTAGCGATATTTCTGACCTTCATAGTTTTTATTCAAGACTAGTTTCGACTTATTTTTATGAGGTACAAATTGACCCAAATTTTAAAATCATTGATGAAACAGAAGCATCATATTTAAAATCAAGAGCAATAGAACGGGTTTTTGAAACACTTGAGAAACAGGATAATGAGGAACTTTATCGTATCTTTGATATTTTTCAAAAGGGAAGAAAAGATGACAATTTAAAAAATTCTATTTTTGATTTGTCAAACTTTTTATCTGCACATTTAGATGGTGAAAATTGGTTCTTAGAAAATTTAAATGTAATTTATAGCTCTAATATTAATGAAAATATTTGTATAAAAAAAATCTGCAAAAATTTTATTAGTGAAATAAATGATATAGTTAAAGATATACAGACTTTTCTCATTAAATGTGAGGGCTGTGATGCTTATAGTTATTATTTTACAGATATATTGAATTCACTTAGTGTTTTTTCTGCTAAAAAATCTTTTATTGAAAATTCCAAAATCTTATATAATTTTACATTACCTAGATTGCCAACAGTTAAAAATGATTATAAAATTTTTAGTGACGAAGCAAAGGCTCTTAAAGAAAGTTTAAAAAACCTTGTTGATGATTATAAAATTTATTTTTGCTCAGATGATGAGCAAGAACTTAAAAAAAGAATAGATGAAACAAAGGCTGATATAATGTCGCTTTTTAAAATCACTAAACTTTACAATGATGCTTATGACAATTTAAAAAGAGAAGCTGGAGGTTTAGATTTTAATGATCTAGAAAAATATGCACTAAAAATACTTTCAAATGAAACAATTTCTCAAGCTGTTAAATCAAAGTATGACTATATTTTTGTTGATGAGTATCAAGATATTAATGAAGTTCAAGAAAAAATAATTTCTTTACTTTCAAGGGATAATAATCGTTTTATGGTTGGGGATTTAAAACAAAGTATTTATCGTTTTAGATTGTGTGACCCAGAAATATTTTTGGAAAAATATCGCAGTTATTCAAATAGCCTTGAAAAAAGCAAGGTTATTAAGCTTAATTGTAATTTTAGAAGTGACAAAAAGATACTAAGATTTGTTGATGATGTCTTTTCAATGAGTATGACTGAAAAATTCGGGGGAATTAACTATGAAAATGAATCTAAATTTGTTGCTGGTGAAAACAATTTAGATGCCGAAAAAGCTGTTAATTTATGCTATATAGATACCTCGAAAGAGGAAAGTGAAAAATTACTTAGCAATGTCGTTTATTCTGTTAAAAATCATATTGACAATAATACGGCTGACACTACTCAGGCAGTTTCTGAAGCAAGATATGTGGCTCAAAAAATTACAGAAATAATTAACGATAAAAATAATCAAGATAAAGAAATTAATTTTTCTGATTTTGCAGTTTTGGTTTTTGCTAGGACGTATAAGATATTAAAGTTTATCGATGAAATTCGAAGATTAGGTATACCTATTTCTTTTGATAGTAGTGAAAATATTATGGAAAAGACACATATACAGGAGATTATAAATTTTATTAAACTCTGTGTATGTGAAAAAGACGACTTTTTGCAATATAAGGTGTTAAAGAGCAAATTATTTAATTTTTCAGATGAAGAAATTGTTGAAATTAGAAAAATAGACCAAAGTTTGAGATTTTATGAATTAACTCAAGACATTTCCAAAATTACAAATTCAGAGCTTCAATTAAAACTTCAGAAATTTATAGATAATCTATTTTACTATCGTAAAATGTCAAAGATTTTAACAATTAAAGAATTGTGTAAAAGAATTGTTAAAGATTTTAAATTAAATGAATTGAATTTATTAGAAATTAATGGTTTGGAAAATAACTGGGACATTGAAAAATTAATTTCTGCGTTACCAAATCTCTATGCAGTTGAATTTTTTGCAAGTTATGATAATTTTTCTCTTGAACTGCAAAATAGTTCTGGTAGAGATGCCGTTCAAGTTATGACTGTACATAGGTCAAAGGGTATGGAGTTTAAATATGTGTTTATAATTAATACTAGTGGGCAGATAAACTACCAGAATTTAAAAAAGACAATAATTACAAACAAACAATATTTGATTGGAATGGAATATTATGATTCAAAAACCAGAATGGCACTTTCTACGCCTGAAATGAGTGTTAGCAAAATGGTAGAAAAACGAAAAATGGCAGAAGAGCAACTGAGAGTCCTTTATGTAGCACTTACTAGAGCTAAGGAGAAACTTTATGTAATTTGTTCAAAGCCTTTAAATAAATTAAATAGAACAATAAAGCTTAATCCAAGCTGTTATAGTGATTGGATAGAGCCAATTATACTTTATAAGCTTAATAATGAATTTGTTGAAAAATATAACTATATAAATTTTGAAAACTTTGAATCACAAGACTTTGTGGTAGAAAATATTCAAACTGAAAATGAGTTACTATTAAATAAAATTGATGTGGAAAATTTACCTGAATTGAATTATGCACAAAGTGGTTCTACAGCAATACCTCTTAAAAGCTCAGTTTCAAAGATGCTTAAAATTCAGTCTATATTAGATGATGATTTAGATGACGAGTTTGAAACATTTGAAAGGGATTTAGATAGAGAGTTTATTAAATCATCGGCAAATAGAGGTACGGCATATCATAAATTCTTTCAAAATGTAGATTTTAGTAGATTAAATGACATAAATCAACAAATTAATGAAATTTTATCCAGTTTAACAGATGAGGAAAGGGCATTAATTGATACAAAAACTTGTTTTCAAATTTTAGAGCATTCTTTTTTTAAATCAATTTCAAATATGACTATTTTGAAAGAAAGAGAATTTTTTGCAGAAGTTTCTGCTCAGATTTTGGATAAAAATGCATATCAAGGCGACAAAATAATATTACAGGGTGTAATTGACCTTTGTGCATTTAACGATAGTGAATTATATGTTTTAGATTATAAAACTGGCAAAATAACAGATGAAAAGATTGAAAAATATAAGTTTCAACTCGATGTATATTCAAACATACTAGAAAAGGCACTAAATAAAAAAGTTACTATGAAAACAATTTGTTTTATTGATGAGCAAAAATTCGTAATAATTTAAAAATTGGCTTAATTTGTTAGGAAATTTACATTTAAATGTGTTATATTATATGAGTAAGTTATTTAACTAGGAGGTAGATAATGCAAAACATTTATAAATTAATGGCATTAAGAAGCCTATGGGATTTATCGCCTGAAAAATGGGTATTAATTTCAGCTTTTATTGCTATGGGTGTTTTTTTAATATGGGTTATTTCAGCTCTTGTTGCACGCAGTTCTTTTTATAAGAAATGTGACAGAGCAAATAAGTATATTAACGCTAATAATATTAATGCGTCAAATTCTTATTTATTTGATGATTACGCTAAAAAAATATCTAAGGGCTTTTATAATGGTTTTAATAACTATAAAGAAGCAAAATCAGGTAAGCCTTCTGAGTTTATAAGCAAAGAAAATGCATTTGATGATAAATCAAATTATAAGTTTTTTCTATATAACACCTCTACTATGACGGTATTTTTAATTATTTCATTCATTGCTATTTTGGTTTTTAGTATAATTAAAAATAATAACGGCAGTGGAATATCATTTGGTGGTGTATCATTAATTTCTTTGGCTGTTCCAGCAATTTATTTGCTAGTTGTTATAATTATGTTTTTTGTTTATGTTTTGCTTTCGTTAAATTTTTATTCTCTTGCAGTAGATTCTCTTAGTGAACTTCTAGAGAATATGGATAAAAATATGTCCGAAGCAGTTGATGAAACATCTGAACCTGATACTCTTATAAGTGAAAAAGAAGAGTCAAAAATTGATAGTGTTTCTTCAAATAACTTTGAAAATGACAATTCTAAAATGGATAATGAAAATTCAGAAAACTCTGAAAGTGGCACAGCAAATGAGGAAATTAGCGTTGATGAATATGAGCAGGATATTCTAAATGCAACAAGTGAAGAGGATGTTGAGGCAATTATTGACAGCGTTGCTCAAAATAGCGTAAATTCTAATTTATATGAAAATAAAAGTGAACTTGATAATGAAAATCAAGTAGCAGATGGAGATCTTGATAGCGAAACAGAATTTGATGATGAAAAATCAAATAATGAAATTGATTCTGACGCAATAAATGAAGATGAATTAGAAGATGGTCTAGATATGGACGAATTCATTTCTCTTTTAGTAGAATTAGATAGAATTGACCAAGAAGAAAATGAAGAAAGCAAAGTTGATAAGAGTTTGGTAGAAGAATCTAATACAGAAAATGATAGAGCAGAAGATGTAGAAAAAGAAGATTTTACTTACGAATCTGAAGATGAAAAAAATAATGATGATGATTTGCAAAATAAAATAGAAAATGAAAATAATATTGAAGAAAATCTTAAAAAGTTAAATACAAATTTGGAGAATGCACCAAATGAACAATTAGCAGACAATCATGAAAGTGAGAAACAAGATGAAACTGACAATCTTTCTAGTAATGCTTATGACAATGCATATGAAGAGAAAGAATTTGATGAGTTAATTGAAGAACATTCTGATAAAGAAGAAAATGAAGAATTTGAGCAAGACACTTATGATATAGATAAAGATAATGAAGAATCTTTCACTGATATTTATACGGATAATTACGAAGAAAATTATGAGGAAAATTCATCTGAAGAAAGTTCAAATGAAAGTGAAGAACCTAATCAGGAGAGAGATATTATTAAAGATGAAATTGAAGAAACTGACTTTGATGACAAAGTAGAGCCAGAACACGAAATTCAAGAAGAAATTAGCGAAGAAAATAATGAACACACAAGTGAAAGTGAAGAAAATCAAATTACTGAAGATAATGATACAGAAAATTTAGAAAGTGCAGAAACCATAATACATAATGAAGCATTACCAGAAATTCAGGAAAATAAAACCATTAATCAAGATAATCAAAATCAAAGTATTGAAGATGAGGACGATTATGGAGATGAAATTATTGAAGAAACCATTAATTTAGAAGACGACTATAATACATATGAACCTTCAAGGGTACAAGAAGAACCTGTAAGGTATGAAAATCAAAATAGAGAGCAAAAAAGACAGTCAAATAATTATAATCCTATTTCCTTCATTGATGTTGATGTTAAATTTAATAGAAATGAAGATTTAGCGAATGAAAGTAAAAAGGACGACAAAGAAGATAATACTGACGATAATAAAGAGGAAAAAGTTTCATTGGAAGATACAGACAATCTTTCAAATGAAAACCAACAAGTTAAAAATATGGACAATACAGAAAATAAATTAGAAAACGACAATGAAGAATTTGATAATCAAACAGTAGCAAGTGAAGAGCCTGTAGATAGTGAAAAGAGTGAAGATGATGAAATTGCAGATTTGGTTGGACAATTTAAGACTATTCAGCAAAATAGTGAAGATAATTACATTCCAGAAAATGTTTTAGATGAAGAAGACGATATGGCTGAAAACAATATCGACGACGATGAAAACTTAGATGATATTGATGATGACTACTATGTCGATGACTACGATGATAGAAATGATGATGAAACTGATGATGAAACTGATGATGAAACTGATGAAGAATTGGATAATTTAGATGATGATGTAGACTATTATGTTGACGACTATGATGAAGAAGATTTTGTATCAGATTCTGAATCTGAAGATAATTATAAATCAGAAAGCGTAGAAGATTCTTTAAATGATCTTGAAATGAATAAAAATGATGTTATTGCTGACGATTATGAGAACAACGGTTCTAATCAAACTCAAAATCAGTCTTATTTTACAAATCCTTACTATAATCAAGGTCAATATATGCCTCAAAATCCATATGCAAACATGTACTATCCTCCAATAATAGGTTATGACCAAAATGGTTATCCAATTTATCAAAACATGGGTTATGGTTATAATCCAATGTATGGAATGCAAAACCCATATGCGAATATGGGATATTCACCTCAATATCCAAATGGCTATCAACCACAGGGAAATAATGGAAACTTTAATAATACAAATGCTAATCTATCACAAAACAATCCTTCACAGGTTCAAAATTCAAATGCAAGTAATGAAAATTATTTTGATAAAAACTTTGAAACTGACACAAGTGAAAATTTGAAAGAATCACATGAACCACAAACTGCTGATTTAAGCACAAAATATGAAAAGCCAGTTAAAGAAAGGAAGAAACAAACTCAGCAAAAAGTTGAAATAGCAAAAGAAAATAACCATATTAAATCGACTAAGAAGAAAGAAGAAAAAAAAGAAGATAATGTTAGCAATGTAGATAATAAACAAACCGAATTTAAACCTACTTTAAAGACAGAAAAAGAAGAGGTTAAAGAAAAGAAAGAAGCTAGTAAAGCTAAAACTAATCAAGCTAAAAAACAAAAAACTGATTTATCATCAGAAAAGACAAAGAGTGGTAGGGGAAGACCAAAGTCAAAATCATATAATGAGCCTTTTGAAATTCAAAATGATGAAGAATTTGATGAAGTACTTGCAACTGCAAACAAGCTTATGAGAAAGAGTGAGGGTAATTTATCTGAAACTCAGGCAAAAAAAGTAGAAAAAGAACTTGCCATTTTGATGGAGGCAATGAGTAATTATAAAAATAAGGAGGAATAGAATGAGAAAGAAAAAAGTAGAAGTCAATAAACAAATGCAAATTGTAGAATTACTTTCAATAGATCCTAATGTGAAAGAGGTTCTACTTGGATTTGGACTTCATTGTTTAGGTTGTCCAATGAGCCAAATGGAAACTTTAGAAGAGGCTTGTATGGTACACGATGTTGACCCTGATATAGTTGTGGAAAAAATTAATGAATTCTTGACTTCAAAATAGTATTGTAATATTACTCTTTTAAAAAAACTACCCAAATTTAAGCAAATTATAATATTTGACTTAAATTTAAGGTAGTTTTTTTTAGCTTTTAAGTAGCTCTTTATATAAATATAATAAAAAAGACCACTTATTATCTAAGTGGTCGAATTTTAATTTTATTCAGCTTTATTATTGATAGAATCTTTGAACGCACTGCCAAATTTAAGCTGTGGAGCAAGGTTAGCAGGAACGGTAATAGTTTCTCCTGGTTTTCTTGGGTTAGGGCGTACAGTTTCTTCTTTTTGCTTTGCAAGGAATGTTCCAAAACCAACTAATGTGATTTTGTCTCCGGCAATCATGGCATCTCTAACAACTTCAACCATTGCATCATAGAAAGCAGTTGCATCTTTAATAGTTGACTCTGTTTTGTCGGCAATGTTTCTTAAAAATTCGTTTTTATTCATAAGTAAGTCCTCCTAAATTATTTTTATCTTTTTTTACTTACTTTTTTAAGTATATCATAAAAAAAAGGCTTTTGCAAAGGATTTTTCAAGTTTTTTGTAAATCTTATTTGTGCAAAGTAAACAAACAATTATAATGTTTTGTCATACAATAAACAAGGAGTAATTATGAAAGATAAAAAGTTTATAGTAAAAGATAAAAAAAGTGTTTTTATTGATGATGAAGTAGTTATTGGAGAGAATGTTATCATTTATGAAAATAATCGTATTGAAGGCAAAACAATAATTGAAGATAATGCAACAATTTACCCAAATAGTTATATTGTTAATTCTAAAATAGGAAAAGGAACAAAAATTTATTCCTCTATGATTGAAAATTCAGAGGTTGGTACTGGTTGCATAATAGGGCCATTTGCACACTTAAGACCCAAATCAAAGCTTGGAAGTTTTGTAAAGGTTGGCAATTTTTGTGAAATTAAAAATTCAATAGTGGGTAATCATACAAAAATTAGTCATCTTGCCTATGTTGGAGATGCAAAGATTGGGAGTAGTTGTAACATAGGCTGTGGAGCTATATTTGTAAACTATAATGGCAAAACAAAATCAAAAACCGTTGTGGGTAATCGTGCTTTTATTGGCAGTAATGTTAACTTAATTGCACCTGTTTTTATTGATGACGGAGCCTATATCTGTGCAGGAACGACGATAGATAAAGATGTAAAGAGCAATAGTTTTGTAATTGGACGCGTTCACCAAGAAGAAAAAGAAAATCGGGCTTTAAAATACTTGAATAAAGAAAAAAGTTAATAAATGGTTTTAAATAACTTTTATTTTTCTCTGTAATTTATTTTGTTTTTATTGAAAAAAGTTAATTATTATGCTATGATAGTGATAGTTTATTTAGGAGAAGAATAATGATTGACATTAATTTAATTAGAACAAATCCAGATTTAGTAAAAGAGAATATTAAGAAGAAATTTCAAGATAGTAAACTTCCTTTGGTTGACGAAGTGTTTAATTTGGACAAAGAAAACAGAGCTTTAAAGCAAGAAGGTGATGATCTTAGGGCTAGAAGAAATAAACTTTCAAGCCAAATTGGTCTTTTAATGCGTGAAAAAAAGTTAGAAGAAGTTGATAAAATCAAGGCAGAAGTTAAGGCTGATGCTGACAGAATTATTGAAATTGAAAAACAACAGGCCAAAATTGAAGAAGAAATTAAAAATAGAATGATGATAATACCAAATATTATCGATGATTCAGTTCCAATTGGGAAAGATGATTCCTTTAATGTAGAGGTAAAAAGATATGGAGAACCAGTAGTTCCTTCTTATGAAATTCCATATAATGCTGATATTTTAGAAGCAGTAGGTGGGCTTGATAAAGAAAGTGCTGGAAGAACATCAGGTAATGGTTTTTATTATCTAATAGGCGATATTGCAAGGCTTCATGAGGCAATGCTTGCTTATGCTCGTGACTATATGATTAATAAGGGATTTACTTATTGCATTCCACCTTTTATGATTCATAGTGATGTTGTAACAGGCGTAATGAGTTTTGCTGAAATGGATGCAATGATGTATAAAATAGAAAATGAAGATTTGTACTTAATTGGTACAAGTGAACACTCTATGATTGGAAGGTTTAAAGACCAAATATTAAAAGAAGAGGAATTACCAATTAAAATGACATCATATTCTCCTTGTTTTAGAAAAGAAGGTGGAGCTCATGGACTTGAAGAAAGGGGACTTTATAGAGTTCATCAATTTGAAAAACAAGAAATGATTGTACTTTGTAAGGCAGAAGATGCAATGGATTGGTATAACAAAATGTGGAGTTATACAGTTGATGTATTTACGAATATGGGAATACCAGTTCGCCAACTTGAATGTTGTTCTGGCGACTTAGCAGATTTAAAAGTAAAATCTTGTGATATAGAAGCTTGGAGTCCAAGACAACAAAAGTACTTTGAAGTTGGTTCATGTTCAACTTTGGGAGATGCTCAAGCTAGAAGGCTAAACATTAGAGCAAAAGGTAAAGATGGAAACTACTTAGTTAACACTTTAAATAATACAGTACTTGCAAGCCCTAGAGCACTTATTGCATTTATTGAAAATCATTATAATGAAGATGGATCAATTTCTATTCCAGAGGTTTTAAGACCATATATGGGAGGAATCTCAAAGATAGAAAAGAAAAAATAAAAGACTATTATCAGTCTTTTATTTTTTCTTTGAAAAATTGACTTTAAATTCTTATAAATGTATAATTGGAGTATATGTTAGTTAGATTAAAACAGGCACATGAAGAAGGCAAATTAAATACATTTTATTTAGTGATTTTTTGCATATTAATTTCATTTTTATTTTTAACTATTTTTTCAGCCAATTCTTTTTTATATGAAATGAATCCTTGGACTGATGAAAATTGGTTTATTACCATGGCGAATGGAATTTTATCTGGCAAAGTGCCATACAAAGATTTGTATGAGCAAAAAGGACCATTGATATTCTTTTTATTTACTTTTGCTACAATATTTAAGAATGTTTATTTTGGCGGTTTTTTAATTGAACTTTTATTTTTTACCCTTTTTATGATTTGTACATATAAATTAGCAAGAAAATTTTTGAAAGTGGGCTTATCATTAATTTCTATGATCCTATTATTAATTCTAATAGGGAGTTCTCAATTTTATTACTATGGTGGTGGCTCGATAGAAGAATTTTCTCTTCCTATAATTATGTGGTTGATGCTTAAAGTATATGAATACATAGTAGAAAAAAAAACTTTAACTAAAAAAGCATCATTTATTATTGGTATTTTAATTTCTGTTATTTTTTGGTCGAAATATTCAATTTTAATTTTACCTGCACTTTTTTTATTGACCTATCTCATATCATCTTTGCTTAGAAAGGAATATAAACAATTGCTAACAAATGTTTCAATAATGTTTGCAGGTTTTATGATAGTTTCCATATTAGTAATTTTTATTTTTTGGGGACTTAGTGCATTAAGTGATTTATTTCAAGCATATTTTTATGACAATTTAATCAGATATAAAATTATAGCAAATAATTCTTTGTTATCCTTTATAAAATCAAACCTTGTACACTTTATTTTATGTGGTCTTAGTATTGTACTAGTTTTATTAAAATATAGATTAAAGGGAATAATTTACTGTACGATATATTTAATTTATATTTTAAGTTTTACTATCATGGGCTTTTTATTTTATTATTTTCTTCCAATGGTTATTTTTGAATATATTTTTATTGTTTTATTTTTTGAGAGAATTTTTAATTTAAAGATAATTAAAAAAACTGCTGGGTTTATAAAATCAATTGTTCTATTGTTTTGTGTTGTTTTTGTATTTTTGTTTTCATTTTCTTTAAGTAGTTCAATTAAACTCTTAAATTATGATAGAGATGATTATATGCAATTATTAATAGCAGATGATATAAAAAGTTTAGATTTAGATAGCCCAACACTTCTGTGTTATAAAATGCTTGATCATGGTTTTTATGCAATTTCTAATATTGTGCCAGAAGAAAAGTTTTATGCTTTAAATAATTTTACAATTGAACAATATCCAGAACTTTATGAAAGCTTTGACAAAGCAGTGAGTGAGGGGCATAGTGATTTATTGATAGTTTTTTATGATGACTATATTGAAAATCAAGAACTTTTTGATAAACAATATAATATTTATAAGATTTATGATAATAAAACCTACAATAATTTTCCTGAAACAATATTAATGTATAGGAATAATCTAGTTATAAAATAAATTAGTAGACAACAAACAATTAAAAAACTATAATAAATAAAAACAAAAGACCAAACTTGAATAGTTTGGTCTTTTTATTAATATGATCTTGACTCGCCATAAATCTTGAAATCATAAATGCACCATTTAAATGTTGAATCTTCAGCAGCAAACATATCAGATGTTAAAACATCAATAGTTAGGACAGACCCAGTGGCTGTTGCTACTGTTCGTTTTACTTCAATTCTAAATTGAGCAACACCATCTTTTTTCGCAATGCAAGAGTATGTATTGGAAAAGTTTGTGTCTTCAACTTCGCTATTTCCAACATCAGATTCATTTATTATGTTGGTAATATTCACATTTACATCTAATTGAAATTCACTATCTTCGTTGGTGTAAACTTTAAAGTAAATATATTCAATATAGAGATGAAAAATTTCTGCACTTTTGCCAGTAAATGTAAGTTTAGCATATGCATCTGCCATAGATTTGTCCAATTTGGAACTAGTAAGCGAACTCATACAAATTGTTTTTTGGTCGGACTGATTAAAAATATCGCAAGTCACATTGTCTCCATAGTAATAGGCAACAGATGGTACAGTTTTACATGAAGGTTTTATACCTCCACAACCACTAAATACAACGACTGAAACACACAAACAAAAACATAAAATTTGCTTTAAATATTTTTTCATAAACTCACCTCAAAACAATTAAAATATGATTTGATTTTTATCCAAATACTCTGCAATAAACTTGAATTATATGCTACTATAAGCTTAACTGAACCTGAAATGTCATCATAACTAACTTCTCCAAAAAATCTACTATCAGTTGAATTATTTCTATTGTCACCCATAACAAAGTAACAGTTTTCACTAACAGTATATAGATATTCGTTATTTTCACTAGAAAGGACAGTACTAAATATTTCAGCAAATAATTGATAATTTGTATAATTCTCATTACTGTAATAAATTAATTGCTGAGTGGTGAAATACATTTCTGCATCTAAGTAATATTGATTAAGATTTATATTTTTTCCGTTTTCATCAAATACTTCAATATTATAGTAACATCTATAATTTGTATGTAGTATTGAGCTTTCTGATGTAATAAGTTCTTGCCTTGTTAAATAAAATCTAACTGTTTGATTTGGAGTAGCAATAACTCTCTTTATAACTGATGTAACTTCATTATCAGGGACATACTTATTATTTGTATTCTCTATTATAACAATTTCGTTTGTTGAGTATAAATTTTCTTTTGAGTAGTATACAATATCACAATGTGTATTATCACTGTCACCCTCGTTGTAAGCTGAAGAATTTAGTGTTGGGCGCATACTAGTACCAACAACTTTAATTGGCATTAATATGTAGTTAAAGATAAATATAAAACTCGTAAATACGATTGAAAAAACAAATAGAAAAGAAAATATACCTCCTTCAGTTAAATACTTAATTTTTGTATTGTTTGTTGAATTTAGTGTATTTCCAAGTACTTCGTTAGAGTCCAAATTATCCTGATTATTGTCTGTATCGTTATTTAAGTCTAATACATTTTCAGATTTAAAATCAGAGTCCTTAGAGCTATCGTCACTAAATTTAGTATTGTTTTCATTAGAAAACTTTAATGATTCAAATAATTCATCTTTAAAAATATCTTTATTATTTTTTGATACTTTATTCTCTGAGTTTTCCATATTTTCCATATAACTATTATATTAAACCATTTCAAAATTTTTATCAATAATTTTATTGCCTTTAAGAAAAAGAATTATAAAAATTAAAATTGTTTTTTAAATTTTATAGATATTTTATTAAAACTATGATAAAATGACCTTATGAAAAAATTATATTACGCAACCTTTGAAAAAGGTCTTGATTTGATAGTAGAAAAATACATAAGAAAAAGAGATAGAAGTGCTCGCATAAGAAAACTATATGTTGATTCAGTTTTATTTTTTGCTGATGAACATTTTTCATTTGTAAATAATATGTTTATTAACTCATACTTGGTTTTGGATAATACTGTTAAGGTAGGTGCAGGTTCTATGAATATGGAAATGAAACATCTACTTGAGAAAAAGAATTTTAAAATTACTCTTCCAAAAAATGTAAAGAAAATTAAACTAACATATATTTATGCAAATGAAAAAATTAAATTAGATTCAAAGCTTAAAGTTGCATTTGAGACAATGATTTCCAAGTTGTCAAAAAGACCTCTGGGATATTATGATACAGATATTGAATTTGCCCTTATATCCAAAGACGATGGGGAATGTATGTTTGTAAAAAACATTACAGTTAAATCTGAATTGTCAAAAATGGCAATAGACCAAGATGGAATTTCTCCTTGGCTTGCATATGCAATGAATTTCTTGTCATCACCAGCAGAAAAGGAAGTTTCTCTTGACCCATTTGCAACTTCTGGAATGATTTCATATGTGAGAAGCTTATGTTTTAAAAAGGCAAATGTTATAGCTAATGACGAGATGACCAAAAACATTATTGAAATAAAAAGAAAGGCAAAATTATTAAAGGACAAAACATTCTCCGTCTTAAATTATGATTTTTTATCTAATAAATTTCCAATTAGATATATAGATAAAATTGTCACAGTTTTGCCAGATAGTAAAACTAAACAAGCATTATTTTTTGAAAAGGTGAAAACTTTGGGAGTAAAGGTAATTGTATGCTTACTTCCAAAATATAATTCACTGTATTCTATGATAAATGGTAATTATAATGTAGTGGAAGAATATGATATTTTAATGGGTAAATTAGTTAAATTAGAGCTTATAAAATAAAAAAATGCACTTTATGGTGCATTTTTGTTTTTATTTTTAAAAGAAATAGATAAAAAAACGCAAATATCAAATATTTATTTATTAATACTGCTATTTTTGCTGTCAAGTCTATCTTTTTTTGTTTTCATTTCCATATACTTTTTATATATTGACCTTGAATAAAAATAAATCAAAATTGTTGAAATTGTTAATAGTAAGACATAAATTAATAATTCAATCAACGGAAATCTAATAAATGAGAAAACTATAGAAACGATAAATAGAACAAAAGATGTGAAAAAGTAGGTATCCCTAGCATAAAAATGGGTTTGCTTCCAAATAAATTCAGTTTCTCTTGTAACTTTAAAATAAATTGAAGGTTTTGACAAGTATGGTCTTGATTTAAGTTTAATTGAAAAAATCATTAAAATAACAGATATTGGCATAAAAATTGAAATTGAAATTGGAATTTCGGAAAGCTCTCCTACACTTAATCTAGTACCAAGCGTAAAATAACAGAAATATAAAATATTGTCAAAAATTGACCAAATAAATAAAGTTTTTAGTAAAAATTGCGTTTTTTTAGACTTTACTAATAGTGCAATTATTATAAAAATTGTCGGAAGAATGGTACTTATGAGCATTATCCATTTTGAAATTTGAGACACGATTATTTCTCTTAAATTAAACAAAAACGGAATACTTTCTGGAAGCAAAAATATAACTGAAAGTGTGCAAGCAAGAAAATTAGTTATGGCTAAAATTATAAAAATGATTTTATTATTCATACTTTCTCCTAATTAATCCAAGGTTGAACTTATCAAAGATAGTATTTTTGCATCTGCATCAATTTCTGCTTGAACTCCATAAGGGAGAACCATTCTAGGAAATGAATGCCCAAAGTTTAAATTTATCATAACTGGAAAATCATAAACTTTAAGTTCTTCAGTCAAAATTTGTTTGTACTCATTATAATAGGCTTCATCTATTGGTTTTCCAAAAAGTACACCTTTCACATAATCAAAGATTTTGTTTTCTTTTAGTGTTTGTATCATTTTTCTAAATTCTTCAGGTGTAGGTTTATTATCACTAGTTTCAAGAAAAAGTATAGTATCACTTAATTCATTTGGCTTAGGAAAAATATGAAATTTCTCGAAAATTTCAACGCTTTTTACGTCGTATGTGTGTTTACTTTGATTAAATTTTTCTTTTCCTTGTTCGGCTTCAATAATGGAATGTATTATTTCTAAACATCCACCGAAAAGCTTACCTGTTGATTTGCCCTTGCCTTGCAAAACTTCAAATCCACGCTTTTCTTTAAATTTTTCTCGCTCAGTGCCAACTGCACTTGGAGAAAAATCACTTCTCTCTTTATACCAAAATTCACTTGGTAATATTTGATAGTTTTCAGGTGCATTGAAAAAATATTCTATAGATTTTTTTGTGTATGGTAACATCTCATTTTCAAACTCGGCGAAGTCAGTAATAAGTGCTGGGCCATAGAAAGTACTAAGTCCTAGTGAATTTAAAACTAAGTGAATGGTTGTTGTGTCTGAATAACCTGTAAAAATTTTAGGGTGCATTTTTACACTTTCTATGAACTTATTATCATCAAGTAAATAGGGAATTAATTTATATGCATCATTACCTCCAATAGCAGATATAATTGCCTTAATTTCATTATCGGCAAATGCTTGTTTTAAGTCTTCAGCACGAAGCTTTGGATCGTTTTTAAGTGTTTCAATTCCAAGTAAGGAATTTTTCATAAAAACAGGCTCTAAGCCCAATTCTTTTAAGCGTTTTACGCCTAGGTCTAATTCGTGTTTAACAAAATCTTCTCCCAGTATTCCACTAGATAAACTTACAATGGCAACTTTGTCACCTTTTTTTAATTTTTTAATTTTCATAATGTTCTCCATAAAAATATAATTTAATTGTAACACAATAAAAAAAAAATTCAAAATTTTTATGATTGCTATTGAAAAAAATTAGAAGTTAATATATTATTAAAGTATGGTAATAGCAATAGATATAGATAATACTATTTTAAAATGTAAATCAAAATTATATAAGATTATTTCGGAATTGGAGAAATTACCTTTTATCAAGGTTCCGGGCAAGGAAATTAAAATTGAAAACCAAAATGATAGAAAATTTTCGAAAAGAAATAGAAAAATTTTAGGCAAACTTGGAAATATTGATGAATATGAAGAGATAGAAGGTTCAATTAATGCACTTAATGAATTAAGTAGACAGGGACATAAAATTGTATTCCTGTCAAGTAGACCAAATATTAGATTTTTTAATGAAATAATTTTAGAATGGTTTCAAAATAATAAAGTTGATTATGATTTTCTTTTGATTAATTGTAAAGATAAGGCAAAATTTTGTAAGGAACATGGCGTTGGTCTATTGATAGATGATAGCTTAAGCAACTGCGAAAGGGCAACTAAAATGGGAATTAACACAATATGGCTTAATTCAAATGAAAAAGAAAAAATGCCTCAAAAATTTACAAATAATAAAAAGATTCACCTGGCTAAAAATTGGAAAGAGATTATATCAATGGTTAAAAATAAGTCTGTTGATGAAAATCAAATGGAAACTACTAGAGAAATGGGTTAAAAAAAACATTAAGGTAATCCTTAATGTTTTTATTTTGCTAAATAATTTTTCTAACTATTTATATTTTATGACTATAAAATTTTAATTTACTTTTTTTACTAATACCAATAGTACTTAGTTTTTTTAAATTAATGATTTAATAATTTTTTTTGGTTGATTAGTGCAATAAAAATTATAAAGATTTTTTATTCACTAATAAAGCTTAGCAATTAATTGCTTTTGTTAGTATTCATAGCAACATGCAATTGCAATCGCACCATCGCCAATATGACATGCAATTGATAGGGCAAGTGGGTCAACAATTTCAACTTTTAGATTGTACTTTTTCAATGCCTCATCAGCTTCTTTTCTAAATTCTTCAATCTTATCGCTTACATATGTATAAGCCATAAAAATTTTAAGCTTACCTTGCTTATAGATATCTTTAAAACGAGTTTCAATTTCTTTTGTAATTTGGTCAAGCATTTTTTTCTTGCCCTGCTGATATGAAATTACTTGTGCAAATTTATCAAGTTTATCACCCTGTATGGTTAAAACAGGTTTGATTTTTAACAGAGAACCCAGTGCTGCTACAGCAGGCGTGATTCTGCCACCCTTTTTTAAATATTTCAAAGTCGTTAGCATTATATAAATACTATTAAGTGGGGCAGTCTTTTCTAAAAACTCTTTAATTTCTTTTGCGTTTTTGCCTTCTTTTGAAAGCTTTAGAGCATCATAAACCTATATTTTTTGTGGAACAGAAATTCTGCGATTATCAACTACTTGCACTTTTCCGTCATACTGCTCTGCAATGTGCTTGGCAGTTTCGACACTGGCAGAAAGCCCACCACTCATTGGAATATGTACAATTTCATCATATTGTTTTAAGGCATTTTCCCAAATTTCTGCAAGAGAATTTGCACTTGGTTGGCTGGTAGAAACTTCTGCACCACTAATTAATTTTTTGTAAAATTCTTCTTGAGTTAAATTAATATCTTCAAAGTACTCTTCGTCATCTATTAAAAAAGGCATTGGAACAATAAATATACCAAGTTCTTTTGCTTCTTTTTGCGATATTCCACTATTACTGTCTGTAACTACTGCAACTTTCATAAAAATTTCCTTTATTTATATATTACTAGTAATCTAGGTTATCAAAGATTAATATTCTTGTCAATTGTAATTTGTAAAATTTTTTAAAAAATTGTGCATATTTATAACACTTTGTTATATTTTTAAAACTATGAGTTATTAAATCATAACTTTTGAAAAATATTTTCTAAAATTTTTAAAATTAAATAAAAAAGAACCAAAAATTAATACATGCGTAGGGGAATTAATTTTTAGTTCAAAAATAAAAATTTTTAAAATGTTTTAGTCAATATTTACAACTATTTCGGCAGTTTCACACCACTTTGCAACGCTTTCAATTCCAAGTTTGCAACTTGCCTTTGAAGCATATCCTTCCTCAGAGATACAAATAAGTTCTCCGTTTTTTGCTCTAAGTCTATATCTAAATTTTCCAGCTTTATCTTCATAAATTTCAAACTTAGGATTTGGAAGTGTTTCATAATTTTTGAGAGTTTGGTCTTCAATATTAGACTTAGAAATCTTTTTGATACTTTCAAGTGCTGCTTTACAATTTGCAAGACTAGCATAGCCTTGACCTCCACTTACAGCAATTGTAGCTTTGTTAGATGCTTTTAGTCTAAAATTATACTTACCAGTTGCAGTTTTATAACATTCAAATTCACCATTTTGTGCCATACTAATTCTCCTTTTTATTTTTTACATTTGTAAATATAATTACACTTATAGTGTACCCGATTTTTTTTTCAAATTCAATAAAAAAAGAAAATTTTTTAAAAAAATTTATTTTCGTATTGAAATTCAAAGTCTTTATTGTTATAATTAGTTTAAGGAGAATATTATGTCAAAATCAAATCCAACCATTAAACTTTATAATGGTGCTTCAAAAATTAAATATAATGAACTTTCATATGAGGATCAAAAGAGCTTATATTATCAATTTCAAAGGTATGCAGTTAGAAAAGAAATTGCAGACCAAAATATTCTTTTAAGCAGTATTTTTAAAAGCACTGGTGATTATTCTGCATGTTTCAATGCCTTTAATAGTGCATTTATTGGAAATAATAATTTAATTGATTTGCTTGCTGATGGGGAACTCGACAATTTGCCATATCTATCAAATTCTGAGTTTGAAAGTAAATTGCTTAGTTCAAGATTTGAAAGACAACTTGCCCTTATTTGCTATTCTCTTAGAAATAATGAAAGAATACCAAATAGAGTTGATTATCCAGTATTAATTTCATATGCTAATATGCAAAATAGAGTTCTAAACTATAAAAGACAAGGATACACACTTGGTGATAGCATTTATAGAGCTGGTGAAGAAACTAGGGAAGAATTTTTAAATAAGTATGGTTGTTCAATGAAATATGACTATGTGAAACTTCCAACTGGCGAAAAGCAACTCATAGATAGAAATGTAACGCCAAGAATTGGATATAGTGGAACACTGGGTGTTGCTCAGTCAAAAGCATATGAAAACTTAATTAATTCAGTAGTTGGTGACCTTTTTGGCAAAAATGCAAAACCTAGCAAGGCACTAGATGTTCTTATTCAAAATGTTTGTAAAAGGCATTCTAATGATTTAGATTTCACAACAAATGATTTGATAACTGAAGTAATTTATAGATATTTTATGCCTACTAATAAAATGAAAGAAGAGTTTAAAAGAAAGCTAAATGAATTAGACAAAACCGTAAACTATAAAATTAATTCAAGCATTGAAGGTGCTAATGAAAAATATAGTCAAAACGCTACATTCAATAATCTTTCTAATTTAGAAAAATTTAAAAGTGAAAGTTATAAAAATGAAATTTACAGCAAAGCTCTTAGACAAATGGTGGAAAAATCATTAAAAGATAATGTTGGATTAAAGAATAATTTAGAGCTTGAAAGCAAAAAGGATATTGAGAAAGGTCTATCTCAGATGGGAGAAGAATAAGTTTAGGAGAAACTATGTCAAGCGAATATTTTGCCAGTAAGTTAAAAATGTTTGGTAGATTTCCAAAAACCAATTTTTCAGTTGAATCTAGTGAATTTATTGAAGAATATTTAAAAATTATTTCGTCTGATGAACTTTTTGATGAACTACTATCACGAATGCTTGTAAGGTACGGCAAAAATGAACCTATAAAATCACAAATTATTGAAATTGTTAAAGGCTTAAATAATTTTCATTTAAATGAAGATAAATTAAGGGAAACATTAAATTGTGATAAAAATATCATCTTTTCAATTGGTCAAGATATAGATATTTCAATTAGGTTATTTGCAAAGAAATTTCTTTTAAAACAAAAAGGCATTCAAAATTTTATGATTGATGAATTTGGTTTTACATCAAAAACATTTAACTATTTGTATAAAAGAGGATATACCACAAAATCGGAAGTATTACAGGCAGTTAGAAATGGTTATATTAAAAATGAGAAAGCCATTTTGGAAATTAAGAAAAAACTTCTTGTTGATAGTGCACTTAGTAATAGTGAAAACGAAAGAGCTTTTTAACTTTAATTATCTCACAATTTGTGGGATAATTTTTATTTTTAATATTGAAATCTTAGTAGTTTTAATATATAATTAATTTACATAAATAGTATAGTGTAGGAGAATTTTATAAATGTCTATTTATGAAAAAGAAAATGTTTTAATGAGTATCAATAATAAAGACATTGTTGATGGTGTTTATGTTGTTCCAGAGGGCATAGAAAAAATTAGTGCTAGTGTTTTTTATAATAAAAAGCATATAAAGGAAATAAAGCTTCCAAGCACACTTAAAGAAATAGGAGCATATGCCTTGGCTGGCACTTCTATTGAAAAGATAGAAATTCCTGAAAGCTGCACTAAAATTATGCCGGGAGCATTTTCAAATTGTCTAAATTTAAAAGAAATTAATCTTCCCAAAAATTTAACTTCTTTGAATGAAAATACATTTGTTAATTGTCAGGCGCTAACGGAAATTGTAATCCCTGATAATGTAGAATATATTGAATCTTCTTGTTTTAAAAATTGTGTAAATTTGAGTAATATAAAACTTCCAAAAAATTTACAAATGATTGCTGAACAATGTTTTCAAGATTGTTCAAGTTTAAGGCAGGTTGATTTCCCAGATGGTCTCACTAGCATTGGTAATTCGTGTTTTATGGATTGTGATAAACTTTTAGATATTGAATTGCCAAGTTCTGTAAGGGAAATAGGCAGTTCATGCTTTGAGGGTTGTTTAAGTCTAAAATCGGCAAAATTATCTAATAGCATTAGATTTTTATCAAATGGCGTATTTAAAGATTGTCTAAATTTGGAAAATATCAATTTTCCTAAAGATCTTATAGAAATTTTAGATAAAGCATTTTACAGATGCAACAAACTTAGAGAGATTAACTTGCCAGAAGGATTAAAGAGAATAGACGCTGGCAGTTTTATGTCATGTTTTAACTTAACAAGTGTACATTTGCCAGATAGTTTAGAAACAATTGAATCGGAATCTTTTAGAAATTGTAAAAAATTGGAAAATATAAATTTTCCCAAAAACTTACTATTGATCATAGATGGGGCATTTAGAGAAACGAACCTAAAATCAATAGAATTACCTAGCAGTTTAAAGTTTGTAGGAGAGTCAGTGTTTAGAGAATGTAATTCTTTAAAATTCGCAGACCTATCTAAAGTAAATATACCAATTTCTACAGAAATGTTTAGAGAAAATAGAGAACTGGAAAGAGTAATTTTATCTCCAAATATAGACAAGATTAATAAAGAGGCATTTAAGGATTGTTTTGCACTTAAAGAAATCAACCTTTCAGATTCCTCTATAAAGGAAATAAGTGAATCTGCATTTAGTGGCTGTTCTGTTCTAGATAATGTTTTACTGCCTAACAGTTTAAAAATAATTGGCGATAGTGCATTCACTGACTGTTCTAGTTTAAGTAAGATTATTATTCCAAAATCAGTTGAAGATATGGGAATGTTTGCTTTTAATAATTGTCAAAATCTTGAAAATGCTGAAATTCTAGCCGATATAAAGGAAATAAAACCATCAACATTCTGCCATTGTACTGGTTTAAAAGAAATAACTTTCCCCGAATCATTAATTTCAATTGGATCTTCTGCCTTTTACTATTGTTACAATTTAAGTAATATCAATTTTCCAAAAAATCTAGTAAGAATTTTAGGAACTGCTTTCAATAGTTGTATCGGAATTGAAGAAATTGAGTTGCCAGATTCTTTGGAAGAATTGGGGGAAGCTTCATTTAGAAACTGCATAAACTTAAATAAAATTAAACTTTCCAAAAATTTGAAAACTATTGGAGTGAATGCTTTATCAAATACTAATTTAAATCAAATAGATATTCCTAGTTCAGTTAAAGGCTTACAAATTTATAAGATAAATTTAAAAGATAAGCCAAGCTATTTTACAAAAATTGATGATGGCTTCAGAATTTCTACCATACCACAAGAAGGTTCAATGAGTCTTGAACATTATAGTGAAAATACAGATTTGGCATTTCTTTCAAATCATTATAATTATGCAGATAAACTTGCTGGAGAGCTTAGAAATCCTTTACTTTCATCAGTTTATAATAGTTTAGTTTCAAACCTATCAGAAGAAAATATAGATAAATTCTTAAATTCACACAATTTTACATTTTTTAAACAAATTGCAAAAAGAAGAAATGAAGAATTTAACTCAGTTATACTAGGATATGATAGCAAAGAAAAAAGAATCTATAAGGCTTTTTATAATTTAGGATTGTTTGAAGAACCCGTTGAAGTTAAAGGCAAAATGGTAAACTATGCACAAAAAGTCTCTGAATTTATTCAATCAAAATTAGAGGGTGGTAAGTGGTTATATAATTTTTCGAATTTATTGGCAAATACACGCCTTGATGGATTCAAAAGAGAATTTACAGACTTTTTTATGGAAAATTTTGAAAAATTATTAGATATAGAATCAAATAATAAAAACTTTATTTCAAGGTGCTATAATGAGTTTGAAGATGTACAAAAAACAAATACTAATAATCATGGAAGTCAAAGACAATTAAAGGCAACTGTTGAAAAATTTATTAATTATTTTGATGAAAATAAATTTGAAGGAATAACAGATGAAACCCGTGAAATTGCGAATACAATTTCTCAATACTTTAATAATCAATCCGATTTTGACAATGCAGTTTCAATATTTAATGAGTGGAAGAAAAGTAATATTTCTGAGCACATATTAAAAACTCCATTTTCCGAAAAAGAAGTATTTGCGAATATTGATAATATGGCTCAAGAGTGCCAAGAAATCATTAAAGATACTTTGGGTACACTTGTTCCAGTAACAGATAGGCAATTTACTTTTGAATGGCTAGCAAAAAATGACCCTCAAAACTTTATTCTTGGTAAATTTTGTTCTTGCTGTGCACACTTAGAAGGTGCAGGTTATGGTATTATGAGAGCAAGCATTATTCACCCAAATGTGCAAAATTTAGTAATTAGAAATAGTCACGGAGATATTGTTGCGAAATCTACACTTTATGTCAATCCAAAAGAGGGTTATGGAGTTTTTAATAATGTCGAAGTAAATAACAATGTTGATTATAAAAAAATACCTGAAATTTATAAAAAATATATTTTGGGAATTAGAATGTTTGCTCAGCAATATAATAAAGAGCACCCTAATGAACCTCTTAAACAAATTAATGTGGGAATGAATATGAATGACCTTGGAAATAATATTAGACAAAACAATACAAGGTCAATACAAATTTTAGATGCAATTGATTTTTCTAAGTTTGGCGATCATGGACTAGTTTATGGTGGAGATAGTTCAGATGAACAATACATTGTGTGGAGTGCTGACGAAGAGAAAAATAAAACTAGTGACATTAATCAGTTTGGAGAATAATACAAAAGGAGAGAACAAATTAGTTTTCTCCATTTTTTATTAAATTGTTTTTTGCAACGTATTGTAATTTTTTAAATTTGTTATATTATATAAAGTGTAATTAAAAAGAAATTTTGATATAAAAATAATTATTTTAATTTATAAAATTATAGATAAGCTATTTAGTTTAGGAGTAAATTTATGGCAATGACTTTATCCATGGGAGATGAAAAGAAGATTTTAAGAGAAATTAATAAAGCAGATATTGTCAATGGTGAATATGTTGTTCCAGAAGGCATAGAAGCAATTGGCAGTGATGCGTTTATGGACTTAGACGAATTGAGGTCTATAAAACTTCCTAGTACACTAAAATCAATAGGAGGTTTTGCATTTCAAAATTGTAAAAATCTCTCAGAAATAATTTTACCTGAAGGTATTGAATCTATTAGTGAGGGTGCCTTTTCTGGTTGTAGTAGTTTAAAAAATGTTGTATTGCCCGACAGTTGTACTATGCTTGGCAAAATGGTGTTTACAGAGTGTAAAAGTCTTGAAAGCGTAAAACTTCCAAAAAACCTAAAGAAGCTAAGAAATGCTTCATTTTACAAGTGCATAAATCTTAAAAGTGTTCAACTTCCAGAAAATATTGAATCTATTGATGATTTAGCATTTGCTGGGTGTTTAAATCTTGAAGAAGTTAATTTGCCAGAAACATTGACACATTTAGGTTCAAGCTCATTTGAGGGATGTCAAAACATAAAAAGTATTACAATTCCTAAGGGTATTCATTATCTTAGGGGTGGAACTTTTAAAAATTGTATTTCTCTAAAAAATATATCTTTGCCAGAAACTCTTAGTAATATTGATTCTGCATGTTTTTATGGTTGTGGTTCTCTTGAAAAAATAAAACTTCCTAGTAATCTTCTTCATCTTGGAGCAAGTGCCTTTACCAACTGTAAAAACTTAACAAAGGTTAATATTCCAAAATCAATAAACACTTTGGAATCAAATTTATTTTTAAATTGCATTCAATTAAAAGATATAACTATTCCTGATAATATTAATTTTATAAAATCTTCTGTTTTTAGTAATACACAAATCGAGCATATTATAATTCCTGAAACGGTTCAACAAATTGAAAGTTCAGTCTTTAAAGATTGCAGATTTCTTAAAAGCGTTAAATTACCAAGCAACTTAACAAGAATACCAGATCAAATATTTCATAATTGTCCAAGTTTGGAAGATATAACTTTACCAGAACAAGTTTCAGTTATAGGGAAGAATTGTTTTTCAAATTGTATTAGACTTCATTCTATAAACATTCCAAATTCTGTTAAAGTCATTGGGAATGAAGCATTTTCTAACTGTAGTTATCTAAATAATATTTCACTTCATAATGGAATAAAGGAATTGGGGAATGGAGTATTTAAGGGTTGTTCAAATCTCACGAGTTTAGAAATCCCTAATACAATTACAAATCTACCAGTTAGTTTTTTTAGTGGCTGTACAAATCTTGAAAATGTTAAACTCCCAGACAGCTTAATGACAATTGAAAGAAAGGCTTTTAATTACTGCAAAAAACTAAAAGAAATAAATATTCCAGAATCAGTTACTAAAATTGAAGAGGAATCTTTTGCTAACTGTAGTGGTCTTGAGAAAATTGTCATTCCAAGTAAGGTTACTGAAATTGAGAATTCAGCATTTGAATCTTGTTATGGCTTAAAAAATGTGGTACTGCCTGAAGGTATAAAAAAGATAGATTATTCAGCATTTTCAGATTGCTATAATCTTACTGAAATTAATCTTCCTAGCACACTAGAAATAATTGAACCTTATGCATTTGGAAATTGTAAAAAACTTGATAATTTGACTCTTCCAAATAATTTAACAGAGATTGGAGACTATGCATTTTTTAATAGTGCTTTAAGTTCAATTACATTGCCAAGTAATCTTAAAAAACTTGGAAGCAATAGTTTTAATATTTTAAAAATAAATGAAATTTTAATTCCAAGTTCGGTTAAAACTTATAGAAATACATTTTCTTATTCAAATCTTGTATATTTTACTCAAGCTGATAGTGGTTTCATTCTTTCAGATTCGCCAAAAGATAAATCATACAATTTGCTTGGGTTTGCTTATAATACAGACTTAGCATTTTTGTCGAGATATATGAAAGTTAGCGATAAATTAATAAGGGAAATGTCAAATGCTTCGATATCAGAATTTTATTCATATTTCATTAATAAATTACCTGAAGATAAAATTTTGAATTTTATAAACTCTCATAACTTTACATTTTATAAGCAAATAATTAATACACTTTCTAGCAGTGAACATAGAATGGATGAAATTTATAGAGATCAGAATAGTAAACAAAAATTATTCAAAATGCTCTATAATCTTGGAGTCTTTGAGCCTTCTGAAAATATAAATGGAAAAGTTGTCAATTTTGCTCAAAAGATTTCAGTATTTTTGCAATCAAAGATTGAAGATTTTGAATACTTAATTAAAGCCTTTAATAATTGTAGAATAGAGGGAGTGAAGAAAGAGTTTGTAGAATTTTTCATTAATAACTATGATGAACTTATTAGTGAAGAGGTAAAAAATAATGGATTTATTTCAAGGTGTTATAATGAGTTTGAAGAAGTACAAAAAACAAACACTAATAATCATGGTGGGCAAAGGCAATTAAAGGCAACTATTGAAAAATTTAAAAACTATTTTAGGGAAAATAAATATGAAGGAATAAATCCCGATACAATTCAAATTGCAAATACTATTTCTCCTTATTTTGATGACCAAAAAGATTTTGACAATGCCGTTAGAATAGACAGAGAAAGAAAGGAAAATAATATTCCAGACCACATTTTAAGTGTACCTGTCAGTGAAAAAGGTATTTTTGAAAATATTGAGAACTATGCAAATAGTAGTATTAAGCTTAGGGCAGAAACACTTGTTTCTCTCATTTCAATGACTGATAATGAGTTTAGTTTTGAATGGCTTGCAAAAAATGATCCTAAAAACTTTATTCTTGGTAAACTTTGCTCATGCTGTGCACACTTAGAAGGTGTTGGCTATGGAATTATGCATGCAAGTATTGTTCACCCAAATGTTCAAAACTTAGTTATAAGAAATAAAAAAGGGGGAATAGTCGCTAAATCTACACTTTACATTAATCCAAAAGAAAGATATGGCGTTTTTAATACCGTTGAAGTTAATTCAAGTATACCATATAGTAGCTTAAAGCAAATATATGACAAACTTATAATGGGAATTAAAGTATTTGCTGAGCAATATAATAAAGAACACCCTGACTGTCCTTTAAAACAAATTAATATGGGTATGGGGCTTAATGATGTGGAAGATTTTATTAAATTAAATAATAAAAGGGCAACTAAATTACTAAAACCTATTGATTATGGAGATTTTGGCATTGGCACACAAACTTATCCTGGTGATAGTAGTGAACTGCAATATATTGTTTGGAAAGATAACATTAATAAAGATAATGGTATGGAAAAGTAAAAAATGGGGAAATTATTTCTCCATTTTTTTTAATATTAATTTTTATGCAAATCTTGAAATTAAATATTAAGTATTGTATAATAAATAATATATAGTTATATTCAGAAAAGGATATTTAAAATTTAATTTTTTAATTATACTTACATTTTAAAAAAAGTTTAATTTTTACATTTGGAGTATTTATGCAAGATTACGAAATTGTTGAAAGTGAAAATGGTAATATAGTCATAATACCTAAAGGCGTTGAAGAAATAGATAATCAAGCGTTTCAGGGAAGAAGTGATATTGTAGAAATCCGTTTGCCCTCTACGCTAAAAAAGATTAATAAGGGGGCTTTTACCTATTGCGAAAATCTAAAAAAAATAAATCTTCCAAATAGTATTGAAAGTATTGGAAACTTGGCTTTTTATAATTGTTTAGGTCTTGAAGAAATTGTTCTTCCAGAAAAATTGAAAACTATTGAAAATGAAACATTTGCTAGATGTGAAAACTTAAAATTGATTAAGTTTCCAAAGGAATTAACTGAAATTAAATCAAGTTCATTTAAAGATTGTTTTAGTTTAAAAGAAATTGAATGTCCAGAAACTCTTACCAGAATTGGAACTTCTGCGTTTAGTAATTGTAAAAATTTAGAAAATATAAAATTTTCATCAAATTTACAATCAATTGCCGAAAGTTCATTTTTAAATTGTCTAAGTTTAAAGGAACTTAATTTACCTGAATCTTTAGTTGAAATTAGTGATAATGCCTTTGCTTATTGTAAGTCGCTAAAAAATGTTAATTTTCCAAAAGATTTAAAATTTATCAGCGGATTTTGTTTTTATAACTGTTCATCTCTTGAAAATATTGTTTTGCCTAAGGGATTAGAATCTATAGGCAAAGATGCATTTTCAAATTGTTTTCATTTAAAAAATCTTAATATCCCAAGTACATTAAATTTCATTGAAAAATCTATTATTAGTAATACTGCATTAACAGAAATACACTTACCAGATGGCTTAGAAGAATGCACATTTGACTTTTTTGATAGAACAAACTTTAATTATTTTGAAAAAACTGATGACGGGTTTATGCTCTCTATAAAGGGAAGTGAAAACTCAATTCCATTAAACAATCTTTATCTAGACTATGCATTTTTATCAAGAAACTGGGAAAATAGAGAAATTTTACTTAAAGAGCAAAAAAATATTGATATTGCATCACTTTATAATAATTTATTAACTAGATTAGATCAACCAAAGGTAGAAGAATTTATAAAAGCTCATAACTTTACCTTTTTTAAGCAAATTATGGAACAAAAAAAGGGACATGAAAGCTCCAGTTATTACTATGATAATTTCTCATTTTTTAGGGCACTTTTTAATTTAGGTGTGTTTGAGATACCAAAAGCATATCAAGGGAAAGTTATAGATTATTCGCAAAAGGTTTCAAATTTTATACTAGAACTTAATAGAAGTCCTAATTTTTATGCAAATAAACTGATTGCTCAAATGTTTAACGGCTCCCAATTAAAGGGATTTAAACGAGATTTTACTGAGTTTTTTATGTCTAATTTTGATAAGCTTATGTTAGCAGAAACAGTAAGGCGTGGCTTTGTTGCAAGATGCTATAATGAATTTGAGGAAGTTCAGAGTACTAACACGAATAATCATGGTAGTCAAAGACAATTAAAACCAACTGTGGAAAAGTTTATAGATTATTTTGATGAAAAAAAGTTTAGTGGAGTTACTGAGGAAAATAGAAATATTGCAAAGACAATTTCACCATATTTTGGAGAGCAAAGTATATTTGATGAAGCAGTTTTAATAGATTTTGAGAGAACTAGCGAGGGTGTTCCAAATCACATTTTAAGCACACCACTAAGTGAAAAAGATATCTTTTCTAACATTGATATGTATGCAGATGAAAGTGGGAAACTATGTTTAGAAATCCTATCTATTCTTGCTAAAATTGCAGACAATGAGTTTACCTTTGAATGGCTTGCAAAAAATGATCCACAAAATTTTATTCTTGGTAAATTATGTTCTTGCTGTGCACATATAAATGGTATGGGTTATGGAATTATGCATGCAAGTATTGTAGACCCTAATGTTCAAAATTTAGTCATAAGAAATAAGCAAGGTAAAATAATAGCTAAATCAACATTATATGTCAATAGGGAAGAAGGCTATGGCGTTTGTAATAATGTAGAGGTTAGTAATTCAATTCGAGAACCAAAACAGTTAGAAAATATTTATGAAAAGTATGTTTTAGGAATAAAAGCATTCGCAGAAAGGTACAATAATGAACACCCTGATAAACCACTAAAACAAATTAATGTGGGTATGAATTTAAATGACCTTGATAATATTCTTAGAAAGAAAAATGAGAAATCTAATGAATTGCTACAAGCAATTAATTATGGTATATATGGTAAACAAGGTGCTTATTATCCAGGTGATAGTGATTACGAGCAGTATATTGTTTGGAAAGATGAAAGCAATTTAAGTAAACTTGATGGCTATAATGAAGGACCTAAACAAATGTAGAAAAATAAATTATTATTAACCTAATTTAGTTGTTAAATTTTTAATTAAGGTAGTGGCGTATGGAAATTGAAAATAATATATTAAAAAGCATTTCCGATAGTGATATTATTAATGGGGTTTTAAAAATTCCTGAGGGCGTAACGGAAATTAAAATAGAAAATAACTACTTTTTTAATAGTGGACTGACCAGCTTAGAAACAATAATTTGTCCTTCATCATTAAAGGTTATTAATAAAAGATCATTTATGTCTTATTCTAATTTAAAATCTGTAAAATTTTCAGAAGGTCTAGAAGAAATTGGAGAAGAAGCTTTTTTAAATTGCTATAGATTAAAAAATATTAACTTTCCTAAATCATTAAAAAAGGTTGATAATTATGCTTTTTCTGGTTGTGATGGGATAGAAAAATTAAGCTTTTATGAAAATTTAAAGGAGTTAGGGAATAGTTGTTTTTATAATTGTACTGGCTTAAAATCCGTTGATTTATCTAAAACCAAGCTAGAAATTATACCTGAAAGTTGCTTTGATCATTGTACTTTATTAAAGCAAGTTAAGCTAAATCAAGGTTTAAAGGAAATTAATGAAAGGGGATTTTTAAGTTGTGGATTAAAAAAATTGGTTTTACCAATGACGATAGAGAAGATTGGCAAAGAAGCATTTGAGAATTGTAACAAATTAGTATCTGTTAGTCAATTGAAAAATTTGCAAGAATTGGGTAGAAGAGCTTTTATGAATTGCAAATCTTTAAAGACAATTGAAATTGGTGGGGATTTAAAAAAAATATATGAATCAACATTTCGTAATTGCGAAAATTTACGCGAAGTTATATTGTCAGATTCTATAACCTCTATTGAACGAAATACTTTCTCAGATTGTAAATCACTCGAATTCATTAAATTGCCACCTAGATTAGATAACATTGGCAGTGAAACATTCAAAAACTGTTTTTCCCTAGAGTCAATAAAAATTCCAATGGGAGTATATTCAATTGGCTCTAATGCATTTTTTAGTTGCATTAACCTTAAAAGTGTTGAATTGCCAAATTTATTAAGTGTCATTTGTAATTATGCATTTTTTGGTTGCTCTGAACTCACAGATATAAATATACCTAACACAGTTCGCTCTATTGGCTCTTTTGCATTTATGCGATGCACAAAACTTAGTAAGATATTGTTGCCAGAGAGTGTAGACTATATAGGTGATTTTTGTTTTGATGGCTGTAAAAATTTAGAAAACATTACAATTATTGGTCCAGTTATTGCAATTGGAGATGGCGTTTTTTTGGATTGTGAAAATCTTACTAGTGTATCTTTGCCAAGCACAATTAGAAGTATAGGGGAACAGGCTTTTGACCATTGCAAAAATTTGACTAAAATTACTCTTCCTGATAGTGTAGAAAGTATTAATGATAGTGCTTTTAGTTGGTGTAGAGAATTGTCAAATTTTAGATTTCCAAAATCTTTAACTTCATTAGGTGCTCAAGCATTTTCAAACTGTGTAAAATTAAATAACATTAATTTACCTCAAGGTCTTAAATCTATTGGAACTGAGGCATTTGAAAATTGCATTAGTTTAGAAAAGATTTCAATTCCACTTAGTGTTCAAAACATAGGGGATTATATTTTAAGTGGCTGTAACCAATTACAAGAACTTATCATTCCAGATAAATTAGAGTCTATTGGAAGTTTAGCAAACAACTCATTTAAATATCTATCAAAAGGGGATAATAATTTTATCTTTTCAAATAAAATATTCAATAATTCAATTGAACTTTCGACCCTTAAAATAAAAACTCCTTTTTTAATTAAATACTATGATTATAAGAATTTGATATTGAGAGAGCAGTCAAACCCAAATGTGTGTAAGTTTTATAACGCATTTTTGTCGGGTTTAGAAAAAGACAAAACAGAAGAATTTTTAAATTCTCATAATTTTACTTTTTTTAAACAATTAAATATTGATGAATTAGGGTATAATTATGTAGATACATATAAGGGTTTATATAATCTTGGTGCATTTTTAAAGCCACAAGAATTTGATGGTAAAGTGGTTGACTATGCACAAAAGGTTGTGGGATTTTTACAAGAAAAACTTAGAAAAGAAGTATACACTCCAAATGATTTATGTGATTTATTTCATGGTATGAAAAAAGATGGGTTTAAAAAGGAATTTACCGACTTCTTTTTAAAAGATTTTGATGAACTATTGAGGACAGAAAAGATTTTTGAAGGTTTTACTTCAAGATGTTATAATGAATTTGAAAAGGTTCAGAAAACAAACACTAGTGACCATGGAAGTCAAAGACAATTAAAGCCAACGGTTGCAAAATTTATAGATTATTTTACAGAGAATAAATTTCAAAATATTACTCCTGAAACAAAAAATATTGCAATCACAATTGCACCTTATTTTTCAACTCAACAAGTTTTTGACGATGCAGTAAGTATTGATAAAGAGAGAAAAGAAAATCATATTTCAGATAATATTTTGTCAGAACCACTAAATGAGGAAGATATTTTTGGAACAATAGATGAATATAAGTCAGAAATAGAAAGAGTTGCTCCGTCATTAATCTCAAAACTCGCAGATATTGCTTCAAAACAGTTTACCTTTGAATGGCTCGCAAAAAATGACCCAAGGAACTTTATTTTAGGCAAATTATGCTCATGTTGTGCACACCTAGAAGGTGTAGGTTATGGAATTATGCATGCAAGTATTGTACACCCTAATATACAAAATCTTGTAATAAAGAATGAAAAAGGTGACATTATAGCGAAATCAACTCTCTATATAAATCCTGAAGAAAATTATGGCGTTTTTAATAATGTAGAAGTCAATAGGGATATTCCTTATAATGACTATGAATTAATATATCAAAAATATATGCTTGCCGTGGCAGAGTTCGCAGAAAAATATAATAGTGAGCACCCAGATAAGCCAATTGAACAGATAAATGTAGGTACGGGATTTAATGATTTGAATGGATTTATAAGGCAGTACAATACTCGTTCTAATAAAATTTTGACTCCAATTAACTATAAAAATTATGGTAAGCCATTTAAAAACTATAACGGCGATAGTTTTGAAGAACAGTATGTTGTTTGGGAAAACAAATCTAAAAGTTAAAGATATGTTAAAGTGTTAATTTTTAAAACACTATGTAAGATAATAAATTAATTTTATTATAATTTTGTATTACAATTCCTTGTTATTATTTCATTTTAGAATTTAGAAACTTTTTATTAATCTATTTTGTTTAAGTATTATAATTGCCAAATTATTATAAATAATTGAATTATATAAATAAAAAATAAAATTAATTTTGCACAAATTAAAAAAAACACACTCAAAGAAATATTCTATGAGTGTGTTTTTAGTTTTTCAAAACTAATATTACTTAAAAATTATTGTTTTTGATTTTCACTACTTTCAAATGGTACTTCAGATTCAGCTCCAGTTTTCATATTTAAATAATATGTGCCAATCACGGTAAAGAATTTACCATCTTCAGTAGGCTCAACGATTGAAACCTTTCCATTTTTTAAATCTTCTGCCGTGAGAAATGCTGAATTTGTTTCGTGTGCAACTTTTCTTTTGCCCATTTCAGGATGAAAATTATCAATATTAACTTTTTCTGCCTCAAAAATTCTATAAAATCCATCACTTCCGATAAAGCAAATAAGTTTTTCTGGAACTTTGCCACGACTCTTAATAACTTTGTCCACATAACCTTTATCAGTGTAGAGTGCACTAGTTAAATATAGACTTCCAAAGTCTTCTTCAACATTGAAACTTGCTCCAGTATAATCCTTTAATTTTTTGTAGTTAGCTTTTTTTTCAGCCATATTTACCTCCAGATAAATAATTTAAATTTAATATTAGAAAAAAATAATTTTTAATTTTTGATAATGGGTTCTTTGTTAATATAATAATTATCTTTGCTTAAAGTTTTCACTATATTTTTTGCTCATAAGTTCTTCAAATTCTTGCAAAGTGCCCTGCGTGATTGAAGATTTTGGCAATACAAATATTGCAGATTTTCTTTTAAATAGTATAAAATCTTCTTTAGTTTCAACAACCTTAACAAAAAAATCATAGTCAGTTTCCATTCTTGAAAGATTTTTATCTCCAAGGTCAGTTGAAATTTTTATATTCTTATTTTGAAAAACATAAGTATCAATAACTTGATTTTCTTTATTATTTTCTTTCAAATAAAGTCTATCATATTTAGATATTTGTGAAATGAGAACGATAAAGTAAGTGAAAGGAATATAGCAGAATGCAAAAACTAGCCAAATTATGCCAGAAATAATATTATTTTGTACAAAACTAACAATACTTAAACAAAAAAAACCAATTGCAATTATAATAAGTGGGATTAAAATTTGACTTATTGAAATTTTGCAAGCTTTAGATATAATTCGCTTATCATATTTTGTTTTAAATTCAATCATAACTTTATCTTTCATAGTCATCTCCTTTAATATAATTTTATTATATATTTTTAATTTTTATATGTCAAATACAACTTTAAGATTTTGAAATAGTATTGCAAAATTGCTTTAAATATATTATAATATTATTATGAGTGACGATTATGATTATGTTCTTTCAAAAATAAAAAAATCTAGCTTTCGCAGTAAATTCTTTCTATCAAAAAAAGATAAAGAATATGTACTTCAAAAGGGAATAGATACAATAAAAAAGCATACGGAAGATTTTATTATTAATCGTTTAGCAGAAGAGAATCCAAAAAATGATGGGAAACAAACCCCAATGAAAGGGCACCCCACATTCATTGCTCAGCATGCAACGGCAACTTGTTGCAGAGGTTGTCTTTACAAATGGCATCACATTGAAATTGGAAAAAGGTTAACACAAGAAGAAATACAATATATTGTTAATATAATAATGCTTTGGATAAATGAGCAAATGGAAAAGGAGAATTTATGATTAGAGTTTTGAGATGCAATAATTTTAGTGCAAAAGATTTACTTTCTGGGGGTCCAAGAAGGGGATTTGTAATTCCAGTGCCAAGAGAACCTAATAAATCTTTGTTAATTGCTGATACTGATAGCTCAGTTAATCACGATGATTTGGCAGACAAGTTCATCTTTTTAACTGAAGAGCAACTTGCTAAAATTGTCAGTGAACAACCAGTAGAAACTCCAGAAGACTTTGAAAAGGCTCTTAAAATGTGTAAGGATATTCAAAAATCGTATAGAGATAATGAAAAGGATTACCCAACATCAAGAAAAGACTACTTATTATACGAAGAAGGGGCAGTTGCCTTTGATTCTAGGTCGATTTATGGAAAGTTTATACTTTATAGAGATTCTGCAAAAGGTTTTAGAATTTCATCACAAACTGACAGAATTGTTTGCGACTTTATAAAAAATAATTGGAAGGCAGAGCCAGTTCCAGAAGATAGTAAAAATGCTTCAACTAGATTTTTTTAAAAATAATGAGTTAATATGGAAGAATATGAGTTTAATATCAATGATAAAAGGGGAAGTGCTAGTAAAGATATTCTAGTTGAAATTCGCCAAAATAAGAAAAAATATTCAGAAATTAAAAATAGACTTTGCAATGAGACTAATGAAAGACTTGGAGTTGATTTTAAAACTGAATACTTTTTGCCAGCAGATTTTAACTCTGATGTTTTAACTGAATCAGTTTTTAAAACTAGATGCTTACAGAAACATTTTATTCCATTTTCAAATGAGCAAATAGAAAAGTTTATTACAATGAGTAAAAGGGCAGTTGGAAATCATTTTAATGCAAATTTTAAGGGTAAAAACATTTTTGGTTCTTTTTTGCTTGGGGAAGAAAACGGGAAAAATATAATTTATGCTCTTACTATTGTTAGGGGTACTCAGCACAACGAAAATTTAAGAGATTTTTCAATAAAGTTAGATATGCTTGTTGCTGGGAAAGAATGGTTTTCTCTTGCAAGATTTGATTCCATCGGTGCAGGTCACCCAAACTATTTTTCTGGAGAAAAAGTTGCTCATAGTTTGAAACTTGTGGAATTTGCAAAAACTCCTCATCTTCACATTAATTCGGAAGAAACACAGGTGCTCTTTTCTACTAGAAGTAACTGCGAATACACTCCTGCAAAAGAAATTGTTGAACTTCGGGAACTTAGGAATAGTGGAGATAAATCATATTTTAAAAAATGTTTGGAATCATTTTTAAACATTTCAAATATTAAATCAAAGATTAATAAAAATCTTTTAGACTGCTCTGAGTATAATAAGGAAAACTCACTATTCGATTCTCAAGATGTTTTGAGTATGGACACCATAAAAAATATCAGTAAATCTAATGAAGAAAAAGGATTGGGGGAATAGTATGAATTTAAATGAAGCAATAAATATTATTCAGGAGAAGTTTGTCGTAGAGAAAATTGATAGTAATGCTTATGAGATTTATACAGGTAAAATGTTTGATGAGTTTAATTCATTTTTTTTGGCAATAGTAGAAGAAAATGATAAATGTACCTTAACAGACTTTGCAAAAACATGTGAACTGTTAGATATTTCAGAAGAAAATTTAAAAGATCTTGCCACTGAATGTGGACTTATTTTTGATGACTACTATATTAAAAAAGATTTTGCTTCTATTAAAGATATTTCTTCCTTTTTAACTTTTTTTGATAGAATTTCAATTTTAAAATAACTTTAATTTTTAATTGAAGTGAATTGATTAAACGATTTCAAGTTTTGTATACTTTTTGACATTACTTTTTTAAGTTAGAAAACTAGAAACAAACAAGAAAAAAATTTTTAATTTTTAAAATTAATATTAATTTTTTATAATCTTAAATATAATTATTAATAAATGAAATTTTATTTAATTTTATAATGCTTCTGTAGCTCAGTTGGATAGAGCACGGGTCTTCGAAATCCGGTGTCGCACGTTCGAGCCGTGTCAGAAGCACCAAAAAACATAAAAATTTGAAACTCAGCGAATATATTTATTATTCACTGAGTTTTTTTAATTAAAAACAATGTTTAAGCTGTCAATATTATACAGTGAATTTGCAATAAGTAAGTTTGTTTATTTTAATTTAGCAATTAAAAAAATTTATAATTATCTTCTCTTTTTGTTTTGCATACTTATAAGCAATTTCAGTTCCAGATTTTGGCTGGTAATAAAATGGACAACTTTTTGAGTGTTTTCTTTTTGGTGGGTGATAATTTTCATCATAGTAAAACAAACAATAATCGCAGTCATCAATCATGGCCTCATTTCTTTCAATATAAGCTGCCTTGCCTGCAGTAAATTTCGTTTTATGCTCAAATTCCTCTTCCACACCAAGTAAGTGAGTTTTTAATATTTTAAAATGAGAATATAGTTTTTCAAATTTAACCCGTTCACTTTCAAGAATAACCGATTCACTCTTGCAAGTATAACCAATTCTTTTAATGTCTGGATACTTTTCTTTTAGTTTAGTTACTGTGCTATGACAAAGAGTGTTAAATTCACTACGACTACCGAATATAAAAATTTTTACATTTTCATTTAAAATTAAGTTTTCAATAGTTTCTTTTATTTTATTTTTTTGTTTCTCAGTTAGTTCTATTATTCTATGACCAATAAAACAACATTTTTTAGTTTGCATACATACCTCAATGACTTGTAATTGTTATAAAATTATATTTTGTGTTAATAATTATTACAGTATTATTTAATCACACAATTATTATAACATAAATGAGATAATAATTCACTCAAAATAAGATAATTTTATTAAAATTGGTATAATCACTAAACAGGGCAAAAAACTATTTTATTCTAAAATGAACATAAGGGGAATTTTATGGAAAATTTAACTTATGATGAAATTATAAATAGGATTGGATATTTTAGGACGCAGGCGAATTTGTCATTGAGAGAAACAAGTTTAAGACTTGGATATAACCCACAATTTATGAAAACAATAGAAAATAAGAGTATTGCATTAAAAGTTAAAACTCTCTTAGATTTTTGTGATGTAGTAGGGATAACAATTCAAGATTTCTTTTATTTGGGTGACCACTATAATAAGGAAGATAAGAACATGCTAGATATGTATAACAATTTATCTGACGATAGTAAACAAATTATTATTGATTTAATGAAAAAATTAAAATAAAAACACTTAAATAGTGTTTTTATTTTTTTATTTCATTTAGTCTAAAATTATCATATAATAATTGTTTTTTCTTTTAAATTTATAATTTAAAACAATAGTAAAAACATTAAAAATTTAAAACTTATTTTCTAGCATAATTTTTTGCTGGCTTTATATTCATTAAAGATTTTCTAATAAAAATGTACACTACAAAAAATTTTCACTATTGTTTATGTTTTTTACTTGGGGAATGGACTTGCAAAATGTAAAAGAATTTTATATAATTAACTAATGGATAGTATAGATAAGCTTAATGAAATTTTAAATAGTCAAGAAATGTATACACAGCTTAATAACATTTCAAGTATTCCAACACGAATGTGTTTAAATCAAAATGTAATTCAAACAATAAGAGCTTATTTGACCAATGTAATAAATGGATATATGATTTTTGGTATAGACAAGACTGACCTTGAATTAATTAATACTAATTTTGAGAAATTTTTAGAAGAAAAATTCAATTCCTTTAATTTAGAAAATAAAGAAGAGCAGTATGAATTTTTATATGAGAAAGCCAAGCAAACCAGATTATTTTTACATGGAAGGTCTTCTGTATTTGATAAATATGTTGACTTTAATTTGCTTCAAGAAAAAGTGCAAATAATAAACAATATTTATGAAAAATATGGTATTTATAAGTGTTTTGAGAGTGGTATTAGAGATATTAGTAAACATAGTTTGTGATATACAAATTCAGTTAGTTTAGCAGTGTTTTATGCTCTGCAATCTCCAGAATTTTTGGCACGCTTTGCATCTCGTTCTGACTATTATAAATTAGACCAATTTTATTATGATAGGCAAGCTTTTTACAGAAAAGATTATTTGGCATGTAAAATTAATATTGATACTGAAATGAACGAATTTTCTTTTGAAAATAAAGATAAAGATTTAGTAAATAGGAATTTCAAAGAAATTTGGGAAATGATAGTTAAAGATAGTGAGCCAATTATTAAAGTTATTAAAGAAAAACCTTTAGGAGAAGCAAGTGTAGCAAAATTGTGTAATGATGAGATTTTAAAAATGTCGTTAGCAGAGTTATTTCAGTCTGTTTTTCCAAAGCAACACTTTAACTATGACTATGACAAAAATAAGTTTGATGTTTTTACTATCAAACTTCCAAATGTGTCAAAAGTTTTAAAGCCTGAAAACATTTCTAATAATGAAAAGTTTATTATTTATAATAATGAAAAATATATTCCAGATTTTTATGCATTAGGTAAGCTAATGACTAAAAAATTATTTTTCTTTGATGAGATTGGCATAGACAATGAAAATTTTATAAAGGTCAATGAAGATATTGATTTAAATAGATTTAGTGACCTGGTTATTATTTTAAACGAGTGTCAACCAAATACAAAAAAGGCAGAAATTTTTTTAAATAAATTAATGAAAAAAATTGATTTAAAAAGGATAGAAGATTTTTACAAAGAGAAGTTTTTAGAAGATTTAAAGAACTTGGAAAGTAGCAAAAGCAAAGATGAATCTGCAAAACTTATTATGAAAATATCAGAAGATTCAGCTTTAAGATATGTGGCACTTGTTCATTACAAAAAGCTACTAAAAAATTGCAATCTTGCATTTATATATACCTATAGCTCAAAGCTTTTGGGTAGAAATAATTTTAAAGGTTACAAAAAAGATAAAATTTTAGATGAAGGCAAACTTAAAGAAGTAATAAAAATATATAAAAAAATTTTAGACGGGTCATACGATTTAGTAAAATCAGATTTTCCAGTAAACTATTTAAGGGGGAATGAAATAGTTTTATGAAAGATATTTTTATTTTTGGCTGTGCAAGAAGTGGAAAGACAATTCTTGCAAAATCTATTTATGAAAAATTTGGATATTCTATCATATCAATAGATAGTTTTGTCGATGCATTTGAAAAAGCTATGCCATCGGTTGGGATAGGGCATAGCAATACAGAGTTTAAGTTTAAAACATTGCCAATATTTATTGTAAAGTATTATCAAAAAATAAAAAAGGAATATCCTGATGTTAATTTCGTGATTGAAGGTTGGCATGTCTTTCAAAAAGAAATTGCTAAGTATATTGATTTAAAAGATTTTGTCGTTATTGGAATTGGGTATCCAAAGCAAGATGTAAACTTAAAATTAAAAGAAATAAGAGAATTTTCTTATGAAAATGACTACTGTAAAAAAATGACAGATGAAAGAATAATAAATTTAGTTGAAAATCATAAAAACTACAGCATACAAATGCAAAAAGAGTGTGAAGAACTTGGCATTAATTTCTTTGACATTTCAAATAACTGGGATAATGTTCACAAAAAAATAATTGAATTTATAGAAAATTCAATCAATGTAAAAAGTTAGTATTTATTGCAATTTATGTGCCTTTTTATAAAAAATTTGAATGTCTGTTGGCATTTTTGTCACAGGCATTTTTTTTACATATTCGTCTGTGCCCTGTTTTACTGATTCTGAGTAATACCAGCACTTGAAATTGATAAGATTAAGAGTATTTTCAAGTTCTTGAATTTGATTTAATACCTTAATTTTTTGATCTTCAAACATTTTAAGCCTTTTAGGAAGTGTAGAGTTGCCTTCATTGCACCAAATTAAAAACTGCTTAATCTCTTTGATTTGCATTCCTGATTTTTTCAAGCATTCAATGACAAGTAATGCTTCAAGGTCGTTGTCATCAAATTGGCGAATCCCATTTTTTCTCTTAATGTTAGGAAATAATCCCTCTTTATCGTAGTATCTTATTGCCGAAATACTTATCTTAAACATATCAGAAATTTGTCCTATTGTATACATAATAATTCTCCATAAAAAAAATAAAATATTTTAAAAAAATGCTTGACCTAAACTTAGCTTTAGGTTTTATTATGAGAATAATAGCACAAACTAATATTTGTGTCAATAAAATAAAGGAGAATTTTATGGGTAGTGGTTATATTAAGAATTTAAGCGAAAATGTAGAAAGAAAAAGTGTTTCATACAAAAATAGGTATGGAATGAAACTAGTTGGAGATTTATATTATAGTAAAAATATTGACTTATCAAAAAAGTATCCAGCAATAATTGTTGGAGCGCCTTATGGTGGCGTAAAAGAACAGGGACCATGTGTTTATGCAGATGAACTTGCACAAAGAGGTTATGTGGTACTTACATTTGACCAATCTTTTATGGGAGAATCAGAGGGAGAACCAAGACATGTTTCTTCTCCTGATATTTTTACCGAAAATTTCAGTGCAGGAGTTGATTATTTAGGAGTACAACCATTTGTTGATAGAGAGAAAATTGGCGTTATTGGTATTTGTGGTTCTGGTGGCTTTGCACTTTCTGCAGCACAGGTTGATACGAGAATTAAGGCGATAGTTACTGCCAGTATGTACGATATGAGTGAAGCTGTTAGACTAGGACTAAATGAAAATAGTACACTAGAAACTAAAGACAAAATTTCAAGACAAAGATGGGTTGATTATGAAAATGGTTATCCAGAATATATACCAAGCTTTCCAGAAGAGCCAATTGAAAGTGTTCCAGCTGATTTAGAAGAACCAAATGCTGAATGGTTTAGATTTTACGCATTAAAGCGTGGACATCATAAAGAAGCAAGAGGTGGATTTACCACGACTAGTACACTTGCAATGATGAATTTTAGACTTTTGGATTACATAAAAGAGATTTCTCCACGCCCAATACTTTTTATTGTTGGTGACAGGGCGCATTCAAAGTTTTTTAGTGAAAATGCCTACGAAAGAGCATTAGATCCAAAAGAATTGTATGTTGTTAAAGATGCAGAACATATAGATTTGTACGATAGATTAGATAGAATACCATTTGATAAAATTGATGAGTTTTTTAAGACAAATTTAAAATAATGGGAGATTAACATATGAAGAATGTTTTAGTAATTTCTACAAGTTTAAGAAATGGCAGTAATAGTGAACTTTTGGCAAATAAGTTTGCAGATGGAGCAAGAGCTTCAGGAAATAATGTTGAAATTATTAGTTTAAAAGACAAAAGAATTAGTTTTTGTATTGGTTGTTTGGCTTGTCAAACCGCAAAGCAGTGCGTTTTAAAAGACGATGCAAATGAGATTGTTAAAAAAATGCAAAAAGCTGATGTGTTGGTTTTCGCTACACCTATTTATTACTATGAAATGTCAGGACAAATGAAAACATTACTTGACAGGGCAAATCCATTATTTGCATCTGATTACTCTTTCAGAGAAATATATTTACTAGCAACTTGTGCCGATGAAAGTAAAAGTGCATTAGATGGTGCAATAAATGGTCTTGGTGGCTGGATAGAATGCTTTGAAGGAACATCACTAAAAGGCGTGATTTATGGCACTGGTACAAATGATCCAAATGAGGCTAGTAAAAATCAAGATATTTTAAATGAAGCATACAATATGGGTAAGATGATATAGAAATAACCAAAATGTAATTTAAGGAATAAGTTTATGAAAAATCTACATTATAAATTATTATCCGTATTACTTATTATTGGACTCATATTTAAATTAAGTAGTTGTGGAAATTCAAATAATTTAACAAACAATAATGAATCATCAATTAACATTTCACAAAATCAGGGCGAACAAGAATCAGAACAATTAGAGGAGAAAATTATGTTTATAAAAATAGGGGATAACACGCTTACGGCAAATTTGGTAGATAATTCTTCTACAAGGGCGTTATTAGAACTATTGGAAAATGGCGATATTACAATCAATATGCGAGATTATGCAAATTTTGAAAAAGTAGGTTCGCTTGGAACGAACTTGCCAAGAAATGATGAGTATTTTACTACACAGGCAGGGGATTTAATACTTTATCAGGGAAATCAATTTGTAATTTACTATGATACAAACTCATATTCTTTTACAAGACTTGGTAAAATTCAAAATGTAAGTCAACAAGAATTAAAAGATTTACTTGGAAGTGGTAGTGTTACAATAACACTATCTTTAACAAATTAAAAATTTTTAAATACTTTAAAATTATATTTCATTTATAAAACTTATTTAAATTTAATTGGTCATAAAAAATCAAGTGCTTATTGGATAAAAATGTCTATTTGTGCTTGATTTTTTACTTTATTTGATGCATTAATTCTTATTAAATGAATAGTAAACTTATATTTTATAAAAATATAATTTATTAATTTAAAATAAAATGATTGAAAATAAAAAAAATTAACTTAATTTCAATGTGAAGTTTATAAATTGCGTTTTTTCTGTTTTTTTAAAAAAATAATTGTAAATTTATGTCAGTTTATTGCAAAATATATTAGTATACCTTTATTATTTATATTGAAAATCATTATTTTACTAATTTTTTTATTATCTAGTAATATTTTTTACTTACTTCTATTTTTTATAGAGAGATCTGTCTAAAATTATAGAAAAAATGAATGAACGATAGAGCAAAAAAATATTTTTATTAAAATTTAATTTTTTTTATAAAATGACAAAAATTTGTTATTATTTCTTAAAAAATATACTTTTACTTGCTTTCCACGATACACTATAATATAATTAAAATAAGGTAATTACAATATTACTAAAAAAATTAAGGAGAGAATAATATGAAAAAGATTTTAACGGCGATGCTTGCATTTTGTTTTTGCATAGTTACACCATTAATGCTTTGTTCATGTGATAAACACAATTATTCGCAAGATTGGTCATATAATGAAACATCTCACTATCATGTGTGTCTTGATGATGACTGTGATGATAAGATAGATGTTGCTGATCATGTTTTTGATAATGGTGTTGTGGAAGGTGATACAATTACATATTCATGTACAATATGCGGTTATCAAAAGAAAGAAAGTTTGATACATACACATACTTTTAGTGACACTTATTCAAGTGATGAAAATAATCACTGGAAAGAGTGTACAAATGATTATTGTGATGAAAAGACAGAATTTGCAAGTCACTCGTATGATAGTGGAGAAAGAATTGGGGATTTTGTAAAATATAAATGCACAGTTTGTGGTTATGAAAAACAAGAAGCATATGTTGAACCACACGATCATGTATATGGAGAATGGGTGCATGATGCAAATTCTCATTGGAAGGAGTGTACATTTGAAGGTTGTACTTTAAAAAGTGAATTATCAAAGCATACTTTTGATGAGGGTGAATTGGTAGGAGATACAGTTACATATACTTGTACAATTTGTAGAGAAAAATATTCACATACACACACTTATTCTAATTCATGGAGCACTGATGACAATGCCCATTGGAAAGAATGTTTATCAAATGATTGTGACGAACTATTACAATATGGTAAACATACGTATGGTGAAGGTGTTGTAGAAGGAGAGCAAATTACTTTTGTATGTACAACTTGTGAAAAAGAATATACATGTGAATACAAAGAACATTATTATTTATCAAGTTTTGAAAAATTTAATGTTAGTGACTACACATTTAAAATTACAAATTTAAATTTAACAAATTTAGAAACTGAAATTGGATACAAAATTGACATTGCAGAATTATATCTAAGAGTTGATGATTATAATGAGTATTTTGGTTATGGTTACTGCGACTTGCTAGATCCTGAAACTAATACGGTTTTATTAGAAGGAAGACTTGTTCTTGGTAATGATACGATATATGTATCATCAATTGGTTCAATTGATGGATATTATCAAGACGTTAAAATGAAATTTGTTGTTGATGATTTATTGTACTTATTATTATCGTCAGAATTTATTGATAATCTTGAATATTTTAGACTTATTGAAGAAAATCAAGTGCTAATAAATGAAGTTTTATCTACATTAAAAATTGCTTACTTCGAAAATAGAGAAAGTCTAAATAATATTTTAAACACTGTGGTTGATAAACTATTTACAACTACATTAAATGAAGATGGAACAGTAACATATAAACTAAATCTTAACTTCCTTAAAGAAGCTAATAATTATTTAAATACTGAGCCTGTAAAAGATATTTATGAAACTATTTATGGTATTGGAGAATATGATGTACTAGTTAATAGAATAGTTGGTTTATTACATAATAATTTAGGTGAAGTATTAGATATTTTAGAAACCAATGGAATTGTAGTTGATGAAATTTTAGATTACATAGATGAGATAATTGCTAATTATGGTTATATAATATTCGACAATTATTTAGAAATTGATTCAACAATCGAAATAAATACACTTGAACAATTATTAGTTGCAATGGGTTATGATATTTCTTTTGAGGATTTAGGTGAACTACTAAAGACAGAAGAATTTAGAACTATGTCAGTTGTAGATTTCTTAAATATGACTATTGGTTCAAATTATTCTGAAAGTGAATGGGAATCTTTGATTAAAGCAGGAATGGCTATGGCTGGACAAAAGAGTATTTATGCTTTAGTTGAAGAAGCGGTTAATGAAATTTTGGGTAATACAGAAGATAATAAATTATCTATGCAATCTATAAAAGAGTATATTGATTCATTTATTGATTTGATTGACTCAGCATTTTCAATTTCTTATACAGTTGATTCTAGTGGAAAATTAGTTTCTGCTGTGGCTGATTTAAATTTACCTGATGTAATAAGTGGAAAGGTTGAATTATTAAAAGAAACAGTTTCAAATGTTGATATTAAAGTTGAATTAGAAAAATATAAAGAAATGTTTAGTAATTATGATATTACATTTGACCAAGCATCAAACATTGAAACAGATTATACAAAACAAATTTATACTGATGAAAATGGAAATCAAGTGATTTCATATACATATGTAAGTGGTTCTAAAGCCAGTTCAGGCTTTTATATAGAAGAAAGATATGAATTTGTTTTTGATTCAAATAATAATTTTGTAAAGATGGGTCGTTACAAAGAAATATCTGAGTATGATTATGAAAATAGTAGTGAATCGCCAAAAATATTTACAGAATATTCTTATAATGAAATTACTTCTAATAACTTTAATAATACATTATTTTTAGAATTTAATTGTGGAAACAAAATAGTAAATTTAGATATCTTATCAAAAAATGGTGAAAGTTATAGATATGATCAATGGAATGATACTATTAGTGTAACTGATAATGAGATTTCATTAATGTATAACACAACTACTCAAAGATTTGTAATTGAATATAATCCAGAAACTAAATATCATACATTTGAAGAAATTGAAAGTGATAGAGAATATACGGATTATGGCTGTTTAATGCACTTTAAATGTAAAGATTGTGAAGTAGATTTATATTATCAATATAATTTTGTTGCTAATTCTAGACTTCAATATTCATTTGATAATTATGTTAATGGACTAGAAAATGCTTATATTTATGATGAAAATGCAGGTTTTGTATATGCCTTTGATAGTATGACAAACAGCTGGGTAGTAGATGCATCTTTGGATGTATCTACAATGCAATATGTAAACGAGCATACAATTGTTTCATATTCATTTGTTTATATTTCTAGAAAGTATATTATTTATACTGTTGCTTAATTAAAATTTATAAAAAAACTAGCTTTAAAATCTAATATTTTTATAGGTTTTATTTGCTAGTTTTTTTGTTATAATAAATTAAAAAATAAATAAATTAAATTGCTGATAGTTAAAATATATTTAAATAATAAAAAAGTCAAAATTAAATTAATTTTATTTAAAAGATAATCAAATAAAAGTATAATTAGATTATATACAAAGTGATGTTGCTTTGCTTACGATGCTCGAAAACAGTTTGCTAAACGCAAGCATCACAGCTAAGTTACCATCAGTTGCTGTCAAATATCTTTGGAGTGTTTGACGACAACTTCCGATAGAATAAAATACAATCAAAGATTTTTTGGAGATTTATTAGAAAAGAAATTCATTATTTTTTATAATTGGTATGTTAGTGAAGTAATGAAAATTTATAAATTTAGATAATAAAAATTTAAGATATTTATTTTGATTTTTTAATACTTATTAATGCTATAAAACAAAGGAGTTATTATGAATCCACAAATTTTTGGTTGGGAACATCTAATTTTTCTTGCTACTTTTGCAATTTTTATGATAGTAAGCCTTATTTTACTTGGTATTTTTATAAAAGATGAAAAAAATAAAGTAATAATTTTAAAATTAACAGCATTTTTACTTTTATTATTCATTATTTGGAATAGGATATCTATATCAATATCTAACAAAAGATGGACTTATTTAATTCCAGATTCATTTTGTGGAATGAGTAGCTTGGTTTTGTCACTTGCCGTTTTAATTGGTAAAAAAGATAATAATATTTTACATTTTGTATTTTATATTTCAATTGTAGGTGGGTTTTTAACAATAATTTATCCTACTTTTATAGGACAAAATTCTTCTTTTTTCTATCAAAATACCATATCTGGACTTTTACATCATGGATTTTCATTTTATCTTTCAGTAATGTTACTTATATTTGGTTGGTTTCATCCAAATTATCAAAAATGGTTAAATATTTTGATTGGGTTTATGGCATATATTAATCTAGGCACTTTTTTAATTACTGTATTTGGATATGATGATGCCTTTTACATAATAAATCCTATTCTTGATGGTACATATTTAACAGTTTGGTTTATAGGTATAATTTTTGCAGTGATATATATATTATTTTTCTTGATATATGAAATAGCAAAAAGAAAACATATGGATAGAATTAAACAAAATAATAGTGAAGGGGCAAAATACAATAATGATTAAAATTTTTTTATAAAACAATCATTTGTTGATTTTAAAATTATTTTACTTGAAAAAAAATGAAGAGTTGATACATTTTAATAAATAAAGATGGATAGAGAGTTGATATATAAAATTTTTTAAATAATTAAGAATTTACCTGAGTCAAAGCCATCAAATAAGTTTTAAATAATAAATGTGTGATAAATAAATTAAAATGTAATAAATTATCATAGAAAGAATATATAAAAAATTTTTCCACAAAAAAAAGTCAAAATTGAATTTTGACTTTTTTATTTTTTTGTTAGTCTAATAACATTTGCTTTGCATTTGCAGTCACTTGTTTTTTCACAACTTGGGCAGGTAAGTTGTCTTGTGGTTGCAGTATGTTTGCTTTGCATATATTCTCTGATTTCTGGTTGAAATCTTGTTTTACAATTTGGACATTCATATTCTGTTTCGCCTTTAAATAGCATACAAACAACGCCAATTCCGACTACAAAATCAATAATGGCAATTAAAATTAAGATGACTTTAAGGGCAACAGCCATTTTTGTAAATCCAATTGCAAAAATAATTGCAACACCACTAAGAAGAGTAGTAGCAATGACAACTAATTCAAGAATTCTTCTAAGTTTGAGGTCATTTTGTGACTTTACATATTTCAAAGCATTGTTTTCAGAATTCTCTTTGAATTCATCTTCTTGTAATGAAGTGCCAGCAACAAGCTCATTGACTGAAACACCTAAAACTTCACAAAGAGGGAGGATAAGTTCATTTTTTGGTAAAACATTTTTTTCTTCCCATTTCATAACAACTTTTTCTTCTACACCGAGTTTTTGAGCAAGGTCATTTTGTGTAAGTTCAAGGGCTTTTCTTTTTTCCGCAATAAATTTTCCCATAAGAATTGAATCCATAGCATTCTCCTTTCATTTATTATACTAATTATTATTATAACACTAAATTTTAAAAATGCATACAAAAAATTAATAATTTTGTATAAAACTAAAAAATTTTTTATAAATTTAACAAAATTTAATGATTTTTGTATAATATTAACAAATTATGTCGAATTATATTAGTATTATATGCTATAAAGTAAAAATTATTCAAACCTTGTATTTTGATATAAGCTAATTTTAATTATTATATTTTAAATTTGTTTTACCGTATAATTGTTAATTAAATAGGTTAATTCTATTGTGTTTTGTTAAATTGTGTAAGTTAGTTTTGGTAAAATTCCATCTTGTTCTTCAAATGTCCAAATGTTAGTGTCCCAATTTAAAACACTATTATTGAGTAAATATTGACTGAAAACCAAGCTAAGATAATTCCTATCTAGCAAGAGATTATTAATAATTTCAATATTTGCTTCCTTATTACTTAGACCATTTAATTTAATTTCAATTTGAATAGAGTTATCTACTAAAATATTTGACATTGTTGAGTTTAAATTATATCCAACTGAGTAACCTATGTGTACATATTTAGAAATTTCACTTTCATCATTGAAATAACCTTCACAGCTTATATTTTTTCTATCCACACAAATATATGCAAAGCAATCTTTTAAGTTACAATAACTTGCATATCCAACAAGACTACCAACATAAAAATTTGAATTAGTATTCCATGACTTTGCAACAATACTATTAGCTGAAACATATGAACTTGAAATTGTTGCATTTTCTGCTCTGCCTACTAAGCCTCCTAAATATAAATCAGAGTTTCCAACTGAACTGTTTGCATACAATCTTCCTATTTTTTGTAGATCTACATATGAGTTTAAAATTATACAGTTATTTGGTAAATATCCAACAATTCCACCAAAATATAGTGAGGAACTATTTATAATTCCAATAAATAAATCATTATTTACAGAAACATAGCATTGATTAAAACTTCCACCATTGCCACATATACCACCAGCACGAATGTGTTGCTCTGAGTTTACGTGGAGATACAAATCACTTACAGAGCACTGATAGAACATTGTACTGTCAGAAGCTTCTCCAACAAGCCCACCAACATATATTTTTGAATTTATATTTACAGCATTTGTAATTTTTGAATTTGTGCTATGGCAGTTTATTATATTACAATCACCCTTAGCTTCTGCAATAAGACCACCAATCATTGGGTAAGAAGTGCCAGAGATTGTTATTAAATTAACATTAATTTCATAGCTAATGAAAAGATTTTTTATTGTTGCACCCTCAATGCAATTAAATAGACCAATTCTCTTTGAAAGACAATCATTTAATACAATTCCAGAAATTGTATAATTCTGACCATCAAATTCTCCTCTAAATGGACTGTAAGTACTACTTACTGTAAGCTCACCGACATTTTCAAGGTCATTTGCAAGTCTAAATTTGTCATTGCTACTTGAAGATTTACCTACAATTTCTTTAAAATCAACCACAGTTTTAATTATTTTGTATCCATCTTCATCAACTAAATCAGTTACAAATTTTGCATAAATGTCGAGATTACCTGAGTAGCTACCATCAATCTCATATATTTGATTTCCACTAAAATCAGGGCTTAGATACCAGCCTTTAAAAATTGCATTTTCTTTTGATGCTTTCTCTAAAATGTATGTTTCACTTAAAATATTATAGGAAGTAGGGTTACTAGGAGAGTTTTCTCCACCGTCCAAGTGATAGATGATATTATAATTTTTAGGAGCAAACCTAGCATAAAGGTTTATTTGACCCGTAGTACCAGCTGAAATTTGTGTTATTTTAGTGGCAGTATCAGAAGTAGAGTTGTACCACCCCAAAAATTCATATCCTTCTTTTTCTGCATCAGTAAGTTCAAATTGGCTTTGAACATTATATGTTTTAGGATTACTGTGAGTTTCATTTTCACCTAGATGATAGGTAATTGAATAAGTTAAAAGACCAAATTTTGCGGATACTTTAACCTCGCCATCTGGCATCACGAATTCATTTTCAGTCGTTTCGGTTCCATCGACAATATAGCTTATAAAATAATATCCGTCATTTGGGACATTTGAAAGAGTAACAATTTCACCTTCCTTTGCACTTGTTACGGAAGAAGTAATAGTTCCACCAACAATATTTTCTACATTTACTGTATTGCTAGACGAACAAGCCGTAAGTGGAAAAGTTAAGATTATAGCAAGTAATGAGAGTAGTAAAAAATTAATATTTCTTTTCATAGATTTTCCTCATAGTTATATTTTTCTCTAATTATATCAAGTTAATTATACTTTTGCAATATGTGCGTGTGAGTAATTTTTAAATTTTGTTTACAAAAATTTTTGTTTATTTTATAATTGAAATATTAGGAGTTTTTATGAAGAAAGAAGAATTGATTTTTGATGAAAATTATGATGGAGCAGTAACAATATCACACCTTTCTAAATATTATGGAGAAAATAATGAAGTGAAGGCACTTGACAATGTGACTCTTCAACTTTTTAAAGGTCAGTTTGTCGTTATTCTTGGAGCAAGTGGAAGTGGGAAGTCGACACTTCTTAATTTGCTTGGGGGAATGGATACAGTAACAGAAGGTAGCATCAATATTGCAGGGGTGGATATTACTAAGTTATCAGAAAAGACAAAGACTAAATATAGAAGAGAGGTTGTAGGATTTGTATTTCAATTTTACAATTTAATGCCAAATTTAACTGCTCTTGAAAATGTTGAGCTTTCAGAACTGCCTGGAGGTATGAAATCAGAAGAAGCATTAAAATTGGTTGGTCTTGAAAATAGAAAAAATAACTTTCCAAGTGAACTTTCTGGAGGTGAGCAACAGAGGGTTTCTATAGCAAGAGCTATAGTAAAAAATCCAACAATGCTTCTTTGTGATGAACCTACTGGTGCACTGGATAGTAAAACTGGTAAAAAAATCATAAAACTCCTTCAAGATATTAATATTAACAAAGATAAAATAATAATAGTTGTAACACACAATAGTAATCTTGCAAAGGTTGCCGATAGAGTAATAAAGATAAGTGATGGAAAAATTTTCTTTGATGAAATTCAAGAAAATCCTCTATCAATTGAGGAGATAGATATTTAATGAATAGAGTTTTTAAGAAATTAACCATTAGAACATTTTTTTCAAATTTTAAACAGTTCTTGTCAGTCATTTTAATTGTTTTTATGGCAAGTATGCTTTTGTCAGGATTTATTACAAATTATTATATGTTCGACAATGCAATCACCACTTACTTTAATAAGACAAATCTTGCTGATTTATGGTTTTATGTTGAAGGCGTAGATGAAAATGATGAACAGTTTTTTTCTAACCTAGGGGTCGAATACGAAAAGCGACTCTACATTGAAACAAAGGCAGGGATACCAAGTGGACTTGCATCTAACAATGCAAAGATTTATATTTATGATGAGGGAAAAATATCAAATCCTTATATAGAAACTGGTCAATGGTGGGGCTGTGTTATTGATAAAAATGTTTATTCAAACAACAATTTACAACTTGGAATTGATGAAATTCAATTTACCGTTTCTTATGAATACCTAGGGCAAAACTTTGAATTTGATTTATCTTTTGTTATTACTGGTACTATGAGTTTAGATGAGTGTGCCGACTCATTTTCATCATGGCCAATATTAATTTCTAAAGAAGCTTTTTTAACTAAAGTAAATACTGCCATTTGTGAAATGCTTGGCATAGATTATCAAGAATTCATTCAGGAATTACCATATAATCAAATTTTGGTCAAAACAGAAGACTTAGAAGCAACTGTATCAGCTGTTCAAGAATATTATCAAACGAGTTCTCAAAATGAGCTTTATTACAGTTTTGATAGAACTTCCATTGAATCGGTTGTTTTGTTAAATTCTGAAATTGATCAGTCTAGAAAAATGATTTATGTATTTCCAATAATATTTTTGTTTGTTTCTATTTTAATAATACTTACGACTATTAATCAATTAGTGTTACAAGAAAGACAGAGAATCGGAACTTTGAAATCAATTGGTATTCCAGATAAGAAAATAATGCGGCATTATTCAAAGTTTGGTGCATTGCTCTGTGCAATTGGTTCCGTACTTGGAGTAATTTTTGGAATTGCAATAATTCCTTCAATTATGTTTATTAAATATAACTTGGTTTATAGCATACCAGATGATTATGTAGTTTTAACCATTCCTTATCTGTACATTTTATTAGTTATTTTTGGTATTACACTTCTTGGCTATCTAGTATCAGTTTGTGCATGTCACAGCATCTTACACAAAAAGCCAGTTGATTTGCTTAGATTTAATGTGAGCAGTTCACGAATTAAGGGAACGGGTAGGCTAAAAAAATTGCCTTTCACGCTAAAAATGGCAATTCGTAATATAAGAATTAAGCCGATTCGAACAATTATGGCAACCATTGGTATTGCTGGTTGTATGGCACTGCTTCTTTGTGGCTTTGGAATTGGAGATACACTTGATTATAGTATTTCGTATGATTTTGGAAGAAATTTTCATTATGATATTACAACGACATACACCGATGATATGTTTGAATATAATTTGTATCAATTGCCAGGAATGACCTACTATGAAAAGTATGAAAAAATGTATGTCAGTGTAAGTGCAAATAATAGTGTAAAAAATACAAATTTATTTAAAATTGAAGAACAATCTTTAATGACAGACATTTATGTTCTTTCAGGTGAAACTGTCATTTCTAAATCAATTGCTGATGAAATGGAAATTTCTAGAGGAGATAAAATAACCATTACGCTTGGAAGTAAAATGATAGAACTTGAAGTTACCAAGATTGTTACTACAAGTGTTATGAATGGAATATTTATTTGTGATGATTATGGTTTTGATGAGAGTTATAAAACTCTTGGAATGTGGATAGAATGCAGTGATGTTACAGATGAAAAGATAGACTTTATAAATTCAATAAACGGCACCAACACTGGCTATTCAATGAGTCAATACATAGATAATATTAATACAAAAATATCTTCTATAAATATAATGACAAACACACTTAAAATTTTTGCAATTGCCCTTGCAATTGTGGTTTTACTCAACCTAATATTACTAATTTTAAAAGAAAGGGTTCGTGAAATTGCAACTCTTAAAGTTTTGGGTAGAAATCAAAAAAGCATAATGCTAACATTGCTTTTTGAAATTTTAATAATGTCGATATGTGGAAGTATAATTGGAATGATATTAGGTTATCCACTTTTAGTACTTGTGCTTTCTATAAATAAGGTAGAAGTTTTGAATTACCTTTATAAGATAAACTTTATAAGCTATATTTTATCAATTTTAATTGTTGGTTTAACAATATTAGTAGTTACACTATTAAGTTATAATAAAGTTAAAAAAATAAATATGATAGAATCTTTAAAAAGTGTAGAATAATTCATATAGTAATTTTGCAAATATTTGACTTTTAATAAAAAAAATTGCACAATATAAGATAGTATATTAAAATTTTATTTTAAAATAGATTAGTTAAAGGTAGGGTATTAAAATGAACGGTCTTGAATTTTTATTAAAATTTGACGCAAATAAGTTTGCATTGTTTTTTACACCTACTATGATTGTGTTTACTATTCTAATCATAATTATGGCAATTGCTATTTATAATAGAAAAAATCGCAAAATAGAGCTTAAAAAAAGTGAAAAAGGTGAAAAAATACTAGAAAATGAAGAAGAAAATATAGTAAAGACAATTTATATGGACGCCAATAATAACTCAAAGACAGAGTTTTTACCAATTCCTGAAAAATTATCAACTAAGGAATTTGATTACATATTTGCAGGATATGACAAAGAATATGAAGACAATAAAAAGGTGTATTATAAGCCAGTATTTATAAAAAAGCCTATTCAATATGTGGTTAATGTTTTTGGAGAAGATAAAGATAAACCAATAGCAAGCTTTTCAGTAAATTATGGTGCTGGAGTTAATTTAGATGAAATTGTACCCACAAAGACTGATGATGGGGAAAATAGTTTTAGGTTTGTAGGTTGGGATAAACCAACAAATAATATTGAAAAAGATACAAATATATATGCCGTTTTTGAACCTGTAGGCGAAAAAAAAGATACGGAAAATTTAGAGAATTACAATGAAGAAAGTGACACGCAATTAGATAAGCACAATGAGATTGAAACTACAGTTGAATTTAATGGCTCTCAAGAACAATATAATGAAAGTGAAAATTTTGAAACTTCTAAAAATTTTGATACAGATGAAGCTTTAACTTCCAGTGATGGTGAATTTGTAACTGAAGAAAATGAAAAAGTACCTGAGTCAACATATTTTGGAGATGTGTTTATTAATGAAAATAGTAAGCAAATAACAGATGAGATTAATGAAAATTCAAGTTATTTGGAAAGTGATTTTGATTTATCAAAAAATGATTTCTCAGGAAAAGCAGTTATAAATGATGAAAAATTAGATATCAATGCAAAGAATATTGATAAATCTTATAATGACAAAAATACGGAGAATGTTACAACGATTCCACAAGAAGATGAAAATTCAAAAAAATCTAATATAAACCTTTCAAATATTAAAATAGGCAAACATATTAATGATGGCAGGGTTGGAAGAACTAGAAGCAGAAAGGGTTTTAAAATAGAGATATTTGACACTCCAAAAACTGCATTTTCAATTGATGTTGATAATAAATCAGAAAATGATGAAAATGATGATATTTTTAAGAGAATAGGAGTTAATTTAAGACAGCCAAAAAAGATTATTGATGAATCTAAAAAAACGCAAAATTCATTTCAAAACAATAATAAAACAGCAAATATTAGTGAGAATTTGAAAAAAAATAATGAAAATATTATAATAAACAACATTGAGGGGCCATTTAAAAGTAGGAAATTAGAAAGACTTGCTAGAGAAGAAGAACGAAAAAAAGAAAATGAAAAAGATAATGAAAATAATAAAAATAATTCAAACACAGAAGAATTTTTATCAAATACAATTATGGTAAATCATAAAAAAATTGTGAAATAAAAAAATCTTAGTTATAGCTAAGATTTTTTATTATTTTTATGATAAATATTTTGAGCCAAGTTTAAAAGTTCTTCGCTTCTTTTTAACATTTTTAATGTGATTTTGCCTTCATTAAAAAGCTCTATGTGTTTTTGATGTCGCCTTTTAATCTCCTCAAAAGATGCAGTCTCAATTGCATTTTTGTCTTCAATTGCAAAACCAACCATATTTATTCCCATTGAAGTGGGAGAATCATAAACTTCTCTGCCTAGTATAGAATTAAGTATTTTTGATAAGATTGGAAATGATTCAATGTCACGATTATAATTTGTAGCAAGTGTGCCATTATGAGATTTCATATAGTAAGTATCAATTTTATTATAGTCTCCAATATCTACTGTAGCCATTTCATAGGCAATATTTACAAGGCTTGAAAGTGGCAAATTCCAAACAGGAAATGTCTCATATTTTGCGTATGAAGATATAATTCCATTTTTCTTATCGTTATACATTTGGCTTAAACATGTTTGAAGCTTCCCACTATTTGCACCTGGAGCTGATACAATTACAATGTTTTTAGTGGTCTTTAAATAGTCGTTTTTACCAAAACCATTTTCACTTAGTATCTTACTAACATTGTAAGGATAATTATCAATATAGTATGTTTTATATATTTTAAGATTCTGCTCCTGACAATCTCTTTCAAATTGCTGAACTTTTTCATTATCTTGATAAAAGTTTATAAAAACACCCGAAACAATAATATTTTCGTTTTTTATTAAGTTTGCTAGTCTAAGCACTTCTTCTGCATATGTGAGAGAGTTATCCCCCCTAAGTTTATCAGATATAATATCCTTTGCATTTATACAAAGAATAAATTCAAGCTTGTCTTTAATTTCCCTAAAAATTTGCATTTTGACATCTATTTCAAAGCCGGGAAGTACTCTTGAAGCATGTTTATCGTCAAATATCTTTCCGCCAACTTCAATATATACTTTATCAAATTGCTCAATTCTATTAAAGATTGCTTCTTTTTGTAAACTTTTATATTTTTCATTGTTAAAAGGGGTCATATTATTCTCCTATGCCTATTAAAATCAAAAAATTGGTCTTAAATAGCAAAATAAAACCAATTTTTTTAATTACTTATTGTTTAATAATTCTTGTTTTTTTCTATAAGTTTCTCTACCTCTAAGTGTATGGTCAAGAATTTTTTTACGAATTCTAAGGTTTAATGGCGTAACTTCCAAAAGTTCATCTTCTCCTAAAAATTCAAGACACTCTTCTAAGGTTAAAGGTTTGATAGGAGTGAGTCTAAGAGCTTCATCTGATGCAGATGAACGAATATTTGTTAGCTGTTTTTTCTTGCAAACATTAACGACAATATCTTCGAGTTTTGGATTAACCCCAACTACCATTCCAGCGTACACCTTTACACCCGGACCAATTAAGAGTCTACCACGCTCTTGAGTATTGTAAAGCCCATAAACAATAGATTCACCAGCTTCATACGCAATAAGTGCTCCATAATTTCTTGTATTGATAGCACCTTTATATGGCTCGTAGTCACAAAATGTAGAAGTCATAATTCCTTCACCATTTGTTTCTGTTAAAAATTGACTTTTATAGCCAAATAAGCCTCTTGATGGAATTTTGAATTCAAGACGAATTCTGCTACCTTTTGGGCTCATATTTTGGAGTTCTCCTTTTCTAATACCCATTGACCCCATTATTGTAGAAACAGAAGATTCAGGCACATCAATAGTTAAGTTGTCAAATGGTTCCAAAGTCACACCATTTTCTTCCTTATAGATAACCTTTGGCATTGAAACTTGAAATTCATAGCCTTCTCTTCGCATATTTTCTACGAGGATTGAGATGTGCATTTCACCTCTGCCAAGAACCCTAAATTTGTCGGCTGAATCAGTTTCAAAAACTTTTAAAGATAAATCCCTTACGGCCTCTTTCATTAGTCTGTCGCGAAGGTGTCTTGAAGTAAAGAATTTTCCTTCAGTGCCAGCGAGAGGAGAGTCATTTACAGAGAATTCCATTTCAATTGAAGGTTCACTAATTTTAACAAAAGGAATAGGAGTGAGATCTTCTTTATTTGCAATTGTATCACCAATTGTCACATCGCTTGAACCAGAAATGCAAACAATATCCCCGGGATTTGCCTCAGGAACTGGAACTTTCTTTAAACCCTGAAATTCAAAAATATTAGTAATTTTAAATGTCTTATGTTTGTTTTCATCATGATAGTTTACGATTTCAACTGATTCATTTACTTTTACATGTCCTGCTTCTACTTTTCCAACTGCAAGTTTGCCTAAATAATCATTAGCTTCGCATGAAGATATGAGCATTTTAAATGGCTTATTTGGGTCACTAGTTGGTGCTGGAATATGTTTTAAAATTGTATCTAATAAAGGCTTCATATCTGTGCCGAGAACATTTGCGTCAAGAGATGCGATTCCCTGCCTAGCTGAGCAAAAGACAAAAGGGGAGTCAAGTTGTTCGTCACTTGCATTTAAGTCCATTAGTAAATCTAAAACTTCATCAATAACTTCATTAACTCTTGCATCTTTTCTATCAATTTTATTAATAACCACAATAACTCTGTGTCCAAGTGCAAGGGCCTTTTCAAGTACAAAACGAGTTTGAGGCATTGTTCCCTCGTATGCGTCAACAACTAATAAAACTCCATCAACCATTTTTAATATACGCTCTACTTCGCCTCCAAAGTCTGCGTGTCCCGGAGTATCAACTACATTAATCTTAACACCATTATACATTAGTGATGCATTTTTACTAAAAATTGTAATACCTCTTTCTCTTTCAAGAGCATTTGAATCCATTACTCTGTCTTGAATTTCTTGGTTTTCTCTAAAAACGCCACCTTCTTTTAAAATTGCATTGACCAAAGTTGTTTTGCCATGGTCAACATGGGCAATAATAGCAATGTTTCTTATATTATTTTCTTCCATAGTTACTCCTAAAAACAAATTAATTGCTTTAAATCAACCTGTTTATTATATCACTATATTTCTATTTTGTCTACAACTCACAAAAAAAATTCTAAATACTGAATAAAAAAATACAATGTTAAATTTTTAAATAAAATAATTAAACAAACGGGAAATTCTTGATGTAAAAATAAAATTAGTGTAAACTAGGTTTATGAATAGTGAAAATATACAACTTCCAGAAGAGTACTTAAAGCTAATGAGAGATTCTCTTGGGGAATATTATGACGATTATATTGATAGCTTAAATAGTCCAGCAGTAAAGGGACTGAGAGTAAATACAAATAAAATTTCTATTGATGATTTCTCTAAACTTATAGATTTTGAAATTGAAAAACTGCCATTTTGTAATGATGGATTTAAATATGTTGGGGATAGAAAACTTGGTAACACCTATGAACATCTTTCGGGCTTGTTTTATATACAAGAACCTTCAAGTATGCTTGCAGTTGTTTCTAGTGACATTGAAAATGACCATAGACCATTAAAAGTCCTTGATTTGTGTGCTTCACCGGGTGGAAAAACAAGTCAAATTGCAACGAGGATTTCTAGTGACAGTTTGCTAATTTCAAATGAAATAGTTAAATCGAGAGCAGATGTTTTGTTTTCAAATGTTGAAAGGCAGGGTTTTAAAAATGTTATAATTTTAAATGAAGAGCCAAAAAATCTATTAAAATTTGAAGGCTATTTTGACTATGTGTTTGTAGATGCTCCTTGCTCAGGAGAGGGAATGTTTAGAAAAAATCCAGAAACTATAAACGAGTGGAGTGAACAAAATGTAACTTTTTGTAGTAAAAGGCAGAGAGAAATTTTAGATATAGCACAAAGACTTGTAAAAACAGATGGAAAGTTAATTTATTCAACTTGTACTTTCTCAAAACAAGAAGATGAGGAAATTGTAGATTGGGTTTTAGAAAACTATAACTGCGATTTAGAAGACATACCAGATAGTATAAAAAAAGTAACTTTTTCAAGTAAATGCAAAAGTGACGATAGAGAAAAGGCACGAAAGTTTTATCCATTTACGGGAGATGGTGAAGGGCAATTTGTGAGTGTATTTAAAAATAAAAATAAAATTGAAGATACTCTATATACAAAAAAACACTTAAAAAACATAGGATTTATTAGTAGTGGAAATTATGTACTTTTGAAAGAGTTTTTAATTAAAAATATGAGCATTGTTTTTGATAAAAGAGATATTGTATGTTTGGGGAATACTTTTTATCTAGTTCCAAAACAATTTGATGATAAGTTAATGACTGCTTTAGATGATTTAAGGATAATTAATATTGGAGTCAACTTAGGAAATGTAGTTAATAATAGGTTTATACCAAGTCACAACTTGTTCATGGCGATGGGAGAATATTTTATTCAAAAAATAGAATTAGATAATATTAGCCTAAATAAATATTTACATGGAGATGAACTTACGATAAGTGGCTACAAGAATGGCTATGCCGTAATTGCTAAAAATAACTTTGCTCTTGGTGGAGTAAAGGTAACAAATAATAAACTTAAAAATTTATATCCAAAGGGGCTCAGAATATGATAAAAACTGAAGATTTTAAGTTTGATACAGATTTTACACTAATAACGGGTGCATGTGGTGGACTTGGAAAAGCATTTGTAACTAAATGTGCAGAAAACTCAGAAAATTTACTATTGACCGGCACAAGTGAGAAAAAACTTAGTGCTCTTTATAATGAAATTTCAGAAAGATTTAATAATCTTAAAATACTTACCTATGTTTGCGACCTTGCAAACAGGGAAAATCGTAAGGGATTATTAGAATTTATTTCAAAAGAGAAAATTACAATTACAAGACTTATAAATAATGCAGGAGTAATAATTGAGGGTGATATAGATAGATTTAGTGACGAAGAAATTGAAAATGCAATTCAAGTAAACTGTATTGGCACAGTAGATTTAACAAAAAAATTACTTAAAGTTAGGGATAGAACTCGTAAATTTGAAATATTAACAGTTTCTAGTATAGCCTCAAGTTATCCCATTCCTCATATGGCTGTTTACGCTGCCACGAAGTCATTTTTAGTGTCAATGATGACGGCACTATCAGTTGAATACAAAAATGAAAGAGTTGTTTTTACTACTGTTTGCCCAGGAGGAATGGCTACCACTCAGGCAATGAAAGATTCAATTAAATCAATGGGTATTGGTGGAAAACTTTCTACTATTCCTGTTAGTAAGGTTGCAGAGGGTTCACTTAAAGCACTTAAAAGAAAGAAAAAAATTTATGTACCGGGACTATTTAATAAATTTTTGGTCTTTATAAGCAAACCTTTTACAAAATCATTTCTTGCAAGACAATCAGGTAGAATTTATAGAAAGAGTCAAAAGAAAAGAAACTTTTAAACTGTAAAAATTTTTCTTAAATTTCTTATTGACAAAAATTGTTATGTAATTATAATGTAACTATGAGACAAATGAATACTAATGAAAGTAATATCTTTTCAAAAAACATAATTGAATTAAAACTAATTTCAGACAGATTAGCAGAAGGTAAGGGAGAAAATTCACAAATTTTCAGTAATATGTATCAAATCCTTTATATTATTGAAAAGAAAGAAATTGTAACTCCAAAAGAGCTTATGGCTGAACTTAATATTGCCAAATCAAACCTTGCAATTCTTGCAAGAAAAATGATTAATGATGGTCAAATTGAAAGTCACAAGGATTTAAACAATAGAAGAGAAATATACTACAGCATTACTCCGCTTGGCAGTGAGCAGTTAAAACTTAAATTAGATAGTATTGAAGCTTCTTGTGCCTTTGATTCAAAAAAGATAAATAATATTCTGACTAAGGCAATAGAAGAACTTAGAAAACTTGAAAATAAAAATCAAAATCCAAAGAAAAAGAAAGCAAGTGCAAAATAATTACATTTGCTTTTTATATTGACAATTTTTATAAAAATGATATAATGTATTTGATTAGGAGATATTTATGGAAAATTTAATTGAAGAAGGCAAGAAATATACTTTTGAATCAAAGGCTGAAGAGTGGGTTAAAATGGCAAGTCAGGTTAGCCCAGAAGTATTGGCGATTACCGTTAAACTTATGAAACAAATGCAATATAGTTTACCTTTTCACAAAATCAATAATGAAGTTAACAAAATAAAAGATGAGCCGATGAAAGGTCAAGTTATTAGTTTACTATTTGAGTTTGGCAGACTTGGACCAGAATTTTTGTATGATAGATTTAAAGACAGAGATGGCGAAGTTGACAGACATAGTGAAATAATACAAAAGATACTAAATAAAATGGACGAGAATACAGAGCATAGAGGATTGGAAAAATAAGAAAATATGAACTTTATTTAATAAAGTTCATTTTTTAATTGGTTAATAATTGGGGTAAATATTATGGATAATAGAAATTTTATTGGAAAGATGGTGAATGTGGTTATGGATAGACCACTCGGAAGCAAGCATCCAAAATATGACTTTATATATGAAGTCAATTACGGCTATATTCCAAACACAATTTCAGGAGATGGGGAGCCATTAGATGCTTATGTTCTAGGTGAAGATAATGCACTAGATTCTTTTTATGGTAAAGTAATAGCAATTGTGCATAGGACGCAGGAAGATGATGATAAATTAATAGTTGTTGCAGTGGGAAAAGACTATACAAATCAAGAAATTGAAAAACTTGTTAATTTTCAAGAAAAGTATAAAAAGCACATCATTATTAGAGATTAGAATTTATATTTCAAATAATTAAAAAATAAGGAGAAAATATGCAAAAAACAAATGCACTCAGAATTTTAGACAAGTCTAAAATAAATTATGAATATTTTGAATATGATAGTTCAATTACAACTGGAGAACTTGTAGCAGAGGCACTTCATGAAGATAAAAATCTTGTATTTAAAACCCTTGTAACAATCGCAAATAATGGTGAACATTTCGTTTTTGTAATTCCAGTCACTGAAAGTTTAGATTTAAAAAAATGTGCAAGAGTTGCTGGTGTTAAGTCTGTGGAAATGATAAAACAAAAGGAATTGCTTCCACTTACAGGTTACATACATGGTGGTTGTAGTCCAATTGGTATGAAAAAATTGTTTAAGACCTTTGTTCATTCAACTGCAAAAGAGTTAAGTTATTTTTACATCTCAGGTGGACATATTGGTTTGCAGATAAAAATTTCACCACTTGATTTATCAAAAGTTGTGCCACTTCAATTTGAAGATTTAGTTAGATAAATGTATTTTGCTATTAAAAAATATATTATAAATTTGTTAAATTTGTTTGAAAAAGCAAAAAAAGGTTATATAATACATTTGTGTTAAATTTATAGAATTTTAGTTTCTTTTATTTACACAATTTCTAAAATGAGGAGTTATTATGGAAAGAAAAGTTATACCAATTACGCTTCTTACTGGCTATCTTGGTGCAGGTAAGACGACGCTTTTAAACTATGTTTTAAATAATAAAGAGAATTATAAAGTTGCTGTAATTGTAAATGATATTGGAGAAGTTAACATTGATGCAAGTTTAATAGGTGCAGAAAATGTTGTTTCACAAAAAGACGATAGCTTAGTACCATTACAAAATGGTTGTATTTGTTGTACACTTAAGCAAGATTTGATGAAACAAATTGCGGAACTTGTTGCTTCAGGAAAATTCGATTATATTCTCATTGAAGCTTCGGGAATTTGCGAGCCAATTCCAATTGTTCAGTCAATAACTGTTGTTTCTGAGGCAAGTGAACAATATAATCTCCCTGCAATTTGTAGGCTTGATAATGTTGTTTCAGTAGTAGATACACTTAGACTTGCAAAAGAGTTTTCAGATGGTGATGGTCTATTAAAAGATAATATTGAAGACGATGACATTGAAAATCTTATCATTCAACAAATTGAATTTTGTACAAAGATTATTTTAAATAAATGTGACCAAGTTACAGAAGAAGAAAAGAATAAAGTAAAGGCAGTAATAAAAAAACTTCAACCAGAAGCAGAGATTTTAGAAGCAGAGTTTGGAAAAGTTCCAATTAACAAAATTATGGGAACAAACTCATTTGACTTTGATAAGGCTTGTGCATCTGCTGGCTGGATGAAAGAACTTGAAAAGGACGAAGAAGAGGAAGAAGAAGGCGAAACAGAAGAATACGGAATTGGGACATTTGTATATTACAGAAGGAAGCCGTTAGTTCGCTCTAAATTTAGAAGTTTTGTTAATAATATGCCAAGAAATATAATTCGCTCAAAAGGTATTATGTGGTATTCTAATGATAATGACTATATGTATATCTTTGAGCAAGCTGGTCCACAGTCTTCTTCATATAAGGCTGATGTTTGGATTGATACCTTGCCAGAAGAAGATAAGAAACAGTATATCAGTGAAAATCCTGACATAAAAAAGGACTGGGATGAAAAAGTTGGAGACCGTATGGTAAAACTTGTATTTATTGGTCAAAAAATGGATAAAGAAATGATTACTAATGCACTAGATAATTGCTTAGATGATTAATTTCTAGGAGAAGAAATGTCAAAACTTTATTTGATAACGGGACCCTCTGGTGTAGGGAAAACCACGGTTTCAAAAGCATTAGCACAAAAACTTAAAAAGTGTGCTTTGCTTGAAGGTGATGAGATTTACGCTGAAGTTGTAGGTGGAACTAAGCCATGGCTTGAAGGTAACCATACTTTTCTTATGTGGAAAAATATGTGTGACTTATGCTTTAATTATCTTGAAAGTGGCATTGATGTCATTATGAATTATATTATCACTGATATTGATTTTCAATATATTATAAATAGGCTTGCAAAATTTGAAATTCATTTTATTATTTTGCTCGCAGATAGGGAAACAATTATAGAAAGAGATGAACTTAGACCAGAGGACTGTATAACACATCGCGTAGATGAACATTTAAAACTCTTCTCATCAAGTTGTTTTTTGGATAAATTTAAATTAATTACCACAACTCTCTCTATTGATGACACTGTAAGTGAAATTTTAACAGGTAAATTCATATATCAAACTTCTGCAAAAGATTTTCAAGTTTATGGACTTAAAAAAGAATTTTTTGATGCAATTAGTAGTGGTGATAAAATTTATGAAGTCAGGCTTAATGACGAAAAGCGTAAAAAACTCTCAGTTGGTGATAGGTTGGTTTTTGTGATAGAACCTGAAAGAAAGACATATCTTCAAAAGAAAGTTGCGAATAAACTATATTTTAGTAGTTTTGAAGAGCTTAGTGACAATATCAATCCAAAACTTTTGGGTTTTAATGACCAAAACTCAATGCTTAAAACCTATCACGAAATTTATAAAAACTTTGATATTGAAAAATATGGTGTTGTTGCAATAAAATTATCATAAAAATTTAAAAAATTAGCACTCTATGCTTGACAGTGCTAATTTTTAGTGATAAAATAGTCTTGTTAAAGTATGATTAGCGATTAAAAATAATGCTAAGTTAAAAATTACTTTAACAAGATTTTTTTGTAGGGGAGGCAAAAAATGGATTATTCTAAGTTTACTAAAAAATCACTTGAAGCAATAGAAAATGCATCAAGTCTTGCCAATGAATATGGTAATAGTGAAATTGACGAAGAACATTTATTTTATAGCTTACTGACTCAAGATGATGGTATAGTCAGTGAAATAATAAAAAGTTTAAATATTAATCTTGGGGAAATTCAAACTGCAGTCAAGGCAAAAATTGAAAGACTTTCTAAGGTTTCTGGTCAAAGGGGAATATATATTTCAAATGATTTAAATCAAGTACTTCTTGATGCAGAAAAACAGGCAAAATCAATGCAAGATGATTATATTTCAGTTGAGCATCTTTTTCTTGGCTTAATAAATAAATCAAATAGTGCTTTAAAAGAGATATTTAATAAATATCAAATTACGAAAGATAAAATTTTGAAGGTATTAAAAGATATTAGGGGAAATCAAAGGGTATCAAGTGAAACGCCAGAAGATACTTACAATGTACTTAAAAAGTATGGAACAATGTTAACTGAGCTTGCAAGACAAAATAAACTTGACCCAGTTATAGGAAGAGATGACGAAATCAGAAATGTAATAAGAATATTATCTCGAAAGACAAAAAATAACCCAGTTTTAATTGGTGAAGCAGGTGTGGGTAAAACTGCCATTGCGGAAGGTCTTGCAATACGTATTTTTAAGGGAGACGTGCCAACTTCACTAAAAAATCACGAAATATTTTCTCTTGATATGGGAAGCTTGGTTGCTGGTGCAAAGTATAGAGGTGAATTTGAAGAGAGATTAAAGGCAGTTTTATCAGAAGTAAAAAAGAGCGAAGGTAAAATTTTACTTTTTATTGATGAGTTGCATTTAATTGTTGGAGCTGGTAAAAGCGATGGAGCAATGGACGCGGGAAATATTTTAAAGCCAATGCTTGCTAGAGGTGAATTGCACTGTATTGGAGCCACTACCCTTGATGAATATCGAAAGTATATTGAAAAAGACCCAGCTTTAGAGCGAAGATTTCAGCCAGTAATGGTTAATGAACCTACAGTTGAAGATACTATAACAATTCTTCGTGGAATAAAAGAAAGGTATGAAGTCTTTCATGGCGTAAAAATTTCAGACAATGCATTGGTTTCAGCGGCAGTTCTATCAAATAGATATATTACTGACAGATATTTGCCAGATAAGGCGATAGACCTTGTAGATGAAGCTTGTGCGAGAATTAAAACAGAAATTGATTCAATGCCAACAGAAATGGACGAAATTAATCGTAAAATAATAGCACTCCAAATAGAAGAAGCAGGTCTTAAAAAGGAAACAGATAGCATTTCAAAGGCTAGACTTGAAAAAATTGAAAATGAGCTATCTGAAAATAGAGAAAAATACAATGCTATGACTGCCAAGTGGAAAAATGAAAAGCATTCAATTGAAAATATAAACAAATTAAAAGAGGAAATAGAGCAGGTAAAATCACAGATTGAATATGCAAAAAAGGAATATGATTTCAATAAGGCTGCAGAGTTATCATATAGTAAATTGCCAGAACTTCAAAAGCAACTTGAAGAGCAAGAAAAAGTTTATGAAACTACAAAAGGAAACAATTTGCTTAGAAATAAAGTTACTGAAGAAGAAATTGCAGAAGTAGTATCACAGTGGACAGGCATACCTGTATCAAAATTAAATGAAAGTGAAAGGGAAAGATTAACGCATCTTGATGAAATTTTGCATAAGAGAGTTGTAGGACAAAACGAAGCAGTTACAAAAGTTGCAAATGCAATACTTAGAAGTAGGGCAGGAATTGCAGATCCGAATCGTCCAATAGGTTCATTTTTGTTTTTAGGTCCAACAGGTGTTGGTAAGACAGAACTTTCAAAGGCTCTTGCAGAAGCACTATTTGATGATGAAAAAAATCTTATCAGAATAGATATGAGCGAATATATGGAAAAATTCTCAGTGTCAAGACTTATTGGTGCACCTCCGGGGTATGTTGGTTATGATGAGGGTGGTCAACTAACTGAGGCTGTGCGAAGAAAACCTTACTCAGTAGTTCTATTTGATGAGATAGAGAAGGCTCACCCAGATGTATTTAATATTTTGCTTCAAGTGCTTGATGATGGAAGAATTACTGATAGTCAGGGAAGAACAGTTGATTTTAAAAATACAATAATCATTTTGACATCGAACCTAGGTGCAAACATTATACTAGACAATATTTTAGAAGATGGAACAATTGCTGAGTCTGCTAAACAAGAAGTAAATCAAATTTTAAAATCATCATTTAGACCAGAATTTTTAAACAGACTAGATGAAATTATAATGTTCAGTCCACTTAATAAATCTGAAACCATTAAAATTGTTGACTTATTACTTACATCTGTTACAAAAAGGTTACAAGATAAACAACTTAAACTTGAAGTAACTGACAGTGCAAAAAATCAAATTGTCGAACTTGGATATGATAGAGGATTTGGTGCAAGACCACTTAAAAGATATATTCAGCAAAATGTCGAAACTGAAATTGCAAAAACGCTTTTAAGTAATGATATTGCACCTGAGTCAACAATTTTAGTTGATTCATCTGATAATGGTATAGTAGTTAAAGTTAAATAAAAAACGCAAAATTTAATAAATATTATTTAAATTTTAATTTATTTTGGGCTTATTTCTCTATATTTTATATAAAAACATCTAATTTTTAATTAGATGTTTTTTCTTTTTGCAAAAAATGTTGAGTTTTACTACTTATAAATGTATAAAAGTGGTTAAAAACTGCATTTTCAGCAACTAATTAAGAAAAAAATATTAATTTTTTTCAACTTTTTAATTATAAATTATCTTGGGGATAAAAAATACAAAACTTAATTTTAAATTTTATAAGCTTAAAATATATTGTAATTTCTTACAAATTACTTTATAATAATGAAAAAAGTTTTATTGGAGCAATATGAAAAGATTACTAAAAATCAGTTTTGATATTTTTTTAACTTCATTTTCAGCTATTTTAGTTTGGTTCTTTGTTGGTATAATTTTAGATAAAAATTTAACCAATACATTTTCTTTAACTTATTCAATGCAGTGCGTTATGGGAATTTTTATATCTATATTCGGACACGGAGCAAATATTTTAAAGTTTAAAAGCAATGACGAAAGGGCAGTAGATAATGGCATATTTTGGGGAAGTATTTTCTCTATTTTATTTTTTAGTATAATGGCAGTTTTTGCAGGAAGCTATATAGAATTTATGCAAATGGACATTGAAGTTTATTTGGTATTTTGCAGGTATTCAATGCTTCAAATAATGCTTCAAGCAATTTTGCAACTTATCTTGACAAAACTCTATTATCTTGAACAAAACACAAAGGCAAATAAGCTTGTTATAGCATTCAATTTGATTAACCTAGTTTTAATAGCACTTTTATCTTTAATCACAAAAAATCAGGTAGTAATAACTTCAATTACTATTGTAGTGCTAGCAATCTTTGTATTGATTGTTTTTATAAAAAATGTGACCTACAAAAATATAAATTTTAAATTAAACATTTTGAGTTCAATAAAATATGATAGCATTAGTTTTGTAAACTATATTATGTTTTTTATAATTTACTTTTTTGGTTTTAGTAATTCATTTGCGTTTGGTGAAGAGTATGTAGTTGCCATAACATTTTCTACATTTGTTACAGATGTAGAGTGGGATATGACTGGGGCAATTGAAACAGTCGCCAAAATTGACATTGCTAAAAATAAAATGAATGTGAAAGAGCACACAAAAAACTCTTTTAAGCTTATTTCTATATTAGTTTCAATGGTTTTAGTTACGAGCTTAATTTCTTATCCAATCTATAAACCAAATTTAACAATCGTATTTGTATTTTTACTTTTACACATCGCTGATTTTTTTATCGCTGGCACTTATCTTTCAAAGCAAATATATTTGCAACTTGAGTGGTCTGCAACAATAATAACGACAATTACTATTCTTTCGTTTGTTATTAGAACTGCATTTTCTTTTGTTCCAACACCATATTGCACGATTCTTGGTCAATTTTTACAAGGTGTTATTTGTATATTTGTATACTTAATAATTTTTAGTATATTAAAAAAGAAAGGGAAAATAAAAGACTATAACTTTATTGAAGATACTCAAACCCCTACCACAAATAAAAATTTAATTGATTAATATAGTAAGTTTTGAGTTTATTGAATACAATAAAAAATTAGCAGAATGATTTTTATAAAAATTAAAATTTTGTTTTAAAGTTTATTTATAGACTGAATAATAAAAATTTTGTTATACATAGTACATTATTAATGTAGGAGAAAATTATGCAACACAAATGTAAAGTAACAGTTTTAAGAAAAGAACTTTTTAAAGATTTACAGCAAAAGTATCTGGCAGACCCAAATTCTGGAGTTTGCCCATTTTATAAGGAAGGTCAAGAATTTATTTTTGAAAGATATGCTGGCAGAGATGATTTCTGGACAGAGGGCAATGGAACGCAGTGTTCAGAAGCTTGGGACTGTATCAGTAGATATATTTACACGGCACTTCAAGGTGGCTCTATAATGAGAAATTGGACAAGCAATGAAAAAATAATGATTGCATGTTGTAATGATGGTACAAGACCTGTAATATTTAAAATTGAAAGAATTGACTACAAAGCAATTTATATAACTAATTTTTCAGAGCATAAAGAGGACATTTCAAACAAACTAAAATCTCTTAAAGATGTAATTGGCGTTGAGTTTAAAGAAAATTTTAATGAACTAATTGTTGATAGGGAAATTGATGACTCAGTGATTGTAGATACCCTTGTAGGCTATAATATAGAAAAAATAGATTAATTTTAATGATTTTCAATGCCATTTATTTTTTAAAGTGGTAATTTTTAGTATAAATATAAATCATTCAATAAATTAAAAATTAAAAAAATATAAATATATATTATAAACTTATAAAGTTAATTTTATAATTGTAGATTTAAAAATAAAAACCCTTACAAATTTTATATTGTAAGGGTTTTTACTATGCATTTTTATTTAAATAATCATTTTATAATTATAAAAATTTAAAAAATATAGTTTTAACACTACTATTATATAAATAAAATAATAAAATTAATCTTCCTTTCTGTAGTACTCATAAGAATCAGTATCGTACAACTTTACATCATAAATTTTTGGCTTATCTTCCACCCATAATGCAAAGTATCCAAGTCCACTTTGAACTGCAAGTCTACTACAAACTGTACAAAAGGGTTTACCAGCATCGGTAAAATTTCCGTCTTTATCAACGCACATAAAATAAAGAGTTCCCCCGTCAATTTTATTGCCGTGATTTTTTAGGGCATTTATAATGGTATTCCACTCTGCGTGTATACAGCAAGTTTTATCATACTTTGGTTTAATAGTCAAATCATAGACTCTGTCGCATCTTCTAAGACTCTCGTCGTTAAGCGCGGGGGCATTAAATCCTTCACCCAAAATCTCTCCGTCTTTTGAAACCACAACTGCACCACATTTTGCTCTATGACAAGTTGCAAGTCTTGCTTGTTCAGCAGCCTTTTCAAAGTAAAATAATGATTATTTTCCATATTTTCTCCATAAGTATCTATCAATTAAAATCCAATATTTTTTTTGTAAAGCTGATACCTTTAGAAAAATTATATATAATACGAAGTTATTTTTCAAGCAATTATTGAAAAATTATATTAAATATATTATATTCTAATAAAGTATTATTTAAAAGGAATTTTTGAGATGAAAGAGAATAAAAAAATGCTAGTTAGCGATTATGATAATACTTTTTATATCAGTGATGAGGATATAAAAAGAAATATTTTAAATGTAGAAGAATTTAAAAATAACATTTTTGTCATTGCAACGGGTAGGTCATATTTTGATTTTTCAAATAAACTTAAAATATACCCAATTGTGTATGATTACTTAATACTCAATCAAGGTGCAACTATTTTAGATGAGAGTGGAAATATAATAGACAATCATAGCATTGAAGAAGATGTAAAAAATTCATTAATAGACGAATTGGATTTGGCTGACCAAGACACAATGTTTGCATGTAGTAAATTGGAAAGTAGGGTTAGTATAAATAGTAATGATATAACTAAAATTCACAAAAAATTTGACTCTATTGAACAGGCAAGAAAAATCAACGATGAGATTAATAAAAAATATTCAAAATATGTAATAAGCTATTTAATACCATCAAATAATGCCATAGAGATTGTGTCAAAAGAAACAAATAAAGCTGTTGCAATTCAAAAGATAGCAGAAATAGAAAATATTAGTAAGCAAAACATTTTTACAATTGGCGATAGTTATAACGATATAGAGATGATTCAAAAGTTTAACGGATATTGTGTATCAAATGCAGTAAAAGAGATAAAAGATATTAGTAAAAAGGAGTATGTGTCCGTATCGGATTTAATTTTGGAATTATTGGAGAAATCTAATGGCTAAATACGAAAGAGAAGGTAATATAACCATATCAATAAATGCCTTAAGAAAAGTGCCTTAAGAAAAGTAATAGAAATATTTTCTGGACCTTTTTTAACAACTTATTTTATAAAAACTTCGTCGGAAAGTATAAAAGATATTTCAATTTATAATATTTATAGTTATGTTATTTTGGCTGTATGCTCAATAATTGTGGGATTTATTATAAAAAACAAGTGGAAGATGGCAACATTTAGAACAGGTGTTATAGCTAATTTTGTATATATTCTTACAATTGTAATTTTAAGAGAAAGGGTAGTAGAATATTTATGGTTACTGGCGATTTTTTATGGTTTTTCTACTAGTTTGTATTATTTGCCATTTAACCTGTTTATTTCTAATAAGATAAAAAATGAGAACAGAACAAATTATGAAACTAAAAATGAGATAGTTTCTTCTATTTTAAATATTATTATACCAGTTTTGCTTGGTTCTATAATTACTGTTACAAATTATCAGCTAACTGCAATTATAATTTTGGTGATTTCTATTGTTCAAATTATACTTTCCTTTTTTCTCAAACCGATTGAAGATACAAGCGAAAAATTTAAATTAAAAGAAACCTTCGTCAAAATAAAAAAGAATAAAAACGCAATGAGAATGTTAATTGTAGAATTTTTAGTTGGGCTTAGTGTAAATTCTAGTAGTCTTGTAACAATTGTAACAATTTTAATATACAATTCATTTAGTTCTGACTTAAATTTGGGTATTATAACTTCAATTGCCTGTGCGATGCAAATTATAATTGCATTTATATATGGTAGAATTTTCAAAAATAAAAGTGATAAAAAGCTAATTTATTTTTCGGCAATTATACCAATAATCTCATTATTTTTGTTTTTGGCACTGCCAAATAATGTTACACTTGTAATATACAATTTATGTTATACCGTATTTATAAATTTGTTATCAATGATCAGAATGATAAGGCTTTATACAGTATCAAATAATGAGGTTATTAATTCAAGTAATCAGGCAGAATTTTGGGTTCTTCGTGAACTTTTTATAAATTTGGGAAGAGTGACAAGTTTTCTTTTACTTTTAATAGTGGGGATTACAAAAATTGATATGTTACTTAATATTATAATGATAATTTTAACTTTATTTATTCTTGTGCTTGCAGGTGTATTAAACAGCGTTGAAAAAACTCAAGAGAATAATAGTTAATGAAATGTTTTTTTAATGAACAGGAGATTGTAATGAATTATAGTGAAATGAAACAGGCAGTAAACTTACTTAGCAAAGAATGGAATTTAGGTAAGAGAGAGTCTGGGGCAGAAGGAGATATTTGTGCCTGGATATATCTTTTTTCAATTTTGGAAGAGAGCGAAAAAATTGTTAAGTTTAAGGTCAATAAAAAACTGGTGGGTTTTTGTGGGTATTCTAATAACAATTCTGGCAAACATAAACTAGCAAAAAAATTTTATAAATTTATTAAAAACAAACTATACAAAAGTAAAAGTATAAAAAATTTGGAAGCCTTTAAACAGTATGAACAGAATTATAATTATGTTCCTGACCATTTAAAAAACTACTTTGATGGAGAAGTTTCAATTTTATTGGTAGATAAGGAATTTAGAGGACAAAAAATTGGGAAGAAACTCTTAACAACTGTATTTGAACTTGCTAAAAAAGATAATATGAAAAATTTACAAATTTTGACGGACGAATCCTGCAATTTCAAATTTTATGAGAATTTGGGTTGTAATTTGGTTTATGAAACTGTAGTTGAAAACAAAGAATATGGTAGGCTTGGTGAGATTAGTACCGAAAAGGCGTATATTTACGAAAAAAAATTACAGGAGAACTATTAATGAAGTTAAATAGCAAGCAGGCACTTGAATTATTAGATAAAATGAAAAATGAAAATAGCATTAACTGGATACAGCACAGCATATGTGTTGGTAATACGGCTGGAAGGATTGCAAAAGCATTAAATTTAGATGAAGATTTTGCTAAAACTTTAGGATACATTCATGACATAGGCAAGGGTATTAAAAGTGAAGGTGACGGCGTTATCCCTCATGCGATATGTGGATACAATTATATTAAATCATTAGGTTTTGGTGAAGAGTATGCTGGCATATGCATAAAGCATTCTTTTTTGAATAATGACATTGATTGTCTTGCAAATGACAGAGATGAAACAGATAATGGCGACATAAATTATGAATTTATAAAAAATTATATAAAAAATGAATATAGTATATATGAAAAAATCATTAATCTTTGCGATTTAATATGTACTCAAAAAGTGTTAACCGTTGAAAAAAGATTAATAGATCTATTTTTAAGACATGGAATATTTGCAAAAACACAATATCACATAAGAGAAACAATGAAATTAAAACAGTACTTTGACAATTTGATTGATAAAAACTTGTATTCTCTGTTTCCAGAAATTATTGAAAACCTTTAATTAAAAATTTTTTTGAAACTGTACTAAAAAATAATACATTAAGTTTTTATTAGGAGATGAATTACTCAAAAGAATATAAAAAATATTTAACATCTTCAGTGTTAGATACTGCCAATAATCGAATAGCAAGTACTTCTTTTATTTCAGCTTTTGCCATTTATTTAGGGCTATCTGATTTAGCTCTTGGAATATATGCCGTATTAGATACAATGACTAATGTCATTCAAATATTTGCAGCACCATTATTTTCTAAAATAGGTCAATCAAAAAAAATTGTGTTAACAAACTATTCAATATATAGAATTGCCTCTGTTTTTATGGCATTTATACCACTGTTGTCGAGTGATGTAAGTGTTAGGACAACATTGTTTTTTATATTGGCTACAATTTACGCAATTACTGGCGAAATGGGATATATAACCTTTGTTAATTGGCGAATGACACTCATAAAAAAGGAAGATAGAACTGCATTTGCTGCAAAAAGAAATTTTATTAAAAATACGGTTGTCTTGGCTTTTAGTTTAATAATGGGAATTATTTTAGAAACATTTACAGAATCTGGATTTGAATTGTACGGATTTTTAATCCTGTTTGCCATAGTGTTTGTTATAGCCTTTATAGATATTGCTATTAGAATAAATACATATAAACCAGAGGTGTTTCAGGAAAAAATTAGTGTAAAGGATAACATAGTAATTCCAGCAAAGGATAAGGATTTTAGGGGAGTTCTCATAACAGGTGGACTATATAGATTTGCCTATGGAATAGGAACAATGTATCTTAATGTTTTTATCTTGAGATACTTAAATATTGGATACATTTTCTACAGCTTGCTTAATATACTTGTCAATTTATCAGAGGGCTTTTCAAGTGGGTATTGGGCAAAAAAATCAAAAGATAGGAATTGGTCAAAAGTTATTATGCCAATGTGCATAATATTTATTGTTGTGTTTATATCATTATTGCTATTTACCAATAATCAGCTAATATATTTACTTCCTTTGATTTATATACTTATTAGATTTGGAAATGCGTCTTATGCTATATATGACCATATTGTAATATATGAGAGTGCAAAAGATAAATTACAAACATCATATGTAACATTTGAAAGATTTATTGAAGGTATTGTTACTATGTTACTTCCTCTTTTATCATATACAATTTTTAAGGAAAACGATAATGCTATTAAATTAACTTTTTTAATACCAATTATTGCATATGCAGTTTTGTTTATTTATTATATTTTTAAAAGAAACAAAGCAAAAAATGAAGAAATTAAAGAAAAAGAATAACTTTAAAAACAGCATATCAATGTAAATGTTTTTGCCTTAAAAATATTTGTAAAATAAAAAAACAACTAAAATAGACCATTTAGAAATAATAGGTTTTTTATGCTCAAAATAAGCTATAAAATAATAAAAAATTTTCCAAAATAATATGCAAGACACAGTTTAAGACATACTTTTATAACAAAGTGCCAAAAGCCAAATATACCAATACATATAATTCAAAAATGGGTTGGTAATGATATAGGTAGCAAAGTAACAAATATAGTTTATACGCATTCAAGAGAAATTGCAGAGATTGAAAATATAGAGAAATTCAATAACTATAACTAATTATTAACAAAAAAACCGTACACAAATCGAACACAGCTAATAAAAAAAGACGGGGGCTAAGCCGTCTTAAAATGTAATTTTTTTTATAATAAAAATACATTTTTATACATTTTTGGAGCGAATGATGGGAATCGAACCCACAACCTAAGCTTGGGAAGCTCATATTTTACCACTAAACTACATTCGCATTATTGTCTAATTTTTATACTTTCATTTATAAATTTATACCAAATTCTTATCTTTGTCAACTAATAATTTATGGTCAAAAATAAAATTATAAATAAAAACAAAAGTAAAAAATAGCACAATAATTATTGTAGCACTTCAAGTATGTAATGATTTTCATTTTGTCATTGATTTTTTAATTGCTGTTTATTTTTAGTTAATTATTATGGTAGTGGTAAAATGCCACAGGTTAGAATTTTTACACCTTCAAACTCAAAAGTAAGAGGAGAATTAATATCAGATTTTGAAACTTCTTTTAAAATAAATGCACCAGCAACTATATTAAAATTAGCCTGCTTTGAAAAATTAAGCATACCCTTAAATGTTGAACCCGTAGAAAAAACATCGTCAACAAAAATTACTTTTTTATTACTGAGCATTTCTAATTCATTTTTTGAAACATAAAATTCAGTTTTTCCTGATGTAATACTTTCGCTGGTTATTTTTTGAGGCTCAAGCATATAACATTTTGGCTGTTTTCTAAGACAGACATAATTTAAATTGGTTAATCTTGCAATTTCTTGAGCAATGGGAATACCTTTAAGTTCTGTTGTAAGTATAATGTCAAAATCAATTTTCTGACTTTCTATTTGATTTAAAAGTTCGCTAGCAGATTTATTAATTATTTCAGTATCACCAACGCAGTTAAAGCCTGCAATTTTTACCCCACTTGGCGTAGGCAAAATTGGAAGTTCTCTTTGAGTGCCAAGAATATTTAATTTATAAAATTCAACCATATTAATACTCCTTAGGCAATGAGTATAGCAAATTTTTACTAAAACAGGAAGTGATTAACTAACAATTGGCAATTTTTGGTGAAAAATTGCAAAATTAATTATTTTTAGCAAATTATTTGTAAATATATAATTTTTGTGTTAAAGTAATATTTAACAAGAATTTTTTAGGAGTAAATTATGAAAGCAAAATACTCAGTTGTAGTGCCATGTTATAACGAAGAAGAAACCGTAAATGCATTTTATGATGCAGTAATTCCCGTAATGGAAAGCTTAAAAGAACCATATGAAATTATATTTGTCAATGATGGTAGTAGGGATAGAACCGAACAATTATTAAAAGAATTAGCTCAGAAAGATAAAAATGTAAAGGTAATTAATTTTTCTAGAAATTTTGGTCAGCAACCAGCAATCTTGGCAGGTTTTAAAGAAGCAGAAGGAGATGCCGTAATTGATATAGATGTTGACTTGCAAGACCCAGTAGAAGCAATTCCAGAAATGATAAAAAAATGGAAAGAGGGATTTGATGTTGTTCATGGAAAAAGACTTGTTAGAAAGGGTGAAACCTTTTTTAAGAAAAAAACTTCTACAATGTACACAAATTTCTTTGAAAAAATAACGGGATTAAAAATTCCTAAAAATTGTGGCGATTTTAAGCTCTTTGACAGAAAAGTCATTGATGTTTTGACTAATATGAATGAAAGAGATAGATTTTTGAGAGGAATGACTGAGTGGGTTGGTTTTAAACAGACATATGTAGAGTTTGAAAGAAAAGAAAGAGTTGCAGGGCAAACAAAATATAATTTAAAGAAACTAGTTAAACTTGCAACAAATGGTATTGTTTCTAATAGTAGTTATCCTCTTTCATTTTCAATGAAATTTGGTATACTTGGTGGGGTATTGTCAGTTTGTACTTTCATCACTTTTATAGTTTTGGCTTGTCTTAAAATATATTTACCACTTGTTAGTTGGTTATTTCCTACTATAGTGCTTTGTTTTTCAATAAATTGGGTTCTTGGTGGATTATCTAACATTTATACAGCTAGAATTTATAGCGAGGTACAAGACCGACCAAAATATATCATTCGTGAAAAAATTAATTTTGATAATGATGATAATAAACAATAAAAAGAGCATAATTATTTATGCTTTTTATTTTAGGATAATGCAGTAATAGCATATTAAAATTTTGACAAGAGCAATTTGCGAGTTATAATAAGATTGAGAGGAATTTTTATGTTTCAAATTATTTGTTTAAAGTCCAAATTTTTGAGAGGTATCTTTAATCAAAATACTTATGTTCTATTAAATGAAGATGAAGCAATTTTAATTGATGCAGGTGCTGATGTAAATGATATTAAAGATATTGTAGGGTCTAGAAAAGTCTTAGGTGTGTTAATGACTCATTTGCACTTTGATCACATTTGGAATCTTTCACAAATTTTAAGTGAATTTAAGTGTAATGTATATATTTCTAAAGGCTGTGAAAATAGGTTCAGTGACGCTACTTTAAATGCATCAAATTTAATTAAAAAAGAAATGAAATTTGAGATTTCACAAAGACAAATTAGCTATTTTGAAGAAAATATGTCTATAGGAACATTTCAGATAAAAGTCTATAATACTCCGGGGCATAGTCGAGATTCTGTATGTTTTTTAATAGGAGATTCTCTTTTTACTGGGGATACTGTATTTTTTGATAGTATTGGCAGGACTGATTTGCCTGACAGTAACGACCAACAAATGATAAGAAGTCTTAGAAAAATTAGAGAGATTGATTTTAGTATAGCTTATCCGGGGCACTATGATTCTTGTGAAAAATCTAAAATTTTACAAACAATTAATATGTATGTTTAGTATAAAATCTTTTAAATAAGCATAGTTTTTACTATGGTAAAATTTAAAAGATTTTTTTGTTTTTTGTTTTCATTATTCATTTTGAGTGGAACACTTGTTTTATTTACGGGCTGTTCAACCGAGGTAGAAAAGGTTTCAAAGAGTCTTTCTACATATAACATCACTGCAACTCTTGGAACTGATATGAAAATAACTGGCACAGAAAAAATTAATTATGTTAATGACACGGGCACTGATCTAAGCGAAATTTATTTGCACTTATATCCTAGGGCTTTTAGAGAAGATGCTCTTATAAAACCTTACACAACACTAACAATGGCAAGTTGTTTTCCAAATGGCATAAGTTATGGTGATATTGAAATTAGTAATGTTTTGTTAGATGGAGTTAAAGCCGACTTTAGTATTACGGGTAGCGATGAAGATATACTGCTAATAAAATTTGGGTATAGTTTGGCGCATAAAAATACTATCATAATTCAGATTGAGTTTACTATTACAATTCCTAATTGCACTCATAGATTTGGATTTTATGAGGGGAGTATTAATCTAGGTAACTGGTATCCAATTGTATGTAATTTCTCTGATGGCAAGTTTGATACTACACCTTATTATGCAACGGGCGACCCATTTTGTTCAGGTGTTGCAAATTATAATGTCTCTTTGACATATCCAAGTGATTACATTCTTGCTTCTACTGGTGACTATACCACTACCCAGTCAGGAGATAATACTACAGCAATAATTACTGCTCTTGCTGTCAGAGATTTTGCCATGAATTTATCAGAGGACTCTTCTAAATTGACTGGTAAAATAGGAGATACAACTATCTATTATTATGGTTACAATTCTGATGAAAAGTTGCAAGATTATTTGAAAATTTCTGAAAAAGCAGTTGAGTACTTTAATAAAACTTTTGGCAGTTATCCATATTCAACTCTATCAATTGTTAAAACGCCTTTTATTTATGGTGGCATGGAATATCCAAATATTGTATTTGTCAGTGACGCAATTGATGATGAAGATGAATATTTAAAAGTCATTGTGCACGAAATTGCTCATCAGTGGTGGTATGCAACAGTCGGCAACGATGAAGTTAATGAAGCTTGGCTTGATGAATCTCTTGCAGAATACTCTACAGCACTATTTTTTGAGGCGTATCCAGATTATGGTATCAGTTATTCGGATTTAATTAAAAATGCAATTTCAAGTTATAGTCTGTATGTAGATGTTATAGAAACTATACGCGGAGATGTCAATACTAAAATGAATTTATCAATTGATAAGTATCAAAATGATTATGAATATTCTTATATGGTTTATGTTAAGGGCGTGATAATGTTTGATGAACTTAGAAATGCAGTTGGTAAAGATAGGTTAATTGCAGGTCTAAAAAAATACTATTCAAATAATAAATTTAAAATTGCTACTAAGTCAGATTTTTACGAGGCGTTTTCATCGGCATGCCATAAAGATTTAGAAAATTTCTTTGAAGGTTATCTAAATGGTACAACGATAATAACAAATATTAATTAAAATTTATTTGCAAATTATTTTTCTTTTTAAATAAATTTGTGATATAATTTGCCTGCTAGGAGATATTTATGCGTATAATAAATTTAGCTTCGGGCAGTAAAGCTAACACAACTTTTATTGGTTTTAATGAAACAAAGATTTTAATTGATGTCGGTTTAAATGAAAAACAATTGCGTGAAAGATTACAAGAAATAGGGGAAAAAATAGAAAATATATCTGGGATTTGCATTACTCACGAACATAGTGACCACATTAAATCTTTAAAAACACTGGCAAAGAAATATGATATGAATTTTTATATTCATAAAAATTTGGCTGAAAGTAATTTTTTATCTGACACGGTGTTTAAAGAAGGAAAATTACACAAATTTTTGTCTGATAAATTTGTTATAGGTGAACTTGAAATTCAGCCTTTTGACACTTCACATGATGCTATTGCTCCAGTTGGTTTTTCTATTAATGTGCATGGTAGTAAATCAAAATTTTCAATTATTACTGATACGGGACTAGTTTTTGAAAGGACAATTAAGTTAATTGAACACTCTAAAATAGTTTTTATTGAATCAAATTATGATGAAAAAATGCTCAAAAATGGTTTTTATCCAGCTATTGTTAAAGAGCGTATTGCAGGCAATAAGGGACATCTTTCAAATGCCCAATCTTTGGAAGTAGCAAAAAGACTTTTTGCAACGGGAACAAAATGTTTTGTACTGTCACACTTGTCTGAAAATAATAATACTCCAGAACTTGCCTTTTTAAATTATGCCAATTTTTTTGAAAGTCAGGGCTATGTTCTTGACAAAGACGTGTTTATAAGATTATCATATCAAAATAGACATGGGAATAATTTTATTTTAAAAGAGGAATTTGAATGAATAATCCAATGATTAAAGACAGAAAGAAATCATTTTCAGTGTTTGACTCAGCTCTTGCATGTGTGATTTTTATTATTTTAAATTTTATTTTTTTACAAGCTTATTATTTAGTGCCTGCTTCAACAATTCATGGGAATATTGTTATACCAGAGACGACTGTGGAAAATGGGGTTACATATAATGTTACAGAAATAAGTGATAATGCTTTTTACGCTTGCTCAGAAATTACTAGCATAACAATACCTAGTTCTGTTAATAAAATTGGTGTTAATGCATTTGCTGGCAATGCCATAAAAACAATATTTATTCCAAGTAGTGTTACAACGATTAGTGGAAATTCGTATTTGGAATCACCATTTTATGCCTGCTCACCAAATTTAGTAATTTACTTAGAGGCAAGCAATATTTCAGAGGGTTTTGGTGAATTTTGGAACTACCGAAATGATGGCGAAGCTTTAACTGTAAAGTACGGATACACATTTGATGAATATTTGTCGGAAAATAACTTAACTTTAGAAGATATTTCATCAACTGATGACTCACAAGTTGGGTTCACTTTCAATTCCGATACTTTAACAGCAACGGCAATTAAGGGGAGTGAAGGTTTTTCAAGGTCAAATACAGTAGTTTATATGATTGCATCATTTTTAATTGAATTTGTATTTGCACTTACTGCTATTATTGTTGCTATGGCTAGAAAACTCGACCTATTCGCTGCCACTGGAATGAAGAAAAAAATTAATTTTAAAATTGTTCTTTGGGGACTATTAATTTCAATTATTAGTTTAGTAACATTCTCAGGGCTAACTGAATTATTTTTAAACTTTTTGTATCTTTTAGGTTACTCGTCTAGTTCGGCTAGTATTAATATCTCAAGTTTTGGTATGTATCTTGCATATGTGTTAGTGTCTTGTATAGCACCAGCTCTTTTTGAAGAATTGCTCTTTAGGGGAAATATCCTATCAGGTTTAAAGCAGTTTGGCATAAAAATTGCCGTGGTTGTTTCTGCACTAATATTTATGTTAATGCATGGCTCACCAGACCAAACCGTTCACCAGTTTATTATTGGTCTTATAATTGGTTATTTGTTTATTAAATCTGGTAACTTGTGGCTTGGGGTTATTGTACACTTCTTTAACAACTTTATAGCTATCACCGAAGTTTATGTATTACAGTCCATGATAAATTCTTTGAGTGAGGAAGTAGAAATTGTTGTAACCACAAACACAATTACTGTTGGAAGTTTGATATTTGATTTAATTTATGCACTAATTATGGCTGCAATTGGATATAAATTAATTAAATATGCAATGTCTAAAATATTAGCTGAAGATAAGAAAATAAATGGAACAACGGAAACTGAGATTGAAAGTATTGAAACGACAATAAATGTAAGTGGAGAACAAACACAAGCTCAAATGACTATAAGTGGAGAGGGAACTCCTATAAATTCAAGTAGTGACGATGAATTTGGTTTTGAAAAAGATGAACTTTTTGCTGAAATTCAAGCAAATCGTAAAGATGCAATTAAGGAAAAAAAGCAATCAAAGTTTGAAATTTCAACAGCTACAACGGTTATGTTTGCTTTTTCTGTGGGATATTTAGTAATTCAATGGTTGCTTGCTTTAATAAATGGATTTTAATATGAATTTCACAAAACTATTAGAAAAACTTGATATTTATAAATCAAATTATAGTGTTTTTAGTATTGGTGAAAGTGTTTTAGGAAGAAAAATTTATGCAGTAGAAAGGCTTGTTGATAGGCAGTTTCCTACTGCATTTTTAGTTGCTGGAATGCATGCGAGAGAGCATATTACTTGCGATTTGGTTTGTAAAATGCTTGACGAAAATTTATTTTTAAAAAATAGTTTTAATATTTGCGTGCTTCCGATGGTGAATCCTGATGGAGTAGAACTATGTATTAATGGTTTAAAGTCGGTGCCAGTTTCTGAAAGTGAAAGATTACTTAAAATTAATGGTGGAAATTATGATTTTTCACTTTGGAAAGCAAATGCAAGAGGTGTGGATATAAATAATAATTTTAATGCCAATTTTGGAACGAATGTAAATTCGTATGTTCCTGCTCCCTCAGGATTTATTGGTGAACACTATGAAAGTGAGCCAGAAACAAAAAGTTTAGTAAATTTTACTAATTTTATTAAGCCATTTATAACAATATCTTATCATAGCAAGGGTGAGGAAATTTATTATAATTTCTTTCAGTCTGGAAAATCTCTTGAAAGAGATAGCATTATTGCTAAAAAATTTAGCGATAGTACAGGATATGCTATAAAAAATCCAGAAAATATTAGCTCTGGAGGATACAAAGATTATTGCATAAAGCAATTAAAAATTCCTGCACTAACAATAGAAGTTGGAAGTGATTTATTAAGTCACCCTATACAATGTAGCCATTTAGATGAAATTTATAATGTTCACAACTCAGTTGCAAAAGACCTACAGTTCGCTTATAATGTTTTTATGAACTATGAAAAATTATTGTAGTTTAATTTAATTAATCTTGGTGAGTTATGACATACAATGAAAAGTATATGAAAAAAGCACTTACTCTTGCAAAAAGAGCATACTTCTATGATGAAGTTCCAGTTGGTGCTGTGATTGTTAAAGACGGAGTGATTATTTCTAGTGCGTATAATAAGAGAGAAAGTACTAATGATTCAACTGCACATGCAGAGATTTTGGCAATTAAAAAGGCATGCAAAAAATTGAATGATTTTAGACTTTTAGGCTGTGATATTTATGTTACGCTAGAACCATGTGTAATGTGTATGGGAGCAATTTTAAATTCAAGAATTTCATGTCTTTATTTTGGTGCATATATTTCAAATGGTTCTATTTCTGCAAAAGAACTTTGTGAAAGAGCAAATCTTAATCACAAGACTACCATTGAAGGTGGCTTCTTACTTCAGGAATGCTCTAATTTAATATCTGACTATTTTAGAGAAAAACGAAAAAAATAATATTAAATTCTGCATTTTTATGCAAATTTAGATAAATTTCTTTCAATATTTCGACAATTTAAGGTGTATAGTTTTATTTTGCACTTGACAAATAATTAAAAACAAAATAAACTTGTTTTATGGAAAATATGAAAGAGCGAATTATTGTTGTAAATTCTGAGCCAGATTTTGTACCAAATGATAATAGTGATATACTTGCAAATTATATAATTCTATGTGAAAATGAGGGCGACGACCAATCAAAAGAAATTTATAATAGTAAAGTTTGTGGAATTACCATTGCAAAGTGGGTAGCTATGGCTTGTGAAAGTAAGCCTATTTTTTTAAATGTTAGTAGTGAGGAAAATATACTTGATTTGCTTAGACCCTACGCTAATGAAAAAGAGTATATTGTTGTTCTTTATGCAAACACGCCTCTTATAACAAAAACTCATCTTAAAGATTTGCTAGGGTATGTTTCAAGAAAAAGATTTAATGCCTGCAAACTTAAAAGAGGTTATATTATAAAGAGTGAATACGTGCTAGATGCTGATGCACTCTATTCAAATTTTGCTTATGATTTGTCAACCAATGATTTCTTTGAAGTTAAAACTATTTCTGATGTTGAAATGGTTAGGCTCTCTCTTGAAAAGAGAATGTTTAGTTATCACTTGAAAAACGGAGTATCTTTTGACAATCAAAATAGTACTATAATTGATGCAACTATCAAAATTGGAAGTGATAGTATTATTGGAAGTGGTGCAACAATAATTAATAATTCCACAATTGGAAATAATGTAACAATTGGCACTAATGTAATTATAGATAACTCAATAATAGGTGATAATTGTGAGATAAAGTCAGGAGCAATAGTAAAAAATTCAATTATCAAAGAAAACAGTCAAATTTTTGAAAGTGCTTGCATTGTTCATTCTGTAATTGGTGAAAATACTAAAGTTGGAATAAAAAGTAACATTATTGATACTGCAATTGAAAGTGGTGCAATTCTTGGTAATTTTGTAAACGTGGATACTGCCAGTATTTTAAATGGCGCAGAAATCGGGAAATTTTCTAACATTGCTGGCATTGGCGTAACTGTCGTAATTGAGGAGAATGCAAAATTAGAAGCATTTTCAAATGTAGTAAAAACTGATAATGAAAATTAGGTGAAAAAAAATGAGATTAATAGTTGGTTTGGGAAATATTGGAAGTCAGTATGAAAAAACAAATCACAATGCTGGATTTATGGTGCTTGATGAAGTTGCTAAAAATCTTGGAGTAAAATTTAATAACCGAAGTTGTGACGCAGATTGGGGGGAATATAAAAATGAAATAGATAAGTTTATTTTGGCAAAGCCCCGAACTTTTATGAATAATAGTGGATTATCGGTAAAGAGTTTTTTACAAAAGTACAAAATAGATATTGAAAATGTCTTAGTTATTAGTGATGATATTGACCAAGAAAGTGGAAATATAAGAATTAGAAAAAGTGGTTCTGCTGGAACTCATAATGGGTTAAAAAGCATAGTTTTTGAAACTAAAAGTCAAAACTTTGCGAGAATTAGAGTAGGCATTGGCAGGCAAAATGAAAATCAGGATTTGGCAGAATTTGTACTTTCAAAAATGAAAATGACTGATAGTCAAAAATTAGGTTTAGAAAATGCGAAAGAAGCAGTTTTAGATTATATTAACGGCGAGGGATTAGACCATTTAATGACTAAGTACAATGGAAATGCAAGTAAAAATGGAAAACACTAAAATATTTGACTTTGAGTCGCTAAATGACAACTATAGAAAAATGATAGAGCAGGTTAATTTGGGAAATTCCTGCTCAATTTTTGGTGTGCAAAATTCAATGAGACCAGCAATTGTTTCTAATTTTAATGGACTAGTTTTGTATCTAACCTCAGATAATGTAACTGCAAATGCTTCTCTTGAATCATTTAAATTTATGGGATTAAATGCCATGATTTTACCTCAAATTCCAGACAGTTTTTTATATAAGAAAGCCGGTTCAACAGAACTGTACAAACAGCGAACTCAAACTCTATTTAAAATCTTAACTGACAAAGTAGATATTATTGTTGCTCCAATTTGTGCAATTTTAGACTTCTTACCAAATGAAAATATTTTTAGTCAAAATATATTAAAACTTAAAACTAATCAGGTTATAGAGCAAAGTGAATTAGAATTGCTCTTAACACGGGCAGGATATAAAAAAGAGGACCTTATAAGTGAACAGGGTCAATATTCTAAACGAGGAGAAGTTTTTGATATTTTTCCAATAAACTCTGATGTCCCATTTAGGATAGATTTTTTTGACAATGAAATTGAAAGTATAAAAATTTTTGATATAGTTTCACAAAGGGGGACAAAACCAATCTCAAGTATTATTATTTGTCCTCATACGGATTTATTCTACAATGAAAAAGAAAGAGAAGAAATTATTGGTTATTTAAAGAAATTAAAAATAGACACTGGGGAAGATATTAATACTAAGACAATTTTTAATGCTCAAATTGATGAGATAATTTCAAGAATTGAACTTAATGATCATAGTTATAGTTTGGATTGTGTTGCACCATACTTTGCGGGCTTTAAATCGACAATCTTTGATTATTTAAAGAAAAAGGGCAAATTTTTTGTTGTTTTTGATGAGTGTAAACAAGTTTATGACAGCCTTATAAATGGAGCAAAAGAAAATTTAGAAAGAATTAAGGAGCTTGCGAAATCAGAATGCTTAGTAGCTGGCAAAAATCCATGTTATCATAGAAGTGAAGATGTTGTTTCAGGCTTTGAAAATTACATTTGCGTTGCATTTTTAAAGATTACAAATTCAAATAATTTCTTTAAGTCAAAGGCAGTTTTTAGCTTAAAGACAATTCCATCAAATAGATATGCACATAGTTTGAAAGAATTCTCCTTAGACATTAGACAATATTTATTAAAAAATAGTAAAGTTATAATATGTGCAGGAAGTGACGATCAGGCAAAAAATGTACGAGAAATTTTACTTTCTCATGATATTGATATTTCCGTTTCAAATGCTAAAAAAATTGATTTTAAAACTTCTAATATTTACACAATAGGATATGAAACGGGATTTATTTTGCCCGAAGAAAAAATTTGCGTAATTGGCACTTATGATATTTTTCCAAAGAAAAAGTCTACAAACAAGCTTAAATCAAATAGAGATGCCGTTTTTAATATCCCAAAAGTTGGCGACTATGTGGTTCACGAAGTTCACGGAATTGGAATTTGCGAGGGGGTTACAAAACTAACTGGTAATTTTGGAACAAAAGATTATGTTGTAATTAGATATAGAGATAACGATACTCTGTATGTTCCAACAACTCAGATGGACTTACTTAGTCGTTTTACTGGTGCAGACACTCCAAAAAAACTCTCTAAAATTGGTGGGCAGGACTTTTCTGCTGTAAAAGAAAAGGTTAGAGCTTCAATAAAAAAGATAGCCTTTAACTTGCTTGAACTTTACGCAAAAAGAGAAAAAATCAGGGGCTTTGCCTTTTCAGAAGATAACGATTTACAGCGAGAATTTGAAAATTCTTTTCCTTATACAGAAACTGAAGATCAATTAACATCAATTGAAGAAATAAAAAGAGATATGGAAAAGCCAAGAGTAATGGATAGGCTACTATGTGGTGATGTAGGCTTTGGAAAAACAGAAGTGGCACTTAGAGCTTGCTTTAAGGCAATTATGGACGGAAAACAAGTCGCATTTGTTGCACCAACGACAATACTTTCTGAGCAACATTACAATACAGCAAAAGCACGAATGTATAATTTTGGCGTTAATATTGAAGTATTAAACAGATTTAAAACAAAACAACAAACCGAAAAAATACTCTCAGGAATTAAAAGTGGAGAAGTTGATTTAGTTTGTGGAACACATAGAATTTTTAGTAAAGATGTTGAATTTAAGAATTTGGGCTTGATAGTGCTTGATGAAGAGCAAAAATTTGGGGTTGAAGATAAGGAAAAATTAAAAAATAAGTATCCTATGGTAGATGTTTTGACCCTTTCAGCAACTCCAATTCCAAGAACTCTCAATATGTCACTCTCTGGGATTAGAGATATCAGCATTATTGCAACTCCACCAAGTGAAAGATTACCGATTCAAACTTATATAACAGAATATACTGATTCTCTTTTAAAAGATGCCGTAATGCGTGAACTAGCAAGAGATGGTCAGGTATTTATCTTGTTTAACAGCGTTGAAAAAATTTATATGTTCGCCGAAAAAGTAAAGAAAATTGTACCTGAGGCAGAAATTAGTGTTGCACATGGGCAAATGACTTCTCGTGCTCTTGAAAAAACAATTTATGACTTTTATAATAGAAAGTCGGATATTTTAATTTGTACAACAATTATTGAAAATGGTGTAGATATAGAAAACTCAAACACATTAATTGTAATTGATGCAGATAAACTTGGACTTTCTCAGCTTTATCAGATTCGAGGTAGGGTTGGAAGAGGTTCAAGAATGGCATATGCATACTTTACTTATGAATATTCCAAAATCTTATCAGAAGATGCTTATAAAAGATTAGACGCCATGAGTGAGTTTTGTGAGTTTGGAAGTGGATTTAAACTTGCAATGCGTGACCTAGAAATTCGTGGCGGTGGAAATATTTTAGGAGCAGAGCAAAGTGGACATTTGCAAAAAATAGGATATGATATGTATTCAAAACTGTTAGCGGATGCTGTAAAAGAACTTAAAGGTGAAAAACTTGAGCAAAAGAAAGAAGTATTGGTAAAAGTGGCTATTGATGCGTATGTGCCTGAATTTTATGTTGCAACCAGCGAAGATCGAATGGTCGTTTATCAGAGAATTTCATCAGTTGACAGTGTAGAAGCAGTGGAAAAATTAAAATCGGAACTTGTTCAATCGTTTGGAGAAATTCCAAAAGTTGTCCTGAGTTTAATTGATATAGGTTTAGTTAGACAACTCTCTTCAAAAATTGGAGCAATTGAAGTTAGTTCATATGGAGCAGAAGTTGATTTAATTTTTGAAACTAAAGAAGATATTATGAAAAATGAAATTCTAGGTGAAGCAATTTTTAGATTTAAATCAAATTGCAGTGTAAGCTTAAATGATAGACCTTTAATTAGGTTCGTAAAAAATAGACTTTGCAGTGAAAATTTTCAGGATTTGAAGAAATTTTTGCTTGAAACTCAAAAAATTATTTATAAAAGTAAAAAAGCTTAAATTTTAATAAAATTTATTTATTGTAATTAAAAAGTGTTGATTTTTTTTTAATAAATAGTTATAATTTATTGGTAAAATGATTTTATAACGAATATTAGGGGGGACTACAATTTTGAAAAAGAAATTTTTATCTTTTATACTAGGAATATTTATGATAATAACAAGTGTTTTTTCTCTTACAAGTTGTTCACTAGTAAAAAAAGATGATACAGATAAAAATAATGAAGTTGTGTTAAAAATTGGACAAACATCTCTTACTAGAAGTGATATTGTAAATGCATTCTATACTTACTATCAAAATAACAGTTCATATTTTGCTTACTATGAAGAGAGTGTTATTGAAGAATCCTTTTATCAATGGGCAATTGTAAGACAAATGTTAAGTGATCTTTCAGTAAATGCGCTTTACGATGCACAAGATAATCCAAGTGGATACATATATTATACTCAAGAAGACGCAGATGAAGTTTGGGAAGATGTACTTTCTTATATTTACTCACAAGTTAGTGAATATGAGAAAAATATTTATGCACTCAATGGTTACGATGAAGCAAATTATCCTGTATGGATTAGAGATGAAGATGAAGAGGAAAGTGACGAAGTATTTGCCCCTTATGAAAGACCAGAAATAACAATTGGCACAAATCGAGTTACAGAAGATAACCCTGTTGTAACTAAACTAACCAAAGAGCAAGTAGTTTCTAAAATTTCAGAACTTAATCAGTATTTGTTTGAATACGTTGAAAGTACAGATGAAGAGGGTAATGAAACTAGAGTTTCAATTGATGAAACTAATTATATTTCTGGTGCAAGAAATCAAGGTTATGCAAACTACATTGCAGCATTAATTTCTTCTGCTAAAGCAAACGGAACATCTACAGATAGAACAGTTTGTTTAGAAAATGAAGTTTATAGAATATATGAGGCTTATTATAATTCTCAAATTACTACAATTTTCCAAAATTATTATTTAAATGAATATTTGAGTAATTATAATGGGAATGGTGATTCTGAAGCTCTTAGTGATGCTCTCATTGTTAAGGCATTTTTAGAAGAGTATTACACTCAAAGACAGGTATTTAGTTCTGAAAATGGATACATTGAGGTTGTTACAAATTCTGATGGAGCCTCTCTAATTTTGTATTCATACAATGGTCAAAATTACTTTTTCAGTGTTCAACATATTTTGGTACAATTTACAGACTATTTAAATGAACAAGTTACATCACTTGAAGGTTATAACTCTTCTACAAGTTATGACTATGACGAGATTATAAGTGAGTACTATAAACAAAATAGAAATGAACTTGCAACGAATTATGTTGAGGCAATGCTTACTGAGATTAATGAAAAGAATGAGTTTGATACTATTGAAATTTTTGGAAATTATTACTATTATGATGAAACTCAAAAAGAAGTATATGATACTGAAAAACAGATTTATAATGGTTACATAAAACTTACTAAATCCGAAAGAGTAAATGATTCAGGTGAAACTGAATACACTTATACGGACAGTCAAGGTAATAGTGATTATGATGCCGATGCCGTATTATATATGGCAACAATTAACGATATTTATGAAGCGTATGATTATAATTTTTCAGTTTGGAAAGGTATTGTAGAAAATTACTATAATGGTTCACTTACAAGAGAAGATGCTGAGTCACAATACCCAGATATGATTTATATATTTGATACCATTGACAATATGAAAAATAGTTATACACTTGCTGAGATTGAAGAAAAAGTTGCAGCTTATCTTTTTGTTGAGCTTCAATGGGTTTATTCAAGTGATTCTCTTGGAAATGCACTGTCAAATAAAATTGGTTATGTAATTTCAAACTATGATGACGAAAATGGAAGTTGGGTTGCTGATTTTGCTATTGGTGCGAGAGAACTTGTTAGAGCAATAGAAAGTGGCGAAATTGACATTGAAAATATTATCTCAAATGGAAATGTATCAGATTTAACCAACACTATTGTTTCAGACTATGGATATCATATTATCAAAGTTGATAATATTTATGAAATGGGAACATCAATTAGTAATCTTGAAGAAATTTTGGCAGATTTAATAGATAAAGGTAACACAATTTCTTCTGAAGATGAAACAACTGTTGAAACTTTGACCAATTTCTTAAAGACAACATATGTTTGTTTATCTTCAAATGAAACTCTTTATGATTATTTCTATGAAATGATCTACACTGACTACATTGGAGATAGCAGTTCTAGTGGAACATACTTTTTAGACCTTGAATATAGATGGTTAAATGAATTGTATGGCAGTGGAAATATTGAATTTATATATAGATTATCTTATACTGAATTAATGGACGCAATAGGATAATAAAAAAAGCCAAAATATTTTGGCTTTTTTTATTGTAAAAATTATAAATTAATCTTATAATATTTTTGTTATGGAAAAAAATAAAAAAAAATATAAACAGTTAAACTTTAATTCCAGTAAGATTGAGAAAAATAAAAACACCAATGGATTAAACGAAAAATTATTTAAGCCTATGGTAAAAATTAAAAAAAGTAAAGAAACTGATTCTAAACAAAAATTAATTCACCAAAATAATTATAGTAATAGCAAAAGCAATAAACTTATAAATAATCACAAAAATTTAGACAGTGATTTTAATATAAATATACATAGCTCCAAGGTCTCTAATTATTCAAATGAAAATGACAACATTACATCTGAAATAAAAAATGAAAAACAGGTTTCAAATTCTCAAGCAAAAAATACTAGTTCAGATTTAAAGTTGTCTTCTGAAATTGTTAATGAAAAAATGCGTGAAGCACTTGAAGCGCAAAATCCTAAAAATAGAAAAAAGAGTACAATTTTAAGTTTGATTCTTTTAATAGTAAATATTGTTTTTATGATATTTATTATCAAAAATTTAATTTCTGATGTAGATGATTTTAGCTTATCAGTATTAATTAGCACTCAGGGCAATAAGTTATGGTGGTTTGGTGCAGGCATTTTGGTTTATGCTTTATATATATTTGTTCATGTTCTTGCATATAGAGCATTACTGATAAACTTAACGGGAAGAAAATCTTGGAAAATTGTATATGATGTTGCAGTAGTCGGGAAGTACTACGACAACGTAACTCCTTTTGCAGTGGGAGGTCAGCCACTCCAAATTGTTGCACTGGCTAAAAATAAGATTAGTGCAGGTGTATCGACTAGTATTCCTCTTATTAAAATGATTATCACTACTGGAATAAGTGCATTAACAGCTTTATTTTTCTTTATTTTTGGCTTGCCAATGCTTTCTGTTAATTCTCCACTTAATCAATTTCTTCTAGTTTTGCTTGAGATTGTTGGGGTCATTGGGCTAATTATTACAATCTTACTTGCAATATTTATGTTTTTAATTTCAAGTGGAACTTTATTTACTAGGTCTTTTATAAGTGGAATACTTAGGTTTGGTTATAAAATAAAATTAGTTAAAAATTATAGACAGACTTATCGTAAAGTCTTAAATCAGGTTGCTGAGTATAAATTTTCAATGAAATATCTTTGGAAAAACAAAAAACTTCTTTTTAAATTGTTATTTTTAAACTTAATAGAAGTATTGGCAATCTCATCTTTACCATTTTTTGTAGTTTTAGCACTTTCGAATGGAATTGATGAAAATGTTATTTCTTTGCTATTTATATGTATGACTAAATATAACTTATGTCAAATGGCTAGTTGCTATATTCCTTTACCTGGTGGTACTGGTCTTATGGAAATCTCTTTCATTATACTTTTTGGCTCAGAACTTGGAAGTTATATCGTTTGGGGGCTTCTCGGTTGGAGATTCTTATCATATTACCTGATACTAATTCATGGTTTTCTCCACGAACTTATTAAGATTATTATAAATTTTTCAAAGAACAAGAAATCCAAACAAAGCACTTTAGAGAGTGTCTCAGAAAAGGGGAATTAAGTGTATTATATAAGCTTATGACAAAATAATAATTGTTATTATGTATTTCGACAAAATTAAATATAATAATTTGGGCATATTGGAAAACAATATGCTTTTTTTGTATAAAATTTTCAAATCGGTCTATTATTTGAGTACAAGTAGGGGGAAAATTTTATATGAAAAAATTCTTTTTAAAAGCTAAATACTTTATTAAACGCAATATTTATCCAATTACAGTAACTCTTTGTACTGCTCTAATGATTGGCATTATTGCTATATCGGCTTATACATCTATTGTTTCTTCAACTGAAGATAAAAATAATGTAATTGTAACTGATAATCCAATTGTAGATAATGTATCTGATGGTGATGATAAAAAAGATGAATCAGATGAACCTGGCACAGTAGTAACCAATCCTGATCCAATAATATTTGATTTACCATTTGAAAATGCGACAATATCAAAAGAGTACGCCGACGATAAATTGCTTTATGATGCAACTACAAAGTTTTGGTGCACTCATCAAGGAATTGACTTTGCTTGCAGTGAAGGACAAAAAGTCGTTGCAATCTATGATGGAACTGTAACAAAGATTGAAAATTCAATGATGAATGGTACTGTAGTTTATATTAAGATAACTGATGAGTTGGTTGTTGTTTACAAGGGTTTATCATCTGATGTTTCAGTTAAAGAGGGAGATACTGTTAAAAAGGGTCAAGAAATTGGAAGCGTAACTTCTATGCTCTTAGAAAAGGCAGATGGGGTTCATCTTCACCTAGAACTTTTACAAAAAGAAACCTTAATTGACCCAACTGAATATTTTTCATTTAATAAGTAATAACTAAAAAAGGCTTAATAGCCTTTTTTTATTTGCATTTTATTTTAAAAATTAATATAATAAAATTGTATATTTTTTGATGCTTGGAGGATTTATGAATAAGACGAAGATTGTTTGTACTATGGGACCATCTTGCAATGATTTAGAAATAATCAAAAATATGATAAAAGCAGGTATGAATGTTGCAAGGTTTAATATGAGTCACGGAACTCACGAGAGTCACAAGGAACAAATGGAATTAGTCAAGCAGGCAAGATTGGAACTTAATCTTCCCGTTGCAATTATGATTGACACAAAAGGACCAGAAATTAGAATTAAGCAATTTGAAAATGGCAGTGTAACATTAAATAAAGACCAGCATTTTTCTCTTACAACTGATGATATTGCTGGCAATGAGAATATTGTTTCTGTTACATACAAAAAACTTCCATTAATAGTTAGCAAAGGCACAAAAATTCTTTTAAATGATGGACTTATAGAAATTGAGGTTGAAAATGTTACTGGAAATGTTATAGAAACTATAGTTACGGTTGGTGGAGAACTTTCTAATAATAAATCAATTAATATTCCTAGTGTTGAACTAGATATGGATTATTTAAGTGATTTAGATAAAAGTGACCTTGCATTTGGAGTAGAGCAAGGTGTTGATTGTTATTCAATTTCTTTCGTAAACTCTGCAAAAGATGTCCAAGATGTTAGAGATTATCTTGCTAGTATTGGAGAAACTAAACCATTTATCATTTCAAAAATTGAATCTGCAAGAGGCGTAGCTAAAATGAATGAAATTATTGAAGCTTCTGAAGGTGTAATGGTTGCTCGTGGAGATATGGGCGTAGAAATTCCTTTTGAAAAATTGCCTCACATTCAAAAACAAATAATTACAAAGGCAAATGAGCTTGGTAAACTTTCAATAACTGCAACTCAAATGTTAGAATCAATGGTGGAGCATACTAGACCAACTCGTGCTGAAATTTCCGATGTTGCAAATGCAATTTATGATGGAACATCTGCAATAATGCTTTCTGGTGAAACAAGTGCCGGAAAACACCCAGTTCTTACAATTCAAACCATGAGGAAGATTGCAATTGAAACAGAAAAGTCTATAAAGACAGACCACCCACTAGAAATGTTTTCTGCTTCAAACAACATTACAAGTGGAATAGGTTATGCTGCATGTGCACTTGCAAGTTCACTTTCAACTAAGGCAATTTTAGTTACAACTAATACAGGAAACTCGGCTCTTAGTATTTGTAGATTTAGACCAAAAACAATGATAGTAGCACTTACTCCAAATGTAAAGGTGTATTATAAGCTTGGAATGTTTTGGGGAGTAAATGCACTTCTTGATAAGAGGTGTTATACTACTGATGAACTTTTAAAATCGGCAAGGGATAAGGCAAAAGAAGCAGGATTTGTTAAAATTGGAGATACAGTAGTTCAAACTGCTGGTCTTATTGCAAATGGAAGAGGATCAAATATGCTAGTTGTATCAGAAATAAACTAAGGAGGTTTAGATATGAAAAAATTAAAGTATTTTTCATTAATATTACTTTTAATAGTAATTTCTCCTTTGTGTATTTTTTTATCTGGATGTGGAGCAACTCCAGTAAATGATATTAAGGCTGTTTATTTTGATTCAAATATATATGATGAAGAAACGGGATATGCTGTTTTTGAGTTAGATTTAAACACACCAACTACTCTTGCGTGCAAAACAAACCCTTCAGGTTGGCAGGGAACTTTGGTGTTTAATGCTATTAATCTAAATCCTGAAAATGCCCAGTACTTTGACCTTGATGCGAATTCGGGCGTATTCACCATTATGAATACAAAATGTCAGCCAGTTGAAGTTCAAGTTTTAATATATATTCAAACAGCTGGTTCTGTAGAATCAATTGAAGATAGATGTATAGTAAGGCAAAAGGATTATCCCAATGCAATCTATTTAAATGAAGATAGAGATACAGAGGCAACTCTTTATATAAATTCTCTTGGAGCACAAACTCTTCATATTTTTGGTAATTTTGGCGGTGGTGTAATTACTGAACTTTCTGAAACTGACTATAATTTTAAAGTTGAAAGTAGTGATATTTCGGTAATAACAGTTCCAGATAGTTCTAGACTTAAAATTCGTTCACTCAAATCTAAAATAGATGATGTTGATGTAACAATATCTCTTTTAAATTCTAAAATGGAAGTTATTGAGGGTTATGTATTAACTTTGCATGTTAAAGTTGTTTTGCCGTCTAGTTCATCTGTAGCCACATTTGAAGGATATGACGATTTTATTTTTGACGGCGATGAAATAACTATTAATATTGACAATAGTTTTGATACTAGCATAATTGGTGGATCTACATATTATAATTTAAAATTTGAGATTGAGCTTTTCAGTGATCAAGGAATTTCAAGTGATGTATATCTTGATCCTGAGGAATATGATATTACTTGTACAAGTAATCAAGAAAGATATAGGATAATTGACAATGATAATAGTATATTCCAAATTAGAAAGCCACAAAATAGTGATAGCTTAGTTGTTGAGGTAACCATTGCCACGAGTGCGATTAACAATTCAAGTAATGTTTATAAGATGTCTTTCACTATAATTTTTAATTTTGTAGGTTAATAAAATAAGAAAAAAAAGATTTATCTAAACAAGATAAATCTTTTTTTATAAAAAGTTTGTTAAAATGATTTAAAACTAACAATTTTTCGCATAATTTAATTGTATCTAAAACTTATAAATTAAAATTATTTTGCCTATTGACAATTTTTGTCTTAGGATATATAATATCAGTAGTTGAGTAGGTAGATTATTCTCTCTTACATCAATTTATTTTATGAAAAGAATTAATTATATATCTTTGTAATATTTTTAAGTTATTTTCATAGCAAATTAATAGAGGAGTGGTAAAAATGAAAAAGAAGAGTTTATTTTTATCTTTGTGTATGTGTGGTATTGCAGTAATATTTTTAATAATATTTGCTGTAGTTAGTATCCCTAAAGACGAACCACAACCAAACAATGAAATCACAAGTGCAGTAAATGAGGGCAATAACAAGGGTTCACTTGAAGACCCATATTATATTTATGACACAGAAACTTTTGTTAACTTGCTTAGCACTTATGGTGGCAAAACTAAACCTGTAAGACAAAAAGTACAGGAAATTGTTTACGAAGACAAGGTTGATGAAAACGGAAATGTCGTAACAGATGAAAATGGTAACCCTATAAAAGTGGAAAAAGTTGATGAAAATGGCAATGTTGTTTATGCAGACAAACTTGACGAAAATGGCAAGCCAGTTTATGTTGACGTTCCTGGACAAACAGAGGTTTATCACTTTAAATTTTTGAGAGATGTTGATTTTTCAGGAGTAAGTTATGTTACTCTATTTAACAATGGAGAAAATTTCATTGGTGAGATTAATGGAGATGGAAAGGTTGTTAAAAACATTTCTATTTCAGTTTCAAAAGACAATCTTTCTGATTTTATTTATGTAAGTAATGCAGAACCAAAGGAGTATTCTTCAAGAATTGCAATTTTTGGAAGCACTGATGGTGCAGTTATTTCTAATATTTCATTTGAAAATATTACGATTAATGTTGATGATAGTGTCATTTCATATTTAAAAGGCACAAGTAATGACTATTTTGGAAATGATTATTCAGGTTCATTCAAAGAATTTGTAGTTTCTTCTGTAGTTGCATATGCTGTTGACACAACAATTCAAGCAAATGTTACTGCTTCAATTGATTCAGATGCTTACGCTGTATATGAAAATGGTAGCATTGTAGGTCTTAATAGTATAGGTGGAGTTGTTGGTTTTGCTCAAAATTCTACAATCTCATCTTATAGCGATAGTGAAAATGTGAAAGTTAATGTTACATTTGTTGCAGATAGTGGTAATGGTGGATATTACTTTGGTGGTGTTGCTGGTTACTTGTACAATTCTACAATTAAAAATATTGATGCAACTGTTTCTGTTAAAGCAATAGCTGCTGTCAAAGAGGAATCTATCGTTAATGTTTATGATGACAATGGTGAAGTTGTTTTAGATGGTGATGGTAACCCTAGAAAACAAAATAAAGATGCACTCTTTATTGGTGGTGTAAGTGGCTATGTTTATAGTTCTGTAATTGAAAATATGAATGTAGACTTTACTGTAAATCAAGTTGAAAGCGAAAGATTAGATTTTAGCGAAGCTAAGACAGTAAATAATTTCTTGTACAATAGAGTTGGTGGCGTTGTTTCAGTAATTAGAGCAAATGACAATACGCAAGTTTCAAATATTTCAAATGTAAATGTTTCAAGCACTGTTAATATGGATTGTATTTTTGGTGGCGTTGTATATGAAGTTAGAAGCACAGATGAATCAAATGACAGTTTTGTAACACTCAAAAATATTATTGTAAAGTCTGATGTTGATACAATTAAGGCTTCTGGTATTGGTGAACTACTATATCATACTAACATTGAATATGATGAAAACTTTGTATATGGCAACTATGAAGGAACAGAATATAATGTTATGCTTACTGGTTCAACTTCATTTAAGACATACAATGAATCAGGTGCAGACATTGAACTTGCTGTAAGCATTATCTCTAAGATTAGTAGCTCAGAAACTGTAAGTTACAGTAAATCAGATATTAAACTCATATATTCTTCTGGTTTATCAATTGGAAATGCTGATAGACTTTCAATAACATACGCAGGTGTTGCTTCTCTTGGTTTCTCTTCTGTTAAAGCTATTTAATTAATAAAAAATTAGAGTGCAAACTTTGCACTCTTTTTTTTGTTTAAATTTATATTTGTTTGACAACACATTTAAAAATATTATACAATTATTATGTATAATAATAAGGGATAATAAATATGAAAAAAACATTAAAATTAGTTGGTATTTTTATTTGTGCATTAACCTTAATTATAGTGGCTAGTATATCCATTTACTTTTTGATTGAGCGAAATAAAACTTACTATATTTATGATGTTAGAATAGTTATGCCAAATCAAGGCTCAAGATATTATATTTATACTGACAGTGAAGCTAGTTATAGCCTTATGAAAAATCAAGTTGTTTATATGACTAATGCTGATAGTAACAGGTTTGAAATTGCCGTTTATGCTCATACTTCTACTGATACTACAGACATTGAACTTACATCATCAAATAATAGTGTTGCTTCTATTAGTGTAAGAAATGGACACTGTTATGTAGAATACAAACAGGCGGGAGTTGCTGAAATTACGGCATCTCTTGGTGGGGTAAGTGATAAAATCACTGTTACAGTTTATGATAATATTGCAGAAGAGTTAATAGTATATGATGATGCCTATTATGGTGAAGAGTATAAAGAATATTATCCAAATAGAATCGTATCTTATGCAGATAGTAATCTATATTCCTACAATTATGTAGTGTCAAGTTTTACAAATGGAGAATTTTCTACAAATATAAACAGTGAAAATCTAAGGGTTGAATATGACACGGATATTTTTGAAAATGTTTATATTAACCCAAATAATCAAACACTAAATGTTCAATGCAAATCTACCTATATTGACGAAGAGGGAAATATTCAAATGATTGATGAAACGAATGATGCTGCAATTTATATTCAATCATTTTACACAATGGGAAGTGGTTCAAATATAACATATAATGTTGTAAAAAATTATGTTGTAAATGTCCATATTGTTGCCGATACTCCTGAATATTTGCAAGTTGTATTATCAACAACTCCTGATTTTAATGATGGTAGTGTATATGTCTACACTCAAAATTATGATGGTCAAGAAATAGATATTGAAAATAAAGATATTGTAGATGAAATTCTTGCAAATCAAAAAGAAACGACATATCTTTATGCAAACTCAGAACATGAATATTATAATGCATATTTTACAGATAAGGTTTCAACTATTTATATTAGAATTAGAAAGGTGTATACTAATGGTAATATAGTATATCTAAATCCACTGACAGAGGAAGAAAACCCATTTACTTTGCTTGCGACAAATAATACTAATTTTACCATTTCTGCAAACCAAAACTATTATGTTTTAAGACTAAATGAAGAGTTTTTTGCAGAAAATGATAGCTTTGTAATAAGTGTTAGTTTAGATGATTATGATTTATCAAAAGAGTTTTATTTTAGTTACAAATCATTAACGCAAGAAAATATATCATATTTTTATAGCTATAATGAAGAAACAGGTATATATACATATAGTTATTGGGACCCAAGAACTCGTTATGATAATGAAATTTACGATGCAAGTGGTAATATTGTTGGTTTTTCATATGGAGATTAACTATGATTCCAGACGAATTTATAGAGTATTACTACGGGAAATATAAGCAGATTGATTTACATAATCTCACAAAAGAAGATGCTAAAATTAATTTAATTTATGAGATTGAAAGTCTTGATTCTGATATAAAAGCTCTAGTGGTTGTACATGGTTATCATGGTGGTGTTGTAATAAAAAAAATGGTTCGAGATGAATTTAATCACCCTAGAATAGAAAAAAAGGTTAATTTAGATGCTGGCAGAACTATTTACATTTTAAAATACTAAGTGCTTTTTATTAAAAAACTATGGTAATTTACATATTTTTGTGTTATAATAACTTATAAAGGAGGAGATTTATGGAAATTTCCAGAAAAGAATCAATTGTAACTTTCTTTATTAATTTAATATTGTTATTAATTACAATATCATGTATAATAGTTTTAGAAGGAAGTTTGATATCATTAATTCTTTCATTAATTATTGTAATATTTATATTTGTATCCTCAGTTATCAATTGGAGTTTAAGACATCATAGAGATGATAACAATAATTAAATTAAAATTTTAGTCCAAGGTAATGAAAATTGTTAAAGATTTTTCTATAGCTTGGACTTTTTAATTTTCCATAAAAAACGAATAATTTTATTATATTTGGAAACCATTATTTTGAGGTATATTTTATGGAAAAAAAATCTGTTTCTGCAACTTTTTTAGTTATATTTTTAGCTTTGACTTTTTCTGTTATAGGAATTTGTTTTTCTGTTTATGTGTATCAGGACACAAAAATTGTTATTGAAAATATAACAATTTCCACAACGGGAATTTCAGTTTATTCTGATAAAGATTTACAAAATTCTGCAACTTCTTTAAATTTATCTAATATGGATCTCGGACTTAAACCAGCAACTGGGGAACTTGATAGTGAAACACAAATTCCTTCTACGATAACTGATGAGGGAACAAGTGAAGGTTATTATGCAACTGTTTATGTGCCAGCTGGAGTAAATTTTAAAATTACTATAACAAATGTTGTAATTGATACAAAAGAAAACGAAATTGAGGCTAACAATGAAAGAAAGAACATTTTTATTTCTATTAAAGATATAGAAAATTCAACAAAGTCCATTGAGGAAGAGGTGACAGAAATTGCTACTTTTTCAAATGTAACTGAAACGCAAAAATTAACTTTTTTAATTTGGCTAGGTTCTCTTGCGGGAGATGAACTTGTTGGATCAAAAATTTCTTTTACATTAAACTTTGAAGCTATATAGTATTATTTTAGACCTGTTTCACATACTATTTTTATGAGTAACAGGTCTTTTTTTAATGGTGCATTAATTTTAATTATATTTAATTTAATTGGTAAAGTTTTAGGAGCAATTTACCGTATTCCTCTTGCAGGAATACTTGGTGGAGTTGGAATGGGACAATATCAACTTGTTTTTCCACTATATTGCTTAATTTTAACAATTTCAACTTCTGGAATTCCCGCAACAATTTCTAAAATGGTTGCTGAGTTTAATACTAAGAAATCATACTCAAATTCAAGAAGGCTTCTTTGGCTTTCAGTAGTTATATTATCCTTAATTTCAATTTTAGGCTTTATAGCTATTATATTATGTGCTAGAACTATAGCAACACTTCAAGGAAATCCAGAAAGTTATATTTGTTACTATGGGATTGCTCCAGCAATACTGTTTGTAGGTGTAATTTCTGCATTTAGAGGGTATTTTCAGGGCAACTTAAAAATGCTCCCAACTGCCATCTCTGGACTAATTGAACAAATTTTTAAAATGACTTTTGGTTTAACTCTCGCTTATCGTTTTTCAGAATATGGGGTGTCAGCTTCTGTCTTTGGTGCTCTTGTAGGTACTTCTATTAGTGAAATCTTTTCATTTTTATTTTTATTTGTGTATTATATTGTATATTCAAAAAAGCAAAAATACGAAAATACCGAAACTTTATCTCGCAGAGTCTTGGGAAAAGAACTTATGAGATTGTCTATTCCAGTAACTATTGGTGGGCTAATATCTCCAATTACTTCAATGGTAGATAGTTTTTTGGTTGTAAATTTACTTATGTTAATTGGCTTTACAAGCAAATCTGCAACTGGACTTTTAGGACTTCAAGCAGGCGTAGTTGAACCTTTAATAAATTTACCAGTAGTTATTTCAATTTCTATTGGTACGGCAATCTTGCCAAATATTAGCAGTATGCTAGCAAGTGATTCAAGAGAGAATGTTAATGAAATGATAAAAAAATCATTTCAAATATCTCTATGTATTTCAATAGCCTTTGCACTTTGTTATGTAATTTTTGGAAAACAAATTCTATACTTTTTGTATCATAACTCATTTACTGAATTTGAACTAATGATTGCAACAAAACTCTTATTTTTGGCGAGCCTAAATATTTTGTTTTTATCCCTTGTTCAAGTTTCAGCTGGTATACTTCAGGGTATGGGTAAGCCAAATTATACCGTAAAATCACTTTTAATTGGGTGTATTGTAAAGATAATTGTAGAAGTTGTTTTGGTTTCTTTGCCATCAGTTAATATTTATGGTGCAACCATTTCGGCAGGTGTTTGTTATCTAGTTGTATTTATACTAGATTATAGACACATAAAACGACTTACTGGGGTTAATTTGTGGCAAATCTATAAATCAGTCGCAATTCAAGAGTTTATTGTGTGTCTTTTTGCATTTTTTGGAAATGCACTTTTTGAGTTGTTTTTCAGTAAAACAATATCTATGTTTCTTGCAGGTGCAATTTCAGTATTTGTATTTTTACTAACATACTATTTATTTTTTATAAATAAAAAAGCTGTATCTACTAAAAAATTTTTCAAAAATATTGAAACTAAGTAGCCTTTTTGCTATAATTTTTATATGAGTTTATTCATTAAAAATGTTGAATTAAAATCAAGGTTTATTCTCGCTCCGATGGCTGGTTATACAGATTTTGCCTTTAGAAAAATGTGCCAAGACTATGGTGCAGGTCTAGTTTGTACGGAAATGGTCAGTAGTAATGCTCTTCACTATAAAAACAAAAAAACTGAAGATTTATTATATAGCTTAGAGGGAGAATCACCAAAAGCAGTTCAGTTATTTGGTCATAGTCCAGAAATTATGGCTGAGGCAGTTAAAAATCCACTTCTAAGTGATTTTGATATAATTGATATTAATATGGGTTGTCCTGCACGCAAAATAGTTTCAAATGGCGATGGTTCAGCTCTTTTGAATGATTTTGAACTTGCAAGGAAAATTATTGAAAGCTGTGTAAGTGCAACTGATAAGCCCGTAACAGTCAAACTTAGAATTGGCTATACAAATGAAAATATTGTAGCTGTAGAATTTGCTAAAATGTGTGAAGAGGCTGGGGCATCTGCAATTACGGTTCATGGTAGAACAACTGTTCAAGGTTATTCAGGTGCAATTAATTTAGATGTTATTAAAAAGGTTAAAGAAAGCGTAAACATTCCAGTTTTTTCTAGTGGAGATTGCAGGTCAGTTGATGACGCAATTGCCATTTTTAATAAGACAAATGTTGATGGTATAATGATAGGTAGAGGTGCACTTGGTAAACCTGAAATTTTTGAAGAATTAAATAAATATTTTTATGGCATTACCCCAGATCTGAGTGGTGAATTTAAATTGGAAAATCCTAGTTACAAATACAATCAAATAATGTTTCATTACAATACACTTATGAGAAAATATGAAGAAAGCTTTGTAGTAAAATTTATGCGCTCACATTTGGCTTATTATTTAAGTGGAAAATACAAAAATTCTTCAGAACTAGTTAAACTACTAAAAATGGAAAAAATTGCAGAAATTCTAAATGAATTAAGCAAAATAGTAAAATAATCAGAAAAAATTGTTAGCTAACAATTGACAATGTAACTAGATTTTTATTATAATTGTAGTGCATAAATTTGCAATAATATTTAATTAAATTTGTAAGAGGGAAGTTGTTATGAAGAAAACTTTTAAAGATATTGATGTTAGCGGAAAGAGAGTCTTTGTCCGTGTAGATTTTAATGTTCCACAAGATGAGAGTGGCAATATTACTGATGATACTAGAATTCGTGCCGCAATTCCTACAATTAAGTACCTAGTAAACCAAAATGCAAAGGTAATTTTGTGTTCACATCTTGGTAGGCCAAAGGGCGTCGTAAATGAGAAATATTCTCTTGCACCAGTTGCTGAGAGATTATCTCAACTTTTAGATCAACCTGTAACACTTGCAAAAGATGTTATTGGTGAATCTGCAAAGGAACTTACAAGCAATATGAAAGAGAGAGAAATTGTAATGCTTGAAAATGTTCGATTCCATGCAGAAGAAGAAAAAAATGATGATGCATTTGCTAGAGAACTAGCTTCTATGGCAGATGTTTATGTTAATGATGCTTTTGGTACAGCTCATAGGGCGCATGCATCTACAGCAGGCATTGCTAAATATTTACCAGCAGTTGCAGGTTTTTTAATGGACAGTGAAATAGTTGCCTTAACAAGCGTTACGGAAAATCCTAAGAAGCCTTTAGTTGTAATTTTAGGTGGAGCAAAGGTTTCAGATAAAATTGGAGTAATATCTGCTCTAATGACGAAAGCAAATACAATTTTGATTGGTGGCGCAATGGCGAATACTTTTCTAGTTGCAGAGGGTTATGATGTAGGTTTTTCAAAATATGAAGAAGATAAGGTAGAAGTTGCAAAAGAAATTATGGAAAAGGCTGAAAGCCTTAATGTTAAACTTGTACTACCTGTTGATGTTGTGGCAGGTAATGAATTTTCACCAAATGCTAAGAGAAAAACTTTTGCTGTAAATGAGATTGAAAAGAATTATCAAGCACTTGATATAGGCAAAAAAACTTGTAAGCTTTTTGCAAAAGAAATTAAAAATGCAAAAACCATTATTTGGAATGGACCTATGGGTGTTTGTGAATTTGAAAAGTTCCAAAAGGGAACACTTGCAGTTGCAAAGGCAGTAGCTAAGTCTGGTGCTATTTCCGTTGTTGGAGGTGGAGATAGCGTAGCAGCAATTCAAAAATTGGGCTTTGCCGATAAGGTTACGCATTTATCAACTGGTGGTGGTGCAACTCTTGAATTTTTAGAGGGGGCAAATCTTCCAGGTGTTTCTATGTTACTTGATAAAGATGACGATTCAAATAAAGTAAAAACTCCAGATTTCTCTGAGATTGATAACAAGACTATAAATGGCTTAAAAAAATAATATTAAAGGTGAAGATTATGAAGCAAAAGGAAAAATATATTGTAGCTAACTGGAAAATGAATAATGATTTCTCTGATATTCCAGTCTTTGTTAAATATTTAAAAAAATATGCTAAAAATCAAGATAACTTAGTTGTTTGTGTTCCTTCAGTTATGATAAAAACATTTGCAGAGGAATCTAAAAAAACATTAGTAGAAACTGGAGCACAAAATTGTTACTTTAAAGATAAGGGTGCATTTACTGGTGAAATTTCTCCAAATATGGTAAAAAGTGCAGGTGCAACTTATGTTATTATTGGACACAGTGAAAGACGTCAAATTTTTGGTGAAACAAACGAACTTATTAATAGAAAAATATCTGCGTGTTTAACTGTTGGGTTAAAGGTAATTTTCTGTGTAGGGGAAACACTAGAGGAAAAGTCAAAGTATAAATCTGTACTAAAAAAACAACTTCTTGAAGGTTTAACAGCAATTAATGATTTAAGTAATGTTATTGTTGCTTATGAACCTGTTTGGGCTATTGGTACTGGTAAGGTTGCTACAACGGCTGATATTGAAAAGGTTCATTTATATATAAAAGATACTGTAAAAGAAAATATGGGGGTTGATGTTCCCGTACTCTATGGTGGGAGTGTAAAACCTCTCAACAGCACTGAAATACTTGCCTTAGATTCAGTTGATGGCGTTTTAATAGGTGGTGCTAGCTTAAAAGCAGAGGATTTTGTAAAAATTGCTGAAAGTAGAGGATAACATTATGAATATCTTGTTAAATATTATGTCGCTACTACTAGAACAAAATGAAATTGAAAAACGACTTACTTCAATTGGCTTAGTTATTTTGGTAATTCTATTTTTAGTTCTAGTTATAGATTCGGTTGTTAAAGAAAGATTTGTTCCAAAAAGTGGGCTTGTAAGGGGTATTATTTTGGTTTGTATACTTTTAGCAATCGGAACTTTAATTTTAATTAGAATTTACTATAAATAACTTGATATTTGCAAAATTATATGTTATAATTCATTTGTTTTGGAGGATTTTATGTTACATAGTATTTCAAGTTTCATATGTGCGGTTGGTTCTAATGACGAGCAACAGGCTACTGCTGATTGGATTGTTAGATCTTTTCCAATTATTAAAATTGTTTTAGTTTGTATTTTGACAATTCTTGCCATTGCCATGATTATATTTGTACTTTTGCAAAAGAGCAATACAAATGGTATTTCGGCAATTTCTGGTCAGACTGACACATTTTACAATAAAAATAAGGGTGCAACATTACAGGGGAAGGTTAAAGTTCTTACAATTATAGATGCAGTTTGTATATTGGTTGTTTGTATTACCTATTTGATATTAAATACAATATTCCAAGGATTTATTTAAAAAGAAACATAACGAAAGTTATGTTTTTTTTATGTATAAAATTATTACTCTCTGCAAAGAATAATTTTAGAAGGAGAAAAATATGATAATAGCAAATATTATTGCACTTTGCGTGCTAATTTTAGGTTCATTTAACTGGCTTTTAGTTGGGGTATTTTCTTGGAATTTATTGACCTGGATTTTTGGAACAGGTGTCTTTGTTAGAATTTTATATGCACTTGTTGGACTTGCTGGAATTTGGATGCTTATTCAACTTTGTGTTAGAAGACAAAGACTATTTTCAAAAGATGATACTATGCAAAATAAATAATTTTACATAGACAATTTTAAACAATAAAATAGGAAATTCTTTTTCCTATTTTTTTTTATTGTTTTGACATATACTATAAAATTTTGTATACTTTATTAAAGAGGTAAATTATGATAAAAAAATGTTGGGATTTGTCGCAAATTTATAACTCACAAGAAGAATTTGAAATTGAATTTAAAGAGGTTGGTGATCTGGCTTTAAAACTTGAAAGTTTTAGAGGAAAACTTACCCAAAAAGATAAAAATATACTTAAACAATATTTCTTGATAGATGATGAGTTTTCTGCAAAACTTGAAAAATTAGCAGTTTATGCTCATTGCAAGAATGATGATAATGGAAAAGACGAAATAAATATAAAAAATTATGCTGTCATTAATGATTTTTATTCTAGTGTTAGTGAGAAATTATCTTTTATTGTAACTGAACTGGCTAGTCTTGATATTGATTTTTTGAATGAACTTAAACAAGACCCTAACTTTAAAGATTACTCTAGACAAATTGAATATCTAATTAGAAATAAAAAACATACACTATCAGAGAAAGAGGAAGCCTTAATTGCCAATGTAAGTGGCTTTTCTAACTTTGACGATATTTATTCAACTATTACTGATGTTGAAATGCAACATGGTGAAATTATAGACGAAAATGGTGAAAAAGTTAAGTTAACAACGGGTAATTATAATCTATTGCTAAAAAATAAGAATCAAGATTTTAGAAAGAATGTAATGGAAACATATCTTGAAGAATATAAAAGATTTAATTTAACTATTTCAAATTTATACATTTCTCATATTAAATACAAAAGTTTTGTTTCAAAAATGAGAAACTATTCATCTGTGCTTGATAGTGAAACTTATAGGGAAGAAGTTTCTAATCAGATTATGCAAAAAAATATTGAAAATGTGAGCAAAAATTCAAATTTAATTTCAAAATATTTTAATTTAAAAAAGGAAATTTTGAAACTAGATGTATTTAACTCTTCAGATATTAGTGCTGACTTGCCATTTACAAGTAAAAGTTATACATATGAAGAGTCAATAGAGGATATACGAAATGCGTTTAAGCCACTCGGCACTGATTATCAAGAAATGTTTGATAGAGCACTTTCTGAAGGCTGGATTGATGCTCTTCCTAGGGAATTTAAGGCAAGTGGTGGATATACAATAAGTACATATCTTACACACCCATACATTTTGTTAAACTTTGATGGAACTGAATACTGGAAATCGGCAATAGCTCATGAATTTGGTCATGCTATGCATTCATACTATTCAGAAAAAGAACAACCTTTTGCAAAATCTAGTTATACAATTTTTGTTGCAGAAGTTGCATCACTTACAAATGAAATATTGCTTAGTAAATATATGCTTTCAAAGGAAACAAACAAAGAGCATAGAATGCAAATTCTTGCAGACTTTTTATCTCTTTTTTACTTAAATGTGTTCAATTCATCAATGCTTGCCGAATTTGAGCTTTATGTTCATAATGAGATTTGGGAGAAAAAATCAATTACGGCAAATGATTTAAATCAAAAATTTAAATCTCTTTGTGAAAAGTATTTTGGTGACTCCGTTGTTTTAACCAAGAATTATGAATATGATTGGGAGAGAAAATCTCACATTTTTAGAGATTATTATCTGTATAAATATTCAACAGGGTTAATATCTGCATGTGTCGTCGCCACGAAGATACTTTCTGATAGAACTGGTGAATATGTAAAAAAATATAAAAAGTTTTTAAGCTTGGGCGACTCAATGGATCCAATTAATTCTCTTAAGGTTGCAGACATAGATATTACAAGTGATGAAACATATAAATTTGGCTTCGATATGTTTGAAAGCTATTTAAATGAACTTAAAAGTTTATATGAGGAGAAATTATGATTATAACAATTACAGGAAAACCTTGCAGTGGTAAAAGCGTAGTTATTTCTTATTTAATAGAAAAGTATGGCTTTGAAAAATTTTCTGGAGGTGAGGTTTTTAGAAGAATTGCGACCGAAAGAGGCATTGACATTTTAGAATTAAATAGAAAACAGGATACTAGTATTGATAAACTAGTAGATGAAGAAATTACCAAAATTGGTGAGAGAGATATAGATAAAAATATTATCTTTGATAGTCGAACTGCATGGCATTTTATTCCAAAATCATTTAAAGTATTTTTGGATATAGATGAAGATGAACAGGCTAAAAGGCTTATTGGGTCTGGTAGAACCAATGAAATAGTTGATTTATCAATTGAAGATGCTAAAAAATCACTCAGTGAAAGATGGAATCTTGAAAATGAAAGATATAAAATGCTTTATGATTTCGACAATAGAAATATGGACGAATTTGATTTCGTAATAAATACAAGCAATTTATCAGTTGAAGATGTGGCTGAAAAAATTTATAGTGAATACCAAAAGTTTATTGCTAGCAAAGGAAAATAAAATAAATTCATTTATTAGAATTAATAATTTTTGTTTGACGGGTACTTACAAAATTTATATAATTAATATATAGAGATTTTTTCGGGGGAAAATTTTATATATGAGTAAATATGTGATTTTTACTGGGGGACTAGTATCAAATGTGGGAAAAGGAACAACTGCTGCTGCCCTTGGTAGAGTGCTAAAAAATAGGGGTCTAAGGGTCACAATGCAAAAATTTGACCAGTACTTAAATGTTGACCCGGGGACTATGAGTCCTTATCAGCATGGTGAAGTTTTTGTAACTGATGATGGTACGGAAACAAGTTTAGATATTGGACACTACGAAAGATTTTTAGATGTTCCACTTTCACGCGTAAACAATTTTACTAGTGGAAGATTATATACTAATGTTATTAATAAAGAAAGAACAGGTAAATATCTTGGTAGTACTGTTTCGGTAGTTCCAAATATTACAAACGAAATCAAAGCATCAATGAATGAACTTGATAGTAGTGATAATGATATTGTGATTGTTGAGATTGGTGGCACAACTGGTGATTATGAATCAGGAGTGTATTACAGAGCTATTAGGGAATTTATTATCGAAAAGGGCAAAGAGAATGTCTTTTTGGTTCACATTGATTTACTTCCTTTTATGCCTTCAACAAGAGAATCAAAAATTGAGGGAATTCAAGCTTCTGTTGAAAAACTCAATAATAATGGACTTTTTCCTGATGCAGTAATTTGTAGAACAATAAAAAACTTAAAACTTGCACCTGAAACTAAAAAGAGAATATCTGTAAGATGTTTTTTGAAAGGACCTGAGTGTGTTATCCAAGTACCTGATGTAGATACTCTTTATGAAGTACCTTTAACTTTGCAAAAGGAGAATTTAGATACCTTGATTGTAAATCATTTTGGTTTAAATATGCCAGAAAGTGATTTAAATTCTTGGGCATTTATGGTGAATAACTTTAAGGGGAATTATCCAGAGGTTAGAATTTGTATTGTGGGCAAGTATACAAAAGTTCCTAATGCCTATATTTCAATTGAAGAGGCAATTAAGCATGCTGCTACTTATAATCAAGTTAAACCAAAAATTGAAATGATTGATGCAGAAGATGTTGCTGAATATGGTCCTGAGAACTTACTACGTGGAGCAAAGGGAATTATTATTCCTCCGGGCTGGGGAACTAAAGGTATTGACGGAATGATTCAAGCAATAGAATATGCTAGAGAAAATAAGATAGCATTTCTTGGCATTGAAATAGGAATGATTTTGTCAGCTATTGAATTCTCAAGAAATGTTTTAGGTTATCCAAATGCCAATTCAACGGGACTTGACCCAGATACAGAATATCCGGTAATAGTTGAGCTTGATGAGTTGGAAGAACAGAAGAGACTTTCTGGTGTGAAAGACTCAGCAAGAAGTGGGGCATTTGAAACTAAACTAAATGAGAGTTCAAAAATCTTCAAACTTTATGGCACGCAAATCATTTCTGAGCGTCACAGACATAGATATGAATTTAATAATGACTTTGCTGAAAAATTTGAACAAAGTGGAATGAGAATAGCAGGTGCTCATCCAGAAAGTGGACTTGTTGACATTTTTGAATACAGAAATCATCCATTTTTCTATGCAACATTTTTTGATCCACAATTTAAATCTCGTCCAAATAAGCCACACCCACTATTTTTAGGCTTTATGAATACGGCAAAGAGTGTAAGATAAAAATGAGATAATTAAAGTGTTAGAAAATTTTCTAACACTTTTTAATTTATAAATTTTAAAGTTATTTAAGAATCATTAAATAAAAAATTTTAAAATTATTTAATTAAATTTTATTCGGCCCCAAATTATTTTATAAAAAAAGGCTCTAAAAATTAGAGCCTTTTTAATTTTTTATAACTATATTATTTTTGAACAACATTTTCTCTTTTGATGGCAATAATTCTTACTCTATCAATATTTTGGCTATCTGAGATTGGGTGAAAACTAGAATCAATTAAAATCATATATCTAAATTTTGCACTTTTTAAGCTATTAAATACCATTTCATTTTGAAATGAATATTTTTGTTCTTTAATTGTTAATTTTTGTTTACGAATTTCATTTGATGAATTTTCGTAGTTTATACTAGTATAAAAATTAGTAGTGATTGTTGTTTGGTTTTCATTAGTAACAATGGATTTTAAGACATCTATTTCTTTATTTTCATTGAAAATTATTTCATTCCAGTCTACTAACTTATGTAAAGAATAATAATCAAATATAAATATTCCACCATTGGTTAGGTGATTATATACTTTTTTAAATAATGAATCCCAATCACTAAACTTTGATAGAAGATTTAGAACATCATGATTACATGTAATGAGGTCGTATTGTCCTAGATTATCAATATCTAAAATATCTTTTGTTTTGAAAAATTTGATATTGGAGTATTTTTTTAAGCAATAATCTAAAAAGTTGTCATTAATTTCTGTTCCTGTGCATATTTTTCCCTCGTTAGCAAGTATGGAAAGTAAATCACCAGAGCCTGAGCAGATGTCTAAAACACTTTGAATTTTTAATTTTTGCATTTTTTCAAAATTTAAAATCCTTCTTGCTAGGTTTTCAGAAAATGTTCGCTCAGTTTCACTCCAAACCTGTCCAAAGTTAGCATTTTGTGTATTTTGTATTTCTGTCATATTATCTCCTTATTTTTTAGATGCAATTATAAAAATTTTCTCAGCAGTTTCAATATCTTCAATAGGTTCTAAATTTTCATTACAAGTTAATATTTTTTTAAAACCGACTTTTTTGAGTTCATTCAAAATTAATGTATTTTCATAAAATGATTTTGTTATACTGTGTTTTGTTTTTATCATATAATCACTTACTTTGATATAATAGGTATAATTAAAAGTACTCTTATCAAATTTTTCTGACACTATTTCAAGTACCTTATCAGATTCCGATATCGAATTATAGAAAACTTTGTTTTTATCTTTGAGTCCACTATATGTATCATAATCAAAAACGAACATTCCATTATTTGAAAGATGCTTATATGCATTTTTAAATAGATTTTTCCACTCTTCAAAACTTTCAAATGAATTAACTGTAGAATTATTGCAAGCAATTATATCAAAGTCATCTTTAAAAGGAATGTCAGAAGGGGATTTTGTTTGAATAATTTTTGTCTTTGAAAGTTTAGAATCACATAACTCAATGAAATTACCTTCAGTTTCAGTTCCAAAGCATTTAATACCTCGGTTTGAAAGAGCCTGTAAAAAGTTTCCACTTCCTACGCAAATATCAAGTGCCGATTTAATTTTTTTATTATTCGATTCTCCAAAGATAAGTAGGTTATTGGCAAGTTTCATTGAAAAATTTCCTTCAAATTTGTCCCAACCAATAGCAAAATTAAAATCTATTGTATTATTGTTCATAATTCCTCCCAAAAAACAAGTTTAAACTATTTGTATTATAACATAGTATAGAAAATATTGAAATTAATTATTTATTTAATTCAAACAAAAAAGAGCATATATTATGCTCTTTTGTTAAATTTATTTTTTAATAGCTATTTAAGTTTCATTCCACATTCAGGGCAGAATTTGCTCTTTGAAGAAACTTCTGCACCACATTTTGGACATTTACCTTTCACTGTAAGTTTAACCCCACATTCACAGCAGAATTTAGCACCAAGAGGGTTTGCAGCTCCACATTCAGGACAGAATTTGGTATCTTCTTTAGTAGAAGCTTCCTCTTTTTTAGAATCAGTAGTGCTTATAGATTGTCTCATCATTTCGCCCAATGCAAGACCAGCACCAATTTGTGTTCCAAAGCCAGAAGTTCCCGGATTTGTTGCAGCTTCACGAAGAGCATTTGCAGATTGATATTTAACAAATGTGTCCATTTTATCTGAAAGCACACCCATACTTGACCTTGTATCAATTGCCTTTTCAACTTCTTCTGGGAAAGAAATGTTTTCAATAACAAGTTTAGTTAATTCTAATCCAAATACTTCAAATTCTTTAGCAAGAGTTTGAGATGCAACATCTGAAAATTCAAGTAAGTTGCTTGCAATATCTAAAGCTGAGATTTTTGATTCTGCGATTGTATCTGAAATTGAAGAAACTATAATGCTTTTTAAGTGTTGATTAATATCTTCAGTTGAAAATGTTGAATTTGTACCTGAAAGTTCTTTAAATAATTTTTCAGCATCGGCAACTCTAAATGCATATGTACCATATCCACGAAGACGAATTGTGCCAAAATCTTTATCACGCATTGTTATAGGGTTGCTAGTGCCCCAGCGTTGATTTGTAAATTGCTTTGTGTTTACAAAGTAAACATCTGCATAGAAAGGTGACTTAAAGCCATAAGGCCAAGCCATAATTTGAGTTAAGATAGGCAAGTTACTGGTTTGTAAAAAGTAATAACCTGGTTTAAAAACATCGGCAACTTTACCTTTGTTTAAGAATATTGCGACTTGTGATTCACGAACTGTAAGTTTTGAACCCCATTGAATTTGTCTGCCGTCCATAGGATACTTATAAATCAGCGTGTCGTGAGTATCATCTACCCATTCAAGGGATTTTAACATATTTGTTTTAAAAAAGCCCATAACAATCCTCCAATTTTATACAATTATTAATATTTACTTATATTATAATTCTATTTCAAAAATTTAGCAATTATTTTTTAGATTATTTTTTGTTAAACTTATATTTTTTTTTAAATTAGTCAATATAAATATACTTTTAAATCAAAATTGGTTAATGTTTATTATAAGTTTTAGTAAATTATTACATTAATTTTTTGTAAATTAGTTAGTTTTATAATAAAATATCTATAAATTAAAATCGTGATTTATAATTGCATTTCAAATTCTTTATTAAAATTTAAATTTTTATTATCTTGTCTTATAATTTTTAGCATTGAAGATTTTTTAGTAGGGCACATATAATTTCCGTAATTTATTGACTGTTCTTTTAATTTATAATTAATAATTAATTTGTCTATTTCCTTAAGTTCACGTAAAGCGTTTTTAATCTGAGTGATTTTGATTTTCAATAAATCTTTTTTGGAACCTGGAACATTGGGATTATTGATTGCCACAATTAGACCTTTAATTTCTTTATTATAGCGACCAATTAAATCAGTAATTCTTTCATTTTAAAATTTAATTATTAAGTCAGTGAAATTTAAGTCTTCATTTTGTACAAAGAACTTATCCCCAGTAAGTCTTGAAATAAGTTCGATTATTATGTTTTTATCTTCAAGAAGATTTATTTCATTATGTTTTATATAATCGTCAAGATTTTCTTTCCCATATTTCATAACAAAATTATTATATTCTATCATTTTGAAAAAACACAAGAATCTATCATTATATCTTCTATAACTACTTTTTCCTCTTATCATTATTTAATTTCAAGGGTTGCTGAGTCTAAATTGTATTTATTAATAAATTTATTAACCATTTCGGTTTGTTTTTCTAAATCTGTATCATCTGAAAGCACTTTTCATTTTTCAGCGATTTCCTTGTCAAGAGATGCACAAATTTTCAAACATCTTTCACTTTCTTTATTAACACTATCCCAATCAATCTTATTTGTCATATTGCACCCCCATAACCTTATTATATCAAATAAAGGTTTATCAATACTAAAATAATTAATTGTGTAATTTTTTAGTTGATTAAACTTTAAATTAATAAAAAATGATTATTTCTAAGATTAGAGTTTTGGTAATATAAATCAATATAAATATGTTTATGAATGTTTGTTTATTAAAAATTAATAATTTAAATTTTGGATATATTTATATATAGATAGATTAAATTTATAACTATTAGAAAAAATATGTATAGTAAATTTTTAATCATATGCGATAAATAGTTTTATTTTCTTCACAAAATTATGGTAAAATAAAATAATAGGTTGAAGTCTAAGGAGGAATTATGAAAAAGATTGAACATAGAGATAAAATACACAAAGCCGTAATTTTAGCTGGAGGACTTGGAACAAGATTTTTGCCAGCAACTTTGGTTGTAGCGAAAGAACTTTTTCCAATTTGTGAACAGCCAATTTTGATGTATCATTTAGAAGATTTAGCAAAAGCAGGAATTACTGATATTTTAATTGTTGGAAATAAGTTAAAAGAAGAAAGTTTTATGACATTTATAACTCCACCTAAAGAGTATCTTGAAAAGGTTGAGAAAGATGGAAAACTCAATCTCTTAGAGAAATATAATAACTTGATGGAAAAGTTCAACTCCTTTACATATATAAATCAAGAAATTGGCTCAGACTATTTTAATAAGGAAAATAATGTTACTGGAGAGCAGAGAGGTTCTTCTATTGCAATACTCAGTTGTAAAGAATGGGCTAAAGGTGAACCATTTATAGTATTTAATGGTGATGATTTTTGTGTTTATCCTGACGGGACTGCCACGGCAAGTGACCTTATTAATGTCTATAATCAAACGGGAGATTATGTTGTATACGGAAGAGAGGTAAGCAGAGATTTAATTTATAAATATTCTTCAATGGTAATTGGTGAAAAACATCTTAGCTGTAATGGTTTTAAAATGAATGACATTATCGAAAAGCCAGTAAAGGGAACTGAACCAAGTAACATAATGGGATTTGCAAAATATGTTTTTACTGGAGATGTCTTTGACAGAATTTTAAAGTCCAAACCAAGAAAAAATGGTGAATTTTGCATTACTGATGTAATTTCTGATATCGCAAGAGAGGGAAAAGCTTCCACATGTATTTTTGATGGTTTATACTATGATTGTGGTAGCAGATTAGGTCTACAAATGGCAGGTAACTATGTATTGTTTAAAGATGGAGAAGATAAGGAAGCACTTATTGAACAATTTGACAAATTAAAAACTATTTTTAAGTAAAAATTCATAAAAAATGGCAAAATTTATTTGCTATTTTTAAATTAGTGTTATACAATAAGAATATCCATAAACGGAAAAACAAATATTTTAAGGAGCAGAAAATGAAAATTTCAGACGTTAGAGTTCGCATTGTAAAAACTGATAAGAGCAAAATCAAAGCTAGTGCATCAATAACAATTGATGAATGTTTCGTTGTACATGATATCAAAGTTATTGAAGGAAATGAAGGATATTTTATTGCAATGCCTAGCAGAAAGACACCAGATGGTGAATTTAAAGATATTGTTCATCCATTAAACACTGAAACAAGAGAAATGATTAAAGATATCGTTCTCAAAGCTTTTGAAGAAGCAAAAGCTAGTGAAGCTGAAACAGAAGTAGCAGAATAATATTTCTAGGCTTTACATTTATTAATAAAATCAGATATGCTAAATGCATATCTTTTTTATTAATTTGAAAAAAATTGTTATTATTTTTATTAATATTATGTTATAATAAGTTAATTAAATTTAATTTAGGGTATAAGCTATGAAAGATAATAAATTAAATCTAAAGGCAAAGCAAAAACAGCAATATAAAGAAAATAAATTAAGAAATGAACAAGTCTCAAGTACAATTAACGAAAAAGAGAAATCTAAACAAGAGAGTAGAGAAAAACAAAAAGAGGTTTTCAAAAAGACAACATTAATTGTGGTTTGTGTCATTTTTTGTCTTGCAGTGGTAGGAATTGTCAGTGGTTTTTTTATACGAAAAAGTATGCAACAAAACAAACTATTTAATAGTGGTTTAGTTGCAGTGCAAAATAGCGATGGAAAGTGGGGATATGTTTCTTCTGGTGGAAATGTCTTAATTGATTTCAAATTTGATTATGCTTTCTCCTTCTCAAATAACAAACTTGCACTGGTTTCAGAGAATAATAAATACGGTTTTATAAATACTAGTGGTGACTATGTTATAGAGCCAACTTATGATGAGGCAATTTCTTTTAACGATGGAATTGCAATTTGTAAAAAAGATGGATTTTATGGAACAATTAACAAAAAAGGAGAAACAGTAACAAATTTTGAATACAACAATATTTTTACATATAATGGCGACTATGCTATTGCAGTTAAAAATGAACTTTACGGCATTATTGATAGAGAAGGGAATGTAATTGTTGATTTTAATTATAGTTTAATAGATCAAGTAAATGATACATACTTTAGATATGTCAAAAATCAAATTAATTATGTTGAATTTATTGATAGTAATAAATCTATAAGTTCTACTTTTAGTGAGCCATTTCAAGAGGTAACACTTCTTGATAATGGATACTTTATATTTAGATTGCTAGGTAAATATGGATTAGTTAATGACAAGGCAGAAACTGTTATTAATAATATTTATATGAGTCTTACATATGAAACAGGCGATTATTTGATTTATTCATCAACGGGTGATTATTATGGATATGTGGACTTTGATGGGAATGTAATTATAAAAGACCAATATGAAATAGTTCTTAGCTTTAACGGTTATGGAATAGTAAAAATTCAAGGCAGAAATTATTATTCAATAATAGATAGAAATGGTAATGTAAAATTTACGCTTGAATGTGATTCAATGAGTGCTTTTTCTAATGGCAAGGCAATCTTCAAAAAAGGAAATTTGTATGGGGTTGTAAATTCAAAGGGAAATATCTTAGTAGATGCAAAATATTCTTATATTAGTGACTATTTTGATGATGGTTATGCCATCTTTTGCAACACAGAAGGGCTTTATGGTATTTTGAATTCAAAGGGCAAAGAAAAAGTAGCTGCCATTTATAAGAGCATACTAATAATACAGGAGTAAAATTATGAAACTCTTAACAGAGTTAAAACTAGACATAAATTATGATGAAAGTGATGTTTATCAGGCAATACAGAAAAAGTATAATATCTTCAGAAATGAAATAGACGGCTTTGAAATCATAAAAGAAAGTATTGATTGCAGAAAAAAGCCAAACATTTTTAAGATTTTAAATATTGCCGCAAATATTAATAGAAAAGCCTTAAAAAAAACTAAACATTTACAAGATATAGAAGTTGACCATTTGGGTCTTGAATACTCAGATTTGGGCTTAAATACTAATAGACCAGTAATAGTGGGTTTTGGACCTAGTGGAATGTTTGCGGGGCTTGCACTATCCCTAGCTGGATTAAAACCTATTATATTAGAGCAAGGCAAAAGCGTGAAAGAAAGGCAAAAAGATGTAGATAAGTTTTGGAATGAACGAATTTTGAATATTTATTCAAATGTTCAATTTGGTGAAGGAGGAGCAGGTACTTTTTCAGACGGAAAACTGGCATCAAATGTTTCAAATTCTTACACAAAAAAGGTTATTAATGAGTTTATTTTAAATGGTGCACCAAGAGAGATTTTTTATAGTAGCAATCCACACATTGGAAGCGATAAGTTAAAAGAAATAGTTGTTTCTATTAGGCATAAAATTGAAAGCTTAGGTGGAAAAGTAATATTTAATGCACATTTTGATGGTTTTGAGAAAAGTAATGGCAAAGTAACTGCTTGTAACTATACAGATTTAGTAAATAATGAATCAAAAAAGTTAGAAACAAGTTGTATTATTTTGGCAGTTGGGCACAGTGCAGTTGATGTTTATAAGCTTTTAAAGAGCGAAAACTGCTCAATGCGACAAAAGCCATTTGCAATGGGTGTACGAATTGAACAAAGTCAAAGTGCATTAAATATGGCACAGTATGGTAAGCTAGATGAAAATCTACCACCCGCAAGCTATAAGCTTGTAGAACATTTGGATAGTGGAAGGTCAGTATTCACTTTTTGTATGTGTCCAGGTGGACAGGTAGTTGCATCTTCAAGTGAAGAAAATACGATTGTAACTAATGGTATGAGTAACTATAATAGAGATGGCGAAAATGCCAATTCGGCTGTTTTAGTAAATGTAACTCCAGATGATTTTGGCTCTGATGATGTACTTGCAGGTGTTGAATTTCAACATAAATATGAACGGCTTTCATTTGAACTTGGTGGACGAAACTATAATGCGCCAGCAGAAAAAGTAAAAGATTTTTTGAATGATAAGGATAATAGTATTAAAACTAAATATCTAACAAATAAAGTAAATCCAACTTATAGACCAGGTATAACTTATACAAGTTTAACTAAGTGTCTTCCAGATTTTGTATCTGAATCACTAAAAATTGCACTTCCGAAATTTAATAGAAAAATTGCAGGTTTTGCTGATGATGAAAACTTGTTAATTGGAGTTGAAAGTCGTTCTAGTGCTCCAGTTCAAATTATAAGAGATTCAAATTTTATGTCTAATATTATCGGGCTTTTTGCTTGTGGTGAAGGTGCCGGATATGCAGGAGGAATAACTTCTAGTGCACAAGATGGTATTAAGTGTGCTGAAAAAGTAATGGAATACTTAAAAAACAATCCCATTAATTCAAAATTTTAGTTGTCAAAAATTATAAGAGTAAAATAATTTTTAATAATAAATATCCACCCGAAAATCGGGTGGTTTTTCATTTTCGGGTATAACCCTTGCTTTACTGGCTACGCACAAGT
>CALWNC010000003.1 GCA_944382715.1 uncultured Clostridia bacterium
ATAAATGGCTCAGTAGAAGGCACCGCAAAGGCACACGCGGCGAGTCGTGAGTCCGATTCTCACTAGTAGCTCCAAAAAGGTCTAAACGAAAACTAGTTTAGGCTTTTTTTAATTTATAAATCTCACGAGTGTCTACCACAAGCCATAAATGGCTCAGTAGAAGGCACCGCAAAGGCACACGCGGCGAGTCGTGAGTCCGATTCTCACTAGTAGCTCCAAAATGTAATAAATTGTATAATTTGATAGGTTTTTATACAATTTAAAATTTAAAATCGCCTTAATTTAGGGTGAATTTTTTGTTTGTGAGTTCAATTTTTAAAAAATAAAACATTTTTTGTCTTAAACTATTTAGTGCATCTTGCTTTTTTGATTTGTTTATTTTTTACTAGCTTATCTATTTCTTTCATATATTTTTCACTATTTTTATTTAATTATTGATAAATATTGACAATTAATTTTATAAAATGCTATTGTAATAAAAAGGGGGATTTATGAACAAATTTTTAAACTTTGTAAAAAAACCGTTAATTATAATTTCGGGTGCCGTTTTTGGGGTATTTTTGATTATGCTAATTGTGGTTTGTGCACTTCCTCACGGAAAAACTTATTCATATTCATTTGAAATGATGAATCAACATCTTATGGATATAGAAATGGACTTTGATAAAGATACAATTTTTATTTCAATGGAATATGATGAAGACTTGGCAAAAGAAGAAGGCATACCTGAAAGTCAAAGATATGTTTCAGTTAGGGTGGACTATGAAATTAGAAATGGTAAGCTTTACACAAGAGAAGAGGATTCAACAACTTTTGAATATGGTGGTGAAATCAACTCATTTAAAATTACGATGAGTGGAGATGAAATGGGAATAAGTTTTAATGACCTTAAAATTGAACTTGTTTGTACCACAAATGTTGCTCTTCGAACAATTTCTATTGTGTTTATGATTGTTTCAGGCATTGTTTTGGTGGGCAGTCTTGTGATTTTACTTCTTGACAAGAAAGGCATTTTAAAATCACAAACAAATGGTGAGAGTGTTGAAGAACAAATGTCAGAAGATGGACAAGCTGTCGATGGAATAGCTGAATCAAATCAAGAGAATAACGAAGCTGTTAAAGAAGAAGAAATAGATGAAGCGACAATAGACGGCGAAGAATCTAGTGACTCAGAAATGCAAGAAAACGAAGAAACGAGAAATGCAGAAGAAATAAAGAACGATATAGATGAAGATACAACAAATAAAAAAACAAATTAAAAAAAATTAGTTTGAAAAATATTGTAAATAGTTTCAGATTAAAAGAATAAGCCATGGTGGAGTAATACCCCGTGGCTTTTGTTTGTTTTATAATCTCTCACTTTAAAATAAAGTGCAATGAAAACCAAATCAAATTTTTTGTTTGTTAAAGTAAAACTATTTGCAGTGATGCAAAATTTAAACCAAATATGTTAATAAAAAATTTATGAATTTTAATTACAACTATTTTAATTATATATGTTTAAATTATATTGTTTAATTTTCATTTGTTTAATTGACATTGCTTAAATTACACTATTTAATTTTAATTTATTTTAATTGCATTGCTTAATTTGCATTTAATTTAATTACAGTTTATTTAAATCAAATCTGTTTAATTATATTTATTTTAATTTAATCAAAAAACGCAAAATGACTTTAATATAATTAAAAAAAATATAAATAAAAAAGCCCAAACAACAAAATTTTAGACTTTTTAAACAAAAACTTTAAAAAATTATCTTTCAAGACCCAAAGCATCAAGCTCTTCTTGAGAAAGTTTGCCCATTGCTTTTTCTCTTAATTTCTTTTTTGAAGCAGCATCATATTCACTATAAGATTCAAAAACATCTATGCTGGTTGGCTAAACCTTACCATCTCTGCGTGGTCCATAACCACTGTATTTCCCCTTTGCAGCTTTCTCGGCATCTTCAGGATTTGTAAAGTTTGCAATCAATTTCCAAGTGCATCTTCCTTCAACATCTTCTCTACCTTCATATGCAGAGTATATCTCCAATTTTTTCATAATCCATCCACAATCAATTTAAAATTTATAATTAGATTTTAGCACAAAATTGATTAAAAGTCAATAGAGATAAGATAATGAAAAACCAAAGCTGCCTATCTAAACGCACAATAGCAAACCAAATTGTCGTCTTAAATATATAGAAGGATTTTACATAAATGTAAAAATCTTGGAATTTCAATAACAAAAATAAGGAAAGTTGTGAGTGAAAATTTAGAAATCAAAAATGGCGTTAATTTAAAAATTCTTAGTGAGTTTTTAAATAAATTTAACACAATTTTGCAGTTTTTAATTTATATTCATTATAGTGAAAAAGGTGATTTGCTTCAAGAAATAATAAACAAACTTAAACAGTGTGAAAATGAGGCAGAAAAGGAAGAAGTTTACAACAATTTAGCAGTTGATTTTATTAATAAAAACAGTCAAAAACTGCAAAATCTCAAAAAAATTACTTTAAAATACCTTGAAAAATTGATTTTGATGAAATTTGTTATAATTTTAAGCTCAAACAACATAAAAAATAAAAGTCATTAATAAATTAATATAATGTTTACGATTTTAAATAGCAATTTCAAGTTAAATATACTAAAACCATTGCTTTGGCTAGATATAAAAAAATTTTAACTAATTTTTAAAACTTTAAAAACGAGTTTTGTGAAATGGTATAAATATGTTATAATAAAAAAACAATACAAATAAAAAGCAATAAGGGAAAATACGATATGAAAAAAATTCTTTGGGCGTTGGTGGCAGTGGTGCTTATTGTTGTTGTAATAGTGATTTCACAGCCACTATTTAGCAAAAATGACATGCAAGAATATGTTCAAGATTTAAATTACACTGAGAGTTTAGATTATGTTTCAAATCCAGACCAAGGGTTTTATCGAACTTCATATGTATCATTTACTCCAGATGGTGCAAGTAAGGCATTGTCATACATGGAAAATGTCAATCTTTATCATTTAAGAATGGACATCAGTGAATTTTCGGGAGTTGTTAATGGTGAAGGCGACAAACTTTTAACAGAGCCAGCTCTTACAGAACTGAAAAGTGTCCTTGAATATTATAAGCAGCGTGAAAAAAGTGTTATTGTAAGGTTTAGTTATGATAAAAACTTTAATGGAAATTCAAACTTTGAGCCAGAAACTTCAATTATTCTTGAGCATGTAGAACAAATTTGTTCGGTTTTAGACGAGTATGAAATCACAATAACTGCAATTGAGGCTGGTATGGTAGGGCCTTGGGGTGAAATGCATACAAGCACTTCTGCAAATTCTCAGGTTATAAGTGCCATCATTGACAAATTTTTAACAAACACCACAAACATTCCAATTTTGGTCAGAACTCCAAAAATGATCTATGACTATCTTGGCATTACAATAGAGGATTTAGATGATTATGTCATTGATAAAACTAGTAATGCTTATAGACTTGGAATTTTTAATGATGGTTATCTTGGTTCTAGTACTGACCTTGGTACTTACAGCGACCGTGAATTAGAAACTACTTGGCTGTCAAATCAAACTGGGCATTTGCCTTTTGGTGGAGAAGTAACTTCGCCAACAAGCACACTTCATGATATTGATAATTGCACTGAAGAAATGAGAAAGCTTAATTTGTCATATTTAAACTATGAGTGGAATTACAATATTGTTCAAAATAAGTGGCAGAATACTTTTTATAGCGAAACTTCGGGAGATGAAGAAAACTATTACGGTCAAACAGCTTATACATACATACAAAATAGACTGGGCTATCGCTTGGTACTTAGAAATTCTGTTTTTTACTATAACGATGATTTTAAGCAAATTAATATCAAGCTCACACTAGAAAATGTTGGGTTTGGAAATTTTAATCGTACAAAAACTATGAAAATAATTTTTATTAGTGAAACTGGAGATGTAAGTAAGTTTAAAGTTGGTGAGTTTAGTGGGCAAGAAAGCATTGAAATAAACTTACCATTCTCACTCAGCGAACAAAATTATGATGTATATATAATGTTTAGCACTGAAGAAAATGGTGAAGATATTTACTCCGTAGCTCTTGCAAATAGTGAGATTTATAATGATGAAATCAAGGCAAACTATATAGGTAAAATCGTTACACAATAAATTGAAAACGTATTACTAACTAGAAAGTTTTAATTTATTTTAATTAATAAAATATCATTTATAAAAGCCTCGTATCTTTGTTTAATTGTCTTTTACAAACAATTAGACAAATATGGGGTTTTTATAAAGCTTATTAGGCACGCAAAAATGCAGTCTAGTTTAATAAATTTATACATAAAAATTAATAATCATTATAAAATATAAATAAAATTATATTGAATTAAAAAATTTCAAAGTACTTTTAAAAAATATATTTGCTTGGGGCTTCGGTGGTAAAATAATCAGGTATCTAAACCAAAGTGTACTTTTATACAATACAATTATTAATATTGTAAAATCTTTTACTATTAAATCATATTTTTGTTCAATCAAAAATTAAAATTACAAATAAAGATTAAGTTGTCACATTTAATTTTTTAAAAGAAATATTTTTACATTTTTTAAATTTTTCAAATTTTTTGTAAAAAATTATGTAATTATGCGTTTTTTTATGTTATACTAATATTATATAGCTTAATTTTGGGAGGGATAAGATATGTGTTTTTGGAAGAAAAAGTCAAATAAATCGGAAGAACCCCAAGAAACCAAAGAGCAAAATGTTACAGTATCACCTATTGCTTCTAAATATACAACTCGCATTGAAAACCATTTGATAAAGAATAATGAGCTTCCGGGCAATTTTTTGTATAAAGATAAAAATGAAAGTACATTTTTAAAAAAGTATACTAACTGTCTAATTATTAATACCATTAACAAAGATAAAAAAATTAAACCAAACTATGATATTGAAAAATATTTGGCTGACCAACTTGGTGTATTTAGTAGGGCGCTTAATAGGCCATCGGTGATAATAAAGGGCGAGTTTAATAATAATATAATAAAAGGTGACTTTGAAAATAATTATGAGAGAGTAAGTAATGAATCGGAACTGTCAAAATTTAATAGCACACCATCTTACTATTATTGTGTCCATCACAATTATTTTAGTAGAGTAATTGATGCTCTATATGAAAGTCGCAAAGGAGTTGATGTGTCTAAGCTCCAGCCTGTTTTTGTGATAATTATTGATGTTCGTGACATTAACATAGCCAAGTTTGAAAAAAAATTAGAAAGTGCAAAAATGCTTAAGGTTTACTTTATAATTGTATTAAAAACCTTAAAACATTACGAAACTATACTTCCAAACTTCAACTTAAAAATTGAATTTGAAAATTTTGAGATTTCAAAGATTGCTCAGAAATTAAATTCTGGAGAAATAGTACTTAAAGATTTTAGTTCAATTACTTAGATTTTTGCAATAAGAAAAGCCTAGAGGTGATAGTTTTTAATAATGTTTATTTTAAAAACCCATAAATAAGAATTTAATAAATATTGTATAACGTACTGCTTTAAGATTGATATTTTTTTAAGAAAGATTCATTTATAAAAAAAAATTAAGAATCTTAAATGTATACGGTAATAAAACTCAGAAAAAGTTTTTAAATAATAAAAAAGACTAAAATTGTTAAATTTTAGCCTTTTTTTGTTAATTTTGCAATTTTTTATAAACCGGTATTAATTTTGCAGTTTTTATATGACGAATAATTTTTAATGAAGTGCATATCAATTTGAATAAAAAAACTAGGAAAGTAATTTAAGTAAAAAGAGAATGTTTTTTGCTAAAAACAATAACTAATTTGTTTTCATTTATTTAAAGACCTTAAAACCTACTTAAAATTTTTATAACCATTGCGACTCCAAAGCCATAATGGAGTATGTATATCAATAGGTAAAAGTTCCGTATCTTGCAAAATGTCGTTCCATCTGCTGGAAACTAAAAGTTGAACATTGCTGAGTGAAAGTTCAGCCTCGCTTATTACCCCAAGTTTTACAGATGCCTGAATAATGTGAGTATCTGGTGCCACATTAAGTAAATTTTTATTTTTTAAAGGAATGTTGCAATAGTTTGAAAGCACATATAGCCAGTAGTTGAAAATCTTGTTTCCCGATAAATACGGAAATTCTTTTTTGTGACTTTTTGTTATGTACTCTTTTAAAAGAAAAACATCATAATTTAAACTTTCAAACAAGGTTACAAGATTTCCATCAAAAAGTTTACAAATTGATTTACAAAGTGTAATCCAAATTTCAGTTTGTTTATTTGGCTGAAGAGCAACTCCATATTTTACTAATGCTCTTTGAACACTTTCAAATGAACTACTTGTAACCATTTTAGGATTAAAGACAAAATGTGTTTCTTGGTCGTAAAATGTTTTAAGTGAACTTTCCCAAAGTTTGTATGAATTCCTTTGATAATTAAGTGTCATTGGGAGAGTAAAGTATAACAAATTTTCATTACTTTCTTTTTCAAGATTTGGATTTGCATCTTCGGGCATAAAATCACCACCAAGTAGATGTTGCTTCCAAAGATGTATTATTTTTTTGACCTTTTCTAATATTATATTTTTATCCATTTAATTTCACTTTAATTTATTTTCATAAGAAATTTTTATAAATTATTTTTAAAAAAAACTGCATTTTTAAGTAAAAAAATAAAATTTTTTCGTTTTTTAATTAAATTATAGTAGGTGAGCCGTCTTGGTTTATTTTCCAATTTGGCAAAAATATAGGCGAAAATATCCAGTCCCAAACGCTCTCGGTTTCAAAAATATTATAGTATTCACTTTGAGTAAAATATATAAAAATCTTGGTATTATTTGAAAAACTATAAGCTTCAATTTTTGCACTTGTAAAATTGCTTTGACTTGTCCCTATAATAACACTTGGCAGAACTAAGCCATAAAATGCACCTGTCCCAATACTATTTAAATTTGTTGGAAGTTGAATGTAAGATTTAGATTGCCACAAACTATAACAGCCATAAAAGGAACAACTTCCTATTTCTTTGATATTATTTCCCAAAACAACATCTTCAAGCAATGTTTTTGAAAAGAATGCCATATCGGCAATTTTTGTAACGGGAATATTATTAATTAAGTCGGGAACAATAAAAGTTCCAAAATTTTGTATACAGGTTATAAGCATATAGTTTTCTCCATCAAGTAAGTAGATAGCTTCCCCGTACTTAACAAAATTATCCTTTTCAACATTTTCATAAATAGGCCTTGAAATAGAGATTTTATTTTCAAGTGTGAATTTGTTTTCTATAGCTTCAAGTTTATCACCTTCAAATAAAATAGGAATTGTTGAACTAAACGATGAATTAAAAATTTTGTTCACTGTTTTTGGAATATAAACATAGGCTAAGTTTGTGTTATAAAATGCTCTGTCATCAATTTCAGTTAAATTTCCATATAGTGGAAGTTCCAATGTGGTAAGCATAGTGCAATTTTCAAAAGCACTCTTATTAATACTTTGTAAAAGTGAGTTTTCATCAAAAGTAACAATTTGAATCTCGTCACAATTTTCAAAGGCACTATCACCAATATACAAAATATTTTTTGAAAAATTCAAATGTGATAAACCAAAACAATTTTTAAAAGCATTATTATCAATTACAATACCTATGGAGTTATTTAAAAATGTAATGGATTTAATATTCGTGCTAGCAAAAGCAGATTCTCCAATGTAACTTAGATTGCTATTTTCAGTTATAGTAATTCCAAAATCGCTTTCAAGTGAACAATATTCAAAGGCAGATTTTTCAATTTCTTTTACACTGCTTGGAATTTCAATTGAACTTAAAGAAGTATTGAAAAATGAGTATTCACAAATTTTTTCTAAAGTTACTGGGAGAGTTACGGACTTTAGCAAGTTGCAGTTAAAAAATGCATAGTCGCTAATGCTGGTTATTTTTGAGTTAGATAAATTAATTTCGGATATTTTTGTCATTTCAAAGCAATTTTCACCAATTTTTAATAGGTTTTTGCAGTTTTCTAAGTTAATCTTTTGTAAATTTTGACAATGTGAAAATGCGTTTAATCCAATCTCTTGTAAGCTGGAGTTTTCAGAAATCTGTAAACTAATTATAGTGCTAGAATAAAATGCTTCGTCTGCAATTTCAATAATTTTACTGGGAAGTTCTAGCGTATCTAAGTTTCTTCCATAAAAGGCATATTTTTCTATTTTTTTTACAGTTTCTGGTATTGCTGTTTTTGACGAGCCAACAATCAAAGTATTACTTTCTGTCTCAATGATTGCATTGCAATTTTCTCTTGAATCGTAATATGGATTTTCATAGTCAACTACAATGCTTTCAAGCAAGTAACAGTCTTTAAATGTTTCATTTATACGGGAGATAGTACTTGGAATAAAAATTGATGTTATATTGGTTTGACCTAAAAAAGCATTTTCTGCAATCTCAACAACCTCATACTCATTGTATGTGCTTGGAATTACTACATCTTTGCTTGTACCCGTATATTTTTTTACTTGATATGTAGTAGGGTTTTCTGAAATTATTTCAAATTCAAACTCTTGATATGAAATAAGTTCTGCTTTGTAGGTTGCAGTAACAGTGTAGGGGAATGAAGTTATATTTTCTGTGCTTTTGTCCCAGCCATCAAAAATGTATTCATATTCATCACTAATCACTAGATTAGGTGGATAAATGGGGGTTTCACCGACATAGCTTGCAGACTCTCCGTAATTTATGGTTATACTATAAAGAGTTTCGCCATCAATATTTTTAAAGTAAACAATTCCACCACTATTTTCTTTTGTGCAACCCACAAAAAGCGATATAGTTAAAATAGTAATTAACAATATCAAATTTAAAAATGGGTTTTTATATTTCATTAGTTCACCTCCACATTGTTTTTAAAAGTTATATTGATTGTAGATTGGCTTTAATTTATTTTTAGCTTAATAAAAATACTTATATAAGTATCAGTAAATAATTAAGTAATCTTATTAAGATTTAAAAGTTAAAAATTTTTCTGATAGTAAAATTATAAGCCAAAAGTACATTTCTAGCAAACGAAATTGTAAATGTTTCCTTTCTATGAGTTTTTAAAAGTGATTAAATAAATTAATTGACTAAAATTTGTATTGATATTAAAATGAAATTACCAAAAAAGTAAATTAAAATATTAGTTTATTTTGTGCAAATTAAGAAAAAGGAGAAAATATAAATGTCAATACCAACACCACACATTTCAGCAAAACAGGGAGATTTTGCAAAAACGGTCTTAATGCCGGGCGACCCACTTAGAGCAAAATTTATTGCAGAAACTTATTTAGAAGATGCAGTTTTAGTAAACAATGTTAGAGGCGTGCAAGGGTATACTGGAACATATAAGGGTAAAAGAGTTTCTGTAATGGCAAGTGGAATGGGAATTCCTTCAATGGGAATTTATAGTTATGAACTTTACAATTTTTATGGAGTAGAAAATATTATAAGAATTGGCTCTGCAGGTGCTTTGCATAAAGACCTTAAACTTAGAGATCTTGTGTTTGCACAGGGTTCTTGTACGAATAGTAACTATGCAAGTCAGTTTGATTTGCCCGGAACAATTTGTCCAATTGCCAGTTTCAATTTACTGCAAAAAGCGACAGAAATTGCTAAAAATATGAGTTTAAATTACAAAGTTGGGAATGTTTTGACTTCAGACACTTTTTACAGTGATAGCAAAACATCTTCACTTGAATGGAATAAAATGGGAGTGCTTGCCGTGGAAATGGAAAGCACGGCTCTATATTTAAATGCAATGAGAGCAGGTAAAAATGCACTTTGTATATGTACTATCTCAGATAGTTTAGTGACAGGAGAAGAACTTTCTTCTCAGGAGCGTCAAAATTCATTTAATGATATGATGAAACTTGCTCTTGAACTTGTATAACAAGAGAATTTAAGTTATTATAATTTTAATTAAACTTATAGTTATGGAATTAAGTGGAAAAATTATTAATATTTGGCTGAATTTTGTAATGTTATTGTAATAAAAAGTGCAAAATTAGTCATTTTTAATTAAAAATTAGCTCTTTTAATTATTTTATATTCTAAAGTTTTATAAAAATAGCTAGTAAATGATTATTACGGTTTATATAAATTTTTCTTTTCCCTATCTTATAAACTTTAGTTAATTTGAAAATGCCTATTGACTTTGCTTTGTATAAAATATATAATTATAGTAACAAAAAATGGAGAAAAGATATGAGTAGTGATTTATTTAGCAAACCTTACAGAGAAATTAGAATTTCTGGGTTGGACACAGTTTTAGTTTATTCAAAAAGATTGAATCAAACAATGGTTATTTTCTTGCACGAAGGTGAAGAAACGAGAATTCCTTTAAATGGGATTTGCCTAAAAAACTCTGACATTGAAGCAATCAAGGGTAAAATTAATGGTACAAAATTAGAAAACGCTGTTGCTTATTTTACTCATGACTATGATAAAGGTGGAGATGTTGTAGTATCAGCCGAAATAAAAGGTAAGGAACTTGATTATGCTGTTTCAGTTGAAGAGGAGCAAGGTGAACTTAAACTTGTTATGCTTCCATCGCTTTTACTGGAAGCAAACAAAGTTAATCAATTTAAGAAAATTGATAATAGAAAAAACTTTGAATATAATGTATTTGATGAGCCTAAGAAAAAGCCAAAAAAGCAAGAAAGAGAAACTGAAACTCCAGAGATTTACATGTAATGAAGTAAATATAGATTTTTAGATATTTTGTTTTGTATAGAAAAAATAATTGCTTTTTAATTTCTACTTTAAGTTTTTGAAATTAGTTTACATTTTGCTAAAAGATAAAAAGATAGAATTAATAATTTTCAAAGAAAAGAAAAAACAATATGAAGTTAGCATTAGCATAAACTTTCATATTGTTTTTTTTATAAAAAATTTAAAACTTGTAAATTTAATTGCTTTATAATAAACCGTATATAATTTTTTATGATTATACTAAATGTATGCCATTTTAATGGTTTTTATAATTTTCATGGTATTAAAAAATAAAAACAAACTAAATATTTTTTTATTTATAATAATTTTGTTGATTTTTTAGTTCGACTTGTCAAGCCAAACATAAATTTTGTCAAAGTAAAATTCAGCCCTACTGCCCTGAACTGCAAGACCATCTTTTACTATTGAGCTCGGACAAGTTGCCTTAATGTCTTCAACACTTACTCCAAGACCACTGCCCTCATGAGTGCAAAGTGGTCTAATTGTTTTGCCCGTAAAATCATAGGCTTCCAAAAATGTAAAAACAGCCATGGGAAGTGTTCCCCAAAAATTAGGGTAGCATAAGATAAATTCATCATAATTATCAATGCTTTGAAGATAGTGTTTTAATTTAGGTCGAGCATTTTTTTCTTTGTCTGCTTTTGCCTGTTCGCCACAAATATAATAATTTGATGAGTACTCCACTTCCTGTTCTATTTTAAAAATATCATAGTCAGTATATTTTTTAATGTGCTCAGCAACAATTTCTGTGTTTCCTTTCTCCAAATTTACTATTCCATCACTTGTATAATTTTCATTTGCTCTTGAATAATATACAATTAATTTTTTCATAAATTTCTCCTTGTTTATATTATAGCATTAAAACTAAAAATTGCATATTAAATTTTTAATATATTTTACTATTGGCATATAAAAATTGATTTTTTAAATTTCGCTTTTTAAGCGATAAAAAATTTTTAAAATTTATTTGTTTTTGAGTTTTGTTTAGGGTGACTTATAGCTCTGTAAAATTAAAATCTTTTGGTGAGAAAATTTATATAAAATTTTAAAATAAAAAAACAAAATTACTTAATTTAATAATATAGCACCTTCATTTTTTTGTTTATCAATTAATAACTATTTATCAAAAGCAAAATTTAGCTTAATAAAAAATAACCTCTTGTCTCTCTGTGTGTTTACTTAAATAAAAAAGTAAGTAAAATTCAATAATTTGTATATTTTAGTGGGATTTTGGCAAATTTATATGGTAAAAATTACTCTAAAAATAAAATTTTATGTGCAAAAACTACCCATTTTTAAATTTTAATGGGTAAAAATTAACCAAAATATCAATATAAAAATTGATAAATTTTATAAATATGGTTTTAATCTCATATAAAAATTTTAAGCTTTGCTTGGCGTAGCGACAAAATTTATAACAAATTAATATAACTTCTAGAGCTTATAAATCTGTCTTAAAAAATTTATTTAAGTTATTTTAATTTAAAACTATCTTTAATAATATTATTTGCATACTAAAAAGATTTTATACAATCTTTGCAAAATTACATTTGATTGACTTTAATGTTAAGTTACTGTTATAATTATTTAATCATATAAAAGTATTACAATTTTTTAAAAAGCAAAAAAAGTATAAAGGAGTTAAATTTATGGAAGTTGGCGAAATTTTAGAAAAATTAAAACTAGTTGGAGAAAAATTTCTTCAAAAAACTGGCAAGGAGTGTTATTCTATAGATATCATAAAAAAAGGTGCTGAAATTTTGGACAACAAAATTGGTGGCAAACCATATATTCCAAAAGGTGAGGATTACCCAAAGGATAAAAATGGTAATCCACTAGCACTACTTTTGCAGGTAAATTTGGCAGATATTGAATTGCCAAACTTTCCAAGTTCTGGAATACTTGAGATTTTTGTAAGTTCAAATTTTAATACATCTAGTGACCTTTCAAGTCAAATTAGATTGTTTGAGCTTAATCTTGAATATGAAACAGAACTTCCAGAAATTGATACGAAGAATTTTATATGTGAGGGCAGTTATAAAATTTCACTTACAAAAGAAATTTGCACAATGCCAAGTTCAGACTATAGATTTTATGAAATTGTGAAACCTATTTTCAATGAAATTTTTGGCACTAGCTATGAAGATGCCTTTGAAATTTCGGATTTTTTATCTAAAAATGGCTATGATGATTACTGGGAAGCTGAGATAACTAAAGACGGAAGAATATACCAAGCAAATATTGGTGGATATGCAGATTTTACTCAAAGTGACCCAAGATTATTTGAATATGAAGATAAAACTGAGTGTTTATTTAAAATTGACAATAGTTTAAGTTATGATTATCTTTTTATTGGTGATTCTGGAATAGTTTTTGGGCTAATATCTGAAAAGGATTTAAGAGAGAAAAATTTTGAAAATTGTCTTGTTGATTTTGATTGCTGTTAATTGTTTTTAAAGATTAATGTAAGCGTTTAAAACATAAACTTTCTAATTAAAAATACATTTATAGATTTTGAAAAATATTTTTGATAAATTCTAAATTTTCTCTGACGCTAAGTAAATTCACTCAATACACTTGTAGTGATTTATTAATTTTTTGCTGTATTTATTTTTTGTTAATACTAATTATATTTTTTGACTTGGTTCTTGAATTTAAAAATTATTTTATTTCACCCATTACTAATTTATAAAAGATATATGCTCATAGTTTAATAATGTTGTATCAAAAAATATATTAACAAATCAAAAACATAAAAACTATTAAAATAATGTTGAGCTTTAACAGTATTTAGACAAAATTGCTTTTTATTTAAAATTTTTACAAAAGTGATGCACAATTTCAAGAAAAATTTTTGTAAAAGGCACTCTATAAATGTTATAATTTAAATATGTCCGAGCTTAAACAATTATCACAATATGCCAAAAGCAAACTTGCTGAAAACTGCAAACTTGTTCAAAATCTTGAAAATTTTGAAGTTAATGAGCAGGAATGCGAGATTTCTTTTATTGCGAATATTTCAGCAAATGATTTAAATATGCTTTGCGAGGGGCTTTGGGCAAAATACACTTATCAAAATAGTGATTTTAAGGAAAAAAACAAACTTAAATCCAATGTAAAAGATTATTTCAAATTATATCGAAAAAAATCATTGATTGTAAGAGTGGATATATATTTAAATGGGAGTTTGCAGTTAACATATTATTACTATAACCTTGGAAGCAAAAGAATATTAAAGCCAGTTGTTCCAATTCAAAGTGCTATGTCAGCATTTTTTATTATTACAGAAAAAAATAACGGACTTGTTGTGGAAGAATCGTTTTTTAATGACAGGCAAATTTTATTACACATATATCAAAGATTATCTGAAACCGTTACAAGCTATAAGTATGTTAATTTTTTAAGCACTGTAGAGGTCTTGCCAATTCAAGAGTTTACTGAAGCAAAGTTTACTCAAATAAAAAAAGGCTTAGATTGCCAAATTCTTTATAAAAAAGGTTGATAGGTGATTATCGAAGGTAAACTATTTTATTATTTTTAAAAAATTATCAATAAATTTATCTACCAAAAGAGCATATTTGTGAGAGGCTATTAAAATGAATAAAAAAAAACAAAATAGTATAAATCAAAAAAAGATTAATTTTGAAGTAAACCTCAAATTTATAAAACTATCAAAAACTATCAAAAATCTTCAATTTTATGTTTATTTTAAAAATTTAAAAGTTCTATTTGCACTTTTTACTTTAATTGATTTGTATAAATATTATTTGCACTAAAATGTTGGAACAATAATTTTAACTTAAATAAACTAAAATTTGTTGACAATATACCATAGGGCGGTATAATATATTATGTGTGAGATAAATCGCATAAAATGATAATAATAATTATACAAGGAGAAAAAATGAGTAAAGAAACAAAAGTAACTATGAATAAACTTGAAAGTGAGAGCGAAACTTTGGAAGAAGAAAAAGACATTCAAGAAAGTGAACGGGGCTTTGAAAATTTAAAGACAACTGTAAGGAGTAATGATGACAAGCACGAAATTACAACGCGTATCAATAGAATTATTGGTTCACTTGGTGGTATCAATAAAATGATAGAAGAAAACAGATATTGCCACGATATACTAATTCAGCTTTCAGCAATTGACAAGTCAATAAAGAGTTTGGCAAATCGAATAATTGAAAAACATTTAAAGTCTTGTGTAGTACAAAGCATCAAAGATGGAAACGAAGATGTTATGAGTGAAGTCGTAGAGTTATTTAAGAGGTTTCAATGAAAAAAACAGAATTCGACATTATTGGTATGACTTGTAGTGCATGTCAGTCGCATGTACAAAGAGCCGTTGAAAAACTTGACGGGGTGGTTTATGTGAATGTAAACCTATTGTCAAACTCAATGACGGTGAGTTTTAATGAAAAAATATGTAGCGAGATTGACATTGAAGAGGCAGTTAAAAAGGCAGGTTATGAGGCAATTGCAAAGACTAGTGACAAAAAAAACAGGACAGCTCAAAAACAAAAGAAAGAAAATAGTCATATGCAACTTGCAAGCTTAATTCTTAGTTTTGTATTTTTAATTGTGCTTATGTACTTTTCTATGGGAAATATGATGTGGGATTGGTATGCCCCAGCAGTTTTTGACCATCACCAAAATCCAATGGGATTTGCACTTATTCAATTTATTCTGCTAATCCCGATTGTCACATTAAACTTTCATTACTTTAAAAGTGGTTTTAAAAAACTTTTTGCATTAAAACCAAATATGGACTCACTTATTGCCGTGGGTTCGGGTGTGTCTATTCTCTATGGTATTTTTGCTCTATTTATGATAAGTCTTGCCCAGTCAAAACTTGCAAGTGTGTCTAGTGGAGTTATAGTTGATGTGGGGTACTGGCAAACCGTTTTATCTAATTATCATGACAGCATATACTTTGAAAGTGCAGGTATGATTTTAACTTTGGTTAGTCTTGGAAAATATCTTGAGGGAATTTCAAAGAAAAAAACAACTCAAGCTATTGAAAAATTAATAGACCTTGCTGCAAAAACAGCCGTAATTTTGGAAAATGGTATAGAGAAAACTGTTGATGTTTCTGCCGTTAAGGTGGGTGACATTGTCACTGTCAAGCGTGGGCAGTCTGTTCCAATAGATGGCAAGGTTGTTGGTGGCTCGGCGTCAGTAAATGAATCTAGCATAACGGGCGAGTCAATTCCCGTCAGTGTTACAACTTGTGACAAGGTTTATTCGTCAAGCATAGTTGAAAATGGTTATATTCAAGTTAGGGCAGAAAGTGTGGGCGAAGATACCTCATTTGCTAGAGTAATAAAACTTGTTGAAGAAGCGAGCAATTCAAAGGCTCCAATTTCTAAACTTGCCGATAAAATTTCTGGAGTATTTGTACCAATAATATTTGTAATCTCAATCTTGACTTTTGTAATAAATTTACTTGTCAGTCATTCTTTTGAATTTTCACTTGGGCTTGCAATAACGGTGATAGTTATTGCGTGTCCATGTGCTCTTGGACTGGCGACCCCAGTTGCCATAATGGTTGGAACGGGCAAAGGTGCAGAAAATGGATTGTTAATTAAAAATGCTGAAATTATGGAAAAGGCACATCTTATAAAAACTATAGTTTTTGACAAAACTGGTACGATTACTGAGGGCAAGCCTAGGGTTGTGGACTATGAAACTTTTGAGGACAGTTCAGAAATTTTAGATGTTCTTTATTCTATTGAAAAGAAATCAGAGCACCCACTTGCACTTTCTATTACTGAGTTTGGTAGGTTTAAAAATGCAAGAGAAGTTGAAATTCAAGACTTTGAAAATATAGATGGCTATGGACTTAAAGCAAAATATAATGGTAGCACATATTATATTGGAAATATTAATTTTATAAGCAAATTAAATATCAATGCTAAAGAAATTGAAGAAAAAGTTGATGATTTTTTAAATCAGGCAAAAATACCTTTAATTGTAATAAAAGATGATAAAATATGTGCAATAATTACAATTAAAGATAATATTAAGCCAAATTCAAAACTTGCAATCAAACTTTTAAAAAAGGCTGGTATCAAGGTGGTAATGCTTACGGGCGACAATGAAAAAACAGCCAAAATTGTTGCAGAAGAAGTTGGGGTTGATGAAGTCATAGCAGGTGTTAAGCCGGAAGAGAAGCAGAAAGTGATTAGTTCATTAAAATCAGACGATAAACACCTAGTAGCCATGGTTGGTGATGGAGTTAATGATGCTCCTGCACTCTCATCGGCAGACCTTGGAATTTCCATTGGGGCAGGAAGTGAAATTGCAATTGAAACTAGTGACATAGTTCTTCAAAGAAACGACCTGCTTGATGTGCTTAATATAATCAAACTTTCAAAAAGGGTTTTAAACACCATTAAACTTAGTTTGTTTTGGGCATTCTTTTATAACTTGGTATGCGTAGTAATTGCAACTGGAGTTTTTTATTATCCATTTGGACTTAAAATAAATCCTATGATAGGTTCAATTGCAATGAGTTTGTCGAGTGTATCTGTCGTACTGAGTGCACTTACAATTAATTTCTTTAAGCCAGTTAAATTACAAAGCAAAGATACAGAAACTGAAAATTTTGCAAATGCTCATAGTGTTCTTGAATTTGGAAAAGCAGACGCCAAAACTGCATGTGAATTAAATGCTTGCAAGATAAAAGCTGTAACTCATGAAAAATTTCAAGATGAAACTCAAAAATTAGATGAAAATCAAAAAGCTGAGCCACAAAATATTACTAGAAATATGCCTAGTGAAATTAGTGATGAGATTGAAAAAAACGCAAATGCAAACAACGAAGATAATAAAGAAATTAATTTAGATGATGAATTAAAATTAGAAAGTGAACCCCAAGATGAAAATCAAAACAGTACAACAAAAAATATAAAAAATAAAGGAGAAACAAAAATGGAATTTTATGTAAAGGGTATGATGTGTCAAAATTGTGTAAATCACATTAAAACAGCACTTGAAGGTGCAGGAGTAATTGTAAACGAAATTAACTTAGAAACAAAAAAGGTTTCTATTCAAACGGAAAAAGAAAAAAGTGAAATCTTTGAAATTATTAAAAGTGCAGGATATGAGGCAACTGAAAATTAAACTGAAAAATAAACTTTGCTTATGGTTATGTTATAAATTGCAATCAAAGCTCTTAATTATAAGACAACTAATTTAGTTGTCTTTTTTTATTGCCTTTTTTTATATCATCAAGTTACTTTATAAATTTAAATCAAAAATTAAAGCTTAGGACAAAACATAAATTTAGCAAAAATACTATCATAAAGATTTATTGAATTATAAAGATAAAGTGCAAATTTATTTTGCTTTACTAGATAATTTTACATTTTATAAAATTAAAGTAAATACAGAAATTCAGTTATAATTTTTTATATATAATTGAAATATATTATTTTGTTCAGAAATGTTGGCTACTCATTTTCTACATATTTCATTAAAGGTCATTTTTTATGAATGGAAGATGTCAAGAAAGTTACCAAAAAGAAAAAATTTTCATAACCTAATTTAGTAATAAGGAGATTTATGGGAGTATTTTTTGGAACTGATGGTCTAAGAGGTAAATTTAATGATGACCTTTCATTTAAAGTTGCCTATGACCTTGGCAATGCACTTGGGAGTGAGCTTTCTTGTGAAAAAATAATAATTGGACGGGATACTAGGTCATCTGGTCCTTTGTTAACACTTGCCTTTGCTTCTGGTGCAATGAATGCTGGTGCAAGTGTGATTGATGTTGGCGTGTGCCCAACGGCAGGAATATCTTATTTAACAAAGAAACTTCATTTTGATTTTGGAGTTGTGATTAGTGCGTCACACAATCCGGCAGAATTTAATGGAATTAAAATTTTTGACAGTAGTGGCAAAAAAATTAGTGAGGCGAAGGAAGAAAATTTAGAACGAAAGTTTATAAAACAAGTTAGTGTAAATTTTATGGAAGTTGGCAAATTTGATTACAAACCAAGCCTAATAAATCACTATCTTAAATTTTTAATGAATGCCTTTAGCTTTGATTTAACGGGGAAAACAATTATTTTAGATTGCTCAAATGGTGCAAGCTCATTTATTGCTCGAAAAATCTTTAAAAGCAAAGGTGCAACAGTTTTTTCTATTGGTTCTAGTCCTGATGGCTTGAATATTAATAAAAATTGTGGTTCGTTAAATGTAACGGGACTGCAAAAATTGGTTATTAAAAAACAAGCCGATTTTGGTTTTGCCTTTGATGGAGATAGTGACAGACTTATAGCCGTAGATGAAAAGGGTCAAATATTAACTGGAGATATGCTAGTTTACATCTTTGCTAAATTCTATAAACAGCAAGGCAAACTTTCTCCACCTATTGTCGTTGGAACTGGGCACACAAATATGGGGGTTGAAAAAGCACTTGAGAAAAATGGCATAAGACTAATTCGAACTGAAATTGGTGACAAATTTGTTAGCTTAAAGTTGACAGAACTTGGGCTTTTGATTGGTGGAGAGCAGTCTGGACACATAATTTTAAAAGAATTTTTGCCAACAGGAGATGGACTTTTGAGTGCATTAATGCTCTCATATATTTGCGTTAGTGACAACAAAAAACTTTCTCAGTATTTGGACTTTGAAATGTACAGCCAAGTCAATATAAATGTTCCAGTTAAAAATAAAATGGAACTTATAAACAGCGAGCGTCTTTCTAAAATCAGGAAACAAAAAGAAGATGAGCTTGCAGGAAATGGAAAGATAATGATCAGAGTATCGGGAACAGAGCCTTGCATAAGAATAATGGTAGAAACTAAAAACGAAAGTATCTCAGAAAAAATTGCAAATGAAATTGCTTTAGAAGTAAAGCAAATTGACGGAGAATTTAAAATATGTGTGGAATAGTTGGTTATGTAGGAAGTAGTAGAAAGTGTAATTACATTATCAACAAACTAAAAAAACTAGAGTATAGAGGATACGATTCGGCAGGAGTATGTAACCTTTTAGGAAATAAATTTTCGGTTTATAAAGAAATTGGCAAAATTGTAAATTTAGAGAAAAAAATTGATGAAAACTTACAAACGGAGTGCTCAATTGCACATACAAGATGGGCAACAAATGGAAGGGTTACAACGCAAAACTGTCACCCACATTTGTCAAAAGATGGAAACTGGGCAATTGTTCACAATGGAATTATTGAAAATTTTGAAGCTTTAAAAGATGGTCTTAAAATGCCTCCAGAGAGCGACACAGACACAGCAGTTGTTGCAGAAGGGCTTGATGAAGCAAATGCAATTTCAGTGCAAGATTTTATTTCATATTTTAGAAATGTTACGGGTTCATTTGCAATTGTTGCAATGAATAAAAATGTGCCAAATGCGCTTTATCTTGCAAAGCGAAAAAATCCACTCTATATAGCAAAGTCAAATGATGGTGATTTTTTGGTTGCCTCAGACCCAATTTGTTTTGAAAGCTTTTCAAACAGTTATTTTTCTCTTGATGACGATGAATTTGCATTAATTGAAAGCAAAACCATATGCTTTTATAACTCCAAAAAAGAAATAATTGAAAAGAAGTCTGTAAAACTTACAGAAGAATTTGAAATCGCAGAAAAACAACATTTCTCTACATTTATGCTTAAAGAAATTTTCGATGAAGAAGATGCACTTAAAAATCAAGTAAAAACTTACAGAGATAAAAAAATTTTAGAGCAGTTTGATAAGGACTTTTTATGTAAATTTAATAGCATTGTGCTTATTGGCTGTGGAACGGCTTATCATGCATGCAAAATGGGGGCAAAATATTTTCAAAAAATATTAAAAGTCAATGCAACAGCAGAGATAGCAAGTGAATTTATTTATAGTAAGCCATGCTTTGCAAACAATGATACGCTTGTGATTTTAGTCAGCCAAAGTGGAGAAACGGCAGATACATTAAAGGCTCTTGAAATTGCAAAAGAAAAAGGTGCAACAGTTTTGGCATTTACTAATGTATCCTATTCAACGCTGGCAAAAAAAGCCGACATAAATTTGCCAATTTGTGCAGGAGTTGAAATTGCAGTTGCTTCTACCAAGGCATATGTCTGTCAGCTTTCGGCACTATATTTACTTGTGTCATATTTTGAAAAAGATAGCAAAAATGATTATTTTGTAGATATTGAGAATGTTTCTAATAAAATTTTACAATTTAACCAAAATAATTTAAAAAATCTTGCAAGTAAAATTTACATGGAAGAGAAATGTTTTTTTATTGGTAAAGACCTTGACTATATAACTGCACTAGAAAGCGCTTTAAAAATTAATGAAACAACTTATATAAATTCAAATTGTTATCCTTCAGGTGAGCTCAAACATGGTTTTTTGGCTTTAATTGAAAAGGGAACTCCTCTTTTTGTGTTTGCTACACAAAAAGACCTAAAAGTTAAGACATTAAATTCGGCAGAAGAAGCATATTCAAGGGGTGCAGAGCGAATTTTTGTTACAAATGATGAGAAAATTAAGGCAAAATATACAATCTTTGTTGATGAACAAAATGAACTTCTAGCACCACTTATAGCAATTGCACAATTGCAGTTTCTTGCGTGTGAAATTAGCAGGTTAAAAAATATTGACCCAGACCAGCCTAGAAACCTAGCTAAAAGCGTTACGGTTGAATAATAAACTTACAAAATTAATAAAAATGTAAAAAATCTTTCTAAAATCGAATAAAAAATTCAATTTAAGAAATTTATAAATAATTATCAATTTATTTGCACTATCTCTAAAATTTTGATATAATTGTTTTAGAGGTGTAATGTATGAAGTGTGATGATGACAAAATTTATTTTGCAAAAATAAGACCCGAGGCAACTATTCCGACAAAAAAACAGGAAGATGCAGGCTATGACGTATATGCGTGCTTTGACGGAAACTATTTCGTGATTGAACCATATGCGACAAGACCCGTTCCAACTGGAATAGCCTCAGCAATTTCTCCAAAGTATTACATTCAAGTTGAAGAGCGTTCAAGTACAGGGAAGCTTGGAATTAAAAGAAATGCAGGCGTTATTGATTCGGGATATAGGGGGGAATATTTCATATTAACTTATAATACAAATAATGTCCCACTTGTAATTACTAAATTAAACCTTGATGAGATTCCAAACGAATTTATGGTAGATGGGAAAACTTATCATAAGGGTAGCACAATTTTCTACCCAGCCAGTAAGGCAATTTGTGAACTTGTCGTTCATATTCTTCCAAGTTTAGAAACGGTTGAATTGTCTTATGACGACTTACTTAAAATTGAGTCAGAGAGGGGCACGGGTGGATTTGGAAGCTCAGGTAAATAAAAAAGTGCACTAGAAAAAGGTTTTGCATTATTCACTTTGCAGATTAGTTAAATGAAAGTGTATTTTTAAAAATAATTTATAAAAAGATTAATTTTAAAAATACTAAGACTAGACTAAATTAAGAAATAATTATTTAGAGATTTTATTATAGTGGTTTTTGGGGTTTGATTATGGGAAAGATTTTTATTGAGAAAAAAGAAATTAAATTTAAAGTTAAAGAAACAGTTGAAGATACTTCTTTTGATATTGTTGACGGCAAGTATGTAGAAAATACTAAGCTTAATAGAAAGTATGTGTCTGATATGTATTCTTATCTTGACTTTACTGTGCTTTTTGCAATGGAAAACTTGTTTGATGAGTATTACACAAAAATAATACTTTTTAATGATGAAAAGCGAATTGGTTATAACCTAGTTAGTCTGTCAAGTAATCTTGACATTTCAGTTAAGAGAATTTCTCCCAAAAATTTCTTGGTGCTTGGTATAAATAAAGATCAGGAAACTCAGGGTCAAGCAAGTTTTTGTAGTTTGCTTAATGATGGAACTGTAAATGAAGTGACTTTAAATTTCAACTATATAAATCAGTATAAAGTCATTGAAGGAAAATACTTCTTGCTTAACTTTATTGAAACTTTAAGGCTTCCTTCCGAGGACGGAAAAGATGATGCCACTTACTTTAACACTATTGCCGTTTATAGAGATGATGGCTCAATTCTCAGAATTTTGGTTGAAGAAAAACTAAAAACCAAAAGAGAGCTTGTCTGTGATATTGATAAGGATATGATTTTAATCTACTATAAAGACGATGGTTCTATCGTTAAAAAAATTGCCATTTCCGAAATCCTTTTAACACACGATACTAAATAAAAAAATTGAATTTTTTACCTAAATTTTACTAAAAAACATTAGATTTTGCAATTTTTTTGAATTTATATTATTTTTTAAAAAATAAATTACGCATTTTTTTAAAAAAAGTACACTTTTTGATTTTTATTATATTAAAAAATTCAATTTATCTTTATTTTTATTTATTTTATTTGATTTATTTTTTTAGGTATATTAAAATAAAATTGTTAAAAATTATAATACTAATAATGAAGATTATTATAAGGAAGTAGAGAAATGTCAAATTTAGAAAATATTCATGGTTTGGGAAACAATGGAGAAAATAATGTTCAGCAGGGAACTGGAGAATCTGGCTATACACGAGTTATTGGACTTGATGTTGCAAATTCTACTCTCAAAATCTGGACAAATGAATTGAATTTAAAATATGTTAATACTATTCGCCAAATAAATGACGCAGGTCTAGTTTATTCTTTTAAAACGGACTATCAAATGTATGTATATGATAAACAAGTTTACGAAGTTGGTGTGCTTTCTGCAACGGGCTCAGGTGGAAGAGGAATCTCTAGGTACGGTTCAGAGGAGTATAAAATAGAGGCACTTATTGGTATTACTGCTTGTCTTAAAGAACTACCTAATCTTGCTGACCATGAGGTTTTAAGAATTGTTACGGGAGTTCCAAGTAACCTTGCAAAAAATCAAAAGATTATTTCGCAAATTAAACAACTTTTGACGGGAATTCATGAAGTTAAGTCCGTTACTTGGGAAAGTGTAAGACCAATAACTTTTGAAGTTCGTGAAGTTATTGTTGTTCCACAACCACTTGGGACAATGTATGACTATGTCTATGATCCAGAAGTAGATGCACTTAATGAAAAACTGCTTGATCAAAGGGCAATAGTAATTGATATTGGCTGGGGAACAACCGACATTGCCTTTCTTGAAACTGCAAGGGTTCGTTCAACTTTTTCATTTAATATTGGCACATCAGATTATATCTCTGAACTTCAAGAAGATGTAAATAGTGATTTGCCAGAAGCTAGCATTTTTTCACTGGCACCACACGAACTTGACGAGGCACTTTTAGAGTCGCCTATAGTTGAAACACCTTTCGGCGAATTTGACCTTTCTGCATATGTTGAAAAACATACAAGAAATCAGGCAAAGAGAGTGTATCAAGAAGTAATGGGGCTTGGTCTTGAATTTAATAAATTTTATAAGATAATTCTTACTGGTGGTGGAGCACTACTTTATGAAAAATACCTGCGGGAATTTTTCAATGACCCAAGACTTATAATTCAAGAAAATGCCGTTATGGCAAACTGTCGTGGATTTTGGTTACTTGGTAATTACTAATAGGAGGAAGAGATTATGACATTAAATGAAGTCGAACAGGCAATAAGAAATTTAATTACAAATCAGCCAATGGTTACCACTGGGCCATCGGGAGACGTTGTTAATAGTATATTGTCTGTAATTAATTCGTATAGAAACTTTAGATTTTTAATTCAAAGTCACCCAGCACAAGACTCTTTTAAATTCAATTCCTTGAATCTTTCTCAAAGAATGGAGTCAGACCTTTCAAATGTAATTTGTCAAACTCTTCAAGAACGCGGGATTAATCTGATGATGTATATGCCAGCAAGCCAGTTTGGAATGAATCAAAATCCTTATCCTTATAATATGACAAATAACGTTGGTGCAAACCTTTCACCAAATATGAGTTCTGGAGTTCTTGGTGGTCAAGTGGTGTACAATAATCAGGTGTCACCAAATAACCCATACTTTCAAGGTATGAGTGGTCAAATGCAACAGACAATGCCACCTTATCCACAGCCACAAAATTATCCAAATGCTGGGCCAAGACCGGTTATGATGATGAATAACCCAGTTCAACCTATGAGAAATGGGTCTCAGCACTATCCAAAAACCTCTGCACCAACGCAACCAATTTCTTTTGGCGACCTTAATGGAAAATCAAAAGCAGAAATGCGCGGCAATCCCGTTCAATCAAGACCAGTTCAGCGAAAACCAGAATTTTCTGTTCCTGCTCGTGAACAGAAGATTCGCAAAAATAATACTACTGGCTCAAAAATTAATACGGTTTCAAGACCAGAACCAGTAAAGCAGGAAGAAAAACCTCAAGTTGCTAAGCAAATTGAACCTGCAAAACAAGAAGTTCGTGTTGAAGAACCTGCAAAACAAGAAGAGCAACAACCAAATATAGTAAAGGCAACGGGAAGAGATTATTTGCTAGAACTCTTAAAGAAATAATTCAATTAGCTTTTAAATGGGTCTATTGTTTATTTTTTCATTCTTGCTTTTATATTAATTTAATATTAGATAAAAAGAAGTCTAAGGTTTACTTAGGCTTTTTTTGTTTGCGTATTTTTAACTTGACCATACAAATTTTTAAATATTTCAATTAAATTTTTTTATAGTAACAAAAAGCAAAAGATATTTTTATTAGAATTTTTAAGTTTATCTTTGAATATTTCTTATTAAAAGCAACTAAACAGACCATACTAAATTAGATAAAATACAACAACATTCGACAATTTTAACTTAGTTATTGATTTTATTGACAAAAAATGACATAATAGAATGTGTAAAATAATTTTTAAACTAAATTTTATAAAATTAGTAAATTTAACTTAGCTATGATTAACAATAATTTTTGGCAAAGATTCATTTAGGCTAGTTGACAGTGATTGTTGTTTATATCATAATACATAGGGGATTTATGAAAAAATTACTTAGAATACTATTAAGACTGCTTCTTATTTTGCCAGCTATTGCCTTTCAAGTACTTTGGTATGTTATAATTTTAGTTTGGCTAGATCAATTTACAGTTTATTTAAATATTTTGTCAATTGCTTTGCAAATCATATTTATTTTAGATATTTTAAATCAAAGGGGAGAATCAAAATATAGACTGCTTTGGATTACGGCAATCTGTCTTGTTCCAATCTTTGGAATATGGCTATATCTTTTTAGTGGAAATAAACGCTCTTCGCGTCCCATTGCAAAACGAATAACAAAGCGAAACAAAGTAGCCACTGCAAAACTGGAGGGCTTGGATATTGAAGGACTAGTGAAGGGTGGGGACATAACCTATCAAACATTATATATGATTCAAAATCTATCACATATGCCAGTTAATGCTGTTACAAATGCGAAGTACTATAGTCTTGGTGAACTAATGTATGATGATATGATACAAGACTTAAAAAATGCAAAATCATACATATTTCTTGAATATTTTATAATAGAAAGGGGTAAATTTTGGGATAAAGTAGTAGAAATTATGCTTCAAAAGATTAAGGAAAATGTCATTGTCAAGGTTTTATATGACGATATAGGTAGCATTTCTACTCATTCATTAAGTGAATGGGAATCTTTAAAGAAAATGGGCATTGACATTGCAACATTTAACCCAATCACAGCGGTAAAACTTACACTAAATAACCGAGATCATAGAAAGATGATGATTATTGATGGTAAAGTTTGTTATAGTGGTGGCGTCAATATTGCTGATGAGTATATAAATCAAAAGAAAAGATTTGGGCATTGGAAGGATATTGGCTTTAGAATAACTGGCAATGCAGTTCAAAGTTACACACATATGTTTACACTATTTTGGAATGCCTATTCTAAAAATCTAATTAATGATGGAGATTTTATTAGCTATGAAGATGAAAGTAAATTGTCTGTAAATTATGTCTATAATAAAAATACAATTTCAAAGACTCTTAATAATGATAATATTGAATTAAAAAATGGGCAAAATGCAGTTTTTTATGAAAATTCACTTGTGGATAGTGCAAATTTAACTAAATTTACTGCAAATTCTTACTATAAAAGTGAAAATAATACTTTAGAAAATGAAAATAAAGGGAAAACTGAAAATGATATTAATGATGATAGGGGCGTAGTTATATCCTATTATGATTCCCCAAATAACACAGAACAAATAAGTAATAAATATTTCATAAATATTTTAAGTAGTGCAACTAAATATGCTTACTTTTACACGCCCTATTTAATAATAGATGATTCATTAAAAGAAGCATTTATAAGTGCAGCTCAAAGGGGCATTGATGTTAGAATAATCATTCCGGGAATTCCAGATAAAAAAGTCATTTATTTTTTGACAAGAAAGTATGCTGAAGAACTTTCTAGTTATGGCGTTAAAGTTTATGTGTATGATAGTGGGTTCGTTCATGCAAAGGCAAGCATTGTAGATGATAGAATATGTTCAATAGGTTCGGTTAATCTTGATTATAGGAGTTTATATCTTCACTTTGAAAACAATTCTATTTTTACAAGTAGCAAACTACTATTTGATTTAAAAGAAGATTTCTTAAATACACAAGAAAAATCAACAATTATTGAATATAAAAAGAGTAAGAATATTTTTAAAAAACTTTTGAGAGTAATTGTAGATATATTTGCACCATTCTTATAAAAATAAATATATATTAGTAAAAAAGGCTGTAAATACTAATTTTACAGTCTTTTTTTCTAAAATTTGCAGTTTTTTAGATAAAGAAATTATAAATAATTTTATTTATTTGTGTAATACTAAAATTAATGGAACAGAAAAAAGTAAGTAAAAAGAAATTAAAAAAAGTTAACTACACAGCCGAGTTAAGAGCAATGTTTGATAGTGAGAACTTGGTTTTTGAATCAAAAAAAACTTTGGGTGGCGAAAACTACTCAATTTTTTACATTGAAAGTTTAATAGATAAAAAACTATTAAGTGTAGCAGTACTTGCTCCCATTGAAAAATTAGATAACAAAGATATTAAAGAAGGAGAAACTGCGTTTGATGTAATAAAGGGAGTTATAGCAGTGTCTTCAATTGAAGTATGTGAAGATATAAATAAAATTCGTGATAATTTATTTTCTGGCTTTGCAATTATACTTTTTAGTGACAAGGCAATTTGCTGTCCAATTTATGCACCAGAAAAGCGTGGAGTTCAAGAGCCCCCAAATTCAAAAGTAATAAAGGGACCTAGGGAAGGATTTGTTGAAGATATATTTACAAATACTGGGCTAATTAGAAAAAGAATTAGAACTCCAGAACTAAAAATTAAAGAAATTTTTGTTGGAGAAAAGAGTAAGACGAGAATATCAGTGTTTTATATTAGTAATGTTGCAAAGCCTGAACTTGTAGATGAAATTACTAAAACTATTGAGTCAATAAGCATTGATGCAATTATAGATTCTTACTACATTGAGTCTTTTCTTGAAGGTGATAAGCTAAAGTTTTTCAGGAGACTTGGAAACACAGAAAAACCCGATGTTTTCTGTGCTAAAATTTTAGAGGGAAGAGTTGGAATTTTAGTGGACGGTTCACCCGTTGCCCTTACTGCACCTTTTGTTTTACTTGAAGATTTGCAAAGTGCAGGCGACTATTATACAATCCCAGCAATTGCAACATTTACAAGGGTTATGCGAATATTTGGACTATTAATTGCAATTTTAATGCCTGCAGTCTATGTTGCACTTCAAAGTTATAACTATAGAATTTTGCCAATAAATTTTTTAATTACGATACTTAGTAGCATTGAGGGATTGTCAATTCCACCTTTGCTTGAAATTTTATTTGTTATATTTTTGTTTGAGATTATAACGGAAGCCAGTCTTAGAATGCCCGACCCACTAGGTATGGCTCTTTCAATTATTGGTGCGTTGGCACTTGGAAATACTGCCGTTGATGCGGGAATTATATCCCCACCAAGCATTGTAATTGTGGCAGTGTCTAGTGTGTCACTTTATATCATACCAGACCAAATCTCAGAAACTAGACTGTTAAGGTTAATCTTTACTGCTGTTGGTGGAATAATTGGCCTTTACGGAATCTTTGTAAGCATTGTAATTTTAACAACCTACCTTTGCTCAATTGAAAGCTTTGGCGTTCCATATCTTGCACCTTATGCCCCTAATGTAAGGGAAGATAAAAAAGACGCTTTTGTGAAAAAATCAATTCAAACAATGAAGCATAGACCAGAAATTATTGCGGGTAAGGATAAAGTAAGACAAGGAGATAAAAAATGACATCAAGACAATTTTATTTTGTAATAATAGTTTTTACTATCTGCTTAAAAATCCAAAAGATGCCATGTCTTCTGTATAACTATCTTGGTAAGGACAGTTTCTTTTTAATTTTATTATTTTTAGTGCTTGATTTAATTGGAATAATAATAGCATATCTCTTTGCGAAAAAAATGCAAAAAAATGACCTTTTAAGAGCAAAATCACTTTCACCATTTGGTTTTGTGGTAAAATTTGCATTAATATTAACTACATTTTACTTTTTTATGCAAGCAATGCTTTTTTATGAAGCAATTCAAGATTTATTTTCACATATCTTATTTGATAATTTGTCGTGGACGCTTTTTAGTTTATTTTTAATATTTGCAATTTTCTATCTAGCAAGCTCTGGACTTAAAATAATTGGTAGAAATTTTGAAGTCTACTTTGCAGTCATTATTCTTTCGCTAATTGTCTTAGCAATTTTTGGCTCAATGCATACGGACTTTACTAGCATTTTACCACTTCAAACACTATTTGCTAAAAATTTTTGGGAAGCATTCAAAACCTTTAATCTTTGGTTTGGTGATTTCGTACTCATTTTCTTTTTAACTATAAACTCAAAGGAAACAAAACTAAAATTCACAGTTTTAAGCTATGTCATTTCAATGCTGTTTGTAATGCTATTATTTTTAGAACTAAATGGATTGTTTTTTGATTTTACACCCGTTCAACCAAGCTTAATTAGTATAATATCTGAGCAGGCTCTTCTTGGGGTTGACATTGGTAGACTTGACTGGTTCTGCATACTAATCAGCGAAATGGGAACCGTACTTTGCTCTGCACTTTGTTTATGCTTCGCCACAAAGTCAGTTAAATTTGTTTTCCCAAAAGTAAAACCAAATATTGTGCTTTTTTGTTTTAGTGCAGTTCTTTATCTCACAGATGTATTTTATCTTGTTGACAGAAATGCAAAAACTGAGCTTTTTATGAACTTTGGTGATATTTATGCTCTCGTACTAAAAATTGCAATTTTTGTTATTTTAACCATAATAAATGTTCATTTTTGCTTAAAACAATCAAAAAAGAAGAGGGCAAATGTATGAAACAATATGCTAAAAAACATTTAGGTCTTATAATATTTTTAATAATAGTTTTGGTCTTTCCAATAAGCTTGTCAAATCAAGTAAAGTTAAATATGCGTGTAATTGTAACTGGCATTGCCATTGATAAAAACGAAGATGAATATGAAGTAACTGCTCAAATTATTAATGCTAGCCCCGGTACAGAAAGTCCCGGTCAAAGTGCAGAGATTAACTTTTTAACGGATACGGGAGAAACAATCTCAAAGGCAATCTCAAATTTAATGTATCGTACGGGTAAAGTATCGGCGTTTTCCCATACAAGCTTTGTTATTCTGGGAGAAGATGTTTTAGAAGAAGATGCAACAAAATGCTTAGATATTTTTGCTCGTGATAAAATCATAAAAAACTCAGCACTTTTACTCTTTGCAAATGGCAAGGCTAAAGATGAAATTCAAAAGACAAAGGATCTAGAACTATCCGTTGGTCTTGGACTTCAAAAGGTTTATACTTTTAAACAAGAAGAGTGTCACGGACTTATGGTTACAATCTTAGATTTTTTAAATAATAGTAAAATGTATGGAAAGACTTCTGTTGCAAGTATAGTGAATCTTGGAGATAGTAGTATTCCTTCATCAAGTGAAAGTGGGGAGAGTGAAACTGGGCAAAGTGGCTCTGGGTCAAGTTCACAAGGTTCATCAAGTGGCTCTGGGTCAAGTTCGGATAGTTCAAGCCAAGATTCCAGTTCATCTAGTAGCTCTCAGCAAAGCAGTTCAAATGAAGGTGAAATGGAGGGTGGAAGCTCGTCGGGTAGTTCCAGTGGCTCTTCTAGTGGCTCGGGTAGTGGTTCTTCTAGTAGCTCAGGAGCAGGAACTATGAGTTTTAGATCAAATGCTGGCATTAAGGTTTTTAAAAATGGCAATTTTGCATTTGACATTACAGATGATGACCAAATTTTAGGATTTATGATTGCCACAAACAAGACAAAGACTTGCTATCTTGATATTGACAACATAGAAAGTGAGAGCTTTAAAGATACTAAAATGACCATAATTATTAAAGACAAACATGTTTCAAAAAAAATTCGATTTGAAAATGGATTCCCACGACTTGATTTAATTGTGTCAATCAATAATTCAGAAATCAATGAAATTTTATCTGTAGATATCCACCCAAATATTGATGAAGAGGAATATGACGCAATAGAAAACGCAGTAAGAAAAACCGTATCTGACTATATAAGTAGTGCTTTTGAACTTTCAAAAAGCAATGGTGCAGATATTTATCATGCCTATGAAAGTGCATATAAGTTTAATTATAGGGAACTTGAAAAATACTATAAATTTGATGAGGACAGTTTTATTCAAGATTTAAAATTAAATGTAAAAGTAGAGATTAGAAAGCTTGACTACTAATGTGACAAAATATGAATAAATGATAATATTATTATTTTATAAATAGTATTGGTTTTAAAATTAATTATTTTTGAATTGATAAAAGCCACCTTGCAATTGCAAGATGGCTTTTGTCTAATTTAATTATTAATACTTTTAATTATAGGCAAAAATTACAGTGTTCTATAAGGAAGAAGTGCCATAACTCTTGCTCTTTTAATGGCATTGGTAAGTTCTCTTTGATGTCTTGCACAGATGCCAGTTGTTCTTCTAGGAATGATTTTACCCTTTTCAGTCATATACTTTCTAAGTTTTACTGCATTTTTATAGTCAATAGTTTCATTTTTTTCTGCACAAAAGAAACAAACTTTCTTTGATTCCTTGTGGAACTTATTAGGATTTTTATCATCATAAGAAGAGTCTTTCTTCATTTTTCTATCCATATTATTCTCCTTTAAAATGGTAAATCGTTATCATCAATTGGTGTAAATGTATTAACAACATCACTTTTTCCAGTTGACTTTGAACCAGTTGGAACATCTGGGGTAGAAGTTTCTGTGTCGCCACTTGAACTTTTAGATGTTAAAAACTCAACCTCTTCTGCCACGATGTCAGTTGCATATCTTTTAGTCCCATCGCCAGCTTCATAGCTTCTCGTTTGAATAGAACCAGAGATTCCAACCTTACTGCCTTTTTTGAGATATTTGTAGCAATTTTCTGCAGCTGCACGCCAAACTACAATATTAAAAAAGTCAACTTCTCTTTCACCATCACTTGATGAAAATCTTCTTTGAACGGCAAGACCAAATCTACAAAGTGAAATACCATTATTTGTAGTTACAAGTTCAGGGTCTTTTGTCAAATTACCAATTAATATAACTTTATTCATAATATTCTCCAATCTTATTTAGCAACAATCATAAATCTAACGACATTTTTGTTGATATTTAACTTTTCAGTTAATGTTTTTGGCAAGCTGTCTTCTGCTTCAAAGTTCATTAAAACATAATAACCTTCTTGCTTGTAGTTAATAGGGTAGGCAAACTTACGCATTCCCCATCTGTCTGGTTCTTGCGAAACACCACCATTATTATCAACAAGTGCTTTAACATTTTGAACAACTTGTTCTTTCTCTTCATCAGCAACGGAACTGTCAATGATGTAAAGAAGCTCGTAGTTTCTCATAATATTTCCTCCTTTTGGACTCATTCGGTTTTAGGCTAACCTAAAACAAGGAATTGTAGCAATATTTTAGCATAAAAAAAAATAATTTGCAAGTATTTTTATAAAACTTTATTTTTTAAGAAAAATTACACGAAACTAAGCCAAAAAGATTTAATGTTTTTGTTTTATATTTATTTAAAATTGTAATAAATCAATAAATTTAAATTCTTTTTTACATTTTAAACAAATAAATAAAAAATAAATATCATAAACATAATTTTAAAAAATAGTACATAAAATAGAGAAGCGGGGGAAAAATTTTAGACAAATAAGCGTGGTCATAAATTTTTAATAAATTTTAGCCAATTTGCACTCTAGGCACACAATCAAAGTTTAAAAATCCATCAGTTGCTGTCAAATTTGTTTCAGTTCCCTGTTTGATGACAAATTGTTGGTATTATAAATTATATATTTTTTTTGTAAAATTAAAAAAATTTTAACGCATAATTGACAATTATCAAAAAAATAATATAATATATGTTATAAGCACACTTAAAATGGCATATATTGTTGGTTTTAAATGTATTTTACGGATAAAGAAACGCAGTGCCTACAAAGTGTGAAAAAATCTAAATGCGAGGTCGAAATGGCAAAGAAAGGAACAACAATTGATACTGAAAATTCGGAAGTTTTAGCTGAGAAAGAAGTTTCTAAACCTAAAAGAACAACTAGGGCAAATTTAGCAGACGACACTTTAGCAACATCTTCGCCAAAGCGAACTCGAACTAAAAAGCCTACTCTTGAAAAGGCGATAGAACTTCAAAATGAGCAAGTAGAAGTTGCAGAAGACCTTCCAAAATTTGAATTTGAAAAATCACAGTCAGAGGATAGCTCTGCAAAACCAGAAACGGGAAAAGAAACTAAGGAAGAGTCACAAGCTCCAGTTCAAGAAACAAGCGTAGCAAAGGAAACTAAACCTAAAAAGGTTGAAAAATCTTCAAATAAAAAAGAGGACGACAAAAAGAAAAATACTGCTAAAAGTCATGCAAATGATAAAAAGGCTAAGCAAAAAGAAAAACAGAGAGATGACGATGATGAGCCAAAACTTAGTGACTTTTTTAAGCTGTTTGAAAATAAAAATAAAAAGAAAAAAAATAAAAATATTGTACCTAAGAAAGTTAGAAGAATAAAACCCGACTATCAAAATGGACTTTCTCATGACCAAATTCAAGAGAGAATAGAAAAGGGTCAAATTAACATAGTCCCAGATAAGAGCGTAAAGACCATTTGGAGCATTGTTAAAGAAAATGTATTTACATTTTTTAATATGCTTTGTTTCTTGGTTTTTGTGGCACTTGTAGTCGTAAATATTATGTATGACCAGTCGTGGAGCAATGTATTTTTTATGCTCATCATTGTCATTAACATAATTATTGGAATAGTTCAAGAAATTAGGGCTAAAAAGACCATTGAAAAACTGTCATTACTCACTGCACCAACAGTCAAAGTTGTTCGTGACGGAGTGGAAGAAACCATTGCACAAGATGAAGTTGTGCTTGATGATATTGTAATTTTGTCTACTGGAAAACAGATTGTTGCAGACTGCATTATCGTTGAGGGGAACGTCGAAGTAAATGAAAGTATTTTAACGGGTGAAAGTTTGCCAATAAAGAAAAAGGTTGGCGATACAATCTTAGCGGGAAGTTATATTGTTGCAGGAAAGTGTCACGCAAGAGTGGACAAAGTTGGTCTTAATAACTATATCCAGCAGTTGTCACTTTCAGCAAAAAGATATAAAAAGCCAAAGTCAGAGCTTTTCTCTTCACTAAAACTCATTGTAAAAGTGATTGGCGTTGTAATTGTTCCTATTACCGTTTTAATGTTTTTTAATAACTACAATCAGCCGAATAGTACCATTGTGTCAACCATAACCACAACGGCAGGCTCGGTTATTGGTATGATTCCTGCAGGTATGTTTTTGCTTTGCTCAGTATCATTAACTGTTTCAGTTATTAAGCTTGCAAATAAAAAGGCACTTGTTCAAGACCTTTACTGTGTAGAAATGCTTGCAAGAGTAAATGTCCTTTGTCTTGACAAGACGGGCACAATTACTGACGGTACTATGAAGGTTTACAACTGTGTTCAGTTAACCAGCACTGAAAATACCATTAAGCGTATTATGGGTTCAATGCTTTCAGCACTTGGTGATAACAACCAAACCAGTCAGGCACTCATAAACTTCTTTGGATACAATAAAGAACTTAAACCAACCATAACTTTGCCATTTAGTTCTACTCGAAAACTTTCAGCCGTCACCTTTGACGGTGCAGGCACATACATTATGGGTGCACCTGAGTTTGTTATGCCTAATATGAAAAATGACAAGATTAAAAATATGGTGGAGCAATATTCAAAAGACGGTTATAGAATTTTGCTTTTAGCACACTCTCCAAACTCTATCGTAAAAGAAACCATTCCAGACAAAAAAGAACCAATTGCAATTATAGTACTTGAAGACCACATTCGAGAGAATGCCGCAAAAACTATTAATTGGTTTAAAAATAACAATGTAAAGGTAAAAATTATCTCAGGCGACAACCCTCTCACCGTTTCAGAAATTGCAAAGAGGGTTGGAGTTGAAGGTACGGACTCATTTATAAGCCTTGATGGACTTAATGAAAAGCAAGTTATTGCAGCTGCAAATAAATATACTGTATTTGGAAGAGTTACTCCAGAGCAAAAGGCACTTTTAATCAAGACTATTAGAAATGATGGCAATACCGTTGCAATGACGGGTGACGGCGTTAACGATATTTTGGCACTTAAAGAAGCTGACTGTTCAATTGCAATGGCAAGTGGAAACGAAGCCGTTAGAAGCGTAAGTCATATGGTGCTTATGAATAGTGACTTTTCAAGTATGCCGGATACGGTTTTAGAGGGAAGAAAAGTTATTAACAATGTGCAAAAATCATCTTCACTCTTTTTTATGAAAACTCTGTTTACACTGATTTTCTCACTTCTTGTGCTAGTTTTAAGACAGCCATATCCGTTCACCACTTCAAGAACACTTTTGTTTGAGTGGTTCATTATTGGTATTCCTTCGTTCTTCTTGGCATTCTTGCCAAACAACAAGCCAATTGAGGGTAAATTTATATACAACCTTATCAAAAATGCACTTCCGGGTGCTCTAACTCTCGTTTTAAATATCGGTGGAATCTATCTATTCAACTTTTTGGTTAATGGCTCAATTTCTGCAAATATGGAAAATGTTTCCACAATGGCAACTTTAGTTTTAACTTTCGTCGGTCTTGCAATGCTCTATAGGCTTTGCAAACCATTTAACGGATTTACTACAACAATCTTTATAGTTATGCTTGCACTTTGCTTTATTTGCATATTTATGTGGCCTGAGTTTTTTGGTATTATTCCAGTACTTGATCTCGGTCTTACTAATATTCTATTTATTATTTGTCTTTCATTTGCTGCACCAACAGAAATTAGTATATTCTATAAATTCTTGAATCGTATGCGTCTTGAATAAGCTTATATTTAAAAATTGTAACTAAGAGTAATGAGTGATACTTGTAACTTGAATTTATTTGATAATATTAAATAACATTAGAACACAAATTTCTTTAAAATTTATATTTCTTATGGGACAACAATAAAGCAAGTAGCTAACTATGTTTAAAAAAATTTAATTTATTTTAACTTTAAATAGTATTCAATAAATAAAACGCAAAATAAAAAGCCATTAAATTTGGGCAACCCCTAAGTTTAATGGTTTTTATTTAATCAATTTAATTATTTTTTATACCTTAAATAAAAGTGTTGTGGCATAATAACATTTTATCAACTAAAAACTTATAACATTCTTGCTTCTTCTTGTGGTGGAAGGTCTTTCATATTTTTAAGTTCATCTGCATACTGCTTGATTATTTCTGAATGTGGAGATTTTGTAGCCTGCAATTTCATTGATGCAATGATTTCTTTTCTTGCTTTTGGGTATTGAACGCCATATTCATATTTTAAGCAATAGTCATCACCATTTTTAATAGCACTTTCAATGAATTTTCTGTCGGCAAAATCTACAGTTTCTAAAAAGTTTTTAATGTATCCAATTGAGTGGAAATTTGCAAAGTTTTCATTAATAAGTTTTTTTTGCTTGTCATCAAATTGGACCCGTTTAATATAGTCAAAAATAATTCTCCTGTCTGGGCAATATTCATTCCACTTCTTTAAAAATATTGGGGTAATTTTATATTGTGTCTTGTTAATGAGTGAAAGGGTGCTCTTTTGCTCATCAGTTAATTTTTGCTTGTTTTCCAAAATTGCCTTGTTTTTTTGTAGGTAAAGTGTGATTGAATAAAGTGCATAAGTATTGCAATGTTTTGCAATGTCCAACAAAACTGCAGGGTCCCTGTTACCTTCAAATTCTGCAATAAATTCTCTGTGCAACTCTTGAAAGTTAACATTGTCATCATAATCAAAGTATCTCATAATTTTTCTCCCTTAGTTTAACCTTAATTTGTTTTAGTATAAATCTCAAATCAATTTTTGTCAATACTTAAAAAAAATAACAATGTATTTTTCTAAATGTTTATAATTACGAAAAAATGTTAAAATTTGACAAAAATCTATTATTATTTATAATGGAAATGTATTTTAGATTGTCGTTGCCCTAGTACAAAAAATATTAAAGAATATACAAAATTTAAATTTGCAATAAAAAAAATTAATCAGCATTTAAATTTTTCTGTTATTATAAAGAAAAATGAAATAATTTCACTTTAAGGAGAATTTATGGTCGAAAGAACTAAAAAGACTGTCAGCAAAGCAAGTGCCAAAAATATTAGCATTGATGGAAGAGTTCTTCCAAATAATTTTGAAGCTGAGCAAGCTGTGCTTGGCTGTGCACTTATTGATAGTGAGGCCACACTTTTAGTGGTTAGTAGACTCACTGAGATAGATTTTTATAATGAAACGCACAGAAATATTTTTATCGCAATTCGAGAGCTTTTTAAAAAGCCAGCTCCCGTCGACTTTCTTTCTGTCGCTGACGAACTTGAAAAAAAAGGACTTCTTTCTAGCATTGGTGGAATAACCTATCTTTCAACACTTTCAAACTTAGTTCCGTCAGCTGCAAGTTGCTCACACTACATTGATATTTTGAAGAGAAATTCAATTTTAAGACAGTTAATTCAAATTAGTGGCAATATCGTTGAGCGTGCCTATGACAAAGATGCCGATATCAACCTTGTTGGTGTTGCAGAGCAGTTAATTTATGAAATTGCAGAAAAGGGACAAAGTGGTGCACTTGAAAAAATTGATACTTCGGTTCAGTCAGTAATTGATAATTTTGAAGAAATCCACAGAGAAGGTGGGAGCGTTCATGGACTTAGAACGGGCTTTTATCAAATTGACAAGGCAACTAATGGACTTCAAAAAACCGACCTTATAATACTAGCAGCAAGACCGGGTGTTGGTAAAACTTCTCTTGCCATGAATATTGCTTCAAATGCTGCCATTTATTCTCACGCAAAGTGTGCTATATTTTCACTTGAAATGGGTAGAGAGCAACTTGCTAGAAGAATGCTCTGTTCGGTTGCAAATGTTTCAATGGCAAAAGGCTTGCGAGGTGAGCTTGATGCAAGCGACTGGGAAAAAATTTGGAAGGCAAAGAAAAAACTTGACGAGGCTGAGATTTACATAGACGACAATGCAATGAATACGCCTTCACAAATCCTTTCAAAGTGTAGGAAACTCAAAAGAGAAAAGGGTCTTGACCTTGTAGTAATTGACTATATTGGTCTTATGAAATCAGACGAAAAGACGGACAATCGTCAAAATGAAGTTGCAAGCATTTCAAGACAACTTAAAATACTTGCAAAGGACATAGAAGTTCCAGTAATTACTCTTTGTCAGCTCAATCGTTCAATAGAGCAGGCAGAAAATAACAAAGACGGAAAGCCAAGAAAACCAGTTCTTTCTGACCTTCGTGAATCAGGTTCTATTGAGCAGGACGCAGATATGGTTTGGTTTATTCATAGAGATATGACCCGAAATGAGATTGATAAAGAGCCTAATCAAAACTACACAGCTGAGCTTATCATTGCTAAATTTAGAAACGGACAACCGGGTAGTGTTTATCTTGGCTGGGACGGTTCAAGGACAAGTTTTGTTAATCTTGAAAAAGATGCCAATGAGCAGAGCATAGTAAATGCTTATGAGAGCAATAATTTAGGTAGGAAAAAGTCAACCGAATCTATTGACGATATCAAAAGTAAACTCAGTTCAATTGTTAATGAAATAACAACAAATGGCGTGAAAATGGACGAAAATGATGGGGGAATTAATGAAAGTGAAGTAAGCCAAATTTTTGAAGAGAGTTTCTCCGAATTGTCAAATTTAACTCCACCACCAGAAACCGATGATAATGATTTGAAAGATAGCGAACCTTTAAATGACGATGATGGCTTAAAACTGAAAGACTTTAGTGACGTGAACATTTCTACTGACGATGACTTATTTTAATTGAAAAATAAAAAAAGTTTTGAAATTTTGAAACTGTAATGGTAAAATATATACATAAAAAGTCTTATTTGAAAAGGCAATAATTTTTAAATTGGGAGAAAATCACATGAATCATCAATGGTATAACTTAAAAGAGTTTGGTGACAAAGAAAAAGAATTTTAGATGCAGTTAATGCAGTTGTAACTGAAGAAGAAAAAATTTATGGTTATAATGGAAATTTTGAAGAGAGAATGGCTAGACTTGAAAATGCTTACAATTCTTTTGTAAAGTATTGCAAAGAAGGTGTGGCAAAAGATAATGCTAAGTTTTCACAAGGCGAAAGAGAAATGTAATTTTAGTTTACAAAAAAAGTGCATAGGTTTTGTTCCTATGCACTTTTTTGTTATTTTATAAATTAATGAAACATAAAGTATTTTAAAGATAATCTTTAAATATAGTAAATGTATAATGGATTAAAAATACAATAAGCACTAAAATAAAACAATTAATGTCAAAATCTCATAATATTAGACAAAATATTACAATTTATTGATTGTATCTATAAGAAAAAAAAATAAAAGCTGAAAAAATCATACAATAAAGAAATTCATACGAAAATAGATAAAAACTTACGGTAACAAATAAAATTTACTTCTAACAAATAAAATTTTACAATATTCGACAAAAATATAAAAATTTAGTAAAATTTTTAATAATATTCGGACCTTACTTTGCGTAATTTTAATTGTCTTAAAATTTTTGTGAAATTATATTAAATTTTTTACTATAAAAATTTTAAAATTAGTTTTTGATTTTAAATTATAGTTTGACAATGCATACAATAATTGTTATACTATAAACAAAAAGATATATAATGTGCGAGGTGTAAAATGTCAAAAAGATTTGTAGCTACATTTTTTCTAGTCCTAGCATGTATTTTAATTGTTTGCTTTATATATGTCTTGCTACTATTCTTGCTTCCGGGGGTTTCAATGTTTGGTCTTAAATACATTGGACTTGGGACTCATCACAAGACGACGGGCAAGGTCATTTTGTCTGAACAATTAAATTCAGAGGGCGATAAGGTTGGAGTGTTTTCTGGAATAATTCTCAATAACTATGAAGTTCCCGTTAATGTTATTTTTTCAGAGGATTACACTTATTATTTTGAATATGAAGATAATTACAATGGAATTACCAATTCAAAAATTACAGACCCAGAGTTAAGTTTTTCTAAAGATGAAATGGGAAATATTGTTATTGATGTAAATGAATATCACACCTTTCTTTATGAAACTGCAACTTCTACAAGATATATCAATATTTATATCCCAATTCAAACTGTTGGACAAACTGACAAGTACGCTTTAAACCTTACAATAAATTCAAATAAGTCGCCTGTGACTTTTAAAATGGAAACTTCAGGTTACTTGACTCCTGCAACTTTTAATAATTTAACAATAAATTCAAACGGAAAGATAAATTACGAATACAATGTTGAAGCAGTAAATTATAGTTATAAGACATCAAGCTCAATTGAAATTGATGAAGAAAAAGATGTTACTATTAAGGCGACCAACTATGAACTAAACAGTACTGATGGAAAAATTGTGGTTAAAACACCAGTTAGTGGAGATTTAACTTGCGCAACAAAACTTGGAAGAGTACTTCTCATTTCTTGTAGAAACTTAACGGCAACAACTTCTTTTGGTGATGTTGGGTATGCTGGGAGTGATGACGGCAGTGTTACGGTAAGTGGGGTTGTAAACATTACAACTCGTGCAGGTAATGTAACACTCGGCAATGTAAATGGTCAATCAAGAACAAACTCAATTACCACATCATCTGGAAATATAACAATCAATATTATTTTTGATGGAACTATTTCAACTCAAAGAGGCCAAGTTAATATCAATTCAGTAAGAGATTTTGAAGTAACTTCAACCACGGGCAAAATTACTATTCAAGAAGTTAAACAAGAAATTACTGCAAGGTCTACTAGGGGTAAAATTACACTGGGCGGCGAAAATATGCTCGTGTCTAATGTTGATGTATATTCTACGCTTGGAAAAGTTACAGTTACCAGTGCTACTGGAAATGTTAATATTGAAACAATTTCTGCAGATGTAGAATTTACAAACACAGACAGCAAAAATATTGCCATTAATTGTGGTGGAAAGCTTTCTGCAACAGACCTTCGTGGGAATGTGAATGTTTATGTTGGTGAAGCCATAGAGTATATGTCATTTGCAAGCGTCAAAGAAGGCAACACAGAAATTGTTCTTGGCAGTGAGTGCAGAGAGGCTTATGTATATATTAGTGCAACTGAGCTTTCAGAAGTTAGTTACTATGTTCAAGGTAGCACTATTGAAATTCAAGAATACAAAAATGCTGAATGGCAACAAACTGGTGGAAATCATCAAGATGTTTATCAATCAAACACCTCACTTAGTCCATACAGTTTCACTATTGACAGCGACAATGCAGTTATAGTTTTAAGATTTACACTTTCAACTTACTAGATTGCACCATAATTAAAAAAATATGTCAATTTTTGATAAAATGTTAAATTTTGGAATTAATTTAGGGGATATATCATAATTTTTAATTATAATATATCCTTTTTTTTGTAAAAAATATTTTTAAAGGGTATTTACAAACTGGTTTTTTTATGATAATATCTACTTACAATAATTTATACATTTTGTATGCAATTAAAAAAAATTTAATAAATTATTGGACATTTAAGTTTGTAGGTAGTAAAATCATAATATACCGTATTTTAAATTTTGTGAGGGCGAAATGAAAAGATATATTTATCCAATGGTTTTATTTACAGACGAAAATGATTTATACACTGCTTTGTATCCTGACTTAAATCTTCTTGTATCTGGTTCAACCATTGAAGATGTTTATTCAAGGGCAAATGATTATTTGGAGTTTTACATTGTTTCATCGCTCAAATTTGGTACTCCAATTGCAAATATGTCAACCTTTGCAGAAATTCAAGCCTTAAATCCAAAAAAGATAGTGCTTCTTGGTTCAGCTCAAGTTGACGAAGAAGAGATTGTACTTACAAGACAGGAACAAGTAGAAAAGAATTTCTTGAATGAATTTTTATTCACGGAGGGAAATAGGTAATTATGGACGAAAGAAACGAAAATTTTCAAGGTGATTCAATTGACGCTGACCAATTTTTCGGTCAAGTTCCAAAACCATTAGAACTTGCGTTTGTTGGTGCTTGTCTTGGTGCTCCTATTCAATATAAAAAAGAGAAGGCTACTGGGCTTGACCAAATCTGTATGCTTGTACCAACAAAGTCTGGATTTCAACCTATAATGGTTACCTTTGGGAAAGAAGACAGTGTTGGTAATGGTGCTTATGAGGCAGTTTACCATCAACTTGGACTTGAAAAGATATTGAATTTAACAAAAAGGAGATAATTATGGTAAATATAGTTGACAGGGAGTGTGTTGACGCACTTGCAGAAAAATTTTATAGGAATGCAGGCTTTGGACTTGGAAAGGGTAATGGTTATGAGCAGACTATCTTACAGCCAAGACTTGAAGAGTTGGAAGAAAAAGTAAAAGATACTTATCCTGAATATTATAGTGCTTATGCAAATGTAAAAGAGGCCTTTATTACAAGATTTAGAGCGCTTTACTCTGAAGAAAAGAAAACTGCTGGTGGTAGCACCAAAGAAAATAGTGCTGCTGTTCAAGCAAAATAATATTTTATTTTGTTTTTATAGTTTTTAATGCCCCGAAAATTTATCTCGCTTTCTACTATATAATTTAAGATTAATTTTATTGGAGAAAAAAAGTGGCTATTGATTTGCACAAACTCGCACTTTCAGTTGGCTTTGAAGTGGTTTGCGTTGATGACGATTACACAAACTATGAATATATGGTCAGAATAAGGGATAATGAAAGTATCTCTTATGTTTTAAACCTTAAAAATGAACCTGAATTTTCTGAGGTTGACGATATTATTGGCTCTATTATCATAATGCTTCCTAAAAAACTTAGGCGAAAAGTTAAAAAGCTTATGCGTAAAAAGGACGAGAACAATATTGATAATATAATTGATTTACTCTGCTTTACTATCACTCAGTACAAAAGTAAAACAAAGTACAGTATGCTCAAAGAATATGGTGACCTTATTGGCATAAATATTGAAGATTATGGTTATTATTTTACTTACAAAATGCCAAAAAAGAAATATATTTCTATACTTGCACTCATTGAAAGCAAGCTTGCAATTGAAGATGCTCCTATAGTTGGAAAAATTAAAAAGCTAGAATATAAGATTGGATATGTTAAGCAGAATAATAGGCGTTTAGAAATTTTAGATAGTCAAAAGACTGCGTAAATATTTACGCAAAATTTTTGCAAAATAATCTTAGACAAAAAATCAATCACTTTGATTGATTTTTTCTTTTTGTTTGGTTAAACTAATTTTAATAAATAATAGGGGCAAGTTATGGGGGATATTAGAGAGTTTTACAATAAAACTGCAATTTCTTGGTCTTGGGAGTGGCTTAAAGATAAAAGGCAATCAAATGTGTGTCAAACTTTTTATAGTATGTTTTCAAATGCTGGCACGCTTTCGCCAAAAATTTTAGATGTTGGTTGTGGGTTAGGTTATGATAGTTATCTTTTAAGTGAACTGGGTGCAAGTGTAATTGGTGTTGATTTTAGCGAAAAATCTATTGAAATTGCAAGGCAAAATGTACAAAATTGCGATTTTTTTGTTTCGGATATTACAATGCCACTTGATAATCTAGGTCAGTTTGACGGGATTTTATGTCTTGGTGTGATAGATTATGTGGACATTATGAAACTGGGAGAAACCTTTCAAAATTTCTGTGGTATTATGAAAAAAGGTGCACTTTTATTAGTATCAGTTCTCGACGGAATTGGTAAAAATGAACAGAAGAGTAATTTTAACATTGATGGAGAATCTTATGACTTAAATTTTTATTGCTATGACATAGAACAAATTTGTGCTGTATCATTTCCAAAACTAAAACTTGTTGACAGTTTATACTTTGATGATTACCGCGATGGTTGGAGATATTATGTTTTTTTGAAAGTGTAAAACAATACACCTTATTTGAAATTCAAACATTATTTTTTACAAATAAAAGGGAAATATTCATTCTTTTATTTGAAGTAATATGATATTTTTTATTTTTGAATATTACAGTAATTTTACTCATTTACAAAGTTTTTATTTGAATTTAAAATTTGTGAATTTTTTAATTTAGTAGATGAACTTTTGATTACTAAATCTATTAATTAATATTTTGAGAAGCAATCTATTAATTTTAATTTTTGACTTTTCATTTTTTGAAATATTGACATTGTTATGGCAATTGGATATAATATAACCAAAGGAAATATTTTTGTAAGGAGAAATGGTATGGAATTAGAAAAAATTGAATATACCGAAGCAGATGTAAAGAAAATGGCAGTTAATGCTTATCAAATGAGAGAACTTTGCAGAGCAAAAGATGTAATGGCTTTTAATAGTGTTTACAATAATTGCTCAGATCTTGAAAAAGTTAGTCCAGAATGTTCTAGAGAACTTAAAGAAAAGGCAAAAAAACAACAATTAAAATATGCACAAACAAAAGACCCTAATTGTTTTGCTCAATTAATTAGCGATATTGAAGAACTTTATGGTCGTGCATTTAAACTTATGATTGAAAACTTAAAGTCAGCAAGCAAATCTTCTGCATCAAAGTCTGAGCATAGAGTTTCTTCGCCAGTTCGTGAAGCAAGTTATGGTGTTTTAGAAAATTCAAGTTATGGCAGAGAAACTTTAAATTCAACCGATAAAATTGCAACTCAGCCAGAAAAAGTTGAAAAACAAGAAGCACGAGAAAAGAAAAAAGGTCTTTTTGACAGAAGTAAACCAAAAAGTAGTGTAGAAAAAGTTTCACTTTCAGAGCTACAAGAGGTTCAAAGTGAACTTGATAATGCAAACACAAATAGTATGACAGAAAGTGAAAAAGAAAAGATGGAAGCTTACAACAAAAGTATTGAGGCAAGAGTTAAGGAAAAACAAAGTTCTTCAAGTATGTCATCTTTAATGACAATGGGTAGACAAAGGTCTAAAAACTAATTTTTGTTTTGTTAAATAGTTTAAACTATATAAACACAATGAAAGCACTCTATTTTAAGAGTGCTTTTTTTGTAAAAATTTGTCTTGAAGATTACGAAGGAATAATTTTAATGAAAATAAAAACAATTAAATTTTTATTTGAAAATAGACACAAATAGCCACAATTTATTAATAAGTATTTATAAATCTTTCATTAATCTAATTTTTCGCCACTATCTGTAGTTCATTTTATAAATTTTTAGTTTTTTTTAGAAAAATTATCATTATTTTTATTGACTTTACACTCAGTTTAGGATAGAATAATAGGGCATATGAATTTATGTTTGACATTATGTCTTTTTTTTATGTCGGTGCGTAAAGAAAGGAAACGAATGTTCAAGAATTTCCTCGTTTGGGTTTCAGAGAAAATTCACCAAATTTACACAGGAGGTAAAATTAATGCCAACCATTAACCAAATTATCCGTCATGGTAAAGGTAGAGAAAAACAAGTTAGCAAAGCTAAATGCCCTGCACTTGATCGTTGCCCACAAAAGCGTGGTGTTTGTTTGAATGTTACAACAACTTCTCCTAAAAAGCCAAACTCTGCTATGAGAAAAATTGCCAGAGTTAGACTTACTAATAGACAAGAAGGTACCGTTTACATTCCAGGTGAAGGACACAACTTACAAGAGCACTCAGTTGTTCTCATTCGTGGTGGCCGTGTTAAGGATTTGCCAGGTGTTCGTTATCACATTATTCGTGGCGTTCTTGATACAGCAGGTGTACAAAACCGTAAGCAAGCTAGAAGTAAATACGGTGCTAAGAAATCTAAATAATTAATTACAAATTTATAGGAGGAAATTTTATGTCAAGAAGAAATAGAGCTGTGGTTCGTGATGTTGTTGCTGACCCTATCTATAATTCAAAAGTTGTAACTAAGGTTATTAACCAAGTTATGCTTGACGGCAAAAGATCTATTGCGCAAAAAGTAGTTTACAGTGCAATGGAAACTGCTGGCAAAAAACTTAATGCCGAACCACTTGATGTTTTTACAAAGGCTCTTGAAAATATTAAACCAGTTCTTGAAGTTAAAGCACGTAGAGTAGGTGGTTCTACTTATCAAGTTCCTATGGAAATTCGTGCTGAAAGAAGACAAACCCTTGCAATTCGTTGGCTCGTTCTCTATGCAAGAGCTAGAAGTGAAAGAACTATGGCTAACAAACTTGCTGGTGAACTCGTTGATGCTTACAATTCAACTGGTGGTGCGTTTAAAAAGAAAGAAGACGTTCATAGAATGGCTGAGGCTAACAAGGCTTTCGCTTCTTATCGTTGGTAAGCTTTTTCGGGCTTTTTCATAAAAATATTTAAAATTAATTTAAATTTAACTTAAAAATATTTGTTAAATTTTTTAAAATTATGTATACTTAAAACATAGGCTGACTAAGAGTTGTCAGCTTAGAAATTTGTTAGGAGAAAATTATTTATGCCTAGAGATTATGCTATTGACAAAGTTCGTAACATTGGTATTATGGCTCACATTGATGCCGGTAAAACTACTACCAGTGAAAGAATTTTGTTCTATACAGGTAAAACACATAAAATCGGTGAAGTTCACGATGGTGCTGCTACCATGGACTGGATGGCACAAGAGCAAGAAAGAGGTATAACCATTACTTCTGCTGCAACAACTTGTATTTGGAAGGACCATAAGATTAATCTTATTGATACCCCAGGACACGTTGACTTTACAATGGAAGTTGAGCGTTCACTTCGTGTTCTTGACGGTGCAGTTGAAGTCTTTACTGCAAAGGAAGGTGTTCAAGCTCAGTCAATCAAAGTTTGGAATCAAGCAAATAAATATGGTGTTCCTAGAATTGCTTATGTTAACAAAATGGATACTCTCGGTGCTGACTTTTTCTACGCTGTTAGCCAAATGCACGAAATGCTTGGTGCAAATGCCGTTCCTATTGAACTTCCAATTGGAAAAGAAGATACTTTTGAAGGTGTTATCGACCTTGTAGAAATGAAAGCCATCTATTTTAGAGATGACGAAGGTAAAATATTTGATATAGTTGATATCCCAGCTGATATGAAAGATTTGGCTGACGAATATCATCAAAAACTTGTTGAATCTGTAGTTGAATCTGACGATGCTCTTCTTGAAAAATTCTTTAGTGGCGAAGAACTTACAGTTGATGAAATTAGAAAAGGTATCAGAAAATCTACAATTTCACTTTCAATGCTACCAGTTCTTTGTGGTTCATCTTACAAAAATAAGGGTATTCAAGAACTTCTTGATGCCGTTGTGTATTATCTTCCAAGCCCTGTGGATATTCCACCTATGGCTGGTAAAGATATGAAGGGTAATGACATTACTTGCCCTGCAGATGATAAAGCTCCACTTGCTGGTCTTGCATTTAAAATTGCAACTGACCAATTTGGTAGACTTACATTCTTTAGAATTTATTCTGGTAAGATTACTTCAGGTTCTTATGTATTAAATACAACAACTGGAGAAAAAGAAAGAATCAGTAGACTTGTTAGAATGCATTCAAATTCAAGAAGTGAAATTTCTGAAGCTTATGCTGGTGATATCGTTGCTATTATTGGTCTTAAAGATACATCTACTGGTGACACACTGTGTGACGAATCTCACCCAGTTCAACTTGAAAATATGGACTACCCAGACCCAGTTATTAGTATGGCTATTGAGCCAAAAACAAAGGGTGATCAAGAAAAAATGACCAATGCACTCTTAAAACTTTCTGGCGAGGATCCAAGTTTCCACTTCTCAACAAATAAGGAAACTGGTCAAACAATCATCGCTGGTATGGGCGAACTTCACTTAAATATTATGGTTGACCGTATGAAGAGAGAATACAACGTTGAATGTAATGTTGGTTCTCCTCAAGTTGCTTACAAAGAAACACTTCGTGGTTCTATTGAAGCCGTTGGTAAATACATCAGACAATCTGGTGGTAAAGGTCAATATGGTCACTGCGTTGTTAAGTTTGAAGGTTTGGAACCAGGTGAAGGTTACAAATTTGTCGATGCAACTGTCGGTGGTTCAATTCCAAAGGAATACATTCCAGCAGTTGATAAAGGTATTAGAGAAGCCGCTCAAAGTGGTGTTCTTGCAGGTTATCCTACAGTAGACTTTAAAGCAACCGTTGTTGACGGTAGTTATCACGAAGTTGACTCTTCTGAAGCTGCATTCATGATTGCCGGTTCTATGGCATTCAAAGAAGCATTCAAGAAAGGTAATTCAGTAATTCTTGAACCTATTATGAAAGTAGAAGTTCAAGTTCCAGATAAATATTTGGGAGATGTTCTAGGAGATTTATCTCGTAGACGTGGAAATGTGCTTGGCACAACTCTAAAAAATGGCAACCAAACCATTGAAGCAGAAGTTCCACTTTCAGAAATGTCTGGATATGTTACTGATTTGAGATCACTCACACAAGGTCGTGGTGACTCAAGTATGGAACCATGTAAATATGCAGAAGTTCCAAGAAATATCGCTGAGAAAATAATCGGCGAACGTGCTAAAAACTAAAAGCTAAAAATTTAAAATAAAAAGGAGATAAAAAATTTATGGCAAAAGCTAAATTTGAATCAAAAAAATCACACGTAAACATTGGTACAATTGGCCATGTAGATCATGGTAAAACCACACTTACAGCTGCTATCACAATGATTCAAGCACACAAATTCGGTGGTGAATCAAAGGATTACGGCCAAATTGACTCAGCTCCAGAAGAAAGAGCAAGAGGTATCACAATCAATACTGCACACGTTGAGTATGAAACAGATAATCGTCACTATGCACACGTAGACTGCCCAGGACACGCAGACTATGTTAAAAATATGATTACTGGTGCTGCTCAAATGGACGGTGCTATTTTGGTTGTTGCTGCAACTGATGGTGTTATGCCTCAAACTCGTGAACACATTTTGCTTGCTCGTCAAGTAGGTGTTCCTAGAATCGTTGTATTTATGAACAAAATTGACCAACTTGGTGGCGACACAGAACTTGCTGACCTTGTAGAAATGGAAGTTCGTGAACTTCTTTCTAAGTATGAATATGATGGAGATAACACTCCAATTATCCGTGGTTCAGCTTACCTTGCACTTGAAGCAGCAAAAGCTGGCAACTTTGATAGTCCAGACTGCAAGTGCATTGACGAACTTATGGAAGCTGTTGATAACTGGATTCCAACTCCAGATAGAGCAACTGATCAACCATTCTTAATGCCAATTGAAGACGTATTCACAATCACCGGTCGTGGTACTGTTGTTACTGGTAGAGTTGAAAGAGGTACTCTTAAAAATGGTGACACAGTAGAAATCGTTGGTCTTGAAGATAAGCCAAAGACTTCTGTAGTTACTGGTATTGAAATGTTCAGAAAAACTCTTGATGAAGCTATCGCTGGTTACAACGTTGGTGTTCTTTTAAGAGGTATTGATAGAACAGATGTTCAAAGAGGACAAATCCTTGCTAAACCAGGAACAATTCATCCACACACAGAATTTGAAGCACAAGTTTATGTTTTGACAAAAGAAGAAGGTGGTCGTCATACAGCATTCTTTAATAACTATCGTCCACAATTCTATTTCAGAACAACTGACGTTACAGGTTCTATTGTTCTTCCAGAAGGAACAGAAATGGTAATGCCTGGTGACCACACAAAGATGACAGTATCTCTTATCGCTCCAGTAGCTATTGAAGAAGGTCTTCGTTTCGCTATTCGTGAAGGTGGAAGAACTGTAGGTTCTGGTGTTGTTTCAAAAATTATTAAATAGTTTTTGAATAATCAAACTTTACAATAAAATTTAAATAAAAAATCTAAACTAGTATTACTTAAAGGTAATTATTGGTTTAGATTTTTTTATTAAAATATTAAATAATTAAAAAGTGAGGGAAAAATTGAAAACAGTTAGTATTTTATCTAGTGAAAATTGTAAACTCAGTGCAGTGTATAATGAGTTTGATGACAATGACTGTGTAATAATGTGTCATGGGATAAAAGGTAACAAAACGGAAAAGGGGAATTTTTTACTTTTAGAGAACAAGCTAAATAGTGCAGGAATCTCATCAATTCGTTTTGATTTTCGTGCCCATAATGAAAGTGAGGGGGAGTTTGTAAATCTTACTGTTAGTGCAGAAATTCAAGATCTTGAAAATGTAATTAATTTTGCAATTTCTAGGGGAAAAACTAATATAATTTTACTTGGTGCAAGTTTTGGTGGAAGTATAGTTGCACTTTTAGACTTTGAAAAATTTAAATCAGTTTCTGCATTAATTTTTTGGTATCCAGCACTTAGATATGATACATCAACATTATTTTCAGCTCAAGATTTTAAAGATGCTGAAACCATAGGTTATATTGAAAAGTGGAACTCAGCTCACACCAAAAGTTATAAGTTTGGAAAAGAATTTCTTCGCGAAAGAAAAACTTTTAAGCCGTGGGAAAGGGTAATAAATTGTAGTTTGCCAAAACTATTTTTGCATGGTGATGCAGACAAAGATACAGATTTGTTTCAAAATTCTATTCAGATTTCGGCAAAATCTCCAAATTCTAAACTTAAAATCTTAAATGGCTTAGACCATTGCTTTGTTGGTAATGAAAAAGTAAGATTAGAAGCAATAAATATTACATTTGATTTTATCAAAAGTGCAATTAAAAAAAATTAATTATATTTTAAACGCAAATTTTTAATAAAATTATTTATTATAAATCTTATAATTTTAGTTAGTCTTCAAGTACAAACACATTTTTAATCAAAAGCCTTTATTTGTAAATTTTATTACCCAAGAAAAAATCTTGCTTTTTAAATTTTTACTGCACATAATATAATAATAAAGGTAAGTATTGACTTTTTATATGGACATGTTATAATATTATTATAATGAGGTGAAAAATGAAAAAGAATTTAAGATTTATGTATGATGGATATGGAGATGACAGAGAGCATGAAGAATATAGAGAGATTACTATGTATGTAGAAGATGAGGTACAAAGAAAGCTAGAAGAAGTTCTTTCAAAAGACAAAGAAGCTGTTGAACTTAATGAGAAAATGAAAGAAAATAATAAGACTTACTTTGATAAAAATAATGAGTCTTTGTTTCAGAGCGACTATGGCTTTACTGACGATTGGGGAGAAGATTACCCTGATTATTGTTTCAATCAGTCAAAATATGATTCTTACTTAAAATATGTTCATAATTTTCCTGAAATTTTGGACAAATTAAATCAAGAAAAGGCAAAGCTTGAAAGTGGATTTCACTTTAATAAAAAGAAAAAACTTGCCGACATTGCCTATAGAATTGAAGAAGCACACAAAATTAGAGAAGCTTGTTTGAAAGTTTACGAGAGAGAAAAACGCTTTAAAGAAACTTGGTATAAAGACGGCAAATTTGTTGACTTAAATGCTGAATATAAAGAAAAATTGAATGAAATCAAGAACAGATATGTAAAGCAACTAGCTGAAGAATGTATAGATAGACACCCTGAACTTATGATGTATGAATTTGAGGGGACACACTTGACACCATTGGTTGAAAAAGCTATTACTGAGGCACAAAAAACGAGGACACTTTCTACTGAAAAAACTAAAAAGGCTAAAGAAACGGAAAAAGTTAACGAAGAAGAAGTTTCAACAATGGGAATGGAATAAAAATTAAAACTAAATCAAATGATCTAATTATAAAATTAATAATTGTTTGATTTAGTTTTTTTTGAGTAGGAAAACAATTATATGCTAAAAGATAAGCTTTTTTGTCAAATCAAAATTGATTATATGTAAATTTTTAATGTATATTTTTTTATTAATACTTAAAAATTTGGCAAAAAATTATAATCAAAAAATGAAGCTTAAAGCGAATGGCAGTAAAACTATAAACAATCAAACACATAATATTAATGTTTATAAAAATACCAAAGTTAAAAATTAATACTAAAAGTGATACATAGAAATAACCATAATACTAAAAGTTCAATATAAAAATCCCGACTAAAAACTAACACATAAAGTGTATTAAAATTAAAGATAATATTAATAAATTTAAAAAACATTTTTGTTAAAAACTTAAGGCAAAAATTAATATTAAAAAGTGCATAACAATAAAAATTTTTATCTTAGAAATGTTATTTATCTAGTTATTTGTTTTTATGATTAAAATTTATTTTACTTATTTTATAATTTAAAATGTAAAATTTAAATCTTTAATTTAAAAATGCAATTTAATATTATAATCTAAATATAATTGGGCTTATATTTTGATTTTTGATTAGAATTTGCAGTTTTTTATGCTTGATATATTAAATTTTATTATTTAAGATGCAAAATACTGCAATTCTATGTCAAAATTTATAGAATTTACATAAAAATATTATTAAAAAACTTTGAAATAATTTTGTTTCCAAATAAAATCATTAAAATAAAGGCATAAAGAAAACATATAATTATAAAGTAATTAGTATTAATAAAAAGAAAAGGTTTCATTGGTACAATTTTAAGTAAAAAAGAATGTAAGATATATATTGGCATTGTGTTTTGTCCAAGTTTAGTTATTGGAAAATTTTTATTGGGAATAAGTAGCACAAGCAATAAAATTATAGAAAACGAGATTGCCATAAGCCCAATTCTTATAAGGACATTAAAATTCCCCATATTATATGAGTATGACCCATATAGAGCTGATATTGGTGGGTCAAGTATTAAAATTATACCTAAAATTAGAAAAAATACAGAAAATATCGCAATATTTATAAATATTTTGCAGTTATTTAAATTATTTAAACAATTAATGTGGGTATTAAATTTCTTACTTTTTCCAAGATAAAAGCCCAATACAAAAAATGGATAAAAGTAAAACATTCTTTGTAATGATAAGAAATAGCCCAAAAAGTCTACAAATCCAGCACCAAGCGAAAGTATAATTGATAGAATAAAAATCAAAATCTTTTTTGTTTTAGATTTTGTATTAATTATGGGAATACTAAAGTAATAGATTATTATTACAAATAAATACCACAAAACCCATTCAGGTGAAAGGTATGATTTTAGGGTGTTAAAAGCTATAAGGTAATATATAATCCAAAATGATTGAAAATAAAAATAGGGTATAATAAATTTTTTTAGTAAAGAAGAAAAATTAAATTTTGCAAAGTAGCCAGATATAAAGATAAATGTGGGCATATGAAAAGAATATATTACAGTGTATAGGTATCTTGTAATTTCACTATTTAAGGAAAACTCTAAAAGATGCCCAGTAATAACAAAAAACATTAACAGAAATTTGAGATTATCAAACTTGTAATTTCTAGTACTTATACACATTTTTCCAACTATATATTAACACAATTTGCACACAAAAACAAATTTATAAAATTCAATTAATTAAATTTATTAGCTCTTACAAATTGGTTTACTTTTTTTGATTTTATATAAGTTTTTAATTTAAAAATTAATTGCAACAAATAAGGTATTTAATTATACTAGAATTAGAAATAAATATTAAATTTGAAGTGAGTAGTAAACAAATTATTTAAAAAAATCGCAAACTATTAGTTCAAGCTTTAAAATTTATAAAAAACACAAAATGGAGAAATAAAGTATGAAAAGTCTCAATAAAATATTTTCCTTTTTATTTTTAGTTGTGTCATCGTTTCTTTGCTATGTAATGGTTAATTCTAATACGACAAATGAAATTGTTGTTGCCGATGGCACGAATAAATTGACCTGTGAAGTTGCTTCTGATAACTTATTAAACGACAATGAATATGTTAGTTTTTATAAACTTACAAATGATTTGATTGAGAGTTACTCGGCAATAGGTGGTGGTACAAATCTTTCAAATGCGTTTGACGGGAATTGGAATACCTACTGGCAAACGGCAACTGAAAATTCGGGCACTTTTAAAAATGACATCGTAGTTAACTTTAAAACGGAAGTGATAATAGACAGAATATTATATGCATCATCATCTGCAAGACTTGGTCATGGATATCCTACAATTTTAAACATTTATATTGCTTCGTCAAGTGACGATGAACTTGAGCTTTATGGCACGGTAAATAGCAGTGCAACAAATAGTAGAGTAGTATTTTATTTTGATAGCCCACAAGTAGTAAAATCATTAAAATTCGAATTTTATGAAGTTAATACAATGCACAACTGGGTTGCAACTTGCAAAGAATTGCAGTTTTTAACGCCAGAATCGGCAGAATGTGAAGTAATTAGAAGTGGCGAAATTTTTACAGATTACACTCAGACTTCACTTGCTGATGAATATAAAAGCACGCAGGCTATTGACAGTTTGGCTGAAAGCACTAAGGACTTACCAAATTTTGACAGTGCAATTTCTCCAATACTTGACAGAGCAAGGGCGATTATTGATGGATATGTAACTTTTGACACTCGCAGAGAATTTTCTACAAGTAGCACAGCAACTAATCAGATAATGCAGTGGGGAGATATGCGTGCATACGCATCAAACACTCTTCAAATGTCATCTTTTGGAATAAACAGACAAGTTAGTGGAATAGCTGGACTTGCAGGTGAACAAATTGTGATTTATGTTGAGGCTGATGAAGGTGACCCACTGCCATCAATTGCATTTACCCAAAGCTATGGAGCTTGGCAGAGTTGGAAAAGTGAGGTAAAACTTTCGCGTGGTAAAAATGTGTTTACTTTTCCAAATTTAATTACTTCAAATTATAGTAAAGAGGTTGTTGCGGGGGGACCTATTCATATAATTAATCCATACCTTCCTTCCGAGCAGTCGTCAAATGTAAAGATTTACATTGAAGGTGGAAATTTTTATCCAGTATTTAGAGATGGCGATGATGAAACAAGTTTTAAAATGTATCTTGAAGATTACACCAACAAGCTTAATGATGCAAGTAATCTAAGTGTTCAGTTAGATGTTTTTGAGGTGGTCTGTGACAATGTAATATTATCTTCGCTTTCAAGTTTGGCATATAACAGTTATATTGTTAATGGAAATTCACCACAAAAAAACTGTGATACTTGGAATGACTATATGTACAAACTCATAACATTTGCAGGTGTTTCATTTGATGAAAACGATGAAAATTATAATGAAAGGAATACGCATCTTTATACAAATATTAGAGTGGTTCAACCATGGCCGGGAGCATATGCCTTTGCGGCTGACGACCACATTGGCATAATTGATTCAAGCACATTTCATCAACTTGTAAATAAGGCAATAACTGGCTGGGCATTTGCTCATGAAATTGGTCATGCCCTTGACAACAATCAAAGAACTTGGGGTGAAGTTACAAACAATATGTGGGCATATTATGATGCATTACTTGAAGGCGACTATGATAGGCTCCCTTTAAATCAGGTTTACTTGCAGTTATCTTCTGATTTTACGCTGACAAATTCGGCTTTTCAATCTTTTGGTGATAACTGTGTTATCTGGATGAGCATTGAAGCTGGATTTCCAGGCTACTGGGGAAATCTTGAAAACAAATATAGGTTTGAAACGACAGGGAAAAATCTGGGCAGAACAGAAAGAATGATTTACTATTCTTCTCTTGCAACGGGTTATGACCTTTCAAGCTACTTTGAAAGGTGGGGTTTTTATATGAATAGTGATGGAACTTACAGTGCAAGTAACCGCTTTACTACTGGTGGTGCTTCGTCAACTTTCACAGAACTTATGCAAGAGGCAATAGCTTCAAATAAAATAAATACTGAAATAAAAAAACTTTGGTATCTTGACACCAATCAGTTTGTATATTTGTTTGCAAATGACTATAAGCTTGGCGACTGGGCAAGCCTTTATAACGAAAACACTACCACTGAGATATTGGAAATTGTAGAGACTAATGGAAGTTATACTTTATATTTGCCAGATGTCAGTGATATTGCACACCTTGGCTATGAAATTTCAGTAAAAATTGGTGATGAATTTAAAGTTGTTGGTTTTACTTATGGCTCTAGTTTTACAGACACTACTAGTTATGACACTACTCCAACATACAAAGTCTGCGCCTATGATAGATGCTTAAATACAACGGCTTATGTTGAAAAATCATATATTCAGGTATCTGATGAAAATGTATGTATGGTTAATGATACATATTTTAATTCAATATCAGACGCAGTAAGTAGTGCAAGCGCAGGTGACACGATATATCTTCTAAAGAGTACTAGAGAAAGTGGCATTGTTATTGATAAAAACTTAACACTCACAGTTGCAGATGGGATTACCGAAGATATAATAGTTTATAGACTTGGCATAGGTGATTTATTTGTAATAAATAGTGGTGCTACTCTTACGGCTTATGGAACTGACAATGCCAAATTAATTATAGATGGAGATAATATTACTCAGTCGGGAACTTTAATAAGCGTTAGTGGAACTTTGATTATAACTGGCAATACAATTTTGCAAAATAATATTTGTACGGGCAGTGGTGGTGCTATTTTTGCAAAAGGTGAGGTTAGACTTACAAATGTTGAGATTAGAAATAACAAAGCCGTGAATGGTGGCGCAGTTTCTGGAAATAATGTTAGAACTTACTATACAAATGTTGTCTTTTCGGGCAATACTGCTACAAGCAATGGTGGTGCAATTTATAATATCGGAACTATTGAGTTTATAAACTGCAACTTCATTTCTAATACTGCAAGCAGTAATGGTGGTGCAATTTGCAACACCAGTGGTGGTGTTATAACTTTGACTAATACCAGTTTTTTAAATAATTTTGCAGTAAATGGTGGAGGGCTTTTTGCAGACGGCAAGTCTACATTAAATAATACGACATTTTCTAATAATACGGCATCGAGCAATGGTGGAGCGATTTACTCATCATGTTCAAATAGTGCTAGAGTTGTTTATGTTTATGGTGGAAATTTTTCAAATAACACTTCAAATAATGGTAGTCTGTTTTACTTAAATAACGGAGAGTTTAACATTGGAAGAGATTCGGGAACTTCTTCAATGCCAATACTTTCGGGAGAAATATATATTTCTGGTGCAAATCTTACCATTCATAGTGAAATGTTTGACTCTTCAAATGTTACATTTGTGCTTCAATCAATTTCAAATGGGAAGAGGTTGTTTGCAGTTAATGGCTTTAGTATTTCTGATGAAGTTATTCAAGCAATTAGTGTAAAAAATGCTGTTTGTTATAAAGATAGTAATATTGTTCGCGTAAACTTAGCCTATATCAATTTGATAGTTTCAATTTCTGGCAACGAAACAATAGTTTCACTTCCAGTAGGGGAAATTACTCTAGATGAAAGTTTACTTGAATTATCCGAAACCGACTATGTTTCAAGTTGGGTTTATAATAGCACAACCTATCAAACGGGCGATGTAATTGAAGTTTATGAAAATTCCACAATTTTTGTCACCTTGGGCAAAAAGCTGGAAATAACACTTTCTGATGGTGCAAAATCAGAAACAGTTTATGTAAAGCCAAATGAATTTTATTATTTGCCACTTTACTCGCCATCTGGTGACGAAGTTATCATGTGGAAAAATGGTGCGTTGGAGTATTTACCTGCTACAAGCATTCTTGTAACTGAAAATGTTCAATTTGTTGCAACAAAAATTAATAGATTTACAATTTTGTTTAAAGATTACGATGGTTCAATTATAAGCTCAACAACTTATAAGTATTGGGATACAGTTTTTATTCCAGCTAGTCCTACAAGAGAGGGTGATGAAAATTGCAGTTACGAATTTGCAGGCTGGTCACCAAATGTTATTACAATATGTACAGGCAACGCAGAATATATTGCTACATATAACACAATATATAAAAGATTTACAGTAATTTTTAAAAATTATGATGGTTCAATTCTAAGTGAAACAATCTATAATTATGGTGACAGAGTTATTATTCCAAGTGACCCAACAAGACCAAGCGACAAAATTTATGAATATTTATTTAATGGCTGGGACAAAGTGATAGAAACAAACTGCACGGGCAATGCCGAGTACACTGCAACTTATTCAAGCACTTTTATTGAATATAAGATAGTTTTCAAAGATTATGACGAAACGGTGCTGAGTGAAAATATCTACCATTATGGGGATAGGATAGTTATACCAAATGACCCGACAAGACCAAGTGACAATGTTTATAATTATGTGTTTATGGGTTGGACTCCAGAAGTTGAAAAAATTTGTACGGGAAGTGCCGAGTACATGGCGACTTATGAGGGGTCACTTAATATGTTTTCAGTTGTTTTCAGAGATTATAACGACTTTTTGCTTAGTGTAAAACTTTATAACTACGGAGAAACAATTGAATTGCCAAGTGATCCAACGAGAGTTAGTGATAATGTTTATAGTTATGAGTTTGTAGGTTGGTCTCCAGAAGTTGAATTAGTTTGCACTGGTATTGCTGAATATAAGGCAGTATACAGAGAGATTTACATTGATTATACCGTAGTATTTAAAGACTATGACGGGGAAATTCTTAGCCAGAAAACTTATCATTATGGTGATACCATTATAGTTCCAAGTAATCCAAATCGCGAAAGTGATGAAAAATATAACTATTCATTTAGTGGCTGGGATAAAGAGATAGAAAATTCTTGTACGGGCAATGCCGAGTACACCGCAACCTATTCAAGTAGTCCTATTGAGTATACAATTATTTTTAAAAATTATGACGGAATAATATTGAGTGAGAATGTCTATAATTATGGAGAAACAATTGAATTGCCAAGCAACCCAGCTAGACCAAGTGATGGTGTATATGATTATATATTTAGTGGTTGGGATATGGCAGTTGAAGAAGTTTGCACGGGAAATGCCAACTACACTGCAACTTATGAACGCAAATTCATTGAATATAAAATAATATTTAAAAACTTTGACAACTCAGTCATAAGTGAAAAAACATATCATTATGGAGATGAGATTATCATTCCAGAAACTCCAACAAAAGTTTCAGATGAAGTTTACAGATATGTATTTAATGGCTGGACACCAGAAGTATCTAAGTATTGCACAGAAAGCATATCGTACACGGCAACATTTATTTCAGTGCTCCACACTAGTGTAATAATAACTGTTGAGAATGGAACTATAAATGGGAGTAATGAAAATTCGCAGGTAGTTCAAATTGGCGATGTTGTGACGCTTATGGCAAGTCCAGCAGAAAAGGGCAAAGTTTTTGTTGGTTTTTATAATGGCACAGAGCTTTTAAGTAGTTCATCAACTTATACATTTGTAGCGAGTGAAGATATACTAGTAGTCGCAGTATATCAAGATCAGGAGGGGATTAGTCCAACAATCATAGTGATAATTATTGTGATTTCTGTTATAATAGTTTTAATTACTTTGACGGGTATAATAACATACATAGTTACAAAAAAGAAGAAAATTCAATCTTAAAAATTTATATTGCAGTAATTGTAAATTTAATTAATTTTTAATAAAAAAAATACAGTTTTATAATTTTTGATTTAAATTTATGTCAACAAATTATAAAGCTGTTTTTTTAATTTAAACTAATGTTATAAAAATTCTTTAAATAATTAAGATTTTTGATATACATTTTTTGATAGAACTTATCATTTATTTATACAAACTTGAAAAAATATCAATTTATAATGTAGAATTTATATTAATAATTATAATAAATAACATTTTTATGTAGTTTATAAAAACTATTTTTGTAGGTTACTTGTGAACAAATCAAAATTTTATGTAAATTTTTTTAATAAAAAAAACTAGCACAAGCTAGTTTTAGTGACATCAAAATAATAATAGCCAATAGAGACTTTTGTATTTTGATTTAAATTTCACAGCGAAAATAATTTTATTGTCTTTCAAGTTCTGAGCTGTCCATTTTTTCTTGCATGTTTACACTATTTGAACTAGCAACCATTTTTTCTTCTTGTCTGCTTTCAACAAATGGTTTTCCAGCATCATAGTAATCAGTGATGTTTTCAAACTTTTTAATTCTTTCATACACTGCTCTGTATTCTGGAACATATCCCGTAATTGCCTTTACATAATCGTCAAAATTATAATTAGCATAAAGGTGACTTAAATCAGGTCTTTTGTAGGTTTCATATGCAAGCTTAATCTGCTTAACCTTTTCTTTAATTTCGTTAATCAAAGCCGTTGCTCTAAGGTCAGTTTTGATTTTCTTGTAAGAAGACATATCAGAAGCTATTTTTTCAAGCTGAGCAATTACATCTGGTATAATTCTATCTAAATCTTTTAATGATGTCATAACTTTAACCTCCAAATTCTACTATGACTATATCACATTTTTTTATTCAAGTCAATATTGATTATAAATTTTTCATCTAAATCATAAAAAAATCTTTTTAGTTAAATTTAAATAAATTTAATAAAAAATATTGACTAAACTTGATTAAAATGTTATTATTGTTTAGTATACCATAATTTATGCTCAGAGTATGTGCTCTTGAAATTATTTTATGGAAATTTGGTCAAAAAATGTAGATATAATCGTAATCTTTTGTCCTTTTTTACGGTTATATAGAATCGACTATTTTTTTGGCTTAGCTTTTTTTGGTACTCGAATTTTCAAAAGTGACTATCTAATATTTTTTATGGAGGACTACATGAGTAGTAACTTAAACATCAAAACAGAAATGTTCGGAATCACGGAGAGACACAAGTTCGGAAATATTCAAGAAGTTAAAGAAATTCCAGACCTTGTAGAAGTTCAAAAAAATAGTTACAATAACTTCATAACAAAAGGCATTCGCGATGTACTTCGCGATTTTTCTCCTATTACCGATACAGACAACTTGAATCGTTCAGATGCAAGAGAAGACAACACCGATAGCCGTGTAGAGCTTTATTTTTTGGATCATAGGCTTGACGGCAAGTCAAAGTATACTGAGGCTGAATGTAAAACTAGAGATGCAACTTATTCTATGCCTTTAAAGGTAAAGGTTCGTTTAGTTTACAAAGAAACTGGCGAAGTTGTTGACCAAGAGGTCTATATGGGAGATATTCCTCTTATGACCGAAAATGGTTCGTTCATTATTAACGGCGCCGAGCGTGCCATCGTTTCTCAACTTGTAAAAAGTCCAAGTGTATATTGCAGTGAAGGGCTTAACAAAGCAGGCAAAAATGTTGTAGAAACAGACATTATTCCAGCGCGTGGTGCTTGGATTGAATGGGAAGAAGATAGTTCAGGCATTTTGTGGGTTCATGTAGACCGTTCAAGAAAAATGCTAGGAACTATATTTTTAAGGGCACTGGGACTTTCTTCTAATGAAGAAATTCTCAATATGTTTGACAATGACGAAACTATTCAAAGAACACTTGCAAAAGATACAACAACCAATACAGAAGATGCTCTTGTTGAAATTTCAAAAAGACTTCGTCCAGGTGAAGTATTTAACGCAAAGGCCGTTAAAAAAGATTTGGAAAAGAGATTTTATTCAACTCGTAGATATGATATTACTGGCGTTGGTAGACATAAATTCAATCAAAAGCTCTCTATTGCAAATAGAATTGAAGGCAAGACACTTGCAGAGGACATTGTTATTAATGGAAAAGTATATGCTGCTGCAGGTGAGGTTTTGGACGAAGAGAGAGCAAGATATGTTCAAAATGCTGGTGTAAATAAAGTTGCAGTTGAGGGAAAACTTGGAAAATTCTATGTACTTGGCAATAACAGAGTTGACCTTGTGGCTTACACTGGACTTGATGCAGAAAAGGCTGAGATTGATGAAGATGTACATCTTCCAACTCTTCTTACAATACTATCTAACTGTAAAACTGAAGAAGAAAAGCAAAAGGCCATTGAAGATAACAGAGATGAACTTATGGGTAGACACATTTTGCTTGACGATATTCTCTCAGCAGTTAACTATCATCTTTGTTTAAAGCAAGGTCTTGGTAACTACGACGATGTTGACCACCTTGGAAATCGTAGAATTAAAACAGTTGGTGAACTTTTACAGGCACAATTCTTTATTGGAATGGCAAGACTTGAAAGGGTTATTTCTGAAAGAATGCAGGTTCAAAATGTTGAGGAAATAAGTCCTAGTACACTTATTAATGTTCGTCCAATTAGTGCCGCAATCCGTGAATTTTTTGGTTCAAGCCAAATGTCACAGTTTATGGAACAAACCAACCCTATAGCGTCTTTAACTCATAAGAGAAAGATTTCTTCTATTGGTCCAGGTGCACTTACTCGTGAAAGAGCAGGGTTTGATGTTCGTGATGTCCACTACACTCACTACGGTCGTCTTTGCCCTAATGAAACTCCAGAAGGTCAAAACATTGGTTTGATTAACTCACTTGCAACTTATGCAAAAATTGATAAATACGGCTTTGTTGAAGCCCCTTATAGAAGAATAGATAAAAATACTGGCAAAGTTACTGACGATGTGGTTTATATGACTGCTGATGTCGAAGAAAAATATGTTATTGCTCAGGCAAATGAACCAATTGCAGAAGACGGCACATTAAAAAATGAAAGAGTTACTTGTCGTAAAAAGGGTGAAATTACCGAACTTCCAAGAGAACAGATTGACTTTATTGATGTTTCTCCAAAGGAACTTGTTTCTATTGCTACAACCCTAGTTCCATTCATTGAAAACGATGATACTACTCGTGCGATGATGGCTTCAAACATGCAGCGTCAGGCAGTTCCATTACTTAAGACAGAAGCTCCAATTGTTGGTACTGGCACAGAGCATAAGATTGCAGTTGATAGTGGCGTTATGGTTATTTCCAAAAACGATGGTATTGTTAAATATTTATCTGGTGAAAAAATTGTTGTTGCAACTGCAGAAGGCGATGAAACTTATGATCTTATTCAATTTGTTCGTTCAAACAATGGTACTTGTATGCGTCAAAGACCAATAGTTAATCATGGTCAAGCAGTTAAAAAAGGCGATGTTTTGGCTGATGGCCCTTCAACAAAGGACGGAGAACTTGCAATTGGTAAAAATATTCTCGTTGCATTCATGCCTTGGGAAGGTTATAACTTCGATGACGCTATCTTAATTTCTGATGAACTTGTTGAAGATGATGTTTTAACTTCAATTCACATTGAAGAATATGAACAAGATGCAAGAGATACAAAACTTGGACCAGAAGAAATCACAAGAGATATTCCTAATGTTGGTGAAGATGCACTTTCAAATCTCGATGAAAATGGTATTGTTAGAATTGGTGCAGAAGTTACAACTGGTGACATTTTGGTAGGTAAAGTTACGCCAAAAGGTGAAACAGAACTTACCCCAGAAGAAAGATTACTTAGAGCAATTTTTGGTGAAAAGGCAAGAGAAGTTAGAGATACTTCACTTAGAGTTCAGCACGGTGAAGGTGGCGTTGTTGTTGATGTTAAAATCTTCACCCGTGAAAATAAAGATGAACTTGCAACTGGTGTAAATAAACTTGTGCGTGTTTACATTGCTCAAAAGAGAAAAATGAGTGTTGGTGATAAGATGTCTGGTAGACACGGAAACAAAGGTGTTGTTTCAAGAGTGCTTCCAAAGGCAGATATGCCATTTATGCCAGATGGAACGCCAATTCAAATTCTTCTAAATCCTTTGGGCGTACCTTCTCGTATGAACATTGGACAATTACTTGAAGTTTCTCTTGGTTTTATTTCAAAATCTCTTGGCTGGAAAATTGCCACCCCAGTATTTGACGGGGCTAAGGAAGCTGATATTCAAGAATTATTCAGACAAAATAACTTCCCAGAAGATGGAAAAGTACAACTTTACGATGGTAGAACGGGTGAACCTTTTGAAAACCGTACAACTGTTGGAATTATGTACATGCTTAAACTCCATCATCTCGTTATTGATAAAATGCACGCGCGTTCAACTGGTCCATACTCACTTGTTACTCAGCAACCTCTTGGCGGTAAAGCTCAGCTTGGTGGTCAGAGATTTGGTGAAATGGAAGTTTGGGCTCTTGAAGCATATGGTGCATCAAACATTTTGCAAGAAATGTTAACTGTTAAATCTGACGATGTCGTTGGTAGACTTAAAACTTATGAGGCTATCGTTAAAGGCGAAAATATTACAGAACTTGGTATCCCTGAATCATTCAAAGTTTTGATAAAAGAGCTTCAAGGACTTGCACTTGACATTAAAGTGCTTACCGAAGATAAGCAGGAAATTGGACTTAAAGAACTTATGGAAGATGAAAGAGATATGTCTGATTCAATTAAAAATAAGCAAAATAAAGATGAAGAAGAGATTGAAGTTGATATGGGTCAAGAAGAAGAATTAAACCTTGGAGAACTCGTTGATGATAGAAATCTTGACAGCGGAGATGCTGGTGACTTATTTGATTTTGATGATGACTTATAATAAAAAATTAAGGGGAAAATTATGTTTGAATTAAACAATTTTGACTCAATGCAAATCGGTATTGCTAGTCCTGAAAAAATTCATCAGTGGTCTTATGGTGAAGTTACAAAGCCAGAAACCATTAATTACAGAACGCAAAAGCCAGAAAGAGATGGTCTTTATTGCGAGAGAATTTTTGGACCAACAAAAGACTGGGAATGTCATTGTGGAAAATATAAGAGAATTCGTTACAAGGGTGTCATTTGCGATAAGTGTGGCGTTGAAGTCACTAGGTCAAAAGTTAGAAGAGAAAGAATGGGACACATTGACCTTGTAACTCCAGTTTCTCACATTTGGTACTTTAAAGGTGTTCCTTCAAGAATTGGGACAATTTTAAATATCTCTATTAAAAAACTTGAACAAGTTTTGTACTTTACTTCTTTCATTGTAACTGACCCGGGTACAACCGAATTTGAATATAAGCAAATCTTAAATGATAGGGAATATCGTGAGGCAGTTGAAAAATATGGTCCTAAAGCTTTCAAAGCTGGAATGGGAGCCGAAGTTATAAAAGAACTTCTTTCTCAAGTTGACCTTGAAAAAGAGTCAAAAGAGCTTAAAGAAGAACTTAAAAAATCGAAAGGTCAAAAGAAACTTAATCTTGCAAAAAGACTTGGTTTGATTGATTCATTTATCCGTACAGGTGCTAAGCCTGAGTGGATGATTCTTGATGTAATTCCTGTTATTCCACCAGAACTTAGACCAATGGTTCCACTTGATGGTGGAAGATTTGCTACAAGTGATGTCAATGACCTTTATAGAAGAGTTATTAACAGAAATAATAGACTTAAAAAATTAATTGAGCTTGGTGCTCCTGAAATTATTTGTAGAAATGAAAAGCGTATGCTTCAAGAAGCTGTCGATGCTCTCATTGATAATGGTAGAAGAGGCAAGCCAATTAGTGGTGCTGGCAATAGAGAACTTAAATCACTTTCAGCACTTCTTCGTGGTAAACAAGGTCGTTTCCGTCAAAACTTACTTGGTAAGCGTGTTGACTACTCTGGTCGTTCCGTTATTGTTGTCGGACCAAGTTTAAAAATGTATCAGTGTGGACTTCCAAAAGAAATGGCTCTTGAACTATTTAAGCCATTTATAATGAAAAGGCTCGTTGATTTAAATCAATCTCACAACATTAAAAGTGCTAAGCACATTGTTGAAAGGGCAAGACCAGTTGTTTGGGACGTTTTGGAAGATGTTATTAAGGATCACCCAGTTTTGCTTAACCGTGCTCCTACACTTCACAGACTTTCAATTCAGGCTTTTGAGCCAGTTCTCGTTGAAGGCGGGGCTATGAAACTTCACCCATTAACTTGTGCAGCTTTCAATGCTGACTTTGATGGTGACCAAATGGCTATCCATGTTCCACTTTCAATTGACGCTCAGACAGAAGCTAGATACTTAATGATTGCCTCAAACAACATCTTAAAGCTTTCTGATGGTGAACCTATTTCCGTTCCTTATCAAGACATGCTTTATGGTATTTATTACCTAACCGTAGAAATTCCTGGCGAAAAGGGTGAGGGCAAGTGTTTTGCCGATGTTGATGAAGCAATTATGGCTTATGAAACGGGCAATTGTTCTCTTCACTCAAAAGTTAAAGTTAGAATTCAAAAAGAAATTGATGGAGAACTTAAATCAGGCTTGATAGATACCACTGTTGGTAGACTTATTTTAAATAAAGTTATACCAGAAGGTATTGGAATTGCCAAGAGAGAAACTCCTGAAGATATGCTTAAAAATGAAATTGAGTTTGCCATTAACAAAAAGCAAATGAAAAAGATTATTAAGGCTTGCTATGTTAACCTTGGTTCAACAAAAACTGCAATTATGCTTGATAAAATCAAGGAACTTGGTTATAAATACTCTACACTTGCCTCACTTACTGCAAACCTATTTGATATTCGTGTTGCAAAAGATAGAGATAAGATTATTGAAGAGGCCGATGTATCAGCTGCACTTGTAGCTAAACAATTGAAGCGTGGTCTTATCACAAAAGAAGAGCAATCTACAAAGCTTCTTGACATTTGGAGTAATGCTCGTATGAAGATTACCGATGAAACTATGGAAGCTTACGAAAATAATAACCCACTAAAGCTTATGGTTGACTCTGGTGCGCGTGGTTCAAAAGATAATATGTGTGACCTTTCAGGTATTCGTGGACTTATGATGAGCACTTCAGGTAAGGTTATTGAAGTTCCTATTCGTTCAAGTTTCAGAGATGGTCTAAGTGTTATTGAATACTTTATTGCAACTCGTGGTGGTCGTAAAGGTATGGTCGATAAGGCTCTTAAAACTGCCGATGCTGGTTACCTTACCCGTCGTTTGGTCGATGTTGCTCAAGAAGTTGTTATTGATGACGAAGATTGTTTTGCTACTCTTGGCGAAAAAGTTAAGGGTATGGAAATCTCTGCTATTTATGATGAAGATAGCATGGTAGAATCTATTAGTTCAAGAATCTCTGGTAGATATACCGTTGACGACATTGTTAACCCAGAAACTGGCGAAGTTATTGTTGGTGCAGACGAAATGATTTCACCTGAACAAGCTGAGGCAATTGAAAAGGCTGGCATTGAAAAGGTTACCATTCGTACTGTATTTACTTGTAAATCGAAATATGGCGTTTGTGCAAAATGCTATGGTCGTGATATGTCTTGTAGGTCAAGAGTTAAAGTTGGTGAAGCTGTTGGTGTTATTGCTGCACAGTCAATTGGTGAACTTGGTACTCAGCTTACCATGAACGTCTTCCACGGTGGTGGTACTGTTACACAAGACGATATTACAGCAGGTCTTCCAAGAGTTGAAGAAATCTTTGAAGCAAAAAAACCAAAGGGCGTTGCCGTTATTTCTGAAAGTCGTGGTGAAGTTACAAAGATTGACCCAGCAAAAGGTCAGGTAACTATTATGACTGATGACCAAAATGAAGTGGTTTATTCAGTTCCAGATAAGGCAAGATTTAAAGTCGCAGTTGGTTCACATGTTGAACCGGGTGAGAGAATTACAGAAGGTTCAATTAACCCTCATGACATTTTAAAAACTCGTGGTCCAAAGGCAACTCAGGACTATATGATTGTCGAAGTCCTCAAAGTTTACCACAAAAGTGGTGTTGATGTTAATGATAAGCACCTTGAGATTATTATTAGACAAATGCTTAGAAAGGTTAGAATTGAGGATTCTGGTGATACAACAATGCTTCCGGGCGACTATGTAGAAATGTTCAAGTTTGAAGAAGAAAATGAAAGAGTTCTTGCAGAAGGTGGTGAACCTGCTACTGCAAAGAGAGTTCTTTTGTCTATTACAAAGTCATCACTTGCAACTGACAGCTTCTTATCTGCCGCATCATTCCAAGAAACTGTAAGAGTTTTGACCGATGCTGCAATTAAAGGTAGTGTTGATAATCTTGTTGGACTTAAAGATAACATTATTATTGGTAAGCGAATTCCTGCTGGTACTGGCTTAAAGAGATATAGAGATGTTACCCCAACGGAAGTTTTAAATTACTCTGATGACGACTCAATTGTTTTGGGCAAAAACGAAGAAAATATCGGAGCATAAAAAATTTCACAATTTATGTGGTTTTTAAATATTATACAAAAAGTATAGTTATAGCAATAAAATAAAAACCACATATATTTTTCTAAGATTAGTGTTTTGTAATTAATTATTAAAATAATAACAAAAATACTTCTTTTAATAATTGACTAAAAACATTATTAAATCTAGTTTTCAATATAAGCTTGTAAACTTAAATAAATTTAAATATTAAAATTTAATATTTGTAATAAGAGAGTAGTTTGCTAGAAATAGTTACTGGTCTACATATTGGACGAAAGTTCAGGCTCAGTATTAAAAAACGAGACTTATGATAACAGTTTTTGTTACCAGAAGTCTCGTTTTTTTGTTTATTGTGTAAAAGTTAGCTAATTTAAAGACAATTAAACAATAAAAATAACAAAAAGTGGTAAAAAAGTAGTTTTGGAGAAAAGTATATGTTTCAGTTTTTATTTACATCACTGGTTCTAGGTGTTGGGCTTGCGATGGACGCGTGTGCAGTTTCAATGGCAAATGGCTTTTCAGAGCCAGATATGAAAACCAAAAAAACAATTTTAATTGCATTAGTGTTTGGTCTGTTTCAAGGTCTAATGCCACTAATTGGATATTTTATAGGGTCAACGGTAATTACATATATTGAAAAATTCATACCTTGGATTGCCCTTATAATTTTGGGATTTCTTGGTGGAAAAATGCTTTTTGATGCTGTAAAACATCAAGAAAATCAAGAAGAAACAATAAAAGAAAAATTAACATTTAAGGGTTTGATAATTCAGGCACTTGCAACTTCAATAGACGCTCTTTCTGTCGGAATAACCATTGCTGACTATGCAGTTAGTGAAGCAATAATTTGCTCAAGTATTATAGGGGTTGTTACTTTTGCAATCTCTTTTGGCTCAGTTTTCATTGGTAAAAAATTTGGAACCAAGCTAGGCACAAAGGCAGAGATATTTGGTGGAATTGTACTAATACTTATTGGCATTGAAATCTTTGTTACTGGAATTATTTGACAATTACATTTTATTTGTGTTAACCTTTATGTAAATTTTGTAAAATAGTTAGAAAAAAATCAAAAAAACAAAATAAAATTTAATATAAAAACTTAAATTAATACACCAAGAAAATTAATTTGAAAATATTTAAATTGTATTTTTTGGAACTATTTTAATTCAAAATAACAATTGAGGTTAATTATGAAAGAATTTATCTATCCTGATTTTAAAAATAATGTTGTCAATGTTTCAGCAACTCTTGCAGAATTTTTAGGTGTTAAAAATGAAAACCCAACATTAGAGATTTTAAAAAGAGAACTAAAAAAGGACTATAAAAATGTCGTCTTTATTTGTTTTGACGGACTTGGAATGTATCCACTTAGAACAAACTTAAAAGAATCTGACTTATTTTTAAGAGAAATAAAGTGCGTGTTAACTTCAACATTTCCATCAACAACTACAAATGCGACAACATCACTCCTTACAAATACTCTTTCAAGCACTCATGGTTGGTTTGGTTGGAGTGTTTATTTTAAGCAGTTAAATAAAAATATTGATATATACTTAAGTAAAGATTCGTGGACGGGAGAAATTGTTGACAGTAAAAAAATTCCACTTTCACGCCTAGAGTATTACTTTGATAGGGCAAATACTGATTATTCCATTTCAACACTTTTTCCAAGTTTTGTGGAGGTTTCGCACGGAGAAAGAAATGTTGTTTTTCAAACGGAAACAGAATTTTTTAATAGTTTAGCAAATATCTGTAATAGAGAGGGGAAGCAGTTTTGCTATGCATACTACCCAGACCCTGACCACACTATGCACAAAGAGGGAGTTAAAAGCAGTGTAACAAAATCTGTCATTGAAAGTTTGCAGAGCAATATGCAAAATTTACTAGACAAAACAAATGATACCCTTTTTGTAATAACGGCAGACCACGGGCAAATTGATGTTACTGGTTATGTTGAATTTTATAAAGATGAAAAGTTGATGAGTATGCTTAAAATCTATCCATTTTTAGATTCTAGGTCACCTGCTTTTGCTGTTAAAGAAGGAATGCACGAGCAATTTGAAAGTTATTTTAAAAGCAAATATTCTGCAGATTTTGAATTACATAAGGTAGATGAATTAATTGCAAATGGAATTTTCGGAAAAACTGAAATGCTTCCAGAGATTCGGGCTAGACTTGGAGATTACATTGCATTTGGGACTTATACTCACAAACAGGGAATTTTAACTAAAAAGAGCGAGCATTTCAAGGGTCATCACACTTCTGTTACAGAAGAAATGGAAGTTCCATTAATTCTCTTGAATAATAAAAAATACTATTAAAAGTAACCATTATTAATATGTTAGTGTTAGTTTATACACTAGGTATGTATTTCTAATAAAAATTAAATTAGTAAAAAACTAACTGATTTTTTTGAAATTTAAAATAGAGCTTTTATAAAAACTAATATTATATTGAAAAAGGATAATTAATAAAATTAATTATCCTATATCAATTCATATTAAATATAATTTCGTTTTTTACCAAGTAAACGCAACCACTATAATGACCAAAATGTCCCACACTGCCATAGAATAATCAAACACAAGGAAATTGTAAACAATCGAGAGTAAACTTGAAGATATATTCATTATTTTAAAGACTTTTTTGTCCTTTTGCAATGCTCCATAAATATATGTTATTCCTCTTGCAATTAAAAAGAAACTGAGTAGCAAGTTATTTGAAAAGACAATACAAAGCAGAGTGTATAAAATTAAGGTGCTAAATGGAATAATTTTTTTCTTTTCAAGTCCAAATTCTAAAACTGTAAAACAAACAAGCGAGCGAATAACGCCAACAAGAGATATTAGCATATGGGAAGCGTTTGATAAAATTAAATAAAAAACACAAAAGAATAAATTTGAAATTGCATTAAAATAAAGATTAGTTTCTTGCTTTTTTAATATTCTTCCAAAAGTTGTGAAAAAAATTCCCAAACTAAAAGTTATTTCTGCAAAAATAACCATACTTTCTCCTGCGTAAAATATTTAAAATGTAATAATAGGTTAAATTTATTAAAATTATCACAATTTATCATAATTATGTTTGTAAAAATATCATATAAACTAATTATCTTTTTTGTCAAGATTTGAGGTAAAGTTTTTATCTAAAAATCTCTCTTTAAGAGTATTTACAGCATTTAAATAGATTTCTTTGTCTTGGTCATTTAAATAACCAACAAAATTTTCTGCAACTATGTCAATGAAATTATTCTTTAATACTTGCTCTTTTAAAAAGTCATATCTAACATAGTAAAGACAAGCAGTGAGCATTAATGCCCTGTCCATTTTGGTTTTAGGTGAGTATATCCAAAGACGCTTCATTTGTAAAAAGTCACTTAGAATTTCTTGAGTGTAGCCATCTTCGGTCACTGTCATTCTTTGAGCACCATTTGCCGTATTTAAAATGTTTGCATATGCGTCTGCATTTAAGATAATCTTGTTAAAAAGTGAAATTCTTTCATTTTCACCTTCATATTGTTTTGTGTGATATTTAACTGCAAGCTTTACCGTTTTTAGATCTTCAGCGTCAATCATTGACAGGTCAAATTTGTCGCAAAGCTCATAAGACAATTCGCCATGGTCAACACTTTGCTTGTCGTTATAAGTGTGATACAATTTCCACTGCTCAAATCTTCCAATATCGTGAAGAATTCCTGACAAGTAGGCGAGATTTCTATCTTTTTCGTTTAAGTTTAACTTGCAGGCAATGGTAAAACAAGTATCTGCAACCGTAAAGGTATGTATAATTTTTCTAATTATGTTGTCATCACTTGTATCATATTTTAAGACAAAATCAAAAAATTGATGATTAATATTTTGAACAAAATCTTTCATATTCCCTCAACCATAAATTAATAAATTGATTGTCAAATTAACTTTATAATTTAAGTTTATAACAATATACTAATTTTTGCAAATAAATGTAAAAATTATATTTGAAAATAATAAATATTATGTTAAAATTAATTTTGTTAGGAGAGATTTATGAAACAAATTGAAGTTGTCGCAGGTGTTATTGAATATAACGGAAAAATACTTTGTATGAAAAGAGCCAAAGGTAAATATGAATATGTATCTTTAAAGTGGGAGTTTCCTGGTGGTAAAATTGAGGAAGGAGAAACAAAAATTCAGGCACTTAAAAGAGAGCTTTCAGAAGAAATGGAAATGAGTGTTGATGTGTTATCTCATTTGGTAGATATCAACTATGTTTATCCTGACTTTGAAATGAATATGTATGTATATAAGTGTATTGCACATAGTGATAAATTTGTTATGAATGTTCATGTGGATTCTGCATGGTTAGAAATTAATCAGCTTAAAAATTTGGAATGGGCACCAGCAGATGTTGAAATTGTGAATATTTTGCTAAAAAAATAAATTAAAATTTTTGCTGAATACCTTACTTTTATTTTTATTCTAGCTCAATTTTTGTAAATAAATGATTTTTGATTAAAAATTATATTATATCTTTACAAAAATTAAGCCAAAAGGAATTTATAATAAATACCAAAAGTAAAATTTTTATTTATCGTTATACAATACCAATATCAAAACTTTAAGCTACCAAATTTTCTTAATATTTTGATTTATAAGTTGTTGAAATTTTTAGTTATTATACAAATATATTGAATAATTAATTTGAAATTAAAATAAAAATAAAAAAAGATAGAAAGCTTTAATAATTTTCTATCTTGTAAAAATATTTGATTTTAGTTACATTATATACAAATTAAATATTATTAATTATTGGATAAATTATGAAAAAATAGAAATTATCAACTGCAATCTTATCTTATAGAGTCATAGATTTTTCATTATTAATTCTATTTTGCAAGTCATATGTAATTCTATATTTTTTTCCTGAAAGTCCTGTTATTTCACGTATAGGAAGAGTCGCTACATTTGTTAAGTTTTTATCGTATACTTCTGCGGGAAGAGTGTAAGCAATAGGATTGTATTGATTGTTTTTATCTGGTGGATTCATAACCGAGCAATCAAATATTATCGACTTGTTGTCTAGTTTAAGCAAATTAAATGAATGAATTTGATTTTCTCCATTATTTGAAATTGTAGACATGATTATTTTTGAGTCAATGCCCAAAAACTTAAAAAGCTGGTGAGCCATACATGCTCTTTCTACGCACCAAGCTTTTTTACTTCCTCTAAAATTTGATATTTTATTTTTTTCATTTTCATCAAGTTCGTAACCTGGCTTCAAGAGTGCAAGCCTATCAAAGTCATTACCCTGTACTTTTGCACCACCAATATAATCAAACACTGCGTTACTAACAGCATTTAAAATTTTTTCTGTATCGTTAAAATTTGATATTTTGCTCAGTTCAAAAGCCAAATTTTCATATATTTCTTTTTCGTCATCAAAGTAATAACTGTATGTAGGCCAACCATTTGATATTGTGATTGAAACGTCATTAGGGTCTAAAAAAAAGTCATATGCACGAATTGTAAAGTCATTTTCACTTCGTGGCGGAACTATATATTTTGAATAGGTTTTGTCATTTTCAGGCAAATAAATTTTATTTTTAGTAGTATTTCCACTATTTACAACTGCGTTTGTTTTGATTGCTTGAAACTTGTTTTTATATTCTTCTTTTTCTTTTAAAATACGCTCTTTAATAATTTGATCAAGATTTTCTAAAGATTTAGAATTTATCATATCAAAAATGAGTTTTTTGTCCATATTGTCCTCTTAAAAATATTCTATCATAAACTTTAGAATAAATCAATATTGACATAAATTTTTATGGAAAACTCAAATTAGAGATTGTTAACATATTAAGTTGTTTGAATTAATATGGGAAAGCATTATAAGCAATTATAGTTTGAAACTACAAAAAAAAAGATATTAACTAATTGCTAATATCTTTATTGTTTATATTTTTTTAGTGAGTGTAGCTTACTGAATTTTTAGTTGCCTTTTTCAAAACTGTTTATTGCATTGCTAAGTTTTTCTCTTGCATTTGCAGACTCATCAATATTTTGCTGATGGGCAACAATTTCTTCTTCCTTTTGTTCAATTTTTCTATCTTGAATTTTTTCGTATGTTCTGTGCCCAGCAACTTTTCTACGAAGTATACTTGTAAGCGATTTTGATAAGTTTTGCTTCTTTTGGTTGATTTCTTCTGCCATGTCCGGTCTTGCACTTGCAATTTCATCGAGTTTTGCTTCATAAGAAGATACACCATCAAAGAGTTTATCAAATTTATTGTTCTGTTCAATTGACTTCCAAAACCTGTTTGCCGGTTTTTCGCCCTTTAAAAGTGCAATTAAAACTCTGTTAACATCTTCGTCAATTTGAAGTCCTTCTGAAATGTTGACACCAGCAACTACATTTTGGTTTAATCCTGAGCCGTATTTCATTGCCTTTATTCCAATTGGGGAAGCATCTAAAACTCTGTGTGGGTCAGAGAACTTTTTATAGCGTTTGCCTTCATGGTATAAAACAATGCCATTATTTTTTCTTGAACGATTTGCAATAACTTCTCCAAGAGCATTTGGCTTTGAAATCTCAGAGTATTTACCACCAGAAACATTTTTACCATTCTTATTTAAAATTTCTTGCTTGCCATTTGTGTGAGTAACTTTGTAGTTATCTTTATCAAATCTTGTAATATCATAGTAAAAAGGATTTGTCTTTTCAAAGTTTGCAGGTAAAAGAGAATAGACATCTCTGTAAAAGGTTTCTTGCCCGTTTAAATAATCATTGTCCTCTTTAACAGATGTTGCAATTCTAACCCCATTTTCATCTGGAGAGGTGATTTTTCTAAATTCTTGATAAATTTCAGTTCCATCTTTATTAATTATGTAAACATTTGAAGTATTTGCATCAATGGCAATTCTAAGACCATTTTTGTTCACAGTGGTTAGCATTTTAAAAAGATTAGAAATCTCTTTGTTTGAGTTAATTAAAAAGGTTCTCTCAGTTTCTCTATTACTGTGAACATCATTAGTTTCATCTTTTGTTATATTATAATCTCTTGTGCTAATTTGATTTAAAAATACTTGGGTAACTCCATTTTCATCAGCAGTGGCATAAACTTCTTGATTTTCTGCCTTTTCATTTGCTGAAACTCTTGGAAGAATTTTGCCACTAGCTTGACCATTTTCTTTCGTAAAGTAATATAGTATGCCATTATTTTCAAAAAGTCTTATGCCTTCTATTTGTTTAGAAATCCACTCACATTCAGGTGAAACGATATTGCCCTTGTCATTTACTAGTACAAATTTGCCATTTCTCTTTTGAGCAAGTCTAAATAAAACTTTGTCGTCATTTGCTTTGCTTTCTATTTTTGAAAATCTTAAAAAGTTAAATAAATTCATAAATTGTCTCCTTTATTAGTCAAACCAAAACAATTTGTAAAGTTTGATATTTTTTCAAAAAGGTAAATTTTATTTTGTCTTAATCTAGTAATTAAAATCAATATCATAGTTAGCATTTAAAAAGGCAAGCAGTTTAATTGTCTCACTATCAAGGGAAAGGTAAGGTTTGTCAAGCATTTTTGTAAAAACAATATAAAAGTAGCATTCTCCCTTCCATTCTCTTAAGATTTCTGGAATTGCTTTAAAATTGTCTTTAAGCGAAAGTAAAAATTCTTTAAAAAGCTTATCAGTATAAAAACTTTTAAATGTATCTGTTTTATAGAAAAATTTTGCAGTTTTTATTGGGCCTTTAGATTCACTTAATTTAACAATTTTTTGAGGTTTTAAACCGATTAATTTTTCTAATTTTTCAACAGGTGCATCACTTTCAAATGTAAGTGACAATTCAAAATAAAATTCGTTTTTAGTATCCATATTCACTCTCATTACACTATTAACATTCAAAAAATTGGTCTTTGCTCATACCCGTATCTACAAATAGCTTTCCCGATTTACCCAAAATAGTTATTGTGTCTTCATTGTAAATGTCATAACTTGAAAGATTTTTGCAACTGAACTTTTTTACTTCATGTGCATCAATGCCATTATTTTTTTAAAAATATTCTGTAAATTTTTTAAACCCACTCATAGTGTATACCTTTTTATATAATTATATTATAATAAAATTTATTAAAATTTCAATGAAAAAAAATATTTTCAATAAAAAAATCTGTAGTAAATTGTTTCCTACAGATTTTTCTTTTTTATGAAACTTATTTTTCAAAACGATATTTTTTGAAAGCACTAAGTCCTTCATAAACTGCTTCATCGCCAAGTTCATCTTCAATTCTAAGAAGTTGATTGTACTTAGCCATTCTATCAGTTCTTGAAGCAGAACCTGTTTTGATTTGTCCTGCATTAACAGCAACAGAAAGGTCTGCAATGGTTGTATCCTCAGTTTCGCCAGAACGGTGTGAAACCATGCAAGTATAGCCGTTTGTTTGAGCCATACGAATTGTGTTTAAAGTTTCAGTCAATGTACCAATTTGATTTACTTTAATTAAGATAGAGTTAGCAACATTTGTTGTAATACCTCTTCTTAAAAAGTCAATATTTGTAACAAATAGGTCATCACCAACAAGTTGAATTTCATTTCCTAGTTCTTTTGTAAGCTCAGCCCAGCCTTCCCAGTCAGATTCTGAAAGACCGTCTTCAATTGTAATGATAGGGTATTTTGCAACCATTTCTTTGTACCAAGCAATCATTTCACTTGAAGTTTTTGTACCCTGACCAGATTTTTTAAGATTGTAAGTCTTAGTTTCGCTGTCATAAAATTCACTAGCTGCAACGTCCATACCAAGGAAGATTTGTTCACCAGGAACATATCCAGCATTTTTAATTGCTTCCATAATAAGTTCAAGAGGTTCAGTGTTGCCTTCTTTACAACTTGGAGCAAATCCACCTTCGTCGCCTACACCAGTTTCGTAACCTTTTTTCTTTAAAACAGATTTAAGTGCATGGAAAGTTTCAACTCCAGCTCTAAGAGCTTCTTTAAAACTGTCAAATCCAGCAGGAATAATAAAGAATTCTTGGAAGTCAACAGATGAGTCAGCATGAGCGCCTCCATTTACAACATTCATCATTGGGGTAGGAAGAACCTTTGCATTAACCCCACCAATATATCTATAAAGTGGCATTTGATAAAATTCAGAAGCAGCTCTTGCAACTGCAAGTGAAACGCCAAGTGTGGCATTAGCTCCCAAATTTTTCTTAAATGGCGTTCCGTCAAGTTCAATCAAAGCATTGTCAATTCCAACTTGGTCGTCAGCACGCATACCAACGATTTTTGGAGCAATAACTTCGTTTACATTGTAAACAGCTTTAAGTACGCCTTTTCCATTGTATCTTGATTTGTCACCGTCTCTAAGTTCCAAAGCTTCATTTTCACCAGTAGAAGCACCACTTGGAACAATTGCTCTGCCTCTGGTACCATCGTCAAGCATAACCTCTACTTCAACAGTTGGGTTACCTCTAGAGTCAAGGACTTCACGAGCATAAATGTCAATAATTTCTAACATAATTTATCTCCTTTTTATAATGACTAAGATTAGTTTAAAACATTGTTTAAATGTTTGTCAAGCAAAAAATATTGTTATAAATAACAATAAATATAAGCTTATGAAAATTAAGTTTTTAAATAATTAACCAAAAAAAATTTTATATTTGGTTGACAAATAAATTTTGTCAGTGTAGTATATAATATATTAATAAAGGACAAATGCTGAGATTATGATTTTTGTAAATATTAACAATAATAACAATAATAATTCAAGCAACTTCACAAATTAATTGGTGGGTCCTTTTGTTATTGTAAATTTATTGTAAGAAATTTAGGAGCAGGGAAACACCTGCTCCTTTTTCGTTTAGGAGGGAGTATGAGAAATAATATTAACGCCCGTTGGGGCGAAATTAGTTAAAGAAAAAATAATTAAAATTTTGTTAAGTTATATTAAAATAGTTTAATTGTATTTTAACAATGAATAATAATCAAAAATTACATTATTATTTTTTAAGGAGAATAGTATTATGGAAACTATACAAAGTAAATATAGAACTCATACTTGTGGACAGTTAAGAAAAGATGACATTGGTAAATCGGTGGTTTTAAGTGGTTGGATAGATACAATCAGAGATCACGGTGGTATAACATTTATAGACCTTCGCGACCATTATGGGAAAACTCAGCTTGTTGTTTATAAGTTGCCAGATTTTAGACTCCCAAGGGAATCAGTAATACTTGTTACTGGCAAGGTAAGGGCAAGAGATGATATTAACTATAATGAAAAAATATTAACGGGAGAGATAGAGGTTGTTGTAGATAGTGTTGAAATGCTTGGCGAGTGTATACAAAATCTTCCTTTTGAACCTTCAGAAAGCAAAAAAGTTAATGAAGAAGTTAGACTAAAATATAGATATTTAGATTTGAGAAATCCTGAAATGCAAAACAACATTATTTTTAGGTCAAAGGTAATTGCCGAGCTTAGGTCACAAATGAATATGCTTGGTTTTAACGAAATTCAAACTCCAATCTTAACGGTTTCATCTCCAGAAGGTGCAAGAGATTTCTTAGTTCCAAGCAGACTAAATCCGGGCAAGTTTTACGCACTTCCACAGGCTCCACAGCAGTTTAAGCAAATATTGATGGTTGCAGGATTTGACAAATATTTTCAGATAGCACCATGTTTTAGAGATGAAGATGCTAGAGCCGATAGGTGTCCGGGTGAATTTTATCAACTTGATATGGAAATGAGTTTTGCAACTCAAGAAGATGTTTTTAAGTGTATGGAAACGGTTCTTCCAAGAGTTTTTGAAAAGTTTGGAAAAAGCAAAGTTGATGGTGTTCCATTTAAAAGAATTACATATAAAGAAGCAATGGACAAATACGGTACAGATAAGCCTGACCTTAGAAATCCTCTTATCATTAAAAATATTACAGATGTTTTTGCAAAAACTACATTCAAGGCTTTTGAGGGACAAACGATAAAGGCAATTTGTGCTCCAAAGGCATCACTTCTTTCAAGACGAACATTTGATGAAGTTACCGAACTTGTCGTTCAAAACGGTGCTAAAGGACTTGCTTGGCTTAAAGTTGATGAAAATAGAGAGATTATTGGACCAATTGTAAAGTATATGACTGATGAAGAAAAGAAGGCTTTGGTAGAAACTTTAGATGCTAAGAAAGATGACGCAATATTTATTGTTGCAGACACCGATGCACTCTGTGCAAAGGTTCTTGGAATGCTTAGAGGAGTGCTTTGTGAAAAGTTGGGGCTTCTTGAAACGGGTGTTTATAAATTTTGTTGGATTGTTGATTTCCCTATGTATGAAATTAATGAAGAAACGGGGAAGATTGATTTTAGTCACAACCCATTTAGTATGCCACAAGGTGGGCTGGAAGCACTAAATACAAAAGACCCTCTTGAAATACTGGCGTATCAGTATGACATTGTTGTAAATGGAATTGAGCTCAGTTCTGGGGCAGTTAGAAATCACGACATTAAAATTATGAAAAGAGCATTTGAAATTGCAGGGTATGACGAGAAAACCATTGAAACGAAATTTTCTGCACTCTATAATGCATTTAAGTTTGGTGCTCCACCACATGCGGGAATAGCTCCGGGAATTGATAGAATGATTATGCTTTTGTTAGAAGAACCTTCAATTCGCGAAGTTGTTGCATTTCCAATGAATAAAAAAGCACAAGATGTAATGATGGGTGCTCCGGGTGAAGTCACAGAAAAACAGCTTCGTGAAGTACACATAAAATTAAGATAATAAGGGAGTAGGATATGGAATTTGATGTTGAACATTTAAGTTATTTAAGTAAACTGGAATTTAGTGAAGACGAAAAGAAGGCATTTGAAACAGAATTTTCTAGTGTGCTTGACTTTGTGGGTGAAATTAGTGGCGTGCAACTTTCAGAAGAGATTGAAAATGATAAGCCAATTTTATTATCTAATCTTCGTGAAGATGAACCTAAAGAGAGTATTTCAAGAGAGCAAATTTTAGCAAATGCTCCAAAACAAAAAGATGGGTGCTTTGTGGCACCATTGGTGGTGGAATAATGATAGATTATAGTAAACTTTCAATATTTGAAATTATGGATAAAATAAAAACCCATGAGTGTAGCGCACAAGAAGTTGTTGAATTTTTTATTCAAAAAACCAAGGAAAATGAAAAACTAAATGCAATAGTTGAAATATTTGATGATGTTGTAGAAAAAGCAAAAGAAATTGATAAAAAAATACAAAATAACGAAAAATTAGGGAAGCTTGTTGGCATACCAGTGGCGATTAAAGATAACATACTTTATAGCACAAAAAAAGCTGGCTGTGCAAGTGCATTTATGCAAGATTTTGTATCTCCATACTCTGCAACCATTGTCGAAAAACTGTTAGATGAAGATGCCATTATTTTTGGTCGAACCAATATGGACGAGTTTGCAATGGGTGGAAGTACCGAAAAAAGCGTTTATGGAGTTTGTCACAATGCAAAAAATTTTGAATATGTAGCAGGTGGGAGTAGTGGTGGCAGTGCCGTTGCAGTTTCAGCAGGACTTGTACCTGTTGCAATAGGCACAGATACTGGTGGTTCAATTAGGCAGCCTTCGTCTTATAACGGCGTCGTTGGGGTAAAACCAACCTATGGCACTGTTTCAAGATATGGCATAGTTGCCTTTGCAAGCTCACTTGACCAAGCATCGCCAATTACAAAAACCATTTCAGAATGTGAGTATGTCCTTAAAATTTTGGCAGGCAAAGATGACCATGACCAAACAACTATTCAAAATGATTTTGCAAGCGACAAAAAAGATAAGTATAGGCTAGGAATTTGCAAAGAAGTTGTAGAAAAATTAAAAGAAAGAGCAGAATTTTACAATTTTGAAAATGCAATTAAAAAAGTAAGTGACAAGTTTGAAATTGTTGATGTTTCAATACCACACATTTCAAGTTCTCTTGCGTGCTACTACATAATTGCACCTGCTGAGGCTTCATCAAATCTTGCAAGGTTTGATGGTGTCAAATATACAAAAAGGGCAGAAAACTGTGAAAGTCTTGAAGATGTCTATGTTAAAAGTAGAAGTGAAGGCTTTGGGAAAGAGGTTAAACGAAGAATTATGCTTGGTAATTTTGTTCTATCTAGTGGCTATTATGATGCCTTTTATGGCAAGGCAAAAAATGTACAAAAACTCATAAAGAAAGAATTTAAAACTGCTTTTTTAAATTGTGATGCAATTATTTTGCCTACAACACTTTCAACTGCATTTAAAATTGGTTCAAAAAATAGTGATCCTGTTGAAATGTACATGGAAGATTTGTTTACCGTTCCAGCAAACATTGCGGGGATTCCTGCAGTATCAGTGCCTTACTCTTTGGCAGAAAATGGACTTCCACTCGGAATGCAATTTATGGCAGATGAAATGCAAGAAAGTAAAATGTTTGAAATTGCCAAAATATTTAAATCACAGATGGAGGTGGAGTAATGAGTTATTTAGATTCTTACGAAATGGTTATTGGTCTTGAAATTCATGCAGAGCTAGCTACAAGAACTAAGATTTTTTGCTCTTGCAAAAATGAATTTGGTGCAAGTCCAAATAGCAATACTTGTCCAGTCTGTACTGGTATGCCGGGAGCACTTCCGATAACCAACAAAAAGGTTATTGAACTTGCGATAAAGGCAGGTCTATCCTTTGGCTGTGAAATTTCAAAGTATACAGTTTTTGAAAGAAAAAATTATTTTTACCCAGATTTAAGTAAGGCTTATCAAATTAGTCAGTTAGTTAAACCTTTAAATATAGGTGGTGGAGTTGAACTTGATAGTGGCAAGTTTATTAGATTAAATAGAATTCATGTAGAAGAAGACGCTGGAAAACTAACTCATCTTGGCAAAAGTCAAGGAACACTTATCGACTATAATAGAGGAGGAACGCCACTTATTGAAATGGTAACGGAACCCGACTTTAGAAGTGCAGAAGAAGTGGTTGAGTTTTTAAAGAAAGTTCGAGAAATTTTAATGTTTGAAGGAATAGCAAATTGCAAAATGGAACAGGGTGGAATGAGATGCGATGTTAACTTATCTCTCAGAAGAAAAGGGGATAGTAATTTTGGGATAAGAACTGAAATGAAAAATTTAAACTCATTTAGAAGTGTTCAAAGGGCAATTGAATATGAAGCAGAAAGACAGGCAGAAGTTTTGGCGTCTGGAGGTGATGTAGTTCAAGAAACTCGAAAGTGGGACGACTTTGCTGGTGAAAGTTTTGCAATGCGTTCAAAAGAGCAGGCTCAAGATTATAGATATTTTCCAGACCCAGACCTGCTTCCAATTTTAATTTCCGATGAAGAAATTGAAAAGGTAAAGAGCGAAATGGTTGAAGTCCCTGCAAGTAGGAGAAAAAAATACACTGAGGAATTTGGCATTCCAAAATATGACGCAGAACTTTTAACTCAAACAAAATATATTTCAGACTACTTTGAAAATTGTGTTTCCCTACTTTTTGTTCCTAAAAAAATTAGTAACTGGATAATGGTTGACCTTTTTAAGATAGTAAAAGACCAAGCTCAAAAAGAGCAAAATCAAGAAGATATAGTTTTTCCAATATCTGAAAAACAATTAACCAACATTATAAAAATGTTAGAGGACAGGCAAATCAATAAAAATGTTGGTTTGGAATTATTGCAAAAGGTAATTGAAACTGGCAAAGATGCAAATGAACTTGCAAAAGAAATGAATTTGCTTGTTACAATTTCAGAGGATACAATTTTAAATCTTTTGTCAAAACTCAAATCAGAAAATTCAAAAGTTGTTGAAGATTACAAAAAAGACCCAGAAAAAATTTCAAAATTTATTACTGGTTATGTAATGAAAAACACTCAGGGTAAGGCTAATTCTCTCGTAGTTAAAAATTTAATTCCTAAGGTCTTTTCAAAAGAATAACTTTATTGTACTAGGTATTTTATTCTACTAGCTTGGTGAAATTTTTATAGGGAAATTTGCAAAATTTAAAATTAATGAGAGAATATTTGACAAAAAGGTGCGAAATTATTTAATATATAGTTATACTGCAGATAATAAGTAAATGGAGAAAAGTATGAAAAAATTAAGTCAAATTATTCTTTGTTTTGTTATGGTCTTTGTTATGTCACTTTCTTTGGTTTCATGCAAAAATAATGATGATAACACGCCAAATACTTCAATAAATACTTCAGTTGACAATGGCAGTCAAGGTGGAAATAATGGTGACGGCGGAAATCAAGGCTCAGAGGATATTGAGAATCCTAATGGTGACGGCGAAGATACTGAAGAGCCAAGTGATGATAATCAGGGAGAGAATCCTGAAAATCCACCATCTGAAGAAATTGAAAAAAATACACTTAGTGTAGATGAATTTTTATCTGAAATGAATGATATTAGATTTGATTTTACTAACATTTTGGCAACAATTTCAAATTACGATATTGAAAGTGAAGAAACTATAAAAACATCTGCTCTTATAAATGTTTCATATACTACAGATGAAACTACAACTTATAAAAATTATAAAGTTCAGTTAGGTCAGGGCGAAGAAATAATTGCCTTTATGAATGAAAGTATTATCTTATCGCAAGGTGGCATTAAAACCAATGAGGGAATAGTAATTGACAATGTAAACAAGCTTTACTATTACATCAATGACTTCAAAGTTTCAGACGAAGAAATAAAAAGTTATATTACTTATTCTCGCTATGCATTGCTTCAAAATTTAATTGTTGCATTTGACAATGAAACAATAGTTGATGGAGCGTTTATTGAGAATTTTGAAACAACAATGTTAATTTATGCAAATGACCTTTCAATTACAAAATCTGAGTTTGATGGTATAATAACCTATGTAGTTAACTTTAATACTGAAAATGGAGAAGAATGTTCATATTCACTCGTTTCAAGTAATAATATGATTACAAATATTTATATTGGAATAAAATCAGAAACAAACGAACTATTCTATGAAATTTCAGAAGATGTTGAACAAAATGTCGTTCAAATTCCAGCACTAGATGGTACCTTTGCACAGGAAAATTATGATGAAGAAGAATAAATTAACACCCTAATTGATTTTAGGGTGCTTTTTATTTGTATTTTTAAAACTATTTTCTTTTATTTGTATGAAAATTTATAAACCAATAAAAGTTTATCTAAAATTAAGCAAAATAGTTGGGAAATTCAAATAAATTTATTTAAAAACAAATAAAACCAAAACTCGAAAGGTGTAAATATAATATTCACAAAAAAAATTCCTACACATATTTTAGAGTAGGAGATGAAGAGTATGGAAATGTCGGAAGTTAAATTGATTAATGAAAATCTTGTATGTATTACTGGATTAAAATCAGTTGTCAGTACAATGCAAGATAACTGTATATTTGTTACGAAAAGGGGACTTTTAAATCTTATTGGCTATAATCTTGAAATACTAAAACTTGACCTTTTTGGTGGAACGGTCATTGTAAATGGTACAATTAAAAATTATTATTATGAATAGATTTTAAAAATTTTAAAAAATAAAATATATCATAAAAGTTTAAAATGTTTGCAATTAGATAAGCATCTCACAATTAGATAAATATCTTTATAGTATTTTTAAATTGAGAAATAACTTTCTAAATTTTGCATAATTTTCAATTATTAAAAGATTTTTAATATAAAACTTTATATAAAATTTTGAAATAGTAGTAAGAATTTCTTACTATTTTTTTATAAAATTTTTTTATAATTCTATTTATTAATAATTTTTTATATTTAAAGTTATGCTTTTAAAAATTTTATCTTTTGTTAAGCTATAATCTTAATTTAAAAATCTATATGAAATGTTCTAATTTTTCATTTTATATTAAATAATTTTGTAATTTATAAGATTATGGGTTATTAATAGCACATTACATTTAATAAGTATTATTTATTAATATATTTTTTATAAGAACTAAACTTTTTTGTTTAATTTAACTTTTTTTAAATTAAAATTTATGCATTTGAAATCTAAAATTAATTGGCTTAATATTAAATATTTATTTACAACTTCGACAAAAAAACAAAAAGTGATTTACTTATGTTATAATTGCAAGTATAATGAATTTAGAAAATTATACTAAAAGAAGAGGAGAAAACTTATGACTATTACCGTTGTGTGTGATGTGCTTGGTGAAGAAAATAATGGCACAACAATAGCCGCAATGAATTTAATTAGATTTTTAAAGTCACAGGGACACACAGTTAGAGTGCTCTGTGCTGACCAAAACAAAAAAGGACAATCTGGATATTTTATTGTACCAAATTATAATTTCCCAAAAGTTATTGATAAATACATTAAAAAAGTTGGAGTTACACTTGCAAAACCTGACGCAGATATAGTTAGAACTACTATAAAGGATTCCGATGTGGTTCACATAATGATACCATTAATGCTTGGAATGTATGCCTGCAAAGTTGCACATGAATTGGATATTCCAATAACTGCTGGGTTTCATATGCAAGCAGAGAATTTAACTTCTCATATCAAGGCAAATAACTTTAAGTTTGTAAATAATTATGTTTATAAATTTATATGGAAACATTTATACCAGTGTGTAGATGGAATTCATTACCCAACAAATTTTATTCGTGGAATATTTGAGAGCCGAATAAAAAAACAAACAAAGGGTTACGTCATTTCAAATGGCGTGAATAGTTATGTTCAAAAAAAGGACACACCAAAACCAGCCGAGCTACAAGATAAAATTGTTATTTTGACAACTGGTAGGTATTCAAGAGAAAAATCACAAGATACTCTTATTAAGGCAATTAAATATTCAAAGTATAAAAATAAAATACAATTGATTCTTGGGGGGCAGGGAACAAAGGAAAAGTATTATAGAAGGCTTGCAAAAAATTTGCCAATTCCACCAATCTTTAAGTTCTTCTCAAGAACAGAAATTATTGATGTATTAAACTATGCAGACATTTATGCACACCCAGCAGAAGTCGAACTTGAGGGTATTGCTTGTTTGGAGGCAATCGTCTGTGGAAAGTTAACAATTGTTTCAAACTCAAAACTATCTGCCACTAAGGAATTTGCCATTGATGAAAAATGCATTTTCAAAAACAGAAATCCAAAAAGCCTTGCAAAAGTGATTGACTATTGGATTGAGCACCCAGAAGAAAAGGCAGAGTATGAGCAAAAATATCTTGAATCTGCAAATGTTTTTAATCAAGAAGAATGTATGAAAAAAATGGAAAATATGCTGTTTGAGGTTATAGATGAAAAACAAAGAGAAAAAGAAGCCAAAGAAACACGAACAGAAGAAAACAAAAATAATTTACTATAAAGACGAACTAAATGACGATTTTGCTGGAACAAATATAAAACAAAAAAAAGTTGATGGTAATTTTAAATTTATAAACAAAAACATTATGGTGAGATTTTTTGCATTCTTACTCTATTATGTTATTGCAGTTCCAGTAATTTGGTTTTATTCAACTTGTATAAGACATGTAAAATATGTAAATCGCAGGGCAGTTAAAAAATTAAAAAAACCATGCTTTTTGTATGGCAATCATACGGGAGTAATTGATGCATATTCACCGGGTCTTATTTGTTATCCAAAACGAAGTAAAATTTTGGTTTCAGCAGATACGGTGTCAATTAAAGGAATAAAAAATATTGTACAAATGCTTGGGGCATTGCCAGTTCCCAATGATTCTAGTGGAATGATGAAGTTTGTTCAGGCAGTAAAATACTATAATAAAAAAAGGTACATCATTACAATTTATCCTGAGGCGCATATTTGGCCATTTTTTACAGGCGTTAGAAATTTTAAAGATACATCTTTCGCCTATCCTGTTTTAACAAATTCACCCGTCTGTGCTTTCTTTACAGCATACTCAGAGCCAAAGGGTTTTATGCATAAGTTTAGAAAAGCCAATGTGACCGTTTATGTCAGTGACCCAATTTATCCCGACACGACGCTTCCTCGCAAAGAGGCACAGAAAAAACTTCGTGATGAAGTATATGATTTTATGAAAAAGTGTAGTGAAAAGCATAGCACATATACTGTTATTGAATATTTGCCAATTAGTGAAAAACCAGACGATATTGAAAGTGATATAATTTCAGCTGATGACTTTGAATAATTAAAATTAATTGATTTTTAGCCTTCTATCTATGCTTATTTGCACTTTTTTGCCGAAAAATTCTAATATATTTAGTTGATTTTTATTAAAAAAATGCAATAGAATAGTTTAGCTTCTCTTTAAATTTTTATATTTTTGATAATTTTTTAGAAAAGTTGCAAATAAAAAACTTATTTAATTATATTAATATTAAATTAATAGGATAAAATATTGTTTATTTCTTAACCAAGAGCATTTGTTATTTATTTTTCAGAAATTTTATGGTCGTTTTGCGTTTTTATATATATTATTATTTTTAATTTAATTGAAAAGAAAAAATACCTAAGATATTTAATTAACCTTAGGTATTTTTTTATAATTTTAATCGTAAAAAGCGATAAACATTATTAAAGTCTAAAAGGACTGCTACAAATATAGATTGAAAAAACTAAATTAATTTATTGAATTTATTCGTTACTATTTTTTGGTTCTTTTTTGCGTTTAATTAGGTGGTCTGTTGGTGTTTCAAATTCAATAACTTCACTTGAAATGCACTTTAAATTTAAATTTTCAAGTTGCTTAATAAATGCATTTACATATTTATTTGAAATAAAATTTTGCTTAATATCAATTATAAATTTACCACAGCAGGCAATCATATTAATACCAAGCCCAGCAGTTCCAGAATTATATAAGTGAATTGAGTCTATGTATTTCTCATTTTCATTTATTGCAAATTTACCAATATAGCTTACAATAAAAGTATCTAAAATCATAGATTCAAAAAAACTCATTATACTCTGTTTTTTTTGTAACTCGTTAAAGTGTCAAGTTTGTCAAAAAGTTGAAGCATCGAGTTTGCTTCTTTTCTAGAGTAGTCAATATCACGCTGAGCGTTTAAATATTCTCTAAATTTAGTTGATTGTTGCTCAAGACTTAAACTTTGAATTTCTTGTGTAAAAGGCAAAATCATACTTTTTACGCAATTTTTAAAAGTATTTTGACAGCCCAGTGCTTCTCTCATATCAGTTGCTACATTTGCATTGATTGGTTTATTAAAATCGGGATAAATTTCTGCAATTGCTTTCTGCATTGCCAGTGAAATTAAGATTACAGGTGTTGCATTGTTATTTTTGCATACAGACATCGTATCACTTTCTGAAATAGTTATTTCATATCTATAATTTCGCGTTGACTCAACTTTTTTGTTTTCGTCTAAATGAAAAGCATCTCTGCTAAAACTAGGAAATTCTTTTTCATTGTAGCTATAAGGCGTTAAAAAAGGGTCTTTAGTTTCATCAGGTAACAGTTCGTCAGATGAAAGTCTAATTCCATTTGAAGATGCATTGCTATTGTATTTTAATAAGCAGTAATAGTAAATAAGGGTTTCAATGAAAGGTTTTATGCCTCTTCCATCGCAAAGCGCGTGATGAAAAGAAATGTAAATTGAACAATTATAATAGGTAATGTCAAGTAAATGATATCCACAATTAATACTTCCAAGATTGTGCAATTTTTCAGTTTTTTTTGCAATAAGTGAAAGCTCGTTTTGAACTATGTAAAAGTCACCATCTTTTTCTAACAATTTAGTGTTAAAATATGGGTAGCGAACCATAGTTTCATTTAACGCACGGTTAAGTATACTGCCTAATATTGTTTTTTTAAATCTAACTTCAAAAACTTCACTTTCCATACCATGAATTTTATATAGATAGCTTTGTCCCGAACGAATTTTTTCATTACTACTTGTTTTTGTAGAACCTGATTTGTTGATTAAAAGTTCCTTTTCATTTTCTTTTAATTTATTTAATATTTCCTGAATAAAATTACTCATTTTGCTCCTTTTTAAATTTTCAAAATTTTTTTTCGAGTGACTTGTAATTATTTTAATTTGTTCTTTTAAAGTTTTTGCATTTAAAAAATTGCAAAGATCTTTTAAAGTTAAATGTTTTTGTTGTGTTTTTTTAGATGTATCTGTTTTCATTTTACTATTCCAAATATATTCATATAGAAATTATTTTTATTGTAATTTAATGCATTTTTTTATTAGTTTTTTTACATTTTAACTTTTTAAAAAATTGCTATAAAAGCTATACTAAACTTGTTTTGTTTAATATAAGATTACTAACACAGCCAAGTCCAATGGCAAAAAGTGCTCCGCCCACAAAACACATAATAACATTTATAAGACTGGCATCTAATGGTGCAATCATTGGTATCATATTAAATAGTAGCATTCCAGCACATAATGAGAGGAGAATTGAAAGCCATAATTTATGTTTTCCTAAAGTGCTAAAGACTAGTGCAATAGATACAAAAATTGCAATTATAAATATCTTGGAAAGTAGACAAGCCATAAGCCCATTTACTCCAAACGACTCCATATCAAAAGGTAGACCTGAAATCGCTCCTCCAATTATTGTACCGATAAAAAATGCGATAAACATTAAAACTCCACCCACAAAACAAACAAGAGTTTTAGAGATACAGTAGTCTATTTTCTTTGAGCGAACAGTAAATAAATTTTTGCTAAAACCACTTCGGAAATCATCTCCTACAAAAATGCAAACAAAGATTGCCGTTATAAAGTAAAGCAAGTTAATGTTGCACATACCCGTCAAGTCCATACTCATAGAAGAACCACTAACCATACCAATTATTTGCCAAACATTTGTAAAAGTTTCAATAACTGTTTCCTCACCAGTTGTGGGATTTACAGTCGTTGTGCCAGCCATCATTGTAGTCATTATTAAAATTAAAATCGGCATCACAAAGGCAATCCCCATTAGTATATAGATCAAGGGGGTTTTAAACATTCGTTTAAAGTCTACACTTATCATACTTTTTAAATTGCTTTTAAAACTTTGAGTTTCAAATTGTATTTCCATACTAGTTAGCCTCCTTCATCAAATCAATGTAGTATTCTTCTAGGCTGATTTTGCCATTTGATATTTCATTAACTATGATGTTATTTTGGTAGAGAAAATCAACTATTTCTTCTGCCTTTACATTGTCATAAACGCGAAGATAACCATTTTCTTCACTTACGCGCTGGTATTTTTGGCTGAGTACAAGTTTTGTTTTATCAAGATTTTTAGTTTGCAAACCGACATATGTAGGGCAGTTAGCTTCTAATTGTTCTGCAGTCATTTCTCTAATCATTTTGCCACCACGAACAATACCATAATGAGTTGCAATTTTTTCAAGTTCTCCCAAAATGTGCGAAGATATTAAAACTGTACAGTTATAAACTTGGGTAATGTCGACAAGTATCTCTCTCATAATTCGCATACCATCAGCATCTAAGCCATTAATTGGTTCGTCAAGTATCAAAAGTGATGGACTACCAAGTAATGCCATTGCAATCCCAATACGCTGTTTCATACCAAGAGAGCAGTTTTTGAACTTGTTTGAAGCAGATCCTTCCATTTCTCACAAGTCTGAGTACTTTTCTAACTTCTTCTTGGGCGTTTTTTATGTTTAAATTAGTTGCTTGAAGCATCATATTATTCCACACGCTCATATTTGGGAAGCAACCCGGAGCTTCAATCAAAACGCCAATTTTTGCTCGAACATCTTTGTCTTTGTAGTCTTTTCCAAAAAGTTTAATTTCTCCACCACTTGGAACAAGTAGCCCACAAATAAGTTTTTCTGTAGTAGATTTTCCACTTCCGTTTTCGCCGATAAATCCATAAATTGAATCGACTGGAACGGTCATATTTAAGTTATCAACGGCAAACATGCCATGAAAGCTCTTTGAAAGATTTCTTATTTCAATTGCGTTCATTTTATCTCCTTTTTATGTTGTTAAAACAACATAAGTTGCTTTTTACAATTTAATTGTACTATAATAAATAAAAAAAATACCCAACATAATTTTTTAAAAGTGTTGGTTTAAAAAAAGGATAAATATATGAATAATGGTAAGACTAAATTTAATAACACGGCAAAACTTATGCACGAGGCACTATTTAAATTAATAAGCAAAAAAGAATTTACTGAAATTAGTGTTTCTGAAATTTGCAAGACGGCAGGCGTAAATCGCTCAACTATTTATGACCACTATCAAAATACCACAGACCTACTCCAAGAAGCAGTTAATTTTTCTATAAGTGAGTTTAGTAAAAAACTTGATAAAATTGGGCTTGTTCCCGAGCCAAAGAAAAATAACAATGGAGATATTTTTGTTACGCCAAAATATTTATTGCCATGCTTGAAGTTTATAAAGAAAAACAAACTAATGTTTAGAGTTTATACCAGCAACGCACATATTTTTCCAGTAAATAACTATGATGAATTACTTATAAAGAGTGTGTTTATGCCAATTTGTAAAAATAATGGAGTGTTAGATGACACCATAATACGCTATATGTCAAAATATTTTTTGGCTGGAATTAATACAATAGTCGCAGAGTGGGTTAAAAATGACTGCAGAGATGACATTTTGCTTGTAGTTGAAATTATAATACTCTGTGTGCGACCAAATTTTAAAATTAAATAATATTTTATAAATATGATTTTTGCTTGCTTTAATAATGTATTATTGTAAAATTCTAATTATCATTTTTATTTAAATTTAATAATTAGCATTTATTTTTAAAAAAAAGAAGAAATTTATTAAAAATTGGTTTAAGTTTGCGATTTTTGTGTTAAACTAATTATAGAGTTATATATTTAGGGGAGATACAAATGAAACACGAAAAAACTACAGAAGATTTTATTAAACTCATAGATAGTGATAAAAAGTTAAAATCCCTAGTAGAAAAGAGTTTATATTTGGCAAAGATTAATAATCCGAACAAAACATCTAATCCTGCCACAAACCTAGAAGAGCTTTATGAATTTTTAGACTGGTCAGTTAAGTGTATGCCGTGGGAAGTTTTAAATCACGAAACTTATAGTTCACTATACTCTGCAATTGATCAAGCACTTGGATATATTTGGTACTTATTTGATCAGCCCCTTGATGAACTGAAAGATATGGGATTTTATTATCCTTCAGTTCAATATGTTGAGCCGTTGACTAGCTGGCTAAAAGAATACTCTGTGGCTTGGGGAAAATTTCTTTCAACTAGTGAAAGTTGGAATGATGACTATTTCAATTTGGCAAAAAAAGATGACAAATTTGGACTAAACAGGGGCTGGTATTCGGACGAAAATATTTGGACTAGTTTTAATGACTTTTTTAGTAGGCAATTAATTGATAAAAGTGTAAGACCTATTAGTGACGCTTTAGTCATTTCACCGGCAGATTCTTCACCACAGGGATTTTACAAAATAGATGAAAATAATAAAGTAATAAATGATGATTTATACATTAAGTCTGTAAGGTTAAATGATGTCGCACAGTTAATAGGTGAAGATAGCAAGTACTGTAATTTATTCAGTGGAGGGACATTAACTCACACTTTTTTAGATGTAAATGACTACCATAGATATCATTTTCCAGTAAATGGTAAAATATTAGAACTTAGAAAGATAAAGGGAATAAATGCAGGCGGTGGTATTAGTGAATGGAGTGCGAGTGAAAACAGATATATTTATTTTAATGAACTTGGTTTTCAAATGATTGAAACAAGAGACTGCGTTATACTTGACACGGAAGATTTTGGACTTGTTGCAGTGCTTCCAATAGGAATGTCTCAGGTATGTTCTTGTAATTTTGAAAACAATCTACAAGTTAATATGAATGTAAAAAAGGGAGACCCAATGGGATATTTTTTGTTTGGGGGAAGCGACATAGTAATGATATTCCAAAAAGATGTGCAGGTAATAGATTTAACAAATAAGAAAAAAAATGAGAGCAAACATCTGCTAATGGGTGAACCATATGCCGACCTAATTAAAAAAATGCCAATGAATAAATAATAGTTATTTAACGAAAATAAAAGATGCAAATTTTTGTAAATGTTTAAATTTTTCATTATTTTTTTAATAAATTTATTAATTTTTGCACTTTTTTATATAATTTAATTTTAATATACATTTGATTATCATAAATTGCAAAGATATAAACTTACTTTGCGATTTTTTTATTCAACTTGATTAATAGGTATAGTTATGATATATTAGTCATAACAAAAGTTATGAAAGGATAAGGAGAAAGCCTTATGTATAATCCGCAAATTAAAACATTTCTATTGGTTGCAAAAAATGGTAGTTTTGCAAAGGCCGCAGAAATTTTATACATCTCTCCAACTGCTGTTATGAAGCAAATAAATGCTCTTGAAGAGAGATTGGAGATTACTCTTTTTTCTCGTACCAATCACGGTTTAAAGCTTACTGATGCAGGAAAGAGTTTGTTGCAAGATGCTGAGTATCTTATTGATTTTTCTAATAGGGCAATTAGCAAGGCTAGGGAGATAGCAGGTAAAAATAATGAAGCTCTTAGAATTGGGACCTCTATTATGACACCTGTAAAATTTATATTAGACATTTGATATGAAATTCATAAGTTTAATCCACATCTTAATATTGAACTAATACCTTTTGAAAACAACCCCGTAAACTCAGTTGAAATTCTTAAAAATTTGGGTAATTTCATTGATATTGTTGCAGGTCTTTATGATGATAGATTTTTATTGGAGCGTGGTTGCAAAGCCTATCATTTGTATAACAAAAAATTACTCTTTGCCGTGCCAATTACTCATAAACTTAGTGTTAAGTCAAGCATAACGGTGCAGGATTTGCAGGGTGAAACGGTTCTTCTAATTCGTAAGGGCTGGAATGAATACATTGATATGTTAAGGGAAGAACTTATGGCTAATAATGTTAAAATCGAAGATTTTGACATGTTTAATATTACTGCTTTTAATAGGGCAGTAAAAGAAAATATTCCAATTCTTACCGTTGGGGGTTGGGAAGATGTTTACCCATTACTAAGAATTGTTTATGCAGACTGGCACTACAGTATACCTTTTGGAATTTTGTATTCTCCAAATCCTTCAAAACAAGTTGAAAAATTTATATCGGCATTAAATAAATTAAAAGAAAGTAAAGATAAATAAAATAATCCAGGGTAATATAAACTTTTAACAGACATTCTTGTCTGTTTTTTTGTTTAAACTAATAGTTAATGCAGTGAACTATTTTGAAATTCCAAAAATATTTAATTATGATATAATAAAATTGTAAATAATAAATTTATTGGAGGTAAAAAATGGATTATGTAACACTATCTAATGGAGTTAAAATGCCACAGCTTGGCTATGGAGTTTATCAAATTTCAAAGGAAGACTGCGAAAGCTGCGTGCTTGACGCAATTAACTGTGGTTACAGATTAATTGCATTAAGTACTGCTTGCTTAGTTTCTGAAGGTGGTATTTGATAAACGCCAAATCCAAGAATTGGCATTTCAATACCGTTATTTAATTTTACATTTTCCAAAATAAATCTCTCCTTATGAGTCCAAACTTTCGTCTAATTCCATTTTTGCGTAACCCTGTACAATTGATGGGTTAGGATAATAGTATCTCTTATTTTTATTGATACTTGCAATTTCTTTCATTTCTTCATCTGTTAAACTAAAATCAAATATGTTTGCATTGTCTTTTATATGTTCAGCATTCTTGCTTCCCGGAATTACAATGTTTCCCTGCTGAATATGCCATCTAAGTATAACTTGTGCATTTGTCTTTCCATATTTTTCGGCAAGCTTTGTAAATACATTTTCTCTAATTAGTTCTTTGTCGCCGTGACCAAGTGGATACCAAGCTTGAACAACAATCTTATTCTTTTTAAGAGTTTCTTTTAATTCGTCTTGTGGGTAATATGGGTGAGCCTCTACTTGAATTACTGCAGGCACAATTTCACAAACACTCAAAATCTCTTAAAGGGGCTTTCCCTCAAAGTTAGATAAGCCAATAGACTTAACTTTTCCATCTTTAACTGCCTTTTCCATCATCTTATATCCAGTAATATAGTCGCCAGCAGGTTGATGTAAAAGTAAGAGGTCAATGTAATCAGTTCCAAGTCTTTCAAGCATCTCATCAATTGCAGTTTCTTTTGTGTATACTGTTGGCCATAGTTTTGATTCAAGAAAAATTTCTTCTCTTTTAACCCCACTCTTTTTAATTCCTCTGCCAGTTGCCCTTTCATTGAGATATGCATTTGCAGTATCAATGAGTCTGTATCCAGCCTTAATTGCATTGTAAACGGAATTTTCGGCATCTTCAGGACTTAGTAAAAATGTTCCAAGTCCAAAAACGGGCATTTTTTCTCCATTGTTTAGTGTAATTGTTTCCATAATTTTCTCCTTTTTCTTTTAGTTAAATCTAAAAATGTTATTGTTTCGTTAATATTTATATAAAATTAAATTATTAATTTTTGATTAATTATACAATTAATTTGAAAGATATATTGAAAAATTCGTATTCCGAAGCTAATTTTTAATTATTTATTTCTCCATTAATAAAATCAATGTGATTTTTTACACTTTGATTGAATAAACCTTCTTTAAAAGTTATATTTGGGTTGATATTCTTTAGGTCGCGATTAGCGTTTATCATATATTGTGGGTCATTTGTATAACTATTTGCAAAAACAACAATCTCACCCTTATAGTCGCCTAAACTGCTTATAAATGTTGCGATTGGCATTGGAAATGTGTACCACCAAATTGGGAAAAATAACAAAATTTTGTCATAGTCGTTTGCATCAATTTCTAATTTTTTTATTTTTGGAAAGATTTTCTTTTCAACTTCTTCTTTAGCTTCAACATATGCACAAGTATTGTAGTCGTTTGAATATGGAACTTCTCGCTCTACTCTAACTACATCAAAGTTAAATTCCTTATTTATTGCCTCAACTAATTTTTTTGTGTTATTGGACCATGAAAAATAAACTATTAATGTTTTCATCTTATTCTCCTTTAAAATTTAATTGTTTGGTAAATTTATCATTTACCTTACAACAATATTTTATAACTGACTGGGAGTAAATGTAAATTATTTTCAATTTGAATTAGACATAACTTAGTCATTGTGCTATAATTAAAATGCATAGTGAAAGGAAATAAAATTATGATAAATATTGATTTTTTACAATATCTAATTGAATACTCAAAAACCGAAAACTTAACAAGGGCGAGCAAATCTCTTCATGTTTCTCAGTTGGCATTAACTCGTGCAATGCAAAAGGTGGAGGATTATGTAGGCGTTCCCATATTTGACAGAACAAAAAATAGACTAAGCCTTAACGATACGGGCAAGGAACTTGTAAAAAATGCCATTTATGTGATTGAAGCTGAGCAAATTATGAAAGAAAAAACAGTTGCTTTCTATAATTCGAAATCTCAAATTTCCATTGGCTCTGTTGCTCCTGGTCCAATGATAAAATATGGCAATTTGCTTTATTCAATTTTTCCAAATAAAACCATTGTAACAAAAATAGAAAGTGAAGAAAATTTAATATTAAAACTGAAAAACTTGGAATATGACTTTATTTTTCTGTCAAGAGAATTAGATGATGAAAGTTTACAGTCAAAATTTGCATTCACTGAAAAATTATATATTGCGATTCCAAAAACGCATATCTTGGCAGGAATGACTAATGGAATTCATTTTAGTGAAATTGATGGTCAATCATTCTTAGTTGCCGACAATCTTGGCATTTGGCAAACCATTGTAGAAAAACATTTGTCAAAATCAAAATTTTTTCCACAAAGTTTTGATAATTTAAATGAAATCATCAATTCGTCCACAATACCAAACTTTTTAACAAACATCACGCTGTCTGCTAGAAGGGAGTACGACAGACTCTGCATACCAATTTTAGACGATGATGCTAGTGTTAGTTTTTATTTGGTATATAAAAAAGGCAGAGAAAAACTTGTTCGCTCTCTATTTAGATACTTATAGAGATTTATAAAAGGAGATATATATGAAAAATTTAAAAATTGTTGTTTTTGTATTGCTTGTGATTTGTTTAATAGGTGCCACGATTTACATTGTTTTGCAAAATAATAATAGTAATAATAACAATCTTAATCAAAATAACGAGCAAGAACAGGGACAAGAGCAGGACACTGAAGAAGCATTTGCTAAAGGTGTATGGTGGTGGAGTGTAACTGAGCCAGATGAAGTTTACTTGGAACTGGCGAGCCAAAATGAAATCAATGAAATTTACTATTCAAATAGTAAGTTTGATGACAGTGTAAATGAGTTTATTGGAAAGGCAAACAAACTAGGAATAAGTGTTTACTATTTATGTGGTGAGTATCAGTGGATAGATGACTACTCAGGTTTTGAGAAAGTGATAGAAAACTATAAAATTTATCAGACGAATTTTGAAAACAAATTTAATGGCATACATGTTGATGTCGAAGCACATCAACACCCAGATTGGGACAATGAAGAACTTCAAAATGATTTAATTGTAAGGTATTTGAATTTTGCATATCACTTTACAAGCAATGAAAACTATTCTGATATATCTTTTGACTTTGATATTCCTTTTTGGTATGAAAACTATGAAGTTGAATTTAATGGAGAGTTAAAGCAGGCATATAAGCATATAATTGACATAGCTGATAGAACTTTTGTTATGAGTTATAGAGATAGTGCAAGTCGCATATATGATGTGGCAAAAAATGAGCTTGAATATGCTAGCTCTATAAATAAAAAAATATTTCTTTGCGTTGAAACCAGTAGACAGAATGAAACTCCAGAAATTACATTTTTTGAAGAGGGAAAAGAATATATGTATACACAGCTAGAAAATCTTAAAAATATTATTATTGATGAATATGGGGAAGATTTTTCTAACTTTGGATTCAGTATTCATCATATGCGAAGCTATTACGAACTTCCTGATTAAAAAAATATTAGATAACTGTCATAAAAATAATATTGTATTTTTTGTGGTGAGATTAATAAAAATTAATTTGGTGAAAAATAAAGTTTGGAGAAGATGTAATTTATTTTTTAAAATGTAAATTTATTTTAAAAATATAGTAATTTTAACATTTTTATTAAAGCGTAAGATTGTTAGTTTATTAAGCTAATAATACACTAATATAGCACTTGAATTACTATATTTTTATAAGTCATCTATGCATTTAAAATTTTATAGCGTTTGTCTAATGTGGCTAGTATTAGAATGTAATACATTTACACACAAAATAAAAATTTTATATAATAATAGATATTTATTTAATGCAACATATAAAAAAAATTGATTAATGCTTACTTTTATGATATTCTATATTTATTTTAGGAGAGATTATGAAATATTTAATTGTGACAGACATTCACGGCAGTAGAAATTCCACAGAAATTTTACTTAAAAAATTTAAGCAAAGTGGTGCTGATAAAATTTTGATACTTGGCGACACATTGTATCATGGCCCTCGTAACGCCTTACTTGATGATTATGATCCAAAATTTGTAATGGAAGCTTTAAATAACTTAGCAGAAAACATTGTTGCAATTCGTGGAAATTGTGATGCAGAAGTTGACCAAATGGTATTAAATTTTATGCTTAACGAAAGTGTAATAATAGAAATTAATGGAAAATCATATTTTTGCACGCATGGGCATAAAATTAATCCAGAAAGCCCTGCAAAAATTGCTAGGGGCTCAGTTGTTTTGTATGGGCATTTTCATGTTACCAAAGTTACAAATCAAAACGAAGTGACATATTTAAATATTGCAAGTATAACATATCCAAAGGGCGACTCTTGTAGTTGTTATGGCATTTTAGACGAAAGTGGTGTGGCAGTTTATGACTTAGAAGATAGGGAGATTGTTAGGGTGCAGTAAAATGTTTTTATAAAAATAATTCAATTTGTAAATTTCTAATTTAATTTTAAAACTTAAAACAATTAATAAAATCAAAGAAAACTATACAGTTAAATTATTTAAAATGTATTTTTTTAATTAAATATTTATAAAAATTACAAATAAAAACAAATTAAATCTTATTAATTAAGGAGAAAAAATGGCAGTAGAAAAATCTTTTATTGACAATAAAATGACAAAAAATACTGAAAAAGAAAATGAAAATACTGACCAAAACAAAGAAGAGAACAATTTAGAAAATGAGAAAAAAAGTAAAGAAGAAAATTTAAAATACGAAACCAAAAAAGATGTGGCAAAAGGTGGACTTCTTGGAGTATTTATTGGTCTAGCCGTAATTGTCCCGGGTGTTAGTGGTTCGGCAGTTGCTATAATTTTTAAATTATATGAAAAACTGTTATATGCACTTGGAAATATTTTAAAACGATTTAAATACTGTGCAATGTTCTTATTGCCAATTTTGATAGGTGCAGTTGTTGGTTTTGTGTTTGGTTTTTTTGGAGTTAAAGTACTCTTAAACCTAATTCCTTTTATTGTTATTGCAATGTTTGCTGGATTAATGCTTGGTGCATATCCTGCAGTAACGGACGAACTTAAAGGAGAAAAGGTTACACCTTGTAGGGCTATCCTATTTATTGTAGGCATTCTCATTCCAATTGTCATTTCTGCAATATCAATTTTTGTAAATGGTGGAAATTTTTCACTTGAAAATTTAAGTTTCTATCATTATTTGCTTTTTGTTTTAGTTGGATTTTTAGTTGCAGTTACTCAGCTTGTTCCGGGGCTCAGTGCCACAGCACTTCTCATGTCTTTTGGAATGTTTACTCCACTTATGAATTCTGTTAGTTTAACTTATTGGAAGTCCAACCCAAGTGTAATTTTAGTTTATTTTTGTTTAGTTGTGGGTTTTGTTGTAGGTCTTGTAGGGGTATCTAAACTCTTATCTAAACTTTTTGAAAAACACAGGGCTCCTGCCTTTTTTACAGTTGCAGGTTTGTCGCTTGGCTCTATTATTACTATGTTCTTTAACTCAGAAGTTTTAGAAGTCTATAATAGTTGGAATTCAATTGGTGTGGTTGCTCGTGACCTTGGTTTTGGTATTGTGCTTTTAGTGGTTGGCATTATTTTATCTTACTTTTTAGTTAGATATGAAAGAAAGAAAAATAGCTTAAAAAATTAAACAAAAACAATTTACTAAACTTTATCTTACTGAAAAATTCTATTAATTTTTATAATTATTTGCTAGAAGAAACTTTCTATGATAAAATATAAACTATGCAAAAAGGTATAAATAGAACTACACTAAAATGGTTTGCACTTGTGACAATGTTTATTGATCACATAGGTGCAGTTTTTGTCAATGAGTTTTATTTTATTAATATGTCATGGCTATACACACTTTTAAGATGTATTGGCAGACTTTCATTTCCAATTTTTGCTTTCTTTATCGCTGAAGGTTGGCATTATACTCATAATAAACTCAGGTATTTTTTAACAATGCTAGCCTTTGCTTGCATATCACAGCCATTTTTTTATTTGGCTTTTAATGGTGGGTATTATAGTTTTAATATTTTCTTTACCTTCTTGTTTTCACTTATAATTATGTTTTTAACTGATAAAATTAAAAACAACAAATCACTAGGAATACTCTTTGCAACATTTATTGTTACTATTATAGTTTCAATTTATTGTCTTTCACTTTTAAATATTAATGTTGACTATGGAGTTTTTGGGGTTCTTTTACCTGTCGTTTTTTACCTCTTTTATCATCTTGAAAGTGACTGGGCAAAACCAACCTGTTTTTTGCTAGCTGGTCTACTTCTTATAGCAATTTGGCTTAATGGTTTTTTAAAGTCAACAGTGATTAATTTTAATTCATATGTAGGTCTTTTTGCAATTTTGAGTCTGATAATATTACTTTTCTATAATGGGAAAAAGGGCAGAAGAAGCTACAAATGGCTCTTTTACATATTTTATCCTGTACATATGTTTGTTTTGTATCTAATTTCTTTAATAGTTTAATTTTTTAACTTAATTTTAATTTATTTAGGAGGGAATTATGAAAGTTTTACTTTTTAATGGAAGTATGAATCCAAATGGAAACACTAATCTTGCACTTAGAGAGATTGAAAAGGAATTAAATGCCGAGGGAATTGAAACTGAGGTGCTATGTATTGGTGGCAAACCTGTGAGAGATTGCATTGCGTGCGGTGGTTGCGTGGGTAAGGGTAAGTGTATTTTTGAAGATGATGTTGCAAATGAGTGGATAGCAAAAGCTCGCGAAGCCGATGGATTTGTTTTTGGAAGTCCCGTTTACTTTGCACACGCAAGTGGAAGGATACTTTCAATTATGGATAGAATGTTCTATGCTGCTGGAGATGCTTTTAAACAAAAAGTTGGAGCTTGCATTTCAGTTGCCAGGCGTGCAGGTACTACTCAGGCAGTTGAAGATATGAATAAACACTTATCAATTTCAGGTATGATAGTTCCTTGTTCAACATACTGGAATATGGCTTTTGGAAGAAATCCTGGGGAATGCACGGCAGATGCAGAAGGTATGCAGACAATGAGAAATCTTGCAAAAAATATGGCATGGGTAATGAAGTGTATAGAGCTTGGAAAAAAATCTAAACTTAATCCACCAACACTTGATTTATCTCAAAAAACACATTTTATTAGGTAAAGTATATGGAAATGAAAGAGAAGTTGGTGAAGGTATAAAACTTTCAAATGTAAAAAGGGAAGAACTATTTATAACAACAAAATTGTGCTATCCAAATGTAACATATGATATGGTTATAGAAGGTGTTAAGACCTCACTTAAAAAACTTGGCACAAATTATATAGATTTAGTTCTCATACATGAACCTTATTCAACTACGCAAGAAATGTATTCAGCACTTGAATATCTAGTTAGTCAAGGGATAGTTAAGAATATAGGAGTATCAAATTTTAATAAAAATCAGATTGATAAACTTTTGGCATCTTGTAAAATTTTGCCTTATTGTAATCAAATCGAAAATCACTTGTTTTATCAAAGAAGAAAGTATGTTGAATATTTGCAGGATAAAGGTATAAAAGTGGTAGCTTGGAGCCCACTATGTGCAGATATTTCAAAAATAAATTGTGAAGAAACGGTTTTGCAAATTGCAAATTTTCACTCTAAATCACCAGCCCAAATAGCTCTAAAATTTTTACTACAAAGAAAGATATACATAATTCCTAAAACAAAAAATGTGAATAGAATGAGAGAAAATCTAAACTTGTATGACTTTGAGTTGTCAAAACTAGAAATGGAAAAACTTTATAGTTTAGACAAAAATAAAAGTTTATTTGGCTGGTATGAATAAAATATAATTTTTTAATTTTTTTGTTGACAATTTAACTTATATCTATTATATTGCACAATATTTATCAAATTATATAAATTATTAGAGATAACACGCTAACTAAAGTATTTCGTTTATCGGAGAACATATGACCGCAGTCATAATGCCCATAAGATAAGGGTGCGCCCGATTGCAAAATTGCAATGGGTGCACCCTTTTTCTGTATTTGATAATTCTAAAATACAATATTGATATTTATTATTTATAAATATGTAAATTTCTATTTTAAATTTGCAAATTTATACATTTATAAGATAATTCAAATATTAATTGTTTGTTGAGCTTTAATAGTGAATGTATTTTGATAAAAATAAATATCTAGGTGATTTTACGAAATTAATATTAAAGTTTTTAAAACCACACTGGAAACTATGTTTGCTTACAACTTTTCTAATTTTGATTGATGTTGCAGGAGCATTAATAGTTCCAACCCTTGCAGCGCGAATGTTAAATCAGGGAAATGAAGGTGCAGTTTTTGGCATGTTACTTAATACTTCTTTGATTATGATGATTGTTGCTATAATATCAGGACTTGGTGGCATTTTAAGTGGTTATTTTTGTGCAACGCTTACTTCTAGGGTTGCAAAGGATATGAGAGATGCAGTTTATCAAAAATCTCTTGAACTTTCAGTTGCTGACATAAAGACATTTGGTGTAGCTTCAATGACAACTCGAACAGTATCAGATATTACAAATATACAATTTGCACTTCTTAGTACATTTCAAATGGTTTTACCAGTACCTATAATCTTCGTAATTTCATTGTCACTAACATTTATGAAAGATTATGTAATGGGGATTATTCTTTTAGTCGTACTTATTTTAATTACAATTGTAGCTGTTATTATTATGAGAAGTGCATCGCCACTATTTCGCAAACTTCAAAAGTTTTTAGACAAGATGAGCACTGTTTTACTTGAAAATATAATGGGTGTTCGTGTGGTAAGAGCATTTAACAAAGAGTCTAGTGAAAAACAGAGATTGGATTCTTCATTTAATGACTATGCTAAAACATCAATTAAGGCAAATCGAATTTTTGCTAGCCTTGGTGGGATTTTTTTTTGCAATTAACCTATTTGTTATTGTAGCATATTCGCTTAGTGGTTTTAGAGTAACGGCAGGTGCCTTTCAACTTGGTGATATTACTGCAATTATTGAGTATGCATTTATGGCACTTTTCTATCTAATGATGGCACAGCTTGTAATTTTAACATTGCCTCGTGCTTTTGAATGTGCAAATCGTGTAAATGAGGTGTTTAACTTTTCACCGACAATTCAAGATAAGACAGAAAAGGAAATTTGGTTTCCTGCATCATGTGAAAATGTATTAGAATTTCAAGATGTTTCTTTTCGTTTTACAGATTCTGAAAAGTACACACTAAAAAATCTAAACTTTTCTTGCAAGCGAGGAACAACAACTGCAATAATTGGTGGAACGGGCAGTGGAAAGTCAACAATAGCATCGTTAATTTTAAGATTTAATGAAGTTACTAATGGTTCTTTAAATTTAAAAAATGTGGATATTCAAAAGATGCCACAACATCAGCTTCGTGACCACATTGTCTATGTTCAGCAACGGGCATGGCTTTTTGCTGGAACAATTGCCGAAAATATTGCATATGGCAAGCCAAATGCAACAAGGGAAGAAATTGTCAGGGCTGCAGAAATGGCAAGGGTAGACTATTTTATTAGAACAATGCCACAAGGCTATGACACAATAGTTGATAATGATGCAGGAAACTTATCAGTGGGTCAAAGGCAACTTATCACAATTGCAAGAGTCTTTTTGTGCGACCCACCAATAATTATTTTAGATGAGGCAACTTCAAGTGTAGATACGCGAACTGAAGCAGAAATTGGAAAGTCTATGAAAGAACTTATGAAGGGACGAACAAGTTTTGTAATAGCACATAGACTTGGGGCAATACGAGATGCAGATATAATTTTGTACATGGAAAATGGAAATATAATTGAACAGGGAAGTCATCAAGAACTGCTCAGCAAAGGTGGTGCATATGCTTCTTTGTATAATAGCCAATTCGCTTAAAAAGATTAAAGTTTTATATAATTTTACTTTACAATATAATGCAATAATTGATATAATGTTTGGTATATTAATAAAATCAAAAAATAGGTATTATATGTCAAACATTATAGAAATAAAAAATTTAAAAAAATATTACGGAGATGTCAAAGCTGTTGATGACATCTCTTTTAATGTAGTTAAAGGTAGTTTATTTGCCTTTTTGGGCTTGAATGGTGCAGGCAAAAGCACAACAATAAACATACTTGTAGGGGTACAGAAAAAGGATTCGGGGGAATGTTTTGTTGATGGTAAACCCATTGAGGAACTATCAAAGATCTTGCCAGAAATTGGAATTGTATTTCAATCATCACTGCTAGATAAAAAACTTACTGTATACGATAATTTGTTTTATAGAGCAATGCTTTATGACATTTCAAAAGAGGAATTTGAAAAAACGCTAAAAATTTTTATAGATAAACTGAAACTAGGTGATATTCTAAAAAAGCCACTTGAAAAACTCAGTGGTGGTCAAAAGCGTAAGGTGGACATTGCAAGAGCACTAATCCACAAGCCAAAAATCCTAATTTTAGATGAGCCTACAACTGGATTAGATCCAAAGACAAGAAAATTAGTTTGGGACTTTATAACTGAACTAATAAAAGAAAATGATTTAACAGTAATGCTCACAACTCACTATATGGAAGAAGCAAGCATAGCAGATTATGTAGTAATAATAGATAGTGGAAAAATTGTGGCAGAAGGCACACCAAATAGTCTAAAAAATAATTATGCAAATGATTATTTGAAAGCTTATAAGTATGATGAAAAAATAATTGATAAATTGGAAAATAAAAACATTACATACTCAAAAAGTAAAGAATGCTTGGAAATTAAGTTTAAAGATACAAATTCAGCAAAGGAGTTTTTAGTCAAAAACAGTGATAAAATTTTTGATATGGAAATTGTAAAAGGTTCTATGGACGATGTATTTTTGGCTGTTACTGGCAAAAACCTAAAGGAGAACATATGAAAAGCGAACTGAAAAAATTAGCATACCTTACATCGCGAAATGTAAAACTTTACTTTAAAGATAAAATGACATTTTTTGTTTCACTAATCACACCAATAATTTTGCTGGTTTTATTTATTACATTTTTAAAGTCCACCTATGAAAACAATATCGTTTCAAACATAGGCAACTTTACATTAGACCAAAAGGTTATTGATGCATTTACGGGAGGTTGGCTCTTCTCTTCAGTGCTTTCTGTGTCATGCATAACCGTCTCTTTTTGTTCGGGAATAATGGTATTAGATAAATTAAATGGGGCAAGCATAGATTTTTTAGTTACACCAGTTAAAAAGAATACAATTAAATTTGGGTATGTGATTTCTAATTTAGTATCTACCATCACAGTTTGCTTACTACTTCTTGCAATTGGACTAGTTTATCTTGCAATTGTCGGATTTTATTTGTCAGTAGTTGATATAATTTTAATAATTTTAAATATTGTCTTAACTTCACTTTTTGGTACAATTCTATCAAATATCATTTGGAGTTTTACAAGCTCTCAAGGTGTTGTTAGTGGAGTATGTACACTCGTTTCTGCACTTTATGGTTTTATTTGTGGAGCATATATGCCAATTAGCACAATGGGGAATGCCATGCAAACTTTTACAAAATTTTTGCCGGGCACTTATTCAACGGTAATTTTTAGAAAGTGCTTTTTAAATGGAGTTGTAGATAAAATGAATGAAACACTTCCAATTGAAATGACAAATGGAATTGTAGATGCTTTTGACTATAACTTCTCGCTTTTTGGAAGTAACTTATCTTTACTTCAGCTCTTTGCAGTTTTGTTTTGCTCAGTAATCGTTATGTTTTTGATTTTAACCTTAACTAATATTTTATCAAATAAAAAACATAAGTCAAAAGTTAAATAAAAAGATAAATGGAAAATATAAAAGCCCACAAAATTAAATTATTTTATTGATATTTAAATAATGCGAAATATATAACTAAAAACCTGTAAAAATTAAAGAATTAGCAAAAAACTGCACTAAAAGTGCAGTTTTTTATAATAATTTTTATTTACCAAATTTATTCATTTGAGCCCGTGTGCCCTTTTCTTTCATAGCGTTTACTGTATTTATCAAGGACATTTTCAAGTGCCCTTTTTGGTGAAATGTCATTTTCAATTGCAAATGAAATTACAGAATATAAAATATCTCCAACTTCAAGTTCAAGTTCTTTTGTTTTTTCAAATGGTTTTTCCCCATAATCACAGCAAAGGAGTATTTCCTTTGACAGTTCTCCAACTTCGCTTTGAATATCGAGCATTCTGATGTTTGGTGAAAGCTTTAAACTGTATTTTTCATTAAAGATTTTTACTTGCTCTTCCATATTTTCTCCTAAATCGTTAAATTATTGCAGTTTGATTAAAATTTAATTGCTATTTTGCGTTTTTTAATTGCTTTTTACTATCTTATCGGCAAGACCAATATAAGTTTTTGGCGATAAATTTAAAAGTGCTTCTCTATCACTATTTGGTATTTCTAAACTTGAGATAAAGTCATGTAAATCTTGTTTACTTAAAACTTTTCCACGAGAAAATTTCTTCAATTTTTCGTAGGCATCTTCATTTCCATTTTTTCTTAAAATAGTTTGAATTGCCTCAGCTAAAACTGAATAATTTTTTTCTAACTCAGCATCTATTACTTCTTGATTAATTTCAATTTTCTCTAGTCCCTTTAAACTTTCGCTTATGCTGATAATGCTGTGTGCAAAAATTACTCCAATGTTTCTTATTTTGCTTGAATCACTAAGATCTCTTTGCATTCTGGAAATTGAAAGGTTATTAACTAAGGCGTCAATTAAACCATTTGCAAGTTCTATATTTGCCATTGAGTTTTCGTGATTAATTGGGTTAACCTTATGTGGCATAACACTTGAACCAACTTCTTCACTTCTAATTTTTTCGTGAAAGTAGTCATTACTGATATACAGCCACATATCGCTATTAAAATCTTTAATTATATTGTTTATAATTTTTATGTGAGAAAGTAATAAACATACTGTGTCGTGCGACTCTATCTGAGTAGTTACGGGATTGTATAAAAAGCCTAAATTTTGAACAAATTCAGCAGAAAGTTTTATCCAATCAACCTCGGGATAAGCTAAAATATGAGCATTGTAGTTGCCCACAGTCCCACTAAGTTTGCCCTTAAGCTTTAGCTGTTTAAGTGCAGATAAAATTTCAGTAATTCGGTATTCAAAAACTTTAAATTCTTTTCCAACGGTTGTTGGTGTTGCTATTTGACCATGAGTGTGACTCAGCATTGCAGTGGCTGAATATTGGTTTGAAAGTTGATTGAGCTTAGATACTAATTTCTCAAGAGAGGGTATATAGACATTCTTTAATCCACCATCAATCATTAGGTTGTAGCTGAGATTGTTGATATCTTCACTAGTTAAAAGTATGTGAATATACGGATTTAGCCTTTTAAGACCAAAACCTTCAAATTTTTCTCTCAAAAAATATTCGACGGCTTTAACATCGTGATTTGTTGTTGTTTCAATTTCTTTTACTCTCTTTGCATCGTTTACAGAAAATGATAAATAGATTTCATTTAATAGTTTCGCCTCTTCATTTGAAATTGAACTATCTATTATTTTCTTGTCTAATAAAAATAATAGCCATTTAATCTCAACAAATACGCGATTTTTAATTAGTGCAAATTCGCTAAAATAAGGTTCTAAACAGTGTGTTTTGTTGTAATATCTACCATCAATGGGGGATATATTTAAAATTTGTTCCATTTTTACCTCACAATAATGTCTTCTCTTCCAGCACCTACACCAATAAATTTAACTTTAATTCCGGTAAGTTCTTCTATCCTATTAACATATTTTTTCGCATTTTCAGGAAGTTCTTCAAATGTTTTGCAATTAGAAATGTCACCAAAGTTACCATCAAATTCTTCATAAACGGCTTCTGAGTTATTTAAAAATTCGAGATTTGCCTTAAAGTCTGTTGTTATTTTGCCTTTATATTTATAGGCTACGCAAAGTTTAATTTTGTCAAGTTTGCCAATTGTGTCAAGGTGATTTAAAGCAATGCCCGTAAGTCCATTTATCATTACTGCATAGTTTAAAGCAACAATGTCAAGCCAGCCACAGCGTCTAGGTCGCTTTGTTGTAGTCCCATATTCGTGACCAAGTTCACGAATTTTATCACCAATTTCATTTGCTTGTTCTGTAACATAAGGACCTTCGCCAACTCTTGAAGAGTATGCCTTTATAACTCCATAAACTTCGCCGATATATCTTGCTCCAATTCCCGTTCCAGTTGAAACTCCACCAATGGTAGGACTGCTAGAAGTTACATATGGATAACTTCCAAAATCTATGTCAAGAAGCGTAGCTTGAGCACCTTCACAGAGAATATTTTCATTATTTTTTATTGCCTTGTGAAGCATAGTTGTTGTATCACATACATATTTTTTAAGAGCCTTTGCATATTCTTTATATTCTTTGTATATTTCCATGAACTTTAGCTTTGGCTGTTTATATGCTTTAAGTATCACATTTTTGTTTTCTACATTAATTTTTAGAAGTTCTCTAAAATTATTGCCAACAAAGTCTTCCATTCTAATGCCACATCTCTCATACTTGTCGCAGTACGCAGGGCCAATTCCTCGCTTTGTTGTGCCAATTTTTCGATTACCTCTTACTTCTTCTAAAAGTCCATCAAACACTATGTGATATGGCAAAATTACATGTGCTTTGTCACTAATATATAAATTTTTAACCTCATATCCATTTTCTTTAAGCTCATTAATTTCAGATAAAAGTACTTTTGGGTCAATAACAACTCCATTACCTAAAATAGCTTTGATATTTTTATTTAATATACCACTTGGAAGAAGATGAAACGCAAATTTTTTGCCATCAACTTCAATTGAATGACCTGCATTATTTCCACCAGAAAACCTAACTGCATATTTTGCATCTTTTGACAAATAATCAATAATTTTTCCCTTTCCCTCATCGCCGTAAAAAGCACCAAGAACAACATTAACATTACTCATAATCTTTCTCCTACAATCGTATTATAGCAAAAACAAGGGAAAATAAATAAAAAATTAAAGCCGTTTTAAAATGATTATAAACTATTTCCAACTTTTGAGAAAATATAAAATAATTAATGACAATCTCACCAAAAATGTAGTAAAATAAAAGCGTCTACAAACTCTTTTTATTTAAAAAAATGCTTATAATCTAAAATAAAATATTAGTGGGTGATACTACTAATATTTTTTATTTTTATAACAATTTATAAAAAACTTTCTATAAACTGATACTCTTATATTTTTTAGAAGAGTTTAAGTTTACTTTAATTTTAATATTATGTAAGTTAATTATAATTTTAATCAACTTTAATGAAAAAGAATTAATCTATTTAATATTAGTATTTCAAAAAATACAGTAATTTTACGCTATTATATTAGTAAAATTAGGGAATAATTATAGGTAATTTATTAATTAAAGGAAAAAGTTTATGAATAAAACTTTACATTTTTAAAATATAAACTTATAGTAAAACCGTATTTAAAATGTAAATTTTACATATATTATATAAGAAAATTTACATATATACAATTAATTAAAGCCATATTTAGTAAAAAAGATGGCTATTAAAATTTAAAAAAATGGAGGTGAAAATGAAGATTAAAAAGACCGAAGCAATTCAGAAACAAAAAGCCATTGAAGTGAAACTAAAAAATGCCAGTTCTTCAAATATTCAGAATTTGTATGTTGAATACAAAACAACAAATGAGGGTATAAGTATAGTAGATGTTGATGATAAATTAGAAGAATATGGTAAAAATGCGATACAATTAAAAAATAATAACACAATTCTTCATAACTTAAAAGAGGCTTTTATAAATCCATTTAATATGGTATTAATTATAGTTGCTATTGTAACACTATTTACCGATATTATTATTCCTGCAAAAAAGGACTTTGCGACATTTATTTTAATAATATTTACACTGTTTGTTTCAGCAATAATTTCATTTACTCAACAAACCAAGTCAGACAATGCAGCAAAGAAATTGAAAAATATGATTACCAACAAAGTTGATGTCATACGAGATGGAGTACCATGTTGCAGAATTATTTGAATTTGGTTCCAGTGTTGAAGATGTAGTTCCTGGAGATATTGTAAAATTATCTTCTGGAGATATGATTCCCGGAGATGTAAGGTTTATAGAAACAAAAGATTTATTTATAGATCAAGCGTCACTTACTGGGGAATCAAACCCTGTAGAAAAGTTTGTAAACTGTGAAAGTGCCGAAGAAATTACAGATTTACTAAATATTGGCTTTATGGGAACTAATGTAATTAGTGGTTCAGCCACTGCCCTTGTGCTTGCCACAGGTAACGAAATGTATTTTGGCAATATGGCAAAATCAATGACAAATATCATTGGCAAAAATAGTTTTGAAAAAGGTGTGGATAGCATAAGTAAACTCTTAATAAAGATTATGGCTGTAATGTTACCAATAATATTAATAGTAAACTTAATCACCAAAGATAATTGGTGGAATTCAGTTGTTTTTGCAATTACTATGGCAGTTGGACTTATGCCTGAAATGCTTCCCGTTATAATTTCATCAACATTAGCAAAAGGTGCCGTAACAATGTCCAAACAAAAAACAATTGTTAAAAAACTGAGTGCAATACAAACTTTTGGACAGATGAATATTTTATGTACCGATAAAACTGGCACACTTACAGAAGATCAAGTAGTACTTGAAAAATATATGGACGTTAACGAGGAAGACAGTTTAAGAGTTTTAAAGCATGCCTTTTTGAATAGTTACTTTCAAACGGGGCTAAAAAACTTAATTGATGTTGCAATTATTAATAGAGCAGAAAAAGAGCAATTAAATGTTTTAAAAGAAGTCTATACTCGTGAAGACGAAATCCCATTTGATTTTACTCGCAGGAGAATGAGCGTTGTTTTAAAGGACAATAATGGTAAAAGACAGTTAATAACAAAAGGTGCCGTTGAAGAAATGCTTTCAATTTGTTCACTTATTGATATAAACGGCGAAGTTGTTCCATTTGACGAAGAAAAGAAAAAAATGCTTATCAAGTTTATGAAAAGTACAATAGTGAAGGGCTTAGAGTTTTGGCAGTTGCCTAGAAAAATGAGATTTCTGGGATAGAGACATTTGGCGTACACGACGAATGTAATATGGTTCTAATTGGATTTGTTGGCTTTTTAGACCCCTCAAAAGAAAGTGCAAAGCAGGCAATTAAGGCACTAAAAGAGCATGGAGTTGAAACGGTTGTATTAACAGGGGATAGTGAAGGAGTTGCTTTAAATGTTTGTAAGAAAGTGGGTATTACTATTAGTCATAGTATGACTGGCAAACAGGTTGAAAGTGTGACTGATGAACAATTAAAAGAAGAAATTAAGACGTGTCACTTATTTTCTAAATTATCTCCACTTCAAAAACAGAGAATTGTTAGATTGTATCAAGAAAATGGAAATACCGTAGGCTATATGGGTGACGGAATAAATGATAGTCCATCATTAAAACAGGCAGATGTTGGTATTTCAGTAGATACTGCAGTCGATATTGCGAAAGAGTCTGCAGATATAATATTGCTTGAAAAAGATTTAAATGTTTTAGAGCAGGGTGTCATTAATGGAAGAGAAACATTTACCAATGTACTTAAGTATATTAAAATGGCTGCAAGTGGAAACTTTGGTAATATGATATCTGTAATCATTGCAAGTTTATTTCTACCATTTTTACCATTACTTCCGATTCATATTTTAATTCAAAATCTTCTTAATGATTTTGCCCAGATTGGTATGCCTTTTGACCATGTGGATAGTGATTATATAAAAAATCCGAAAACTTGGAATACAACAAGTATCACCAAATTTATGTTGGCTTTTGGTGCAATAAGTTCAGTCCTTGACATTTTGTGCTTTGTAATTTTGTGGTATGTTCTTAAATTTGATACTGTAGAACAGGCAACCCTCTTCCAAACAGGCTGGTTTGCTTTTGGTGTTATTTCACAAACTTTAATCATACACATGATTAGAACAGATAAAATACCATTTGTGAAAAGTAAGCCTTCTAAATATTTAGTTATTTCAACTTTTGCCGTTACGGTTGCCGCATTGATAATTTCATTTACATCAATAGCTCGCATTTTTGACCTAGCTAAGTTGCCTTTAATGTATTTACCTTGGCTTTTTGTACTCTTGATTGTTTATGCAATTATAATTCAAGTTTTCAAGAAAATTTACATTAAACTTAATAAAGATTGGTTGTAACAAGAAATATTTTTGTTATTATTTTGTATGATGTAATTAGTTTAATATTACCGATTTAGTACTGACCAATTTATGCCAAACTAACCAAGTTAAATTTTAAATTGTAAGTTAAAGCTAAATTACCATATATCTTGACATCACATTTTGAAAATCATAGGTTGTTGTAAGGCACGGCATTTACACACTTGGGCAGAACAACCTCTGATTATTTAATCTTTTAATTGGCTAAATTATTAGTCAATTTTTTTTGTGCTTGATATTTATGGCATATGTTACAGAAAATTATAATTGTATTTAAACTAGAGCTTTATGTTTAGCTCTAAAATATATTTAATTTCATTTATATTAAAAGCAAAAAAAAGTTGTAAATATAATTATTTTTTCTCATAGCCAATAAAACACAAAATAATAAAATTATATAATGCAAAAAAATTAATATTTATTATTTTTTTTACATTTTAAAAAATTAAAATAATTTCAAATAAGTTTTATTTAGATTATTATTTTTAGTAATTTAATAAAAATATTTATAACATTTTAAGCTTAAAAAATTAGTTTTACTTAACAAAATTTATATTATTAATTTACAAGTTGAGTATTACGCTTTAAAATATCTAATAGTATTAGATAAATTAGGGGGGTCAAAGTTTTGGTACCAACGGCCGAGCAAATTTATGATAAAATGTGTTGCCATAGTTTTAAAAAGATTAATGAGCTTTTTCAAGATGGTTTTTCTGGAATGTATGTTGTTCTAAAAATTATCTATGACTCAAATACTGAACTTTCTGTGGGGGACATTTCAGAAATATTTAAAGTCACAACTGCTCGAACTGCTGTAATTTTATCTACACTTGAAAAAAAAGGTTTAATTTTGAAGTTAAAATCAGAATTTGATGCCAGAAAAACCATAGTTAAGATTACAGAAAAGGGAATAAAAGAATTGCTCAATAGAAAAACTAAAATTTTAGAAATGATAAATTGTATTCTTTTAAAATTTTCAGATGAAGATAAGGAAACCCTATATAATCTTATATGTAAAATATTGTCATAGATAAATTTAAATTTATAAGCTAATAAGCAAAGACTTTTGGTATGTAATGAATATTTGTCTTAGATAAGTTTAAAGAAAAAATCTAAAACTTAACTAAACTAAAATAACTCAAATTATAGAAAATATAATAAAAATCTTAAAAATTATACAATTAGCTTTAATTTTTGTATTAGAAAAATCTATATTAAGGAAATTGATTATGCTAGAATTAAGAAATATCAAGAAAGATTATGTTGTTGGTGATGCAAAGGTTCATGCGTTAAAGGTATTGACCTTGCATTTAGACAAAATGAATTTGTTTCAGTGCTTGGACCTTCTGGCTGTGGTAAAACTACACTATTGAATATTATTGGTGGGCTAGACCATTACTCAGAAGGTGATTTGCTTGTTGATGGAGTTAGCACAAAAAGTTATTCAGATAGAGATTGGGATACATATAGAAATCACAGGGTTGGTTTTATATTTCAAAGTTATAACCTTATTCCACACCAAACAATTTTAGAAATGTAGAACTTGCATTAACGATTTCTGGAATAGAAAAAAAGGAGAGAGTCCAAAGGGCAAAGCAGGCTCTTGATAAGGTAGGCTTAAAAGACCAGTATAATAAAAAGCCAAATCAACTTTCAGGTGGCCAGTGTCAAAGAGTTGCAATTGCAAGGGCACTAGTTAATGACCCTGAAATTTTACTTGCTGATGAGCCTACTGGAGCATTAGATAGTGCAACAAGTGTGCAAATTATGGATTTAATTCAGGAAATTTCAAAAGAATGCCTTGTCATTATGGTAACGCACAATCCAGAACTTGCTGAAAAATATTCTACGCGAATTATTAAACTATTAGATGGAAATGTTGTTTCAGACTCAAACCCTTATAAAGAAACTGAAATATCTCAACCAAAAGAAAAAAATAGCTTTAGCAAAAAATCAAAACTTTCATTTTGGTCAGCATTTAAACTTTCAGCAAAGAATTTATTCTCTAAATTCAAGCGTACATTTATGGTTTGTGTTGCAGGCTCTATTGGTATAATAGGTGTTGCAACTGTTCTTGCAGTATCTACTGGTGTTCAAGGTTATATTACCAGTATGCAAAACGATATGCTTTCCGGCAATCCCATTACTATCAATGAAGAAGCATTTAATTTAAGTGCCTTGATTTCTTCAAGTGGAAACAGTATGACGGGCGAGGCACTTAAATCGTCCATTGAAGATGGTTATGTTAATGTTGATTCAATGATTCAATATCTAGTTTCAAGAAGCGATGACCTATCTTCACTTAGCATTAAAAATGATATTTCACAGGACTATGTAGATTATGTATACTCAATGCCAAGTGAATACTACTCTGCTATTGTTTCAAGTTATGGATTAAATTTAAATAACAATATTTATACAGATTTTAAATTTAATGGTCAGCAAAATAACAGAGTATCACTTTCGGCAGCACTTCAAATTTATACTTCTATGCTTGAAAAAACGAAATATAGTAACTTTTCTCCTTATATCTCTTCACTGACCGAAAGTTTTGAACTTGCACCTGAAAACGAAGAATTTATTTTGTCACAATATGACATTATTTCTAATTCAGAAACAAGCAAAATTGCCACCAATGCGAATGAAATAATGCTTGTTGTTAGTGAAGAAACAGAACTTTCTGACTTACTTTTGACACAACTTGGTTACTTTTCACAGGACGAATTTTTTAATATTGTATACAAGGCAACTAATGATGAGGATTACAATGAAGCAATTTGGAAAGATAGGTTTAGTTATGATGAACTTTTAGGAAAAACATTTACATGGTATTCTAATAATACTGTTTTTAATAAAACAGACGAAAATTCGCCATTTTTTCAAACAAATCCATTTACATATAACGCATATGAAAGTGTAGACTTTGAAAATGGCAAAGAACTTAAAATCACTGCTATTTTAAGACTTAAGGAAGATGTTTCATATGGTTCACTTAATAGTGGAATATATTACACAACTGCACTTGCAAGAGAAATTATAGCTGATAGTTTGCAGTCAGAAATAGTTAGATATTTAAATGAAACAGAGCAAAGCAGCTTTAATAGTGTTTCATATAATGGAAATAATGTTGGCATCACTTATACATATTCTTTTGAATTTGAAGGTACTATTTATGAGAATCAAACAGGTTTTGTTGGAAGTCAATCACAAACTAATGCCTTTATTGGTTCGGTAACTGGGCAAGAGCTTCCTAATTACTATACCTTAACTCTTCGTGAAATTGGTGGCTGTGAGCTTCCAAATCAAATTAAAATTTATCCAACAGATTTTGATTATAAAGACAATGTAACAAGCTTTTTAAATGAATGGAATTCTGATAAAGATATAAGTGTTTCTGGAAAAGTAATTCCTGCAAGTGAAAGGTCAAAAATTGAATATACAGACAATCTTGAAATTGTAATAAGTATGATTAATAGCCTAATAAACATTGTTACTTCTGCACTTGTGGCATTTACAGCACTTTCACTCGTTGTATCCACCGTGATGGTGGCAATAATAACATATGTTTCGGTTATGGAGAGAGTAAAAGAAATTGGTGTAATTCGATCGCTTGGTGGAAGAAAGAGAGATGTTTCAAGTTTGTTTATTGCTGAAACATTTATAATTGGTCTTGCATCGGGAGTGTTTGGAATAATTATAACTTATGCACTATCCGGCATTATTAACCTTGTAATAGGTAGTAAATTTGGAATATATACGCTAGCATCTCTTCCATTTACAACGGCACTTATTATGATTGCAATAAGTATTATATTAACTTTGATTTCTGGGGTTATTCCTGCAAGGGCGGCAGCTAAAAAAGACCCTGTAGAAGCTCTTAGAACTGAATAAATCTATTTTTAAGTATTAATTTACATAAGTTTGCGAATTTTTAAATATTTTCTTCAATTTTCATTTTAAATTTGGCATAAAAACTGCAAAATTTATAATTTAAATATTGTAAATTTTAATATTTATAGCATAATTAGTCTTAATTTTATTAAAATTATAAAAAAATAGATAAACATAAAATTTTGGATTATAAAAATTAAAAAATCTCATAAAAACTAAATTTTGTTTTATGAGATTTTTTTATAAAATAAAATATAGATTGATTTTTATTAAAGTTTGAATTCAAAAAAAGTGCAATTTATAATTAAAAAACAAAGTTATTTTAAATGTTTACTGAAAAATTAGTAAGAACTAATTAATTTCAAATACTAAGTATCTATCTTATTTTTTCTAATACCTTTTTTATATCTTCATCAAATAAAATTGTTTTGTCTTTAATCTCTGCTGGGCAAAAGGGATAAGATATATTTATACGGACTAAATAAAAGTCTAAGTTTTTAAGTGTCATTCTTTCAAATGGGTATTTTATTATTGAAGGAGTATTATATCCAACTCCAAGTTCTAACAAAAGTACCTTTTTCCCATTTATTTTTTCTAAAAATTCCCCATAACGTTTTGCATGTAAGTGCCAACCCTCGTCCTCTACAAATCTATCATCACTGCGAAGATTCATTTCCATTGGCTTTCCACAAACAGGACATCTAGGAATAAGAAAAGAAGGAATTTTCATATCTTTTTGTGTTTTTACCATTTCTAAAATTTGCGTTTCATTATCATATGTCTTGCTATGGCAGGGAATACTGCACTGAAATAGTCCATAGTCACCCTGTGTGTAAAATAGTCTGTCTTTATCAAATCCTGCAAGTTGAAATTGATGATCTACATTGGTGGTTATCACAAAATAATCTTTATTTTTAACAAGATTAAAAAGAAGCTTATAAAGCTCATTTGCCTTTTCTTTATATCTGTTTAAAAATACATATCTTGACCAGTAAGCCCACTTTTCTTCTTCGCTTTCATATGGATAAAAGCCACCTTGATACATATCAGTGAAACCATATTTGTCTATAAAGTCACTAAAATATTTTTTAAAATTTTCTCCAGAATATTCAAATCCGGCAGATGTTGAAAGCCCAGCACCTGCTCCTATTAAAACATAGTCACAGTCAGCAAGTAAATTTTTAAATTTCAAAATTCTCTCATCAAAGTCTTTCATCGTAAAGCTCCTTATCAATTTCTTTAAATGTGTTAAATACAACTTTTAAACAATAATTGTTTTTTTGTAGCCAATTTTTTACTGTTTCAATTGCAATTTCACATGCGAGTTCATTTGGAAAGTGATATTCGCCAGTTGAAATACAGCAAAAAACAATATTTTTTAATTCCATTGTCTTAGCCCTTTCAAGGCAAGAAATATAGCAATTTTTTAAATCAAGAATGTCTTTGTTTGAAACTTCACCGTAAATAATTGGACCTGCTACATGAAAAACATAATGACAAGGAAGGTTATATCCACCAGTTACTTTGACAATTTGTTTGTCATAGTCACTTTGTTTTTTTAGCTCACTTAGTTCGTTTCTCATTTGAAACCCACTTGCAGACATAATTACATTGTCAATACAATTATGGCAAGGAACAAAACAGCCAAGATAATTGTCATTTGCGGCATTTACAATTGCGTCAGCCTTAACAGTAGTAATGTCGCCTGTAAAATGAGCAATGTTAGCATTAAAGGTTAGATTATTTACGTCAACAATATTTTTTTCAGATTTTTCAATTGTCAAAAGTTCGTCTTGTAAAGTGTAGAAATCTCTGCCAAGGTCCATGGGTGGTAGTTGATTGCAAATACCGCGAAAAACTTGACGATTATATTTATAATCGCCAAGTTTAACAGATATATTTAGCTTATTTTCTAATAAATTTAATAATTTGATTACAATTTCTTCTTTTTTCATCTTATTATTATAACACTTTTTTAATTAATTTTTAAAGAAAAATCCAGTAGTCATATCAAGATAGTTTGAACCAGAATAGTTTGGATATTTACTATTAACATTATTTTTGAATTCTTCTGCAGATTTTGAATCTTTAGAAATCTCAATTAAGTATTTTAGATAGTCAATTTTTGTTTCAACATCTTTTAAATCCTCTGGTGTGTAGTGGGAGGTAAGTATCAACTCATAACCATTTTGCAAATACTGTTCAAGTTCACTAATTAGCATCTCAGCATGATCTTTTCCTGCAACAATAGAGTGGCAGTCGTGACCAAGCATATGGGTATAAATAGCATTAATTTCTGGAATAATGATATCAAATCCTTCTGACTTATCTAAAATCTCAAATTTAATTCCAGCGATTTCAGTTTCTCCTTGACTTAAAAAGTCGGTTGTTTTGTGAATTGAATTATCAAAAATTTCGCCAAAAGCCTTAGTAAAATTATCAATTAATGCTTTACCACCACCTGACTTGCCGTGTTCATCAGCATGTGCAGTTGCAAACTTTTTCTTTCCATCTAAAAATGTTGCGCCTGCTGCGTGATAAGAAACTAATACCCCTTCTACATCAAGGTTTTCTTCTGTAATATAATTTTCAAGTTCGCTAATATTATCAAAAAAACAAGGACTTTCAATTACTACAGCTCTATGATTTTTTTCTACAATAAATACTTCATCATCAATTGGGTCATTTGTTTTGTATGCATGAAGTTTTATTTCTCCAAAATTGTATACAGCCATTTCTCCTTTGTTTAGTTTAATTTTTGTATAATTTGTCTTATTCATAGTTTTTCTCCTTAAATTTTTTTCAAACAAAATATTGACTTATTTGTTTGTTACTTGTATCATAACACATATACTTACTTTTTGTGCATACGCACCTTTTTGTAACCTAATTAACTTTTGGTAAGTAGTATAAAGGAGAAAATGTATGTTAAGTTTTGATGAGCTTCCAGAATGCCCCGTTGCAACAACTGTTAGACTAATAGGTAATAAGTGGAAACCATTAATTTTAAGAGATTTGCTTAAAGGACCCCAGCGTTTTAAATATTTACAGTATGGGATAAAAGGAATAAGTCCAAAGGTTTTGACGGAAAATTTAAGACAAATGGAAGAAGATGGACTTGTTAAAAGGGAAATATTTACTGAAATTCCTCTTCGTGTGGAGTATTCTTTAACTGAACTTGGTGAAAAAATGCGACCTATAATTGAAACTCTTGCTGACTTTGGGAGAGAGTATAAAAAGTCTTATTCAAAAAAAGATATTATTTAATTATAGAGGAAATTTACTTTTTTATGGAATTAATTTTTTAATGTAAAAAAATATCCTTTTTTTAAGAGATATTTTTAATTTAACTAAAAAAATATGTAGTGTAAGTTTGCATACTAAAAGGGAAAAAGATGAAACAATTTCTTTTACGAATGAAATAATTATAAGTGAAAAAGACATAAAGGGTCAGGGGTTAGAAATGAGTGTGAATGAAATTGCAATTCAAAAGGTCAAGAAAAATGCAATATTTACAAAAAAACACTTCATTTCAATTACTTTTTGGCTTTGCAGACGTTTAATGACGGTTGCGTATATTGCCCTGCTTTTATATCTATGTATGATTTTGCTTGGTGAAAATTCCGTTACTCTTTCTGGTGGACAAAAGCAAAGACTTTCAATTGCACGAGCCTTTTTACTTGATAGTAAGATTATGATGTTTGATGAAAGTACTAGTTCGCTTGATAACTTAACACAGGAAAAAATTACTTTGCACTTAAATAAATTTCGTGGGAATAAAACCATTATTATGGTTGCACATAGGCTGCCAACAATAAAAAATGTAGATGTTATTTTCTTTGTAGAGAGTGGGGAAATAGTAGATACTGGAACATTTGAAAGTTTAATTAAGACAAATGAAAATTTTAAAAGGATTTTTGAATTAGAAGATAATTAAAATATATAAAAAGTTTATAAACAACCTTTTTACTGTACTTTTATGCAATATATCTTGTTTGTTTACATCTTCATTTGCTTGATACATATAAATTTTAAAATTTTAAATAAGGAGCTAATTTGATTGATTCAATAAATAAAAAAATGATTATTTTAATAAAAAATAATCATTTTTTTATAAAAATTTATTGTCTTTTGCGTTTTTTATCAGTAATATTGTCTATTGCAATCACCAGAGCAATTAAAAATGGCAAATCTTCTTCTTTTGCATCAAGTTCAAAGGCATCTCTTATAACTGTTATTTGTCTTGTAATTCTTCCAATTACTTCATCGTTTCTTAAAATTTGTACTGTTCTACCAAAGAATTTGCCCTGAATTTTTATCTCATCTTTATATCCAAGTACAAAATATTCATTTTGCAAATTTATGAATTTGTCTTTCACAGTTGCAATTTTGTTTTTGTTTGCATCGTAAATAAATGCTTTGTGTACAAACAAATTTATAAACTTGTTTCTAATTTTAAAAAGTTTGTTTCCGTCTTTGTCACAAACATATTTTACTTTTGTGGGACTAAGAGCCTTTCCCTTAACTTGAAAAACTGGCTCTTTGTTTTCATTTAAAACAGATGAACCATTACCAATTGACCATAGTTTGTTTTTTATGTAAACCTTCATTTTAACCTCCTATAATGCTTTAGAAATTAGATAGCCAAAAGTAATGGCAATTCCAATCCAAACAATTATTTTTATAATAAGTAAAATTCTCCACCTTAATTTTGCGTTCTTATCAATTTTTAGTTCATTAGTTATTTCAGAGTAGTCGCAATTGGTTTCAATATTTACTGCTTTTCCTTGTGGTGAAAGAGAATTTAGTTTAAATTTAATTTCATTTGCCTCGTTTAAACTAACTTTAAAGTGGCAGTCAATTATTATACACTTTCTGTCATATGGTGGTTCAAATATACCAAATATGCTCACTATAAATGAGATTATTGCATAAAGCCACCAAAGTTTAGATTTAAGTTCAAGTTCTCTAAATAGAAATATGTCAACTTCTTGTTTTTCAGTTTTAACAGTTGTTTCGTATGAACCAAATTCATTCTTTTTAAGGTTAACTGCTCTTTCGTCAACAACAATTTTGGGGATAATTTTTGAGCCCGTTCCTGTTAGTTTTATTTTTAATGTTCTCATTTTATCACCCCCAAGCTAAAAACCACGATGGCAATTATTGTAGTTATGATGATGATTGCCGATAAAATTGTTCTAACTTTATGCTTTTCCAAGTTATCAAATCTTAGTAGGACAAGTGATAAAACTGCTCCGATAATAGCAGTAATAGCAAAGATATAAAAATTATCAAAGAAAAAAGCAGAAATATTTGCAGTGATATCTGTGGCTTGTATAATCACATTGAAAAAATTGGGAGCAATAACAAAAATTGTACCCAGAGTTACAATAGTTATAATTATTCCAACAAGTATAATGAGTGCCGTTAAAACAAAAGATAGTGCTCCACAAAGACATAAAATCAACAAAAAAAGAGAGAGGTTTGAAAAGATTTTTCCAAGCCTTACTAAAAATAATCTAGCATCGTTTTTTATAAGCGGGGTGGTATGTAAATTTTGCATATCAACTTCCAAATAAATACATTCTATTTTATTATTTGCTTTTATGATAAAATTATTTATAGAGTTTGTTAATTGAATTTGTTATTGATTTTAAAATAAGTATTTACAAATTAAAAGATTACAATAAATTCAAAAACAAGTAAATGCTGAAATATTATATCGTATTTAAGAAGTTATAAAAGTACTTTTAATACTCATTTTATACTTTTCTTATGTACTTAAATATTGAAAGTGAAATTGCATAAAAAATTAAATTTATTAATCTTTATTCAGACATATTTGTTTTTAGGGCTTTTAAATGTTCTTTAATAGCACAAGGCTGTGTATTATGTAAAAAAGCAATTAAATTGAAAGATTAAATCTTATAAAATCAACACTAATATTTATTAATCTCAACACAAAAAGATGTCTAAAAAAATAAGCTTTGTGCAATCTATAAGTTGTTTGACAAAGCTTAATTATAAAAATAGTATGATAGTTTACAGGTAAATAAACAATAGCACCTAAATAAACAATGATTTGGGAAAAAGCAGAGTAGTTATATTTAAAAATATTTACAATTGTATGCCTTTATATCTAAAAATATATTCTTACTGCTGTATGGTAATATTTATATTTTAAGTGTTACTTGATTAAAGTCTAATAGTTATTAATTATTGTTTAAAGATATGAATTACATTGAAGAAAGGTAAGCAATAAAATCATCAATCTCTTCTTTTGTGGTACTCCAAGCAGTCATAAGTCTGCAGAATGGTTGGTCAATATCGTACGAACCCATTTTGTATTTTTTCTTAATAAATTTAATTTGTTCTTCGCTAAAATTAGCAAAAACTGCATTACTTTGAACTGGATATGCAAGTGTAATGCCATGTTCTTTGAGTTTTTCAGCAAAATAAACTGCCATTTCGTTGGAATGTTTTGCATTTTTTCTCCAAACTTCATTTTCAAGCATTGCCAGAAATTGTCCACCAAGAAATCGCGTTTTTGAAAAGAGTTGCATACTTTGTTTTTGATGAAGAATAAAGTTGTCAAAAAATTCTTCGTTTAAAACAATTATCATTTCGCCAAACATTGCTCCATTTTTATTTGCACCAAAACTTGCTATGTCAACTCCAGTATCTTCTAGCATTTCCTTAAAACCTACATTCAAGTATGCCATTGCATTGGCAAGTCTTGCACCATCAACATAAACATAAATATTGTTTTTATGACAAAAATCACAAATTTCTTTTATTTCACTGCAAGTGTAAACTGTTCCAAGTTCCGTAACTTGACTCAAAACAACAATAGTTGGTAGGGAGTAATTGAAGCTTCCTTTTGTTTTAAGTTTGTGTTCAATCATAGGAATGGTTAATTTCGCATCAGGACTGTCACAGGCAACAATTTTACAGCCCGTATTATATTCTGTCCCACCGACTTCGTAACGATTAATGTGCGTGTCATTTGTGCAGATAATTGATGAAAAGTTTTTCTTCATAACCTTTATTGCAAGCACATTAGCACCACTTCCACTTGCATTGAAATGACATTGAATTGGTTTTGTGAAGTGGCTTTGCATAATAGACCTAACTTGTTGGGTGTACTTATCTTGGCTATATCCGAGTTCATAGCCACCTTCACGGTATATTTCTTCTATTTTTTGAAATACCTCTGGGCAAACATTTGCAGTAGTATCGCTATTAAAATTACATAACATTAATAGTTTCTCCTTGAATAAAAATATATTTTGTTACTGTATAAATATAAATTAGTTGGACTGTTTAGTCATTTCATTAATCTTATAGTAAACTTCTGGCCAACAACTAGCAAAAGTATTTAGTGGATTTTGGTAGTCCTTATTATAAATTTCTAAAATTAACAAACTTTTAACATTGGCATCGTTTGCTTGTTTTGCATACTTTGGGTTGTCTTCAATAAGTAGTTCTATTCCATTTTCTCTGCAGTAGTCGCCCTTATTTCCACTATTTGCAACGCATCTTGTGTAATTAATTCCATATTTAGCAAGCCACTTTTTTGTTTCTTCAAGGGCATTTCCCCAATACAAGTCACCTCTACTTGTCAAAATTGTTATATCATGTCCGTCTTCAAGCAATTTATTAATAATTTTAGGTGCAAATATTTTTGGATATATTAGCCCTTCTTTTATTACTTCAGGTCTTTGCTTTATATAAAATTCATCATCTTCTTCCTTACTAAAACCAAATATAGTAGGGGCGTTGTGCGAATCATTAAAATAAAGTTTATCATCATCTGGGTGTTTCTGTTTGTTAAACTCCCAACACATTGCAAAATCAACTTCACGGGTATTTGAAATGCAATCATCAACATCAATAGCAATTTTCATAAATTTTCCTCCTAAAACTAGAATTATTATACATAGTTAAAGCTATAATTGTAAAGACAGGAATAAAAACAATTTATACAAAGAAAATTTAGTAACTTCAAAGTTAAATCAAATAAAAAATTAAAAAGCTAAATAATTATTCAATAAAACACAATTAAATTTAATTGAAATATAGTAAATCTTTTTACTTGTATTTCTTATTTTTTAATATAAAAACTTTTTTATATCCATAAATAATTATAGAGTAAAGAAACAAATTATTATTTTTGTAATTTTATTTTATAAAGTAGTTAAATGATTTTTTAAATGGTTAAATACAAAAAATTTAGTTTAGCATTTGACAAATCACAAAAATAAATGTAATCTTAAATTAAGGAGTAATGCAATGGCAAGTTTAAAAAAATTCAATGATGGCTTTTTAAAGCAAAATGGAGTTGATGCACATAGAGTAAAGAAAATCTATGGATGCAAGCCAGTATCCCACTATGACATTTATAATGGTGAAACGGTAACTATAAGGGATAAAAAGGGCGAGTTATTTGCAGATACAAAAATGTCAAAGACTGAATTTTTTGCAGAATATGGTTTGTGTAAGGAGGAAAATCAATGGAGCAAGTAAATAAATATTATTTTGAGCTTACGATAGAATTTCAAAATGACTATAAGGTTTCAAACCTTGAAAAATTACTAAATTTAAAAGCTTATGAATTAGTAGAGTTAAAAGACTCTGTTGGCCCAGTAAAAACGGCAAAGTTTTTTTATAGAACTGGTGAACTTAAGGACATCTATAGTGATGAGGCTTTTGAAGAGTTTATAAATGAACTTAAACCACACTTAATTAGCTTGCAACCTATTTTAAAAAGTGAAAGAGGGCATATTAATTTTTGTATAGTTTTTACTGCTTTAAATGACAAGCCAATAATTGGGCTAAGCAGTGAAACTATAAAAACACTTGCTGAGTTAAATGCGTCTTATGAAGTGGATTTTACATAAAAAGTGCAGGCAATAAAAATGTTTAATCGAGAAAATAATTCTCGATTTTTTTTATTGATTTTTTTAAAAAAGAAAAAAACTGCAAAGTAAAATTGAACTATAAAGTCGTTTTTTATGAAATTAATTTTTATTTTTTTTGATCAAATTTTTTTGGTTAAATTATAAGACAAAATTCATATATAATAGTTTTTATTAAAAATATTTATTAAATAATTTTAATTTTAACTAAGAATTTTTAAAAGCTAACATTCTTTTTCTTTACAGAAAATAAAAAAAATTCCTTTTTTTGTAAATATTTTAAAAATAGTAATTTTATTGATTTTTGTGCTATATTTACCCACAATATTTTAAATTTAGGTAATATTTACCCATAAAAAATAATAATTTTTTAATTTATTTTCTTTAAATTTGTAAAATAATTAGTTTTTTTTAATTTAATTGTAAAAAAAATTAGATTTAAAAATTAATTTAAAGAAAAAAATCAGTTATTTAAAAATAACTGATAAATTTAAAGATAAAAATTATAAAAATATAACGAAAATTCATTCCTATAAATTAAAGTTCAAACGAAAATTCTGTATTATTAATAAATGTTTTTTTGATTATTAAAAATTATTTTTTCTTTAGCATTAAAAAAATTCAAGTAAAAATATATTCAAATATATTTCAGCAAAAATTTATAAATTTGCGTTTTTTTGAAAAATAAAGTTAAGTCAACTCACGCTCAGAACTGGCTGATTTGCTATCAAGTTCGTCAAATACCTTGCCAATCCACTTGCAACTATTGTCTATTTGCAAAAGAAATCCATTATCGCTGTATGCCACAAGTTTAATTTTGTCTAAGCTATTGTCAAACATTTGCACATAATCACAGTAAGGTAGAATTTTTGAAATTTGTTTTTCTATTATTTCATATCTTGCCTTTAGCGTTTTATCATTCACGCCGTGTCCACCATGAGCAACTCTTTTTAAAACTCTTTCTCTGGCAATCTCTAGTGATTCCACCCCAACATATAAAAGTTGAATTTTAAAGCCTCTAGCTTTTGCCATTTTTATAGATTGAATAATGCTAGAACCTGGAACGGTCGTTTCCCTGTTAAATGATATACCTTTATCTAAACAATAGTCTTGTTTTGCAAGAAGAACCCTTCCTGCATCTACATATGCTTTGACACTTTTCCAATCGGCACCCATTTCTTTTACAATATCATCAAGATTTAGTCTAACACCAAATCTATTTTCGCCAAGTGTATAATAGAGAGTGCTTTTTCCAGCTCCATTAACACCTGCAAAAATTGTATATACTCTAGAATCTACCATTTTTTATTACTTCCTCACTCTTTTTACTTAAAAAAAAGTTGTACAAATTAATGTAGAGTTCCTTTTCAATTTGACTTTCTGATAATGCCATTAGCATTTCAAATTCTTCAGGTGAAATACATTTATTTTCATCTGTTAAAATACAATCTGCCATATTTTTTATGTACTGAACTTTTTGCATAATTTTTCCTCTATCTATTATTATAATTATTTTACCAAGTAGTGTCAATAAGTCGAAATTCAATTCAAGAGTTTTTGCTAAATTTTAAAAAGCTAGTGATTAAAGTTTCATCTTATGAAAAATTTTCAATGTATAATTATTCAAAATTTATAAAAATATAATTTTTATTTTTTTTGTGTAAATAATTTGTAATGATTTTTTATTTTTGCTATTATATATGTATAGTGACTAAGTAAGGTTATATGAATAAAAATAGAATAGTAATAGTTGTTATAAATGTAATTATTTTTATTGCTATGATGCTTGCAATGATACTTTGTTTAAATAAGCTTGAATGGTACATTCAGGTATTTGCTTATCTTTGCATCATAGGATTTTTTGTTGGCACAATTGTTTTTGCTCTTTTGAAAAAAGATTCTCTAATGAAAAGTTGTTTTTCACTAAGCATAGTTGCCTTAATTATTATTGCGATCTTTACAGCATTTAATTTGCTTGGGGTATTTGAAAATTTTTCAGACAGTGACAAGGTTAAGGATTTAATTTTAAGTTATGGTGGTGCTGGTTACATAATTTTTGCCTTGCTTGAAATCTTAAACATTGTTGTTTTGCCAATACCTGCCTTAATTTTACATCTTGCAGGAGTTGCAATTTTTGGAGCATGGCAAGCCTTTTTAATTTCTTACATTAGCGTTTTAATTGGTTCTTTTATCTCATTTTTCATTGGTCGAATATTTGGGAAAAGAGTTGTTGAGTGGTGCATAGGGAAAGAACTTACCGAAAAGTACAGTAAGGTACTTGGAGATAGGGGATATTTTGCCTTTATTTTAATGCAAATATTACCATTTTTCCCCGATGATATACTCTGTATGGTTGCAGGTTTGTCGTCAATGAAACTCTTACACTTTACCATAGCAATGGTGTTAATTAGACCAATTTATATTGCAACGGTTTGTTTCTTTGGGACTGGTTCAGTTATTCCATTTTCAGGTTGGGGAATTCCAGTTTGGATAGCTATTTTCGTGGTTTTAACAATTGTATTTGTGCTTTACTGTGTAAATCATAAAAAAATTGAAGCGTGGTTTGAAACCAAGTTTAAATTAAAATCAAAAAATAAAGAGTCTAGCAATTAATAGCTGGGCTCTTTTCTTCAATTTTCTTTTTTGAATTTATCATTTTATAAAGCACAATGCAAATTACAAATTCAATAATGGCTAAAGCAAGCAAAATTATGTACATCAGTGCAAAGTCAAAATCAACTAGAATCACACTGAAAATTAGCGAGAATATTGCACTAAGTAGGTTATATCCAAAGTGCATTGTTGATATTACAGACTGTCTTTGTACTTTTTCAATTTTATTCATAATATAATCTTGAACGACAACTCTAAAGTGGTCGCGAACAAAAAGATATATAAAAAATCCAAGTGACATTATGGCAATTTTTAAATTTAGATTTACAAAGAATGACCCAAATGTGGTAAATGCAACTGCAATGGCAAGAAGTGATGAATAGTAGATAATAAGCCTGGAGCCAAAGCGAGCAAATAGTTTGTTGAAAACCAAATCAGACAAAACTCTAACAATTCTTGAAATTAATTGAATAATTCCAATGATTATAACGGTTGTTTCTATAGTTTTCTCTGTTAAAAGCTCTTCTTGAATAAATAGTTTTTCATTAACTTGTGCAACTGTAAGAACGGAATAAAAGAGCATATAAGAAATAATTGCAATAACAATTATGCGATTAAGTTTTATTTTAGGTTTAGGTAAGAGTACTTTTTCATTACTTTTGGGCGAATCATTGTCATATTCTTTAATAAAAAATGATAAAATTAAACATAGTATGGTGAAAAAAACACAACAACACATTGGAAAATATGGACTTATATTAAACATAAGTGAAGCAACTATTGAAATAAGCATTGTTGCAATGGAATAAATTAAATGAGAATTATTTGTATATTTTGCATATTCGGTAGATTTTCCCTGAAATTCCAAATTGTTTTTTAATATAACATTTACCATTTCACGAAAAAATAGCCCTAGTTCATAAAATATATTTGCAAGTAATACTATTATAAAACTTTGTGCTATGGTGTACAGCATTGCAGAAACAAGTAGTAAAAATGACCCCAATCGAATTGATATAGTGTTACCAAGTTTTTTTATTATAAAATGGAGTAATGGTTGGAGAAATAGTCTTGCAAAGAGTGCAATAGATGTGGATAGTAAAATTTGAGAACTACTAAGACCAACGGCACTTGTTAAAAAAAGTGTGTCTATTGCTATAAAAAATAATAAATCCATTGATAGTCCAGAATACCATGGATAAATTTTATTAAATAGATTTTTGTCTTCTGTTTTCATCGTTTTATTCCTTGAATTATTAAGCTTTTTGAGTTTTTATTTTTGTCAAATTTTTCATCAAACAAAAATAATAAAAAATATTGCAAATATTTGTTTTAAAAGCATTTTAGATAAGACTAATAAATCTTTTTAGAAAAAAAATAAATTCAGATTAGTATATCACCAGAAATTGTGATTTTCAATAGAGTAATTAAATTTTTTAAAATTATAAAAAAATTTTTGCAAAATCTTTATGTATTGCTTGCAAGATATGCTATAATATTATTTGAGGTGAATTATGAAATACGCAATTTATGGAGCTGGATCACTAGGAATTGTTTTTTCAGCATATTTAGCAAAAAGTGGTGAAAAGTTTGACATTATAGATAGAAATCCAAAAAGTGTTGAAGCCCTTAATACAAATGGAGCAATAGTTAAGGGAAAGATTGAAATGCAGGGAAAAGTACATGCAATTCTAGATACAGAAGTCACAGAAAAATATGATATTATATTTTTATTTACCAAACAAATAGGGAATGAAAAAATAGTAGATAAAATAGCAAAGTTTTTGACGCCAGATGGAGTTATTTGCACAATGCAAAATGGTTTGCCAGAAGTTAGCGTAGCTGATAGAATTGGCGAAAAGCGTACCTATGGCTGTGCAGTCGGTTGGGGAGCAACAAGACTTGACTATGGAATTAGTGAACTTACGAGCGAACCTGAAAAACAATACTTAACATTTAGTGTGGGTAGTTTAGATGGTCATAGAGATGAAAAGTTTGACGAGATTGTTCGTATTGTTAGCATTATGGGGACTGCTGAAATTGAAGAGAATTTCTTGGGAGCAAGATGGGTAAAACTTTTAATCAATAGTGCATTTAGTGGAATGAGTGCAGTTTGTGGTGCAACATTTGGAGAAGTCGCAAAAAATAAATATAGTCGAAAGGTTATTCAAAGAATAATCAAAGAATGTATTGATGTGGCAGATCGTGCAAAAATAAAAATTGAGAAAATTCAAGGTAAAGATGTAGTTAAGCTTTTAGATTATCATAATCCTATTAAGAAATTGATTAGCTTAAAGATAATTCCACTTGCAATTAAAAAACATGCTAAATTAAAAGCTAGTATGCTTCAAGACATTGAAAAGGGAATACCAACTGAGATTGATTCTATTAATGGTATGGTCTGTGATTTTGGTCAAAGATATGGTGTAAAGACACCTTTTAATGATAAAGTTGTTGAGATTGTAAAGAAGATTGAAAAAGGAGAGCTTACTCCAAACTTTGACAATGTACATATGTTTTATGCTCTGTTTAAGAAAAATTAAAAGTAATAAAGTGAAATAATCATTTTTGTTTTGGATTTTAGAAAATAAATTTTTATTTTCAACCTGCCTAATATAACTTAACTTAATAGCAAAATTAATTTAAATAGTAAAAAAAGCAATAAAAGTATTAAAAAAATACATTTATTGCTTTTTATTTTGTTTATAAGTAAATAATTTGCAGTAATTTTTATTTTGTTAATAGATTATGTTTGTAAAATTTATGCACAAGCACATTTAAAGATTAATAATAAATATAAATGTTTTCAATTAAATATTTAATTATTTATTTGCAGATTTTTCTAATTTTTTATTTTTGCTATTACCTATGTTATCAAGTAAAACTAACAAATATCCAATTGCTATAAAAAAAATTAAAAGTCCTAGTATCCATAAAATAAAGTTTACTACTCCAAGCTCAGGCAAATTTAAAAAGAAATATGGATATAGTACGCCTGTGGTTTTTCCAGTTAATATTAATGCTCTAATCATTATAATTGCAACATATATTAGAGGCATTATTGTGCAGAGAAGTGGATAGTACCACCTAGTTTTGCCGTGAGTGTAAAATAAAACCCAATCAAGTATAAAGAGAATTGGAAGAGTTAAATGCATAAGCATATTTGAGAGCGATAATATATAGTCACCAAATGTCATTCCACCTGTGAGTAAAAAGTTATAAACTAAAAAGGTTACCATGATTAAAATAACACAGGTAAATTTAAATTTTGGTGCCACTGATAACGGTCTTTCTGAAGAATTAAAATTTTTAATACTAACAATAAGTTCAGCAAGCATAACACCAAAGCAAATGTAATTACTTAAATTTGTATAATAAACATAAAAATCCAAGTTAAATGATTTGTCCAAATAACCAAGACTGCAAATGATACCAATAAACCCAAGACAAACATATATTGTTAAATAGATTATATGAGCCAGTTTATTTTTTATTATCATAATTACTCTCCAAATGTAAAAAAATATTTATATTTGATTAAAATTAACATTTTTAGCATTTAATAAGTCTATTTTGGAATTTTTACTGCACCATTGTCGCACTTATTTCCCCAAGAGTCAATAAGTTTATCACCTTTAAACACGCAAATAATTTCACAGTGATTTGCACATTTTGGGCACTCAAAGCCAGTTGTTTTAAAGTTAATTTCTGCAGTGTCAAAAGAAAATTTATTTTCTTTTCCCGATTGTTTTGCAAGAACTGCAACTCCGAATGCTCCCATAAGATGACCGTTTTTGTCAACAATAACTTCTTGACCAACGGCGTCCTCAAATGCCTTTTTAACTCCAACATTTTTACTTACACCACCTTGAAAAACAATTGGTGCACTAATTTTTTTACCTTTTCCAATGTTGTTTAAATAATTTGTAACGACTGCTTTGCAAAGTCCTGCAATAATGTCTTCCTTTTTGTGACCAATTTGTGCCTTATGAACTAGGTCACTTTCTGCAAAAACAGTGCAACGTGCAGCAATATTTGTTGGATTTTTTGATGTTAATGCAATTTCACCAAACTGCTCAACTGAAACTCCTAGTCTGTGTGCCTGACTTGACAAAAATGAACCAGTCCCTGCAGCACAAAGCGTATTCATTGCATAGTCTACTACAAATCCATTTTCAATTATTATGATTTTAGAGTCTTGACCACCAATTTCAAAAATAGTTTTAACATCTGGGTGAAGTGTGGTTGTCCCAATTGCGTGAGCAGTTATTTCGTTTTTTACGGTAACTGCTCCCGTCATCACCCCAATCAATTTTCTTGCACTACCAGTTGTGCCAACGGCAACAATTTCAATATCCTTACCATCAAGTTGTTTTTCTAGCACTTTTAAAAGTTTTTTTACAGCACCCATTGGGTCGCCCTCTGTCCACAAATATTCACTCGCCAATATATTATTGTCTTTATCAATAACAACACCTTTAGTGGATATTGAACCTATGTCTATTCCTAAATAACCTTTCATATTTCCTCCTATTTATGTTTCCTTGCTTCTATCATATCGTAAAATGCTTCGAGTCTAGTTTTTACACCAGTTTCACTTGTTTGAGAATCAAAACTGAAATGAAGAACTGGAATGTTATAATCTTTGCTAACATTTTGAAGTATTGGCATTGTGTCTATTTCAGGCATACACCCAAATGATTTAACTTGTATAATCCCAGAAGCCCCTGCTTTTGCAAACTTAATTGCCTCTGCAACGGTATAGTTTCCCGTTGCACCCAAATTGTGCTTGGCATACTTTTTCCCAGTTTTAAGTGATTTTTTAAATTTACTGTGAATTATTGTATTTGTTAAATTCATTTCACGATAAATTTCCATACCAAATTTAGCAAGTTCTTTTTCCATAAAGTAATTGCTAAAAGGCTCTTGAACGGTGTAATAATCTCCAACAAGTCCAACTTTAATTGTTTTATCTGGCTTGTTAATAGGTATTTGATGCAATTTTTTCCAATACTCTTTGTTGAGTCTTTTAAGCTCTTTTTTATTATTAATCTTGTTAAGCTTTTCTAGAAATTCTTTATAAACCTTGTCAAATTCGCCATCATTTATTTCAAATCCAACATTATGACGGATAAAATCTTCAAACTTATCTAATGTTTTTACAATCTTTATTGTAACTGGCAAAGCCATTCCAATTTTAACAAGCGAAGCATTTGGATTAATTACTTTAAAATTTTCTAGAATTGACTTAGGTGATTTAAAATCTATATTTGCCATATTAAAAAAGTTAAACTTATAACCCATATCTCTTAAAATTTGCTCAGCAAGTTCGCCGTAATAGTTAAGTCTACATGCTCCAAAAATCTGCATCAGACAATTTGCTCCTGCCTCTAATGCTTCAATATAACAACCCATACAATATTTGAATGGGGCACACACATAATCGGGACTAATTTTACTACCAATTTCAAGCGTCCTTTTCGTAATTGGTGGAGGAGTTAGATAATTTACTTCAAAGCCCTTTTCAAATATAAATCTAAATGCACAGGAATAGTTTGCCCACTGTGGGAAACAAGCATAAACATCACTTTCCATTTACATTTCTCCTTTTTTAAAGTTCATAATATCTACAAAACTTTCAAGTCGTGTTTCAATACCTGCACTTCCGTCTTGAGAATCAAGCGTTAACACAACAATTGGAATATCCTTGTATTTGCGAACAACCATCTCATTAACCATACTGTCCGTTCCACAAGGGAAGGTTGTAAGTAAGATAATTCCATCAACTCTATCCTTGTATAATTCTATCGCTCCTACTAGGTGCTTGTTATATGTCCATGGAAGTGTTTTAGCAACTGATTTAGATAGATTTATACACTTTTGTGCATTGGCATATTCTGCAATTATAGCATCGCAGTCAAGTTCTTTTAAAATTCTAAGCACATTTCCACCAATATATTTGTCACCAATGTTATAGGCATGTGCTACTATTAAAACTTTGTTTTTATGAGAACTAGAAAGTAAGTTTTCTTGGTTTTCAGCTCTAAACATTTCAAAGTATCCTTGAGTTTGTTTTGCTACAATGTATGCTTCTTTTGCCTTTCTCCTTTTTATACCTAAGAATTTGCACATTTTTTTAATCGCTTTATATTCACCCTTACGCGAATTTTTGGTAATATTATAAAATAAAATTTTAGGAGATTTTTCTCTAAATGTATTTACAATTAAGTCGGGGAGTGATAAAAATCTTGTACACATCTCATAGCCTTCACAGTATTCAATTCTTGGAATAAATATGTAATCACATTTTCCAATGAGCCATTCAACATGACCAAGCATAACTTTTTCTGGTAAACAAGCCTCATCAATTGCAAGTTTAGAACCTCTGTCAATAATTTCTTTATTTGTTTCTGGGCTTAAAATATATTCAATTTTAAGTTCATCAAAAAGGGTAGTCCAAAATTTTCCGTTTTTAAAGTAGAGCATTGCTCTCGGTATTCCTATTTTCATAATTTCTCCTTAGTTTTTGCTGAAAAATGCAACGGCAATAGCTCCTGGTCCAACATGTGTACCAATTGTGCTTCCAATTAAATAAGAAGGCACACTGTCAGTATGTTCTTCCCAAAGCTTTGAACTGTCTTTTAAATATTTTTGTAGCATTGCGTCTGAAAGTCCCGAGTATGCGACTGCGTATGGCATATCAAAATCAATACCACCAGTTTTTTCGACTAGTTGAACAATTAAGTTGTTTCCCTTTTTTGAGCCCACTGCTTTTCCAACAAGTTTAACTTCTCCGTCAACAACAGAAATAACAGGTTTTATATTTAAAATTTCACCTGTAAAAGCCTTAATGGCAGAAATTCTGCCTCCTTTTTTTAAATATTTTAATGTATCAAGAAGTGCAAGAAGCTGAATTTTTGATTTTTTTTCATCAAGTTTCTCTGCGATTTCAGAGAGTTTAAGTCCTTGTTTAACTAGGTCTATTGCATAAAAAATTAAAATTCTTTCGCCAATGCAAACATTTAAACTATCAACAACACAAACTTTTTCACCATATGGCTTTGCTGCAAGTTTTGCACTGCTGTGTGTTCCACTGAGCTTTGAAGATAGAGTGATGCACAAAACTTCATCTCCATTTTCAGTTATTTTCTTAAAAACCTCATTAAATCTAAATTCATTAATCTGACTGGTTTTTGGAAAATCATCAGTTTCAACTAGTTTTTCAAAGAATTCATTATGAGTTAAAGTTTCACCATCTAAGTATATTGTTTCCCCAAAAGTAACTTCCATTGGAATCATAGTAACTCCAAGGCTCTCTGCCTCATTTTTATCTATATCACAGGCAGAATCTATTACTATTTTTATTGCCATAATTTTTACCTTCCTTAATTTTTTTTCACATAGTCCTAATAATATCAAAGTATTCAATACTTTGTCAAAGGTTTTTCAATATCTTAATATCCAATTTATACAATTTTATACAATTTTGTATTTGACAAATTTTATTTTCTTTGATACTATATTAGATATGGTAAGTGAGCAAAGTATAAAAGAAAGTGTTTCAAAGTTTAAGTTTCCAAGATACAATGAAATCCCCGATGTAGGATTATTTTTAGAACAAGTGGTCAAATATATAAATGGTAGCCTAGAAGTTTTGGGGGAATATTTTATTACATCTGCAATGGTAAGCAACTATGTTAAAATGAAGATAATAGATAGTCCAACTGATAAAACTTATAGTAGAGAACAGATAGCATATCTAATTTATATAACAATTGTAAAAAATGTAATCAGTTTAAGTGATATTTCTATTATGTTAGAAATTAAAAAGGACAATTATACCACTCAGCTTTGTTATGACTATTTTTGTGATGAATTTGAAAATGTTTTACAGTATGTTTTTGGTAATAAGCCAGAACTTGCAGTTATTGGGGGTAAGCTTACAAAGGAAAAAGAACTACTTAGAAATACAATTATGGCATTAGTTTATAAGGTTTATCTAGCTAAATATCTTGATTATTTTAAAAATTATATTAATTTAAGAAAAAAGCCTCAATAATATGGGGCTTTTTAATTTTGACATTGATTAATTTTAGTATGTTTTGTCAAGTATTAGAGTGGAGGTAAATACGATGAATCCATTACACACTGAAACTAAAAAAGTTGACGACTACTATATTGACTTTGACAAGATGTATCCAAAGGCCTACAACAAGAAGAAAACATCACCTTACTCTAAGACAAGAGTAATTTTAATGAATGGTACAGAGTACGAAAGTGTATGGTTTTTGCATCAGTTTGCAAGACACTGCAATAATGCCGAAATAAAAAGAGCCATTGCAGTTGTAAGAAATCAAGAACAACAACAGCAAAAGAGAATAGCTTGTTTAAAGCCACTTAATGAAAGTATATTAGAAACAACAATAAGTTATGAACAATTGGCAATAGACTTGACGGCTACACTCGCTCAGCATGACAAGGATAAAAATAATATTGAGGCACTAAACTTTGCACTATTAGAAGATTTTGACCATTTATATAGATTTTCCAATCTTATGAAATTAGATGTAAAAAATGCAAATCCTGAAATGCTAGTTGGAAGTTTAACAGAGATTACTCCGGGAAGACCAACCCTTGCTCATCATCGCTATCCAAAAGACAATGTAAAAAGGGCAATGAATGCAGATAAAAGCAGTCTTTATAGCAAACTTGTAGCAAATATTATTACTGCTGCTGAGCAACAAACAATGAACTACTATATGAATATCAGTCAGTGGTACAAAAACGACCTTGGAAGAAGATTATATGCAGAAATAGGAATGGTTGAAGAAGAACATGTTACTCAATACGAAAGTTTAAAAGACCCAAATTGTACATGGCTTGAACAATGGGTTTTGCACGAATACACTGAGGCATATCTTTACTATAGTGCCTTCTCTGAAGAAAAAGACGAAAATTTAAAGAGAATTTGGGCAGAACACTATGAAATGGAGTGTGCTCACCTAAAACTTGCATGTGAACTTCTTGCAAAATTTGAAAATACTTCTTATACAAAGGTTTTTGGTGACGGTGAATTTCCTGAACTTTTAACACTTGGAACAAACAAAGATTATGTAAGATATGTTCTTGCAAATACTGTTCTACTCACGGCTGATAGAGAGAGTTATGCTAGCGTGATGAAAATGAATCCAAATGCAGATTTCTTTATGTATCAAAATGAAATTATCAAAGATGAAGAAAACACCCCAAGTCATCAAGTAATTTCAAAAGCAATTAAGATGTTTGGGAAAGATTATCGCTTTGAAGATAGTCCAAATCCAATTCCTGAACTGCAAGATAGAAAAGTAGACAACACTTCTCTTGGAAGAAAAAATAATAAAGTGAGTTAATTGAATGGATTTCGAATTTGTTAAAAATCGCAAAATCAAATAAAAATTCATTAAAAATAATGAAAAAAGGCTAATATAAATGTTTGTTAATGAGCTTAAGTTTTAGTTTATTAATTATTCATTTATATTTTTTTATTTTTTAATTTTGTTTACATATTGATATAAAATGAAGTATAAGATTAGCCATTTACTATTTGCTGTAACTTATTTATATTGTCAAAATCAATATCCAATAAATTAAAAGTTACTGACTAGCTTATTATAAATTTTTGTTAATAGTGAAATTGGATTTTATGTTGCATTTTATTAGTAATGTACTTTTATCTGTGAATTAATTGACCTTATCATTATTTTTGATTAGAATTTAGATATGAAATGTGTTTTTATTGCAAACCCAAAAAGTGGGAAAGGGAAAATTTTAAGATATAAAGATTATATTTTAAATAAACTAAGTGAAAAATTTAGCGATATCATTTGGCTTGAAACTGAATATGCTGGACATGCCACAATACTTGCTAGGCAATATGGTAGTGAGTGTGATTATTTGCTCTTTTCTGGTGGAGATGGCACGCTGAATGAAATTGTAAATGGAGTGATTGAACTTGAACAAAAACCAGTAATTGGTCAAATCCCAAGTGGTACAGTAAACGATTTTTCAAGGAGTTTGGGAATTAAAAAAAACATAAAAAAGAGTCTTAAACAGTTACTAAGTCTTAATACTAAAAAGATAGATATTTTTACTGCAAACGGAAAGTATGGGGTTTATATCTGTGGTTTTGGAGTATTTACCAAAACTAGTTATGACACTGGGCAAGACAAAAAGAAACATTTTGGTTGGCTATCTTACTTTTTTAATGGTATAAAAGAAATCAAAACTTATTCCCCTCAAACAATCGTTTTTAAAACTAAAGACTACACATTTGAAGATAAAGTTGCACTTTTTCTTGTGATAAACTCTAAAAGTGTTGGTGGTTTTAAATTTAATAAAACTGCAAAACTTGATGATGAAAAGCTTGATTTGATTGTTTTTAAGGCAAAAAAATCAAAAATTTGTTTTTCAGATTTAATTAGGATAGCGAAGTTGTTTTTGTTTGGTATAAAGGCAGTTAAAAAAAGCAGGTATGTTTATGTTAGTCAAATTGAAGAATTGGCTTGCAGTTCTAGCAGTGAAATTTCATTAAACTTTGACGGCGAACACATTGCAAGTGAAAATCATTTTGAGCTAAAGATTTGTAAAGGTGCCTTAAATGTTCTTGCAAAATAACTAAATTGAATATTGATTTTTTGTTTAATATATGATAAAATAGTATTAGTAATTAAATAGGAGAGAAATTTATGAGAAAAAGTATTTCAGTAAGGGGTGTAAGGGATAATGCTATTTATGCAATAGGCTTATTTGGAAATTCAATTACAGAAGATATAATTCCAGAAGGTGTTAAGGTATTAAAAGACAGTGAATATGAAAAAATGATTTTACAAGACCTTAATGGGGTTGATGTGATAATTGATAAGTCTACAACAGTTGAAGAAGCAATCAATCAATGGGAAACAAAGCGCAACGAGTTATCAAGAAAGCGTCAGGCAGAGTATAATGCTTGGCTAAAAACTCCAGAAGGTATTAAGTATCAAAAGGATCAAGAGGAAAAAGCTAAAAAGCACGAAGCATTTGTTTATCACTCATTTGAAGAGGCAATGACTGATATCAGTAAAATTGAGCCTGTTGACTTAAAATCTAATGATGTTTCAATGGAAGAGGCAGTGAAATTTTGTGAAAAAGTTTGTACTTCAATTTTAAAGTGCGAAGATTTAAGATTTACTGATGAGCAAATGAAACAATTTTCAGATGCACTTGAGGCTATTGGTTGTACTACATATAAAAAAGCTTCTATGAAATTTCATTCAAATAAAGAAACTGGAATTGGAATTGATGAGCCAAATAATATAGCCTTTCCACTGTCTGCATTTTCTCAACTTATTGGCACAGATAGAGATACATTTGCTTTTGGACTTTCTAAGATGACAGATGGAGGACTTGAGAATAGTTGGATAGGAATTTGGCTTAAGGCACAAGAAGCTGAGAGAGAAAATGCCAAAAAATCACAAGGCAACCCACCATCACTTGGAGAATAAGATTGTTTGATTAAAATTTATTCTTTTTGCTTAAAAAAACAATCATAATTATAATTAAATTATAGCAACAAAAAAAGATTAAGCTCATAGCAGAACTTAATCTTTTTTTCACAATTTATAATATTTTAATCCATAAACTAAAATTAAGAATTTTTTTAATTGTTACGCTCCAAAAAATATAGAGTTTATACAATTAGTTGAATTATTGATTGTAAAAAATTAGAAAATTTTAATTTATTTTATGCCTGAAATTAATAGTAATTTCTTTATATTCTAAATAAAATAGCTTTTTACTTTGCAGACAATATTTACATTTTGATTAAGTAAATTTAATATTTGCTTTCTAGTTTGTGAACTTTTTGATTTGTTCATTTTCAAATTCATCATTTGAAAAATAATCAATTCCCATTGCCTGCTTAATTTCATTTAAAGTGGCACTTGCAATTTCATTAGCCTTTGCCGTGCCACGCTTTAAAAGGTCTATAAGCATAGGAATTTTATTTTCAAAAGATTTTCTTCTTTCTCTGATAGGTTCTAGTTCTTCTTGCAAAATGTTATTTAAAAATGCCTTAATTTTTCCATCGCCAATTCCACCTTTGGCATAGCTTTCTTTTAACTCATCTAGGTTTTTAAATTCAGGATAATACTTTTCAAAATGCTTGTCAGTACAAAAAGCATCAAGGTATATAAAAAGTATATTGTTTTCAAGAATTCCCGGCTCGTCAATTTGTCTAGGAAAGGTTTTTATAGAATTTACTTTTTTCTTAATTACACTTGGCTCGTCAGAGAGAAATATACAATTACCTACAGACTTACTCATTTTTGCACATCCATCAGTTCCCGGCAGTCTAGTGCAACTTAAATTTTTAGCTAGTACAGATTTACATTCAACTAAAAAGTTACAATTATAAGTGTGATTAAATGAGCGAACAATTTCTCTGGTTTGTTCAAGCATGGGCTCCTGATCATCGCCAACTGGAATAAGATTGGCTTTAAATGCAGTAATGTCTGCGGCTTGACTGATAGGGTAAGTAGCAAAGCCAACGGGCATACCACCTTCACTTCCGTAACCTCTTGCTTGAATTTCACTCTTTATAGTAGGGTTCCTAAGTAGTCTATTTAGTGACACAAGGTTCATATAATATGAAGTAATTTCTGGAAGTGCAGTTATTTGTGATTGAATACAAAAAGTAGTCTTTTCAGGGTCAAGCCCAACTGAGAGATAATCAAGCATAACTTCAATTATATTATCTCTGACTTTTTGAGGATTTCCTGAGTTGTCTGTAAGAGCCTGTGCATCTGCAATCATAACATAAAGTTCATCATACGTGGTTTCATTTTGAAGTCGGACTCTCTCTCTCAGAGATCCCACATAGTGACCTATATGGAGTCTGCCAGTAGGTCTGTCAGCTGTTAGTATTATATTTTTCATAATTTCTCCAATAACTATATTTTAATTTAGTTTTATTAAATAATTTTTTCATTATATCATAGTTGATATTATTAGTCAATTATCAAAACTTTATTAAAAAAATTACTTTCAAGGTAATGATAATTTTTTGTTATAATAATTTTAATAAAACTAGTTTTTAAAGGTAAAAATTAATTTTCTTTGTTTTGTATTTTTTTATTTAATTTTCCGTATTTTATGAGTGAAATTGCGTTTTTTTTATAGTATTTTCCCTGATAAAGATCATTGTCTTTTAAATATTTGTCAATCCCATTAATAATGCGTTTTTTATGTAAATTCCATTCGGGTTCAACAAGTTTTTCCTTTGGAGCATCGCCAGAAATTCGATGTATCACAATTTCAGGGCTAATGTGAGTTAAAACAAAGCACGCACTTTCAATGTATTCACTCAGAGAAATTGGTTTATAATCTCCATTAATTAACATTTTATGTAGTTGGGTATCCTTTACCACATAGGTAGAGTGAATCTTTAATCCCCAAATACTTAAAGAATTTAATAAATTGACGGTTTCTTCTAAATCTTTTTTAGTTTCATTTGGAAGACCAATCATTATGTGTGCAACAATAGGAATTTTAAATTCATTTAATAGCCTGACAGCTTGAATAAAATCATTGTTATTGTAACATTTGTTTATAAGGCTTCCAGTTTTTTCATTTGAGCTTTGTAGTCCCAGCTCAACCCATATAAAGTAATTTTTTTGATATTTTGCAATGGTTTTTGAAATTTTTTCATTTATGCAGTCAGGTCTTGTTGCGATTCCCATTGCAACAATTTTTTCAGAGATCAAGGCACTATCATAGCGCTGCTTTAAAATTTCGGGAGAGGCATAGGTATTTGAAAAATTTTGAAAATAAACAATATATTTATTTGCTCTTTGTGCTCTATAACTATTAAGGTAGGTAGTTACTTGACTTTTTATGTCAATTTTTTTTAAATGACTGCCACTGCCTCTTTCATCACAAAAAATGCAACCGCCAACACCCTTAGTTCCATCTCTGTTAGGACAGGTAAATCCACCGTCAAGACAAATTTTTAAAACTCTTTCACCGAATTTATTCTTTAGCCATTCGCTTAATTTATTATAATACTTCATTTTTCACCATGATATATTTTTGTTAAATAAAAATCTAATACTATTTTGCGTATTAGATTTCATTTTAAAATAGAAATTTTTTTATTGAATTGTTAAAAGAAATACTATGCTATACTCTATCTTTAATTAAATTTAAATTATATTTTTAGAATAGTTAGAAAATATAAATCTATTTTTAATAATAACATTTTATTAAAAATTTCTACATTTTATAAACTTTTGTGTTGTAAATTCTAGGACTAGAACTATTAACTGCTAGTCTTTTTACCTTGGTTTCAGTCAGTCAACTTTTTTCAAAAGCATTGTCAATTTCTTCTTCACTAGGACCACTTCCAGTTACTTCAACAAATAAATCCCCAATTTCAAATTCTTGTTTTGGAATTGATAGTTGTTTTCTACAAAGTTCAAATAATTCATTTTTAACATCAGTAAGATTTTGCTCAGAAGTGGTGCTGAAAGCAGCAATATTTTGATGTCCACCACCATGCATTTGTTTGGCAATTTCACCGACATCAATATTATCCTTGCTTCTTAAACTTACATAATAAGTATTATCATCTTGCTTAATAAATAAAATTCCAATTTTTACGCCCTGAAGTTTGGTTGCATAGTCGACAATTCCAAGTGTATCTTCTTGGGTTGTATTTGTCTCAGCAAAGTCCTGCTTGTTAATTTTCATTGATGCCACTTCTCCGCTACAATGAAAACTAATGCTACCAAGTGCTCTTGTTAACAGAGAAAGTTGCTCAGGAGTGTTGCTTTTAAAGAAATGATCACGGATTGATTCAAGATTAATTCCATCTGCCGAACTTTTTTTCATAATTTCCGCAATAGTTGCTAAAGTGTTAACGCCAATGTTTTGAGTTAAGTTGTTAGTATCCGTAATAATACCAGAGTAAATTAAGCTATATATATCTGGCGTATAGCTCCAATTTTCAGTTCTAACAAGTAGCAAATATAGCAGTTCACAGGTACTTGAACATTTTGCAGAAACAATGTTATTTTTTGCAAACTTGTCATTTGTTTCGTGATGGTCAATGTTAAGAGTATCCTTTGCCCTTTTAAAAATTTGATCATACTTGCCAAGTCTATTTCTAGATGAACAATCAAGTGCTATTGCAAGATCATATCTTGTTACAGTTTGTTCATTTACTCTTTGTGTACCAATAAGTGGTTTATACTTGTCATCAAAATTATCGGTATCAAAAAAGACATCAATAATATATTTATGATTTTCCGTTTCAAGATTTTGTTTAATAAGTCTTTTTAGTGCAAGCGATGATGAGATGGCATCTGCATCAGGACTACTATGACCAATAATTGCAATCTTGTTACTATTTAAAATTTGTTTAATGTAATTTTTTGTCGGACGAATATTTTGTTGATCTTCTTCCATATATTTCTCCAAATAAACACGATAATTATACCATAAATAAATAAATTTGTCAAATTCTGCCAAGTTTTTTTATGAGTATTACTTAAATAAGATAAAATGTATAATTTTAATAAAAAATTAAAAATAATTACAAAATAAATAATTTATTAATTTTTTATAGCATAAAACAAGAGTTATTTTTCGAAAAAAAATTCAAGTAAATTTAAAATTTTAGTAAAATTATACAAATTTTTTTTGTGATATATTTGTGGTATATTTATGATATTAAAGTTTAAAATAAAATGTTTCAATATTTAAGTCATATTTTTTAAAAGAAATTCAAAAAAATTTAAAAAAACATTTGACCGATAGTTATTATCGGGTTATACAATTTAATTATATCTTTGTAAAAGGAGAAGTTTATGGAAAAATCAAAAGTATATTTTACAAGTGTAATTACTAGCGAAAGTTTAATAAAGATTTATGAAGCGCTTAAGGTTGAATTAAAGGGAAAAGTGGGGGTTAAGATTTCCACAGGTGAACCGGGTGGTCATAATTTTTTAAATCCAAAGCTAATAGAGCCATTAGTTACTAAACTTAATGGCACAATTGTTGAGTGTTGCACTGCATATGGTGGAAAGCGTCAAGATCCTAAAGACCATTGGAAAGCAATTGAAGACCATGGTTTTAAGGCTATTGCTCCATGCGACATTATGGACGAAACGGGAGAATTTTCAATTCCAGTAACGGGTGGTTTTCATTTAAGTGAGGACATAGTTGGTGAACATTTAAAAAATTATGATTCTATTTTAATGCTATCACACTTTAAAGGACACGCTATGGGTGGCTTTGGTGGAGCATTAAAAAATATGAGTATTGGAGTTGCTTCATCAAATGGTAAGGCAAATATTCATACAGCGGGAAAGGTTAAATCTCCAAGTGACCTTTGGGGAAATTTACCAAAGCAAGATGAGTTTCTTGAGTCTATGGCAGATGCTTGCAAGGGGGTAATGGACTATATTGGCAGAGAAAATATTGTCTATATTAATGTCGCAAACAATCTTTCAGTAGATTGTGATTGTGACTCAAATCCAGCTGAACCAAAAATGGCAGATATTGGAATATTTGCATCTGTTGACCCTGTAGCAATAGATCAAGCTTGTTATGATGCCGTTAAAAATTCAAATGACGAAGGCAAATCAGATTTAATTGAAAGAATGGATTCAAGACATGGTATTCATACAGTTGAGGCTGCTAGCGAGCTTGGGCTTGGTAACAGAGAATATGAAATTGTAAACCTTGATTAGTATAATATACAGCTTAAAAATTGAAAAATTTGGTTTAATATTAAACTCTTGATAGTATAAATTAAAAATTTTATAATAATAAAAACATTATAATGTAGTAAATTATTAAAATAATAAAAACAATACAAAATTAACAATTAAAGGAGAAATATAATATGTTAGATGCTGTTTTAACTCAAAAAAAAGTAAAACTTGGTGTGAAAGTCACCGTAAAGACAATTGTATCTGCTAGTTTAATAGCACTTGTAGTGGTTTTGCCACAATTAGTGCATGTGGTTGCTGGTGCAAGTGGTGGTATGACATGGCTTCCAATGTACTTGCCAGTACTTCTTGCAGGTTGTCTGCTTGGAACTTGGTGGGGACTTGGAGTTGGAGTACTTTCTCCAGTTGTAAGCTTTTTAATTACATCAATTGCTGGAAATCCAATGCCTGTACTTGCAAGACTTCCATTTATGATTGTTGAACTTGCTGTATTTGCAGGGGTTAGTGGAATTTTCTCAAAAAAGATTATGAAAAATGATTGGATTGCATTCCCAGCAGTATTACTTGCTGCAGTTTGTGGTCGTGCCGTATTTATCGCTCTTGTTGCAATCTTCCAAAGCGTAAGTTCTTTAAGTGTAGCACTTGTTTGGTCACAGATTCAAAGTGGACTTATTGGTTTGGTACTTCAAGCAGTTTTGGTTCCAATTATTGTAATTTCTGTAAAAAAATTAATGGTAAAAAACGATGGACAAATTGAATAAAGTTAAAGAAATGTTACTTGATGGGGAATATACATTTGTTGCAATGGTTGATGGTAATATAATCACTTCCACAAAAAGAGGAATTTCTCCAATGATGGAATTAATAGCAGAAAATATAAGTATGAAAAATGCGTATATTGCTGATAAAATTGTGGGCAAAGCCGTTGCAATGCTCTTTATAAAAGAAAATGTTAAAGAGGTTTATGCTGACACTTTAAGTACTAGTGCTCTTGAAATACTTAATAAATATAATATAAAAACTTCATATGGGACTTTAACGGAAAAAATTATCAACCGTGATGGAACGGATATTTGCCCGATGGAAAAAACTGTTGAACATATATCCGATGTAAATGAGGCATATGATGCGTTAAAACAAAAACTTGAAAGTCTTAAATCTAGAGAGCAACAAAATTAATAATAAGTAATTATATAAATTTTGCTTATGTTAAATCCTAAAAAATTAAATTTTAAATATATTAATTAGTATAATTAAATAAAAACACTATACAATGGAGAAATTATAAAAATAACTTCAATGTATAGTGTTTTTATTTGTTAAAATGCAATAATGGCATTTATATTTAAAGAAATATGTTTTATGTTTAATTTAAAACATATGATTATCAATATAATCACAAACATTACTTGAAATTTGAATGTTTTTCAAGTTAAGGAACAGTTATTTGGCAATTTTACCCGACTAAATTACCAAATAAATCTTACAAAACTTGTTTTATAATTCAAATTCAAGTATTGTATGTGTTTTCCATTATTAATAAATGAAATAACTAAATTTAATTAAAAATATAATCTTAAAAAGGTATTTCATTATATTATAATGAACTATATAAAAGGAGTTATATCTTGTATTAAGCAAAAAAAACTGGTGTTGATATAAGTTTCTAGTTTTACTTTTATGAGGTTAGTTGAAGAGGGAGTTGAACCTTTTAATTTAACAAGATAATCTCCGGAATAGGTTTAAAATATTGTATATTTTGCAAAACTAATTAACTTTCTAAAAAAATAAAAATTTGTATACTATGATTTTTTGTTTACTAGTAACATTAGATTTATTAATAATAAAAAATTTAGTAAATTAAATTTCACAAATAATTAAATAGAGTTTAATATTTATAAAATAAATTCGACAGAAGAAATTTAATTTAATTAATACTTAGTATAAATCAGATTATGTTCAATAATCACTTTATTTTATGAAATTGATTGATTTAAAATTAAATTATTAAAACGCACATAAAAATTGCAGAAATTTATTTAGTTAATTAAGGATACTTATTTAGTTTATTTATATAATAAAATTATTATGGCAGTAATTTTTTATAATATATTAATTTTTTTGTTTTAGTGTTATAACAGGAAAATGCTAATACTTTATTTTTCAATAGTTTTTGCAAAATTTTTCTTACTATTTTGCGTTTTTTAGTTTTATGTGCGTTTTAATAGTAAACTATATTAAGTCTTGAAATTTAATTGTTTTAAATATTAAATTTTAAGCTTTAATAAAATGTTTACTTTTTTATTTAAGCTTATTAGCTAGCTTGTTAAGCCAAATTGTTTTAATTTAAGGATTTAGAAAATTATATTGAAACTAATTATAAAACAATATAAAAATACTAAAAATCCCTTTTGATAATTAGATAGGATTTTCTCCTTGAATTAAAAAATTTGAGAAATCTAGCTTAATAAGATAAATAACTAAATAATTTACAAATCATAAAGCTTCATAAGTGCAAATAATGCTAATTTATAAATAGTCATATGTTTACCCTCCATTGTGGTAGACCACTAAAATTTAGAGCTATAAAAATAAACTCTATCTTTTAAACGATAGAGTTTTTTGTTTTATTGGTTATTTAAGAAATTTTATAAAAATTTTATTCATTTGGGTTAAAATATAAATTAGCACATTTAATCTCTTCTATAAAGTTGTCTAAATCTTCCGATTCGCCTTCAAAATTCATTCGATTTTTGAACTCTTCCACTTCCATGTAGTAGAATTCAACTGGAATGTTTTTTCCCAATTCTTCAAGGTCTTTAGATATTTCAAGTTGGGCATTTCTCCCTTTCTCTCTTGCAAATTGCTCTTGATTATTTATAGTAAAAACTTTCACTAAACTATCACTTTTAATAAAGTCGTTGATATTTGTCAAATTAATAATTTTTTTAAGACAATCACAGAGTGAAATGCCTGCATTTGATATGTTTGAAAAGAAATCATCACTTAAAATTTCATTACCGTCCAAATTTAATGATACCACACTTACAACCATATCTTGATTGTCGGTAGTAATGCAAAAACTAGGATTAATTTCAATAATGTATGAGGTCAAATTTGATGCATATACTTCTTGGGTTCGGTTTGCCATTGAAATTAAAACGACTGCAAATATTGAAACGGAAAAGACAACTAAACAAAGAGAATATATTGCAAGCTTCCATCTAAATGTTTTAGGTTTACTAGTAGCAGTGTCAGGAACTGGTTCAATGGGTTCATCTAAAACGCGCTGGGATAAAGGAATATTTATTTTGTCATTAGACTCAGAAAATAAACTTTTTATCTCTTTATTTTTCATATTGCTCCTCCTTTAATTTATTTTTTAATTTTTTCATTGCTTGGTTATACTTCCAAAGAACAGTGCCAATTGGCATATTTAATAATTTGGCTATTTCTCTGTTTTTAAACCCACTTACCATATGCAGAGAAACGATTTGTATTTCTTCTTTTGATAAAGTTTCAGTAATTAGTTTGTTATAAAAGATTTTATCGTTTAATCTATCTGTATTAGATTCAACTGGAATGATATGATTATCAATAGGTGACAAAGACACTTTTTTGTTTGACTTAATGTAATCAAGAGTTAAGTTTTTTGCAATTTGAAAAATCCAGGCAATAACATTCGTGCCAGGTATATAACTTTGAGCATTTCTTCTAATTTTGATAAAAGTGTCCTGCATTAAATCTTCGCTTGTATAATAGTCATTAATTATTGAGTAGATAAAAGAAAAAACACCCTTATATGTTTCTTCATAAAGCCTTGCAAAAGAGTTCTCATCTCCACTTTGCACATTTCTCATTAAGTTGTCCAGTTCTCTTTTGTTCACGCTTTCTCCTATTAAACGAAAATAACAATTAAATTATTTGTAAATTTTATTTTTATTATTATATCACAAGTTTCTTTATTTTACTAGCAATTTTAATACGAATTAAAATTATTTCGACTTTTAAATTGATTTAGAATTTTTATATAAATTTGTAGCTAAAGAATAGAATTTTGCACTTTTTAATGAAAATGTTTAATTTTTTATAGATTATTATTCTAAAAATCGCAATTTTACCTTTGTATTTATGTATATTCGTGCCATTTTCTGATTTGAAAGTCATTAAATATATAAAAAGTTCTAATAATTAATTAGATTTTCTCCTAATAAATTTATTGCGACACTCAGTAGTTTGCCATCAACGAGTGTGTGAGAAATGGTAATGTTAATTGGCATTATATATTTGTTACCATCAGCTGATATTTTCCAAAGCATATTCTAGGGCAGGAACTTGACGATGCATCATTGCTAGGCAATGGATTAGTCACTCTTTCATAATCAAGCTATGATAATCAGGTAATGTAATAAAAATCAAACCTGTTTGGGTCATTATAAGTATCACATCTATTTTTAAATTAAAATTAAGTATTAATACATTTTTAATTTGACAATAAAAACATTAATTAATAAAATGATTATAATAAAAAATAAAAAAAATTAAAAGCAAATTTTGGAGAAAAACATATGTTTTCAATGAAACAAACATGCAAAGAAGTAGGGTTAAATTATCAAACACTTAAATTTTATTGCAATCAAGGTCTTGTGCCAAATGTTAAAAGGAATTTAAATAACTATAGGGTTTTTGATGAAGAGGATATTAAATGGATAAAGACACTCACATGTTTAAAAAAGTGTGGTATGAGTCTTGCTGAAATGAAAGAGTACTTGCGACTATGTAAGGTTGGAGATGAAACTATTTTACAAAGAAAGGAAATATTAAACAAAAAAGAAAAAGAGCTTCTCTCTCAGATTGATTTGCTAAATGAAAGTATTGAGTTTATCCATTATAAGCAAAATTTTTATGATAAATTATTGGATAAAGAAGCAAATAAATAATAAATACTAAATAACTTAATTTTAATAAATAATAGTATAAAAAAAACTACCAAACAATTTGGTAGTTTATTTGTATTTATAGTATAACATACAGTGGCAAAAGCCTTCAAATTCTGGGTCTTTTATTTGGTCACGAAATTCCCTGCACATACATTTTGTATCTGCATTTTTTTCTGTTCTGCAAGGACAGTAACCATCATTTTTTTTAAGACCTTCTTTTATAACACTAACTACTTCTTCGTTAGGATTAAATATAACTTTCATATTTCCCTCTTTTAATCTTAATTTATCACAAATTCACTAAAAATATTCAAAATTTAAGCATTTTTTTAAAATTTGCTTCATATTTTGCAACTTTTTAAAAAATATCTTTATTGCTTTGCTTAAAAATAAAATTAATTTTTAGTGATAAGTCTTTGTTAGCAACATAGTGTATAAAAATAAGCAATCAATTCTAAGTAAGTTTTTAATATAATAATTTTACTTGAAAGAAATTTAACTAACAATGATTATGTATTCATTATAGCATAAGAGTTTTATTTTGTAAATCTTTAAGTTTGTGTTTGTGTTTTTATTTAGCAAAGTACTTTAAAACTACTTTGCAAATATTTAAAAATGTATATTATACATCAGCTTTAATTTGCTAAGAAAAATAATTTGTAATTTTAGCTACAAAATTAAAAATTTTAATTTCTTTTTATTGTGTAATGGAAAAGTTTTTTATATAATGAATAAAACGAAGATACAATAGTTTTGCTTAGAAAATCTATTTGCCTTGCAAATAGCACATTCAGACAAAACTCAGGTTTTGTATAAACAATAAACAAAAGAGATTTAAATTATGAATAAATTTGAAAATGATAAACAGGGAATGTCACTAAAGTGTCCGAGTTGTGGCTCAGCACTTGTATTTGACCCAGACTCTCAAAAATTTAACTGCGAAGTTTGTGGCAGTAGTTTTACTGACGCAGAATTAAAATCTAAAAGATTGGAATTTAACGAAGAGCAAGCACAGGACGATAAACTCAAAGAATATCGTTGTCCTTCTTGTGGTGCAGAAATATTAACTGACGAAACCACAACCACAAAATTTTGCAGTTTTTGTGGTAATCCAGTGGTTCTTCAGGGTAGGCTTAGTGGAGAATTTAAGCCTGACTTAATAATACCATTTACAATTGGGAAAGAAAAAGCCTGTGAGATTTTAAAAGATTATCTATGTAAGTACAGTTATGTGCCATCGTCTTTTTTTAAGGAGTCAAATCTTGAGAAAATTACTGGCATTTATTACCCATTTTGGGAGGCAGATATAAACTCAGACTGTTTTTTAGAGGCAGATGCAAAAAAGGTCAATACTTGGATTGTTGGAGAAAAAAAATATACAGAAGTAAAATATTACAAGATAAAGAGACGGGGGAAAATACATTTTGAAGATATTTCTGTAAACGCACTCAGCACTGCAGATAAAAAACTAGTTGAGAATGTTTTACCTTATCCAATTAAAAATCATATTCCTTTTAATATGAGTTATCTATCTGGATATTTTGCGAAGAAAAATGATTTATCTTTTGAAGATGTACACGGCGAAATAAAAACAAAATTGCATCAATATTCTGAGCTGTTATTAAAAAACACAATAGATGGGTATGATAGTGTAACTCCATCAATTTCGCGGGCAAAGATTTTGGAGGAAAATCATGACTACGCATTGCTTCCAATTTGGATTTTAAATTATAAGTATCGAAAAAAGAATTACACATTTGCAGTTAATGGTATAACGGGAAAATGTTTTGGTGAAATTCCACTGAGCAAAGTAAAACTTGGCATAACTTTTGCGGGGATTAGTGCAATAGCCTTCGGTATAATTTCTATTTTAGGAGGTATTTTGCTATGAAAAAACAAAAATTTAAAAGACCTGCAAAAATGCAAATTGTTAGAATTTTTCTATTTTTAGTTGGTTTGATTAGTTTGAGTTGTCTTATTTGGGTATTTGCCTATACCAAACCACTTGATAGACAAGAAGATGTTTTTGTTTATGATGATATGGAACTTTTTTCAGACTCACAGGAACTACAAATAAATGTTATTTGTAGTAAAATACAAGAAAAGAATAAACTGCTGGTTTATGTCTCAACTTGTCAGAGAATAAATGGTAGTGCTCAGCAGTGGGGAGATGACTTTTGCAGACAGCATAACCTTTCAAATAGTGAAACTTTTGTCGTGATAATTATTAACGCCACTGATTATAACAGAAATTATCACTTTGATATTTACACTTATGGAGATAGCGAAAGAAAAATTTCAGATAAAGAAATAGAAAATATTTTATACTCTGAAGGTGGGGATTTAATTTTAACTTCTAGTTCGACAAATACCGTGCTTGGACTTGAAGAGATAATTAATAAACTTGGCTCTGCATATTCTTGGATTTTACCAAATTCAAACTGGATATTAATTTGTGCTTTGAGCCTATTAATTGCCCTGCTTATTGCTTTTATAGTTATTCAAATTGTGAAGAAATCCTATTCTAAGCACAGATTGACAGAAAATTATAACTTTGCTACAAACACAAAATTAAGACTGGAAGTGAAAGAAGATAATTTTGTAAATAGCGTTGTTACATCAGTTGTAATTGCTGGTGGAACTTCTGGTTCGGGTAATTTAGGTGGTGGACATTATTCAGGCGGTGGAGGAGGTGGAGGTCATCGTGGTGGAAGATGATTTTCGCTAAAAGCAAAAAAATTTTATGAATTAAATTTTGTGGGTTGACCATCACAAAACCAATAGCCGTTAGGTAATATGTGAAATGAGCTTTTGTTGAGTGGAAGTTTATAAATCTAACATTTTGTTAGCCAAAATTCATACTTTTACTTTTTTAATTAGTCTTAGTTTTAAAAAGCCATAAGTAAAAGCATTATAAAAAAAGAGCAAACTTATTAAAAGCTTGCTCTTTTTTTATAAAAACATTTCTAATAGATAGTAAAAGTTTATAAGTCAAACAAGAAAAAGAAATAATATATAAAATTGAAAATTATATTTTTATCTTAATACCCATTTTCTCTAAGAGAAAATTTAATTTTAAAAGCATTAATACTCATCTAAACTATGTCTATTAGTGTCTTTTGAACTAATGAGCTCATCTTCAAAGTCAAAACTATCTTCAAATAATTTAGTAGATTCAGCAGAAGCGTCTATTGGCAGGTCGTCATATAATTTTTTTGCTATTTCTAAGTAATTTTTCGCCGACTTAAAGTCCTGTTTTTGTCTTGAAATGTCTGAAAGCTGTATATATCTTTTAATTTCATCTTCAAGCAAAGTATACCTAAAAATGTTTAATGCATCTTCTCTATACTGATTTTTATTTTTTTCTATGTTAGAACACCAATAAGCCTTCACAAGCATTGCATATGTCATATTATAGTCGAGATTACCATAATAAATCTCTGCCATAATGCGAAATTTTCTTGCATCTTCCTCAGGCTCATTTTCTATAATGTCCTGTATATCTTCGTCTGAGTTCCATATTGCAAGTGGTTCTAAAGTAGTTTTAAATCTCTCTTGATTAAATTCGCCAATGTTATAGTTGCAGTAATGACAAAATGGGCATTCCTGTATTCCTTCGCCAAGTGACGACATACTGCCGTTTGGCTTCATATCAAGGTCAGGTTTTCCTAGAACTGTGTTTGATAAAAGCACAGCCTGTTCACTTTCTTCACCACAAATTGCACATTTAACATTAACAAAATCTAATTTCATAATTTTCTCCAATAATTATTATATTATTAATTATAAAAATATTTTTCTTGTTTGTAAAGCAATGAGTTTACAATTTTAATACTGATATTTTTTAATTAAATTGGTTAATTATAATTCTTAAATTAAAATAATTAAAAAAACTTATAAAAAATATTTGAGAGTTTTCCTTGACAAAAATAATTTTATAAATATAATTAGAATTAGAATAATTCTAAAAGGAGTAGTTGTAATTGACAAAGAGTTCAGAAATAATTTTGAATACTATTAATATGTCAAATGACCATTTAAGCGCCGAAGATATTTTATTACTACTAAGAAACAAAAATATTAAAATTTCGCTTGCGACAATCTATAATAATTTACAATTTTTGGTAAGTAGTAATTTAATTCGAAAAATATCAATCGGTGATGGACCTGACTTATATGACAGGATAAGGCGTCATGACCATTTAATATGTGCAAAGTGTGGAAAGATTACTGATGTTGAACTTGAAGATTTGAAAGAATTTTTTGAAAAAAACATTGGAGTAACGCTTTTGTCTTATGACCTTAAATTGAATTATTTATGCAATGATTGCAAAGAAAATAAGAATTAGTTAGGAGGAATTATGGCAAAATACAAATGTAAAGTTTGTGGAGCAGAATTTGAAAGTGATGAAGAAAATCCAGTATGTCCAGTATGTGGATTATCAGGAGACGCCTTAGTTAAGGTTGAAGAGGAGGAAAGCAAGGCAAGTACAAATCCTTATAGTGGAACTCAAACAGAAAAGAACTTATGGTATGCATTTGCTGGCGAGTCACAGGCAAGAAATAAATACACATATTTTGCGTCACAAGCAAAAAAAGAGGGCTATGAACAAATTGCAGGAATCTTTTTAGAAACTGCAGACAATGAGAAAGAACACGCAAAAATGTGGTTTAAGGAACTTAATGGTATAGGTTCAACTATGGATAATTTAAAATCTGCAGCAAGTGGTGAAAATGAAGAATGGACTTCTATGTATGCAGATTTTGCCGATGTTGCAGACAAAGAAGGTTTCCACGAACTTGCTAATAAATTTAGAATGGTTGCTGAAATTGAAAAACACCATGAAGAAAGATATTTAAAACTTCTTTCAAATGTGGAAAATGATGAAGTATTTACAAAAAAGACTGGACTTCATGTTTGGAAGTGTAGAAATTGTGGACATATTGTAGTTTCAGAGTCAGCTCCAACAGTTTGTCCAGTATGTTCTCACCCACAAAGTTACTTTGAAATTAATGCAGAAAATTACTAAATAGTTTTTACATATTATTAGTTAAAATGTGTGAGAGTAAAACAAATTTAAAATACTAAGAAAATTCTTAGTATTTTTTTATAGCAAATTTATTTTATTTGTATTTTAATTTCATTTTTTTATAAAAAATTACATTTTTGTAAAAAATAAAATTCATTTTATAATACCTCAATTAACTCAATTTAAACTGCAATGTAACAATATGATTAAACTTGTACTTATATTTTAGATTTTAATTTTTAATTTTATTTGTTGATTTTATTGATTTATGGTATATTACAATTATTGGAGGAATTATTATGTTTGATTTAAATGGAAAGGTTGCACTTGTTACTGGTGCGAATTATGGTATAGGCTTTGCCATAGCAAGAGGACTTGCAGAGGCAGGTGCTAAAATTGTCTTTAATGGACTACAAGAAGAGCATGTAAAAAAGGCAATGGAAGAATATCACAAACTTGGAATTGATGCTCATGGTTATGTTTGTGATTGCTGTGATGAGAAAGCCGTACAAAATATGATTAGTCAAATAAAAAGTGAAGTTGGAGATATTGACATTTTGGTTAACAATGCAGGAATAATTAAGAGAATACCAATGATTGAAATGTCAGTCGAAGAATTTAGAAAAGTTGTTGATGTTGACTTAAATGCACCTTTTATTATGTCAAAGGCAGTTATTCCGGATATGATAAAAAACGGTGGTGGCAAAATAATTAACATCTGCTCTATGATGAGTGAACTTGGAAGAGAAACAGTAAGTGCCTATGCAGCTGCAAAAGGTGGTTTGAAAATGCTCACAAAAAATATTGCAAGTGAATATGGTGGTTATAACATACAATGTAATGGAATTGGTCCGGGATACATAGAAACTCCTCAAACTGCACCACTTAGAGAATTACAGGCAGATGGAAAACCACACCCATTTGATAGTTTTATTAAATCAAAAACACCAGCTGGTAGATGGGGAAAACCAGAAGATTTAGTTGGCCCAGCAGTGTTTTTAGCTTCAGATGCCTCAAATTTTGTCAATGGTCATATTCTCTATGTAGATGGTGGAATTTTAGCATACATTGGTAAACAACCAAATTAGGAGGGCAAATTTATGAGAATTGCTTTAATAAATGAAAATAGTCAGGCATCTAAAAATGGGTTAGTATTTAGTGTGCTTGAAAATGTGGCAAAAAGATATGGACATAGTGTCGTTAATTATGGTATGTATGGCGAAGATGACACGCATAGCTTAACTTATGTTAAAGCTGGCTTACTTTCAGCAATTTTACTAAATTCAAAGGCAGTTGATTTTGTTGTTACTGGTTGTGGAACTGGAGAGGGAGCTATGCTAGCACTTAATGCTTTTCCAGGTGTTCTTTGTGGTCATATTGTTGATAGTACAGATGCATATATGTTTAGACAAATTAATAATGGAAATGCAATTTCATTGCCACTAGCAAAAGGATTTGGCTGGGGAAGTGAACTGGCATTAGAGCAAATTTTTAATGAACTTCTTAAATGCGATGGTGGTGGTGGCTATCCCGAAAGTCGAGCAGTGCCAGAAAGGCAAAATAAAGAAATTCTTGATAATGTAAAAAAAATTACTCATCAGTCAATTTATTACATATTAGAGAATATTGACAGAGAATTTTTGAAAGATACAATTAACTATGATTTTTTTAAAAAGGACTTTTTTGAAAATTCTAAAGACCAAAAAATCAATGAAATTTTAAATAGCGTATTAAATTAAAAGATTATTGCTAGATAGCTTTTTTAAAATTAATATGAATTAAAAGGTTAAAAGAAAATAAAAAAAGATGCATTTAGTCAAGTAATTTTGAAACTAGCGGTATTTTTAGAGAAAGAAAAGAGTATAAATTAAGTTTTATCTTAAAATATACTCTTTTTTCTTTGTTATATAACAACATATACATCATAAGTCTTGATAGATGTTCTTGTTGTGCCACCTTTGAAAGTGCGTTGGGTGGTGTAGGTTTCGGTGAATAGTTTTTTAGATGTTTGCTCGGTGGTTTGTGGTTGGTTTATGGAATAGTTAAGATATATTTCAATTTTGTTATCATACACTTTAATCTGTTTTATGAAAAGTTCAATTGCTCTGTCTGGACATTTTTTTATGGTATATTTGAAAAAGTTTTGAATATCTTCTTTTGTGAGTTCGTAGCGTTCTTTGGATTGTTCGATGACTAACTTTTCTTGAAGGGTATTCTTCTGTTTTTCTAGTTCTTCAAGTCGAGATTTTGTGGTTTCGGTTAGTATTCCTTTCTCTATTGCTATCATAATGTTAGAAATGGCAGTGTTGGTTCGTTGCAATTCACCTTTTAGTGCGTTTAAAGAGTTATTGTTTCCAACTCTCTTTTTGTGAGGTTCATAGATTTTTGTAGATAGTTGCTCTAAGTTTTCTGGAATGTTGAATTGAGATATTAAGAATTTATCTATTACATTTTCAATAAAGGCTTTATCCATGTTTCCAACTAGGCAACTTCTTTTCTTGGTGGTTATACACTTGTAATATCGTATTGTTTGTCTATTTGAAGAAATTGCAGATACAGGATACATTTTCCTATCACAACAACCACAAAATATTTTATCTTTCAACCTAAATATTTCATGGTTATCTTTTCGGCATCCGTAACGGTTTGAATCAAGTCTTTGCTTTACATTTTGGAATAACCCCCTTGAAATGATTGGCGGATAAATTTTATCGTATGTTTTACTATTTAATCTATAAATTCCTGTGTAAAACTCATTCTTTAAATAGTGTCTCATAGTTTCTGGGATAAACTTTTTACCTTTGTTGGTTATATTTTCTTTTTCAAAATCTCTACAAATTTGAAGTATTGTTTTACCACTTGCATAATCTTCAAACATTCGTTTAACTATACTTGCTTCATCTTCATTTATTCTCAGCATTTTGTTTTCCTTTATATACCCATAAGGTACTGAACCTATGCAATGTCCTTTCATTCGTGATTCGTGAAGTCCTCGACTTACTTTTTGTGCTAGCTCTTCGCTGAAATATTGATTCATACCTTCAAGCAGACTTTCAAGCAATACGCCTTCTGGCGTTTCGGGAATGTTTTCCATAGCAGATAAAAGTTTTATTCCATTATCTTTTAAGTGCTTTCGGTGAATTGCTGACTCATATTTGTTTCTTGCGAATCTGTCTAATTTATAAACTAACACATAGTCCCACTTTTTGTTGTTGCTGTCCTTTAACATCCTTTGAAAAGATTCTCGCTCATCCGTTGTTCCAGAAATTGCTCGGTCTATGTATGAATCTACAATGACGATATCATTTCGTTTAGCAAAATCTTGACAGACATGAACTTGACCTTCGATTGACTGCTCGGTTTGATTGTTGCTGGAATACCTAGCGTATATTACTGCTGTTTTCACTTATTTTTTATCCTTTTATTCTATTTTTCTGTCTTTCGACAGGGGCGAAGCAAACGGAAACGAATTTGCATCTTTTATTTTAAAATTTCCAAACTATTGTCAAAGGTTGTGAAACAATGCACTTTACCTTTGACAATAGTGAGTTTTCGTTTAAACTTCGCACCCGAAAGACTAATTACTTCTTGGCATTTCACTGATTACTTCTGGACTTACTTTGCCCATAACAACGCCTTCATCAATACAAAGAAAATCATCAAAAAGAAGCAGTTTCCTGTCTTCTTGACCGATTTTGCAAACAACATCTCTTTCTAAAATGTCTGAAACGAAATATGTGTGTAAATGCTTTGAATAGATAACTTTTTCACCAGTTTTTCTAATGTATTTGAGAATGTATGAAATTGCTTGATAGACAAGAGAGCTTTGTTCAATCTCTTTAAAGTCATTTCTACCAAATCTCTCTAAAAAGAAAGTATTTTGATGTGTTATCTGCATTTTGTGTGTTCTAGTAGAGTAGTCTTTTGTTGCAATAATTTCTCCAATCATTTTCGGTATCACAAATATTCCGTGAAAGTGGAGTCTTTGATTTGTAGGACTTCGTTCCCAAACTCCAATATATTTCCAACCTTTTCGGCTAGATAAATGCCTTAAACAATTTAATAGTTTTTTCTTAAAATCTTCTTCACTTAACTTCTCGCTATCATAGGTGAATGTGCAAAAATGAGTCCATTGTTGCAAGTTTACTTTTCTATATAGTCTTGTTAGCCTTACAATTCGATTTCTTTTTTCTTTATCTAAAACTTTCTTAACTATCTCTTTTGACTTCTCAATATCTTTAATCTCTTTATCTATTTCTTCAACTGTTTCTTTAATCTTTTCACTTTTAACTCTATCCTTCTTGCTATCTAAAATTTCCTTAACTTTTTCTTCGTTTTTATCTCTACATATATCCCTTTTCCTTTTTTTCCAAGGTTGTTCAGTGTGAGGAATAGCAATGTAATGACTTCCATCAAAATATACTTTACTTTTTGGATAGTGCATTTTCTTCCTCCTTTGCTTTTGTGATTAGGTTTAAAATCTCTAAGAAAAATTCTTCTTTAAGAAGTGATAAATCTATCACATTTTCGACTTTTAATGTTTGCATTTTCTTAACTCCTTTTTTCTAAAATTTGGAATTAAAAAAGACATAGAAAAAATTTTTTCTACGCCCATAAATGCAACCACTGACTCTTAAATTTTGGCTCAGAGCATACCAATAAAACTAACTTCTCGGCTTGCCATTTTGCGTTGTCTAATTTAATTTCAATAAGAGAATAGCACAAATGTGGTTGTATTGTAAGGAACAAAACTGGTAGTAAACTAGTACTTTTCGCATACTTTTTGCAAACAAAGTTGTAGTTTTTGGTAAAAAGTCGCACAATTTTTACTATTCTTCTCTATATATAGCCACGAAAATATGTGAAAGTTAAGGCAATATTCAAAAAATATTCCACTTTTTATTGTGGAATACTTGATTTTTACATATAAAGCATTGCATATCTATCTTTGAATTTTCTTCTTCGTTTGTAAACTTTATCTACACTAATTCCTAAAAATTCTGCAATCAGTTTTGGTTCAATTCCGTTGTAATAGTATTCAAAGATTTGAAATTCAAGTCTATTTTGTATGATTTTTGATAACACTTCTTTGACCTTTGAATAGTCAGGTTTTTCTTCAATGATTGGCTTATCTACTGCAAGTTC
>CALWNC010000004.1 GCA_944382715.1 uncultured Clostridia bacterium
TTAACACAAAGGAGATTTTTTCTCATCGGTAAACCTCTACTGAACCACGCCACTATGACGTGGTTTTCTCTATACAAAAAAAGCTCGGAATTAGAAAACTAAAGTTTTCTCTTTTTCCAAGCTTTTTTCTTTATAAAATTAGTATAACGCTATAATATTTCTATAAAAGAACTTTCCGTTAAATTAATATCAATAGTCAAGTGGTTTTGATTTCCCGACTCAACTCTAATAATGTTGAAAGTAATTTTTGGGGTTGAATTTGAAACAGAGAGTAATAAATCATTTAATTGATAGTAGAACTTTAACTCATATGTTACGCCATCAATTTCAACTGAATCAATAATATCTCCTACTACAATTCCAGCACTTTGTGCAAGACCAGAAACAGAAGTTACTTCCACATCATATGACAACTCCCAAGTTAGACTGTTTGAATCATATACTGAATTACTCCTACCATTTTTAACTTCAAGTCCAATTGAACTATTGGTAAGTGTCTGAATTCTGGTAGTTGTTGAGTTTTCATCATCACACTGCTCAATTACCTGTTCTACAATATTCTTTACGATATTAATTGGAATGGCATAACCAACGTTGTCATAACTTGAGCTTTCAATCTTACCATTTACAATACCAACTAACTTTCCATCAGTTGAATATAGACCACCACCAGAGTTACCAGCGTTAATGGCTGAAGATACTCTGATTAAACGCATAGTTGTAGTGTTTGAAGAATCAAGAATAGATGTAAATTCACAATTTTCTGATAAATTACTAATCTCACCAGAAGTAGAAGTTAAGCAAAGTGCACTAATATATGCACTTTCTGTACTTGTTACATATGCACTAACTGATGAACTATCAATATTTGAAGTATTGGCAAGAAGTGGATTTCCTACGGCAACAATAGATTGACCTTCATTAAGATTATCACTGTCGCCAAGGTCAGCTGCTTTAAAATTTGAACTAAAGATTAAAGAATTATTTGAATTTTCCTTATCTTTTTCAACTTTCAACACGGCAATATCATTTTCAGCAGAACCTCCAACAAATGAAGCAGAAATTCTATACTCAGCAGATTGATAACCGTATAAATAAATGCCGTAATCTTCAAGAAAATGAGTATAAATTGGAGCCTCACTCATTGAAGAGGCCTCTAAATAATTAAAAGTTGTAGACACCCAACCATTCGTAGTTCTACCAGTCTTTAAATCACTCTCATTGTAAGTTGCAGTAAAATATTCCTGATTTCTTTCATCATAGTAAACATAATAGCTATCGTCATTAGAATAGTTATCACAGTAAACAACATGATAATTGGTGACAATATATGCAACATCATCTTCTCCGTCACCATCGGTGTCTTCATAACTATAAATTACCCCTGAACCAGCAGAAACACCAACTGCAACGTACATATTGCTTTGAGAAGAATCAATAATGAAATTTTGATTGTTGTCATCATAATAATAACCATAAATAATTGGTGTTTCCATATAATAAGAATAACAAATATCCACGGTAGAACGAAGAGCCTGCTGTGTTGTATTTTCAACTAGCGAAATAGATTCTGTATTACTTACAATTTTATCAGGATAATAAGTTAGAATAAATTCCGTGTAAGTTAAGTCTTCACTGGTAAGACCCGATTCACTAAGGTAAGCCTCATAAACATCTTCAAGCGTTACGCTACTACCATCTTGTCCATACAAACTCTGAAGATATTGTGTTTCAGAAACATCACTACTAATAATTCCATTTTTTATGGCAAGTTCGTAAGAAGAAAGACCATTTTCACCATTAACGCCATCTTCTGCCTTGTTAGAAACACCAATATAAATGGAAAATGCACACATAACAACAACCATTATAAGTGCAAAAATATTAAATTTTTTTGAATCCATCATATGCCTCCCAATTTATCGGATTAAAATTATAAATAAATTTTACCAATTAATTATACAATAAAACAATTATGAAAGTCCTATTATTTCTCCATTAGACAAAATATCAATTTTTTCTGCATTAGGAGTTTTAGAAAGTCCCGGCATAAGCATCATTTTTCCTGCTATGGCAACAATAAAACCAGCACCTGTTTTAACTTCCAAATCTCTAATTTGAATTGTAAAGTCTTTTGGACAACCAACTTTACTTGCATCATCACATAAACTAAACTGAGTTTTTGCAAAAATTATTGGTAAATTAGATAAATTATTTTTATTTATAAACTCAAGTTTATCTTTTGCCAAATCAGATAACTCTACACCTTTTCCACCATAAACTTTATTTACAATATCAGTTAATTTTGTTTCAACTGAATCATTTAAATTATATGCAAAAGTTACAGATTTATCAGAAATATTATCAATAACTGCCTCTGCAAGTTCTCTTGTTCCACTACCACCCTTTGCGAAACATTCATTGATGACGGCTGTAACATTCCTCTCTTTAAGTCTACTTATTACTAAATTAAGTTCTTCATCTTTATCCGATTCAAATTTATTAATTGTTACAACTACACTAGAATTAAAAGTATTTTTTAAAACATCAATGTGATGATATAGATTTTCTAAACCCTTATCAATTATCTCTCTGTCCAATTCTTTTGTTTCGTTTTCACTTCCACCATGGAATTTCAAACCTCTAATTGTACAAACCAAAACAACGACATTTGGTGATAAACCACCTAACCTACACTTTAGATCAATAAATTTTTCTGCTCCAAGGTCACTGCCAAAACCAGCCTCAGTAACTACATAATCAGAAAGAGAGAGAGCAAGTTTAGTAGCTATTAGGCTATTACAACCGTGTGCGATATTTGCAAAAGGCCCTAAATGTACAAGTGCTGGTGTATGCTCAATTGTTTGAACAAGATTTGGAGAAAGCACATTTCTAAGAAGCACTGCCATACTTCCTTCTGCTTTTAAATCTCTCGCATAAATAAGATTTCCACTTTTGCTTTCAGCAACTAAAATATTACCAAGTCTTGTCTTTAAATCTTCAAGATTTTCAGCTAAACAACAAATTGCCATAATTTCACTTGCAGCAGTAATTGTAAAAGATTCTTTCCTATTAATTATCACTTCGTTTCCATTCTCATCTTTTGATGCAATATTGTAGGAAATATCTCTAAGAGAGCGGTCATTAACATCAAGACACCTGTGAAAATATATTTTTTCATGGTCAATATTTAAAGAATTTCCATTAAAAATGTGATTATCAATCATTGCACAAAGTAAATTATTAGCTGAAGTAATGGCATCAAAATCACCAGTAAAATTCAAATTAATCTCTTCCATTGGAAGAACTTGTGAATATCCTCCACCTGCTGCACCTCCCTTTATTCCAAATACTGGACCAAGAGATGGCTCTCTCAAAGCAAGGCATGAGTTTTTTCCAAGCGATTGAAGTGCATCAGCCAAACCAATTGAAACCGTTGTTTTGCCAATACCAAACTTAGTTGGACTCATTGCCGTAACCAAAATAAGTTTTCCTTTTTTACCAGAACCAATATACTCATTATAGTTTTTTATTTTAGCAACAAAATCTCCATAACACATTAAATCCTTTGATTTTACGCTGAGTTTTTCAGCAATTGACGAAATGTTAAAGAGCTTTGTACTTCTTGCTATTTCAATATCACTTAACATAGTTTTCTCCTTTTAGTAATTTTTCAGATAATTCTCAATAACCTTAACTACCTCATTTATAGCAACATCGGTAGAACTGTTTATTAAACAACCCGAAGCATTCTTGTGCCCACCACCACCAAACTGTTGCGCTAAATTAGATACATCGTAATCTAATTTTGAACGGAAACTGCAATGTATTCCGTCTTCCTTTTCTTTGAGAATTACTGCAATTTTTAATCCACATGATAAATAGGTTTTTGGTAAATTCCCCAAATTGTCATTTTGTGGATCTAAATTGTAATTTTCAAAGTCCTCTTTTTTTGCAACTAAGACTGCATAACCTAGGTTCTCTTCAATTATTGCCTTTTCCAAAAGGTGTGAGGACATTTTTACATATGGTATGGTCTTTTTATCAAAAAATTCATCATAAACCTTATTTATATTCGCCCCAAGCTTTAAAAGTTCACTTGCGACTTTAAAAGTCAGACTATCAGTATTTGAATTTTTGAAAATACTAGTATCTCCACAAATTGCAAAATACAACTTTGTTGCAATTACAGGTGTTATCCCTGCTTTAAGTTTTTTTACAAGCTCATAAATTAAAATTGCACAAGCACTATATGGTTTAACTAAGTTATATTTAGCAAAATTATCACCACTTATATGATGATCAATTCTAATTGTTTGATCAAAATTTAAAAAAATGCTTTCAAATCTTCCAAGCATATGACTACTTGCAACATCGACACTAATTAAACATTCGGCTACTTCATAATCCTCACAATATTGCCCAGCATCTTCAAATAAAAAGTAAGTTTCTGGTATTTTAGATTCGCAGAAAAGTGTAACCTTTTTCCCAAACTGTTCCAAAATATCTTTTAAGGCAAGTGTAGAACCAATTGTATCTGGATCAGGATTTTCATGAGAAAAGATTGCAAAAGAATTATATTTGCTTAAAAGTGAAATAATTTGTTTCATTTACTTTCCTACCTTTAATAGTTAAACCATAATTTACAAGGATATTCTAGCACAATTTTAACTTTTTTACAACTTAATGAATTATTTTTTTAATAAAGAAAAAACTAGTAAAATTTTTGATAGTTAATCAAACAAATTACCAGTTTTAAAAAATAGAAATATTACAAATTTAGTTTGTCTGTAAATCAGTTTGTGATCTAACGCTATCTTCAAATATTTTTGAAAAGTCCAAAGCAATATAACCTTGATCAAGAGAGCAAAGAGGGCAAGTCTTCCAACCAACATTTAGATAGGCTAGATGACCACAGTTGGTACATCTAAATACAGATTTTTCTTTGCTTTCATACATTTTACCATTTGAGTAAAGTTTATTTAAGTGCTCTAAAATTCTAGCATGAGAATTTTCTACATTTGCAACAAGTTCAAAACTTTGTGCAATTTCTTTATAACCTTCTTGTCTTGCAACCTCAGCAAAAGTTGGATAAATTTCATCAAACTCGTGTTTTTCAATCTCTGCCTCTTTTAATAGACTAATACAAAGTTTTGATTCAAGATAGGAGTAGTCTGCTTCAAATTCAACTATACTATCCTTGCCCGAATTCTCAACAATATAATCATAAAATAACTTTGCATGTGCCATTTCATTTTTAGCAAGCATTTTCATTGTATCTTTAATAAAAAATAATTTTTCATTTTGAGCCTGAGTAGCCATAAATTGATATCTAGCCCCTGCTTGACACTCAGCGGCAAAAGCCTTTGCTAAATTCTTTCTCGTTTGACTTTCATTAAAATTCATATAAAAACCTCCACATAAATAATGGACAGGTTTAATCTTTTTATACCTATTTTAGCTTTTACCTACTAAAAAATTATATGCATTTTCAAAAAATATTTTATTTAAACTTTTTTCAGTATACCCAATTTTTGTTAGTGCAGTGCCAAGATTATTTAAAAGTTCAGAATATGAAGTAATTGATTTCGGCAAATTTTTTGTGCCAAAAAAATCAGTCCCTATTGCCAAATTATTGATGCCAAATTTGCAAGAAAAATATTCAATTTGAGATACAACATCTTGTACTTTACACTGTTTGCTTCCATTAATAAAATCACTAACTAAACATAAACCAACTAGTCCTCCCGAGTCAATTATCATTTTTAATTGATAATCTTTTAAGTTTCTGGGATTAGCATTTACTCCATAAAATGCAGTATGAGAACAAAATAGTGGCTTAGTTGTAATTTTAGATATATCCATAAAACTATCTTCGTTAAGATGGGCAGTGTCCACTTGTATATTGTATTTTTCCATACTTTTAACAACTTTTCTCCCAAATGAAGTTAATTTACCATGTTCAAGAGCTCCACCAGCAAGGCAGTTGCAAGTATTCCATGTGAGACCTGCATAAAGAGGTTTTGATTGTAAAAATGTATCTAAATTTTCAGCATTTAAAAAATGTAAATCTTCAATTGCTAGAAAAAGATTTTTATGAGAGTTTACAAACTCCTGAGATTCTTCTATCCTTGATAAAGACTCCCTAGTATTAAATTCACTAGTCCAAACGGCAGATACAATATTATTTAGACCTGCAAACTTAGAAATGTATTTCTCTCTTTTGTTTTCACTTAACTTTAAGATATAATCATTATGTAAATCAAAAATTTTTAACATACTATAATATATTAAAATCTCAAAAAAAAATTGAACAAAATCTAAAAATTAGTCAAAATAAAAGTCCCAGTTAATACTGGGACAACAAGATAAATAATTTTTCTTAATATTATTGTAACTAAAAAGTTGTTTAACTAGTCTAAAAGTTTCAAATTAAGATGCAACATCAGTTGCTCTCGTTTCTCTAATAATATTAACCTTAATTTGACCTGGGTATTCAAGTTCTGCCTCAATCTTACGGGCAATTTCTTTAGCAAGAATTATCATTGAAGCATCATCAACTTCTTCTGGCTTTACAGCAATTCTAATTTCTCTACCAGCTTGAATCGCATAAGAGTTTTCAACTCCCTTAAAACTATTAGCAATAGATTCAAGTTTCTCAAGTCTTTTAACATAAGATTCAAGAGATTCTCTTCTAGCTCCCGGTCTTGAACTAGATATTGCATCGGCAACTTGAACAAGTATTGCCTCAATACTTCTAAATTCTACCCCACCATGATGAGCTTCTATACAGTGAATTACTTCAGGACTTTCATTATACTTTTTAGCAATATCAACACCAATTGAAACATGTGTTCCTTCCATTTCAAAGTCTAATGCCTTGCCAATATCGTGTAAAAGTCCACCTCTTTTTGCAATTGCAACATTTGCACCAAGTTCACCTGCCAAAAGACCTGCAATGTAAGAAGTTTCAAGACTATGTTTTAAGACATTTTGTCCATAACTTGTACGATATTTTAATCTACCCAAAATCTTAATAAGCTCTGGGTGTAAGTTGTAAATACCCGCCTCAAAACTAGCATTTTCACCAGCATCTTTAATTGTTTTTTCAATATCCTTTTTAACTTTTTCAACAATATCTTCAACTCTTGCTGGGTGAATTCTACCATCAGTAATAAGTTTTTCAAGAGTAAGTCTGGCAACTTCTCTTCTGATAGGGTCAAATGAAGAAAGAATAACTGCATCTGGAGTATCATCAACAATAAGGTCAACACCCGTTGCATTTTCAATTGCTCGAATATTTCTACCTTCTCTACCAATAATTCTACCTTTCATTTCATCAGATGGAAGTGAAACTGTTGTAACCGTTACATCAGATGTTTGGTCAGTAGCACATTTTTGAATTGCAAGTGTAACAATATTTCTTGCTCTTTTTTCTCCTTCTTCTCTTGCCTCATTTTCAATGTCACGAACAATATTTCCAGCTTCTTTTCTTGCATCGTCAATAATTGAGTCTACAACTTGTTTTTTTGCCTCATCTTTACTAAGACCTGCAACCCGTTCAAGTTCTTTTACAATGCCAGCTCTTTCATTTTCAATATTCTCTTTTTCTTTTTCAAGTTCTAGTTTTTTATTTTCAATATCTGCTTTAACATCTTCGATAGCCTGTAATTTTTTATCAAGTGTATCGTTTTTTCTATCCAAGTTTTCTTCTTTTTCTAAAATTCTTGCTTCCATTTTAGAAATTTCGTTTCTTCTTTCTTTGCATTCTGCTTCTGCATCAGATTTTAATTTTAAAACTTCTTCCTTGGCTTCAAGGACGGCCTCTTTTTTGATTGTTGATGCCTGCTCATGAGCACCTTTTATAGTTTCTTCTGCAACACTTTTTGCATTACCAAGCTTTTTTTGAATAAAAAGTTTTGTTACAAAAAATGAAATTACACCTCCAAGACCCAAGGAAATTATTGCTATCAAAATAGCAATCCAAACATTTATCATAATTTCCTCCATTTTTTTGTGCTTAAAAATATTAATTTTTAAAATAATATATATAAAATCATAAATACATAATAAAAATTTATAATACTTAATTACACAAACAAATTGTAACACAGCAATAATTTTATTGTCAAGAAAATTTTTTTAAATGTTAAAATAGTATCAAGAAAATAGAAATTGTTTACCTTATAATAATTTTTTATTTATAAACAAACAATTTATATAAAACGTAAAAATAGAAATTAATAATGCAAATTTTGTAAAAATATTACAAATTATTATCTATTTTTGCTATTTTAGTGTAATAATAATTTTTTTACAAAATATTTTAATTATAAAAAGATAATATTAATTTTTTATGAAAAAAAGATATGTTAGAAAAATCCTAACATATCTTACTAGCTTTTTATTTATAAATCAAAAATTAAAAATTATTATTGCAAATTGTTATCATCACTTGAATTGTAGAACTTATCATGTGACCATAAAATTTCACAAGTAGAAGAATAATTAGAGTTTGTTTCATTTGTTGTTTTTTCAGTTCTTACAGCTGAAATTGTTCCGTTATTTTCACAAGTTTCAATGTTTTCAACATCTATGCTTATATTACAAGCAAAGTTTACAATACCTGATGCTGCATAATAACTTAATCCACCATTATCTACTGGATCTGTCTCTTTATTATTTAAAGAAGAGATATTACCATAATTTGAACAATCTTTAATACTAATTGATTCAATTTTACCACTTGTAATTGTACCAACACCAATGATACCTGAAGCTCTTCTTGTAGCAGAAACAGTTGCACGGTTTACACAATTTTCAACTGTTACATCAACAGCATAAATACGCCCAACAACACCAGCAGTAGCATCATAACCCTTGATAGTTCCACTTACAACTTCGCAGTCAGAGATTGTAAATGTACTACCACCAGCAAATCCAACAACGGCTGCAACACTATCACCAAGATAATAACTATTTACTGAACCTTCAGTTTTTTCATAAACAAGGTCAATATCAACACTTGCCATTTTTACATTTTTGATTGTTGCATTATAAACTGAGCCAAATAGACCAAATACATACTCTTCGCAGTTTGCAGGAGTTGTACTATTGCTTCCAGCAAAAGATGATGTGATTTGGAAACCTTTATTTGTAAGACCTGAAATTGTGTAACCTTGTCCATCGAATGTACCTTGGAATACTGCTGAATTCTCACTAATGTTTTCTCTGTAATTTGCACCAATTGGTGTCCATGCACGAGAAGAAATGTCAATGTTTGCAGTTAAAACTACTGTTGCCCCAACATAAGTTACACCATTGTTAACCTTATCTCTAAAACGAGCAAGCTCTTCATAAGAACCAATTTCTAATCTGTATTCACTGCTGTCAGTTTTTGTAACACCTTCTCCCGAACCTGTAACATTGGCAATATAAGCACTATTTGATTGAACATAAGTAACCCCTGAATTTGTTGTTAAAGATGCAACATAAGAGCCACTTTCAAATGCAACCTTACCAGAAGTTGCAGTAACCTTAAAACTATTTCTTACATAACCATATTCATGATATGAATCATTTGCAGTTTGTTGAACGACAACATTATTTACCACTGAATGGTTATTAATAGTACCTGTTGTAGAATTTACAGTTAAAGTACCTTGAATTGCTCCATTAACATTTACGACTGCATCTGAATTAAGATTTTCAACTGTTACATTTCCTGTTAAGGTATATGCACCAGTGTCAAGAGATGAGTTGTTTGAAAGAGTAATATTTCCACTTACATTTTGTACTAAATAGTAACTATATGCTGAGCCATTAGTTTCGTCTGCAGATTTAACTGTAAGATAGAAAGAACTCGTATCATTTTCATCGTATGCTTTAGAATTAAATAAAACTTCACCATCGCTGTTTAGATAAAGAATTTGGTTTGTCTTTTTATCCCAAACAAAAACATTTCCATCAGCTCTAGGATTCAAATTTTCAAGTCTATAACCACCTTTTTCTAGAGCAATGAGAACTTCTTCCATAGATTCAGGAGTACCATTCTCAACTTCGCTAGTGGTTAAAATTGTATTCATATTTTTAGCAAGAGCAGTATCACTAGCAATATTTGCTCTATTGATAAGACCAACAAAAGTTGGAATTAATATTGCAGATAATATACCAATTATCGCAATAACAATAACTAGTTCTACAATTGTAAAACCTTTGTTTTTCCTTTTAATGTTCATTTAGTTTCTCCTTTTTGAATATTGTTTTGATTTATAAATAAAGCTCTAACTTATCAGTCTACATAAAACAAGATAAATTTTTTCTTTCTTTTGAGGTTCTTCTAAGCTAGTTAATTGTATATCTTTATGTAAAGTGGTTGTAATTTCGCTTTGTTCTTTTATGAAAATTTGTATATATTCAAGTATGTTTGCAATAGATAAAACTGTCATAAATAAAATTGCAAACATTATAACTTCAATAAGTGAAAAGTTAAGACTATTAGTTGATAAAACAAGTACTTGTAATGATTTAATCATTCGTGAGATTTGACCACTAGTACCCTGCAATTTGAAAATTGCATTTGGTAACACAAATAAAACTAAAAGGAACTCGAAAAAAGATAGAATTGCTTGTACATAAGATAAAATTTTCATCTTTTTACTACTGAATTTAAAAGATACAATCAAGCAAAAAAGTGATAATACAAATTCAATCATTTTCCCCCTCCCTCATTATTTTTATTGCACAAAAATTCCTCTTTCAAATTGTTGTTAATAAATTAATAACATTATTTTTAAAACAAGAAATAATTATAAATTTGGTGAATTCTTTTTAAGTCGTGATACCCCTTTTGTATAAAGTTATTTTTATTACACTAATTGTTTTAAATTAATCAAATTTTAATTTAAACATAAATTTTTGCACGCAAAAAAGCCATACTACGCAAAAATGCATAATATGGCTTTTGATTCTTTAGTTTTTTTACATGAGAAAAATTGGCAGAATCTATTCTGTCTGTCTGTCTGTCTGTCTGTCTGTCTGTCTGTCTGTCTAAGCGATTATAATTTCTCATATATTACCTGTCAAGTGTTTATAAATTTTTTCTATATAAATACAAAAAGATTTAGCATAAAACTAAGTTGTTATTTTAAAATTAATAGAAAAAATGCAAACTAAATCACAGCAAATAAATTTATAAGCAAAATTGTTGTTATTTTATATTTATATATATAACATTTTAACATTAAAAATGACAAAATACAACAAAAAATTAGTAAAAATTACACTAAAATTAATTTTGAAACAAAAAAGAGATTAAATAAAATTAATCTCTTTAAACTATTAATCAATTATTAATCAATATCTGTAATTTCATCAGTGTTATCGTTTTCATCATAACTTGCAGTTTTAGGTACAAGGAGTTCACGAATTTTTTGAGTAATTTCTTCACAAAATGCCGGGTTTTCAGTAAGGTATTTTCTAACATTATCTCTTCCCTGACCAATTTTTTCACCATTATAACTAAACCAAGCACCACTTTTTTGAATTATATCATTATTGACAGCAATGTCAAGTATACAAGATTCATTAGAAATACCTAATCCAAAAATAATATCAAACTCTGCAACTTTAAATGGTGGAGCAACCTTATTTTTAACGACCTTGACTCTAGTTCTAGCACCAATTGCAGTGTCACCTTCTTTAATTATTTCACCCTTTCTAACATCAAGTCTTACACTAGAATAGAATTTAAGTGCAACACCTCCTGCAGTAGTTTCAGGGTTGCCAAACATAACACCGATTTTTTGCCTAAGCTGGTTAATGAAGATTACGCAAGTCTTGGTTTTATTTACAATTGCAGTAAGCATTCTAAGTGCTTGACTCATAAGTCTTGCCTGCAAACCAACATGAGCGTCCCCCATTTCGCCGTCAATTTCTGCTTTTGGAGTTAAAGCTGCAACTGAGTCAACGACAATAACATCAAAAGCACCAGACCTAACCAAATTATTTAATATGTCAAGTGCCTGTTCACCATTATCTGGTTGTGAAACATATAAATTGTTAACATCAACTCCAAGCCTAGCAGCATATGTAGGGTCAAGAGCATGTTCTGCATCAATAAAGCCTGCGAGTCCCCCCATTTTTTGAGCCTGAGCAACGATATGAAGAGAAACTGTTGTTTTACCTGAACTTTCAGGTCCATAAATTTCAACAATTCTACCTCTTGGAACGCCACCAACACCGAGTGCCATATCAAGAGCTAGACAACCTGTAGGAATGACATCAACTTTTTCATTCCCAAAGTCACCAAGACGCATTACGCTACCCTTTCCGTATTCCTTTTCAATTTGAGCAATTGCAGCCTCAAGATTTTTCATCTTATCATCTGATTTAGGCTCAAAAGCCTTTTTCTTATCTGCCATAAATTTTTAATTTCTCCTTTAAATATTTACTTCATTTTGCGTATTATTTTCATTTTGCATATTTTGGTTTTTAAGTGCCTTTACGGCATTCTTTGAATAATTTATGCAAGATACAATTGCAAGTAAAACCCCAATTATCATTAATGCAAGTCCCGTATAACCAATAACATCAACAAAAACATTATCAATAGTTATTCTAAGAGCAACAAAAAGCATTAGAATCATATTTGAAACGTCAAGAAAGAAAGATTTAACTTTTCCAAATATGTCTGCTGAAATAACGACATTTTTATTGGCAGCAACCATTCTAATTCCACCAATTAATATATCTCTGAGTACAACCACTAAAAGCATTAATATTTCAAGCCAAACATAAGTCACTCCAGAAAATAAGACTAAAATCATTGCCGTTGTAGTTATAAATTTATCTGCAATTTGGTCCATAAATTTTCCAAAATCGCTAATAAGATTATACTTTCTTGCAATTTTACCATCTAGTAAATCAGTAAAACAACCAAGAACATAAATTCCAAGTGATATATAAATACCTATGCCATTTGGAATAGGAAGCAAGAAAAATAAAACAACAAGTGGTGTAAATATAATTCTTGACATTGTTAGTATGTTTGGAATATTTTTATTCATAAACTGTTTCTCCTTTTAAATCTGAGCCATAAATTTTTGTAATTTTAACATTATAATGGCGACCAAGTTCCATTGATTCTTTTGAAGTAAAGAAAATAAGAGTATCCACATCAGGAGCTTGATACTGAGATCTTCCGATGCAAAGTCCAGACTCAAAATCAATGCCTTCATAACAAACATCTAAAACTTGACCCACAAAAGATTTGTTAATTTCTTTACTTATTCTTTTTTGAATTTGTATAAGTTTATTAAGTCTTTTCTCTTTTACTTCTTCATCAACTTGGTCACTCATATCACCTGCAACAGTTCCATCTTCTCTCGAATAGGCAAAAAATCCAACATTTAAAAGTTTAGAATTTTCCACGAACTCACAAAGCTCTTTAAAATCTTCATTTGTTTCTCCCGGAAATCCTGTCATTAAAGTTGTTCTTATAGCCACAAACTGTGGAAGAGATTTTACTTTATTAATTAATTTTTCAATATCTTCCGTTGTTGTCTTTCTATTCATTCTTTTAAGTACAGAGTTTGAGATGTGTTGCAAAGGTATATCAAGATAATTACAAAGTTTTTTATTATTCATCATTTCATCAAAAAGTTCATCTGTAATCATCTCAGGATAACAATAAAGCAATCTTATCCAAACCAAATTTTCAATTTTAGACAGTTCTCTTATTAGATTAACAAGTTGAGACTTACCTGTCTTATCAATTCCATATCTAGAAATATCTTGTGCCACTAAAATAAGTTCAGTTGCACCTGCACTAACTAAATACTTTGCTTCTTCCAATATATCCGAAATTGACTTTGATCTATATCTTCCACGAATATATGGGATTGTACAAAATGTGCAATAATTGTCACAACCATCAGCTATTTTAAGATAGGCATAGTGAATTGGAGTTGTAACTATTCTTTCTTTTATATAAGGAAGTGTATTTGCACCCTCAATTTTAACTATTTTTTTATTAGTTTCAAAAGAAGATTTTAAGATTGAAGCAATGTTTTGATATTGATCTATACCGAGAATAATGTCTACATCAGGGAATTTATCAATAATTTCATTTGACCATTTTTGAGACATACAACCTGTGACAACAAGTCTTTTGCAATTGTAATTTTCATTTCTGCGATACTCACTCATCTCCTCAATTGTGTCAGTTGATTCTTGTCTTGCACTTGTAATAAAACCACATGTATTAATAATTATAATATCAGCCCTAGTTTCATCGTCCGTAAAATAATAACCAGCATTTTTTAAGTGTGTTATCATAATTTCAGTATCAACTCGGTTTTTATCACAACCAAGCGAAATTATTCCAACAGACAGGGGTTTGCTTTTTTCTTTTATATCTACACTATCCAACTCTTGTATATTTTCAGTTTTTTCCATAATTCCTTTGTACTCCTAACTCATACATCATTAATTATTTTTCAATGTTTTTAATGAGTAATTCTATTTCTTTTTGTGTAATTATAGGAGTTTTAAGATGTTCTAATTTATCACTATAAAGCGTTTTTATAATATATTCATCATCATAGCCAATCTTTTCTGCCCCTTCTTCACCAAGCTGACTTATTGAAGACTCAGCTAAATCCGTTTTAAATGAAATTCTTGTTTGTAAATTAAAATTAATTTTATCAGCAATATTTTCATCAAATGAAACCAAATTTACATAAACTCCAACAAGCCTACCAAATCTCAAAATATAAGTTAAATTATTATCAATTTCATTTGAATCATCAAGGTGAGAAGCCCTTGTATAATTATTAAAAAACAAAACAATGTATGGAAGTGGAGCAACTTTAGCCTTTTTCATTTCATCATTAAATTTTTCAATACTTTTTGCATTTGCCTTTGCGAGAGATTTGTATCGTGAATCAATTTCATGGCATAAATCTTTAAGATTTTGTATAATTTCCCTATTTGATTCTGCAACTGTATCATATAACATATATGAAAGATTGTTATATACAGAGAATTGACCACCAATCTTGGCATCACAAATTACAAAGTTTATATCATATCTGGAGTTTTTCAATAACAAACTCATAATTATAGAACTAAACAAGTTAAATACACTCTTCTCATTTTCACTAAAAATTATAGTATTGTAAAAATCTTTAAAATTTTGACAATAAACATTTGCTTCTTCGTCAACGCCATAAATACAAGTTAGATTGTCACTCCCCATAAAAGATTTTGACCTAATTATATCTATAAAATTAACATCTTCAATCTTTTTTAAATAAATTTTTTCGTTTGAACTGTCTAATTTAGCAGTTTTTTGTTCAGTATTTTCTTCAATTTCTTTTTTAATGTTAGGTTTATCATCTGAAACTTCACCTTGCTTTGTGTTTTCACTTGAATTAATTACCGAATCTTTATTATTTTTATCTGACACTGTTTCAGCTGTTTTATTATTAATTCCATCAACATTTGGAACGGCAAAAGCAGTAAAAGGTTTTGGCTCAGCAGAAGTTTCTTCATTCATTTGTCTTTTAGTTTGATTAGAAATCGTTTCATATTTTTGCTTTGTATAGCTTTCTTCTTGAGTAGCCGTGGATTTAATATTACTTATAACATTATCCGTAACAACGCTTTCTAAATTTTTGTTAGCACTATTATTAATATTATCACTAATATCAGATCGTAAATTATCGGTTTGAGTAACATAATCAGTGTTCCTTGATAATCTTTCCTTATTGTCATCTAAATTATCTAACTGATCTACATCGGATTGAATTTTAGATTCTTTCGTTGTTTCAATTTCAGACTGCTTTCCACTTTCAACAGTTTCATCGTTTCCTTTTATATCTTCGCTTTCATTTGAAATTTCATTGCTTTGAGTTATATCCTTATCTTCATTTAAAATAGCATTATCATTAATATCTTCATAAGCATCAGATGATTTCTCTTCATTGTCCAATTCATAATCTAATTCATCAGGATCAACTCCTAAATCTTGCCCAACAAAATCATTAAGAATATCAAGCAAATCATCATAATCTTCTTCATCACTTTCCTCAGGCTCTTTTTTATCTGATTCTTCGTTACCTTTTTTTATCTCAATTGTTGGAACTTCGTCCTCAGAATTTATTTCAAATTGAGAAAAATTATCATACATTGATAAATCTTTATTATCATCTAAATTTTGATTATTATCCAAATCAGTTCCCTGCACATTTGAATTATCTACATTTTTAAATTCAGATGAGTTTGACGAATTTAAGCTATTATCTTCAATGCCTGCGTTTTCACCATTATTCTGCTCATTGACATTTTTATCAATATATTCTTTATTTTCATTACTTTCTTGCTTTTCTGGAATCTCTGGTTGTTCAATTTTCTTAGGTTTTTTAACAGGCTCAGGAGTAGAAACACCAAGTTCAGCATTAAGTGCTTCTCTTGCTTTTCTAAGTTCTTCTAAGTCTATTTTTTGTACATTACTCCCCATAATGTGCCCCTCCTAAATCTAAAATTCACCAATATTAGTCCCGTTATCGTCAGTTCCCAAATCAATATCTTCTCCAAAATCACGCTTATACTGTTCAGGTGTGATAATAACCTTTCTAGTTTTTGAGCCAGAAGCTCCACCAATATAACCCCTATTTTCAAGTTGATCCATAATTCTACCAGCTCTCGCATATCCAATTTGTAATCTTCTTTGAAGATATGAAGTTGATGCTGCCCCATTTTGCATAAAAAGTTTGATGGCAGTTTTGAAGTATGGGTCAAGTTCCTTTGGAGGTGGAACATCTCCCGATTCATGATTATCACCAGTTGAAGTGTCTTGAGCATTTATCATATTTTCCACTGACTCATCATAATTAACTTTGTTATGCTTAATATCATATTCAATAATTTTTCTAAGTTCTTCATCTGTGCAGTATGATGCCTGAAGTCTGTACATCGCAGAAGTGCCATTTGGCTTATATAACATATCACCCTTTCCAAGCAAGTTTTCTGCACCTACTGTACCAAGAATTGTTTTTGAGTCAAATGCAGAGGACAGAGAAAATGCTATTCTACTAGGTACATTATTTTTGATAATACCAGACATTACATCAACAGATGGTCTTTGAGTAGCAAGAACAAGATGCATACCACATGCTCTTGCAAGTTGAGTAATTCTTTGAATACATGCCTCAGCCTCTTTTTTGTTTGCCATAATAACCTCAGCAAACTCATCAACAACAATTACTATGTAAGGCAATTTTTCAAATTGACCTGATTTAACTAGTTCACTATTATTGTAAGGCACAATATCCCTATAACCTGACCTAGACATCAAGTCGTAACGCCTATCCATTTCCTTTACACACCACTTCAAAGCATTAACAGCTTTTTCGGTACCCATAACGACCTCTGGAGTCATTAAGTGTGGAAGTCCATTATAAACATTAAATTCAACTCGTTTAGGGTCAATAAGTACAAGTCTTAAATCATCAGGACTATACTTATAAATCAAGCTGATAATTATATTATGAATAAAAACTGATTTACCTGAGCCTGTTTGTCCAGCAATAAGCAGGTGTACCATTTTAGCAAGACTACCCACAACAATTTCACCAGAAATATCCTTTCCTATTGCAATTGGAAGTGGATCAGTACAATTTTTAAACGCTTTAGATTCTAGAAGTTCTCTCTGAGATACATTTGTAAATGTATCATTTTCAAGTTCAATTCCAACATATTCGGTTCCTGGAATTGGCGCTTGAATATTAATTGTTTTTGCTGAAAGAGTCTTTTTTATATCAAGTTCATAACTTGGTATCTTTTTTATAGAAACACCAAGGGGAACAGAAAGTTCATATCTAGTAATTTTAGGACCTCTAATGATATTAGCAACACTAACTGGTATATTAAATGATTTTAATGCAATTTCAAGACCTTTTGCTTTTCTTTCTTGCTCTTCTTCATAGTTCCCATTATCAATTTCAATTGGATTTAATAAATCAAGTGGTGGTGGATTATACTTTACTCCAACAAGACCCATTTTTAAGTTTGAGCTCGTTTTCTTTTCAGGTTCTTTTGCAGGAATAGTAACGTTGTTTAAGTCCGTAAAAGTTGGTTCAGAGATTCTAGTTGGATAAACATTTTGTTCTTCAGTTTGTAAACTCTGATTATTTTCCTGTACACTTGTTTCTCTATTACTAGTTTCTGTATTATTAGAAATGTCTGAAAAATTCCCAAATGTGTTATCTGAAAATGTAATATCACTGAAATCATTATTAGAACTATCCAAACTGGTATAATTATTATCATAGTCATTTTGAATTGAAGATTCAATATTATCGTTGCTATTTAAAATTTCAGAAATTTTATCATCAACCATACTTGAACTGAAATCAGAATTTGATGAATTATTTACATCTTCATCACCATTAAATTGATATGAATAATTAAAATCGTCATCATTAAACTTCCATTCCATATCTTTTTTGGTTAATCTTTCGGAGTCGTCTGGCGTTTCACTAGTAAATGAAGTTGGCTGACTATACACATCTTGACTATTATTATAAGACTGATAATTTTCATTGCCACTTTCTTGAGAGTAAGATTCATAAGAAGGATTTATTTCATTTGAATTATAATCCGTGTTAAATGTTGCCTGTAAAAATTTTCTTCTCTCTTCATTTTCATCATAAACATTTGGATAATCGCCAGGATTATAAACATTTTTAGAAAAATGGTTTGGAGTTTGACTTTGTACTGCATCATCTCCAAAAGGATTTGTATTAGAATAATCATTATGTGAAGAATATAAATTACTTCCCTGAGAATAAGATGGGTTATATTGTTCATATCCAGCTTCATCACTAGGATAATTTTCGTTATATTGCCCATACTGATCTCCACCCATACCATAATAACTTTGGTTATCGTCATAAACTTGATTATCGGTGATTTCATCGACAACATCTGCCTGACTATATTGTTTTTGCTTAAAAGTAGAATTTGTTTGAGTTTCATTATAATTTGCAGTAATTTCTGCAACTACATCATCTTCTGTATACTTCATAGAATCGTCAGAATTTGAAAATGAATAGTTAGGTTGTCCATCAGCAGAAACACCAGCATCACTTTTTAGTACCTTATCTCTAATTTTTCTAGAGTGTAGTTTACGAATATGTTTTTGCTCATACTTACCATAAAGTTCAAAATCTATAAATAAACCAATAAAAATTGTAGCAAATATTACAAAAACAACAATGGCACCCATTCCACCAATCAAATAAGAAATTGAACCTGCAAGCAAACAGCCAATACTTCCGAGAAGTGTATAATTTGAATAAGAAAAATCAAGATATTCTTTAAAAGTACTCCCCGAAGCAACACTGTCTAGAATTGAATATGTTCTAATTGAATGAATAACTAAAAGTAAAAAGTAAATAAAGCAAATCATAAAAACTGTTGCTTTTATACTTCTTTTATAGCTAAAGCCCAAAAACTTAGCAAAGCAAATAAGAGATAAAGATATTAATAGTGGATAAACAAAGATGCCAAAAGTCCCGACAAGCTTAGCGCCAAAGTTAATACTATTTGGCATACAGGAAAAAATAAAAAGCAAGATGAAAATAATTAAGCACACGGCGCTTAAAATTTTATCCCTTGAAAGCACATTGTTCTTTGAATTTTCCAAAATAATCTCCTTACAAAGTAGATGCAAGCAATTCATCAAAACTTACATCAATATCTCTACCTAAATAAATAACGACCATTTTATTAAAATCTAAGATTTTATTTAAAACTTTGTTGGCATCTTTATTAGAAAGAACTTCCATATTAAGTCTTTCAGAATTTTCACTAAAAGTTTGTTTTGTTAAAGCAAGAGTTTTAGCAGAAATAAGTGCACATTCAAGCACATTGTCATATGTATTCATAAATTTTGTAACAAAAACTCTCTTTTCAACTTCAAACTCATCAGCAGTAATAGGTCTATTTTTGATATCCTCTTTTAATGCACGCACAAAGTTAAAAATGTGTTCTTCGGCATTTTCATAGTCAACCATAATATCAAATATTATATTACCATTATTTGAGTAGTACTTTGTTCTAACTTTAGTTTCATAATAATAATCTAAGTTTGCAAGTGACGACTTTATATGAGAAAGTAATATAGGTTTAATGATGTCTATAACATACTTCTCTTTATCCTTAAAAGAAAATGTAGGAAAGGCAATCTCTATACGAGTTTGGTTAAGTTTTTTAACTCTACCCTTGCAACTTCCAACAAAATCGTCAATTTTTGAAACATATTTAAGTTTTTTATATTCTCTATCTTCCTCTTTCATTTTGTCAAAGAAGTTAGTTTTTACTAAATCATAAATTTCATCTTGGTCAACATCACCAACAACTGAAATAATTGTATTTCTAGGAGTAAATATCCTTTCAAGATAATCTTTTGCATCAAGTGCCCTAAATCTAGAAACAGTAATAGTTGTTCCATGTTTTGGATTAGCAAGCCCTGTTCTGTAATAAAGTGTTGAATTTAAAAGTTTATCCATAACATACTGAGGATTTTCTGAAAGCATAGAAACCTGAGAAAGCTGTATGTTCCTAACCCTATCGCCTGCCTCCACAGAAAAAGTTGTCTCAAATGCAATCTCTGACAAAAGTTCAATTGCAACTTCAACATTTTCTCTAGGGCAAAGAGCACTAATTGTGATACTTTCTTTTGAGTTATGTGGAGTTAAAACTATACCATAAGATTTTGCATAATTCATAAGCATTTCGCCTGTAGAGTGCTTGCGAGTACCCATAAGTAAAAGTTTAGTTAAATATTCACTAATTCCACTTTGATAGTTTTTCTCAGATTGAGTACCACCAGCAATGTGCAAAACAACACAGACAACCTTTTTGTCTTGTTTAGGTAAACAAACAAGTCTTAAACCATTTGAAAAAACATTTAACGCCATAAATATCTCCATTAATAAAAAATTTATACAAATATATTATACAATAAAAAAATCCGTAAATAAAACGGATTTTGCATAAATTTCAAACTTTTTTATAAATTTTTAACAATTTAAACCAAGAACATCACTAACAGTCGTAATTTGCAAACCATGCCCAGAAGCATATTCTATAATTTTCTCAATTGCCTGCACTGTATTCTCCGTTGGGTGCATTAAAATTAAATCTCCACCACTCATTAAAGTAACTGCACGATTATAAATTAAATTAGTATCATGGTCACGCCAGTCTATTGTATCTCTTGTCCACATAATTGTTTTATAGCCCAAATCACTTGCCGCTTTAGTAGTATTAGAATTGTACGAGCCTCCCGGTGGAGCAAATAAATTCATATCAATACCTAATATATCCTTAACGATTGTATGACACTTAGAAATTTCTTCGTAATTTATATCATAACCATATTTACCTTGCTCTTTGTGTGAGTAGCCGTGACTGGCAATTTCATGCCCACTTTCGTAAATCTTTTTCAACAAATCTTGATTACTACTTGCCCAAGTTCCACCAATAAAGAATGTAGTTTTTATTTGATATTTATCAAAGATGTAAAGAAACTTTTCAACATATTCCGTACCCCAATAAACATTAATCATTAATGATACTTTATTTGAACTTTTGTCACCTGCGTAAATTGTTCCATTATACTCACTATTACTTACGCTCAAAGCATCTTGTCTATTTAAATTTATACTAGAAATAACCATTGTAAGTAATAGGACCAATATAACTAAGTTAGCAACTATGTTTCTAAAAAAATTCTCTAATTTATAATTAATAATTTTTATTTTACTCATAGTAAATAATATGCTTGAAATTTTAAAAAGAACAAAAAATACTTAAAATAAATTTAATTTTAAGTATCTTTTATTTATATAAATATTAATCTGTAAGTAATAAAAATGGGTTTTGTTTGAAATAAAGAAAGAAATTTAAAAATTTATATAATTTTACTTATTCTTGAATTTTCTTAATCAATTTAAGATCAACTCTTCCCTTTTCATCAATTTTAATAACTTCAACTTCTACCTTATCGCCAATTTTAACAACATCTTCAACTCTATCTACTCTCTTTGTAGAAAGCTTAGATATATGAATCATACCATCACAAGTTGATGTAATCTCAACAAATGCACCAAACTGCATAATTCTAACGACGGTTCCCATATATCTTTCACCAATTTCAGGAACAAAAACGATATCTTCTATGATTTTCTTTGCTCTTTCACAGTCTTCTACATTAGCTGAAGATACCATTACAGTCCCATCATCATCAATGTCAATTTTAACATTAGTTTTATCGATAATTTTGTTTATAGTTTTTCCACCTTGACCAATAACTTCACCAATTTTTTCAGGATTGATTTTAAATGTTATAATTTTAGGTGCATAAGGACTTAAATGATCTCTATATTCAGGAATTGTGGCAAGCATCTTTTCCATAATTTCCATTCTACCTTCTCTTGCCTGTGCAAGTGCAGTAGTTAAGATTTCTTCATCAATACCTTTAATTTTAATATCCATTTGTATTGCAGTAATACCTTTAGCAGTACCAGCAACTTTGAAGTCCATATCTCCATAAAAATCTTCAAGTCCTTGAATATCAGTCATAACAATAACCTTACCTGAAGCTTCATCTTTAATAAGTCCCATGGCAACACCTGCAACTGGAGCTTTTATTGGAACACCTGCGTCCATGAGAGAAAGTGTACTTGCACAAACACTAGCCATTGAAGATGAGCCATTTGAAGATAGTACTTCACTAACAAGTCTTAATGCATAAGGAAATTCTTCTTCACTTGGAATAACTGGAACCAAAGCTCTTTCTGCTAGTGCCCCGTGTCCAATTTCACGCCTACCCGGTGATCTTAAAGACCTTGCCTCACCTGTTGCATATGGTGGCATATTATATTGATGTATGTATCTCTTGTATGCATCTTCTTCATCGTCTAAGCCTTCTAATTTTTGAGCTTCAGCAATAGTAGCAAGAGTTAGACAATTTAAAACCTGTGTTTCACCACGAGTAAATACTCCACTTCCATGAACTCTTGGGAGAACGCCAACTTCACACCAAATTGGTCTAATTTGTTTGGTTTGTCTGCCATCAGGACGGATACCTGTTTCTATAATAGTTTTTCTAACAATTTCTTTTTGCATTTTATAAAGAAGTTCATCAATTTCTTGCTCTCTTTCTTCATATTTTTCTGCAAAATGTTCTCTACAATCTTCTAAAACTGCATTAATTCTTTCATTTAGCGCAACTTTATCTGCAAGTGGTTGCATTGCTTTAGTTAGATTTTCTGTCACATATTCGCGTACATCTTTTTCAAGATCCTCTCCAACATGAAAGAGAACAACTTCTCTCTTTTCCTTTCCAACCTCTTTTGCAATGTTTTCGATAAATTCAACAATTTCTTTTATATAGTTATGAGCATACAAAATTGCATCTCTCATTTGCTCTTCAGAAACTTCTTTTGCTCCTGCTTCAACCATCATTATGGCATCTTTTGTACCAGCAACTGTAACATGCATCGTACTCTTTTCACACTCTTCAACGGTTGGGTTAATAACAAACTTTCCATCTACACATCCAACGACAACTGAACCAGTAGGACCTGCGAATGGAATATCGGAAATAGATAGTGCAACAGAAGAGCCAATCATTGCAAGTATTTCAGGTGGATAATCAGGGTCAACAGAAAGTGCAGTTGCAACAACTGCCACATCATAGTAAAAACCCTTAGGAAATAGTGGACGAATAGGTCTGTCAATTAACCTAGAATACAAGATAGCTTGGTCACTGGCACGACCTTCTCTCTTTTTAAATCCTCCTGGGAACTTTCCAATTGAATACATTTTTTCTTCAAAATCGACACAAAGTGGGAAAAAGTCTGCACCTTCCTTTGGTTTGTCGCTCATAGTAACATTTACCATAACAACAGTATCACCTGAGCTAACTTGACAAGTGCCATTTGCCTGACCACAATATTTGCCAGTTTTAACATTTATATCTTTTCCTGCAAGTGATAATGTAAAATTTCTTTCTTCACCAAACATAAATAACTCCTTTTTTTAAAAAAAACGGAATGGCAAAAAAAGCCACTCCCCTTTTAATTTTTATTTTCTGATACCAAGTCTTTCAATTAAAGCTCTATAACCTTCAATGTCAATCTTCTTTAAATATTCAAGAAGACCACGTCTGCGACCAACAAGTTGCATAAGTCCACGACGAGAATGAAAGTCTTGTTTGTTAGATTTCAAGTAATTTGTTAAATTGTTGATTCTCTCAGTTAAAAGTGCAATTTGAACATATGGAGAACCAGTATCGTTTTCACTTCTAGCAAATTCTTTGATAATCTCTTGCTTTCTAACTTTATCCATATTTTCCTCCAATACAAATTTGCCAATTCTCAAATATTAAACCGGAAAATAAATTTAATACTTTCAAATGGTACGGGAATATTATACAGCAAAAATTCACAAAAGTAAAGCAAATTTAAAAAATTTACTCAAAAGTTCTAGTAATTATTTTAATTTCTTCCAAAGTTTTTGTTTTTTGAATTAAGCTATCAAGTTCATCTACGTTTTTTACACAAACAGTTAGTTTAAATTCACAATCATCACTACCCTGTCTTTTTGCCTCAATTTTAGAAACATTAATGTTTTCAGCAGATAAAAGCTCAAATAGTTTTCCAGCAAATCCAACTTTATCCTTTGCAACAATTTTTAGATTTACATTAAAGTCTTGCTTAGTATCTTGTTTCCACTTTGCATTTAAAACTATAACTTTGCCCATTTTAGCAAGATTTGCACAGTTTTTAGTGTGGATTGCAATTCCATTTTTAGAAATTACCCCAACAATCTCATCTCCAGGAATAGCAGAACAACATTTTGGAAAACTAACATTTAAAAATCCCTTTGAATTCTCAATCTCAACTGGAGAAGATTTTTGAATTTTAGATCTAGTATCTTCTATAATTAAATGCTTTAGAATTTGGTTTAGAGTTACGCTTTTATATCCAAGACTAGCAAACATATCGTCTATATTGGTAAAGTCAAATTCCTTTTCAATTTTTCCATAATAAAACATAAAATCATCGAATGTATGATTCATTTTTTTTAGTTCTTCTAAGAGTTCCTGTTTACCTAGTTTTATGTTCTCTTCAGTAGTATTTTGTAAAAAATAATCTCTTATTTGCCTTCTAGCATATGGGGTTTTTGCCACTTGAAGCCAATTTCTACTTGGACTTTTATTTGTGTCAGAAACTACTATTTCAACTACATCTCCGGGAGAAAGAGTACTCCCAATTGACGCTTTTTTACCATTTATAATAGCACTGATTGCATTGTGACCAATATAAGTGTGAACGGCATAAGCAAAATCTATTGCAGTTGGCTTGTCAGAATTCAAACAAATCGGCTTAAATTTTGGAGTAAATGTCCAAGTAGAGTTAGATGCAAGGTCAGTTTTTATAGCATCAATAAATAAGTCACTATTATTTATCTCATCTTTTTCACTTAAAACAATATTTTTAAAGACATTATATTTTTCAAATCTCTCATAAAAATTAATATCAGCATCTTTATCATTCCAGAGAGATGAGATGCCATATTCACAGACTTTATCCATTTCACTGGTTCTTATCATAACCTTAAAAATTATACTGTTATCCTTAGTCATAAGCACAGTATGGAGCGATTTATATCCATTAGGCTTGGGTGCAGAAATAAAATCCTTTATTTGTCCAGGGATATGATTAAATGTTTTATGAAGAAGTCCAAGCATTTTATAGCAATCTAGTTCTGTTGGAACAATAATTTTAAAGAGAATTAATCCGTAAACTTTACCCATTCCCTTACTTTGCATTTTTTTATAAATAGAATAGTATCTTTCTGGCCAATCCACAACATAACCATCTATTGAATTTTCTTTTAAAATAGAAGATAGTGCCGTTTCAATTTCTCCAATTTGCTCTTTTTCTTTTTCAAAATTTTTATCTACGCTTGATTTAATTTTTAAATAATCTTCTGGAAAAAGACAATTAAATGTAAGTTCTTGCAGTTCAGAACGAATTTTTCTTATACCAATTCTTTCAGCTATTGGAATAAATAATTCATTGGTTTCATTTGCCATTTTTATCTGCTTTTCTCTTGACAAAAATTGAATGGTCCTCATGTTATGAAGCCTATCTGCAAGTTTAATAAAAATAACTCTTATATCATCACCCATGGCAAGAAGTAGTCTTTTAATACTATCAGACTCAGTTAAATTCTCTTTTTCTAATGTTAAATTATCTATTTTAGTTACACCATCAACAAGCTTTGCCACTGTGTCACCAAATTTTTCACGAATATCATCAAGAGTCACATCTGTATCTTCAACTACATCGTGAAGAAGTCCAGCCATAATAGTTGAGTAATCCATATTGTTTTGCATTAATATTCTAGCAACAGATAGAGGGTGAATTATATAAGGCTCACCACTTTTTCGTAAAATTCCATCGTGAGATTTCATCGCAAAAAGATATGCTTCAATAATTTTTTCAGCATTTTTTGGATAATTATTTCTAACTTCATTAATAAATTCATTATTAACTTCAACCATAACTACCTCACTTGATTATAGAATTTTGACGAAAATAACTCCATTTTTTTAGATTTAAGCACAATTATTGAATTTAATTTATCATCAAATTCAATGAAATTTAATTCCATAAAAACTATTAAACAATATAAAATTTGACAAGCAGACAAAGTTTTATCTTTTTGAGCAAGTTTTTCGGCTAATTCTAATACATCATTTGCTTTAATTCCAATAAAGTTTAATACTAATTTATAAACTTTTGCAAAAATTTCCCTATCTTTTAAAATATTAATGTTTGATGCTTTTATTTCGTTACTTTCAAAAACCTCAAATTTTTGAGAGAAAAAGAGATGTTCTTCTTCAAAATATTTATGAATAAAAATAATATTTTTATATCCTTCACAAACTTCTAGTTTATAAATTTGTCTAGGAGAAACAAGAATTGTATTTTGACCATTTTTCATAGGTAAACTTGAAATATATCTATTAACATCAATATTTAAACTTTGCAAAAACTTCAAATCTTCTTGAGTTGATGCAACAATTAATGTTCCATATATGTTCTCTTTAAGTTTGTTTACAATAATATTGCCCAAATTTTCACAGATATGATATCTAGAAACATTATTAAAATCAAAAATAGAATAATATTTATTGTAAAGTGCCGATAGATAATCTTTAGATTCCTCACCTTCCAAATTAGGATTTAAAATTTTAATACCTTTTGATATTATGCTAAGACTTTTTTTATTTCTAAAATATCCAAAATTTAAATCTAGGAAAATTAATTTTTCACTATCCGTTTTACAAATACTAGCCGTATCATAGCCATTAAATGACAAAATCATATTATTTTTAGGTGTAATGAATTTATAATGTTTAAATGCTTTTTCTGTTACAGGCTCAACAAAAAGCTTTCTTTCTCTAATTGCCAGTATTGGTTTTTCATTATCACAACCAAAAGGTTCAAGCACTTCTAATTGCTCTGCAAAGCCTTCATTTAAATCATCTTCTGTAAGCTCTATATCAAATTTGTTCTCGTTTACAATAAAATCTTCAGGTTTCGTAACTTCTTGTACTTTTTTGTTAAATTCTGTCTTAAAAATATCAAAATCCGTATCTTCAATGGTAAGCCCACAAGCCATTTTATGACCACCAAAATTAACAAGTAAACTTGAAAGTGAAGAAATAATTTTATGAATGTCAATGGTTGCTTCAGCAATACTCCTGCCACTACCCTTTAATAAACCATTTTCATCTTTGGTAAAAATAATTGTTGGTTTATTAAACTCGTGACTAATTCTTGAAGCTAAAATTCCAAGTACTCCTTCGTGAAAATTACCTTTAATGATTACAGAAGGCTCATTTCTATCATACGATTCAAGCTCTTTTTTAATTGAGTTTATTCCCTTTTCAATAGCTCCCAACCTTAATATGTTATCACTTTCCATCTCGGTAAATTTGGCTTCTAATTCTCTTTCATTTGTTTCAATTAAAAAGTAAAAAACCTTTATTGCATTGTCCATTCTACCACAGGCATTTAACCTTGGTACAATTTTATAGCTTATGTCGCCTGAGGTTAAGTGTGCAATTTCTAATCGCTTTAATAAAAATTTTATACTAGGCAAAGTCTTACCTTGATTAATTTTTTCAATTCCAAACTTAGCAATAATTCTATTCTCATCAATAAGAGGTACAATATCGCCAACTGTTGCAATTGCACAAATGTCAATGTATTTAAGTGCTTCTTCTCTACCAGCCATTGCCTCTACAAGTTTAAAGGCAACTCCAGCACCACATAGTGCATCAAAACCATACTTCCCGTCTGGGTCAATTTTTGGGTCAACGACAATGCAGTTAGGGATTTCACTCAGAGGAATATGATGATCTGTGATAACTATATCAATTCCTTCTTGTTTTAAAAGCTCAACTTCTTCTATTGCTGTTATACCAAGGTCAACAGTTACAATGAGTTCTGGAGAAAAATTTTCCATAATTTCTTCAATTGCATCTGCTGATATTCCATAACCATTTTCAAAACGATTAGGAATAAAAACATCAACACTTGCACCTAGTGACTTAAAAAAGAGATAAAGAATCGTTGATGAACAAATACCATCTGAATCATAATCTCCATATATCAAAATCTTTTTATTTTGTTTAATTGCACTTGATATTTTACTTACTGCCATATCCATATTTTGCATTGTAATGGCATTTCTTAAATCACTTATACTAGGATTAAGGTACTTATCTTTATCTAATTTAAATTTATCAATTCTCTTATCTAAAAAGTCAATAACTCTTTTATCTCTTAATTTCATAATACCCCACTTGATATTAATTTAACACAACTTGCAATAAATTGCAATTACATCTTTAAATTTTTGTTACATATAACACCAAATTAGGACAAATTAAAAAAATCTTATCTTAATTATGATGCTAAATAAATTGATTTTTATATTAAAGAAATTTTAATAATATTGAGTAATAAATATTTGATTTGCATTAAAAAAGAGAAGATAAAATCTTCTCTTAAAATTTACTATTTTTCTCCAGCCTTTAATTCTTTGCTTCTCTTTATTTTTTTCTTAATGGCTTTGTTTACAGTATCATTTCTACTCATTATTGCCTTTCTATTCATCTCACGAATCTCAAGCAATGCAACATAAGAAGAAGGTCCAATAAGAAGTGATGTGTAAAGAGTAACTATCAGTGCAACTATAATATTAAGAGCAACAATTCTAATTCTAAGTGATGGAATGAAGAATAAACATAGAACAAAGATTAAAATTGCCACACAAATGATTAAAAATGGTTTTATTACAGATTTTTCACTCTGTAACATTTTTTCTTGTATTGGAGTTTTATCAGTATCTTGCTGTTTATTTGCAAGTCTAAACTTTTCATATATATTAACTAAAACAAGACTCATTATAAGCGATAGGAATAAAACAGCTGATAGTGAGGTAAGTGATAACTCAATTCGTGTTAATATTATAACTGAAAGATATAAAATAATGTTATGCAAATATGCAATTATAAATGATAGACCAGCAAAAATATCATATCTTATCCAGCCAAATACAAAAAAACAAACTGCAACAATAACAAGTGAAAGTCCTAAAAATAGTGCATTTTTAGCAACAACTGATGATGTAATCGCTCCAATTGTTACATAATTTTCACTTATTTCTAGGGATTGAGCTATCTCTGATTCAATTTTAGAAATTGTTTCTTCATCAATGTCCCCAGTAAATTGAATTACTAAACACTTTCTTGAAAACTGAGTATTTTCTTCTCCTGCAACAAATTTATCTTCAACAAATGATGTGTCAATTGAATAACCATATTTATCCATTACTGTATCAATTTTAGAAGTATAAGATGCACGAGTTCCATCATCTGCCATTACAACCTCAAGCTGTTGGCCACCTCCAAGAGATACACCTAGTTTTAATCCAAAGAAGCCAAGAATAAATAAAGAAACTATAATAGTTAAACAAGAAATAATAGTTGTAATTAAAATTGGATACTTTTTCATTTTAGTTTTCATCTTATTTACTCTCCTTTACATCATCATTATCATTTGCCATTTCAAAGCCAATATTTCTCTTTTTTAACATAAATAACTTTGGACCAACCTTATCAAATGAAATACCAATTTTAACAAGAAGTGGAATAATTGCAAAATTGGTAATTATACTTAAAAATGAGCAAATGGCAAATACAATAGATGCACTAGAAATCTCACCAAGAGAGAATGCAAAAACAATAAGTGAAGATATAAATAAACCAATATTTCCAATAATTGAACTTGCAAAATTCTTTTTGTATGCTGATTCAAGTGAAGCTCCAAAAGACTTTCCAAGCTCATATTCACTTTTAACTGAACTAGCAAAATTATATGTATAGATATAAATTACTGAAAGCCCTAAAACCATACTAAATATTGAAGTAAAACCAATTTCTACAGAAGGAATTAAACATAATGCAATTAAAAATAAATAGGAATTAAATAATAATGAAATTAAAATCACTATCGCAAATAATCCAAATTTAATTGCAAAGAATGCTAGTCCCACAACAATAACAACTGCCAGTGCACTAACAAGTAAAATAAGGGCTGAACTAGAAGCAAAACCATTTTCTTCTGGAGAAGATGCAGAGCCAAGTGAAGCTAAACTTGAAGACATAGTATTTATAATTGCAGTATTAGAATTAATTTCAATATCCATACAACCAATTATAATTCTATTTTGAAGTGCCATTAAGTTTTCATAATCACTATCAGAAAGTGTAAATGAAGTATAGTCAGTAACATCTGAAGCAGAAATAGATTGATTATAACTTCCAAGTATCATATAAATTGTAGTTGTTTTTTCACATAATGCCTTGTACTGTTCTTGGCCATATTCATTGAATATAATTGACATATAATTTGTGGAGTTATTTGTAAATACTCTAACTTCTGAAACGCATTCAGTACCATCAACAACAACTGCCCCATCAGTTGATATAGACGAACTTGAACAAAGATAGAATTTTCCAGAAGATATAATTGATAAATCCGAATATACATCTGAGTATGTTTTGTCACCAGTTGGATAACTTACTTCAACTCTTAGTTTAGAAGAACCAACAGTATAAACATTTACATTTTTATATCCTTCACCTTCAAAAACCTCTTTAATTTTTGACATTGAATTAACAAGCTGAGTTGAAGTAGGGTTTTCGGTAGTAATGTCATATTCACCATACATTCCACCAACAAGGTCTGAAGAAACATTAATTGAGCCTACAAGTGAAACATAAGTGTTTGAGCCAAAAGTCATAGGAACAAAACTAACTAAAAATCCTACAACTAAAATTATACAAATTATTATTGAAGCAACAATTGTCGTGCCTTTACTTAATTTTCTCATTTCACAATTTCCTTATAATAAATTCTAGCATATTATACCCCAATTATACCAGTAAGGTCAACTTATTATAGAAAATTTTTTACAATTTTTTTTAGTTTATAACATTTATATAAAAAATATTATTCTTATATTAATTTAAAAATATTATTGTTAATAAAAAAGGCATTGTAATAAAAATACAATGCCAATTTAAAAATTTTAATAAATTATTTTTATTTTCTATTAACTTTAATAATCCCTACAATAGCACCAAGCAATATTGAAGAAGCTAAATCAAGTAATGTTGTTAAATCTAATGCAAAAGATTTTGCAAGGAAAGAAAATACCACAAAAGCCAAGATTGTATAGAAAAAACCAAACAGCCCACCTTTTACTAATCCCTTACTAGTACCTTTAATAGCTATTAAACTACCCACAATCACACTTAAATATTTAATGACAAAGGTTATTGGCACTACAAGACTTTCAGGTAAATCGAACCATTTTAACAAAAGAGCAAAGATAATTACAAGTCCCAAACTCACAAGCATTGATACAATTAAGCCTTTAAGATAATCTATAACAACATTTGTACTATTAAAATTTTCAGTTTTTGAATTTGCAAACATAACTTTACCTCTAATAAATATATATTCAAAGGAAAAGACTATATTACAAAATAAAAATGGGAAATTTTCCCATTTTTTAGCGATTTTTAATTTGAATCATTGTGATTATGAATTTGTACGCTTCTTTGATTTAACACTTGATTTTCTTGAAGTAGATTTTTTAGTTTGCTTCTTCTCTTCTTCTTTTGGCTCTTCAGAAGTATCTTCTAGTTCTGAATTAGCTTCGATACTTTCTGTTAAATTTTCTAATTTACTATTTTCATTCTTTTCAGGTTCCTCACTAGTCAAAGATTCATTTTCGTTTTCGCCATCTTGACCTTGAGTTTCTTCGCTTATAGATTCACTTTGTTTTTCTTCAGATTGTGTTTCAGTAGCTTTAGTAGACTTTAAAACGCAATAAATCATACTCATATCAAACTCCATATATGATTTTTCGTTTTTAGAACCAGTTTCAAGAATTATTGTTTTAATTTCACCTTTGTCAGAGATACTTTTTACCCTTCCAATAATTCCACCAGCAGTTTTTACTAAATCCCCAACATTGATAGAATTTATCATAGCTTCATATTCTTTTGTCTTTCTTCTTTGAGAGATGTAAGGCACAATTAGCATGGCAATTAATACAACGATTAATATAACATAAATAAATATGTTACCTGTCTGATTTGTTGCTTCGCCTTCACATAAAAAATTAATCATATTTTACTCCTTTATAAATAACTAGAAATATTTTAACAAAAAATTGTAGTTTATGCAATAAAATTTTTAAGCATAAAACAAAACAGAATGTATTTTTTGTCACAAAATGAAACTTGTTAGTAAAAATTATCACAATTGTTTGACGCTTTTTACAATTCAATTACTTATAATTTGTCTTTTTTAGGTACTCATCTCTAAATTCTAATAATCTATCTTCCCTGATAGCCTGTTTAATTTGTTCCATAAAATGAGTTAAATACCTTATATTATGAATTGAAAGTAATTGTGCACCTAAAATTTCATCAACATTAAACAAGTGTCTTAAATAAGCCTTTGTAAAGTTTTTACAAGCATAACAATCACATTCTTCATCAAGAGGTGTGAAGTCCTCTTTATAAATTCCATTTTTAACAACAACCTTTCCTTTACTGGTAAGAGCAGTACCATTTCTAGCATTTCTAGTTGGAAGCACACAATCAAACATATCAATTCCACGAATAACGCCTTCAATAATACAGTCAGGACTACCTACACCCATTAAATATCTAACCTTATCTTCTGGGTAATTTGGTGCAAGTAAATCCATAATTTCATACATTCTCTTCTTTGGTTCTCCAACTGAAAGTCCACCTATTGAAAAGCCAACTGTTGCCTTTTTCTTAACATTTTCTAGAGCTTTAAGTCTTAAATCATCGTAAAAATTTCCCTGTACAATTGGAAATAATAGTTGCTTATCATTTTTATGGTATGCAATGCATCTATCAAGCCACTTTTCTGTTCTTTCAAGTGCTTCTTCTGCATATTTATGGTCAACCCCATAAGTAGAACACTCATCAAAAGCCATAATAATATCACTGCCAAGTTTATTTTGAATCTCAATTGACTTTTCAGGAGTAAAGAAATGAGAGCTTCCATCTAGGTGAGATTTAAATTCTACACCATTATCTGTAATTTTATTTAATTTAGCAAGTGAAAAAACTTGAAAACCACCAGAATCAGTTAAAATTGGTCGTTTCCAATTCATAAATTTATGTAGTCCTCCAGCCTTTTGAACAAGGTCTGCACCCGGTCTAAGATAACAGTGATATGTATTAGCCAAGATTATTTGAGCATTCACTTCTTCAAGTTCTCGTGGTTCAACAGCTTTTACCGTAGCACGAGTACCCACAGGCATAAAAACGGGAGTTTCTATATCTCCATGAGGTGTGTGTAACACTCCTATTCTACCAAATGTATTAGATGATTTTTGTTTTACTTCATAAGAAAAGTTTTTGTTTTCCATAATTTTATCCCTTTATTTACTTTATTTTATTATTATCAACAAAAGAAACAACAGTCACCAAAACTAAAAAATCTGTATTTTTTTTCAACTGCTTCCTTATAAATTTCAAGAGTTTTATCTTTTCCGATAAATGCCGACACAAGCATAATTAAAGTACTTTCTGGCAAGTGAAAATTTGTAATAAGTGCATCTACAAATTTAATCTCAACTCCCGGATAAATAAAAATGTCCGTTTCTTTTTTTACTGGATTTATATGTCCTTTTTTATCTGACGCAGCTTCAAGTGTTCTAACAGTTGTTGTACCCACTGCAATTATCCTTTTACCTAAACTTTTTGCCATATTTAGTCTTTTGGCAACTTCTTCAGTAACTACAATCTCTTCACTATGCATTTTGTGATTTAATGCATTTTCTTCTGAAACTGGTCTAAAAGTTCCAAGCCCAACTTGAAGAGTAACTTCTTCAATTTGAACACCCTTTTCTCTGATTTTATCAAGCAACTCTGGAGTAAAATGAAGTCCAGCAGTAGGAGCTGCACTAGAACCTTTTATCTTAGAATAAACTGTCTGATATTCTTCATCGTCTTCAAGGTTTTTGTGAATATATGGTGGAAGTGGTATTTTACCTATTTTGTCAAATTCTTCTTCAAGTGTGCCATTTTTTACATTAAAAGAGATTATTCTTCCACCTATTTCCTCTTGATTTGCAATAACTTCACAGGTTAAATTATCTGAAAAAATTAACCTTGTTCCAACAGGTGCTTTTTTGGCAGGACGCATCAATACTTCATAATCAGTAAGATTTAGCCTTTTAAGTAAAAAAACTTCAATTCTTGCACCAGTAACCTTATTCGCAAAAAGCCTTGCAGGAATAACCCTTGTATTATTAATTACAAGAACATCATTTGGGGATAAGTAATCTATAATATCTCTAAAAATTTTGTGTTCAATTTTGTCTGTGTCCTTATGATAAACTAGCATTCTTGCCGAATCTCTAGGACTGGCAGGTGTTTGTGCAATTAACTCTTCTGGTAAATCATAGTAAAAATCGTGTGTTTTAAGTTCCATAATTTTTCCTTTAAATTAAAACTTCAATTTTATTTTTTGTAAAACTTAAATTAATTAACATTTATAAGTTTAAATTTAACCATTAGATAATTGTGCTATCATTTTAGATTTTAAATTTAATCATAAAATTTATTTAACTTTTTAAAGTTATAATAAGTTAACAAAATGTTAAAAAATTTAAATTTTAGCTAAATTTTAACAATTTATAGTAATTATTTCATAATTTCTTCAATTTTATATCCTAAATGTTTAAAGGCTGGTTCTAACGGAATACGACCTCTTGGAGTTCTAGCAATAAATCCAATTTGAAGTAGATATGGCTCATAAACATCTTCAATTGTTTCTGGTTCCTCACCAGTTACTGCTCCAAGAGTATCAAGTCCAACCGGTTTACCTTTAAAATTTTCAATCATAGTTTTTAGCATTTTTCTGTCAACGGCATCAAGTCCAAGTTCATCAATATCCATTTTAGAAAGAGCAAGAGTTGTAATTTTCTCATTAATCTTACCATCACTAAAAACATCTGCAAAATCTCTAACTCTTTTTAACATTCTATTTGCTATTCTTGGAGTTCCTCTACATCTAGAGCTAATAAGCTTTGCTGATTCTGTGTCTATTTCTGCCCCAAGAATTTTAGCTGACCTAAGAACAATCTCTTCAAGTTCAGATGGTTTGTAAAGTTCTAACTTACAAATTACGCCAAATCTATCTCTAAGTGGTCCAGTTATCATTCCTGCTTTTGTTGTAGCTCCAACCAAAGTAAACTCTGGAAGATTTATACGCATAGTTCTAGCACTTGGACCCTTACCAATTATATAGTCAAGAGCGTGGTCTTCCATAGCAGGATATAAAATTTCCTCAACGCTATGGTTAAGTCTATGAATTTCATCAATAAAGAGAACATCATTTTCATTTAAGTTAGTTAAAATTGAAGCCAAATCGCAGGGCTTTTCAATTGCAGGCCCCGACGTTTGTTTAAAGTTTGCACCCATTTCATTTGCAATAATTGAAGCAAGCGTAGTTTTACCAAGACCAGCTGGACCATACAAAAGCACATGATCAAGAGCTTCGCCCCTTTTTTTTGCTGCAGAAATATATACCATTAAATTTTCCTTAACTTGTGTTTGTCCAATGTATTCATTAAATGTCTTTGGTCGTAAAACATTTTCTATCACTTCATCATTAAACTGTTTACTAGCAGACAAAAATCTTTCATCTTCACTCAAATACTCTCCAGAATTTCCTTTCATGGAGCTTTGAATTAAATTATCATATCCATTTTCTTCGTAATCACTCATAAATCACCCATTATTTCAAATTTCTAAAGCACGCAACAACAAGTTCTTCACTTGTCATTCCTTGTACAAAATTCCTTTTTGCAATCTCAACAGCTTGAGACTTTTGAAGTCCAGCCTGAACTAAAACATCACTAGCCTCATCAATCTCTTTAGAAAGGACTGTAACTAAGTTTATAGGAGCACTTTCACTTGCAGTTAAAAGTGTTTCAAGACTGCCTACATTTCCAAGTTTATTTCCAAGTTCAAGAACAATCCTTTCTGCAGTCTTTTTGCCAAGTCCCTTTATACTTGAAAGTGATTTGATATCAGATGTAGTTATTGCCGTAACAAGCTTTTCAAGTGGAAGACCAGATAGAATTGTAATTGCCATCTTTGGACCAACACCACTAACTAACATTAAATCATTAAACATTTCTTTCTCAAGCTTATCTTTGAAGCCAAATAAACACATTGCATCTTCCCTAACATGTAAGTAGGTTAATATAGTTTGAGATTCTTGTTTTCCGTCTAACGAGAAAACTGTGTAACTTGAGCAGGTCACCTCAAAAGATACTGCCCCAGTATCAACAATTAAAGTATTATCGTCTAATCTATTAATCTTTCCAGTTAAAGAATATATCATAATTTATTTTTCCTTTTTAATAGAGTGCTAATATCATTTTTCTTTAAGTTATTGTTGGTATAAATAGTAATTTCCGAATTAATCAATTTTGTATTGGTCTGAGCCAAACATAGAGCAACAGCTAAAGCATCAGCTGCATCATCTGGTTTTGGAGTTTCTTTAAGATTTAAAATGGATTTAGTCATATACTGGACCTGTTTTTTTTCTGCTTTTCCATAACCAGTTATTGATTGCTTTATCTGAACAGGCGTAAACTCAAATAGTTTTGGTACATATTGAATAGCTGTACAAAGAATAACACCTCTTGCCTCAGCAACTGCTATACCCGTAGTAATATTTTGATTAAAAAACAATTCTTCAACTGCAATTGCATCGGGTTTAAATTTAGAAATTAAAGCTTTCATACCATCTTGTATCATTGCAAGTCTAACGGGAAAATCTTCATCTTTTGGAGTGTTAATTGCTCCATAATCAATAACTTTCAGTTTATTAGTTGCAGTTTTTTCAATAACCCCATAGCCTACTATTGCATATCCCGGGTCAATTCCTAAAATTATCATACATTTGAGTGTAAACTAAATCGCGTTTTTTGTCAATCTAAAAATAAAACAATAAAAAAACACTTCTAGCATGCAAATATCTATTATTTACAAAGCCAAAAGTGTAAATTGTAAATTACTCCTCATCAAGAGCCGAAAGATCAGCATTTGTATATACTTCTTGAACATCATCTAAGTCTTCAAGCGCAACAATAAGTTTATTAATAGACATTGCCGAATCTTTATCTAGTTCTATAGTATTTTGTGGAACAAAGGTTGCTTCACTTGATAATATTTCGAAGTTAGCCTCTTCAAATGCTTTATTTACATCGTGAAGGTTTTCAGGTTTAGTGATAACCTCATAACAATCATCTTCACTAAGCACATCTTCTGCTCCATTTTCAAGAGCAGTCATCATAACTGAATCTTCATTTACAGAATCATTTTTTGGAATAACAATAACGCCCTTATAGTCAAACATATAGGTTACACTACCAGTTGATCCAAGACTTCCATTAAACTTATCAAAAAGATGCCTAACATCGGCAGCAGTTCTGTTTCTATTATCACTTAAGCAATCTACAATGAACGCTACACCATGTGAGCCATAACCTTCATATCTAATTGCATCATAGTTGCCACCTTCTTCACCACCACTGGCTTTTTTTATTGACCTTTGAATATTTTCATTTGGCATATTATTTTGTTTTGCCTTTTGAATAACATCATAAAGTTTACTATTAATAGTCGGGTCAGGGCCACCCATTTTAACTGCTACTGCAATTTCACGACCAATCTTAGTGAAAATTTTACCCCTTGCAGCATCGGCTTTATTTTTTGTTGCTTGAATATTGTGCCATTTTGAGTGTCCGCTCATTTTAATTCCTCCTAAAATTTTTTTACTTAATTATTATAAAACAAGATTATAAATTAATCAATAAAATTTTATGGGTTTTTTCTTATACTTAAATTTTATCACCCTTTAAAATATACATTAAAACACTTGCTGAAACTCCAGCATTTAATGATTCCATTTGACTTTTCATAGGTAAAGAGATGCTTCTGCCCAGTTCTTTAAATTTTTCACTGACTCCCTGACCTTCATTGCCAATAACTAAGGCATAGTTTTGATTTTGAATGCTAGTAGTAAATATGTTTACCCCATTCATATCGGCAACTAAAAGTTCAATTTGATTTTTTGTGCAGTAATTAATGATTTCCTTTTCAGTCATTCTATAGATATCTAAATAAAAAATTCCACCACTAGAACTTCTAATGACCTTTGGTGAGTACACATCGACAGTATCAATTAATACAATAGTTTCATAACCCGTTGCAGCAGCCGTTCTAATAATAGTGCCCAAATTACCTGGGTCTTGAATTCTGTCAAGTATAATGAAAGGTTGGTTTTTTTGGGGTTCAAACTCCCCCGTCTCTTTCATATAAACTTCTGCAATAATTCCCTGTGGAGAGATATTTTCTGATATACTGGCAAAAACTCTATCTGTTGTTTTAATAACCCTTCCATCAAATTTATTCAAAATGTATGCGAAATTATCTATTTTTGATTCCTCAACAAAAATCTTATCTATTTCAAATGCACCACACACTGCTTCATAGACAAGTTTTTCACCATCAATCAAAAATTTACCATGAAATCTTCGATGTTTTTTATCGTTTAAACTTCTAGCCTCTTTTACATTTGCGTTATCAAGACTTGTAATTACTTCACCCTCCATAGTCTCTCCTATAAAAAAAACTTAATACGATTCGTATTAAGTTTGAGCTCCCCATTATTTGTTAAGAGCAGATTTAGCTTGCTCGCAAACTTTTGCAAAAGCATTTTTATCAGATACAGCAAGGTCAGCAAGTACCTTTCTATTAAGTTCAATATTTGCAAGCTTGAGTCCATGAATAAGATTGCTGTATGAAAGACCATTAACTCTTGCTTCAGCGTTAATTCTAACAGTCCATAATCTTCTAAAATCTCTCTTTTTAGCTTTTCTACCAACATATGCGTAGTTGCCACTCTTCATTACAGCTTGACGAGCAACCCTATAAAGCTTACTTTTAGAACCATAATAGCCTTTTGCGGCTTTTAAAATCTTATTGCGTTTTTTATGTGCATTTACACTTCTTTTAATTCTCATTACCTTTTCCCCCTTCTAATTAGTCCTGATTACCTACAAGGCTCTTAACGGTTTTAATTTGTTTACCTTCAACATAAGCCCCTTGACGAAGCCTTCTCTTTCTTCCAGTTTCTTTTGTTGAAAGCAAATGTCTCTTATTTTGATGACCTCTCTTAACTCTGCCATTTGCAAGAACTATAAATCTCTTTTTAGCAGCACTACTATTTTTTTGTTTTGGCATAATAAATTTCCTCCTATAACCTAAATAATAAAATGAAAATTTGGCAAATCGTTATTTTTTTGCATTTTTTGGAGCAAGAATCATTATAATATTTCTGCCCTCAACTTTTGCAGGTTTTTCAATAACGGCAATTTCCTGTAAACTTTCGGCAAACTTATTTTCAGTTTCAATACCTCTGTCACTATAAGCTTGTTGTCTTCCACTCATACGAATAGAAACTTTAACTTTGTCACCAGCAAGTAAAAATTTTGTTGCATTTTTTGCCTTGATGTCAATGTCGTGTTGTTCAATTGTCATTGAAAGCTGAACTTCTTTAAGTGCAACAATTTTTTGATTTTTTCGTTGCTCTTTTTCTTTTTTTGCTTTGTCAAATAAATACTTTCCGTAATCCATAATTTTGCATACAGGTGGGACAGCATTTGGGGAAATTTTAACAAGGTCTAATCCAGCCTTATCAGCAAGGTCGTTAGCTTCTCTTGCACTCATAATTCCAAGTTGTTCACCATTAGAGCCAACTACTCTAACTTCTGCGTCACGAATATCCGAATTTATTTGCGTTTCATGTGCTTTTACTGCCATAATTCTCCTAAAAATTTTATTTCACTAAAAAAGTGAGTGGTTATCGCAAAGAAATTCCACTCACTATATATAATATCCAAAATTCATACTGCATAAATAAAGACAAGCTCTATTTATGCCAAAATTTCGGGAAACAATCATTATATATTTAACCAAGACAAAATCTCTCATTCGCTTGGTGGAAAGTGTTCTTTCTCTTCAATAAACATTGGTATTTTATCATATAAAAAATTATTTGTCAATTATTTTTTTATTTTTTATACAAAATTTCTCTAAACTAATTTTATTTTGAAACAATTATAACAAAAATTTTAAGATTGTTGCCACAAATAAGATATTTAAAAATCAATTTTCCATGATATTACAAACATCAATCCACTCTTTCGCATTTGAGTATTTTTCAAGTTCATCAGTAGTAAGTTCAATGGCACTATTTCCACTTCCAGCTGCTGGGAAAACTGTATTAAATCTTTTCAAAGAAATATCCAAATACACAACTACCCCATCATTAATGGCAAATGGACAAACTCCTCCAATACTATGGCCAATTAAAGGTTCAACCTTGTCAGGTGAAATCATCTTTGCCTTTACTGAAAATTTTTGCTTAAATTTTTCATTTGAAATTTTTGAATCTCCAGCAGTAACTATTAATATTGGGGTTTCTTCCACCATAAAAGAAATAGTCTTTGCAATTCTTTTTGGCTCACAGCCTATTGCCACAGAAGCCTCTTCAACTGTTTTGCTAGAAACATCAAATTCTAAAATTTTGTTTGCCAATCCAAACTTATTAAAATACTCTTTTACTTTTGCAATAGACATCTAATTTTCCTCAATCCTTTTTTGGTCAATATCTTCTTTTATCATTTTATAAACATCGTCAAAAGACAAATCCTTAATCTCTTCTCCATTTCTCTTTCTTATAGAAATTGTATTACTACTTGCCTCATTTTCACCAAGAATCATCATATATGGAACTTTTTGAAGTTGTGCATTTCTAATTTTATAGCCAATTCTTTCATCAGAATCATCAATTTTAACTCTAAATTCATCAAATTTTTGAGCAACCATTTTTGCATATTCATTTGATTTCTCAGAAACGGGAATTATTTGAATTTGAGTTGGTGCAAGCCAAGTTGGAAGATGTCCTTTAGTTTCTTCTAAAAGAAAAGCTATAAACCTGTCAAGTGAACCAAGTATTGCACGGTGAATTACAACTGGACGAACTCTTTGATTATTTTCGTCAATATATTCTAATTCAAATCTTTCAGGTAATTGATAATCAAGTTGAACAGTTGAAAGTGTAATGTCGTGACCAATTGCAGATTCAACTTGCACATCAATTTTTGGACCATAAAAGGCAGCCTCTCCAAGTGCCTCATAATAATCTGCCCCACTCTTTTGTAAGATGTTTCTTAGAGCAATTTCACTCTTTTCCCAAAGTTCGTCATTGCCAAAATATTTTTCTTTGTTGTTTACATCTCTAAGTGAAAGTCTAAATTTGTACTTTTTAAAACCAAAGTCTTTATAAACATCTAAAATCAAATCAATTACGCCTTTAATTTCACTTTCAATTTGGTCTGGTCTACAAAAAATATGACAGTCATTTTGAGTGAATGCTCTAGTTCTTTCAATTCCAACCAGTGTACCACTAGCTTCATATCTAAAATCATTTGCAATCTCTGCAAGTCTTAAAGGCAAATCTCTATATGAATGTTGGAAACTTTTAAAGATTACCATATGATGAGGGCAATTCATAGGACGAAGTACATAACCTTCATCTTCCACTTGCATTGCAGGGAACATACTTTCTTGATAATGGTCCCAGTGTCCTGAAGTTTTGTAGAGATTAATATTACCAAGTGATGGAGTCATAACATGCTTGTAACCAAGAGCAAGTTCTTTGTTCATTATATAGTCATTTAAAGTTCTTCTTAAAATAAAACCATTTGGTAACCAAATAGGAAGTCCACGACCAACAAGTTCATTAAACATAAAAATTCCAAGTTCCTTGCCTATTTTTCTATGGTCTCTTTCCATTGCTTCTTGTTGTTTTTTGAAATACTCGTCGAGTTCACTTTTTTTATCAAATACAACGCCATAAATTCTAGTAAGCATTTTATTTTTACTATCACCTTTTAAATATGCCCCAGAAATCTTTGTAAGTTTAAAAAACTTAACCATTCCCGTAGATTTTAAGTGAGGTCCACGGCAAAGCTCAGTATATTCACCTTGAGAATAAGTAGCAATCTTTTCATTTTCAGGTAGACTTTCAATAATCTCAACTTTGTATTGCTCACCTGCATCTTTCATAATTTTTAATGCTTCTTTCCTTGTAACTTCTTTTCTCACAATTTCAAAGTTGGCCTTTATAATTTTTTTCATTTCGTCTTCAATATCTGACAAATCTTCATTTGAAATTGGGGTTTTAAAGTCAAAATCATAATAAAAACCCTCTTTTGTTGCAGGTCCTACCCAGCACTTAGCAGTTGGAAAAATCTTTTTAACGGCTTGTGCCATTATGTGTGCCGTTGTATGTCTTAAAACTTCTGCATATTCTGGGCTTTTATTTGTAATAATTTCTAGTTCACAGTCATTAAAAAGTTTTAAGTTTAAATCAACAAGCTCTCCATTAATCTTTCCACAAACAGCAAATCTTGCAAGTCCATCAGAAATTGATTTTGCAATGTCTAAAACCGAAACTCCTTCATCATACTCTCTAACTTCATCTCTAAGCTTAATTTTCATATGTTCCTCCTAATAATTATATTTGGCATAAAAAAACCTTATGCCATAATTAGACATAAGGACGATTTTTATATCGTGGTTCCACCTTACTTCGTTGATAGTTCAACCTCATTAAATATTTAGATGTATAAAATGTAGCTGGTTTCAATTACAAACTTAATGAAAGAGCTTTCAGCCCACGACTCTTTCTCTCTGAATCAGTCTTTGTAACCTACTTGTTCTACAAGTGTATAATAAATATTATATTCGCTAAAATAAATTTGTCAATATTTTATTCGAATTTTTGGAATTTAATTTAAATAATAAATCTTATCAGTAAAAATATCATTTAAAAGTTTAACTACCACATCATCGTTTTCAATTTCTAATTTTTTTAGATTAATTTTAACGGGATTTAGCCTTACTATTTCTGTAAAGAAGTTTGAGTATCCATCAAAATCTCTCTTAAAACATTTAGTACCCGAATACTGTTTTACCTTTATATTTTTTCTTCCAATAATTACATTAGCCGTAATTAAATAGTTGTCTGACGATAAAGTTAAGTATTTAAGAACTTCAATCATAGATTCTGAGCTATAAAGCACTTGATTTTGATTGATTATTGTTGCAGTCTTTATCCATCTACTTTTAAGTGAGCCAAGTTTGAAATAGTAAAAACTATCAACTAGTACCTCATTTTTCATCTCAATTTGTCTTTTTATAATTTCAGTGTCTATCTCTGAGTCAAAGATTGAAATTGCCTTTAAAAATGACTGACTAATAATATTTTGTTCAACAAGCTGTAAATTTTCTTTAAAGAAATTAAACTTATAGTCGTCAATTATCATAAAAACAATAAAATCTAGAATCTTTGACTTATAAAATTCTTTCTTTTTATCTGGTACGGCAATGGCAAAATAGCTTCTTCCAAAAGAGTTTTGCTTAATTGCAAGACCTTTATCGTTTTTTATCTCGTCTTTTAATTTATCATAAAGTTCTTGGATATAATGTTGTTTACACAAAGTCGTGCTAATAGAAAGTTCGAACATTTATTGTTTTACCTCAAAACTAGTTTATGCTAAGAAATAAAAAATTACTCACAATTTCTAATGTTAGACAAATTTTTATATCCAGTGCCTATATTTTGCAAAAATTTCTTCTCGAGAAGTTTTTGATAGTGCACTGCTGCTACTACTAGTTTTTTCAATTCTAACATCGTACTTTCTAACCATTTTTTCAAGAACAATTCTATCCACAAGAGTTACCCCCGTTTCAAGTGCCAAATTTTCTGCCTCTCTTGAAAAATAATTATTAGTTATAACCATAGCATCGTATATTTTATAATGCTCCCTACCTGCAACAATCTCTTGAACTGCCTTTACACCTACAGTATGATTATAACATTTTGCTTGAACAATAGATTGTTTTCCTTTTTTAGAAATTATAAGATCAACTCCATAATCTCCACTTAATTTTGTAAGAGTCACTTCAAATCCCATATTTTCAAAAAGCGACTTTAAATATTGCTCAAACTCCCTTCCTGATAGAAAATCTAATTGAGAAATATTATAAACCTTAATTTTCTCAGCATTTATTTTGTCCAATTTAGATTTTTTTATCTTTTCATTTATTAAATAAGCAATAACTAATGGAAAAAGAATAATTTTCAATAAAATTCTCAAAAATCTCTCAAAAAAACTCGTCTTATTTTTGTATTTTTGCTTCTCCATAAAAATATAATATAACAAAAATAAAAAAAATCAAAATAGATACAAATTTTTGCTTTGAATTTTTGACAAAATATTATAATATATATAAAGGAAATTAACTAATAATCATTGTGAGGAAAATATGATAATAGCAATTGATGGAACTTCGGGTTCGGGTAAATCAACAATAGCAAAATTACTAGCAAAAAATTTTAAATTTGGATTTTTTAGTGCAGGTGAACTTTATAGAGCCATAACTGTAAAGGCACTAAATCTTCACATAAGCGACAGTGAAGACGATAAACTGAAGTATATAATAGAAAATACAAATATTCAGTATTCATTTAATGGCGTGAATAATGTTATGATACTTGATGGGATTGATATAACCGATAAACTGCATACAGAAGAAGTTAGTAACTTTGTATCAAAATTATCTTGTAAATTATTTGTTCGCGAATATGTTAGAAAATTACAAAGAGAAACGGCAAAGTACAATGAAAATATTGTTATGGAAGGAAGAGATATTGGCTCAGTAATTTTCCCTGATGCCGATTTTAAAATCTTTGTTGATTGCAAAATTGAAACTCGTGCTAAACGCCGTATGGCAGACTATATTAAGCTTGGAGAAAATGTTAAGCTTGAAAATGTAATTGAGGATTTAAAGGAACGCGATTATAGAGATATGCATAGAGAAATTTCTCCTTTAGTTATGCCAGAAAATTCTTTTTTGCTTGACACAAGTTTAAATGATGTCCAGACCAGTTTGGACCTTATCTATAAAGAAATGATCAGAAGAAATCTTATTACAATGGACTTTTTAAATGAAAGAGGATTAAAACTTCTAAACCCAAACGATTAAAAAAATCTCGCTAAACTAGCGAGATTTTTTATAGTTTTAATTTACTCTTATAAATCTGATTAATATAATTATATTTTTCCATAAACAAAGTTACTTTCTTCATAAATTCATCTACACTTTCAATCGGGTTCTCAATTCTATTTGATACTGTATCAAAATAAAGAATTTTATAAGAGCCATCAAAACAACCGACACTTTCTTTTGTAGTACAAAAAATACTATCAAAGTCATCACTAAATATATTCTCTCCAAGACACATATTTTTATTATATTCTAGACCAAACAACTCACAAACTGTAGGATACAAATCATAGGTAGAACAAAAATTGCTTATAGTTTTAACTTGAAGCTTTTTACTATAAATAATGCATGGTATATTGTATAATTTGTCATTTTCTTTTAAACTTGAAGAGATAAAATCATAATAGCAATCATGGTCTGCAAATAAAACAACCGTTGTATTGTCAATTAATTTTACTCCATTCACCTCTGTTTCTTCCAAGTACTTAAACAAATTTCCAATCATTTCATCGGTTTCAATACATTGAGCTTTAAAGTTATCAAACCTTTCAGCAACGACTTCATCTTCAGGATAAACAAATTCTGTTTCACTATATAGCCAAGAAATGAAATTATCAAAATTCTCTCTATAAATTTCATAATATTTTTGGAAACGCTCGTTTGTATAATACTCTCCGTGCGTTGCAACTGTCATATAATAAGTAAAGAATTTAGACCCACTCTCACTTGCACCTGTCATTTCCTCTTTAAAGTAATCGAAAAACTGAGTTTCAAGACTCCAATCATTAAATTCAGTTGATATATTGTCAAAATCAGCATCTTCAATAAAATATAAATTTTGAAAGCCCATATTTTTCATAACTTCCTTTCTATTGTAAAAGTCACCAGAATAGCTATGAAAATAGCTCGTTGTGTAGCCTAAATCATTAAAAAGATTTGCAAGTGAATTTTTAGAAGCTAGCGAATCACTTTCTGCGTTATAAATTGAATCATTTGGCATAAACCCTAAAATTGAAATTGCCTCAGAAACATTAGTTTGATTTTTGCCATAAAAATTGCTCATATAAATAGAATTATCATTTATAAGTTTCCAAAGATTTGGTGTATTATATGGGTCAATTGCAAATGAATCAAAACTTTCTAAACATATCATTATTAAATTATCACCAGCACAAATAGCATCTTCATTGGCTGGTATTTGTCCATCTTCATAGTATTTAAGTAAAAAATTTTCATCATAAGAGAAATTTTTTAGATAAGTATTGTAAAAATTATTGATATAAAACCCATAAAATCCAAAGTTTTTTATAGACTTTGTTGTACTTGAAATATTTCCAGACCAAAAAGATTTAGCGGAAAAGATATTGTCTGAATTCTTTTCAAGATTAATATATAATAGTTGAAAACCAAATAAACTAAATGAAAACAAGATTGTTAAACCACAAGTTACAAATGTAAAAGCAACTCTTTTTATTTTTGTTAATTTAATCTTTTTCTTAATTAAAAATTTCAAGCTTATTAAAATAGGTATAACTATGATAAAGAAAATCAAATAAGTCTTTATCATATCAAAAGGCAAATAATAAATCTTGAAAACAGTAAACGCATCTTTAACAAGTGACAACATATTAAATACAAAATAATCATTAACAGTAAGTTCAAGAGTAAGCTCCAATATACCCAAAATCATTTGAGGTAATAAAAATAGGCAAAAGAAAATATTTGAAAGCCAATTTTTAGGAATTAAAAATAATATTCCTGCTAAAAATAAGAAAATACTCAAGTCAAAGATAAAATATTTTGGTAAAAAACTACCAAAAATCACATAAAGATTTATAATATCTAATACAATGGCACAAAAAACAAAAAATATAGATTTGACTATTCTATACAATTCAATACTGTCTTGTTTATTATTTTCTTTTTTCGTATTTTTGTCATCTTTCTTTTTATTTTTCACTAATTGTTTTTCTTGTGCTTCTTTTTCCCCGTTTATTTCTTCCACCTTTATCTCTCTATAAATGATTATAGTAAAATTTTAACATTGATTTTAAAATTTAGCAATTTTTTTTAATAAATTCTTCAATATAAAAGATTTTTAATACTTCTTTTTTAAACTTTCGGGAGCCTCTATCATTTGAATTTTTAATGCAAATTCACACCCACAATAATTTTGTCTATAAAGACCATTTTGCTTAGATAGCTCTACACTTTGTTTATAACCATCGTGTTTTTTAAAATTGGCGACCAAAAAAGGAATATCATATTGCTTTTCTAGTGCAGTGCCAATTAGATTTATTAAATCAGAATTTTTATGTGGTGAAACAGTTAATGTGGTTCCAAATAAATCATATTTTTTTTCTTTGGCAACTCTTGCAGTTTTTTCAAGCCTTAGTTTAAAACATACGGCACATCTAGCTCCACCCTCTCTTTCTTTTTCTAGCCCCTTTACTGCATCATAAAAAGACTGACTATCGTAATCACAGTCAAGCATATCAATTTTAATTTCAGGTCTCTTACTATGTAAAATTTCAATATATTTTTTTTCTTCATTTTTGCGTTTAATATACTCTTCTGCTGGATAAATATTGGGATTATAATAAAAAATAGTAATGTCGTACTCATCTTTAAGTCTTTCAATTACTGCAGTTGAGCAAGGAGCACAGCAAGAATGAAGTAAAATTTTTTTCTTTTCTTCCATACTACATTTTCTCAGGAATATCAAAAGCCAAGACGAAACTTGCCTGTTTAATAACTTTTAAAACAAAGTAACTTAAAGCAATGTAAGAATTTCTAAGTTTATCGTCTTTTTCAGTCAATATTCTCGTATCATTATAAAATTTTGAATAGCTCGAAGCAAAGTCAAAAAGTGAAGCACAAATTTGACTAATTGAACTTGTTTTGTATGCCTGCATATAACTTTCCTGTAATTTTAAAAAGTTAATCGCTATTGCTCTCTGATTTTTATCTGTAATGTCTATTAAATTTAAATTCTCATAAAAATTAATTTTATCATCAATTTCAGCTTTTTTAAGTAGTGAATTAATTCTTGCACCAGTATATTGAATGTACGGACCAGTTTTCCCTTCAAAAGAAATAAATTTATCTAGATCAAAGACATAGTCTTTATTTGGATCATTTAATAAATCTCCAAATTTAAGTGCCGCAACCCCAATTTTAAGTGCAAGGTCATCATTGCCCACAATCCCATTACTTTCAAGTTTATTACTTGCTGATTTTTGTATGAGATTTATAACATCTTCAAGTTTTATCGTATCTCCTGACCTTGTCTTAAAAGGCTTGCCATCTTTCCCATTTATAGTTCCGTAGCCCACAAACTGCAAAATTTGATTTTCAGGAGAAATCCCAGCCATTTTAACCGCCCTAAAACAATGTTCAAAGTGAATATTTTGTCTTTTATCTACAAAGTACATAATCTTATCAGGGTTAAATTCCAGATTTCTCTGATAAATTGTTGCAATGTCAGTTGTATCATAAACATCTGCACCATTACTCTTTTTTAAATAAACTGGTGGCATTGGATTTTTATAAAGTTGAGGATCATCAGGATTTTTCTTCGGTATTGGAATATTTTCATTTTCATTTGCAACATCTACAACTAATGCTCCTTGGTATTCCCTAGTCAACCCCTTATCAATAAACATTTTAATGACAGTATCTATATATTTATCAGAAGTGCTTTCACCATACCAAAGGTCGAAGTAACAATTGAGCTTTTCATAGTTTTCTTTAATTTTTTCAACTGAGATATTTCTAATGTATTCATAAATTGACCAATAAGGCTCTTTATGGGTTTGAATGTATTTTGTGTATGTTTCAGCCTTTAACTTAAATTCTGCATCTTCATTTTTTCTCTTAGATGCTTTTGGATATTCTTCGTTTAGTGTATCAAGTGTAATTTGCCTATTTTGTTTATTTGAATCAAAATAACCATCAACATATCCGTCATCTTGAAGCTGAGCAATGGTAAGTCCCATTTGAAGTCCCCAATCACCAAGGTGTGTGTCAGTTATTACATTATTTCCTAGGAGTTTATAAAGTCTTGCAAAACTCTCTCCAATAATTGGAGAACGCAAATGTCCAATATGAAGTTCTTTTGCAACATTAGCCCCACCATAATCCATAATAACGGTAATTGGCTTGTCCACTTTTTCAAGATTTAACCTTTCGTTTGAATTCGCCTCATTTAATACTTTTGATAAAATCTCATTTTTAATTTTAAAGTTAATAAAACCCGGTTTTGCAAATGAAACGTCGGCAATGTCTTGAACAAGATTTGAAATTATAGCAGTCGCAACAACTTCAGGACTTGAATGGACTTTTTTTGCAATCATAAATGCAGAATTGCACTGATAGTCTACCTCGTCTCCCTTATTTGAGAATGCCAGTGTCACATCGTCAGTATCATATCCCAAATGTCTAAAACTCTTTTCTAATGCTTCCCACAGTATTTTTTTTAAATTCATATTTTCCTCCTATTTTAACATTGCCCTTAAACTATTTAAAACTGCAAGTAAATTAACACCTACATCTGCAAATACAGCTAGCCACATTCCAGAAAAACCAAAGCCTATTAAGATTAAAATCAATGCCTTTATTCCTATTGAACCAATTATATTTTGAAGAACAATTCTATGTGTTTTTTTAGCTTTTTTTATTGCATATGCGACTTTGCTTGGTTCGTCCGTCATAATGACAACATCACTTGCCTCTACTGCAATATCTGTTCCAAGCTTACCCATAGATATTCCCACATTAGAATTTGCAAGGGGTGGTGCATCATTAATTCCGTCACCAACAAAGGCAACTTTTTGACCACTTTGAACTTTATCAGTTACAACCAAAACTTTATCTTCTGGCAAAAGACCAAAATAACAATTTTGTATTCCCAGTTTCTTTCCTATTGCCTTTACTGCATTTTCTTCATCACCACTACAAATTGAAATGTCTTTAATTCCCAATTTTTTTAATTTCCCAACTGCATTAGCCGAATCTTTTTTTATGGTATCTTCAATAACTATATAACCAATAAATTCTCCCTCGACTGCAAGATATAGTACCGTTCCATTTTTGGTTACTTCAAAGAAATGTACGCCGTTTTCTTTTAAAAATTTGGCATTGCCAACAATTGTACTTTGCATAAAAATATTAGCTTTTATTCCCTTACCTGCAATTTCGCTGTAATCACTAACCCAAGCACTATTTATTTGTTTTTTTGTTTTATCACTATACTTTTCTAATACTGATTTAGCTATTCTATGATTTGAAAAACTTTCAGCATATGCGATTGTTTCAAGTACTTCCTCTTTTGTATGCTCCCCGTATGCATATATTTCTGTAATTTCAAAATTTCCTTCAGTTATTGTCCCAGTCTTATCAAAAATTACTGTATCTACTTTCGCAAGTTCTTCTACAAAAGTTGCTCCCTTAACTACTATTCCATTTCTTGCAAAAGATCCAATACTTGCAAAGTATGTTAATGGAACGGAAATTACCAATGCACATGGACAAGAAACCACTAGAAAGCATAGTGCCCTATATGCATATTCAGAAAAATTTCTAAATGCAGAAAAACTTGGTGGTACTATCATAATCAAAAATGCCAGTACTATTACAACAGGGGTATAAATTGAAGAAAACTTGGATATGGTTTTTTCTGATTTTGCCTTTGCTTCTGTTGCCTTTTCTACAAGGTCAACAATCTTAGAAACAGTGCTATCTGCTTCAAGTTTTTCGACCTTTGCTAAAAGAACACTAGCACCATTTATTGAGCCCGACAATATTTTATCACCGACGGTTACTATTTTTTCAAGAGATTCCCCAGTGAGTGCAGACATATCAAGATAAGATGTTCCCTCAACAATAACGGAGTCTAATGGTACTCTTTCGCCAGGTTTTATGCGAATTAAGTCGCCAATAGATAATTTATCCAGCGAAACCTTAATCTCATTTTCTCCGTCAAATAGATTTGCATATGGCTGTTTTATTTCAAGAAGTGCAGAAATTGTTCTCCTTGACTTTTGTACGGCAAGATCTTCTAGTATTGCTCCAACACCATACAAAAACATAACTGCAACTGCTTCAACATATTCACCTATTATAAATGCACCTATTGAAGCTATACTCATTAAAAAGTTTTCATCAAAAATTTTTCCATTTAAAATATTTCTACCTGCAGAAATCAAAACTTTGTAACTAACCAAAATATAATCTGCCAAATAAATTATTACTTTTAGCCAAGTTATTGAAACAAAATAATTCAAAATAAGAACAATAAATGCAAGTGTAAGTTTAAAAATATTAAACTCCCTTTCCTGTTTTTCTCTTCTCGCAATATCTTCTTCATCTTCATAATCCAAAATTTCAATGGAATGGTCAAACAGATGAATTGTATCTTTTACCTTGGATAAAATTTGTTCAGGTTCATCAGAATCAATATGTAGCTTTAAAATTTTGGTAACAAAATTAATTTCCACTTGAACACTTTCGATTTGATTTAGATTTTGCTCTAATGCAAGAGCACAACCTGCACAGTGTATCTTTAATAATTTAAATTTATAATCCATAATACCTTCCTACTTATGATAAGGCAATCCATTTATAATTGTAAATGCTCTATAAATTTGCTCACAAACAACAACGCGAAATAATTGATGTGGATATGTTATCTTACCAAAACTAAGTATAAGTGATGCTTTATTTAATATACTTTCAGATAACCCATTTGAGCCACCAATAACAAAACTTATCTCACTAGTTCCTGAAACTTGTTTACTCTCTATAAAGTTCGCGATTTCTGGACTTGAAAGCATTTTACCTCTCATATCTAAACAAACAATAGTGCCACTACATTTTTTTATTAATCTTTCACTTTCAATTTCATTTTTTCGAGCATTGTTAGTTTCTCTAGACTCTTCCTCAACTTCACAAATTTTAAAACTACAAAAGCGAGATAAGCGTTTAGAATATTCTTCAATTGCATTAGTAAAAAAAGCTTCCTTAATTTTGCCAACACAAACAATATTAATTTTCATACAATTTAATTATAAACTATTCCCTATTATTTTGCAATGGTTTAATTGTCAAAAAAGCCTAAAATTAAATATAATATTACTTCTTAAAAGCAGAATTTGATTTTAAAATAATTTATTATTGAATATAGTAAAAATACAACTTAAAAATTTTGTAACTAATTGTATATTAAGTTTTCTAATTAATGTTTTTTTACAAATTTTAGTAGTTTGAATTTAAAATTAATTGAATTATAACAAAATTATGTTATAATTAAAATAATAGGTTAAAGGAGTGGGTAATATATGAGTTATTTATCACTTGAAAATGTTTCAAAAGAATATAATAGTGATGCTGGCAAATTTTTAGCACTATCAGATGTTACTTTTGAACTTGAGAAGGGAGAATTTGTAGTAATATTAGGTCCAAGTGGTGCAGGAAAAACCACCTTGCTTAATCTTTTAGGTGGAATGGATTCAGTTTCAAGTGGAACTATTATTCTTGATGGGAAAAATATATCACATTTTTCTAAAAAAGAACTTACTCTTTATAGAAGAACCGATGTGGGATTTGTTTTTCAGTTTTATAATTTAATGCCAAACTTAACTGCCCTTGAAAATGTGGAACTAGCAACAGAAATTTGCAAAGATGCACTCTCTCCTGCTGAAATGCTTTCAAATGTAGGTCTTGGCGATAAGCTTAAAAATTTTCCTGCTCAACTTTCTGGTGGTGAGCAACAGAGAGTTTCTATTGCAAGAGCCATTGCAAAAAATCCAAAAATACTACTTTGTGATGAACCAACTGGTGCACTAGACTATGCAACTGGCAAAACAATACTACAACTTTTATATGACACTTCGAAAAAACAAAACAAACTCGTTATTGTCGTAACACATAATCAGGCTTTGAAAGATATGGCAGATAAGGTTATAAGAATTAAAAATGGAAAGATTGAAAAAATTGAAATAAACAGTAATCCAAAACCAATTATGGAGATAGAGTGGTAATATGAGAAAACTATCAAAATCAAACCTTAGAATGTTTTTAAAGCAAGCAACAAGATTTTTTACAATCGTTGCAATGGTTTTTGTAAGCATTGGTTTAATGTCTGGGATTGGTAGTGCAAAAGATAAAATTGACCTTGCTATAAATGAATATTATTTAGATCAAAATATTTCTGATTTTATCTTTATTAGTACAAACCAAACAGGATTTAGTAGTGATGAAATTCAGCAAATTAGTGATACTTTTGGAGAAGATAATCTGCAAACTAGTTTTTGTTTTGACACTACTATTGATGACAAAATAACAAGAATATATTGCTACGATTTAAACTCTCAAACTATAAATAATTTAGAGCTTATAAGTGGTAGATTACCTACTGCAAGCAATGAAATTGTAGTTGAAAGAAAAACAGATACAATACAAAGTTATGAACTTAATCAACAAATCAGCATTGATTTGCTGGGAATGGGACAGAGTGTAACTTACACTGTGGTTGGTATTGTACAAAATCCATTAATTTTAACGCTGAAAAATGAGCCAAGTTTTATTGAGGGTGAAAATATTGAAAATGTAATTTATATAAATAATTCATTTTTAGTCAATAATATTTCAGTTACTATTGAGGATCGTAATTTATTTTCTTCATATTCGCTTGCTTATGAAGATAAGATTAATGAAATTAAATCTAATATAAACCTAGAAAACACAGAAATCTTGACATTATATGAAAATAGTGGCTTATATTCAATGCACATTTATGCCGACAAAATTGGAAAAATAGGATTAATCTTTGACCTATTCTTTATGTTAGTTACTGCCCTTGTTATTTATTCTACTATGTCAAGGCTTATTGATGAAGAAAGAGGTCAAATTGCTTGTTTAAAAACGCTTGGCTATTCTGATTCAAAAATTCTTGGAAGATACCTGATCTTTATTTTACTAGCAACAATATTTGGCAGTGCGTTAGCATTTGCTATTGGTGACGGTTTAGCACGAGTTCTTTACTACGCTTTTAATATGCAATACTCTATGCCAGAATTTCCAATACAAGTAAGTTATATTTACTTCATTGTGGCAGTTATACTTATGTTACTCATCTCTTTACTTGTAACTTTTCTCTCAGGAAAGAGAGTTACTTCGACCCAACCTGCAATCCTTTTAACACCAAAAGCCCCAAAACCGGGCAAAAAAGTTATACTTGAAAAAATTCCTTTTATTTGGAACAAACTTAGTTTTAAATACAAATCAAGTTTTAGAAATGTATTATTATTTAAAAGTAGATTTTTAATGACAGTAATTTCAATTATTGGTTCAACTATTTTGGTTTTATCAGGTCTTGGACTTTTAGATAATGCATTAAAAGTAGAAAATTCAGATGCACTTGTATACATCTCAGTTATTCTTGTTGTATTTGCTGGAATACTTTGTGCACTTGTAATTTATAATATAACAAATATAAATATAAGTGAAAGAAATAGAGAGATTTCCACTTTAATGGTTTTAGGTTATAAAGATGGTGAAGTTTCTGGTTACATTTTTCGTGAAATCTATATTATGAGTATAATAGGTGCAATTATAGGACTTCCACTAGGCTATGCATTCCTTTCCTTCCTTTTTGATTATATTTCATTTGGTTCAGTTGCCGATGTTAATTGGTGGACATGGGTTTTAACTCCTATAATTACTATAATTTTTGCAATAATCTCTTCACTACTTCTTTACAGAAAAATAATTAAGACCGATATGAATAAATCTTTAAAAATATTAGATTAAAAAAAACTACAAAAATTTGTAGTTCTTTTTTTGAAAATTTTAAAAATTTAAGAGCTTTTTTAGGCTAATTTAATACATTTTGCGTTTTTTATATCATGAATTTTGTTGCAAGCTCAACAAATCTACCCATATCCTCAACAGGCAACCCTTCAATTAATTTTGCCTCATCAAGCAACACTTCTGCAAGTTCCTTCAAATCATCTTTATTGGTTTCAAAGAGATTTTTAAGCTTATCATATATCTTATGTTCCCTATTAATTTCTAGAACTTTTTTAGCACGAACACTTTGTGCGTTTAAGTCACCTTCTGGCATATTTCTAAACACTTTCTCCATTTCAAGTGAAACTTCACCTTCTGTTGAAAGACAAACTGGGTGATTGCCTAGTTTTTTAGATAATTTAACATCAAAAACTTCTCCTGTTAAAGTTTCCTTTAAAAAGTCAATTAATGGCTTATCTTCATCTGTAATTTCTTCTGTCGCATTTTCAATTCCAGTGTCACCATCTGTAACATTTTTAAATTCTTTTTCATTATAAACTCCAATATATTTAATTGCAAATTCATCAACATTTTCTGTCATACACAAAACATCGTAGCCACTATTTAATACTTTTTCAGTCTGAGGCATTTTCTTAATACTAATAATTGACGAACCAGTTGCATAATAAATATATTTTTGTCCTTCTACCATATTATTTACATAGTCTTTAAATGTAATGAGCTTATCTTGTTTAATAGAATAGAACATAATCAAATCTTGAAGTTTATCTTTATCCATTCCCCAATTATTATAAACTCCTACTTTGAGTTGAAGTCCATAAACTTTATAAAATTCTTCATATTTTTGCCTATCATTGTCACACATATCTTGAAGTTCTTTTCTAATCTGTTTTTCAATATTACTAGCAATTCTCTGCAATTGCCTATCATGTTGAACGGTTTCACGCGAAATGTTAAGTGAAAGTTCACAGTCTACCAAGCCTTGAACAAATCCAAAATACTCTGGAATTAGGTCTTTACATTTGTCCATTATAAGTACGCCATTAGAATAAAGCTTTAAGCCTCTCTCAAAGTACTTAGAAAAATATGCTTCTGGACACTTTTTTGGAATATATAGTAGTGCCTTATAGTCAACTGCACCCTCCACATCAATATGAAAATGCATAAATGGGTCCATATAATCATATGTTAAATCTTTATAAAATTGATTATATTCTTCTTCAGTAATTTCATTTTTAGGCTTTCTCCAAAGAGGAACCATTGAATTAATAGTTTCCCATTCAAGTTTTGTTTCTATCTTTTTATTTGGATTGTCTTCTGTATTTTCAGGTGAAGAAACAGGAACTTCTTGTTGAATTTTAATTGGATAGTGAATATAATCTGAGTATTTTTTTATTAACTCTCTTTGTTTGTAATACTCCAAAAATTCACTATATTTATCATCATCAGTATCTTCTTTTAGATATATAATAATGTCTGTTCCATAACCTTCTCTTTCAGCAGGTGTAATTTCATAACCTTGTGTTCCATTACTCTCCCACATATTTGCAGTGTCAGAGCCATAAGCTTTTGAAATAACTTGAACTTTACTTGCAACCATAAAGACAGAATAAAATCCAACACCAAATTGCCCAATGATGTCTATATCCTCTTTCTTTTCATTTTCATTTTTAAATGCAAGAGATCCACTTCTAGCAATTGTACCGAGATTACTTTCAAGCTCCTCTGCCGTCATTCCAATACCATTATCACTAAATGTTAAAACTCTATTTTCTTTATCTGACTTTATTTTAATGTCAAAGTCCCCTCTATTAAGCCCTATGTTTTCTGATAAACTTTTATAGTATAATTTATCAATCGCATCTGAGCAGTTTGAAATTAATTCCCTAAAAAATATTTCTTTATGAGTATAGATAGAATTTATCATCATATCAAGAATTTTTTTTGATTCAGTTTTAAAATTTTTCATATTACACTTCCTTTTAGCAATATTATTCTTTTATTGTTAGCACTCTAAACTAGTAACTGCTAATAATATAATCTTATTTTTTTTATTTGTCAACAAAATTTATTAAATCTTTAATAAAAATTTTATTGTTTATTTTATACTTTACAAAATAATATATAAATGTTAAAATTGTGCTATAAAATTTAATAAACAAAAATTAACGAGGATTATTATGGAAAATTATATTATTTCTACCGATTCCACCAGTGACTTTTATGCTGATGAAATTGAAAAGTATCATCTTTATGTTGGCAAATTAAATTATTCAATGACCAAAAATAATGAAACAATTGAATATCTTGATGATTTTAAATCATACGATGAATATGTGGCCTTTTATAACGAACTTAGAAACGGTGTTGTTTCTAAAACTAGTATACTAAATTTGCAAGCTCATATTGATTTATTTACACAAATGGCAAAAGACGGAGTAAAAAATGCCATTCATATTACTCAAGGTATGGGATTAAGTCCTACTGTTACGAATGCAGAACTAGCTATTGAAGAGGTTAAAAAGACATATCCTGATATTAATTATGTTGCCATTGAAAGCAATACTACCACTTTTGCTGAGGGTTATCTTGTTGAAATTGCTATGAAGCTTAGAGATAGTGGCTATACCATGGAACAAACAATTGATAAAATTAATGAACTTAAGCACAAAAATCAACATTTTGTAGTTGTAGACGACTTAATGTATTTAAAAAGGGGTGGCAGAATTAGTGGACCAAAAGCAGTTATAGGAACTATTTTACAAGTAAAGCCAATAATTGAATTTACAAAAGAAGGTAAACTTGAAATTATAAGAAAAGAAAAAGGTACAAAGAAGGCATTCAAATCAATAATACAAGAAATAAAGGATAACTTTACTATAAATAAAGAATTTAATAAAGTGTTTGTTGGTCATACAGACAATTTAGAAGGTGCAAAAACACTTGCTAATATGTTTGAAGAAGAATTTCATATCAAGCCTGAAATTAGAATCATTGGACCAATTATTGGAACACACCTTGGGCCAAATACAGTTGCTCTTAGTTTTGTTTCCAACGAAGAAAGAATGTATTAAAATAAATTTAATATTTTTAATATTTATCTTGGTCATAAAATTTAAATAATTAATTTACTTTTTAATAAAAAATATAGAATATTTATAAAAAACAGCATTTTCAAATAAGAATTGCTGTTTTTTTGCTAAATTAATAATCTTGCTCTACATTGTACAATGTTTAATATTATCAACTTATGTTTTATCAACAACTATTTTAATTACTCTTAGAAAAAAAATAACTTTATTTACAAAAATTTTAATATTTTAAGGTTTTGTGCTTTCTATAATATTTTAATTTGAAACTATAAAATATGAAAGATATTGACTTTACATAAAATAACTGATAAAATGAGATAAATATAAAATTTCTAAGATATGTGGAGTATAATGAAAAAAATTATAAAAACCATAAAGACTAATAAAGGTTCCTATTATATAATTGAAGATGAATTAAATAATAAATCTTTTAAAAAGCAAATTAAAAATGGAATTCTTAATGAAATTGAAGGTTATAATTTTATTAAATACTATTATAATGTACCAAAATTGTTAGAATATAATATTGTTGATAAAGAAATCACCTATGAATTTAATGATGATTTATTTTACAATACTATGCACCAAGGACTATTTGGGGATTCCCCTTTTAATCAAAATAAAATAATAAATGTTTTAACTTCAAATTTTAGAAACTTTAAATTTCAAAATGAGAATATTTCTAAAAACTCTATATTCTTTCTTAGAAGAATATCAAATATTTCGGAATATTTAACCCAAAGCGATAAGGATTTTGAGAAAGATATAATATACAATGGTGAAAACTTAGGAACATTTAAAAATTGTGTAAAGACAATTATATATTCACTTACACAAAATAACATTGTTCCATTCATTATATCACAAGGAGACCCAACCGATTTAAATATTTCTATAAATGGAACTATAACAGATTTTGAAACTGCAGGAGATAATTCATTAATTAATGAAATTGCAATATTTTTAGGTTGTTATTTAGTTAATTGTTATTACTACTACATAAAATATATGAACTCCCCACATAAACAATATACAGAAACACTTGAAAAATATAAAAATTTAGTTAGATGTGATTTTATAGAAACTGAAAAAAGTCTAGAAATTAATTTTTCAAAGCTTCTTCCAGATAAAGTAAAAAATTTTATTCTTGCCTACTTAAAACAAGTTAAAGATTTAGAAATTATAAATAGTGGTTTTAAATTAGGACCATATGTTGCAATGAGAATGATAACACCTGTTGATATTACAAATGTTAGTGATAAAAGCGACAGATATTTACTTTTTGCATTAACAGCTTTATTTACAAAAAAATATGTTACATTAGCTGATATTATTAAATTTATTAGGGGGATATAATAATGAATTTATATGATTATTTAGGATTAGACAGAGAGCAATTAAAACAAATATTGGGAGGGAAAAAGCTAATTGTTTCTGTTAGTGGAATGGATAATGTTGGCAAGTCTACCCAAGCTAAAAAAATGAATGAAATTTATGGTGACATTTTTTCTCAACCTCTCCATATTAATCAAACCGATGCTTTTCCTAAGCTAAAAGGTCAAGAGCTTTCAAAATGGTGGTTTAGTAAAGAAAATGCCGAAAATTTTGTTGATACAATTTACAAATCAATTGCTGAAAGATATCAAATGGCACAAGAAAGCCTAGAACCAATTGTAGTTTTAGATAAAGGAATTGACTTTTATGATACAAGAGTCAAAGCAACTCTTCTAACAGAAGGGTTTTCCCAAGAACAAATTGCCACTATGATTTCAAATGCGAAGAGAAAATATAAAGCCTTTAATAGTATGGAAGATTTAAAAATCATTATAACGGCAAAAAATAGGAATCATATAAAAGAAAGAACGGGCGATGACGAAGATTATGTTAAGTATATAGGCTATAATATTGAAATACTAAATAGAGTTTTAGATGAGGATAAACATAATGAATTTAGGCAGGTTGAATTTATTGATGGTGGTCAAGAACAAATGCATGAACAAATTGTTTCATCAATAGCCAAAACTATTCAAATAAAAACACAATATCCTAGATACAATGAGTTGCTTTTGGCAGCTAAAAATGCATTTGGAGAAAATTTATCTCTATTAACCCTATCTGGCAGTGCAGGAAAAGGTAAATTTGTTGAAAACTGGAGTGACCTTGATGTGTATGTTGTTTTGAAAAAGTATGATGTAAATCAGGCGACAAATTTCAAATCAGAATTACCAAAGGATATTCATGTTGGAACCACTCTTTATACTGAAAAAGAACTGCGTATTGGAAAGATTAATAATAGATCTAAGGTTATGTTTTATGAAATGGAACATGGCAAAAATACTTTACTGTACAAAGATGAAAATTTTACCCTACCAAAAATCAATATTAAAGAAATACTCAGAGAGGATACAAGTGAATATGCAGATGCTGTGCATAACCTTAGAAGATGTCTAGTTGATGGCAATGATGCAAACCGAACTTCAATTGGGACAGATGATACTATAACTTCAAAATTAATAAAAAATGCCGTTCTTTTAGAAAAAATTGCTCTTAGAAACTCAGACATTGCAAAAGTATCAGGTGGATACATTGATACAAGTATGGCTTTTATTGAACTTTTGGCAAAAGCATACAATAGTGGTTTTAAAATTGATGAAAAATACATTAATATTTTAACTTCTGTTGATTTGCTTCAATGTGTTCAAAGATATAAAGATGAAGATGTAAAATCAATAATGCAGCAATATGGCGAAGCACTTTTAGCTGCTATTGAGGCAGTTGACGATTATAATCAGAGTAAAAGAAATTCTAAATCAATTGAATATGGTGAAGAATAAAAATTATTTGACAAAATATAAAGTAAATTTATAATAAAATACAAGGAGATTAATTATGGAAAAAAGAGAAAGTTCAAGAGCAATAGTTTTTAGTAATAATAAAATGGTTGTAATGTATAGAGAAAAAAACGATAGAGTTTACTATACATTTCCGGGTGGTGGAATTAATCCAAATGAATCAAAGGAAGACTGTGTAGTCCGTGAAGTTCTTGAGGAATTTGGCATTAATGTAAAGCCAATTAAAGAAGTTTATCTATACGAAAATGAAAAAACCATACAGCATTTCTTTGTTTGTGAGTGGACTGATGGAGAACTTGGAACGGGCGAAGGTGAAGAATTTCAAGGCGATGCAAGTAGAGGCGTTTACATTCCAATGTTAGTTGAAAATGAAAGACTTGGTGAAATTCCACTAATGCCACCAGAAGTAACAACACAATTAGTTAAGGATTTAGCAGTTTATGGTACTTCACTTGGAAATACTGTAACTGAAATAGCTGGTGAATAATGAAGCAAAGTAAACTTGGAATTTATCATTTTAAACCAGAAACTTGGAATTTAGATGATTTTACACTGATTGATAAGTATAAAAAACACGGCTTTGATACCGTGTGTTTTTATGCGAATTATCAGCCTATAGAGTTAATCGAATCTTGTATTAACTATGCTAGAAAAATCGGACTTTATGTTGATACAGTACATGGACCACTAAAAAATAATTCTAAAATTTGGGAAAATGATTTTCAAGAATATTTGTTAGTTTTAAAGAACTACATTCAAATGTGTGGAAGGCTAAATATTAAATATTTTATAATGCATTCAGCTGGAAAAGAGTGTATATCTTTTTCAGAAATAGGTCTAAATAATTTCAAAGAACTTGTGAAATTGGCAGAAAGCTTAAATGTTTGCATACTGATTGAAAATCTTAGGACTGTTGACCATTTAATATTTTTAACTGAAAATATTAAATCAAATAATTTTCAAGTTTGTCTTGATTTTGGACATGCAAATGTTTGGTGCTATAAACCTAAATTTTTCATAAAAAAATATAAGTCACACATTAAAGCCGTACATATTCACGATAATTTTGGAGAAACTGGAGCAGATTTACATCTAATTCCATTTATGGGAAATATTGATTGGAATTCACTTATCCCCTATCTATATAAATATTATCATGGACCAATAACACTAGAGCTTGATAATTTTAAAACTGAAAAATACAAATATTCAGATATTGATACTTATTTAAATGATGCATACAATTCTGCAAACAAATTATATGACTTATCAAAAAACATTAAAAGTTTATAAATTTATTTAACTTTTAATGTTTTTTTATTTATTATTTTTCCATAAAAAATAAAGTGATTAAATTGGTGTAATTTTGTAGAATTACCTATGTTACAAATTATCTTTATAATTAATTATTTTTTAAATCTTAATTAAAACATTTAGTAATTATCATTTTTCCCTAAAAATTATATGTTTTAAACTATAATCACCTTCAAATGCCTCTTTTATAATGGGTTTCATATGCTTAGGTCTATAATCTAGGTCCTTTAAATCATTAATATTTTGCCATTTATAAATATCTTTATTTTCAAGTCCCTTAAATGAATCAGAATGATTTTCAATGTCTTTATTTTTAAACTTAGCAACATACATAAATTGAATTTCATGAAAATTAATAGAATTAAATTCAAAGAAATCTTCTGTAATAGCCTTTAAACACACAATTTCAATTTCTTCCCCAAGTTCTTCCATAATTTCTCTTAATAAAGTCTGTGAAGTATCTTCTCCCATTTCAACTCGCCCACCCGGAAGTACAAAAAATTCAACATCTTCCGAAGTGTTGGTTAAAAATCTTTGACTACTTGAATCAATAAAAATGCCAGATACTCTAAAATTAAACTTATCATTGCCAATAGTAAATGAAATCATAAAAAATCCTTATATTATAAAATAATATCACAATTATACAACAAGAGAATTATTAGTGTCAATATAGAAAATCTAAGATCTAAATCGCTTTAAGCCTGTTAATTATTAAAAAGTAATATAGTTTATTTGTTATTTAGACTTAACTTTATCTAACATATTTTTAAAATAAAAAACCTTGTAATTTTTTTACAAGGTTTTTAAAATTGTTTTAAATCATCAACTTTAATGTTTTTACCTACAGCTACCACATTAAACACATTTTCATTTGAAATTTGTTTTGCAAATTCATTAACCTGCTGTAAAGTTATTTTATCATACTTTGCTTTTCTAGATTTGATTGAAGGTATTTTATTATTTAAATACATAATAATAGCATTAGACTCAGCAATATCACTATTAGTTTCAGTAGAAAACTCAATACAAGATTTCTTCCAAGTTTTTGCTCTAAGAAGCTCTTCTTCTGTTGCACCTGTTTCTGCAAAGTCATTTATAATCTTTTTAATTTCGTATATAGCCTTCTTTACATTTTTTGGTCTTGTTCCAAAAACAATAAACATCTCGCCAGTTCTTAAATCAATATCATTATAAGCATAGATTGTGTATACTAAACCAAGTTCTTCCCTTATCTTTTTATAAAGTCTTGAATTTTGTGAACTTCCAAGTATTGAGGCATAAATGCTTGCAATATACTTTAAACTACTATCATATGTAACGCTTTTAATATGCAAACAAACATTTGCCTGAGAATCATCTCTGCTTACAACTTGATATTTTTCCTTAATATGTGGAATAATTTTTGTATATTCTAATTTTAATGGACTCGCATGGTATTTAAATTCACCTGCGAAATACTTTTCTACAATCTCATCTAATATATCAAAATCAATGTTACCTGCTACAGAAATTATAGTATTTTCAGGTATATAGTATTTTTGTCTATATTCAAGTAATCTTTCTCTGCTTACGCTGGCAATGTTTTCTTCTTTTCCTAACACATCATGAGCAAAAGAATACCCATCAAAATAATTATTCATTGTAGTTTGATACATTATTTCTGATGGTTCGTCCTCATATTTTTTCATCTCTTCAATTATTACATTTCTTTCCCTATCTATTTCCTCAGGGAGATATTTTGGATGAATAAGCATATCACTATAAATTTCAAAACACTTTTCAAAACTCTCTGGCATACATTTAAAAACAAACCTAGTTGTTGTTTTAGAAGTGTAGGCATTAAAATCTGCACCAAGCATTGTAAGTTTGTCCATAATCTCTTCAGTTTTAAATTTCTCAGAGCTTTTGAAATTCAAATGTTCAATAAAATGGGAAAAACCCTCTTCTTCTTCTGATTCATTTTGAGAGCCAACGCCAAATAATATATTTGTTGCAAGAACATTCTTGCTATTTTTTTCAAGAATAAGTCTTAAACCATTGGCATAAGTTTTAGTAAAAATCTTCATTAATAACTCCTATGTTAATAAAAATACTTGAATTTTTATTACAATCAATTAAATGCATTTTGATATATAAAAATTCATTTTGCTGTGTAATATATTATCAAATTCTTAATATTTTGTCAAATTTATCTAAAAATATAAAAATTTCTCTACTATTAATATGTCTAAATTCGCCAATTTTATTTATAAAAATAAAAAATGCCAATCAATTTTTTTTTGGCATTTTTATATAAATCTATTTTTGTAGTTTTATCTAATAAATATTTATAAAATCAAAGTAAAATATAAAATTAGATTAGTGCTTGTGACCTGACTTTATCAAACTAAAAACTTGTACCTTTGATTTAAATTAAGATAAATTATTTACAAATATTTTTTTATTATTTACTCAGAACTAATAATATAAATAAAAGTTCACGGGCTTTAGTTAAATCATTAATTTTCAGCTAACCTTAATGTTTTTCTGCTAATTATTGTAAATCTAAAATGAATTACATAGTTCGCTCAGGTTCTGAAATTGAGGCGTTATTTTTAATCTTATTTTTCTCTTCTTCAAGTGCAGAAATTTGTATTGTGTTTGGATAAGAAACATAAATACAAGAACTAAGTGCATTTGAAACATCAGCTTGATTATTCGAATCAAAACCTTCCAAGTAGTTTCTTATTGAACTATCAAGAGTCTCACTCTCTCCACCATAGACTCTTCTAATTCTATTACGGTCACCTTCTGTGTAATCTTCTAAATTAAGCATATGCCACATAATAGATTCATTAGCCATACCCTTTTCATATAAATCATCAAATCCAAGAGTATGCATAAGTTCATGCTTAACAACACCACTAACTGCATTTTCACCTGTAATATCTGAAATATAATTATAGCATTTATCAAAATCAATTTCAATATAAAATGGATAATTAAGTTTTGCAGTATATGCATCAAATGTATAAGTAGTTTCTCCTATATGCCCCTCATTTAACTCATCTACCCCAGTAATATAAATTTTATTTTTAATCGTAACCGAATCATTTTCTAAGAGTGTATAGTCAATATTTGTACTAATTTCATCAAGTGATTTAATAGCCTCAAATACCGATTTTCTATCTTCTTCTGGTACATTATTTAAAACAATACTAATTGGATTTTCTTCCAAAGGTAAAGTCAAAATTCTGCCATCAATAGTTTGTAACATATAATCTTGTACATCGGAATATTTGTATGCACTAGAATTATTAATAGCTGTCATTACACCAAATGCTAGAACCGGTGCCGAAATTGTACATGTTAGCATTACTAATAATGCAGTTTTTCCTCTATATCTTCTACTCATTACTATCACTCCTTATAACAAATTAATTATACCAAAATTTATGTAAAAGTCAATAACGAACTTTAAGTTAATTTTCTTATAATTTTATTTGAAATTAAATGCCTTTCCATTAATAAAATTAATTATAAATTTATCTAATTGATTTTACACAAATGCTTATAAAATTTTTAAATAATTTTCTCTAATTAATATTAAAAAATCTTTTTATAGCCTGTTTTAGTTTCTATAAAATTATTTATAAAAAATTCTAATCAAAAAATTGATTAGAATTATAATCATAAAATAAATTAAACAAAATCTCTTAAAATTTTTAATAATCCCCATTCATAGTTATATATTAAATAAAATTAATACTTTTATAAATAAAGGACTTTCAATTATCTACATTGTTCTTTCAGATTCTGAAAACTCATTTTTAATCTTGTTTTTCTTTTCTTCAAGTGCAGAAATTTGTATTGCATTTGGATAAGAAACATTTACATATGAATTAACTATATTTAAAATTTCATCATCAGCCAAATTTTCATAACCACTTAGATAGTTTCTTGACAAGCTATCAAGTGATTCACTTTCTCCACCATAGACTCTTCTAATCCTATTTTGGTCACTCTCTGTGTAATCTTCTAAGTTAAGTGTGTTCCACATAATAGATTCATCTTTTTGGTCTTTGCCATATAAATCACTAAAGCCCAAAGTATGCATTAATTCATGCTTAACTACAGCACTTACAGCATTATCACCCGTGATACTTGAATAATATTTATTACATTTATCAAAATCAATATTAATGTATACTGGATAATTAATTTTTGCTGTATTTTGATTATATTCATATGTTGTTACTCCTAGAGCCTTGTCAAGTTCTCCTGCATCGCCAATATAAATTTTATTTTTAATTGTAATATCATTATTTTCTAAGAGTGTATAATCGATATTTGTACTGATTTCGTCAAGTGACTTTATGGCTTCAAATACGGAGCTTTTGTCTTCATCTGGGACATTTTTTAAGACTATACTAATAGGATTTTCATTTATAGGTAATGTTAAAACTCTGCCATCGGAAGTTTTAAGCATATAATCGCGAACATCAGCATATGCTTCACGATCTGCTTTATTTATTGAATTAATAACTGCAAATCCGGCAATTGGGAGTCCCACAGTACATGAAACCAATAACAAAACTGCAATTTTACCTTTATTTCTACCATACATATAAAACTATTATCCCCTTTTATTCAAAACTATTTTTTATATATTTAGTATATAATTCTCTAGTAGCATTGTCAATATGTTTTAAACCATATAGACCTATTTAGAAACAAAATACTCATTATTTTCTTGTTTTATCAAGTTTTTTTCTAATAGAACTTGAATTGATTCTTTTAATTTTTTTTGAATATTATTACCTATTCTAGAAAATCCAAGTAAATTTGCTATGGTCAAAAATAATCCCTTCTCATTGATGCCTGCACTATTTGAAATTATTGTATATAAACCACTTTCAAGCTCTGCATTAGATATTAGCATTATATCTCTTGGACTGGCATTTTGTTTTGGAACTCTCATTTGTATCTTCATATTTTTATCCACAACATAATAGTCATCAATTTTAAAAATAGTTCCTTCAAAGTTTTTCATACTTGTTGCAAAACTGTTTCTTACAAGTGCTGTTACCTTTTCTTTTCCAAAAAGAGTTACAGTCTTTTTAAGTAGTAACTCCTCCGTAATTGGAGCTTCTTTAGCTACTAAATCATAAATTACTTTGTTAAACGTTGGATTTTTAAGATAATTTATCTTGTATTCCTCATAAACTGGAAAAAGTGACTTTAAATCTCTTTTTTTAAACTTTTCTTGAACTAAAAAACTATTATTTTCAGATTTATTTGTGTTACTTGTTAATATTTTGCTTTGTTTTGAAATGCAATTTTTATCCGTGTACATGGCTTTTTGTATGAATTTAAGCAACCTTTCCTTTTCGAATTTTTTATTTATGCACCATTCAATAGACCAAATACGATAATACTTCCAGCCCAATCTTTCAAGAACTTCTCTTCTAAGTCTATCCCTATCTCTCGTTGTTTTACCCTTTTTATATGTTTCCCCATCACATTCAATGGCAACGATAAATTCTTTACTTTGTGAGTCCTTTACTGCAATATCTATTTTACATTCCGATGAACCAACATTCATTTCTGTTTCAAAGCCGTTTTGAGTTAAAAATTCACAAATTTCACTTTCAATATATCCCTTTGGATTTTCTATATTTTTATAATCACTTTCACTGTTTAGTTTAACCCAATTAGAAGCACCAGTTTCTGCCATATATAAATAATCTTTTAAAAGCTTAGCTCCAACTGACGAAGTTTTATTTAAGTCAATATCATAACTTCTAATAGAAGAAACAAGTTCCACGCTATATTTGGCACGAGTTATTGCCACATTTAATCTTCTTTCTCCACCCTTTTGGTTTAAAGGTCCAAAGTTGTGTATAAATCTGCCGTCATCTCCCTTTGCATAAGCAATACTAAAAATAATTGTATCTCTCTCATCACCCTGAACAGTTTCTAGATTTTTAACAAAAAATGGTTCTTCTCTCTGTCCATCAAAGAATTCAGCAAATTCGTCATTTTCTTCCCTTTTCTTTTGAATTAAATCTTCAATTGCTTCTTGTTGAGAAACGCTAAATGCCACAACTCCTAAACTAAGATTTGGAAAATTTTTAAAATGGTCAAAAATAAGCTCAACAGTTTTTTCAGCCTCCAAAATATTATCTTTTGTTTTTCTATTAAAAATACCATTCTTTACGAAGTGGAAGTGAATACCCATATTGAGATTATCTCTTTTAGGTGAAGGAAATGTAACTAAAGAGTTGTTATAAAAATTATAGTTAGAAAAGGCTATCAAATCTTCAGTTTTACTTCGATAATGCCAATTTAAACTATTTTGATTAAAACAAGAAGCACACAAGTCAAGTATAGACTCAAAATCAAGTGCATCATCTCCGTTATATTCGTCATCTAATGTTTCTTCTTCTGAAATTCCAGAATTGAAAAAGTTACTTGGAGGCATTTGTTTAGAGTCACCAACAACAATAAGCTGATTTGCCCTAGATATTGCACCAATTGCGTCCCAAGGAAAAATTTGTGATGCTTCGTCAAAAATTACAACATCAAATTTACAGGTGTTCGAGTCCAAATATGTACTAACACTTAGTGGTGACATCAAAAAGCAAGGTTTTAAAGTCTGCACTAAATTACCAATTTCACTAAGCAAAATTCTAACTGGCATCTGTTTGGTCTTTTTGTGTGCTTCACGAGCAAGAATACTTATTTGGCTACCCGAAGTTAAATTATTTAAATCAGGCATTGAATTTGAAAGTTTTGTAATTATTTCAGCTTTTGATATTTCAAATCTAAGTTTATCATTTATGCTAAAATTTTCAACAGCCATATCTTGTGATTCTCTGCTAAATTCACTAAATATTTCATTATTTTTTACTATTTTGTATAGCCATTGCTTGTAAAATTCAAGTGAAAAACTTAAAGTTAATGATGATTTGTCGTAACCTAAGCTAATATATTTATCAACAAACAATCTTAATTTTAACCTATCAAGTTCTGCTAAAACTAAATAAAATTTGGACCAATTTTCAAGTTCATCAAAACTATCAAGAATTGATTTGCATTTTTTATTTATTTCTTCAAAAGAAGTTAAATCAATGCAAAATACATTTTTATCAAAATATTCTTGAAGATTTTTTAATTTGTTAATACTACTATTATTAACTTTAATAGCATTAATAAATTCTTTTAAATGCATTTGAATTTCAATAAATTTATATTTTTCTACATTTCTGAGATTTTTTGCAATTTCAACATCATATGTTTTTAGCTCTTCTAATTCCTTTAAAATCTCTTCAAAGTTATAACTATTTTCATCTTTATCTTGATATAGATTCGCAAATATATTTTGCTCATCTTGCTGAATTAATTTTCTAGTATTAACAATTTCTCTAGCAATGCCAAGATATTTTAATAATTTTTTGTATTTTAATTTTCGATTAGAATTAACACTATACTGACATATAATATTTTTATCTTGACGATATTTCTTTTTTAAGAATCTAAAAATGCCACTATACTCATTCTCAAATCTCAAGTATAATTCATTTACATCTAATTCAAATATTTTTTCTGTAAACTCTTGATAAAAGATTTGTTCAAGTTCCTTTAACTTATTAATATCAGTGTTTATTTGTCTAACAAAATCTAAAATAATGTTTAAATTATGATTTCCAAATATATTTTTGTCAAAGAACTTCAATTTTGAAAGAAGTACAACAAACTCATAATATTTTTCTAGGTCACTCGGTGTGTTTATGCTTAGTCCAATTTCACTTTCAAAATATTCAAAATAATTTAAAAACTTAGATATAAAATTGGTAATTGAAATTAAGCTCGTTTTTAATCTAACTTTTCCTTCATAAGTCAAATCACTCTTTATAAAACCATTCCAAACATTTTTATGATAATCAAAACCAACCGTTTCACTTTGTCTAGAAAATTTCTCTAATGCCTCTTTCGCCTGCTTATAATAATCTTTACCTTTCGTATCTATTTCATTAAAAACAAAATCAATAGGTTTGGCATTTCTAAATCTTGAAATCTCACTCATAATCTCATAAGGAGTTTTTTCAATTACTTCAATTTTTGTGTGTAAAGATTTTACATAAGAATCTAACTGATTTTCTGATTTTTTAAGTTCACTTACAGAAATTAATGCATTTGGACTGATGTGTGCAACATTTCTTGTTAATATGCCATTTAGTTCATTTATAACTTCTTTTTTATTAGTTTTATTGCTATGAAGCTCTAAGCAAAAATCAGATAATCCTGCCCTTTTTAAGTTATTGTAAACAACCTTTAGGGCTGCTAACTTTTCAGAAACAAAAAGAATTTTTTTACCATCGTATAAAAATTCTGCTATTAAATTTGTAATAGTTTGAGATTTACCCGTTCCCGGTGGACCTTGAAGTACAAAGCTTTTGCCATATTTTGCATTCATTATTGCAATCATTTGGCTTGAATCTGCATCAGCAACATTATGTAAAGAATCTTCAAGACTATTTTCATCAATTTTTACATCAATACTCTCTTCATCAACTTTTTGATTTAATAGTCTTTTAACCAGTGAATTATTTAATATTTGTTTCTCATTCTCTTTCAAATCTCTATACATATTCAATTTCAAAAAGGAGAATGTACTTATAAAGTTTTCTTGATAAATAGACCAATTTTTTTTCTTTAAAATTCTTTCTAATCTAGCATAATATTCTTCTAAATTTTCTTCTTCATAATTTGTTTCTCTGAATTCTGGCAAAATTATTTTTTCTTCAATTTTTAATTTATAAACAAGAGTAGGATTTGTTGTAATTTCTTCCTCATATTGTTTTACTGTGAAACTCGAACTATACAAATCTTTTTCAATGTTAACAGGAACAAGTACCAGTGGTGACAAAATCTTATTATTATCCTTGTCCGTCCAATTCAAAAGCCCAAATGACATATAAAGTATGTTAATTCCCTTTTCAATCAAAGATTCGCTCGCAAGTTTTTTAAGCCCATTTAATATTTTCTGCATTGAATGTCCTTGATTGTATGCAAGAATATTCTTTTTGGTCAAACTCTTAGAAACTGTTGCTATAATTTGGTCACTAGAAAGCTTATCCGTTTCTAAATTAAATTCCTGTTTTACTCTTTTTAAATATGCATCTACATCATAAAATGTAAAAGTTGAATTTGAAGTTATTTTATCTAAAAGTTCATTGCCGTTAGGTGAGAAAATTTGAATATCTCTGCTAGATGACGACTTAAAATTTATAAGTCTATTACCCATTCCAGTATCTAGAAGTTTCTCACACCATTTTTCAAAAGTTGTATTCATAGTCATAATTTCCTAAAATTTATATAATTATAATACAACTAAAAGTTCAATATTACAAGCCAATTAATATAAATAATTTTCACAAAATATTGTTAACAAAACTTGTTAATCTAATTGTTTTAGTTAAAACTTTTTTAATAAACTAATTTGTAATTGCTTCAATTTTTGTGATAAAAATAAAAAAATGAGTTCGATTACATATCGAACTCAAAATTAAACTAATTAACAAATTTCTTTCGCTTTATAATTTCAATACAAATTGTAATGGTCTTTTCTTGAATTTAATCTGAGCCCTGTTTTTTTAATTTTTTTATTTCATCTTTAAAGGCGGTAGTTTCTTCAGCAAGTTTTTTGTATTTTTCTATACTAAGTTCAATTTCTTTCTGAATTTCTACCCTTGTACTATCGTCAGACTCAAAATATCTTTTTATAATGTCTTTTTTCTCAGACTCCAACGCATCTAACTCTTTAAGTTTTTCATCTAAAACATCTTCTACTTCAGATAATGCTTTTTCTAACTCTCCCATTTTAACCTCTTTTATAAAGAACGCTCATTTAAACTATTCATTTCACGAACTTCTTGAATGTCTTTTTTGCCTCTGTTACAGATTTTTTGATTATATCACCATACTCTTTTGTCAATTCATCATAGGTCTTAATAATGTATTGTGCTTTTCTTGCGTCTGAATATCCTATATATTTTCTATGTTCAGCTATTGGATTATTTTCTTTTACAAATTTTTGAGAAAGTTCTCTTTTTAAGTCATTATAACCTTCACCAGTAGTTACTCTTTCAACTTTCACACCTTCTTTATTCATTTCACGCATAATTGACTCTGCTGATCTTTCAACTGCATCAATTAATGCCTTTGAAGAAATCTTGCCGTCAGTTTTGTCGCCAGATCGTAGTTCATGAAGAACCTTTGTTGGAATTTCAATATTATCATAGCAAACTGTTTTTGTCTTTGGGTCATACCAAATATATGCTTGACCAAGAATTCTCGTATCTCCTGCTGGCACTCCATTTTCATCTAAAATTTTTCTTCAAAAACCAAAAAGCCTGCATTTGGATTTGTATAACCATCATCTACACAAGACTCCCCAGCACCACCTAATACTTGACAACAATTAGTAATATCTCCAAGTACAAAACCAAGTGGATCATCTTTTTCAAGAATTCTAAACTATATTAAATCATCTTCTTTTGATTTATCTGCTCTTATAATATAAGATTCTTTTAATTTTTTAGCAGTATCATATATTTCTTGAATGTGCTCAAACTGCTTCTGACTATAACCGTACTTTCCAATAATATCAGCCAAGCGTTCATTTCCATCTTCAATGTCTTGATAATTAATGAAATATGAATGTTCAGCAACAAATTTTGGCGAAAGTAAGGCTCGTTCTTCATTGCCATTTACGATTCTGTTTGGATAGTTCTTTAAAATACTATCAAAACTATTGTGAGCAAAACATAGATAATCTTGGCGTTCCATTTTCTTTCCGTATTGATCTCTCAATTCAAAACTCATAAATTCAGGATTATCTTTATAATATTTCATAAAGAATTGTGCAAACATTTTATTGTACTCACCCTTTAACACAATTCTAGAAAATCTTGAATGTATTTCTTCGCCAATCATACTTGGTGTAAAATTATGCCTATCTATTTTAGCCACATATTTAATTATATAATCAAATGCCTTTTCACTTTCACCCTGATTTTCTGAAAATCCCCCAATTGCATAGTAAATTTTCATAAGGTCAGCAAGTGAATTTTGTTTTTCTGGTTCTTTCAATGTGTCAAATTCAAGTGCTTTTACTAATTTTGCCCATCGTTGATTATTGTTATTTACAAAATATTTTTCCATTTGATTTGCTGGAAAAATTTCTATTGTAAATTCAGGTGGAATGAATTTAATCTTTTTATTTTCCTTCCAAACCTTTAATTGCACATAATTTTTTCTAAAATTGTTATTGAACCATTTATTTTTTAATTGCAAAATTGGTTCAAAAACACCATTTCCGGCTTCTAGCTCGGGTAATTCTTCTCTTATACAAGAATCTTCCAACTCTGGCAAGACATTTAAAGACAATGTTAGTTTTGAGCCATCTTTTGACAAATAAATGTACTTAAATTTAAAATTTGTAAAGGCATGATCATCAACAAAAATATCCTTTTCTTTAAAGTTAAACTCAAGCTCAGTATTTTTAAGATTAGAAAAAGCATACGCTCCTATCTTTTTTATTTCATCATGCAAAACAATTTTTTAATTTCTAAAAAACCATCAAATGCATAATCTGCAACTTCTTTTTCGTAATTTGACACTATATATTCGCGAGTAGGCTCACGAGTAAGGTCAAAAGCTTGATACAAAAATCCACTCTTTGAAAAGTCCCACTTATGCTGTGCATCAAATGCTTTATTTCCATCTAAATCTTCACTTTTAGCAGAGTTAAAAAAACATCTAACTAAACTATTTTGCCACAAATTTAAATAGGACTGATTAAAGTTAAAGCATGGGTAAAATGGCAGACCTGATAAAATTATTTCTTCTGATTCAAGCTCAATTTTATCATCTCCACCAACTTCCTTCCCACTTGGATTGATCATACTTGGAAGATTATCCCAATTCGTAATCTCAAATGTTACTGGTTCAACCTCCATCCATAAAACATTGCCAGTTTCAGGAACTAAACTTCCATCGTTAAATTTATTTCCTTTTACATCATTCCAAACAATTGCTCTAACGTATTTTTTCCCTTTATAAATAAATTCTGGATTCTGCTTAGATAGAAAATCTTTGTTTTTTTCTCGTTGTCCATTTGTTGTATAAAGTCTACCAGTACAAGAAATCCCATTTAATAAATTTCCATCATTATATAAATTTTCAAGAGTTGCTTGAAGCTCATTATTTGCCCTATGTTTTGGATATTCTCCAATATTTACAAAGTGTTTTTTTGTTCCATCTATTGTTGTTCGTGTTTCAATAATAGAATCAATATCATTTCCAAATTTTGATATGAAAGATTTCAAATCAAGTGATAAAACTGGAACGGAGCCTACTGTATTATCATTAACTGAAACAACACCTAATGAATTAAAATACATACTATATGTATAGTAAGTAAGTTCAGATGAACGAGTCCAAAATGAACCAATAAATTTACCATTTTCATCTAAGTCATAACCTTGGCATGCATTATTAATTAAAGCAAAATCCGTAATATATTTAGATTCTATCGTCATTAGACTTGCCATTAAGCTCTTTAGCAGAAATAAATCTAATCTTATTAGTTGTATCAAGATCTACCCCTCCACTAATAATATCTCCTGCTATAAATGTGTTATGAATTTTCTTAGGTAAAATCAATTCACTTTCATTTACTTTCTCTCGCATTATAAGCCTCTCCCAAAAAGCAAAATTAAATTACATTTAATAAAATATATCATATTTAATCAAAAAAATAAATACCTTAATTATAATTATTTTAAATTATCTCATTTAGGTTATAAATATTAAAATTGTTATAATTAATGTTTCATCCTAGTCTGGAAAATAATAAACATCACCAACTTTTACAACTATAGTCTGATTTTTAAGTTGTAAGTTAAATTCATCACAAACGGCATCAGATGTACAATGAGCCAAAAAAATTTGTTTAATATTGTTTGATTTAAAATAATCAATAGTTTTTAGAGTTTTATCATCTACATTTTTAAGATGAAATCCCCCAATAACGGCCAACACATTGCTTTTACCAGTAATTTTCTTCGCATATTCTATTGTGTTGCAGATGCCACTATGTGCACAGCCAGAAATAACAATTAATCCTTCACTTGAAATTATTACAATACCACTATCGTCTAAATGTTTGTACTCTTCACCATTATCATTAATCATTGGAAACTCACAAGTATCAAAGTCAAGAGTCTTTTCAATTTCACCTAAAAAATAAGTATTTTCTAAAATTTTTACTGGTTTTATACTTAATTTTAGGTCAAACTTTTTCATTAAATCTAATTTGGTCTGATTAAGTCCACCATACTTACCCGTTCTTTTACTAATTCGATTTAGAAATACATCTTGATGTGCTACTAATCTGATTTTTTTGCCTAGATTTAAAAATTTTAATCCATTCCCATGGTCATAATCTCCATGGCTGAGCACTACAACATCTGTATTAGCTAAATTTAATCCAAGTTTTTCTGCATTTTTAATAAAAAAATCAGATTGACCTGCATCAAAAAGTATATTTCCAAATTTTGTTTCAATATAAAGTGAAAGACCATGTTCATACATAAAACACTCTTTTTCATTTCTATTATCATTCAAAATATATATTTTCATACTAAGCCTGAAAACTCCTATTATGATTTTAAATTTAAATCAAACTATCAATTCTCAAATGTTTGTATTATAAATTATTTTATTCTATTAATTATTAAATCTTCTACCAAAAGGTGTTTGTCAGTAAAAATATTATTATAAATTATTTCTGCCAATTCCTTTGCTGACATAAATGAATGTTGTTTTTCAAGAGATACATAATCCCTACTATGTTTATAAAAATTTGTGTTTATACCACCGGGATAAACTCCAAATATATGAACATTTGTTCCGGAATAAGCAGACTTTAAACTTTCAGTATATCCACGCTCTGCCCACTTACACGCACAATAAACGGCTTCTTGTTTATTTCCTCTAAGTGCTGCTGACGACAAAATATTGATAATTTTTCCACCTGTTTGTTCCATATATTTTAAAACATTTGAAGAAAAATATATCATACCCTTTAATCCCTCAAAACATAGTTCAACATCTTTTCCAACATATTCCGTTGGCTTTTTAAAAGATGGTGAGCCTGCATTGTTAAATAATGCAACTATTTTACCTAATTTTGAAATCTTATTGACAGTACTAATTACAAAATTTTCATCTGAAACATCACCTACAAATGATTGATAATTATCTTCAAATTTAGCTTCAAGTTGTTTTAATTTATTTTCATCTTTATCAATATTGCAAACATAATAATTACTTTGATGTAATAACTTTACAAGCTCAAGTCCAAGCCCGTTAGCACCACCTGTAACAATTACTATATTATCCATAAATACATCTCCTATGATTTTATTATAACATAGATTTCTATTTTCTGCATAATAAAAGTATATATAAATAAAAAGTCCTAAAACAATTAGGACTTTTTATATTTGCTTTAATATCTTTATAATAAATTGAATAAATCATAGTTAGACTGCAATTAATTAAAATTTACATCAATTTTTTTCATATAGTCAAATTTCTCACCATGTACTAATTTTAGCACAAAATTAAATTTATCAACATCTGTACATAGTTCAAAATCTCGTTTAGGAAAAACCTCTTGATTAGTTTCGTCAAAAAATTTCGCTCCACTAGTAATTTTTAATTGTTCTATTCTTTTGTTTAAATCAAAAGGCTTATCTCCTAAAAGACTCTTTATATATTCAGCACAAAGTGTATCTTCCTCAATTGGTTCAATTGCCTCTAATCCCATACAAACTAAGGAAACATCTTTAAATTCATTTTGCCTAATAAACTCTGCAATTGCCCTAGCATTAACCAAACTACCCGTCAAAATCATATCTGCATTTTTTGCGTTTGCTATTCCCTGTGTACCTGCACTAGTAGTATGAATAATCACCTTATCCTTTAAATTTACATTTTCAATCTGACTGGGAGAATTTCCATAATCAAAACCCGGTAAAATCTTACCATGCCTTTCTCCAATTAATATATAATCGGGATTTTCTACCTTTAAATTATAGGCAACTTGTTTATCTCCAACAGGTATTATCATCTTTGCACCTGAGCTCATTGCATAAGCTTCTACCGTAAATGCTCTAAATACATCAATAATAACAGTCACTCCTGTTGCTTGTCTTGCTCCTTCTAAAAGCTGTAACATTTTTATATTCATATTGATATTTCCATAGATAAAAATAATTTTGGAGCTGATGGTGGGACTCGAACCCACGACCTGATGATTACGAATCATCTGCTCTACCAACTGAGCCACATCAGCATAAGGTGACTTTGCACCTATAATTATTAGTTATTTTAATTTAATTTCATTACACTTAAAAGTATAACAAAAATAATTAATTAGTAAAGTAAATTTTTTAAAAAATTAACAATTTTTAATTTTTTAAAATAAAACAACTATTCATTAATAATAAAATATAATTAATACAATAAAATTATACTTTTTGTTTTAGTTTTTATCTTTTTTGCGTTTTTTATTTTTTTTCATTACATAATCATCAAGCTCTACCCTAAGTACCTTCATAGCATTCTCGTATTTTTTTAGGTTCATTTCTAATTCAGCCTTAGTTAACTTTTTAGGATTTACTCCTTGAATCTTCAAAGGCTCCCCAACAATAATATAATTCTTTCTAAAAATTTTAGGTGGTTTGTACATGAGCATAGGTATTATGTCAACTTCCCCTCTCGAAGCAAAGGTTATTATACCCGACTTAATACTTAACATTTCTTCACTACCACTTTTATTTCTAGTACCCTCTGGAAAAATAAATACTGATTTATTATTCTTTAATAATGATAAAGTTTTCTTATATACACTAGGTGAAACATTTTCTCTATCGACTGGATATGCACCAAGTGACTTTAAAAACCAGCTAACAAACCAATTTTTAAACAATTCCTTTTTTGCCATATATCTAAATTTTCGAGCAAATTTGACATCATAAATAATTGTATCGGCATTTGAATAATGGTTGCTGGTAATAATGGCTCTACCCTTTGGCAATCTTTCCTTATGAATGATTTTCGTAGGCAAAAATATAAAAAACGGAATTACTAAAATTATATATGCCAAAATAAACATAATTTACTCCTTTAATTTCTATAATCTTTAAAATCACTTGCGCAAGTAACGGCTGTTGCAAAAGCAAGTTGTAAATTAAATCCACCAGTAAGAGCGTCAATATCTAAGACTTCACCAATAAAATAAAGATTTGAGTATAACTTACTTTTCATAAATTTAGGATTAACTTCTTTTAAATTCATGCCACCTGAAGTTATAATGGCACAGTTAAAATTTTCTAGCTCTTTTGGTATAATTTCAGAGTTTTTTAGCAAAAAATTCAAATTTTTGCGTTTTTCTTTATTTAACTGATTTGCCTTGTCCGTTATATTGATGTCCAGTTTTTTAGCAAAAATTTTAATTAGTGATTTAGGTAACAGCGTTTCAAGAAAATCTGAAATTGTGCCTGATTTAATTTCTATAATTTCTCTATCTATTCGATTTGCCAATGTTTCATAGCTTAAAGCAGGTTTAAAATCTATATATAGCTTTAAATTTGTAAAATCTTGACGATTAATATAACTAGAGCATGACAATGCAAGAGGTCCTGAAAGCAAACCATTGCCAACATCTAGTTCTCCTATTTCAGACTCAAAAATTGTTTTTTCAGTATTTTTAGCAAATAATTTGACATTTTTTAAAGTTAAATTATCAAAATTTGCAAATTCTTCATTTTTTATTTTAATTGCACACAGTGCTGGAACAGGTTCAATAATTGAATGACCTAATTCTTTTGCAAATTTATAGCCATCACCTGTTGAGCCCGTTGCAGGATAAGATAATCCTCCAGTTGCCACTACTACTGCGTCATAAAAAATTTCTTTTCCGTTAACTAGAATACCTTTGACTATATTTTCACTTACAATTATTTTTTGAACTATGCAGTTTAGATGAATTCTAACTCCTGCCCAATTCATTGCCTTCTCTAACCCCTTAATTATATCACTAGACTTATCGCTTTCTGGAAAAATTCTATTACCTCTTTCAATTTTTAATGGAATTCCAACTTCTTTAAAAAATTGTGTAGTGTCATTGTAATCAAATCTTGTAATAGCTCCCATTACAAATTTCTTGCCGTTTACAACATTTTTTAAAAATTCATCTCCCGTTGTCGCATTAGAAACATTACACCTGCCCTTTCCAGTTATATAGATTTTTTTCCCCAGTTTTTCATTTTTTTCAAATAATTCAACAAAGTGACCTTTTCTTGCAATCATTGTTGCACACATCATTCCTGATGCTCCACCACCTATGACACATACTCTCATAATACACCTACAATGTTTTCAAATATTCTATCTCGTCTGCTCTAAGTAGTCTACAAGTCCCCCTTGTAAGACCTCCAAGTTTAATTTTTCCAATACTTGTTCTTTTCAAAAAAACAACATTATAGCCAAAATGTGCAAGTATTTTTCTAATTTCTCTATTTTTTCCTTCAGTAATTTGAAATTCTAGTTTTGTCTTTCTATCTTTAATTTCAATTATCTTCACTTTGCATTTTTTAAATGTTGTACCATCAATTAAGGTAACACCTTGCTCCATTTGTTTAGCATCATAATCAGAAACTTCACCTTCAACTTTAACTTGATAAGTTTTGACAACCTCTCTATCTGGTTTCATAATTTTTTGTGATATATTTCCATCATTTGTAAAAAGAAGTAATCCCTCAGAATTATAATCAAGTCGACCTACTGGCATTAAATTTTTATATGCATCTGGCAAAAGTTGCATTACAGTTTTTCTATTTCTATCATCACTAACTGTTGTTAAATATCCCTTTGGCTTATGCACCATCATGTATGTAAAATTTTTAGGCAAAGATACTTTTTTGTCATCTAGAAAAACCTTATCTTTTTCAGACACGTCAAAAGCAAGGTTTGTTTCAACCTTGCCATTAATAGTAACTCTGCCAGAGGTTACATATTCTTCACATTTTCTTCTTGATCCAAATCCAGCACTGGATAAAAATTTATTAATTCTCATAAACTTAAAATTTTTCTATCAATTTTTTGATAAAATTTTCTTCCCTATTATTTTCTACATTAATAGTATATAGTTTTTGAGAAAAAATCAAGTTATTTTCAAGTTTTATTTCAAGAGTTCCGATTTCTGTGTCCTCAGTTAGAGGAAGAGTTAAATTTTCATTAATACACAAATTTGCTGTAACATTCTTCATTTCTTCGTGCGTAAATGGATAATAAATATCATCTTTTAATATTACAGGAATGTTTTGTGTTTTTTTGCCATTTTTAATTTGAGTTTCGCTCAGTTCACCCTTTGAAATAAGTTTATACATTGAATATTCTTTAAATGCTTTTTCCATTAAACTTGAACATTCTTCGAACATCGGTACGCAATTTAACACTACACAAACAATGTGCATATTATTTCTGGTTGCACTACCAACAAAACATCTTCCAGCTTTAAGAGTGTAACCAGTCTTAACACCATCTGCTCCATCTACCATTTTTAAAAGCTTATTTTTATTTTTTAAATATCTATAGCCACCTTTTACACTTTCGCCTGAAATAGTTTTGTCTTTGGTTGCGACAATTTCAGCAAAAGTTTCATTTTTAAGAGCATAAGAAGTAACTTTAGCAAGATCTGATGCCGTAGTATAATGATTGTCATCATGTAATCCATTTACCGTAACAATATTAGTATTATTTAATCCTAAGTTTAAACAAAACTCATTCATCATTTTTACAAATTTATCAAGTGAGCCCCCAACTAAAATAGCTATTGCAACGGCAGAATCATTACCGGAGTTTAACATTAGTCCATACAAAAGCTCTCTAATAGAAAGATGTTCACCTTTTCTAAGATATATGCTTGAGCCTTCAATTCCCACTGCTTCTTTCGGAATTTCATATTTAGTATCTAAATCTTTACAATCTTCAATAGCAACAATTGCAGTAATGATTTTTGTTGTACTTGCCATTGGAAGTCTTTTATTTTCATCTTTGCTATACAGTACTCTACCACTATTTGCTTCTACAGTTATCATAGATTCGGCAGTTGTTAGTTTTTCTTCTTTTTCTGCCATTGCATAAATGTGAGGTACTTGAAAAACATTAGCAAAAAACTGCAAAATTAGTATAAAAATTATTAAATATGTGATTAAATTATTTCTTCTTTTCATTTTTTTTAGATTTGAAATTTTCTGTGATAAATTTAGCAACTTCAGGAACTGCCTCTACTAATTTATCAAATGCCGACTTTTGCTCTACTTTTATTAGTTCCACACTTTTCCCATCAATAACCAAAAAAGCAATTGGTTGAATTGAAAGACCAGCTCCAGAACCTCCAGAAAAAGGATATTGCATTTCCTTTTTTAATTCTTTCATATCTGAGTAATATTCACCACCACCCGATACAAAACCCATAGCCACTTTTGTAAGTGGCAAAATCATCATATCGTTTGCATAAATTGTTTTTCCAACAACAACATCAACATCAACTAGTGATCTAATACTATTAAATGCAGTTTGCATAACTTCATCAATTTTATTTTTTTCTATGTTACTATCTTTCATTTATTTATCTCCTTTTTTTGTTTAATAAACGCACTAAATACTGAAATCACAATTGCTATTAAGCTAATACTTATAACAATGTCAAATGTTATTTCTAAATTGTTCTCATTAAAGGTTGGGTCGATATCTTCATAAAGCTTAATTTTGTAAAATTTTTGACTTAAATAGCTGTAGATACTTTGAACAATTGAACTAACACTTCCACAAATAATTGCAGATGAAAATGAATTATTTGTTATTCCTCCTGTAAAATAAACTTCTATTTTTTCTATATCTATTCTCTTTAAAATTTCATTTATAAATTGCTTTGAAAACTCACTATTAAATCCATCTTCTACAATGTTGACAGAGTTTTCAATATTAATTTTTCCATCTTTAAATACAATTCGACCTGTTAAAAGACGCAGAAACATAATCTTTAATGAGTAAAAACCAATTAATTTCATTAAATTAAAGTGACCCATTAAACGAATTTTAAATGGAAAAACAATTATAGTTATTATAAAAAAGAATATAAAAAAAACTATAAGTATATTTTTCATACTTATAGTTTGTGATAAATTATTTATTTTATTTATAAAATTTCATCAGATTGCGAATTTTCGTCAAAACCAATTTCTGATTCATTTGAAATGCTTTTTAATCTTTTGTCAAATTCGTCCTCTTGTTTCTCCATTTGCAAGCGTTGCTCTTCTTCTGGAAGAACTGGCTCAAACCTATTAAATAAACTATCTGAATAACTTTCTCTAAGTCTTTGAATATTCGCCATTAATTCGTCATAATCTGGCAATTCATTTATACTGCTAATTCCAAATCTTTTCAAAAATTCATCTGTTGTACCAAATAATGCTGGTCTACCAACAGCGTCCTTTCTTCCAACGATTTCAACAAGCTTGTGTTCAAGTAAGATATTTAAAGCATAGTCTGAATTTACACCACGTGTTTCTTCTATTTCTGTACGCGTTATCGGTTGTTTATACGCAACAATTGCAGCAGTTTCAAGTGTTGCCTTTGTTAAATTTCTTTGACGAATAGGATTTAAAACTTCCGCTATATAGTCCACATAATCTGGATTAGAAGAAAACTGTAATTTTTTATTAAATGATAATAACTTAATTCCAGATGTTCCATCATATTTTTTCATTAATTTTTTTACTGCTTCATCGACTTCCTCTGGTGTTACTGAAAATTTATAACAAAAATCAGACACAGGGATTGGATCTCCTGATACAAATAACACACTTTCTATTACATTATCTAAATTTTCCATAACTATTCTCCATCATATTCGCTTCCAATATCCTCTGATAATCTTGAATCAATATCGTCATTTCTGATTATTTGGATATCGTCAAAAAGGTCTTTCTGTTTAACCGTTATGTATTGTCTTTTCAAAAGTTCAAGAAGTGCTAGAAAAGTATTTATAATTTCACTATTAGAATAATCATCTTCAAAAAGGTCTGAAAACATAAATTCACTTTTAAGTAGTAGCGTGTCTTTTATCTGTGCTATTTTCTGCGAAACTGTAAACCTATCCTTTTCAATCTTTTTCTCTTGAACGGCCTCAGCTTTTATTGAAACTTTTTGCATTAAATTTGTAAAAGCCTTAATCATAGCATCTACAGAAAGATTCTCTGGCAGTTCATATCTAAATTCACCAACAGTGCTATCAGGAGACTTATAGAATCTATTAACATTTTCAATTTTTGCCAGCTTATCCATCTCGTCTTTAATGAGCTTATATTCTTCAACCATACGGAAGAAGTCTTCTTCTGAAGTATCTGCCTCATCATCAAATTCCTCAGGTTTAGGAAGCAGGTGCTTTGACTTTAATTCAAGAAGAGTTGCAGCCATACTAATGAATTCGCTTGCCTTTTCAACATCAATAGTATCAATCTCTTTCATCATTTCCATGTATTGTTCAGTAATATTTGAAATAAAAATGTCACGAATATCTATTTTAGTTATTTTAATGAGATGAACAAGCAAATCAAGAGGACCTTCAAAATCTCTAAGCTTAAATGTGTAATCACTTTCATCAGTTTCTTCCAAAATCTCTCTTGACTTTTTATCAAGTTTGGTCATATCAATATTGAATGAAAGTTGTTCTGTTTTAAACTCATTATTTAAACTATTGTCTTGACTAGTATTATCATCATTAGTGTTTTTATCATTCTGCTCATTTTGACTATTTGCTTCAATATTATTATCAGTTTCAATTTTTGCCGAATCTTCATCACTTGAATGCAAAATTTCTTCTTTGTCGGACAAAATTTCACTTTTTAACTCATCTATCTCTTCCACATTAAACTCCTAAAATTCTTGCAAAAAGTTCTATAAGAAAGTTTATTAAATTTCCTGCTGTAAAAGTGTAATAATAGTAAAAAACACCAGAAATAATAATTAAAATATAAATGATTTGCGAATATTTTCTCATAAACTGAACAAAACCATTGTCATATCTTGTAAATGTTTCAATAATTCTAAATCCATCAAGTGGATAAATTGGTATAAGATTGAAAAATGCTAGTGAAAAATTTAAAGATACTGATAACTGCAAGAATAAATACAATAGATTTCCATATAAACTACTATCATAAAAATCAGGAGAAATTTTAAAAATTAGCATCATAATAAACAAAAATATTGTTCCAAGTAATAAATTTGTTACAATTCCAGCAATGGAAACCAAAAATTTACTCTTTTTACCTTTTTTAAAATTTCTCTCATCAACAGGAACGGGCTTTGCCCAACCAAATCCCAATAAAAAAAGACAAATCAAACCCCATACATCAATGTGAGCAAGTGGTGCTAGTGTGCATCTACCCATTATAGAAGCAGTATAATCTCCCTGCGTTTTTGCAATGTATGCGTGGGCAAACTCATGAAAAGACATAGCAACACTAAGTGCCATAACATATGCCACGAGATATAAAATGATATAGAGAAAACTACTTGCTGAGTCAAAAAATAAGAACATACTATCTCCAATACTATATTAGTATATCAAATTTGTAAAATTTAGTCAATAATACTAAAATATAAATTTTAAGATAATAAAATCCACAAGTCATAATAAGATAAAACTTGTGGATTAATCATATTTACTACCAAACATTAATAAGTTTATTTAAAATATCTTTAAGGTTCTCTTTTTGAATATCACTTCCAGCAACAAGGTTAATTTCGTCTACTACCATATTATTTTTGTCGAAAACAAACATTTTACCAACTATGTCGCCCTTTTTTAATGGAGCAGTAAGTTTATAAACTTCAATGCCAGTACTAAACGAATTTTCATCGCTCTTATTTACAAAGATTTGGGAGTTTCTTTCTGGATAAATTTCAACTTGTGAATTTGATTTACCAACATCAGAGATTGTTACAGGAAGTTCTGAATTGACAACTAATTTACTTTCAAAATTTGAAAATCCGTAGTTTAACATCGTTGTCATTTCAGAAAAACGAGTTTTACTATCATTTGCACCTATAACAACTCCAATAAGCCTAGTTGTTCCCCTTGTAGCAGAAGCAGTTAAGCAGAATTTTGAGGCATCAGTGTAACCAGTTTTACCACCTTCAATTCCGTCAAATGTTTTAACTAATCGATTAGTGTTTACAAGTCCAGTTTTTCTTCCACTTGGATGAATGAAATCTTCCATCCAAATTTTTGAATATTTTTTATAAATTGGATTATTGCAAATTGTTCTATAAATTTTAGAAATATCAAAGGCAGATGAATAGTGATTTTCACAAGGAAGACCTGTTGAATTAGAAAAATGTGTATTTTGCAAACCAAGAGAGTCTGCAAGTTTATTCATTTTTGAAACAAATACTTCTTCGCTACCTGCAATATGTTCTGCAAGAGCAACACAACTATCATTTGCAGAAGCAATAACAACAGTTTTAATTAAATCAGTTACCTTATATGATGATCCTGCATCAAGAAAAGCAGAAGAACCTCCAACTCCAGCAGCAGTTTCTGAAACTGTCACCATGTCATTTTCTTTTATAGCACCCTTGTCAATGGCATCTAAAATAATACTTAAACTTGCAAGCTTTGTCATTGATGCAATAGGTAATCTATCATTTGCATTTTTTTCATAAATAACTGTATCACTGGCATAATCAAGAAGTAATGCTGACTTAGCAGTAAGCTTTAAGTCTTCACCAGTTGCACTAGCCTGATTACAATTTATACTTACAGGACAAATAAATAAACTAAACAAAAAAATTAAACATAAAAATATAATAGGTTTTTTCATAATCACTCCTTTCAAACCTATTATCTGTAATATTTTAATAAATTATGTATAAAATTATATAATTTTTGTTAAAAAATAGAAAAGATTGCACTTTTTAAAATCAACGGAAAAATAAAAGCAACAACTAATGACAACAAAATGACCATTAAAAAACAAGCTCCTACTTTTACAAAAAATAAGCCATTATAACCTTCTGCAAAATATCTATTACGCTCTGCTTCTTTTCCTCTTTCAAGACAAACTACTGATAAAAAAATTAGTATTACGAAAAAAATTAGATTTACTGGGACAATCAAAAATAAATCACTTAAAATTCCCCCAAAACCATATATGTCAATAATTGCATAAGCTGTCATAATGAAAACAACAAACTGATACATTACTATTACAAATGAAAAAAAGCATAAATAATAGTTTAATCCTAAAATGAGAATTAAAAGCATAGGAAAAGAAAAGTTTGTAAGTCTGCTAAAAAAAATGTTATTTAAGGTTGCAGTACCATTAATAAGGGAATAAAGAATCTTGTTGTTTGAAACAAGTAAACTCAAATATCCCTCATTAGATATGATAATTATAATTGCAATTATCAATGCTAAAATTATAGAAACCATAAAAGAAATATAGTAACTACTATTTTTGCGAAAATGATACCCAATATCGTTTTTTGTTAAACTAATACCTCTCACAATATATTTTATGCTTGAAACTTATTTTTGATTATTAACTGTGAAGAAATTTACTTTTTCGTCTTGAAACTTTTTTGAAACTACTAATTCGACAATTCTTGATAAAAGTTCACTATTATGTGGAAATAATAAATAATTATTTAGATATTCTATTATAAAATTTTTATCCCTTTTAGAGTTGTTATAAAGTACATCTTCAAAACAAACTCTCATTGCTCTTTCAACAGAAACACCTGTTTTATGATATTTCATAGCAATTGCTGGATAGATTTCATTACAAATACTGATCGGAAACTTAGAATTCATAATAGTAATAAATACTGCATCTTTCCAATATCTGTAGCCAGTTCTACTAGCAGGAATGTTTAATAGATTTAAGATAATGTCCACATCACTTGAAATATTATAAAATAATGTTTCCATTGTAGCATCTTCTCTAAGTAACTTATTGTTTCTAATATAGATTGTTTTATACGAATTGTCTAATTCTAAATACTCTTTTAAATGAACCATAATGGCATTATAATACATATTTCAAAAAATTACAAATATTTTTTGAATGATTTTGAATATTTTTGAATAATTTTATTTGAAATTATGTCATTTTGATAGATAATGTCTAAAAGTAACATAATTTGTCAAATGAAAAATGACATAAAATTCTAAATTTCCGTTAAAATTTTATTTTTTCTTTTAAATAACAAAATTTTCTGTTAGTTATCAATCATCCATTCAGCATAAATTCCATATCCCTTTGTTGGGTCAGACACAAACACATGAGTTACAGCACCAACCAATTTACCATTTTGAATAATTGGACTACCACTCATTCCTTGAACAATACCACCTGTGGTTGCAAGCAATTCTTCATCAGTAACGCGAATAAACATACTTTTATTTGCCTTTGATGATTGAAAATATGTCTTAACTATTTCAATATCATACTCTTTTGGGGCTGTACCATTAATTGTGCAACGAATTTTTGCCTTGCCACTTTTTACCTCATCTCTTCTTGCGACTTCAACAACTGGTGTATCTAAATTTGAAATAAAATCCTTATCAAAATTACCATATACGCCATATTCATTATTTGCATCAAGATTTCCAAGAACACTACTATTTCGTAAAAATAAACCCTTTAATTCCCCAGCATCACCACGAACACCTTTTTTATATCCAACAATATTGCATTTAAATATATTGCCATTTTTTGCAGGAAGTAAACTTCCTGTATCTATATCACAAACTGGGTGACCAAGTGCACCAAACCTATAACTATCTTGTCTAATATAAGTTAGAGTTCCAACACCAGCTGCATTATCTCTGACCCAAAGTCCCAGTTTATAAAATTTTTGAGTTTCATCATAGATAGGAGTTATTTTAGTAGTAATAGTTTTGTCATCTCTGACAAGTTCAACTGATAGCTCTTTACCCTTATATTCACTTGAATTAATTAAGCTTAAAATTTCACTTACGCTAGAAATCTCAATATCTTCAATTTTGGTTATGACATCACCCTCTTTTATATCTCCAATAAGTTCATTTGATACAGCAACGACTATTACACCCTTGCACATAATAGTGAAACCCAGAGGATAGCCTCCAAGATAAACATAAACTTTTTCTGAATTTATATTGCTGTTTTGTTCTTCTTTATTAAATAATTTTCTTATTAACTCACCAATATTAGGAAAAGCATTTACTTCTTTTTGACATAAATTTACGGGTGACTGTTTAAGTGATACTGGATTAATAACCGAAGTTCCTAAACAAAGTATGCAAAATATAATAGACATTAAAAAGAAAATACATTGTTTAAAAACTTTTTTTTTCATAAAAAAAACTACTCCTTTAAAAGTAGTTTTTGAGTTTTTCTTATTTTTATGTAAACTAGATGGCTTTTTTTGCATTTTCTAACATTAACCTAGAATGATTTAATGAGAAATCTGATATTTCTCCACCAATAATTCTTGCAATTTCCTTTACTCTTTCCTCTTCAGTTAAACATTTTAGTGTGGTTTTTGTTTTGGCATTTTGTACAGACTTAGAAATGTAATAGTGAATTTTGCCAAAACAGGCAACTTGAGCCAAGTGTGTTATGCAAATAACTTGATGTTTTTTCCCTATTTTAGCCAACTTATATGCCAAGACATTAGCCGTTTCTCCACTAATACCGGTATCAATCTCATCAAATACCATAGTATCAACTTTATCTGTATCAGCTGTTATACTTTTAATTGCAAGCATAAATCTACTCATTTCTCCACCACTAACGACCTTGCTTAATGGCTTTAATGGTTGACCCGTGTTTGCACTAAATAAAAATTCCACTTTGTCAAAACCTGTTTCATCACAGTTTTCTTCACTTAGAGTTGCAAAATTAATTTTAAAATCAGCACCTTTCATCGAAAGTTCAGAAAGTTCTACTTTAACTCTCTCTTCAAATGATAGCGCATACTTTTTTCTAAGCTTTGTTAATACTTCTGCTTGCTCTTTCAATTGGGTCACTAAATTCTCTTTTTCTTTCTCTAACTTTTTTACAATTTGCTCAGAATCCACGATATTATTATATTCAACCTTAATTTTTTCAAGATAGCTATTAATTTCACTTATTGAAGAACCATATTTCTTTTTAAGAGAAGTAAGTAAATCTAGTCTTTTTTCATTTTTTTCAGCCTCATCTGGATCAAAAACTAAATTGTCTTTAATTTCCTCTATACTTTCAGAAATGTCTTGTATTTCATACCTTGCCGATGAAAGTCTTGATGCAAGTTCTTCTTGATCTGGAAGATATCTTGTTAGCTCTCCAAATTCATAGTCGCAACGCTTTATTAAATCAACAACCCCTATCTCTCCTTCTTCATTACCGTTAAAAATGTTTAATATTTTTGAGATTGAGCTAATTATTTTTTCTTGATTTAAAACTTTCATTCTAAAATCTTTAAGTTCTTCTTCTTCACCATCTACAAAATTTGCCTGTTCTATTTCATCTATCTGATATTTATATAGGTCAAGCATTCTATCTTTATTTTCACCATCAAAGCTGAATTTAGAAAGTTGTTTTTTTATGTCCTTAAGCTGTAAATATATTTTTTTATACTCATTTTTTTTCGCCTTTAATTCATCGCCACCAAAATCGTCAAGTGTTTCTAATTGATTTGATTGCTTTAGAATTTCTTGATGCTGAAACTGACCATGTAAGTCCATAAGTGGAGCAGTAATTGATTTTAACATCGAAAGAGTAAATTGTTTTCCATTTACTCTACATTCATTCTTACCATCTATTGAAATTTTTCGTGAAATAATAATTGTGTTTTCTCGCTCCAAGCCATATTCTTCTAACTTTTCTAAAACACTATCTAACTCTGTATAAAATACTGCCTCAACACTTGCAAATTGCTCACCATATGAGATAAGGTCCTTATCAGCCTTTTCTCCTAGTAAAAGTGAAAGTGAATCAATAATCAGTGATTTTCCAGCACCGGTTTCACCCGTTAAAACATTAAATCCATTTCCCAAATCTATAGTTAAATTATCAATTAATGCTATATTGTTTATCGTTAAGCTATTTAGCATAATTATTCCTCCACATCAAGTGGTTTTTCTACAAGTTTATCTAATTCAGCTTTAATAACTGAAATTTTGCCATCTGTTTCTTTTAATTTATCTAAGCAAATTTTAGTGTACTCAACACTTTCACTATAAAGCTTAATAGATTCATCAAGAGTAATTTCTGGACTATCAAGTTTATCCCTAATTTCAATTAATTTATCATAAGCTTTTTCAAATTCCATACTTATCTCCTTTCAGTTCAATTTCCATAATTTTTGCCGAAGCAATTCCATCTTTAAAATATAAGGTTACTTCATCATTCTTGTTCAAGCTCTGTGAACTATTAATTTTAATCTTATTCTTCTCTATTAATGTATAACCACGACTAAGAATTTCCAGAGGATTTTGTTTGGAAAGCTCAGCTAAAACACTTTCAAGTTTTGACTTTTTGTCTTTTACAAAAAAATTTAATTTATTTTCAATATCTGCAGATACAACTTTTAATTTTGAATTATGCTCTGATAATTTTAATCTTAACTTATCAATAATTGAATTTGACATTAAAACTAAATTCTGCTTTCTATCCGCGATAATTTTACCTAATAAGTATGAATTCCTATCTGAGATTTGTCGAAGTGCTTCCATTTGCTCATAAAAACTAAACACTGCAACCTCTGCTGCAACTGATGGTGTTGGTACTCGCAAATCAGATGCAAAATCACAAAGAGTGAAATCAGTTTCATGACCAACTGCTGAAATTATAGGAAGATTAGATTCTACTATAGCACGCACAATTTTTTCTGTATTAAATGGAGCAAGGTCTTCTAATGAGCCACCACCTCTAGCAATTATAATTGTATCAATATCTGTTCTAGTGTTAAAATATTTAATGCCACTGGCAAGTTCATTTTCTGCACCCTCTCCCTGAACTTTTGATGGATAAACAACAATATCTGTATAGGGGTTTTTAGATCTTGTGACATTAATAATATCTCTTATTACTGCACCTGTTTCACTGGTAACCACTCCAAGCTTTTTAGCAAATTTTGGAATTGGTTTTTTAATTTCTTCCCTAAATAATCCTTCAGTTTCAAGTTTTTCTTTAAGTAATAGAAATTGTTGATATAAATCACCCATTCCATAAACTGAAACCTTAGAAACTACAAAGCTTATTCTTCCAGTTTTTACATAAAAATTTACCCTGCCATTAACGGTAACTCTATCTCCATTTTTTATATTTAATTCTGAAACGCCAAACTTTATACAAGAAATCATTGCCGTTTCGTCTTTTAAATCGAAAAAAGCATTTCCACCTGACACCTTAAAATTAGTAACTTCTCCAATTATAGCAATGTTTGACAAAAATTCCTCACTATCAAGGATATTCTTTATAAATGTATTAAATTGTGAAATTGTAAGCGTAAGTGTTTTCATTTTTACCTCGCAAACTTAGCCAAAACTCCATTAATATACTTTACACTATTTTCAGTTGAATATTTTTTTGCTAGGTTAAGTGCCTCGTCAACTGAAACTTTATAAGGAATGGAATCCATATATGTTATCTCATAAGTAGCCAAAAGTAAAAGAGCAAGGTCTACTTTATAAAGCCTTTCAAGCGAAAACTTTTCAATACTTTGAGAAATCTTTTCCGTCAATTCATCGTAATGACTAATTACCCCATAGTATGCTTCATTTATATATGACGAATCATCACTAGATAATCCTTGCACATATTCTTCTACCATATCTCTCTTTTCTTCAAGAGTAAATGAATATTCAAAAACAAGTTTAAAAGCCAATTCTCTTGCATCTTTTCTGCTCATAATATCACCTATAAAAAATAAAGTTCTAAAAAATAGAAACTTTACAGACTTAACTAAATAAATTTACATTTTTTAACTAACGAAGTCACTGTCATTTTCACTAAATGTTACTCCAACAACATGAACATTGATATTAGCCACTTTGTATTCTGTCATTGATTCAACACTTGATTTGATATTCTCTTGAACTCTAAATGAAACATCTTTAACTGAATAACCAAATTTAACATTAACAAAAACATCTATGGTAACTTTATTGTTTTGGTCAAATTCCACTATAATACCACGATTAACATTTTTGCTAAAAGCACTTTTTAATGCCGATACAGAATTACGACTAATTGATGCAATTCCATTAATCTCTTGGGTTGCAAGTGAAACGATACTAACAACAACATTCTTTTTATATGTAACGCTATCTTTATCTGTATTTTCTTCAGTAACAATAACTTTAACTCTCTTTGCCATATTAATCTCCAATGAAAACAATGATATTAAAAACTATAGAAATTATAACACATATTTTTGTATAAATCAATTTATATTTTAATAAATTATCTTTTAAAGTAAAAAAAGAATTCGTATATTTTTTAAAAAAATTACAATATATACCTACTAAATATTTTTAAAGTTGATTATCCTACAAAAAAAAATGAGCTTTTAAAAGCTCATTTTAAATTTGTTTTAGTTTAATGTTTATTTTTAGGTGAATTTTTAATTCATTAAATATTTTAATACTTATAAAGAAATAATCATAAGCACAAATACGCTATAGTTAAATTAATGAAATTTTTAATAAATATGAATTAGTCAAGCAGTTTTGGACATAATTAAAAGAGAAAAGTCAATATATATTTATTACAAAACTAAACTGAACTTACTCTCACATTAGTAGCTGAAACACCAGTTTCTTTTACAATTATTCCAAGAATTTTAGCAACATCATCTGCTGTAAGCCCATCAGATTTTACCATAACTGAAAATGAACCATCTGAACTAGTAACAACACAATCTTCATATCCAGAAGCCATAATCATTCCCTCTAAAATGGTTTCTTGTTCCATTCTGCCTGCAAGTTCAGAAATAAGTGCATTTGTTTCAATAATTTGTTCAGCATCAGTAGATGATTCAATAATTGAATCATAATAGCTCATCATTGTTTGTCTTGTTTCAAGTTTGGTTGCTCTATAGCTACTTAAAAAACTTGTTGACTCGTAAGAGGAAGTTGGAACTTCGTTTTCTCCATTAGTTAAAAATAGATTTAGTCCTCCGGTTACAAGCAAAAGAGCAATCATACCAATTATAATAAAAACTTTTTTCTTTTTTGTTAACATTTTGTTTACCTCCCTAAAATACAAAATTTTCATTTTTTTCTCCTTTAGCTTTCCTGTAATAAACTTATGCAGGACTCATCTATGTTTAGAACTATACTAACGGAATTTATTATTGAAAGTTTTGTCGAAGCATTTATTTTATTGGTAACTATTAATACCCCAGTAACCTTTGGCATAATGGTTGTAACAACTATTGGTGAAGAAATAGAACCGTTCTTTTCAAAAACAACAGTGGTGGTAGTTTCAGAAATGGAACTGCCATCTTTTGTTTCAGTTTTTTCTGTTGACTCAGTTAGATATGTTACTGTTGGTGTAGAGTCAACCATAACAAAAACTGAAACTGATGAGATATTATCTAACTTAAGTATTAAATTTGTCAGTTTGGTTTCTACCTCACTAGCAAAGTCAGATACAGAAACAGTTGTATCAGATTTTGTTGTATTACTTTTGGTCTTTTTTAAATCCGAAAAAGTTGAAATTACAAGAGCAACCATTATTATTAAACATATAACACAACTAATGAATAATTTTTTATTTTTTTTATAAAAACTGCAAATTGTATCTTTAATCTTTAAAAAATATGCTTTTAATTTCATAAATTACCACTTTAAAATAAATTATATAGAACTTCAATAAAAAAATATAGAAAAATTATGAGTGTAACTGACCGAACAAAATTACTTAGTGACTTTATTGGAAGTAAAAAATCAATAAAGTCATAAATGAGATTTAAAATTATAAATACAATAATTAATTGATAAATCACTACACCACCGATACAGATAAAATCAGAAGATAGATAAAGACAAATAAACACATAAATACACCTACTAAAACGGCTATGAAATATGAAAGACCACTTGAAATTGTTTCAAAATAGTCTGCAAAGCTATTATTGCCAATAAAAGAAACAATAATTGACAAGATTTTTAGCATAAATGTTAAAATAAAACACAATAAAATTGGTTTAACTATCATAAAAATTATTACCAAAATTCCACATATGCCAAAGGAGTTTTTGATTAATACTGAACATGTATGTATAAAGTCAAAACCATCAGACAAATAACCTCCAAGAACTGGAATATAACTTTTAATCGCAAATTTTGTAAGTCTATAATTTACTCCGTCTGAAAGTCCTGAAGAAACAATATTTATACTTGAGAAAAGTCCAAAAACTGCAAAAAATGCTATAATTATATATTTAAATAATGATTTTAGGGTGGAAATAAGTTTAGAAAATCTATTTTTTGCAAAAACCAAACTTACTATGGAAAGAAGTAATATTGAAACCACAATTGGCATCAATATATACACAAATATATAACTTCCAGTCTGCAGTAAAAATGCCGATAATGTATTATAAACTGAATATGTTCCATTAGAACCAGAAAGTAAAATTAAACTTAACAAAATTGGAAATAGTATTTTTGAAAAGTTAAATAGCTTATTTATTGTATCATAAATAGTAACTAAAATATCTTTTGATAGTGAAAGAAGCATTAAAGCAATAATTATAGTAAATATTATTTTAACAATCTTTTTAATGTCGCCATATTTATCCACACAAAAGTTATTAAAAATTTCAAATACTATTATTATTGCAAATATACTAAACATAAAAGTAAAAAGAGATTTTAAATTGCTCTTTATAAAACTCACTACCCCATCTATGAGCGAATCATATTCATCAAAGTACTCACCGGATAAAATTAAATTTACAATTTCAGAAAACGAATAGGAATCAAACAAACTTATGTTGAAATCATTCTCGATAAATGAATCAAGCTCTGTTGAATCAATATCACCTAAAATATTGTCAATATTTTCTTCAAATTCTTTCTCTATTTCACTACTTGAATTATCATTTTCAGCAAAGGCAACTCTATAACTATTATTTGAAATGGCAAATATAAAACTTATGACAAGAATGAAAATAATAATGTAAGTAAGCTTTTTATAACTGGGATTGCCATTCCACATATAACAATTTTCCCTCCCAATATAACCTTTGATGCTACTATTTTATTGCCAAAATCTTCTGCAATGTCGGCAGTAAATTCTGTTATATAACCCACGCCGATTATCTTAAAAACTAATGAAAAATATTCATAGTCAATATTTGTAAGATTATGTAGTTCTAAAAAATATGTTAAAATCGTGGTAAGCTCTTCAACGCAAAATAAAAATATTAATACCCCACCTGCAATACTTACAAAGTGACTTAGTTCCACATTATAATTTTTTATTGCCGATGAGATAAAAATTGAAATTAGTGCTATAATCGCAATTTTTATTATCATTATACACCTAAATTTATTTTATTTGCGTTTTTAATAAAGTTCAAATAACGTTTTAATTGTGTCAAAAAGATTACTTACCATCGTTAGCACAATTACTAAAATTATTACCAAACCTGCAAGTCCACTCAAAGTTGCTAAATCACCTCGACCTTGATGCTGAAATAATTGACAAATTACAGTAGTTAATATGCCAATTGCACCAATTTTAAATAATACCGAAACGTCCATCTAACTCACCATACCAAAATTGAAATTACTGCACCAACATATAGTGCAACCTTTAAAAATAAGTCTGTTTTTGTTTTTAAATTATTTGCATATTCTAAAACTTTGCCATCTAAGAAGTTTATAAATGTACTTATTTTTTCTGTTTCAAAAATGTATTCATTACTTCCTAAGCCAACTAAAAAACTATAAATTACAAAAGAAATTTGTTTGTCTGAAATTGATTTTTCTATATTTTCTTGACTAATTTCATATATTTCGCCTTTTTTTTGAAATATTTGCATAAATTTTGCATTTTTATTTTCGTTCAGTAAAATATAACTATCAATAATTTCAACTAGATTATTTTTAAATAGATTAATGTTTGACTTTAAAAATTCTGAGAAATTTTTAAGATAAATCAAAAAATCATATTCACTTTTTAACTTTTTCTTATAGATCTGTCCAATAAAAAAACTCACGGACATTATAATTAACACCAAAACAAGTTTCATTGCAAATACGGAACATATAAAACTCTCAAATTTTCATCAAAAATGCCATCAATTGTTCCTACTCCATTTCTATTTGAAAGAGCTATAAATCTATCAAAGCATTTTTCTCTTAAAAGTTCATCAAAAAATTTTTTTAACTTTAAATCCTGTACTCCACTTGCATGAGCAGTTGCAATCACCTTAACTCCTGAGCGTATTGCCTGTTTTATGGACATGATATCTTTTTCATCACCAATTTCATCTGTAACTATTACGCTAGGTGACATCGTTTTTATTGCTTCTTTAAATGCAATTGATTTTTCGCAACCTGAAAGTATATCTGTTGTTTTGCCAACATCAAGTTCCTTACCACCTCCAGCAATTTCAAATCTCTCATCAACTACTAAAATATTGTTAATATTTTTCTCATTTGAAAGTTTGTATACAATGTCCCTTACCAATGTAGTTTTTCCTTGACCCGGAGGAGAAATAATCAAAGTGTTTTTTACAACTTTATTTTGACATATAAAATCAATTACTTTTTCTGAGCAGTTTAGAACTTGATGAGCAATTCTAATATTGAGCGATGTAATATTTTTTATTGTAAGGATTTGGTCATTATTATAAACCACAGTACCACAAACTCCTATTCTAATACCAGCTTCTGCCTGAATATAACAGTGTTTTATTTCATCGTTATACGCATATATTGACTGCTTAGTTGCTACAGTCACTATAAAGTTAATTAACTCACTATTTGCATAAATAATTTTAGAATTGTAGTTTGCATTTTCGACCAAAACTTCATAGTTCCCTCTATAATTAATCATTATTGGCTTGTTAAGTCTTATTCTTATTTCATAAACATAGTCCATTAAATAATTTTTTGCAATTATATCTAAAAGCCAATTAGGAAGTATTTTGAGCATATTATTTCCCTCCTGCTAAATCCTATTTGTCAAAAACATTAATTATGTAAAATACGCAAAAAAAAATATGCCGTTTTTTGGCATATTTTTTACTAATTAAACTCTTGACATATATGTTCCAGTTCTAGTATCAATTCTAATGGTATCACCATTGTTGACAAAGAGTGGAACTTGAAGAACTAAACCTGTTTCAAGTTTTGCTGGCTTATTTCCAGCTTTAGATGTATCACCTTGAACTCCCGGCTCACATTCAACAATTTTTAATTCAACAAAATTAGGTGGTTCAACACTAAATGCTTCACCTTTATAAAACTGAATTGTAACGTCCATATTTTCAACGATATATTGAAGAGCATCTTCAACTTGTGATTTATTGAGAGGCAACTGCTCATATGTTTCATTGTCCATAAAGTAATATAAGTCACCATCACTATAAAGATATTGCATTTGCTTTCTTTCAATTTGAACTTTTTCAAACTTTGTAACTGGGTTAAATGTAAGTTCAATTACCTGTCCTGTAATAACATTTTTAAGTTTTGTTCTAACGAAAGCTGCACCCTTACCCGGTTTAACGTGTAAAAAGTCTACAACTACATACACTTTACCCTCGTATTCAAATGTAACACCCTTTCTTAAATCTCCTGCTGTAATCATAAATCCTCCAAATTATTTGTTTACATAATTATCTTTTATAATTTTATCATATTTAGCACTAAAAATCAATTACTTTTCTAAATTTGATTAAATTTAGTATAAATATTTTTCATAATTACGGCATCTTGGGTTTGAGTTCCTGCTGACTCACAAATTACACATGCATCAACATTATGCTTTTTCAGTATAGGAGCCAAGATATTAAAACTAGGGCCAAACTTATCATCTGAAAATGTAAGATGTCTAATTTCTCCTTTACTTCCATATTCAATTTTAGAAAAATGAATATGTATTTTATTATATCTATCACCCAAATAATGCTTTAATGTTTGAAAAATAGAATCAAATGAAGTTTCTGAATTAAGAGTTCCTAGTCCAAAGGCATTCACATGTCCAAAATCAATAGTTGGAATTAATCTTTTATCGAGTGAGCAAATTTCTGCAATTTCTTCCACTGTTCCCACTTGTCCATGTTTACCCATTGTTTCAGGACAAAGTAAAATATCTTCAAATCCACCAATTTCATCTAATTTATTAATTAGTTTTTTTATATTGTTTTTAGTATTATTAAATGCCTCTTCTCTAGTCATTTTAAGAAGTGAACCTGGGTGAAACACTAATTTTTTAGCACCTAAAAATTGCATTTTTTTTAAAGAAGCAACCACATATGAAATTGATTTTTCAATCATTTCTTCATTTGGATTAGCAAAATTAATAAAATATGGTGCATGAACAGAAATTTCAATTCCATAACCTTTAAAAATCTCACCAAAAGTCTTTGCTGTGCTATCAGAAATTCTTATTCCATTAGTAAATGAATATTCAAAGCAATCTAGACCATTGTCTTTAAGCCATTTCGGAATTTTTTCAGTAGAATTATAAAGTTTTATAAAATCTTCAGAAAAACCCGACGGTCCAAATTTTAACATTTTATTCTCCTTTATATAAATAAATTAATGGCATTAGTTGATTTTCAAATATTTTAAATAACCCAATTATTGAATTTTCATAATATATAAAAATCTCTTCACCTTCTTTAATGTCTATTTTTAATGTATTTGCACTAGTTTTAACCCCATTAATAAGCTTTTTTGCAGTTTTTTCGTCCACACTTACCTTTTTTATATTGTAAAGTGTAGTATCTATTGATTGTAACATTCTATTTTTTTCAAACTCATCTAAAGTTATGGCATTATTTTCATAAAAACAGCCACTTTTAGTTCTAATTATAACGGGGGTATTTGAAACTGTTTTAAGTTTTTGTGCTATATCATAAAAAAGTGTCCTAATATATGTTCCAGCTGAGCAATGAACTTTAAATAAATACATATTATTTCCGCAATTTTTTATTGTTTTTATCGAAAAAATACTTATTTTTCTTGGTTTTATATCAAAATCTTTATTTTCTCTTGCAAGGTCATATGCTCGTTTTCCATTAATTTTTATTGCAGAATATTTTGGTGGTACTTGATAAATTTCACCAATAAAATTTTGTATTACTTCTTCAAGTTCTTGAAAACTAATTATTTTATCATTTTGACTTAATATTTTACCAAAACTATCCAGTGAATCAGTTTCAATTCCAAATTGTACAAGAGCAACATACTCTTTATCTTTATTCAAAAAATAATTAAAGAATTTAGTAGCTCTTCCGACAGCTATTGGTAAAACTCCCGATGCTGCTGGGTCTAGTGTTCCGAGATGACCAACCTTTTTTGTATTTAGTAGTTTTTTTACTCTACTGACAACCTCAAAAGAAGTCATTCCTGTAGGTTTAATTATATTTATAAATCCATCTAAACTTGTCATTTTGTCCACCCAAGTGTTTGAATCGTATTGTCAATTAATTTTTGTTTAACTTCATCAAAAGAACCAAAAATTTTACACCCACTAGCATTTGCATGACCACCACCACCAAAACTCTCTGCAACATCTTTTGCAGAAATATTACCTTTTGATCTAAAAGACACTCTAAAATACCCCTTATCATCTTCAGATGCAAGTATAGAAAATTTAACTGTTTCAAGTTGCATTGGTATTTCTGAAAAAATACTCATATCGTCCATCGAAACACCTGTTTCCTTGAAATCAGCATAACTAAAAATTAAGAGTCCTATTTTTCCTTCAGAATAAAACTCTATGTTTTGATATGCCTTTTTAAGCATATCAAATGTTTCCATTTTCATTGATTTTAGCAAAGGTTCAGTAATTTCTTCAATTGTTAGATTACCTAAAACTAATAGCTTTCCAAGTACTTTAAATGTTTTATTTGTAGCTGAATAAGTAAGCCTTCCAGTATCTGTTATTATTCCAGATATCAGACATTTACATATAAAATGAGTAAAACGAATATCTAAATCTTGTAAAATTCCAAACAAAATTTCACAAGTAGATGAGCTATGACGAATATAATTGACTTTACAAAATCGCTCATTTATTAAATCATGGTGATCAATAGCCAATGTATTTTTTATGCCCTTTCTATAAGTATATCTATATTTACCAAGTCTTGCCTCTGTTGCACAATCTAAACATATAGCTAAATCATAGTTTGAAAAATTTTTTTTATTATAAAAACTTAAATCTCCATAGAATTTAAAGTTGTTCGGGAACTCGGAATTTACAAAAACATCAACTTTTTTCCCTAATTGTAACAAACTTTCCCTTAGAGCAAGCGATGAACCAACGGCATCACAGTCAGTGTTAATATGTGTATAAATAGATATAGTATTTGCAGTTTTGATAAGATCCACTATCTTATTATTCATCACTTTCTCCACCATCATCAACAATTTCAGATTCAATGGTCTCAAATAATTTAAGCACTCTTGATGATTTTTCTTCAAATTCATCGACAATAAACAGTAAATCCGGCACATTTTTTATTCTCATCAAATGAGCAAGTTTATATCTAATGGTCTTTTTGTTATTATTTAAAATGTCAACAATTTTTTTCTTTTCATCCAAATCCCCATAAGCACTAATATAAATTTTAGATAGAGAAAGGTCTGCAAAAGTTTCAACCTTTAATATTGACACAATGGTAGATGAAATTTCTTCGTTATCAAGCTTAGAAATTATATTTGCTAAATGTTTTTGAATCTCAGAGTCTATACGCTCTATTCTATTACTTTTCATAATCGCCTCCTAAACTTAAAAGAGCATTTAAAGCTTTTCACTAATATTTCCTAACTTAATGTAATTTTTTGCAATCATTAGTTTAAGCTCAGAAATTTTTGTGATGAAAGCAATAAAATGCTCTTTTTTTAATTAATTCTTTCTAATCGGTATGTTTCAAAGGTATCACCGATAGTAAAATCAGTAAATCCTGCAAATGTTACACCACACTCAAAACCAGCATCAACTGTCTTAGCTTCATTCTTTTCTCTTTGAATGCTACCAATTTCACCTTCAAATAAAAGTTTATCTTTCCTATAAACTCTAACTTTGTTATCTCTTGAAATTTTACCATCAAGAACATAAGTACCTGCAATAAGTCCAACTTTACTAGCCTTAAATGTTGCACGAATTTCTGCATGCCCAGTTACTACCTCTTTGTACTTAGGAGCAACCATTTTATTGATTTTTTCAGTAATATAATCAATCACTTCATAAATAATTTTAGAGTTTTTGATTTCTACCTTATATTTATCAGATAAAACCTTTGCCTTGAAATCGGTTTTTGTATTAAATGCAACAATTAATGCATTAGATGCCTGAGCCAAACTAACATCATTTTCGTTTACAGCACCAACTGAACCACTAATATAACGAACTTTCACTTCTTCATTTTGCAAAACTGAAAGCGATGATTTTAAAGCCTCCACAGAACCCTGAACATCGGCTTTTACAATTACATTAAAATCTTTAAAGTTACTATCAGCAATCTTGTTCATCATATTTTCAATTGAAAGGTCTGCACTCTTTATCATTTCTGCTTTAACATGATTTTGTCTTTCTAATGCAACCTGCTTACTCATCTTTTCATCTACAACAAAAAGTTCATCTCCTGCATTTGGTACTCCACTAAGTCCCATAATCTGAACTGGCATTGAAGGTCCTGCCGATTTAATTCTTTCACGCTTATCATTAAGCATTGCACGAATCTTACCAGTACAAGTACCAACAACAACATAATCACCAACATGTAATGTACCATTTTGAACAAGAACTGTTGCCACAGCTCCAACGCCTTTATCAAGACGAGCTTCAATAATTGAGCCTTGAGCTTTGCGTTTTGGGTTTGCACGCAAGTTTTGATATTCTGCAACAAACAGTACCATTTCAAGCAATTTATCAATGTTAAGTCCCTGTTTTGCAGAAATTGGTACCATTATTGCACTTCCTCCCCATTCTTCAGGTAAAACATCATAATTTGCAAGTTGATTTTTTACATTGTCAATATTTGCTCCTGGTTTATCAATTTTATTTATCGCAACAATCATTGGAACATTTGCCTGCTTTATCTGATTAATACTCTCAATGGTTTGAGGCATTACACCATCATCAGCTGCAACAACTAAGATTGCAATGTCAGTAAGCTTTGCACCTCTTTCACGCATTGCACTAAATGCTTCGTGACCTGGAGTATCTATAAATGTAATAGTTTCACCATTTATATTTATTGTATAAGCACCAATACTTTGAGTTATACCACCAGCTTCACCACTAACAACATTAGTTTTTCTAATTCTATCCAAAAGCGAAGTCTTACCATGGTCAACATGCCCCATAACACATACAACTGCTGGCCTTTTTTGAAGATCATTTTCATCATCTACGATACTTGAATAACTGTCTGCAAGCTTTTCTTCAAAAGACTTTTCTACATTTTTCTCAAGCGTTATACCAAACTCCATTGCAACAAGTTCAGCCGATTCAAAATCAATAGTGCTATTAATGTTAACAATCATACCTAAAAGTAAAAATTTACTCATTAACTCTGGAACAGATTTACCAATTGTTTCCGCTAAAATTTTAACAGTTAAGTTATCAGTTGTTATAACAGCATGGTCTATTTTTTGGACTACTTTAACTGGAGTTTCTTCCTTTGCTTTTTTATTGTGTTTTTTAATTGTTACTTGTTCTCTCTGTTCACTTTCATCAATTCCATTTTCATCAACATAACCACGCATCAAAAGTGCCTTTTTGTTCAGAGATTTCTTTTCTTCTCCACTCTTTTCATATGATTTTTTTCTCTGAGAAGAATTTCTATTACTTTTACTTGCAAGCGAACTAGTATTAAAACTTTCAGTTGGTCTTGGAAGTCTTGGGCCAAAACCATTACTCGTGCCATTTTGTCCCATTGGTCTTTTTTGGTAATTTGATGATCCGTTGTAATTTCTATTATTTTTGTTAAATTGACCATCTTGGTTGCCAAAACTGCCCTGTCTTCTATCAGAGTAATTATTGTCAAATCTTCTTTCACCAGTTGGCGTAAATTTACCTTGTGCTCTTGTTCCATTCTGACCAAAATTCCTTTGACCCTGTCCGCTATTTTTATTGTTAAATTGATTTTGATTTACACCATTTTGTTGACGCTGTGAATTATAATTTCCACGATTATAGTTATTGCCATTAGGCTGATTTTGTTTCACTGACTCTTGTTTACTAACTTGAGATTTGGTTGAATTATTAACAACCTTTACTGGTGAGGAAACATCTTTCTTTTCAGTTTTATCTACCTTTTCTGTAGTTATTTTTTCAGCACTTTCAGGCTTTGCAACTTTAGTAACTGGCTTTGTTTCTTCTTTTTCTACAACAGAAGAAGCAGGAGAAACTACAGTCCCACTCTCAGTATTTTGCACTGGTTCGCTAGTATCTAAGTTTTTACTATTATTTTCCCCTTTTATTGCTCCAATTTTAGTTGCCAAAGACTCAACTCTTTGCCTAAAAGATTTTATGTTCGTAGCAAAATTAGATATACTCTTAGTTTTTATAAGATTTTGCATATCTCTAATATTTGAAAAATCTACTTTATTGTTATTTTCTGTTTTATTCAAGGTTTCCTCCACAACTAACATCAGTTAGTAATTTTCAATTTTATAGCACTTGCAAGGTTTGCGTCCAAAATCCCAAGTGCCTTAACATTTTCCATTTGTAAAATTTCAAAAAATTTCTCACCATCAATAACAAAATTATCAATACTTTTAGAGTGTGCAAACTCTTGAATTTTTTTTAATGATGAATCAGAAATATTTTTTGAAATTATTATTAATTTTGTGTTTTTTGACTTAATTATATCATCTACACCTAACAAAATATTTCTTGATCTTTTTGCAAAACCAATATATGATTGTATTTTTTTAATTTCCAAATTTTTCAATAAGCTCCTTGTAAAATTCCTCAGAAATTGGAGATTTAAAAACTTTATTAAGAGCTTTTGTTTTGTAACATTTTAACAAACAATCTCTAGATTTGCAAATATAAGCACCTCTACCATCATGATGAAGGTTATCTGCAATGAATATTTGTTTGTTTTTATTAAAAATTACTTTTATAAACTCTTCTTTACTTCCCTTTTTTCTACAAGCAACACAAGTTCTAACTGTATTCATTTTTCACCTAATCAAGATTAATATCTTCGGTTCCACTAAATATATCACTAATATCATCAACATCTGTGTGGCTAAGCTGAATATTTGTTTCTTCTCTAGCTTTACTTTCACTCTTTACATCAATTTTCCAGCCCGTAAGTCTTGCAGCTAAACGAACATTTTGACCACTCTTGCCAATAGCAAGTGAAAGTTTGTCATCTGGAACAATAACTCTAGATGATTTTGTAATTTCATCAATCTCAACAGATATTACTTTTGCTGGAGATAAAGCTCTAGCTATGTATTCAAATGGGTCACTTGACCAAACTATAATATCAATTTTTTCTCCACCAAGCTCATAAACTATTGAATTAACTCTAACTCCCTTAGCACCAACACAAGAACCTAAGGCATCAATATTTGGGTCTTTAGAGTGAATGGCAATTTTGGTTCTATAACCAACCTCACGAACAACATTAACTATTTCTACAACACCATCTGCAATTTCAGGAACTTCCATCTCAAATAATTTTTTTACAAACTCAGGTGCAGATCTTGAAACAATAGCTTGAACACCATAATTTGTTTCTCTGAGTTTCTTTACATAAACTTTAATTCTATCGCCAACATTGTACTTTTCATTTGGAATTTGATCATAAGCATTCATAACACCTTCAATGTTATTACCCGGAAATTCAACATAAACCACACCAGCATCTAATCTATTAACAATACCAGTAATTAATGTGTCAACTTTGCTATCAAACTCTCCGTACGCTGAACTTTTTTCTTTTTCTCTTAATCTTTGTGTAATTACTTGTTTGGCAGTGCCAGCTGCAATTCTTCCAAACTCTTTTGGAGTAACTTCTTCTTTGATTTTATCTCCAATTTTTGCAGTCTTTTTAATTAATTTTGCGTCCTGTAAAGAAATTTCAGTATCTGGATTAGTTACTTCTGCAACAACCGTTTGATAGGCATAAATCTCTATTGTGTACCTTTCAGGTTTTAAAACTACTTCAACAGGTTTTGCACTATCAAAGTTTCTCTTATAAGCATTTGTTAAAGCTGTCTGAAGAGCTTCAATAAAATACTCCTTTTCAATTCCCTTTTCCTGTTCCAAAGCATCAAGTGCTAAGAAAAAATCTTTATTTACCATTCTTTGTTTTTCTCCTAAAAATCTATATATTTTGTAGCTTTTGAAATTAATTTTCTATCAATTTTAATTTCTTTTCCGTCATAGCTTAGCATTATTTCATTTTCATTAAAGTCCGTTAAAGTTCCAATATATGTTTTTTTCTTTTGAATCATTTGGAACAGTTTAACTTCAATCATTTCACCCAAATTTCTTTTAAAATCCCTGTCAGTAACTATTGGTCTATCAATGCCCGGACTTGAAACATTTAGAGTATATGGCTTATCATTAGTTGGGTTTAATTCATCAAGGGGATCATTAATAGCATTATGTACTTTTTCACAATCATTTATGTCAATGCCCCCTTCTTTATCAATAAAAATTGTTAAATTATCACCATTATATTTTTTTGCAAATTCAACATCAACAATTTCATATCCAAGTGAACTAACTATCGGAGAAAGAAATTTTTCTACATCTTCTGAGATTTTCGACATACGACTCCTTTTTAAGCAAAATTTTAGCAGTGGCGTTTGCCACTGCTAAAATTCAAGCAACCATATACTTATATTATAATCATTTTTATTTAATTTGCAAGTATCAATGAAATATTTTTAATAAATAATTAAAATTTCTTATAATTTTATCACTATTCCATTTTTTCGGCAATTTTCAAGAATACTTCTGCCGTTGCCTGAGCGTCAAATACTGCACTATGTGCGTTATCTAAAACTACCCCTAATTTTTCTGCAATTGTACCTAATTTGTAGTTTTTTACTCCAGTAACATACTTTTGTGCAAGTCTAAAAACATCTTCAGTTTGGTTATCAAATTTAAATCTACATTTTTTGGCTTGTCCAAATAAAAATACATTATCAAAATTAATATTATTATAGCCAATTAGAATTGCACCTCTTGTAAATTTGTAGAAATCTTGAAGTACTTCGTAATCTTTTGGTGCATTTGCAACATCTTCATCATAAATTCCAGTAGTTGCACTTGCTCCCTCATCAATATGCTTTCCATCAGGATTAACAAAACTAACAAATTTTTCTGTAATTTTACCATTCACAATTTTAACGGCTCCAACTTCAACAATTCTATCTCCAGCATCATAATGAAGCCCAGTAGTTTCAAAATCAAAACATACAAATGTTTTATTTTCAAGATATTTTGGAATTTTCTTTTCTTGTGAAAAAGATAGTAAATCTTCCTGCTGATAAATCACTAGTGGCTCAGGGTTTACAAATTCATAAAAAGGCTTTTCTTTTTTATATTCAATATATTCTTCAAATTTTTCAGGCAATTTACAAAGCACAATTGACTTAACTAAGAAAGATATAGAATTTGAATACTTATCAAAGGTTGAACTTCCAAAAATTGCAATTTCTGTTTCGTTTTCCAAAGCTTCAAGTTTTGACTGATTTTCTTTATTTGATAAAAATACACAACCGATACTACCAGTAAAATCTTCTAATTGCCATTTGTAGAGTTTTCTCTCATATTTAGGCAAGTTTATTTCATTTTGCAAAACGTCACTTTCATTCTTATCTTTATTTTCTGCTGTTTCATCTTGCTCCTTAGAATCTAATTCAGAAGCATCTTTTTCTTTAGGTTTTCTCTTTAATACAATTGACTTTTTATTTTTAATTTTTCCACAAATTACTACATTCTCTCTTGGCATTGATATGTCAATAATATAAGAAGCGGGACCATCAAACTCATCACCAACATATCCCTGAATATCATCAAAAATAATTTTTCTATTTTTTAAAATGTCAATATCTTCTTCTTTATATTGTTCTTTCAGCTCTTGTAAACTATCATTTTTAAACACTTTTTCAGAAGATATTTTGCAATTATACTCGTAATCTTCATAGAGTGACTTTAAATAATTTTCAATCCTAGTAGAAAGATTTTTATTTGAAGCATGTTCATAGGCAAGAGAGTCTATAGTTAAATCAATTGTAAAATTCATATCATTTCTAATAACCTTATTTAAAACAAAAGATATAGAATTGAAATTTTTTTGTAAAAATAACTTTACATCGTCAAAAATCCTTTCTTCACTAATAAAATTTTTTATAAACTTTATTTCATACCTAATTTTTTTAGGTAAGAGCTCAAAAATCTTAGATTCAATATTTTGTTTTACTTCTTTGTCAAGTCTAATTCCGTCTCTATATAAAATTTCTACAACACAAAAATCTGCATTCTCATAAAGAGTTGCAGATTTTAATGTGAATTTATATTCATTATTTGTTAAACTATTAATTTCATTTATAATTGGTTCTGCATTTTCCATGACTAATATTTTATCATAATTTTATCATAAACGCAAGACAATTGACGACAAGAAGAAATGATTTATATCTAAAAATACAACTAATGCAAGCAGTATAAATAGTCCAATGGTGTGAATCCAGCCTTCAATATGTCTTGGTACTGGTTTTCGGAAAACAAGCTCTATAAGTACAAAGACTGCTCTAGCACCATCAAGTGACGGAATCGGCAAAATATTAAATAGGGCAAGATTCATAGAAAGCATTGGAAGTAGTAAAAAGAAATATCCAATTCCCATTTCACTGATTTCTGCAATTTGTGAAATGGCTGTTATTGTACCACCAGCCTCAGATACAGATACTGCACCTGTAATGAGTCCTACTAATAAAACTAATATTAGTTTGCAAAGATAGAAACAGAATGGCCAAGCCTTAACAAGTGCTTCAAAAAAGCTGTAATCTTTATAAATATATTGTTGAATAATTCCAATTCCTGTACTTGAACTTGAATAAGAAATACTAGCATAAATGCCATTTTCTAAGTCACCATTAAGCAATAATTCAATATCATCAGCATAACTTGCAGTGCAAGAGCTATCTTTATAAATAGTAGACAAATAATTGATAAGTGCACTGCCTTTCCCTGCATTTTCACCAGATTCAATTGAACTGTCACAGGAAATTATGTTTTCTGTAAATTCATCAATTGAAACCTCTCTAACATTTCCCTGTTCATCTTTTGAAAACAACTTACCTTCAAAATAACTATTATAAGAAACATAGTAAAATGCGTCAAACTTTTGTTTAGCTGTTGTTATATCAATTATTGTTCCGTTTCTATCCACGGTAACAACAAAAGTTTCTCCTTCTTTATAGTCAGCAATTAAGGAAGAAAAACTTCTATAAGCTTCAATCGTTTTTCCATCAACTGCAACGACAATATCATTTTTTTCAAAGCCAAGTGTTTGAGCATTATTTTGATTAATTGTTTGAGTTATTTGTACTGTTGAGTAACCATTCACCATTAAATATATGACAGCAGTCAATATACCAAATAAAAAGTTAAATGTAACACCAGCTAAAAGTACTATGATTCTTTTCCAAGGAGGATTGGAGTTAAATGAACCCGATTTGTCAACACCATCTTCATCTTCCCCTTCAAATGCACAATATCCCCCAAGTGGAAGTGCACGAATTGAGAATTGTTCACCATCTTTGCGTTTGCGTTTGAAAATAGCTGGACCAAAACCAATGGAGAACTCATTAATTTTAAACCCAAACATTTTACCTGCACAATAATGTCCAAATTCATGGACAGTAATAAGTACAAGCAAAACAATCAAAGCCAATAAAATATATAAAATTCTTGTCATATTACTCCTATATAATGATATGAGAAAATTTTTTTATTATACTAAAAATAATGCAAATAATATTGTAATTAGGACATTAGTAAACATCAAGCCATCAATTCTATCCATAAATCCACCGTGTCCCGGAAAAATGTGTGAATAATCCTTTACTCCAACTTTTCTCTTTAATGCTGAAGCCACTAAATCACCCAATTGATCAGCCCAAGCACCACATACACCAATTATTGAATAAATCAAAATATAAGTATCTTTTTTTTCTAATATTATAGAAGAAAATTCACCAATATTAATAAAGATTAATAAGCAGACAGCACTAGCTACAATTCCTCCAACGAAACCACCTACCATACCAGCAATGGTTTTATTTGGTGAAACCTCTGGGATAAATTTTCTTTTACCAAATAATCTACCAAATACATATGCAAATGTATCTGTCATCATAGAAACGGCAAAAGCAAGAATTATACCTATAAAACCTACTTGATACTTTGTAACGGTGTTATTGTAATCACTGATTGTATAACCTAAGTGATTAAGTACAAAGAAAAATGAAAGTAAAATTAGTGGATAAATATAAACCTGCATTGTATACTTAGTTCTATCAAAAAGAGTTTTGTTTAAATTATCAATTTTTTCATTTGCTTTATGTTCGCTTAGTTCTTGTAAATTATCTGAGTTTTCACTCTCGCTAATATCTTTATTATCTAATTTAATCTTATCATTTTTTCTTTGTATGGAATAATTAATAATCTCAATGGTAAGCAAATATAATACAAAGATAATTGAAAATAAAATTATATATCCAAATGCCTTAAATACATCTTTTTCTAAATTAAAAATAGTACATAAAGCAAGAGGTACAAGATAAATTAAAATATCAATTTTTTTGCCTGCTTTTTTATAAACATTTACTGTTTCAATAAGTGCTCCATACATAACAATCAAAATGAATGCATCAAATATTAAAATATTTACATATTTAAGAGCAATGAAACCAGCAACAATGAGCAATATAAATAATCCAGTTATCAGTCGTTTTAACATAACACACCTATTTTCCAAATCTTCTGTTTCTTTTTTGATATTCAATTATACAATCATCTAAATCACTTTCTTTAAATGATGGCCAATGCTTTTCTACAAAGTAAAGCTCAGCATATGCCATATTGTACAAGAGAAATCCACTGATTCTTTGCTCACCACTCGTTCTAACGAGAAGGTCAACATCGGGCATATTGCCAGTTGTTAAAAAGTTCTTAAAACTTTCTTCATTAATTTGCTCAGTGCTCACTTTCTCTTTAATTATTTTTTTTGCGGCATTAACAATATCATTTCTTCCACCATAGGCAAGTGCAATATTTATAGTCCCCCTTTTGCAATCTTTGGTATCACGCTCCATTTCATCAATAATATCCAGTAAACTCTTATCTAACAAACTTCGGTCACCAGTATGATGAAAACGATAGTCATCTTTGATGAAGTCTTTTTTAAGTTTTAAAATATCTTTAAAAAGACCAAACAAATAGTCCACTTCTTCCTTACTTCTATTAAAATTTTCTGTAGAAAAACAAAAAAATGTTAAGTTTTCCAAATTAATCTCTGCTGCTCTTTTTACGACTCTCTTTATAGCCTCAACACCTTCTTTATGTCCAAGAAGTGTAGGAAGTCCTCTACTTTTTGCCCATCTTCGATTTCCGTCGCAAATAAATGCTATATGTTTAGGTAAATTGCTAAAATCAATTTCTGTTTTAGCATCATTTTTCTTTTTTAAAGACATTTTTATTCTCCAATGATTTTACTTGTATTATAATATTTATTTTATTTTTATTACTGTACTATGCAAAATTATAACCAATAATATTTTATTCTAAAAGCATTCTGTTTTTTGTTAAACAAAAATTTGCAATAGATTTTATATACTTCATAAAGATTAATTCAGTCTAAATTTGACAAATTATCGTAAAAATTACAATACTTTACCAAAATTTTTTTGATTTAAAATTTAATATTAAAAATCAATCAAGTAAATTTTAATTTTAAATTAGCTAAAATCAAATAAAATAATTTATTATTTAATATAAAAGAAATTTATACAAATAAAACTAAAAATAAATTTTAACTAATTATCTAGTAAACTAATTAACCTAGATTATATAAAATTGACCACAAATAAGTGTAATATGATTATCAGTTTGCCTAACAGAACAAACCAAAGTCTTATTACACTTTTCATTTTCTTTTGAATTAATAATTATGTCAATATTTTCAAAACCTTCATTTTTCAAAAGTTGTTTGGCTTCAGACATCTCATAGCCAATTAAATCATTAAGGTCCATTATACTTGCATAATTTCCTTTTCTTTATCTTCCATAAGTTTATCAATCTTAGAAGAGATATCATCAAGGCGTTTTTGTACCTCTTTTTCATAACCCATCTCTTCATCTTCAGTTATTACGGAATCTTTTTTAAGTTTTTTTAGTGCTTCAATTGCAACTCTTCTTGCGTTTCTACAAATAATTTTAGTATCTTCAACTAACTTACGAGTATTTTTTACAAGTTCTCTTCTTCTTTCTTCTGTAAGCATAGGAAAATTAAGACGAATAATTTTACCATCGTCGGTTGGAGTAATCCCAAGATCAGAAGCCATTATTGCCTTAGAAATATTTTTTACATTTGATATATCCCAAGGTGAAATTGCAAGTTGTCTTGCTTCCGGTACTGATATATTTGCCATATGTGCAATAGGTGTTGGAGTCCCATAATAATCAACCAAAATCTTATCTAAAATATGTGGATTCGCTCTACCAGCACGAACATTATTAAGCTCACTCTCATAGTGAGAAACTGCCTTTGATAGACTATCATCGTATTCCATAAAAATCATTTCTACATTTTCGTTATTAAAATTCATAATTAACTCCTTTACTTAATATATAATACAAAATTTTTTAAGATTAAGCAATCAAAATTAAAACAAAGAGTTATAATTTAATTTTTTTTTAAAATTTTATTATTATTCAAGAAGAAAAAAAATAAAATGTAATAACAAATTATAAAAACTTTTATAAAATGATATATTTCATTGCACAAACTTCCATCTATAACCTAGTTTATTAATAAATATTGAAAAATAATAATTTCTAATGAATTTGTCTTTAATTTGACATACAAACAAATTAATATTAATAATTAAATTAAAATAAATTATTAAAAAGTTTCGCTTTTTCATTTTATTATGTTAAAATATAATTAAGAAAAGTAAGGAGAGAAAAATGTTCAAGATAGTTAGTAAAAAAATATTAAATCCAACAGTAATGGAAATGGATATTGATGCACCACTCATTGCTAAAAAGGCTGAACCTGGTCAATTTATAATTTTAAGAGTAGATGATGATGGTGAAAGAATACCTCTTACAGTTGCTGGTTTTGATAGAGAAGCTGGCACTGTTAAAATTATATTTCAAATTGTTGGTGCAACGACTGAAATTTTGTCACACAAAAATGAAGGCGATTATATTCAAGATTTTGTAGGACCTCTTGGAATTCCAACCGAAACTGATGGTATACAAAATGTTTGCGTAGTTGGAGGTGGCGTTGGCTGTGCAATTGCATTTCCAGTAACGCAAAAGCTTTTTAAACTTGGAAAGAATGTTACTTCAATCATCGGTTTTAGGTCAAAAGATTTAATAATTTTGGAAGATGAATTTAAATCCAATTCAAATGAGTTTTATTTAATGACTGATGACGGCTCAGCTGGACAAATGGGAAATGTTTGTGTACCACTAGAAAAAATTCTATCATCAGGCAAAAAGTTTGATAAGATTATTGCCATAGGTCCACTTGTTATGATGAAATTTGTTGTGCAAACAGCAAAAAAATATAACATTCCATGCACTGTTTCTATGAACCCTATTATGATTGATGGAACTGGCATGTGTGGCTGTTGCAGACTTACGGTTGGTGGTAAAATAAAATTTGCATGTGTTGATGGTCCAGACTTCAATGGTTATGAAGTTGATTTTGACGAAGCAATACAAAGAAATAAAATGTATCAAGAATTTGAAAAAAAGGCTCGTGAAGAAACCTGTAATCTATTTAAAGCGGAGGTAAAGTAAATGCCTACAATTCCTAATATGAAAATGAACAAAAATGATATGAAAGTGCAAGACCCAAGTGTAAGAGCTCACAACTTTGATGAAGTGGCACTTGGCTATGACGAAGCCACTGCAATTGACGAAGCAAAGAGATGTTTAAATTGTATAAACTCCCCTTGTGTTCAAGGTTGTCCCGTTAAAATTCACATACCAGCATTTATACAAAAAGTCAGAGAGTGTGATTTTGAAGGTGCTTATCAAATAATTGCAAATTCATCAAATCTACCTGCAGTCTGTGGAAGAGTGTGTCCCCAAGAAACACAATGTGAACAAAAATGTGTTCGTGGAATTAAGGGAGAGCCTGTTGGAATTGGCAGACTGGAAAGATTTGTTGCAGATTGGCATAGTAGTCACAGCACAGAAAAGGAACGCTGTGCTGAGCCAAATGGACATAGAGTAGCCGTTATAGGCTCAGGTCCATCTGGACTCACATGTGCAGGTGACCTTGCAAAAAAAGGTTATAGTGTAACAATTTTTGAGGCCCTACATACTGCTGGTGGAGTACTTGTCTATGGTATTCCAGAATTTAGATTACCTAAGGCAATTGTTCAAAAAGAAATAGATAAACTAATAGGTATGGGAGTAGAAATTAAAACAAATGTTATTATAGGTAAAACTTTAACAATTGATGAACTATTTGCAGACGGCTATGAGGCAGTATTTATAGGCTCAGGAGCAGGACTTCCAAATTTTATGGGGATTCCGGGTGAACAATTAAATGGAGTTTATTCAGCAAATGAGTTTTTAACAAGAAGCAATCTTATGAAAGCATATAAAGAAAAAATGGTTACGCCTATTATGAAAGGTGGGAAAGTTGCCGTTGTTGGTGGTGGTAATGTTGCAATGGACGCTGCACGCACTGCACTTAGACTTGGAGCTGAAAAAGTTTACATAGTTTATCGTAGGTCAATGGAAGAACTGCCAGCCAGAAAAGAAGAAGTTCATCACGCAGAAGAAGAAGGAATTGAATTTAAACTTCTCTGCAATCCAGTAGAGATAATCGGTTATAAAAATGAAAATGATAAAAACGATCCAAAAAATGGTTTTGTTAGAGCCATTAAATGCATTAAAATGGAACTAGGTGAACCAGATGAAAGAGGACGAAGAAAGCCAATACCAATTGCAGGAAGCGAATTTGAACTTGAAGTTGATACTGTTGTTATGAGTATAGGAACTTCTCCTAACCCACTTATTAAGTCTACTACTATTGGATTGGAAACCAATTCAAGGGGTGGCATAATTATTGAAGAAAACACGGGAAAAACAACAAAAGATAGAGTATATGCTGGTGGAGATGCCGTTACAGGTGCTGCAACAGTAATATCTGCAATGGGTGCAGGCAAATTAGCAGGTCAAGCAATCGATGAATTTTTAATGAAAAAAATATAAAATATATAAAAATAAATTTAAACAATATTTATTTTTACAATATTTATTTTTACAATATTTATTTTTACAATATTTATTTTTACAATATTTATTTTTAC
>CALWNC010000005.1 GCA_944382715.1 uncultured Clostridia bacterium
AAAGGAGATTTTTTTTCCTCACCGGTTAACCTCTTTTGAACCACGCCACTATGGCGTGGTTTTCGTTATACAATAAAAACACCATAGATTTATCTATGGTGTTTTTTTATTATTAATCTTCGTCATCATCATCAAGTGGGTGAGTTTTGTTGTATTCTTCAACTTCATCTAAATTTTCGGCTAGTTGTCTTAATACATCAGTTGGAAGTTCATTTAGTGTGCTAATCATATCTTTAAGTACTGACATTGATTCGGCTTCTTCGTCAACTTCCGTTTCTGTATCATTTTCTAACTCTTTTTCATCAATCATTATTGAACCCCCTTTATTTTTTACATTCCCAAATCTTTTTGAGCTTCCTCAATTTCTGCCTGACTAGCTTTTTTACCATTTTTCCAAGAATTTCTTCTAGCAATTATGGTTTGTTCTACCAAGAGTTTTGCTGCTTTTAAAGATTCGCCCTTTAATCCAAATGAATTTTCATCTTTTTTCTCAGTTAATTCTCTGTGAACTTTGTAGAGAACATCATTTGATTCACTAGTAGGTGAGCCAAGTTTGTAAATTTGCTTAAAGTCTTCGTAGAATTTAACAAAAATTGGGTCATCTTTAACATTTGTTACTGCTTGTTTTGCTTCTTGTTTGCTTGTTTGGTCATTTTTTAAATCTTCAACACTTGTTGCAAGTCCATACTCTTCAGCAATTGCTTTACTAATTCTAAATCTTTTCATTAATCTCTTATTTCTATCAATTATAGATTCTTGAGTAGAATGTTTTCTTGCTTCAAAGTTGCCTTGTTTTCTTTCATCGCCTTGGGTAAGCCACTGGTCTTTTCTAATTTCCTTTGAAGCCTTTACAAATTTTAAACATACCTTTTTAATCAAATTTGCTTTTTCTGGGTCGTCTACAGGGAATCCAAGTTCTTGCATTTTTTCAATGCTTGCATTATTTAATTCATACTCAAGGTAATCAAGTGTGTTGTATTTATATTTACTTCCAATAACAACTGTGTTGTTTATTAATTTAAATATTTGCCCATAGTATTTTGGGTCAATATTTTTAAGTAAGCTTGGCTTAGATGATTTTTTTGCATCTCCATCACCTTCAGTGCTTGGTTTAGCATCATCAGTTTCTGGCTTAGGGTCATCTTTTGGATCTGGCTTTGGAGCTTCAGCTTCTTCTCCGTCCTTTTTTGGAGTAGATTTTTTAACGGCCGGTTTCTTTTTAGGTTTTGGTTTAGAACCTTCTGGATTTGGCTTAGGGTCATCTTTTGGATCTGGCTTTGGAGCTTCAGCTTCTTCTCCGTCCTTTTTTGGAGTAGATTTTTTAACGGCCGGTTTCTTTTTAGGTTTTGGTTTAGAACCTTCTGGATTTGGCTTAGGGTCGTCTTTTGGATCTGGCTTTGGAGCTTCAGCTTCTTCTCCGTCCTTTTTTGGAGTGGTTTCTGGTTCGGTTGGCTCTAATGGTTTTTCGTTTTCAAGTTCATCAAGCCCATCATTTGCAAGTACTTGCTCAGCTTCAAGTCGGTCTTTATATTTTTCCATAAATGCAGAAAGTTTTCCAGAAATGTTAGTTATCATATCATAAGCACTCTGATAGTCATTTGCAAGTTTTCGATTATATCTTCTGTCGCCCCATTTTTTCTCAGTCTTGGCTTTTTCATTTGCTTCAGTAAATAAATTGTAGTAGTAATTTTCCATATCCTTAAGTTCATCAAGATTAGTGAGATTTTCCTGTGGATTTTTGAGTTTTTCATCAGTAATCTCATAAGCAATACCAAGTTTTTCTTTTGCTTTTTTAGAAGTTCTCTTTTGAATATTTTGTTGAACGCCCTGAAGATTCTTTGCAATTTCACTTATCTCGTTCATAAGATTTTCCAAATCAGCCGCATATCTTGCATCTTCTTCAGCTTCTCTTGCCAAAAGATCTTCTGCTTCTCTATTAATTTCAGCATCATTATCAAGTTCAGCAAGTTCATCTAATAAATCGTTGATATTTCTATCTGCCATAATAATCTCCTTTTCAAATAAATTTCGACATTTATTTCTATAAGAAATAAAAATTTTATTGTTGCTTATATAATAATATAATTTGAAATTTTTGTCAATATGCTTTTAAAAATTGAACACTAAAATCCCTTCTAAAAACACTTTATTTATAGCTATACAACTTTTTGCCTTTTTCTATATGATTAATTGATACTAGTATTATCTTATAATAATAGTTTATGTAAAAATTTGGTAACTATTAAAAAAAGTCAAACATGGTGTTTGACTTTTCGTTTATTAAAATTTTTAAGAATTAAAGTACTGATTTTAGTGTATCTATTACTTTGCTAAAAGGAATTTTTGCAACTAAATTTTCTTCGTCAGTCTCATTAGAAATTAAAAATGACTTAATATTGACTTTGCTTGCATTTTCGAAGTCTTGAACTTCTCCATCTCCAAAGTAAATAACTTCATCTGGATTAAGATTTGTATTTTGTAGAATTTCTTCATAGTACTTAGGATTTTGTTTAGAGTAATGTGCATTTTCATAAGATGTAATATAGTCAAAATCAGTTTCATTTAGACCAACAAATTCTAATCTTGTAACAACCCCAACTTTTGGGAAGAAAGGGGAGGTTGCTAAAATTAGTTTAAGATTGTGTTCCTTGCAAAAGTCAATTGTTTGTCTAGCATATGGGTTTTCGCCGCAATATGCCTTTGTCTTTTTAAAGTCGGTTGTGTAAAACTCATCAAAGTGAGAAATTTCACTTAATTTTTCATTTGAATATTTTTTGGCAAAAGCTTCCCAAAACACGTCATAATTGGTTTTGCTACCATCATTGTTTGTCATAAGATTTGTAAATGCTAAAATATCATGAATTAATTCATCTTTATTAAATCCATATTTGGTCATATAATCTCCAATTAGAGATAAGTATCCTTTAACAAATTTGTTTTCGTCCATTGGGAGAAGTGTCCCATCTAAATCAAACATTACAGCTTTAATCATTATTAATCTCCTTAAAGTTCTGATTTTCTTGAAATAATTTATTTAGAAGTTTTTTAGATTTTTTCCAAGCAAGTTTGACAGAATTATGAGTTAACATTCTTTCCACATCTTTGTAGTCTGTCCAAATTAATTTGTGATAGTCTGGCGATTCATTATCTGAGCTCCCCTCATCTTTTGCTACATAGTAGAAAACCTTACATCTTTCACTTTTTTTATTTTTGTATTTAATAATGACAGGCTGTTTGTTTAAAATAGTAACATTTCGTTTAATTTCCTCTGCTGTTTCTCGAATTGCACACTCGGTTAAAGTTTCATTAATTTCAAGGTGCCCTTTTGGAAATTCGCAGTCGTTATGTTTTTTTCTATAAATTAAGCCAAACTTATTTGTCTCTTTATTATAAACAATACAACCAGCCTTCAATATATAGAATTTTCTCATAAAAACTCCTAAAATATAGATTTTTTTATTAAAAATAAGCAAATTTGCATTTTTTATTGAAATAATTATTTTTATTGACTTTAAAATATTAATAAAAACGCAAAAATTCAATTAATTTATTTCAATAAACTTATTTTTTATAGTTATAATTTTCAAGAACTACATTAATTTTATATTAAAAATAAAATAAAATCAACTAATAATTCGCTTTTGTTTCAGATTGCAAAAATATAAAAAAATATTTAACAATGTATTGAAAAATATATTACCTTTTGATATACTAAAAAAGAGATATATATGGAACAAGAAAAAACTCAAAATAATATTTTCAAAGCAATGCTTAACGCGTTTTTAATGGGTTTAATCGGTTGCTTTATTTTTGGATTATTTTACTTTTTAGGTATAATTTCATTTATTGGGGCTTATGCAATCTATATTTTGGCAATATATGGTTATAAAAAATCCTTTAACAATAAAATTGACAAAAAGGGATATTTTATAACATTTCTAATTTCTCTAGTACAACTGATATTGACAATAATTTTTGTCTATATGATTTATATTAGTAATATCTTAGAAATAAATTTAGATAATGCCTTTCCAATATTTTTTCAATTACTTGCAGAAGATGGCGAATTTCAAGTGGCAGTTTTATATGACTTTATTATTTCAATAGTATTTATGATAATTGGACTTATTACAGATATAATAACTACTAAAATTAGAAATAATAGAATTCAAGAAAATACTACAATTAATGAAAATCAGAATAGTGGAGAATCAACAGAAGGAGATTTTACACAAAATTCTTCTGATGAAGAATTTAATGTTAGTGAAAGTTCTTATGAAACTGAAATAAAAGAGATTGAAAGTGAAATTGATAAGCATATTGAAGAAATTGACAAAAAGTAATTTAATTATTTATAAAACTTTAAATTAATAAACAAGAGAGGAGCGAAAAATGGATTGGAATGCAATGTGGAATGACATTCAAAATTTTTTTAGAAACAATGGCTGGAATATATTACTATTTATTGCAGTTCTTGCCTTTGGTGTAATTTTTATTAAGTTACTTCTTAACATTTTAAAGAGATTATTAAACAAAACAAAGATGGAAAAAATTGCCATGCAATTTATTGTTGGGGTTGTAAAAGTACTTTTATATTTGGTATTGGTACTCGTTCTGTTTAGTATTATAGGAATTCAAATTACTGGGATAATGACTGCATTTAGTGCAATCATACTTGCAATTGGCGTTGCACTTGAAAATAACATTGCAAACTTTGCAAACGGAATTGTAATAATATCTAGTCGAATGTTTTCAAAGGGCGATTATATTGTCGTAGAAGATGTTAACAATGTAGAGGGAAGTATAACAAACATAAATTTTCTATTTACCACTTTGATAACTTCCGACAATAGAAGAGTAACTGTGCCAAATAGTATGATGGTCAATAATCCCGTAACTAACAATGGTGCAAATACAACAAGAAGAGTTCAAATTACATTTTCAGTCGCTTATGAAAGTGATGTAGAGCTTGTGAAGAAAATTGTAACCGATGTAATGAAATCAAATGGAAAGGTTTATTTGGATAAAGATATTTTTTGTAGACTAAAAACCATTAACACTAGCAGTCTTGATTTTTATTCATATTGTTGGGTAGACAAGGAAGATTACTGGGACGTTTACTATTATTTGATGGAAAATGTGTATAATGAGTTTAAGAGAAATAATATATGCGTGCCATACAGTCAGATGGAAATCAGAAATAGAAATGACATAGTTACTCGACCAGTTATTGGAAATAGTTTGCCTAATAGAATTGAAAAACAGAGAGAAATTGTAGAGGATTTTGATTTAGAAAATATTGACCTTGCAAAAGTATTTAAATATCATCGTAAAAAGAATAAAAGTAAAACTAATAAAACTAATTCAAATAAGCAAGACTCTAAAAAAGAAATAGTAGAAAATGATTTAATGGATACGGCAATGGAGCAAAGCATTGCAAAAAAAGAAAAAGAGAGCGAAAGTGTACCGACTAGTTTAAAAGGTGAGGAAGAAACTTTAACTAAAAAGGTTGAGGTTTCTCAGGAACTTGAAGTTTCTACAAAAAAATCCGATACTGAACAAAATTAAAAAAATAGTTAAATTTTAATGAGATATTATAATTTTTTGCAGTTTTTAAAGCCATAGAGTATTTCTCTATGGCTTTATTGAATTAAACAAAATTATAAGGATTAGCGAAACTATGCATATAAGTGGTGAAACATTTTATATCTTTAATGTTAAAATAGCTTAATTATATTGAAAATTAATTTTTAAAATCTTACAATGCCACCTGAAACAGTTAAAACTTCTCCCGTTATAAAACTGCTTTCTTCGGTTGACAAAAAATAAACTGCATTTGCAATGTCTTCTGGAAGTCCAAGTCTTTCAAGTGGAGTTTCATTTTTAATATATTTTATAGTATTTTTTGTGTAATTACTATTCATTTTTGTATCTATATATCCAGGTGCGATGCAGTTAACTCTAATTGTTGGCGACAATTCTACGGCAAGTGATTTTGTTAATCCGATAATTCCTGCCTTTGTCGCCGAGTATACACTTTCTAAACTTCCACCAGTTTGACCATAAACCGATGATATCATAACAATATTTCCGTGTTTTTGAGCCATTAACTTTTTTGTTATTTCACGGGCAAATAGTATTGTACCCCTAAGATTAGTAGAAATAATGTCGTCAATTTCTGAAGTTTCCTTTTCAGCTAAAAGCTTTTCAGATTCTGCCTTTCCAGCATTTAGTACAACGGCATCAATGTATTCAAATTCACTAAACACGGAATTAACATAGTTTATTATTTCGCTCTCATTTCTTTGGTCGCATGACATTGCAAAAACATCAATGTTATATGATTTCAAACTGTTTAAAAATTCATTGTCAAAAGAATTTAAGTAGGTAAGTGCAACATTATAGCCATTTTCAGCAAATTTTTTTGCCGTTGCCTTTCCTATATCTCCAAATCCACCAGTAATTAACACCGTTTTTCTTATCATAACAATCTCCTGATAACTATTAACAATTGAGTATTATTTTATTCAAGATTTATTCAAAATATTACTAAAATGATTACTCAAATTTTTCAATAATATTATTAGAGGTAATTTTAGCAATCAATTCTAAATTCTCAAAAAATGATTCGTTATTTTCAATAATCTCATCAAAATCTTTTTCTTGATATGATGGAAGATTTTTCTCTCTGCTTTCAAGATATTCTTTTGAAATGTTGTCACGAATTAGAACTCTATTTTTTCTAATTTCATCTGAGCTTTTCATTAATATTTTATAGTCGCTTTCACTAAAAAATTTCATTTGAGATAGCAGTGCATATTCTAGTATAATATACTTGTGTGCAGAATTTTCAATTAACATTTGCGTGTGATTTTCCATAAAGTCTTGAGAAAGTTTATTTAAAATTTTGAGTTTAGCACCATCATTAAAAGCAAGTTTTCCAAGTTCCTTTCTTTTAATTTCTCCACTTTCATCAAAAATTGTATTTCCAAAAACTAAAAGGAGTTCTTCTTTAATTTTATCATCTTTAAGTGATAGATGAGATATTTTATCTAACTCAAAGATTTCAGCATTTAAAAATTTTGCAAGCATTTTTGAAAAAGTGCTTTTTCCTGTCCCACTTTTACCCGTAACAGAGATTAAAATTTTATTTTTCATAACAATTGAAATTTTATCACAAAAACTTAATAGTGTAAACTAAATAAATTTAAAATGACCACTTAATAATTTAGGTAAATTAATATTTGCTAAAATAATTGGCAAAAACTCCGAAAAATGTTAATATATTTATATTGGAGGAATTATGGAAGGTTTTTTTAAAAAAGATAAAATGAGAATGTTAATTTGGAATATATTTGTCCTTATACTAGGACTTCTCCTTTGCTTTTTAAGGGGGTCAGCACTTGGAGTGCTTGAAAGAATAATTTCTATATCACTTATAATTTATGCAATTGTTTGCATTGTTTATTATTGTATCTCTCCATTAATAGTTCGTGATAATTCATTATTTTTACAGGCAATTTTTATTTTGATTGTTGGAGTGCTTTTAAACATTTTCCCAGCTATCTTTATAATTGGAATTGGAATTTTGATTGCTCTTGAAGGATTAAAAGGTCTTACAAACTCTATTAACTTAAAAAATTCCAATGTAAAAAATTGGTGGATAGATTTTATTTGTGGATTTATTACATTTTGCTTAGGTTTAGTTGTTGTAATACTATTTAATACCTCAACTGCATCAAGTATAGTTAGCATTTTACTTGGCGTAACGCTTTTAGTTTATTCTATAGAAAATCTTGTTTTGATTTTGGTGCTTCATAGGGAGATTAAAAAAATTAAAAAATCAGAATCTGACACCACAAATTCAGACGATGACTTTACTGATTATACAATTAAATAAATTAAAAAATACGACAAATATGTTATACAAATTAATATCACTATTATGCAATTTTATTAAAGTTTTAATTGATTATAAATTGTAAAAATAATTAAATTTTAATGTAAAATTAACATTTTTCTATTTTATTCATTAAATTTTAAAAATTAAAAATTTAAGTTTATAGAATTAAAAGCTATTATTTAAATAAAAGTTTAGATCTTTATTTGTTTTAATAATTTTCAACTAATTTTGCAATAGAAAATAGTTTATTTATGGGAGAATATATTATGATAAAATCAAAGGGTTGGAACTGGGAGATTGTAGAAGAAGATGAAAGTAGTATTTGGAAAAATCCAAGCATAGAGTCGTATTATTTGCTTTGCAGGTGGAAAAGTCAAAACAAAGTTACATTTCTAGATTTGGGCTGTGGACTTGGCAGGCACTCTATTTTATTTGGGGAAAATGGTTTTAATGTATTTTGTTTTGATATAAGTGAAGAAGCTATAAATCGTACTAAAGATTGGGCAAATCAAGAAAATTTAATTTTTGATTATAAAGTTGGGGATATGTTAAATCTCCCATATGCTGACAACAGTTTTGATTGTATGATTTGTTATAATGTTATTTCACATTCGGATACTGAAGGTGTTAAAAAGGTCATTAGTGAGATTTATCGTGTGTTAAATGATAGTGGAGAATGTTACATTACTCTTGGGTCAAAGGAAACTTGGGGTTTTAAGCAACAAGACTGGCCAATGGTTGATGAGAATACGCGTTTACGAATGGAAAAGGGACCAGAATATGGTGTTCCTCATTTCTATGCAGACTATGATTTAATAAAAGAATTATTTAATGATTTTAAAATCTTAAAAATAAATCAAATTATTGATTATTTTGAAAATGATGGCAAATTGTTTGAAAGTTATCATTATCATATATTAGTCCAAAAGCCATCAAAATTGTCAAAAAAATAGTAAGATATAAATTTTTTGAATTAATTTTAAATATAATTTATAAATTCTCACTTATAATTTTAGATTTAATTTAACTTATTTTTTAATTTAAATGTTTATTATTTTAATAAATATTCTGGTTATGAATTTTTATTAAAAAAATATTAAATTTATTTTTATACATTGTTATAGGAGATTTGAACGCCTTGGAGAAAACACATATGAATAAAACACTTTTACTTGTAATTGACTTGCAAAAGAGTTTCATCAATGAAAACACGGAATTTTTGCCTCAAAAGATAGAAAGTTTAATTTCCGAAAATAAGTTTGACTCTGTTGCATTTACAAGATTTATTAATAATGTTGGAAGTGTATATACTACGAAGTTAAATTGGTTTGGTTGTATTGATGAATCCGATAGAGCAATTGTTATTGATACTAATGACAATGAAGTTTTTGATAAAACGGTTTATACTGCATTAAATTCAAAGTTAAAAGATTATTTAATAAAAGAAAATATTGAGAAAGTTTATCTTTGTGGAATAGATAGTGAATGCTGTGTACTTAAAACAGCATTTGATATGTTTGAAGCCGGCATTGAAGTATATATTTTAAGTGAATATTGCTACAGCACACTGGGAGAAGAGCGACATTTGCAGGCAATGGAAATATTAAAAAGAAATATAGGTAAAGATTCAGTTATCTAGGATAAACTGCATTGGAAATAATTAAAATTTTTTTACAATATAGTTTTATAGTGAAATTGACAAATATTGCTGGTTTGATATAATTGTTTTAATAAAATATTAATAAATGGAGAAATGTAGTTATGGAAAAACCAATAATAGGTATAGTTTCTAAAAATTTAACGGTAAAGGCATATTATAATTGGCAATGGCAAAGAATAAGCGATGCAGTGCGCTGTGCTTTAAATAAAAATGGTGCAATGGTTATTGGAATTCTGCCACAAAAAGATAGTCAAGATTTTAATCAAGAAGATGAACACGATGAAAGAATAATGACTGAAAGTGAAACTCAAATGCTTGAACACTTAATTAGTATGTGTGATGGAATTGTTTTACAAGGTGGCATCACTTCACATAACTATGAAGAATACATTGCAAGGTATTGCTATGAAAATAATATTCCTTGTCTTGGAATTTGTGCAGGCTTTAATAATATGATTAGAGGTTTAGGTGGAACCACTACAAGACTTGTAGATGAAGGCAAACATAACAGACCAGATTTGGATATTGCTCACACCTGTACAGTTATAGATAAAAATTCACTCTTTTATAAATGCGTAAAAACAGACATAGTTAAGGTTAACAGTATACATAGTTACATTGCCGATGTTGTTCCAAAAGAACTTTCAGTCATCTCTAAAAGTGATGACGGACAAGTTGAAGTTGTGGAAGCAAAAAATAAGACATTTTATATGGGAATTAAATATCACCCAGAACTTTTAATAAATACAGATGAAGGACAAAATAATATTTTTAAGTTATTTGTAGAGAGTTGTGCTAAAAATAAAAATTTATAAAATAATTAGTAGCTATTGAATTTTTGTGCTAGGGAAAAAGGTTTCGTGATTGAGCTTGTTTGTATTAATAACAAGCTTGTTATGCTTATCTTTAAAAGCTAGTTCTATGTTAATAATTTAATTTTAATAATAAAATTATAAAATATTCTCTAACTTTATGATAACTTATTTATAGAATTCATATAAAAGTTTTTATGTAGAAAAAGACCTATTTGAAAAGTAGGTCTTTTAAATTGCAATTCTAATTTTTTTCTAAAAGATTAAGCTTATCAGACAAAAGATGTAAGATTAGAATATAATTTCTTTCATCAACTAAAAATTCAACATCGTTTTTATTAATCGTGAAATTGTAAAAATTATAATCGTTTAAGATATTATTGACAGTTTTAATAATTTTATTGCGATTACTTTCGTTAGAAAATACAACGGTAATTTTTCTTAAACTTTCACTAGAACAAATTGAAGTAATGTCGCTTTCAAGATTGTTTACGCTGGTTCCATCTTTACTGGGCTCACTTGATGCCTTGCAGACAATTGGAGTGTTGAATTTTTTTGCAAGCACACTTGCTCTAAGGTCTAAAACTTTTGAGCCAGCTCTAACCATAGTTACCATGGTATCATAATTTACACTTTTTAATTTTTTATAGTTACCGCTTCTAGGGTCTCCAGCAAAAATTCCGTCATAGTCTGAGTAAATTTCTGCTTGTACATTGAATACTGTGGCTATTGCAACTGCCGTTGTATCTGAACCACCTCTTCCAAGCGTTGTGATTTCGCCATCACCGTTTATTCCTTGAAATCCTGCAACAACGGCAACGACTCTTTGATCTAAACATTCACTTAATTTGCTTTTATTTAAATAGCAAACTCGTCCAGTATTGTATCCACCAAAAGTTTTTAATTCTATATCTGCACCCGAATAACTTTTTGCGGGAACACCTATAGAATTTAGGTGCATGGCAAAAAGCGCTGACGCTTGAGTTTCTCCAGTTGATAGAAGTATTGCCAGCTCTCTATTTGATGCCGTATTGTTACCAAAACCTTTACTGAGATTAATTAGACTATTTGTCGTGTCACCAATTGCACTTACTACAACAACAAGTTGTTTTTCTTTTTTATAAATATTCCTTATAAATTCACATAACTTTTTAAATTTTTCTTCTGTTTCTAAACTCTTACCACCAAATTTCAAAACTCTCATATTATAAAATATGAAGCTTTTCAAATTTTGTAACAAATTGATTGCTTAAAATTTAAATTAAGGAGAGTATTATGAGAAAAATTGATGTTGCAATAGTAGGTGCAAGTGGACTTGTAGGTGAAAAGATTATACAGATTTTAGAAGAAGAAAATTTAATTGAAAATATGAACATTGCACTTTATGTATCAAATAAAAGTGCTGGCAAAGAAATACTTATTGAAAATAAAATGCATAGATTAGTTTTTCTGGACGAGGGAGCATTAGAAAGAAAGTTTGATATAGTCTTTTTTTCTGCAGGAGATGAAATAAGTAGTCTTTGGGTACCAAGATTTGCAGAAAAGGGAGCCTTTGTAATAGATAATTCAAATGCATTTAGACACTTAGAGGGTGTTCCACTAGTTATCCCAGAGATAAATATAGATAAGGTTAGTAAAAATAGCAAGATTATAGCAAACCCAAATTGTTCTACCATAGAACTGGCAATAGTAATAAATGCACTATCAAAAATTTATGAGATAAAAAAAATTATTGTTAGTACTTATCAATCGGTTAGTGGAGCAGGAAAAGGAGCACTTTCTGACCTAAAAAATAATACTAAATTTGAAATTCCACAAGGAATTTGTGGTAATGTAATTCCACGAATTGGTAGTTTAAGTGAAAATGGTTTTTGTACAGAAGAAAACAAAATTATGTTTGAACTTAATAAAATTTTGAATAAAAATTATTCAATTTGTGCATCTACTGCAAGAGTTCCAATTCCATATTGTCACACTGAAAGTGTTTATGTAAAATTAACTGAAAATGTAAATTTAGAAGATATTATGAAAGAACTTTACAAAGAAAATATTATTTTTAACGAAGATATTGCACTTTCTAGTGAACTTGCTGACAAAAATGAGGTTGCAGTATGCAGGCTTAGAAAATTCTCAGAAAATGAAATAGCATTTTTTGTGGTTGCAGACAATTTAAGAAGGGGAGCAAGTTACAATGCTGTTTTAATAGCCAAGCACATTATAAACAAGTTTTTAAATTAATGGCGTGGCATTAATTTATGTCAAGTTTTAATTAATAATTTTAACATATTCACAACTTTTATCTTCATTTTTTATAAATCTTACTGTTTTCAATATTAATTTAATTGTTAAATAGACAAAATTATATTATAATAAAATTATAAAAAGCAAATACTAATATAGATATTTTTAGTTGGAGGCTACTATGATTGAGAAAAGTAAGATAAAAAGGGGAATTTCTATTTTTTCAATTGTTGGAGTTTGTATAATTGTTGCCGTCTTAGTTTTTGGCGCAATGAAAGTTTTTAAATTGAACTCTGTAATTGTTGAAATTCTTGGAATTATTGCAATCTTATGTCTTTCTTGTATATTTGCAGGACCTTGGATTGATAGATTAGAACAAAAGAAAAGCAAAATAATTTCCATTGTTTTTTTGAGTATAATTGGAGTGTGTTTAATTCTTTGGATAATATGCTGGATTATGATGATGAATGCAATTAAAAAAGACACGACTCTTAGCACTGTTAGCTATAATTTAATTAGAATAAGTTTTATAATTACGATACAATTTTTGGTTGCCTCAACGATTTCTTATGTTTTAGTTAAGTATAAAAAGACGATGATACCATTTCAGATAATCACATATGTAAGTAATCTTTACATTGATTTTTATTTTACATATTTAATAATTTCTCTTAACATTATTGATGGAACTTTAAAATTTACTGGAAATTCATTTATTGTTGGAAATAGAGTAATGCTTTCACTTTTGATAATTGCACTAATATATGTGTTCATTTCAAATGTTGTCGTTAAAGCAAATGAAAAAAGAAAGCTTGATAATATAATTAATTCTAATAATGATAGTGAAACAAGTTTAAAGCAAGAAATTTCAAATCAAAGTCCTGATGAGCGATTAAAGAAGCTAAAAAAGATGTTAGATGACGGATTAATTACAATAGATGAATATGAAAGTAAAAAGAGTGAGATTTTAAAAGATTTGTAACATAATACTTTGCCTTAGGGCAAAGTATTTTTATGTTAAAAATTAACAAATATTTAAATTGATTTTTTACTTAATTTTTAATACAATAAAATTAGGAGGATAAGCCTATGAAGATTAAAAAATTTTTTTGCTTTTGCATAACGGCAATGATTTGCTTAGGCAGTTTTATGTTTGTTGGCTGTGGCAATAAACAAACAAGTAATGCCAGTGCTACAACTGTTATGAATATGTCCATTAATCCCGAAGTTGAGTTTATTTTAGATGGGGACGGAAAAGTAATAACAGTTAATGCTTTAAATGAAGATGGTAATTTGATAATTGCTTCGTCTTATTTTGACGACATTGTTGGTAAGTCTGCTCAAGAGGCTGGTACGATTTTTGTGCAGGCATCAAAAGATTATGGTTTTATTGTTTCTGGTAATTTTCAAACAGAAGATGCAGAAATTGAAGTTTCTTTCTCAGCAGACGATGAAACAATTAATTCTATGTATGAAAATTTAAAGGAAAACATAGAAAATTTTCTATCAACTGAAAATATCACAGCAACCATAACAAAAGCTGAACAAATTACAAAAGAAAAACTACAAGAACTTGTTGAAGAATGTGCACCATATCTTGAAAAAGCTGAAATTGTTGCAATGGAACAGGCAGAACTCATTCGTGAGCTGGCAAATTCTCGAAAAGAAACGGCAGAATTTTATTCTCAGCAGTTAAAGAAAGCTTACTATGATTCAAAGGCATATGTATTAGAGCAGGCAGAGTTTGAAGCGCTTAAAGAACATTTGACTGAGATTCAAAAAGTTGCATTCGAAATTGAATACTTTACATATACTCAATCAATTGAAGCAATTGAAACAATTAGGCTTAACTATCTTGTTGGTGAAAATAGTACATATCAAAGGGCGCTTAACACACTTCGTGAAAGAAAGGCTGAATACCTGGCATTTAGAGAAGAATTATCAAAACTTTCAGAAAATGAGATTAATGAATTGGCACTTAGACAGCTAGAAAACCTAGAAAGTGCATTTGAAAAAGCCGAGGACGCACTTATAGAAGCAAATGAAAGTGTTGTTACAATGCTAGATACGGCAAAAGAAAGCATTGAACAAAATCATAGCAGAGTAATGGAACAACTTCAAAGTTTAAATTCATCAAGTTATGTAAGTGAAATTTCGGCAAAACAACAAGAGAAATTAAATGAGTTTTATACAAATTTTGAAAATACTTATAAATCGGCAAAAGATGCTATTAATCAAAATATTAAAAACTTTCAAACTGCAGTAAAAGGTGAAAGTTCAAATTAAATTGAATTTTTTGCATTGCAAAGGCATATTAAATTTTAGGATTTAAGGCTATGTAATCTTTGAGAAATCCGAAAAAAGTTAGGCGAATCAAATTTTGATTCGTCTTTTTTTATGGAATAAAAAAATTAAAACTGAGTAAATTAACAAATTTATTTTTAAGAAAAATAGCATTTTTTACGGGAAATTGGTGCACGTTTAGATTTATAACTAAAAAGTAAAAATATGAATAAATTCGACATAAATTTACATTTTTGTATTTTAAGAAGTGGTTATAATTTTACTATTATATTGGTATGAGAAAAGAAAAGCTTATAAAGGTGCTCAAAGAAGTGGGAATGGTTGCAATGCAATTTTTTTTCTCACGAATTTTCTTATTTGATCACCTTTCACCAGTAGGTCTTGCTTTTGCATTTATTAGGCTTTTTTTTAACGGCAACATTTTTGTAGTAACGGGAGGTTATGCACTATCTAAACTATATACATTTTTTGATTTTTCTGAAATGATAATTTGTGCATATGAAATTGTTTTTTTAACCCTGTATTATTTTACTAAAGAGTTTGTAAAAATTAAAAGGAAGCTTTTGCTTGTTTATATTTTTATGATACTTTCAAATGCTCTTAGGCTTTATTACGAAATGTTTATGCTAGTCGATTTAATTTTCTTTTTTATAAACCTAATTTCTGAAATAATAGTGCTACACTATTTTTATAAGCTCTTTACAATCTATAAAAATAAGTTTATTTTTTGTAGATTTTCTCGCCTTGATTACTTTATGTTTTCCCTAACTGTTTTATTTTTATCTATTGGAATATTTAGTTACAAAATTTTACTTGTTTTGTTTGGCATATTTTTGATAAATCTTGCACTAATATTAATTTGTAAAATTATTTCAATTGAAAAATATTTAGTCTTTTCAATTTTCTTTGCACTTGGAGCTGTTGTTGCATCTGGGGATTCGCTTTTTTTAGTGTATAGTACCATCTGTGCCGTGCTTCTTGCTGAAATGCGTGATTTTAATAAAATTATATTCTTTTTCCTATCACTGGTTGTCTTTGGAGCGTGTGGCTTTATATTTAATATGATATCTATATTAACAATTTTTGCCTTTATCTTGCCACCTCTTATTTATCTAGCTTTGCCAAATAAGTTCACTATGATTCTTTCAAATTTCTTTGAACATGGCGAGCAAAATTATATTTACAAATATTCAAATGAAAATCGAATAAATCAAGTTAAGAATAAGCTTTTATTAATGTCGAATACACTCTCATTAATGCAAAATAACTTTAAATTACTTCTTGTTGGGAAAATTGATAGGGATAGAGCATGCAAAGAACTTGCCGTTGATATAATACAGAATTGTTGCACAAATTGTGAATACTATAAATCCTGCTATATGGGCAACATTAATAAACGCTCACTTGTTGAAGAATTAATAAAAAAATCAATTGAATATGATGGCATTAATTTTTCAGATGTAACAAACGGTCTTCAATCTTACTGTGCAAAAAGCTCAATGCTTATGGGCGAGATTAATAGAATTGCAAAACTCTATCTTTCATATGAAAGTGCAATGAAGAGTGAAGATGAAAGTAAACTTGTAATTGCAAACGAATTACAGAATTTTGCAAATATATTTTTTGATTTTACTAAAATAATTGATAACTTTTCTATTTTAAACGAAAGACTGTCAAGGAATTTAAAAGAAAGTCTACTAAATAGTATGATTGATGTTAAAGAAGCTGGAATATTTGAAACTAGCACTGGCATTAAATCGGTTGGGGTCATTTCAACTAATGAACAGATTTTGAAAAAAGAAATGCTTGATTCTATTTATAGGGTAATAAAAAATAGAGTTAAACTTAAAGATGTTCGTCATATTGAGTATTCAGGACTAAGCTATGCAACATTTTTACCAGTAAGTAAACTTAAAATTTCATTTTCAATTTCGTCAAAGGCAAAAGAAGAAAAAAATGGTGACAATGCAGTGGTTCAACGATTAGATGAAAATAGATATTTTATTGCGATTGCAGATGGAATGGGGCACGGAGAAAAAGCTAATAGAATTTCTGCTATGGTACTATCACTTATAAAGTCCCTATTTGAGGTTGGTTTTCAAGAAGATTTAATAATTCAGTCAGTAAACAAACTTCTTTTACCTGCTGGCCTTGACAATTTCACAACTTTAGATTCCTGCGTTATAGACCTAGAAAATGAAGTTTGCACTTTTGTAAAACTTGGCTCTAGCGTTTCAATTTTAAAACACAAAACGACAAGTGAAATTATTGCTTGTGAAAGTCTTCCAATAGGAATTGTCCAAAATATAAAACCGACAATAATAAAAAAGCAAATAACTGCTGGAGATATGATTTTTATTGCAAGTGATGGAATTGTAGATGCCTTTGGTTCAATAGACACTTATAAAAGTTTTATAAACGACTCAAAAATCTTCAATATGAAGAAATACTTAGATGATGTTCTTTCGGACGCAGAGTATCAAAATAAAAAACACCCTGATGATATGACAATTATTGGCATAAATTTATTGAAAAATTGATAAAAATATTGTATTATATAATCAGGTGAAAGTTATGTTATCAAAGTATATTAATAGTAATTTATTAAATTCAAGTGATAGAATTGCAGTCGGTGTCTCTGGTGGTGCAGACTCAATGCTTTTATTAATGGCTCTTTTAGAAAAACAAAAAGAGATTGGATTTTATTTAAAGGCCGTTCACATTAATCATCACTTGCGTGGGATTGAAAGTGATAGAGATAGTGAATTTGTTAGGTCATTTTGTGAGAATCATAGTATTGACTATGTAATTTGTGATGTTGATGTAAATGAACTGAGAACTCTAAAAAAGAAGGGTGTGGAAGAGTCGGCAAGAATTGCTAGGTTTGATGCAATTTTTAATGAGATGAAACTTGAAAAACTAAACAAGCTCTTTTTAGCCCATCATGCAAATGACCAAGCAGAAACCATTTTAATGCATATTTTTAGAGGTGCAGGAATCAGTGGAGCATCTGGAATAAGGGCAAATGAACTAATCTATAGACCATTTATGAATTTAAAAAAGTCTGAAATACTTGAAATTTGCAAAGAAAATAACATTGAATACATAACCGATTCTACTAATGCAGAAAATATTTATACTAGAAACTACATGAGAAATGTTGTAATTCCTGCCATTGAAAAGGTATATCCAAATGCCGTTGAAATGATTTGTAGTTTTGGTGAAAGATGCGATGAAATTCAAACCTTTATAGAGAGTCAGCTTGATATGGGACTCATTGTTCAAAGAAAGGACTCAGTTTTAGTTAGGGAAGAAGTTTTTAAGTCTTTAAAGTTTGTTTTAAGGGAATATCTTAAAGTTTCATTTCAAAAGATTGGCATATATTCAGACATAGAACAAAAACACTATGAAATGTTAGAACAACTCGTGCATTTGCCTGTAAACTCAATGATGAATTTTCCTCATGGCGCAGTGGCAAAAAGGGTGTATGAGGGAATTGCACTTTACAAAAGACACGCTAAGAAAATTGCCCTTTCTGAGCACCAATTTTGTGAAGGGGTTACAGTGCTTGAAGGATATGGACAGGTTAAGGTCGAAATTGTTGATAGTGAAGATGTTATTTATGGTGACGGCAGTCTATATGTAGATTACTATAAAATACCAGTTAGTGCAGTTTGGAGATGTAGAAAAAAAGGTGATGTTTTTGCAAAACTTGGCTCAGGCACTAAAAAGTTAAATGACTATTTAACCGATAAAAAAATAGAGGCAAATGACAGAGATTATATTCCAATACTTGCAAATAACAATATAGTCTTTGTTGTTGGGAATATAGAGATTAGTGAATATGTTAAAATTGATAAGTCCACAGATAAAATAGCTCGAATTACGCTTACACAAAATTAGCATTAGTAATATTTTACATTTGACAACAATACTCAATTAATAATATAATAAATATAAATAAAAGATAAATCCTAAAATAAGGTAGGGAAAAACTATGTTAATGTTTAAAAAATTTAGCATCTTTAAATTGATAGGCATTGCTCTCGTAACGGTAATTGCTCTATTTTTCGTATTTAAAGCATCAATTACAGGAAGTATTGTATAGAAATGAAATTAACTAAAAAGAAAGCAGGTATTTTTGCCTTGAAAATTTTTGCTGTGCTTTTTTTTATTGTAGCCGTTTTTGCGAGTGGATTTTTATTTTTGGATAAAATTATTATACCTAAGTATTTTGGAGAATATGACATTAATGGTTTAGGCGACCTAATAGGCGTAGTGTCATCTCTTTATAGCTCACCCGATGAAAAGTCGCTTGTAAAAAATGGCTATAGTGATACAGACCTTACAAGTGGCGTGGAAAAGTTACAGGGCGCAGGATATAAAATAGAAGACGATGGCACAATTTTACCAGAAAATATGTCCACATTTAAGGGAACTGGCAAAGTAACTTTAACAGATAGGGAATTCTCTGCAATTTGTAATAGGTTGCTTCAAACTCAAATTCTTGAAGATTCTTTGCCAAATCTAAACTACATAAACATTATGAATATTACTATTGTAGATTTGGTGGTTACGCCCGATGACGAAAGTTACAATGAAGAAACAGGTACATATTCAAAGGCAAATATTTTATTTATTATAAAAGTGGGGACAGACGATTTGCGAACACAGATCGCACTTCAAATGCAGACTCCAGAAGCACTAATAAAAATGATAATTCCAAGTGAACTTTATTTTACTGTTAACTATGACATTGACTTAAATGCCGAGGAAGAGAATAGAACAACGGGAACCATTGCAATTAATGGTAAAACTGAAAAACAAAGTGAGATACTTATTAATCTTTTAATTGAATTTATTTTTCCAAGTGAAAGTGAAATGAATATTGAAAAATTTACAAAAGAAATAGGAAATGTTGCACTTTCTGGAATTGACACTCTTGGCAATTTTAGTTTCTTAAAAGATGTTGAAGGTTCGGGTTTAAATGGAATGCTGATTGAATAGGAGAGGAAATATTGGAAGGTAATAGAAAAATTAGATTTATAGCTGAGTGTCCACTTTGTGAAAGTCGAAACATTATTGAATCAAAATTGATTGGGTATCATCAATATGTGTATGTTTCTACTGGTTTTCTTCATCATAGTAGTCTTATTTCAAGGGTATGTTTAGATTGTGGAAATGTTGTCCAAATTTATGCTGAAAAACCAGAAAAATTAATAAAAAATGAAAAGAAAAAAAATAGATTTTAAAAAGTGTCTTGAAATAAATCAAGACACTTTTTATTTGTTAATTATATTTTTGAGTTTACTGAATTTAAATAAACTTGTATAGGAACAATTAATAGTAAACAATTTATCTAAAAAATATTTTAAATTTTGCTGATTTTTTATGGTAATTTTACAGAAACCATAATGGCTTTTGCAGTTTTTTCTTTGGGTTTAATAAATAGTTTGCCAATTTCTACAAGAGGAATAATAGAAATGCTGGTAATTGAAACTATTAACCATTGTAAATTATTTAGATAAGAAAGGTTAAATAGATTTGCAAAAAATGGAACAAAATAAACTCCTAAAATCATCGCAAAAAGTATCACAAAACTAAAATTGAAAAACTTATTTTTAAATATGTTTGTTTTAAATATGCTTCTTTCACTTTTGCAGTTAATGGCATGAATTATTTGCATCAAGCATATGGTCATAAACGACATAGTGCTTGCAACTTCATTTCCAAATTTCCATTTCGCCAAAACAAACATTATAAGTACTATGAGTGACTGAATAAAGCCCTGATAAAGTATTGATGTACCTGTTGTTCCCGATAAAATTGATTTTGATGAATCTCTTGGTGGCTTATCCATAATATTTTTTTCTGGAGGTTCAATTCCAAGTGCAAATGCCGGCAAACTGTCTGTCACAAGATTGATAAATAGTATCTGCGTTGCCGTTAAAAAGATTGCATCTGGAACTACTAATGAAGTTACAAATATTCCGAGTACTTCTACAATATTTGTTGAGAGTAAAAACAAGATAGTCTTTGTAATATTTTGATAAATTGTACGACCTTCTTCAATTGCACATACTATTGTTGAAAAATTATCATCGGCAATTATAATATCAGCAACCTCTTTTGTAACATCAGTGCCCGTAATCCCCATACAAGCTCCAATATCTGCTTGTTTTATGCTTGGTGCATCGTTAATTCCATCTCCCGTCATTGCAACGATGTTGCCAGAGGCTTTTAACGCCTCCACAATTTTAAGTTTATGTCCTGGGGTCACTCTTGCAAAAATTGAATACTTATAAATTATTTTTGCAAGCTCTTTACTGGTAAGTTTATTAATTTCTCCACCCGTTAAAATTTCTTTTTTAGACTTTGCAATATCTAATTTTTTTGCAATAGAAAGTGCAGTAGATGGGTGGTCGCCAGTTATCATAATTACTTTAAGTCCCGCTCTTTTACACTGTTTAATTGCCTTTTTTGCCTCGTCTCTTGGTGGGTCAAGAATGCCAAAAAAACCAGCAAATGTTAAGTTTTCTTCATCTATTCCATTTTCGGCATCTTTATAGGCAAATGCTATTACTCTTTCGCCATATTCGCAAACCTCTTCATTTTGCGATAAGATTTTGTTTCTTAAACTCTCTGTAAGTGTGGTTTCTGTATTGTTAATAATGGTTTTAGTGCACTTTTTGAGTATAAAGTCAAGCGCCCCTTTTGATAGTAGCATTTTTTTGCCATTCTCTTCCACTAAAACAGACATCATTTTTTTTGTGGAATTAAACTCATTTTCTCGGAGTTTAGTCGCTTGAGATTTTATGTATTCACAGTCAATCTTTTTAGACTGTAAAAAGCGAACAATTGCAGTTTCTGTTGCATCAGCAATAATTTTACCGTTTTCAATTTTTGCACTATTACATATTGAGCCAATTTTTGTAATTATTGAAATGTCATAATTACCTGCTTCTTCTGCAGAAAAAAGGTTTGTTCCGTTATAAATATGCTTAACTGACATTTCATTTTTTGTAAGTGTTCCAGTTTTATCAGAGCAGATTATATTACACGACCCCAGAGTTTCTACTGCGGATAGTTTTTTGATAATTGCATTCTTTTTTGCAAGTCTTTGAACTCCAAGTGCCATTATTATGGTGATGACAGCAGGCAAACTTTCTGGAATGGCTGCAACTGCAAGTGCGACTGAAGTTAAAAGAGAATCAATAATTGATTGGTTTTTGTTTAAAAATATTTGAACTAAAAAAACAATGACTACTATTCCCAAAATTCCTATAGTTAGGAACTTGCCAATTTTGTCAATGTTTTTTTCAAGAGGAGTTTTTTCTTTTTTAGTCTGTCCTAAAACTTTTGCAATTTTACCAATTTCAGTATTTTTGCCTGTAGCAATAACGATACCTTTTCCTTTACCAGAAGTTACATTTGTACCAGAAAAACAAATATTTTCTTGGTCGGCAATAGTAAGATTTTCTTTATTTAAACAGATATCTGTTTTAGAAACAGAGTGGCTTTCACCTGTAAGGGAACTTTCATTACACTTTAAATTATTACAAGAAATAATTCTAATGTCGGCAGGTACAATGTCGCCAGTTTTAAGTTCTACTATATCTCCGGGTACAATTTCATGGACCTTGATTTTCTGCAATTTTCCGTCACGATACACTTTTGCAAAAGGCTCTGTTGATTTTTCAAGGGCACTTAGAGCATTTTCAGCTTTTTGTTCTTGCAAAACTCCAACAATGGCATTTATAATAACAATTGCAAGAATTAGTATTCCCTCAAACATACTTTCTAAGTCACTATGAATTACTGCCATTGAAATAGAAATAATTGCTGAAATGATTAATATTATAATCATTATGTTTTTAAATTCATTTAAAACTTTTCTAAAAAAGCCTATTTTTTTTTGCTTTTCAAGCTTATTTTCACCATATTTTGCAATTTTTTCAGTGGCATTTGAAGTTGATAATCCATTCTGATTTGAATCAAATTCAAGGTAGATTTGTTTTAACTCTCTGTTATAATATTCCACTTTTTGCTCCTTATCTAATAAAGGTATATTATTTGAAATATAAAAAAATTCACATTGAAGCAAAAATCTTTATCAATATGGCTTGTTCATTGTTAAAAAAAATATTAACTTATGTAAGAAAATTAAAATATAAAACTGTACTATGTTATTAATTTATTAATAATGAATAAAATATCAGACTTAAAAATAATTTTTCAAAAAAATAAACAACATAAAAAGTTAAATTGTGCATAATTAAAAAGGACATATAGTATGTCCTTTTGTCCTTTAAATTTACTATGATTTTAAATTTATAATATTAGTTTATAGTAAGTTTTATAAATAACTATAATGAATAAAATATTTTATTATTGAAATTTAAATTTATTATTTTTTGCTTCAGACTTATCAAGCAAATATTCATTAGAATTATTAGATAGATATATCTTTCTTTCTCTTGAAAAGTTTAGTGATTTAAATGCTATTTCTTTTAATTTTTGTAAAATATTCTGTGATGCAAGCGAAATTGCCTTATCTCTACCAACAATAATATGGTCAACAAGTTCAATTGAGTTTAGTAGACAACTACAAATTAGTGTATATGTAAAACTACAATCTTCATCTGACATAATGGCTTCGCCATTTGGGTGATTATGTGAAATGATTATTCTATTGCATTTTGAGTCAAGAGCAAGTTCTGTAATACTACGAATTTGCACAGAAACTTCATCAGATGAACCTGACCTAAGTAATTTATATTTTTTTACTTGATTTGATTTAGTCAGACAAATAACATAAAACTGTTCAACATCTATACCACGAAACAATTTACTACAAAATGTTTTTGCTTCAAATGCTGTATTAATACTGTCCATGTCAGGAGTGTCAATGCTGGGATTTAAAGAACTTATTAACTTAATGAGTAGTGCTGAATTTTCTTTTACGCCTTTTACAGTAATAAGCTTGTTAAACTCTGCTGAAAAAACTTCTTTAAGTGAACCAAACTCATTAATAAGTCTATGTGCAATAGGATTCGTATCTTTTTGTGGTATTGCAAAAAATAGTAATAGTTCTAATTTTTGAATATCTGTTAAGTATGAAATGCCATTATTTAGAAATTGATTTTTTAATCTTTGTCTGTGGTGTATGTGAATTTTAGTTTCATCATCTTGAGTTTTGCTAACGGTTTTTGTTTGGATTTTAGTTTTTTTAGTTGCACTTGATTTTGTTTTTTCTTCATTAGTTGCTAATTGATTTTGACTATTATCTATATTAAGTATATTTTCAACAATTTTTGCTGGCTTGTCATTGCTTAGTGAATCAACTTTTGTATCAATAATAGCTTTATTTTTTTTAGAAATTGGCTTATTTACTTTATTGGGTTTTATGTTTTCACTTGTAAGTCCAGTTTGGCTATTAGTAAAATCGGAAATTGTTTTTAAGTCACTATTACTAATACTTAGCTGTTTCTCTTTTAATTTATTTGTTACAAATTCGCTTTTTATGTTTTCAATGCTTGATGAATTTTTGCCTAAAATCCCACTATCCGATTGAAAAGAATTTTGCCCTTCAGTTTTATCTTGAATTTGATGTTTTAAAAGTTTTTCATCAATGTCATCTTTCAAAGTTATGGTATTTTCATTTGATTTTTTATCTTTATATTTTTTGAATTCAGTTAAAATCTCTTCAAAACTTGGATTCTTTCTAGCTTCCTTTCTTGGAATTTGCAGTTTTTGTTCATTGTCTACACTTTGCCTAAATGATTTTGGCGTAATTTTGTCATCATATTTAACTTTAATGACATCAGCCGTAATAACATTAGAGCTACTATCATCGTAGTCGACTTGCCTAACTTTAATTATGTTCTTTTTAATTTCAGTCATATCTTTACTCCGTATATTCCTCTTTCTGTTACTATTTTTTTAAATTATAACATATGATTTAAAAAGTTAAAAGTTTTTAAATCATATTTTTAGAATGATTTTAAATTTGAATTGCATTTTTAAAATTTTATGAGTATAATACTTTGTGTTATAAAAAAAGGAGGAAATATGCTAAAACTTTTAAAGAATTTGCAAAAAAGAGATTTATTATTTTTAATTATTAGCACGGGTTTTATAGTTCTACAAGTTTGGCTTGAACTAAAAATACCTGAGTATATGCAGACAATTGTCAGTTTAATCATTTCTGTAGAAAACTCAATGAATGAAATACTTCATAACGGAGGATTGATGCTTGTCTGTGCTGTTGCAAGTGCGATTTCATCAGTAATAGTTGGGTTCTTCTCTGCTAGAATTGCAACAAATCTTGCAAGAAGACTTAGAGGAAAAGTATTTAACAAAGTTATAGACTTTTCAAGCGCTGAGGTTAAACACTTTTCAACTGCAAGTTTGATTACTCGTACCACAAACGATATCACACAAGTACAAAATATTCTTGCAATAGGTTTGCAACTTTTAATTAAAGCGCCAGTAATGGCAATTTGGGCACTTTGTAAAATTGTTAGCACCAACTGGCAATGGACAACTGCAACGGCTGTTTCAGTAGGAATAATATTTGTATTTATTGTCGTAATAATTATTGCCGTACTACCTAAATTTAAGAAGGTTCAAACTCTTACTGATAACTTAAACAGGGTTACTAGGGAAGAGCTCACAGGAACAAGAGTTGTAAGAGCATTTAATGCTGAGCAGTATCAAGCTGATAAGTTTGAAAAGGCTAATGATGACATTACAAAAACTCACTTATTCACTGTAAACTTTATGTCATTTTTAGAGCCAGTTATGATGCTTGTTATGAGTGGACTGCCACTAGCAATCTATTTAATAGGTGCTTGGCTCATTCATGGAGAAGCAAACATTTTTACTCAAACCGAGATTTTCTCACAAATGACTACATTTAGTACCTATGCTATTCAAGTAGTAATGAGTTTTGTAATGCTTGTTATGATATTTATAATGCTTCCAAGAGCTCAAGTTTCAGCTAAGAGAATTTTAGAAGTTCTTGAAACAAAATCAACAATTGTTGATGGTAAAGGTTCAGATACCCCAATTAAAAAGGGAGAAGTTCAATTTGTTAACGTTGGATTTAAGTATCCAGATGCAGAAGAGTATGTTCTTCATGATATTAGCTTTAAGGCAGAAAGGGGACAGACAGTTGCATTTATTGGTTCTACAGGAAGTGGAAAAAGTACACTTATTAACCTTGTTCCAAGACTTTATGATGCAACAGAAGGACAAGTCATTGTTGATGGAGTTAATGTAAAAGACTATAAGATATCTGACCTAAATAATATTGTTGGTTATATTGCTCAGAAGCCTATACTTTTCTCAGGAACAGTTAACAGCAATGTAAAATTTGGTGAAGTTGATGGTAAAAAAGTTCCAGATGAAAATGTAGATTATGCTCTTGATATTTCACAATCTAAATTTGTTTATGAACTTGAAAATCAGAAAGATGCAAGAATTGATCAAGGTGGAAAAAATGTTTCTGGTGGTCAAAAGCAAAGACTTGCCATTGCGAGAGCACTTGCAAGAAAACCTGAAATTTTAATATTTGATGATAGTTTTTCAGCTCTTGATTATAAAACTGATAAACTCTTAAGAGAAGCTATTAAAGAAAAAGCCGAAGGGACAACTTGTCTTATCGTTGCACAGAGAATTGGTACTATTAAAAATGCTGATAAGATTATTGTTCTTGATAGTGGAAAGATAGTTGGTGAAGGAACTCACGATGAATTAATGGAAAGTTGTGAAGTTTACAAAGAAATTGCACTATCTCAGCTATCAAAGGAGGAACTAGAAAATGCCTAGAATGGGACAAGGTGGAAAAGTTCCACAAAAAGCAAAGAATACAAAAAAATCACTGGGAAAACTTTTAAGATATATTAAAGGTTATGCCCCAATGATAATTATTTCAATGATACTTATTATTGCTAGCACAATATTTAGATTGGTAGGTCCAAATAAACTTGGTGACCTGACAAACATTATAACAATTTCACTCAGAACTTTCGTTCCTTTTGAAATGTCTGAAATTTGGGATATTGGAATTACATTAATAGTTTTGTATGCACTTGGTTTTGCTTTTACCTATATATCTAATGTAATTATTGCAAGAGTTTGCTTTAAGATGAGCAAAAATCTTAGGAGCGACATTTCAAACAAAATTAATAAATTGCCACTCAAATATTTGGACAGAACACCTTATGGTGACATACTTTCTTGTGTTTCTAACGATGTAGATACCATTGGACAAACTCTTCAACAAAGTGCATCTGGACTTGTAAGTGCAATTGTACTATTTATTGGCTCATTAATTATGATGTTCGTTACCAATTGGATAATGGCACTTTCTGCAATAGCTTCAACCATTATTGGTTTTGCAATCATGATCTTGATTATCAGAAAATCACAAAAGTACTTTTTAGCTCAACAGGTAATGCTTGGAAAATTGGACGGCGTTATTGAAGAGGTTTATGCAGGTCAGTCAATAGTAAAAACTTATAATGGAAATAGAGAAGTAACTAAAGATTTTGATAAAGTCAATGATAAACTTTATGTTAGTGCTTGGAAATCTCAATTTTTATCTGGAATAATGCAACCTCTTATGGGCTTTGTTGGAAATTTAGGTTATGTAGTTGTTTGTATCGTAGGTGCAGTGCTATTTATTAGAGGTCAAATTGATTTTAGTGCAATTACTGCATTTATGATTTATGTTAGATATTTTACAAATCCTCTTTCTCAAATTGCACAGGCAATGACCAATATTCAAACAGCAGCTGCTGCTAGTGAAAGAGTTTTTGACTTTTTGGACGAAGAAGAAATTTCTGATGAAACGGGCAAGTTTGCTATTTTGCCAGAAATCAAGGGAAATGTATCAATTGAAAATGTAAAATTTGGATATGACCAAGATAGAGAAATTATTCACAACTTCTCAGCAGAAATTAAGGCTGGTCAAAAAGTTGCAATTGTTGGACCAACTGGTGCAGGTAAAACCACTATAGTAAATTTACTTATGAGATTTTATGAGATAAATAGTGGTAGTATAGAAATTGATGGCGTATCTATTTCTGATATGAACAGAAGTCAACTTCGAGATATTTTTTCAATGGTACTTCAAGACACTTGGCTTTTTGAAGGCACAATCAGAGAAAATCTTGTTTACAATAAAACGGGAATTACTGATGAGGACCTTTGGAGAGTTTGTGATGCATGTGGACTTGGTCACTTTATAAAAACTCTTCCTAATGGCTTTGATACTATGCTTTCAGACGAAACCAATGTTTCAGTTGGACAAAAACAGCTTTTAACTATTGCAAGGGCAATGCTTCAGAATGCTCCAATGTTAATTTTGGACGAAGCAACCAGTAATGTTGACACGCGTACAGAAGTATTAATTCAACAGGCAATGGATAAACTTACAGAAAATCGTACGAGTTTTGTTATTGCTCACCGACTTTCAACAATTAAAAATGCAGATTTAATCTTAGTATTAAAAGATGGAGATGTAATTGAATCTGGCAACCATGAACAGCTTATTGAAAAGAATGGTTTTTATGCAGATTTGTATAACAGTCAGTTCTCTCTTGATGGTAGTGAAGTTATGGAATAATAAAAAGACTTTTACATATGACTTTTATTTAAAGTTAATGTAAAAGTTTTTTTTACTAAAATTTTAAAGAAAGATACAAATTGCTAAATTTTTATTGTTACAAATAAAATTTATTGTTTATTTTGTTGCAAGAAATGAAAAAAAGATATAAAATAAAGGTATGGAACTAAATTCAGAAGTATTAAATTCAAAATGCCAAAGCTGTGGTAGTGAGCTTGTATATAATCCAAAGCTTGGTTGTTTGACGTGCAAATATTGTTCGTCAAATGTTTATTTGCCAAAAACAAGAGAAGATGCAGTTATAGTTAGACAGTATAGTTCAGATTTTCACCCAAGTCAACTTAACCAAGCACTTAAAGCATACAAGTGTAATGGCTGTGGAAATGTATATTATATGTCTAGTGATGAATCTTCAAAGCAATGTCCTAATTGTGGAATGACTTCAAGTACTATTAGTGAAGACCCAGGTTTTTGTGCAGATGGCGTTGTACCTTTTAAGGTAACTAAAGAACAGGCTAAAAGTATCTTTGAAAAGTATTTAAAAACAGAAGGAATTACTTTAAATGCCAAAGAGAGTGAACTTGAAGGTGTCTTTATTCCAGTTTGGAACTTTATGTACAATATAGATTCTTTTTATTCAGCAAGTGCAACAGAACTAAAAAGATATTCTGACGGAACTTATTACAGCGTATCCAAACCAGTTTATGGCGAAAAACATAAAAGAGTAAAATCACATGATGTTTCTGCAACTAATCTTGAAGCAGATGAATTCTTGGACCTTTTTGATGAAAATGATTATGCTGGAATAATTCCTTATTCCCCAGAGTATACCTATGGATATAAAGTAGACACGATCAATAAAGATATTCACGACTATTATTATGGCATCACGTCAAAGGCAGAAGAAGATACAAAATCTGAAATATCTAAAAAAGTGCTTAACTCATATAAGGAAGTTTCTGGACTTAGCGTGGATAGTAGAGTAAATGATGTTTACTTTAATTTTACTTATGTTCCTGTTTATGTTAATAAGTACACTAGAAGAAAAAAGACTTATAAAACTTATATCAGTGGAACAACGGGCAAAGTTATTGGACATTCACCAACATCAGCAAAGAACGCACTTAAAACACTTTTAAAGTTACTACTAGTTGCAGGTTTGGTAGCATTAATCATTTTAATCATAACTGCAGAATAAAATAGCCGTGCCATGATTGAAAATAGAAAAAATAAATTGTACCAATTTGTTTAAATATTTTGGGATTAAAAATAATATGAGAGTTGAGATATAAAAATTTCAACTCTTTTTATTTTTGTATTTAAAATGCAAAAAAAAACAACTTAAAATGTAACAAAAACACAAAAATAAATAATTAAAATAATAAAAGTTTTGCTGTATAAATCAACATAAATAAAAGTTTATTAAAAAATTGTTAAACCAAAAAATCAAATTAGAAGTTCCTCATAAAGTCACTATTTTCAACTTCAAATGTAATAGTCAAAAGTATGAAAACTAATTAAATGTGTTCTTTTTTATTTTTCAAGTTTTATTTCTATGGTTATTAAGTGTTTTAAGTGGCTGTGTTAAGTTCAATACTTGTAAAATATCAACCTTTTACTAAATATCTAAAAATATGAATTTAGTAATCAAATGAATGCTTATCAAAAAAATGATTTTTTTATTTTTTTATATATTATAATAAAAATATTAGGAGAAAAAATTATGGATTTTAAAGTAACATTTGAAGGTTTTACTCTGATAAGTAAAAGGAAACCAAGAGAGTATGACCCTTGCATTTTAGTTTGGAAAAACAGTAAAGGTAAATTTGATATAAGTGTTGGAGTATACAATAAGCAAGAAAAATCTTTTTATGTCAACTATGGATATGGTGGACTTATTTTAGATTTAGATGTTGTCGTTGCTTGGAAGCGTCTTGATCAATTTAAAGTAGAAACAATACAAGAAAATGATTGATGAGTTAGATAATAAATTATTATATAATCGAGAGGTTGTTTATGTTTAAAATGGAAATTGAAATTGATAGAGAAATTTTAGAAAAAGATGGCTGGGATTTTGACTATTCAATAGGTGTTTTGTGTGACGGATTAAAAAAAGCTGGATTTAATGAAGAAATTAATGAAAATGGAAGATTACTTTATGCTGGAACAAATTCAGATAAGGATTTAGCTTATATGGGGCTTGTTGCAGAAAGTTTAGTAAAAGAAGATTGGTTTAAAAAATGTTGTAAGAAATGGTTACTACTAAGTGATATAAAGTCTGAAGATGGCTCTTTTCATATTGAAGGCGATTGGATTAAAACTTACAAAAAACATAAAGAATGGTAAAAAAGGAGATTAAATATGTTAAAAATGGAAATTGAATTGGATAGTAAGATTATAGATAAACTTGGATATAATTCTGAAAAATTATTTGAATTTTTACCAACCTTATTTGAAAAGGCAGGATTTATCAAAGAAAAAGCTGAAAATGGTTATTTTTTATATCGTGGACCAGGATTAAATACAGATTTGGCTTATATGGGTATAGTTGCTAATGGTTTAGTTGAACAAGACTGGGTAAAAATGAGTTGTAAAAAATGGTTTTTACTTACTGACAGAGGTTCAAAAGATGGTTCTTTTTACATCGAAGGTGATTGGATTGAATCATATAAAAAATATGGTAGGTGGTAATATGGATAAATCAAAAAAAACGAACTGTATTAAATTTTGATTTAGATTAAGATTAATTAATAGACTAAATAAAAATTATTGTGAAATAGTAATTAATTAACAAAAATGATATGTTTATAATCTAAACTTTATCTTTTAAGATAGAGTTTTTAATTTTTCAAATTTAAAAGTATGAATTTTAGTAAATTTTTCTTAGAAAGGTTTTAATGTACAATTAAAATTATTTTAAATTAATCAAAAATGAATATTTTATAATTAATTCTTATTTTTTTTACAATTAAAAATAATTATAACATTTATAATAGACAAAAACATTAAAGGAGAAATCTCAAATTTTAGTAAAATAATAAATAATTAAAGAAAAGATAAATAAAATTAAAAATGTAAAAAAGAAATAATTAAAAATAAAAAAACGCAATTTAGCGTTTTTTATAGTGTTTATTATTAAAATGTTTAATAAGTCAAATTGTTTTATAATTTAAAAGAAAATTTTGCAAATTATATTTTCACTAATGGTGTCTAAAAATACCTTTGCGTCTTCACTAGTTCCAACAATTGAGCCATAGTGGGTAGGAATAACCAGTTTTGGCATAATTTTATTTGTTAAATTTCCTGCTTCAACGGCTGTCATAGTGTATGTTCCACCAACTGGAACAAATAAAATATCACACTCTGCATTTTCAAGTTCGGGAGTTGCATCACAGTCACCAGTAATGATATAACTAATTCCGTCCTTAATTATCTTGTAACCAACCCAACCATATTCTTTTTTGTGAAAGTTTTTGTTTATATTGTATGCAGGGATTGTTTCAATTTCAAAGCCGTCAAGTGAAATTTTTTGATTTGGAGCAACATATATAACTTTGTTTGAATATTTTGCAAGTTTTTCTTTTGCATCTTCTGTTGCAATTATAATTGTTTCAGGGGTAATAACATTGTCAATATCTTCAATGCTCAAGTGGTCATAGTGTGGGTGGGTTAAAAATATATATTTAGCCTTTTTGTCAAGTCCCTTTGTTAAATAAGGGTCAAAAAACAAATTATCAATTTGTATTGAACTGTGTGCATTTACATTAATATTTATATGGTCTGACATATTTCACCTTCTATTTTGTTTTTTAAATTTTTTAATTCTTCAGGGTCAGTTGAAGCCCCAGCTGTTATTCCAATTTTAATTTCTTTAGTAAGTGTTATGTTTTCTTTTTCAACTAATTCTTTCCAATTTTCCGTGTTATCAATAAATATTGTTTTACAGATCTTGCTTAAATTGTTGTAAAGCTCAGTTGTGTTACTTGATGTTTTTGAACCAACAACAAGCATTAAGTCTACTTTTTTTGCAAGTTCACTTGAAGAAAGATTAATTGCTTTTCCTGCTCCACAGACTGAAAAATTTACTACTAATTCGTTGTTGTTTTTGCTGAGTAATAACTCAATTTTTTGTATTAAATTTTTGGCATTGTTTTCATTAAATGTTGTTTGGCAAGTTAAATAGAATTTTTGATTTTTAGCATCACGCAATTTTTCGCAGTCTTCTTCTGTTTCAATTAAGATTACGGGTGTTTTACTCCAACCTATCGTACCAGCAATTTCAGGGTGCATTTTTGAATTGTTTCTGCCGTATTTTCCAATAATGATATTTGTAAATCCATTAGCTGAATATTTGTTTACAAAATCGTGAATTTGTTTAACATTTACACAGGTGCAATCAATGTAACTAATATTATGCCTATTTAAGTATTCATAAGTTTCAGGAGGTTCACCATGTGCCCTAATTATTATAGTGTCACCTAAATTGAATTCGTCAAGCGAGTGTTTAATACCAATTCCAAGGCTTTTAAGGTGAGAATTTACATTCTCATTGTGAACAATTTCCTTAAATAGAAAGACATTTGAATTTTTTTTGATTGCGTCAGTTGCACATTTAATTGCATTTTTACAACCAGCACAAAGTCCACAAATCGGAGCAATAGTAATATTATCCATTCATTTCACCTAGATACATTGTATCAAATTTATTCAATATTATCAAATGATTTGTTAAACATAATTTTTGTATTGCAAAAATTTCAAATAAATTATATAATATGTTGTATAGTGTAATATAATGAGCAGTTTTGGGCTCAATTGCTATGCTATAATTATAAAAAAAATTAGAGTGATACATATGGGAATAAATAATTTAGTAACAAATGAAGGAATAAGTTTAGGAATTGATGTGGGCTCAACCACAATAAAACTAGCATTAATTAGAGATAATAAGATAGTATATAGTTGTTATGAAAGGCATCTTGCACAAATAAAGCAAAAAGTTATTAGTCAACTAGAAAAGATAAAACCGCTTGTAAAGGATAATAAAATCAAAGTAGCCTTCTCTGGCTCTTCGGGATTGGGACTTGCAGAAGAACTAGGTCTTCCATTTATCCAAGAAGTATTTGCAACCAGTGAACTAGTAAAAGCAACGGAAAGTGACACTGATGTGGTTATTGAACTTGGTGGCGAAGATGCAAAAGTAATTTTCTTTGGAAATGGTACTGATGAAAGAATGAATGGAACTTGTGCTGGAGGAACTGGTGCATTTATTGACCAAATGGCAACGCTTATGAATATTTCTACAAGCGAACTAGATGAGTTAAGCCTTAAAAGTGAAAAAATTTATCCAATTGCTTCAAGATGTGGAGTATTTGCCAAGTCAGATATACAGCCCCTTTTAAACCAAGGTGCAAAAAAGGAAGATATATGTGCCAGTATTTATCAGGCAATAGTAAATCAAACTATAGCAGGTCTTGCACAGGGACGAAAGATTGAAGGAAAGGTATTATTTTTAGGTGGGCCACTTACTTTTTGTAAAGGACTAAGAAAGCAATTTATAAAATCACTTAATTTAGATGAATCAAAAGCTATATGTCCTGAATACTCATCTATTTCAGTTGCTGTGGGAAGCTCGATTTATGCTTCAAAACATGACTTCACAATAACAGTTGATGAAATAATTTCAAAGATAAAAAACGCAATTTCAAGCAAAAAAATTACAAAAACGCTTGCACCTTTGTTTAAAACTCAAGAAGAATACGAAAATTTCTTGCTTCGTCACTCAAAGGCAACGGTGGAAGAAGTTGATATTAATGATATAGTTGGAAAAGCATATCTTGGCATTGACTGTGGAAGTACAACTACCAAGCTTGTATTAATTAGTGAAGATAACAAGATAATATATTCTTATTACAGTTCAAACCAAGGAAACCCAGTAAGTATTATAAAGGCAGAACTAATTAAAATTTATGAACTAATGGGAGATAGGATACAAATTGCTGGTAGTTGCGTAACTGGATATGGTGAAGAACTTATAAAAAAGGCACTTAATGTTGATAAGGGTTTGGTTGAAACCTTAGCTCACTATAAATCTGCAAAGTATTTTAATCCAAATGTTGACTATATCTTAGATATAGGTGGACAGGACATTAAGTGTTTTAAAATTAGAAACGGAGCAATTGACAGCATAAGTCTAAATGAAGCTTGCTCTTCTGGCTGTGGTTCATTTATTGAAACATTCGCAAAGTCGTTAGGTTTTACTGTAAAAGAATTTGCAAAACTTGCAATTTTTGCAAAAAATCCTGTTGATTTAGGTTCAAGATGTACAGTCTTTATGAATTCTCAGGTAAAGCAAGCACAAAAAGATGGTGCAGATGCTGGCGATATTTCAGCAGGACTTTCAATAAGTGTTGTTAAAAATGCACTTTACAAAGTTATTAGAGAAGTTTCGGCAAGTTCGCTCGGCAATAATATTATTGTCCAAGGTGGTACATTTTTAAACGATGCAGTACTAAGAGCTTTTGAAAGAGAAATTGGCAAAGATGTTATTAGACCAGTAATTGCAGGGCTTATGGGTGCTTATGGTTGTGCACTTTATGCAAAGGGATTAAATTTAAGTAAAAGTAGTTTGATTTCATATAATGATTTATTAAACTTTACACATACCTCTAAAATGGTGAAATGTAATGGTTGTGGCAATAACTGCAATCTTACAATTAATATTTTTGGAAGTGGTGAAAGATTTGTTTCTGGTAATCAATGCGAAAAGGGTGCAGGCTTAGCACAAAAACAGGCAGAGTTAGAAGAAGTTCCAAATCTATTTAAATTTAAGCGAGATAAGCTTGAAAGTATGTTTACTTCAACTAATGACCAATCAAAATTTACGATTGGACTGCCACTTACTCTTGGAATGTATGAACTTTTGCCATTTTGGAAAACTCTGTTTGAAAATCTTGGGTTTAATGTCGTTGTTTCAGGATTTACTACAAAACAAATGTATATAAAAGGTCAGTATACAATTCCAAGTGATACTATTTGTTATCCTGCAAAGGTAATGCATGGACACATTATTGAGTTAATTGAAAGAAAAGTAGATGCAATCTTTTATCCAAGTTTGACTTATAATATAGATGAAAAATATGGAGATAATTACTATAATTGTCCTGTTGTGGCTTATTACTCTGAACTTTTAAAGGGTAATCTAGATGAACTTCAAAGTACCAAACTTCTCTATCCATATTTAAACATTAATGATTTTAAAGAACTTGAAAAAGAATTGTACAACGAATTGACGAAAATCTGCAAAATTAATCGAAAAACATTGAAAAATGCAATAGAAACTGCAAAAAAAGCCTATGATAATTATAAGAATGACATAAAAGAAGAAGGAAAGAGAGCGCTTGAATATGCTAAGACTCACGGGAAATATGCATTAATTTTAGCGGGCAGACCATATCATATTGATCCAGAGATTTGTCATGGAATTGACAAACTTGCAGTGTCTTTGGGCTTTGTGGTATTGTCAGAAGATAGTATATCTGATATAGTGCCAGCTAAAAACCTAAATGTTTTAAATCAGTGGACATTTCATTCAAGAATGTACAATGCAAGTGCGTTTGCCGTGCAAAATGAAAATGTTGAAGTCGTTCAACTTGTTTCATTTGGTTGTGGACTTGATGCAGTTACAACAGATGAAGTTCGTTCTATTCTTGAACAAAATGGAAAACTTTATACACAAATAAAAATTGATGAGATAACCAATCTTGGTGCTGTAAAAATCAGACTAAGAAGTTTAAAGGGTGTATTAGATGAAAAAAGAAATAAAAACTAAAATGATTGATGGAGTTTTATATGATGAATCTGGCGACCCAATTTTCACAGAGGAAATGAAAAAGGACTATACTTTGCTCGTTCCAATGATGTTGCCAATTCACTTTAATCTCATAAAAAAACTAATATTAAACTATGGCTTTAAAGCTGAATTTTTAGATTATAGTGGACTAGAAGTCGCTCAAACAGGACTGAAATATGTTCATAATGATACATGTTATCCTGCAACACTCGTTATTGGAGAAATGATGCAAGCAGTTTTATCGGGAAAATATGATACGCATAAAATTGCACTTGTAATCACTCAGTCAGGTGGTGGTTGCAGGGCTTCAAATTATCTTAATTTGATTAAAAAGGCTTTAAAAAAAGCAGACCTTAGATACATTCCCGTTTTGTCATTAAACTTTGCGGGGCTAAAGACCCAACCGGGATTTAAGTTTACACTGCCACAGTTATATGGATTATTAAAGTGTTTGATTTATGGAGATTTGTTAATGCTCTTAAAAAATCAATGTAAACCTTATGAAAAAAATAATGGTGATACTGAAAAATTAATTAACTATTGGATTGAAAAGTTATCTGAAGAGTTTAAAGATAAGAAAAATCTTAAGTATAGCCATGTGAAAAAGAATATGCGACTAATCGTTAGGGATTTTAATAAACTTGAATTAACCAATGTGGCGAAACCAAAAGTTGGAATTGTAGGTGAGATTTTTGTTAAATATTCACCACTTGGGAACAATAATTTAGAAGAATTTTTAATGAGTGAGGGGGCAGAAGTTTATGTTCCGGGCATTCTTGACTTTTTGTTATATTTTCTTAGCAATAATGTTTACGATACTAAACTCTATGGTGTTCGCAAAAAAACAGCATTTATTTCAAAAATTGCATATAAATTCTTGTTAAAAAAGGAAAAAGATATTATAATTGCAGTAAAAAGTGAAAGTAAATTTGCACCACCAACTCTATTTTCTGAAACTGAGAAGATGAGAAAGGGTTACATTAGTGAAGGTATGAAAATGGGGGAAGGTTGGCTTCTTACTGCAGAAATGATTGAACTAATTAGTCGTGGTATTAATAACATTGTTTGCACTCAACCATTTGGTTGTTTGCCAAATCACATAGCAGGTAAAGGAATGATTAAGCAAATTAGAGAAAAAAATCCACAGGCGAACATTATTGCCATTGATTATGATGCCAGTGCATCAAAAGTCAATCAAGAAAACCGTATAAAACTCATGTTAGAAAATGCCAAGCAAAACTTAAATCAAACCACATAGTAAGGAGATAGCTATGATAGATGAGGAATTTTTAAAGTCAAAGTATAATGATGACTATGAAAAAATTACACATACGCAGTTTATGCTATCAGATAGATTTTCAGACGAAAAAGAACTGCTTGAAGATTCTGAAAATATCGCCAGACTTGTTATAAATTTAAAACTTGATTCACGAAGCGTTTGTGCATCAATGATTTTTCCTTTCTTAAAAGCCGAAAAAATTTCAAGTGATGAATTTGAAGATGAAGAGATTAAACTTCTTCTTGAACTGCTTCAAAAATGTGAAAAATATTCTGCTGACTACTCTGATGCTGAAGGATTAAAAGAGATGCTTCTTGCAATCACAAAGGACATTAGAGTAATTATAATAAAAAGTGCAGAAATGCTTGTTTTTGCACGAAAAAATGTTGAAAATACTCATGATTTATCTGCAATTAATGCATTTAAAGCAATCGATGATATTTTTGCTCCAATTTCTGCTAGACTTGGACTTAGTGAAATTAAATCCGAGTTTCAAGATTTGTCTTTTAAATTTCATGAACCAGAGGTTTTCAAAAAATTAAGCGAAGATGTAGCAAAAGAAACTCGTGCTAATGGTCGAATGATGGAATGTGTGGTCCGTGACATTAAAAAGCTTATGAAGAGTTCTAATATTGATTGCACTGTTTATGGTAGAATTAAGCACATTTCAAGTATTTATAATAAGATTAAAAATAAAAACTACACATTAAAAAATATCTATGATATTTGTGCCGTTAGAATTTTAGTTAATTCAGTTAGTGAGTGCTATATGGCGCTGGGTTTTGTTCATGCAAATTTTGTTCCAGTTGATGGAAGATTTAAAGATTACATTGCTAGTCCAAAACCAAATGGTTATAGATCTCTTCATACCACGGTCTATTTTGATAATGAATTTTTTGAAGTTCAAATTCGTACTTATGAAATGCATGACTTTGCTGAATATGGTGTAGCCGCTCACTTTCTTTATAAAGAACATAAAAAATCAATGGCAGGACTTGACAGTAAGTTACTTTGGATAAGAAAATTACTTGAGAATAAGGATGATGTCTCAAGTGAAAAATTACTTGAAGAGTTGAAAACAGATGTGTATTTAGGTGAAATTTTTGTTCAAACTCCAAAGGGGAAAGTTATCAAACTTCTTGAAAATTCAACTCCAATAGATTTTGCTTATGCCATTCACTCAGATGTGGGAAATCATTGCACGGGTGCAAAAGTAAATGGAATTATGACTCCGTTAATGTCACCACTTTCAAATGGTGATGTTGTTGAGATTATGACCTCAGTTTCTTCAAAAGGCCCTTCAAGAGATTGGCTTAAGATTGTCAAAATGCAGTCTACTAAAGATAAGATTAATAGCTTTTATAAAAAGCAAATGAAAGAAGAGAATATAAAACTCGGCAAATCTATGGTAGAACAATATGCTAAAAATCTTGATGTCAGTTTATCTTCAATTCTTAAAGATGAATGGATAGAACCTATATTAAGGAAAAATTCATTTACTTCAATTGATGAGATGTATGCTGCAATTGGTTATGGTTCAATTACTGCTGAAAGATTTGTTAACAGACTACTAAGTTCAAAGAGAGCAGAAGAACAAAAAACAAAAACTATTCTTGATGACATTGCCAAAAATCCTTTAAAATTTGAAACAAAGTCAGACATTATTGGGGCAGAGGGTACGCTTACTAAATATTGTAAATGTTGCAATCCAATTCCCGGCGATGATATTGTTGGGTATGTTTCAAGGGGAAGAGGTATAATTATACACAAAAAGTCTTGTGAAAATGTTTCAAAACTTCCTCAAGATAGGTTTATTAAAGTGGGCTGGAATGAAAATAAAAACGCTGACTTAACATTTACTTCTTTTGTTGACCTTGTTGCAAAAAATAATAATAATATTTATCTTGAGTTAACAAATGCTTTAAGTGAACTTGGAGTAAAGGTTGCATCACTGAATTCAAATCAAAACAAACTTGGCGAGCTAATTTTAAAAGTTGGTGTACTTGTTAAAGATAAAAATCAGTTAACGCAGGTTAAAAACAAATTGGGCTCACTTGGCTCTGTTTATGAGGTGTTATAGTGGAGTATTCTTTTAAGTTTGATTCAGAGCAGGACTATGAAAATTTTAGAGTTTTTCTTCAATCTCAAAAAAAGGTCAGAAGTGAAGAGGAAGCAAATAAACATAGGGCAATTGTCAATACAAAAAAAGAGGTTTTGGGAATACCAATGCAACCTATTAGAGAAATTGCAAAGCAAATATCCAAAGATTGTCCGTTAGAGTTTTTAAAATATGCAGAAAACGATATTTATGAAGAATTACTCATTAAAGGTCTAGTAATTGCTTCGCTTAATGACAAGGATAGATTGTTTTTAGAATTAGAAAAATATATTAGACAAATAGATTCGTGGGTGTTTTGTGATTCAGTTGTTTCAACAATGAAATGGCTCAAAAAAACGCAATTTAATGAAAAATATTTTGAATATTTCTATAATCTTTGCTTTGAAAGTGAAGAATTTGTTGCAAGATTTGGTATTGTTACTCTTATGGTATACTATATTGATGATGAACATATTGATAAAGTTTTATATATGTGCAAGAGCGTTCATAATGAAAAATTCTATGTTCAAATGGCAATTGCATGGCTTGTTAGTGTAAGCTTTGTAAAATATAGAGAAAAAACTTATAAATTGCTTGAAAGTAAAGTGCTAGACAAATTCACGCAAAATAAGTCTATTTCAAAATGTCGTGATTCATTTAGAGTTTCTAGTTTGGATAAAGAGAATTTAATTCAATTTAGAATTAAATAAATAAAAAATATAACTTCTTGATTTAAATTTATTAAAATTTATGTCATTGACAAAATTATAGGGTTTGCATACAATTTAATTAATATTTAATGGAATAATTTTAAGATTATATTTAAAAATGAAAATTTTAAAATATAACTAACAAGTAAATATAATTATTTTAATAGATATAAAAAAGATTTTTATTAAAAACTTAAAATTTCAAATTATTATAAACTTAATATATTTAAATATTAATGTTCTACGAAATACTCGGAGAGGCCACTAATAAAGATGAAAAATTTAGATATTGATAAATACAATAAGGCACTTTTTTTTGCACAGAAGGCTCATCAAAATCAAAAAATGAAGTATCCAAGTGATGCTCCATACATTTTGCATTGTGTGGGAGTTGCTAATATCGCATTAGTTGCAAGTGAAAATGATTCTACTCACAATTTAGACAGAAATTTAATTGCACAGGTAGCTTTATTACATGACACCCTAGAAGATACCAGTACTAGCTTTGGTGAACTAAAAAAGGAGTTTGGTGATAGTGTTGCAAAAGGCGTATTGGCGTTAACTAAAAATGAAAATCTAACAAGTTACGAGAGTATGCAAGATTCAATAAATAGAATAAAGCAACAACCAATAGAAATTGCCATAGTAAAACTTGCTGATCGAACATTTAATTTAAGGTGCAGAGTTTCAAGTTGGTCACATGAAAAACAACTATCTTATATTGAAGAGGGAAAATTAATTTTGAAAGAACTTGGATATTCTTCTGAGTTCCTTTCTGAGAAGTTACAATCAAATATTGATAACCTTACAAATGAGATTTATCAAAATAGACAATTTGAATAATAAAAACCTTTAACAAAATTGTTAAAGGTTTTATTTTTGAAAAAATAATCAAATAAATCAGAAATTGATTAAATTTAATTTAATTTTGCATTTTTTAGTGATTTTTACAATAATATATTGGAAAAAATAATAAAAAAGTGCAAATAATATTATATTTTATTAAAATTGACTGCTATTTTTGCGTATTTCTGTTGCAAATAACTATTTATTATTAAAAATACTATTATAAATTTGAATTTTTTTAAAATTCACGAATATTATCTCTTATAAATAGTCTTTTTATTGCTTCATCTTTTGATATCTTACCATTAATTATATCATAAACAGTTTGTGTAATAGGTAATTCTACATTTACTTGATTTGCCATTTTTAAAAGTGCTGAAGAAGTTGCTATACCTTCTGCAAGCTTATCAAATTTTTCACCTTTTGCAAATTTTTCTCCAAACATTCTGTTATGAGAAAATTCAGAAAATAGTGTCGCTTCGTAATCTCCAAGATGACAAAGTCCATAGGCTGAGAGTTCATTACCACCACAAGCTTTTATAAGTCTTGAAATTTCTCTAGCACCTCTTGCCATTAGTCCACCTTTAAGTGAAGAATATCCATAACCATCAAGTAGACCTGCTGCAATTCCCATAACATTTTTTGCGGCAGCTCCAATTTCAGAGCCAATTATATCTTGCCCTTGGTAAAATCTAATAAGATCAGAGCGAAGATTTTTTACAAGAAACTCGGATAACTCATTATTATAAGAATCTATAAGCATAACACTTGGAACTCCATGTGTAAATGCCTGTATATGACCGGGTCCAACCCAAACGGCAATATTTTCTTTTGGAATTCCATATTGAATTAATATTGATGATAGCCTCAATCCTGTATTGTCCTCAATGCCTTTCATGCATAAAATGTATTTTTTTAATTTGTAGCCTTCTATTTTAGAAACACTATCCATAAGATTTCTAACTGCTTGTGCACTAATTGAAATTATAATGTATTCACTCTTGTTAAGTGCATATGATAAATCGTGAGTTAGTTCAATCTCTTCAGGAAATTCAACATATTCATTTTTTCTTGTTTTAAATAAACTTTCAACTAATGGGTCATTTTCTCTGCCCCAAACTGTTACATTATTATTGTTTTTGTTTAAATACCAAGCTATAAAAGAACCCCAGCGACCACAGCCAAGTAGTGTAAAATTCATAGTTTATCTCCTTTAATTTCATATATTATATGATAGCACTTCTGACTAAAATATAAAAATAAAATTTAGCTAAAATTAAATTAATTCTTTTCAATTATATGTTATTTATTTGAAAAAGTAGTGTTTTTTTGGTATTATATTACTATGGCAGATTTAAATCAGCAATTCGTAGTGCAATTAAAAGAAATTGAAAGGGAATTTGATGAGCTAAATGAGCTTTTAAACTCCGTAGAAATTATGTCAGATAATGTGCTTTTTTTGTATTATAAAAAAAGATATGATGAGATTTCTGTTATTGCAAATAAATTTAAGCAGTTAAAAATAATTGAAAAACAATTGATTGAAAATGAAGAGATTTTGCGTAGTGAAGAGGAAAATTCGTTAATCTCTGAATTTAAAGAAGATATAGTTGCTTTGACAGACCAAAAACAAAAATTAATTACAGAAATTAAGCAAGAAATTGCAGACTCAAAAGTTGTATGTGTGGAAGTTGCCAAAGTTGAAGTTTCTTATAGTAATGGCGAAAAAGAAAATTTGCAAGTATTAAAGGATTTATTAAAAAATTATGCCAATCAAAAACAAGCCTCAATAAATGTAATTAAACAAACTGAAACTTCTTATAGTTGTGAGATAACTGGATTAAATTCTTATTGTGATTTATCTTTACTAATTGGGAATAATAAAATCATAAATCAAAAAAAAGAATCTTTATTTAAGGTCTCTGTTTTAAAATTAGTTCGAGAAGATTATAAATTAAACGAAGATGATATTCATATTGAAACTTTAAAGTCCAGTGGAGCAGGAGGTCAGCACATAAATAAAACTGAAAGTGCGATAAGGATTGTACACATACCAACTGGCATTAGTGTATTGTGCCAAGACGAGCGTTCGCAAAAAATGAATAGAGAAAGAGCATATACGCAGTTACAAGAAAAATTAAATAATTATTATCAAAAAAAACAACAAAAAGAACTGGAAAATCAAAGAAAATTAATAAAAAATGCACTTTTTTCAACTACTCCGACTTGTGTTTTTGATTTTGACAAGCATAAATTTATTTACACCAAAACCAAAAAAGAATATGATATTTCACAAATTTTAAATGGAAATTTAGAAATTATTTCAAGAGATATAATATAATGGCAAATAAAATTAATGTTGAAGTAAATAGTGGTAAAACAATTCTTTCAAGTGAAACTAAGATTTTCAAAACTGAAAGTTTCTTTTATCAAACAAAAAAAATTGCAAATATTGATAATTTTATCTTAAAAATTGCAGAAAATTTCACAAATTTATTTGAAAAAATCAAATCGTTAGATGGTACTAATTCTGCAAATGCATTTTGTGTTCAAACACTTAATGGTGAGTTTTCTTTTCTGTTTAAACTGGGATATCAAATAAATGGAATTTATGGTATAAATGAAAAAGATATAATATTTTTTGAAATGATAAACGGAAAAGATAAATTAAAATCAAAGGATCAAAGAATTAATATATTTTTGAAACAATCCAAAATCTTTACCGTGGTTATATCACCTTTTATGGCAGAAATAGATGAATCTATTTTTAAAAAGAATTACTTGATTTCATCTTCTGAGTTTATAAATTTTCCAATGCTTAGCGAAAAGCAAATGAAGTTAGTTCAAATAGAAAATGAAAATGTTTTAGTTCAAGGCGTAGCTGGAAGTGGCAAAACAAATGTTTGTATCAGTAAAATAATTTTTACAGCTAGTAGATTTTATTCAGGTAAGATTCTCTATACTACCTTTTCAAGGGGGCTATTGATTGATACTAAAAATAAGATAGAAATTTTCAAAAATTCTATTCAAAACTTAATAGACGATTATAAAAATAATAGAATAGTTTTTCTAGATAAAAATCATAAGAAGGCAATTGAGAATAGGCTTGGAATTTATATAGTTTCGAACAATGATACAAATACAATAAAATCATTAGAAAAAATGGTTGAGTTTTTTAACAAACAAATAGACTACAAATTATTCGAAGACTTATATAGAGATACTTTTGGGGAAGAACCAAAAATTTGTGGCGAAAATGAATTTATTAAAGAGTTTTTACCAAACTTACAAAATCACCAACTTAAAAATAGACTTGATAAATTAAAAAATATTTCATTATCAATAATTTATAAAGAAATTTATGGAATGATATTTGGTTGTTTTAAAGATGAGTATGAATTGTTGACGCTTAACGAGTACAAGGAAAAAAGACAAGGTAGTTTTAGTGGAGAAGAATGTGAAATAATATATTTACTTGCAAAAGAGTTTGATAAATATAAAAAATCGCAAAACTTGTTTGATAATAACAGTATTTCCTTCAAATTAATGCAAAATATAGAAAAAATAAAAAAATATTCACTTTCAATAATTGACGAAGTTCAAGATTATACAGAGAAGAACTTAAATTTTTTAAAGCAAATTTCTATAAAGATGTTTTGTGTTGGTGATGCTCTTCAAATGATTAACCCTTCATATTTTAGTTTTGCCTATTTAAAGCAATTAATGTATAGGGAAGGTGTCACCAATGTTGCAGAACTTGAATGCAATTACAGAAACAATAAAAAAATTGTTGAACTATTAGATGGTTTGTCGGAAATAAACACAACATTTTTTGGGACCCATAGCTTTGTTTTAAAGGGTGAAAGTATAGATGAAAATACACTTTCAAATGTAATATATACTGGTGACAAGCAGTTTATAGAAAAACTTAAAAGTGAAAAATTTGAAAATTTTACAATACTTGTAACTGACCAAAAAGAAAAAAATGAACTTAAAAAACTAATCAACAAGCAAGAAATTTTGACAATTTCTGAAGTAAAAGGTTTAGAAAGAGAAACAGTAGTTTTATATAACATTTTATCGGATAATAGTGATAAGTGGCTTAGACTTAATGAACTTAAAATTAATCATAAAACCGCCGATGAAAATTCTGTTTATAGATATTATTTTAATCTATTTTATGTGGGGTTATCAAGGGGGAAACACAATATCTTTGTTTATGAATGCAAAAAAATCCCAATCTTTGCTGATTTTATAAACGAAAACTTTTCGATTTTAAATGGGAACGATGCCTATGATAAATTTACTGATATTGTTGGCAAAATTGAAATTGATGAAGATGATATATTAGAAAGAATTAATGAATTTATAAAACTTGGTCAATTTGACAATGCAAGATTTTATGCAGATAAGCTTGATGACGACTTTGAAAGTAAAAGGCAGTTTGAAAAGATTGATGCTTATGAAAACTATATATTTAAAGGGAAGAATAAGCAGGCAGGTATAAAACTTTGGAAAGCAGGTCTAATTACCGAGGCAAAAGAACAGTTTGAAATTTGTGGTGAAAAAAAATTAATTGAATTCTTAGAAACTCTTGAAAATAAAAATCAAACTAATCTTGATGCTGATATTGTGAGATTTTTTGTTGATTTTGAAGATAACCCAGACGCACAGGAATTAATATTAGATGTGCTCCGTCAAGATTTGGAACAGGTTAAAGAAAATCATAAAGTAATTAAGGAAAAACTCAAAAAATATAAGGAGAAATAGATATGGATAATAAAGAAGTAAATTCATTGATAGAGGCATTTGTTGGATATAGAGAAATGCTTGTGCCAATTCAGTCAGATTTAAGTGAATTTCTAAATACCTATGAACTACTCAGAACAGATATTGATAAACTTTCAAATTCTTTTTCAGATGACGCGAAGTCAAAACTTGATGAAATTTATAAAAGCTTGGCAATTCAAGCTCAAAAGTCAGAAGAATTAACAAAAAAGGTTGACCAGTTTTTGAGAAGTTCAACTAAATATACAGAAGAAGTGGATAAATTAATTTCTACTTTTGAAAATATTGAAACTAGGATAACGGGTATTAACGAGATTGAAAAGAGAGCAGAAACTCAGATTGCAAAATTAGACGCTATAATGGAAGAGAAAAAAAGGAGTTATAATCTTAAAGAACTTGAAAAGAGTTTAGATAGCTATAATGCAAATCTTCAGGCAGTAAGTGATTTTGTTAATAAAGATGTGGCTGAAAATATTGTTTCTAATACCAAAATGATTCAATCAATAAAAGATGGAAGCGAAAATATTGTAAAAAGACTTGAAGACGAGAAGAAAAGTATTGATGAATTATATTTAAGCTATAAAACTTCAAACGATTTGCTTCGTAAAATTGTTGAAAAAGACGATGTAAATGAAGAATATATATTTGATATTATTGATAAGTGGGCAGAAAATAGACATATAAAAATAAAAAAATAGGAGGTAATTATTTATGGATAGTCAAAGCATTAAAACTCTATTTCAAGCAGTAAAAAATGATGACTTAAAAACCTTTAAAAGTTTAATTTTGTCAAACTCAGATTTAAATTTATGTTTTGGCAGATTTCCTCTCCTATCAGTATGTTATCTCTATAATAGTTACAACATTTTAAATAAGTATGAAAAGTATATGCTAGGTATAAAGACCTATAATGAGGTCACAGAATATATAGAAATTTATTTAAAGTTTAAAAAATATGCAAAAAAATCAATAAGACTTTTTTTAAATGGTGAAAAGGTTGAACCTATACTTATGCTCGCGGTTATTGATGAGCGAGAAAAAATCGCAAAATATTATGATAAACTTTATAAAAATGATGAAATTTTGCAAAAATTAGAGATAATTTATAAAATTACTAATAAAGAAATAGTTTATGCAAATCAAAATTTATTTGAGGCGGCTTCAAAAAAGGTTGCAGTAAAAAAGCCACTAGGTCTTATTTTAACTGCCCTAGTAATGTGTTTAATGTTGGTCTTTCCAATAATTAGCATAACAATTATTTCTAATAGTTATGGAATTGGATCAAGGTCTAATCCAATACATATTAGAAATGAAACAGAATTTATAACTGCTCTAAATAAGGGAAGTAGATATTATATTCTTGACAATGATATATATTTAACTCAAAATATCACTGTAGCAAATTTTTCTGGAACACTTGATGGAGATAACTATACCATTTATGCTGGTGATAGTCAAACGGGAGCAATTTTTACAAATCTTAGTGGCAGTATAGAGAATATTAAAATTGAAATTGAGTATGAAAATTTGCAAATTCGTGGTAATTTTTCTGTAATTGCACATAATTTAACGGGAAATATTGTAAACACTGAAATTGCAGGCAATATAAATGCTGTCTTTGAAACAACTTCAGATACTTATCTTTCCCTGTATGTTATTAATAATAGCGGTACTATTTCAAATTGTAATTTAAGTGTAGATGTTTCTGTTTCAAACTCATCAAATCAAAATGCATACTTAACGGGGTTCTCTGGAGTAAACTCTGGTTCAATTATTAATTGTAAAACTGGAAATAACTTATTTACCACTGAAACGGTAGACACGGCTACATATGCGATTGAAAATAATGGAACAATTTCTGATTCATCAAGTTCTGTGTCTTTGACTCAAACTTCAGATAAAGAATGGCACCCTAACACTGCTGGAATTGCAATTAATAATAATGGCACAATTTCTAACACTCAAAATTTTGGCAGTGTGAGTTCAATTTCTAATAATGAACTGACTTCTTCTTCTGTAAATTCAAGTTTCGCACTTTATGCTAGTGGTGTAGTAGTAAATAATGCAGGTACAATTTCAAATACCGAGAATTCAGGTTTAATTACTGGAATCGCACAGACTGCAAATATTTATGTTTCGGGTATAGTATGTTTAAATACTTTTAGTTATGAAATTAACGGCAACCAGTTAAGTATAACTTCTCAGGGCAGAATAGATAATTGCAAAAATTTAGGTACGATTACTGGAACTTCACAAAGAAATGATCTAGAATCTGTCTATTTATATGCTGGAGGAATTGCCAGTGTTAGCTTAACCACCATTTCAAATTCTACCAGTTCGGGAAAAATAAATTGCAGTTCAGTTTCTTCAATTATTTATGCTGGAGGAATTGCAGGTCAAGGTGGTTATGGTAATTATAGTGCATATGTTGAAAGAAATATTTCAAATTCATTTTCGGATTGTCAAATAGATGTTAGTTCAAATGTAGAAGTAATTGTTGGTGGTGTGGTTGGTTACAGCTATGCAACTAATATTAACGGTTCGGGTTTTGTTGGAAATATTAATATTAACTCTGTAATTGCAGAAGTTGGAGGCATTGCAGGGTTTGCATATCTTGCAACAATTTCAAACTCATATTCTGGTGCAAGCTTTAGTTTAGTAAGTGGCAGTGAAAGTGGCAGCCAAGAAGGGAATTCTCAAGCAGAAGAAAATCAAGTTTATATCTCAATGCTTGTGGGTTTGTATTTGACAAATTCAACAACAATTTATGTATCGAACAATTTATCAGTGGAAAATGTTACTTATCCTGCACTTAGATACCAACAAATAAATATTTTTGGTAATTATTCTGAAATTGTTGAAGTGACTGCCAGTGAATGCAACACTACACTTTTTGGCTCGGTAGAGGAAATGCTTGAATATGTACAAAGTGGAGGTGTAAACTAATGAGGCTTTTAGGGAAATTATTATATCAGAAAAATAATAAGCTAAAGTTTATTTTATTAATATTATTATTTTGTCTTGCAATTTTAGATATTACTTTGATTATTTTTGATATTGTACAGTTTGTATTAGTTGAAAACAATAGGGCAAGCTTGTCAACATTCTTTGTACCTTTTAATGTAATATCAATAATATTAAACGCTGGCTGTTTGATTTATTTGATTGTTGTGGTGGCACTTAGTTTAAGAAAAGTTAAAAGTAAAGTAAAAAGGGAAAATAATAATGAACGGATTTGATTTTGATAAAACAATTTATAGAGGTGATTGCAGTACTAATTTCTTTTTCTATATGATTTTCACTAGGTTTTATTTGCTTATATTTTCGCCTTACTTTTTAGTTGTTTTTTTACTTTATGGTTTACATTTAATAGGCAAGAAAAAGTTTAAAGAACTAATGTTTTTCTTTATTCCATGGCATAAGAATATTGATAAAATAACTGCAAAATTTTGGAAGAAAAATATAAAAAAAATAGAAAATTGGTACCTTGATATTCAAAAAGATGATGACATTATCATATCTGCAGGACTTGAATTTATTGTAAGACCAGCAATAGAGATGCTTGGAATAAAAACGCTTTTGGCGACAAGGTATGATACAAGTACTGGAAAAATATCTGGTGAAAATTGCTATAATAAAGAGAAAGTCATAAGATTTAGAGAAATTTATCCTAATGAAACACTTGAAGCCTTTTATAGTGACTCGCTGAGTGATTTGCCAATGATGGAAATCTCAAAAAGAGCATTCTTGGTTACAAAATCAAAGCCAAATGAAATTTATGTAAATAAATAGGAATACAACTATATTAATGTTAGTAAAAAATAGAAAGTCAAAAAAATAAATATTTTCTTAAATAAATATTTTTAATATATAAAAATAATATATTAGCTTACTATTTTTTAAACTACTAAAAAGAGCATTTTACTTTATGTACATATTAACTTTTTTTTATTTTTTTATTCTGCCAATTTAGAAATGATTTAACCTTAGTCTGCTATTCTTGAAACTAATAAAAAAGGAACTTTACTTTTTTGTGTATAGTTCCTTTTGTTTTTGTGCTAATTTCAAATTGTTTTTTTGTGCTAGCTTCAAAAGGTTTAATTTTACAAATATTTATTGTAAATATTATAAATTTGAAAGATTTAAAATAATTTTGAACATTTTATTTTATTATTTTGAAAAATAAACTTATTTATGTTATACTAAAAAAAGAAAAGACTGAAAGGTCTTTTCTTTTGCATCACCTGATGCTGTGATTAGATAACATTTATTTGAACTCGTTATGTTATTCTAATGTGTTAATTATATCATTAATTTCATAAGGAGTCAAATATATGATTGATAAAAATTATTTTATTGGTTTTGATATTGGAACAAATAGTGTTGGATATGCAGTAACTGATACAAATTATAATATAATTAGGTTAAAAGGGAAGCGAGCTTGGGGTGTTCGTCTTTTTGATGAGGCAAAAACGGCAGTAGAGAGAAGGGCAAAGCGTGCGAGTCGTCGTAGACTTGATAGGAGAAAACTTAAACTGAAATGGCTTCAAGAAATTTTTGAACCTGAGATCAATAAAATTGATAATAAATTTTTAATTCGTTTAAAATATAGTAATTTATGGCAAGAAGATAAACTTAAAATGGACGATTCATTGCTCACAAAAGACTCACTTTTTTATGGAGAGGTTAACGGTAAAAATTATACTGACAAAGATTACTATAATGAATACCCAACAATCTACCATTTACGAAAAGAGTTGACTCAAATACCTGCAAAAGATGTGAGATTTTTGTATCTCGCACTGCACAACATAATCAAAAGAAGAGGTCACTTTTTATACGAGGGAATGTATAGTCAAAATATTGATTTTGCAAAGATATATAACGAGTTTTTAGTTTATTGCAAAAATATAAATGAAGAAATGTTGAGTTTTTCATTAAATGCAATTTTAAATAATTCTGAAAGTGAAATTTTATCATATCTAAAGATTGGTTCTATTAGAGATAGAAAACTACAATTTTATAAATTGATGGGTGCTAACGACAAAACTTCAAAAAAGATTGTTGATATTATGTTAGAAGGAAAGGGGACCACAAAAGATATTTTTATTTTGGGGGAAGAAATAGAGCCTACTAAATTTTCTTTTGATGATCCAAATTTTGAGGGTGAAATCTATTATGAACTTTCAAAGGTTTTAAGTGATGAACAATTAATTTTAATTGATAAATTAAAAGAAATCAATTCGGTTTTAAACTTAAAAAAAATTCTTGGGGAAAACAATTACATTTGTGAAGCAATGGTAGATGTTTTTAATGAACATAAGTTACAACTCAAAATGTTTAAGCACTTTATAAAAAAATATCATTCTTCAAAATATTTTGATATTTTTAGAAATCCTCTTTCAAGTGAAAAAAATAAGTTTTCTTTTGTGAATTATCCATATTATATTGGATTGTCAAACTTTGGTGGAAATGGAAAATTTAAGAATATTGGGAGTAGTGTTACACTTACAAACTCAAAAGGTCTAAAAGAAGATTTTTATAAGTTTGTTATGGAAATTTTAAATTTGCCACCAGAAAAAACTTTAAATATTGATGAATATAAAAGTAAAAAGGCTGAAATTATTGAGCTTATTGAAAATAATAATTTCTTAAACAGACAAAGGTCAAGAGCAAATACAGTATTTCCAAACAAACTATATGAAAAGGAAGTAAGAAGAATTTTAGATATAAATGTAACAAAATTTAGTTTTTTAAAAGCAACTGATGATACTGGACTCACAAATTATGAAAAGATTTTAAAAATTTTAACATTTAAAATTCCTTATTTTGTTGGACCTATTGGAAACGGCAAAGAAGATGAAAACACTTATTCTTGGTCTAATAGAATTAGTAATCAACCTATTTACCCATGGACAATAGACAAAATTGTTAATTTTGATATATCCGAAGAAGCATTTATCAGTAAAATGATAAATAAATGCACTTATTTAAGTGATTACTATGTTCTTCCAAAACATTCACTTCTTTATAGTAGATTTTGCGTGCTAAATGAATTAAACAAATTAAAAATTAATGGAAACAATATAAGTGTTGAATTAAAGCAGTTAATATTTAATAAATTATTTAAGAACTCGAAAAAAGTCACCCTGAAAAGTTTAAAGGAATTTTTACTTTGTGAAGGAAAATTTTCAAATGATGAAATAAAGGATATTGAAATTTCTGGAATAGATAAAGATTTTGCAAACGATTATTCATCATATTATCAAATGAAAAATATCTTTGGTGAAGAATTCATTGATGGAAATTTGGATATTGTAGAAAATATTATCAAGTACATTACAATCATAAATGATAAAAATAGACTTGAAAAAAGGATTGAAAGAGAGTATGGTAATATTATTTCTACCGAAAATATAAAGAAGCTAAAAGCATTGAATTATTCTGATTGGGGAAGATTATCTGAAGAATTTATTGCAAAATTATTCTTTATTAATATAAAAACAGGTGAAAAAACTACAATAATTGATGAACTTTGGAATACGAACCAAAATTTGCAAGAAATTTTATTTAATAGTTCATACACTCTAAATGATGTTTTAGAAACGAATTCGCAAAAGACTATTAAAGATTTGACTTATGAGAGTGTGCAGGAACTTTATTGCTCGCCTAGTGTAAAGCGTGGCGTTTGGCAAACTATTTGTATGCTAAAAGAGATTATAAAACTTACTGGAAAAGAACCTGAGAAAGTTTTTGTTGAAGTTACTCGTCATGATGAGAAAAAAGGTGAAGATGGAAGAAAACTTTCAAGAAAAAATAACTTGTTAAAAATATATAATTCAAAAGAGTTTAAGTCAATAGTAAATGAAATAGATTTTGATTTATCTAAGCTAAATGATGAACTTAATAGTAAAAATGACAGTGAACTTAGAAGCGAGAAATTATATTTGTATTTTTTGCAACTGGGGAAGTGCGCTTATTCAGGTGAGCCAATAAATATTTTAGATATATACAAAGATAATTTATATGATGTTGACCACATTATACCACAGTCTATTTTGAAAGATGATAGTATAACAAATAAGGTTTTAGTAAAACAGGATTATAATAAAAATAAAAGTGATACTTATCCAATTTCAAAAAGATTTAATTGGGTGAAGCAACAGGATTATTTTTGGAAAATTTTAGTAAAATTAAATCTCATGGATAAGGAAAAATATTCAAGACTTGTCAGAAATGATGACTTGACCGAAGATGAGATAGGTGGTTTTGTTGCAAGGCAACTTGTGCAAACCAATCAAACTGTTAAGGCAGTTGTTGATTTGATAAAGAATTCTTTAAGTAATTCACGAAATGTTGTTTATTCAAAAGCTAGATTCGTATCAGAATTTAGAAAAGAAACGGAGATTTTTAAAAGTAGAGAGGTAAATGACTATCATCATGCAAAAGATGCATACCTTAATGTTGTTGTTGGCAATATCTTGTATAATAGATTTACTGATGATCCAAGAAATTTTTATAAAAATAAATTTAATATAGGTAAGACTAAGAACATAAAAAAGCTTTTTAAAGAAACAATATTTAGTTATAGGAATGGTGAAATCATTTGGAATGGATTAAGTGATATTTCAAGAATAAAAGAAATTGCAAACAGAAACGATTGCATTGTAAGTCATATGAGTTTTAAAAACTTAAATGGTGCATATTATGATGAAACCATATATAAAAGTCATAAAAACAATAAAAACACAAAAGCAAAAATTAGTTTAAAGGGAGATGAGAACAATCCACTAAGTTCATATGAAAAATATGGTGGGTATAATAATATGTCGTCTGCTTATTTTATGCTTGTTGAAAGTGAAGATAAGAAAGGAAATAAGATAAAAACCATAGAAACTGTGCCAATATTTGCAGTTAGAAAATTTAAAGGGAACGATGATTTTGATGAAAAAATCTTAGATTATTTAACAAAGGAAAATCATTTGATTAATGCAAGAGTACTCATAAAAGATTTAAATATTAAATCAACTATAAAAATTGGTAAAGGCGAATATTTGCTTGCAGGAAAAACTGAAGATAGATATGTACTCCACAATGCAAATGAATGGAATATTTCTAATGAGAATATTAAATATATAAAGGGAATTGAAAAATATATTCAAATGAAAACTCAGAAAAAAACTGCAAATCTTATGGAAATTGACGAAAAAGTAGTTATATCTCCTAAGGCAACCGATAAAAATTCTGAAATTATAATAAGCAAAAAAGAAAATGAAAATCTATACGAGTTGTTAATTGCTCAGTTTGATAAGGATATGTATAAGGGCTTGGCTCTTGAAAATGTTGGGAAAAAATTAAACGAAAAGAAAGAAAAGTTTGACTCTTTGTCAGCATTAGAGCAGGCTGAACTTATTTTTAATGTCATAAAGAGGCTTTCAACTGGTGCCACACTTGCAGATTTAAAATTAATAGGAGATAGTTCCAATGTTGGTAAAATATCAATAAGTAAGAATATAACAAACTTAGATGTGTATTTAATTAAACGCTCATTTACTGGCTTATTTGAAAAACACATTAAACTTTGAGGTAAAAATGGGATTTAGAACTATTGTTATTCAAAATCGCTCCAAACTTGATTTAAAGATGAATTATTTGGTTTGTCGAGGAGAAAATGAAATTAAAGTATATATTCCTGAAATATCCTATTTAATATTAGAATCAACTGCAATTTCACTCACAACTGCATTACTTAGCGAGCTTATAAAAAATAATGTAAAAGTAATATTTTGTGACGAGAAGCACAGTCCAGAAAGTGAACTCGTTGGATTATATGGGAACTATAATTGTGTTAGTAAATTAAAAAGTCAAATTTTTTGGAAGGAAGATATTAAGTCGTGGATATGGCAAGAAATTATAAAAAATAAAATCTATCAACAATCTCTTTTTTTGAATGAACTAAATTATAAACAAGAATTTGAACTATTAAACAATTATTATCAAAATGTTGAAATAAATGATACGACTAATCGTGAGGGTCATTCTGCAAAAGTATATTTTAATGCTATTTTTGGCAATGATTTTTGCAGAAGGGAAGAGGGAAACATTAACAGGGCATTAAATTATGGCTATTCACTTTTGCTTTCGTGTTTTAATCGTGAGATAGTGAAACAAGGATATTCTACACAACTTGGCATTTGGCATAAAAATGAGTTTAATTACTACAATTTAAGCAGTGATCTTATGGAACCATTTAGAATCATTGTTGATAGATTTGTATTTAAAATATTAATTCAAAGTGTTGACTTTAAAGAATATAAGTTGCAATTACTAAAAATATTTGATTTACAACTTCTTATTGACGGGAAAAAACAATTTTTAGAAAATGCAATTTCAATTTATTGTCAAAGCATTTTTGAAAATCTTAATAATAATTTAAGGAATAAGATAAAATTTTATGAGTTGCAGAATTATGAGAATGATAATATTTTTTGATTTACCCACCATAACAACAAAGGATTTAAAGGAATATAGAAACTTTAGAAAATTTTTAATAAAAAATGGTTTTATTATGATGCAAGAGTCAGTATATTCAAGGTTGATTTTAAATAATAATTCTGCAAAGTTATTAAAAAATCAAGTTTATAAGAATCTTCCAAGTGCTGGACTTATTCAAATGCTTCAAGTTACTGAAAAACAATTTGCAAATATTGAATATATGAGGGGAAAATCTCAAAATAAAATTTTAGATTCAAATGAAAGGATAACTATTTTATGAAGCTTGTTCATTCAGATTTCTTATTTCAAATAGATTTTGAAGAAAATGATTGCTACTCATTAATAATTGAAAATTCAAAAGAATTTTATAATAAAACTAATGAGTTATACTGTCAATCCAATGGAGGTGACGGAAATTTTGTATTGTCAGATAATTCTGAAATAAGCATATCAAAAAATTGTCTTTATATTTATGACTATTATGGGGATTTTTTAAATAGTAAAAAGACTATTTCATCAATAAATAAAAAAGTAGTAGAGATTTTAAAAAACAATGATTTTCTTCAAGAGTTTAATGAAATTAATAAATTGATTTTTAATATTAATGATAGGGTAATTGAAGAACTGGATTATAATGTTGAATATATTGATAATTTTGATTTTGAAACATTTGTAAAGTTGTCTAATTATACGATAAAAACAGATGTGTCATTGCTTGAAAATTTAATTGCATATATCCAAATTTATGCACAAAATGAAAATAAAAAATTGTTAGTGTTTATTAACTTGTTTTCAGTTTTAGAAAAAGAAGAGATAAAATTACTAATAAAACAAATTAGATATATGCAATTAAATATTTTATTTATTGATTCAAACCAAAAATACAAATTTGAGGATATAAAAACAATTATAATTGATGAAGACCTTTGTATAATTTGACAAAAGAGAGTAAAAGTACTAGAATAAAAATATATAGAATAAATGCCGTAAGCATAAATAATTCCGATCTTTGAGGTTTGAGAGTTATGTTATTCTATATACTACTAAAACTAAAAAGTTTTATTGATGGTTATTTGAGTGGTTTGAGAGTTATGTTATTCTATATACTACTAAAACTTCTTCGGCATCGTAATCCAAATTGCCAGTGTTTGAGAGTTATGTTATTCTATATACTACTAAAACAATGTATAATGCTATCATAATTCATCCTTCGTTTGAGAGTTATGTTATTCTATATACTACTAAAACAAAAGCAAATCACGAGTAATAGGAACATAAGTTTGAGAGTTATGTTATTCTATATACTACTAAAACGATTGTTTAAACGAAAAAATTAAATAAGGTGTTTGAGAGTTATGTTATTCTATATACTACTAAAACGTTTTAGAAATAGTAAAACATATGAAACAAGTTTGAGAGTTATGTTATTCTATATACTACTAAAACGTTTTGCCTAATGGAACTAGTCCAGATGCAGTTTGAGAGTTATGTTATTCTATATACAACTATAATTATAAATGCAAAATAATTTAATTTGTAGCTATATTTGTTTTGCGATGGCTGATAAATGGGAATAAAAAACTACAATAGATAATATTATTAAAAAGTAAAATATAAAAAAAGATAACCTACTTTATTATTTTGTAATAAATGTATTAAATGGAATATAATGATATGTTTAATATATAAGAATATGAAAAACACGAAAATTTAAAATATTATATATATTGATTTGATTATATTTAAAATTATAGTGGGGTGTTTAGATGTCAGATATTGATTTGTATGATAGTAGTGGAAATTATTATGGCACTTTGAGAAATGACGATTCTGGTGGAGGAGGGCCACAGCCTAATGAAGCATACTTTAAAAATAGTTTTTTCAAAATAATATTATTATTTTTTGGGTGGATTTTATTTGGAGTACTCACATACAACATGATAATTCACTTGATATTGCCATCAAGTAATATTTTGTTTGGTTTAATTAATTCATTTCCATTAATCATTACATTGCTAATAATTTTAATATTTAATTGTAGAACATTTGCTAAACTAGTATTTTGGATAAAAGTAAAAAAAATGATGAATTCTTATGCTACTAATGGTATAGTAAAAGGTAAATTTTTTACAAAAAAACTGAACAACGAAATAAATGGATTTATTATTAATAAAATAAAGATAACAAAAGAAAATACAGAGAAAATAATAGATATGGATTTATATCTTGATGAATTAAATGAAATATATAAAAATAATAAAGGTATATCAGTTAAGACATTAAGGATATTTTCCATTGCTATAACAATACTAATTTATTTTTTATCATTTCTTATTATTATATTAAAAAGTTTTACACTAGTAAATGTAAATATACAAGAAGCTTTAATGGCACTTATTGGTATGGTGTTTGGATTTGGAATAATTTATATTATTGCTGAAAATATAATTGAAATTGTAAAAAGAATTAAGCCTAAAAGTATAATAATTAGTATGATTGTTTCTTTAAGTTTTGGTGCCATAATTGGATATATTTTACAAATATTGATATTTTTAATGCTAGAATTAATTTTTGTTTCAAGAAATTTTGATAGTATTAACCTTGGATTAGAATGTGTAATTATAGGCATTTTAGGAACATTTGAAATTTGTAATTTAATTATATTAAAAACACATAGATATAAGGGAATAGAAGAGCTAAACATAAATAAATAAAATCTAAATTTTCTTAATATTAGATAAAAAGACATCTAATTGAATTTAGGTGTCTTTTTGTGTTACATAGTTTTTCATAATTTCATCTATTTTAGGGTATTGCTTTTTAATAATAATTGGTTTTCCACTTTTACTGGTAAAACAGTGACAAGAAGAGCCGACAAATACAACTTTACTATCTTTTTCATTAATCATTTTATAAGAAAATTCAAATTTTACCCCATTGTAATGAGAAAGTTCTACCTCAATTATAATTTTGTCACCAAAGGTTGTTGGTAATTTGTAATCACAATTAATTGAAATTACTGGGGAAATGATGCCAAGGTTTTCCATTAAATTATAATTGCAATTAATCGTTTCTAAATAATATATTCTTGACTCTTCCATAAAACGAATATAATTTGAATGATGAGTGATTCCCATTTTGTCAGTTTCATAATAGTTAATTGACCGTGAATATTTTACAATAAAATCTTGATTTTTCATATTGATTCCTCTAACTATAATTATACAAATTTAAAAAATTAAATCAAATATATTTATTAAATTGTTAAAATTTTGTAAATGTATAATTTGTACTTAATTAAGTAAAAATATACATTTTTATTAATTAACAAATTTAAAATTTATCAAAAGTTATTGATAAGCAAATATAAATTGAAAACAGAAAATAGATTTAATATAGTAGAGAAATTGAAAAGTGATTTAGTTATCTGTTTTTTATAAAAACATTAATTTGTGGATTTTACAAATTTTAAATAAAAAATATAAAATTATAAATAAAATTAGTATAACTAATATTATTTTTTTGCATATTAATAAACTATAAGAGTAGGATTAAATGAATATTCAGGAAAAGCAAAAGGATAAAATATGATAAATGTACTTTTGGGAATTATGATACCATTTATAGGCACTACCCTTGGAAGTGCATTGGTATTTTTTATGAAAAATACACTTAATTATAGGCTAGAAAAATTCTTTTTGGGAATTGCAGGTGGGGTAATGATATCAGCATCAATTTGGTCATTATTACTTCCCGCAATTGATTGGTCAGAAGGACTCGGCATTCCCGTATGGTTACCATCAACAATAGGACTTGTAGTTGGCTTTTTACTGCTTTTAATAATAAACGCAGTTACGGGGAAACTACAAAAAAATGGGGAAAATGATCTTTCTAAAACTAAAGACAAATCAATAATGATTTTTGCAGTAACTTTGCACAATATTCCAGAAGGACTTGCTGTGGGAGTTGCCCTTGCCGTTGCATATTTTAATGCAACCAGTTTCAGTGCAATGTCTGCATTAATGTTATCTATTGGGATTGCAATTCAAAATTTTCCAGAAGGTGCAATAGTTTCTATGCCATTAAAGAGTTGTGGAATGAGCAAGGGAAAATCATTTATGTATGGAGTTTTATCGGGAGCTGTCGAACCAATTGCTGGAATCATTGCATTTTTTATAACTGGCTTTGTGTCTTCAATTTTACCATTTGTGTTGTCTTTTGCTGCCGGGGCTATGATTTTTGTGGTAATTAGCGAGCTTATACCAGAATCACAAGAAGGTGGTCAAGGGAACATAGCAAGCATTGGTTTTGCGTTTGGTTTTATATTGATGATGGTTTTAGATATTGCTTTAGGTTAATTAAATAAAACCTAAAAATGAAAATTCATATTCATTTTAAAGAAATATTTAAATAAAAAAATTAAAGTTTGTCAAGAAAAAATCTTTGTCAAACTTTTTTTTATTAATATTTTACAATAAAATCATAGTTATTTGTAAATGGTTGGTGATATAATAAAAAAGATATTTTAGTCTTTCAAGGAGAATTTATGATAAAACTTGTAAATGTTTCAAAGATTTATAATAATAGTGGAGTGCTTACTACAGGTCTACATAATATTTCACTAGAGCTTTCGAGGGGAGAAATTGTTGCAATTACTGGTGAGTCGGGTTCTGGCAAGTCAACACTTTTAAATGTGCTTACAAAAATGGATCTTTTTGATGAAGGTGAGTATTACTATAAGGGCAATGAAACTTCATATTTTGATGTAAACGATATGGATAATTTTCGTAAAAATAAAGTCGGCTTTATTTTTCAAAATTATAATATTATTGATTCATATTCAGTGCTAGAAAATGTTATGTTGCCTTTTAAAATTAAAGGTATGGATAAGGCAACTGCAAAGACTAGAGCTATGGAACTTATTGAGAAAGTGGGACTCAAACATAGATGGAAAAATAAGGGTGTGCAGTTATCGGGTGGTGAAAAGCAAAGATGCGTTATCGCTAGGGCACTGGCGTCTGACTGTGAAATACTAGCTTGCGATGAACCAACAGGAAATCTTGACAGCAAGACAAGTGAGGAAATAATCTCATTAATTAAAGAGGTTGCAAAGGATAAACTTGTTTTAATTGTTACACATAATTTTGAACAAGTAAAGGACATTGTTACAAGAAAAATTAAAGTCCACAATGGTGAAATTGTAGAAGATACAATTTATAAATCCATGCCAGCAGATGAGGACATTCCACTAGATCTAGATTATGTTCCTTTGAAAAAGAAGATAAAAGTAAACATTGCAAAAAATAATCTAGTTAATACTCCTAAAAGAACATTTTTATCTGTGCTGGTATTTTTGTTTGTAGCAATTTTTGCTCTTAGCCTTTATCAAGCAATTTACTATATGAGAGATAATGAATTTTACTTAAATAATTTTTTATATAAAGGCGATAATAAGTTAATTGTTTATAATATAAATAATGACCGAACGGTTAACTTAGATGATATAAAAAGTGTAACTTCTGAGTATGGTGTAAATAATTTTTATGAGCAGAGCACATATTCTGTATATTTTAATGATATAGGCTATTCTTTAATGGTTTGTTATGAAAAAAATCCAATGTCACTCAAACTTGATGGTGGTAGACTACCAGAATCAGAAAATGAATGTGTTTTGATGATTCCTAAAGATTATTACATTGAAGGAGAAGATTATTTAAATCAAAATTTTTCAATAAATATGTATTCTTATAATTATGAGCTTGTAAATGTTACTGACTTTACTGTAGTTGGTTACACTTATAGAAGCGACATAACTTGTTGTATGATTACTGGCAATGACAAATTTGAAGAAATAGTTAAAATTTGTAGTATCTTTAATGGTAGCGATTCATTATATTTTAACTATGATGAGTCTACGCTTGATTGGGATAAAGAAAACGAAAGCGAAAATATTGATAATAGCGAATTTGTCACAGATTATTTAGATATTGTGATAGAAACAAATCCAGATGATATTTATCAAACTTACTTGAATGTTATTATTGATCCAACGCTAGAGAAATCTTACTTGTTACTTGAAAGTTATTACTCTATGTATAATGAAGAAACATTTTTTGTTTCAGATATTGTATATTCAGGTTATACATTTACAGTAAGTGATACGGCATTAGATATTCAATATGAAGATAATGTAAGTAATACAATTTATATAGGACGAGATTTTATAAATCAAATAGAAAAAAATCCATACGAAATTTCAATCTATACTGAAAATAAAAGTTTAACTATTTCTATTTTTGAAAATATGGGCTATGTATGTGCAGATGTAAAAACATTTTCAAACGAATCATCTTTAGTTCACTTTATAACAAATCTTTGGTCTTATGTAATGATGGTGATTTCAAGTGTTGTAATAGTAATTATATATTTCATTTCATACGTAATCTTGGCAAAAATTTATACGTCAAAAAAGAAAGATTATACAATACTTAGAACTTTGGGAATAAGTAAGAGGGATATGAAAGATATTGTTTTATATGAAGTTATGGCACAAACAATTTTTGTCAGCGTTCTTACTTATCTTGTCTTATTTATTACAAGTAGGTTTTATATTGGTGGAGTGTTTGTAATTTTCTCTAAGATATCTATATTCTCAACAATTTTGTACTTTGTTATTATGCTAATTTTTGGATACTTCATAGCTAGGAGATTTAATTCAAAATTATTTAAATTTAGTGTAAATGCAACTTTGAAGGGAGGAGAAGCAAAAAATGATTAAGATAAATGGACTAAATAAATTTTATAATAAAGGTAAAAATAATGAAATTCATGTTATTAATAATGTTTCGCTAAATCTTCCAGATAAAGGTTTGATTACACTTTTCGGCAAGTCTGGTAGTGGTAAAACCACTCTACTAAATGTTATTGGTGGACTTGATAGAGCAACAGGCACTTTGACTTATGATGACTTAGAACTTAAAAATTATAATATGGGCAAAATTGATAAGTATAGAAGAGAGCATATTGGATATGTATTTCAAAATTATAATTTGCTTACTGAAAAAACGGTTTGGGAAAATCTTGAAATAGCTCTTCAAGCTGTTGACATTACGACAAAAGAAGAGGTTGAAAAGCGAATTGAGTATAGTTTAAAAGCTGTTGGCTTGTATAAATTTCGTAAAAAACCTGCGTTTGCACTTTCTGGTGGACAAATGCAAAGAGTTTCAATTGCAAGAGCACTTGTAAAGAATTCAAAGATAATAATAGCTGATGAACCAACGGGAAATCTTGATAGTGAAAATTCTGTTGAAATTATGAACATTTTGAAAAAGATTTCTAAAAATTCACTGGTGCTTTTAGTTACACACGACAAAGAACTTGCAGAGTTCTATTCTGATAAAATTATAGAAATTTCGGATGGCAAAGTTGAAAATATTAGAGATACTTCTGACAGTGCATCACTAAGTGATAGGCTTACAGGTAATAATATATATCTTAAAGATTTACAATCTTATGAAGGGCAAACAGACAATCTAAAATATCACATTTATGTTGATGAAGGAGAACTTGAAGATTTAGAGTTTACCATTGTTAAAAAGAATAATCAGCTTTATTTAAAGTCAAATCAAAAAATTAAACTTCTTGAAGATACAAATCTTAAACTTATTGATGACCATTACAAAGAAATCAAAAAAGATGAAGTTGAAGAAAACTTTAATTATGATACTTCTTGGTATAATGATAAAAAATCGCAAAACTTTTTTAAGCGTACCTTCGAAAACTTAAAATTATCATTTAAAGGCTTCTTTAGGGGAAGAAAACGAACAAAATTCTTTCATTTTGCGTTTTTATTAATAGGTGCAGTTTTGGCTTTCTTAAATATAACTTTTGCAACCTATTCAAAAATAAATATCTCAGACTTTGTTTATGATAAAGATGTCTACAGTATAGAAAATTATTATGAAATGGCTAGTAGTAATGAGGGATATAACAAATTGAGCGAGGCTATTAATGAAGCCTTTGATGAGAATCTTATTGATGAATTTCTTCAACTTACTTCTGTCTATAACTATCGCAATTTTTATCTAAGTAGTTTTGATACAAGGGGACTTGGAGTTTATTATACGGAATTGTCCGATAAACTCATTGAAGATAGCGAGATTTTGTGTGGAAGAAGGTCTGAAACAAAATCAGAAGTTGTAATTAGTAATGTGCTTGCAGATCAAATGTTAAAAATTCTAAATTACCCATCAGCGACATATACTTCTCTTATTGGGCGTGAAATTTCTGGCAGAAGATCATCTTCAACTTGTACAATTGTTGGAATTGTAAATAAGGACTCAAAAGCAGTTTATTATAATGATACTTCAGAAAGTGCATTTTCAAATAACTATATTTATGATTATACAAATTCCTATTATTTAACTGGTTTTAGCAAAAATTATGCACAATACGAGATTATTGATGGCAAAGATATTTCTTCTAACTTGGAAGGGCTTGCAAGTGAAAAATCAATTTATAAAGTTGGAGACAAAGTGGGAAATATTACGATCGTTGGAATTTATTCGATAACTAATTTAGATATTAATTATGGATATTATTACGATGAATCAAGTCTTATCATAGTAAATGACTCTACAATTTCATATATTGATAATTTTGCAGATTCTTATTATTCGAGAGTATATTTTACATCAAGTAACATTACTGCATTAAAAAATTATTTAAGTGAACAAGGTATAGTAGTAAATGATAGTTTTGAAATAGCATACTTGGACGCAGTTAATGAAAGCAATCAAATGAAATATATTCTAGTCCCAATAATGGGAGTGCTTCTTGCAGTTACTCTTGTTTATATATACTTTTCGATGCGAAGTAAAATGATAAGTGACATTTATTCAATAGGTGTTCAAAGAGCTCTTGGGTTTTCAAGAATGAGAATGATTGGCAAATATATTTGTGAGATTTTTGTAATGACCCTATTTACAACGCTTTTAGGCTACCTAATAATTAGTGTTTTCTATGAATTTATTGCTATAAAACTTTCTGCATTGAGTTTTACTCTTGTAACACTTTTTGATTTTTACTCAACTTATGTTATACTCATAGGTTTGCTGTTTGCGAACATAATAATTGGACTATTGCCAATAATTACTCTTATGAATAAAACACCTAGTGAGATTATTGCAAAATATGATATTTAGTTTAAAAAGGTTGAAAAATATACAAAAATTTGATACTATAAAACTACTAAAATTAATTAAATTGTAATTTTTGATAAAAAGATAGAATAAAATTTCAATTAAAGAATTTAACCAAGGAGGAACTGATATGAGTGGTTTTGAAGAAGTTAAAACTAATTTTGGCTTTGGACTAATGCGACTTCCAATGAAAAATGGAGAGGTTGATTATGAAGAAACTAACAAAATGGTAGATGAATTTATGTCTGCTGGTTTTACTTATTTTGATACGGCACATGGATACCTTGAAGGTAAAAGTGAAATAGCTTTTCGTGAATGTGTGGCTAAGAGATACCCACGAAGTTCGTATACAATTACAAATAAACTCTCTGCTCAGTATTTTAATAGTGAAGATGACATCTATAAAATTTTTGAGCAACAACTTGAAGCCTGTGGTGTGGAATACTTTGATTTTTACTTAATGCATTCTCAGGGTCGTGCTAATTATGATAAATTTAAAAAATGTCATGCCTATGAAGTTGCACAAAAGTTAAAAGAACAGGGAAAAGTTCATCATGTGGGCTTATCATTTCATGACTCAGCAGATTACCTAGAAATGATATTAAATGAGCATCCAGAAGTAGAACTTGTTCAGATTCAACTTAACTATGTTGACTTTAATGACCCAGGCGTTCAGGCTAAAAAATGTCTGGAAGTATGTAACAAATTTGGAAAGCCAGTAGTTGTAATGGAACCAGTTAAAGGTGGTAACCTTGTAAACCTACCAGAGAGTGCTGAGCAGATTTTTAAAGGTCTTGGCAGTCTATCAAATGCAAGTTATGCTATTCGCTTTGCTTGTAGTCAAGAAGGAGTTATTATGGTGCTTTCTGGTATGAGCAATTTAGAGCAAATGCATGATAACCTATCTTATATGAAGGATTTTAAACCTCTTACAAAGCAAGAATATGACGCAATTGATAAAGTTTGTGAGATATTTAGTTCACTTAATTTAATTCAGTGTACTGGTTGTAGATATTGTGTTGAAGGTTGTCCAATGAAAATATTAATTCCAAACTTATTTGCAGACTTAAATGCAAAACTTGCATACAATGATTGGAATTCGACATTTTATTATAACAAAGTTCATACACTTGGACATGGCAAGGCCAGTGCATGCATTAAATGTGGAAAATGTGAAAGAATTTGTCCACAGCATCTAAAAATTCGTGAGCTTTTAGAAAAGGTTGCAAAGGAGTTTGAAAGCTAGTCTGTTGGAGAGATTATGGAATTGACATATACAAAACTTTGCGAAGAAGAAAGTGACAAATACATTTTAATTGATATAAGAAATAAAGTTTTTTATGATTATGGACACATATCAAATAGTATCAACTTAACCTCTAGTGAACTTAAAGAAAAATTAGAATTGTTTTCCAAAGACAAGCAAGTTATAATATACTGCAAAGATGGAAAAGAATCTAAACTTATCTCAGAAAAATTGCAATCAAATGGATATAATGTACATTCGCTTAAGGGTGGATATATTAGCTATATAAATGATTACTATTTAAATCTAGACCCTAATGAAGTTACAAAAAAGGTAGAGTTTTCCATTTCAAAAAAGTTTCATAGAGTTTTATTTAGTAAATTTGCCAAGGCGATTAATGAATATGAATTAATAAGTCCGGGTGATAAGATTGCAGTCTGTATTTCAGGTGGAAAAGACTCAATGCTAATGGCAAAATTATTTCAAGAATTAAAGAGACACAATAAGTTTCCATTTGAGCTTGTCTTTTTAGTTATGGATCCAGGATATAGCGAGGAAAATAGAAAGTTAATAGAAAAAAATGCAAATTTGCTAAGCATTCCTGTAAAGGTATTTGAAAGTGATATTTTTGAAAATGTCTTTCATATTGAAAAATCTCCTTGTTATGTTTGTGCAAGAATGAGAAGGGGATATCTTTATAGTAAGGCAAAAGAACTTGGGTGCAATAAAATTGCTCTGGGTCATCACTATGATGATGTTATTGAAACAATTTTAATGGGTATGCTATACGGAGCACAAATTCAAACAATGATGCCAAAACTTCATAGCACTAATTTTGAGGGAATGGAACTTATTAGACCAATGTATCTCATTAGAGAAGAGGATATAATTCGATGGCGAGATTACAACGGTTTGTTCTTTATTCAGTGTGCATGTAAATTTACCGAAAAAATTTCGCATCAGCAGGTAAATTCATCAGCCATAAGCTCTAAAAGAAAAAAAGTTAAGGATTTAATAGCTCAGCTTAAAAGTGAAGATCCCGATATTGATGGTCATATCTTTAAAAGTGTGGAGAATGTAAATTTATCTACAATAATTGCATATAAAGACAAAAATGGAATAGAACATAATTTTAAGGACGACTATAATTAGAAGTTTTCTATTTTAATCTTATTAAGCTTATAAAAAATTTTTATAAAATATATCAAAATTCAAATAAAAGCATTGACAAAGTGAAATAAAAAATATATTATATACTTGAACAATTGAAGAATTATTCAAGTAACAAGGAGTTACTATGAACACAAATGGCGATGAAAAATCAAAAATTGTTCCTAGCGATGAGGTTATTTTTAATTTATCTGAACTTTTTAAGGTTTTTGGAGATCCAACAAGACTAAAAATAATGAAGGTTCTTGAACAAAAACCATGTTATGTAGGCGAGCTTTCGGAAAAACTAAAAATGAGTTTATCTGCAATATCTCATCAGCTTAGAATTTTAAGAAATGCTAAACTTGTAAAAGCCATAAAGAAAGGGAAGGAAGTTCTTTATATGCTTGATGATGATCATGTAACTCAAATTGTGAATATTGGATTAACGCACATAACTGAATAAAAATGAATATAATAAATTGTAAGCTTGCTTTGAGTAAAATAAAGTAGACTTGCAATTTGAGTATACAAGGTTAATAACATTAATCTATAAGTATGCCCAAAAGAGTTTTTATAGAGATTTGTAGCTAAATAAAAAACAGGAAAATCCTGTTTTTTAAAAAAATTTACAATTGAATAATTATTCAATTAATCAATAAATCAATTAAATTAAGGGGTTAAATATGAGAAAAGTATATAATTTGGAAGATTTAGACTGTGCAAACTGTGCAAGTAAAATGGAAGAAGCAATAAAAAAAATAGAAGGAATTACTTTTGCAAGTGTGAATTTCATCACACAAAAGATGATTTTAGAAATTGATGAAAATAGGTTTGATGAAGTTATAAAAAAAGTTATTAAAACTTGCAAAAAAGTTGAGCCAGATTGCACAATATTAATGTAGGGATTTAGAAAAATTTTATGGAGTCAATTCATTTAACAAAAAAAGAGAAAAAGAAACTTATAAGAATAATTTTAGCAATATCATTTTTTGTTGTTTTTTTTGTACTAGATAAGTCTATAAATTTGGCAAATGTATTTAGGGGAGAATTTAACTGGCTTTTGCCTTTCTTTTTGTATTTAATCATTTACTTTATTATTGGTTATGATATATTGATAAAGTCAATAAAAAATATTTTGCACGGTCAGATTTTTGATGAAAATTTTTTAATGGTCGTTGCAACGATAGGTGCATTTACTCTTGCAATTTATCGTGGAATAATTGGGGAAACAATAGAAGGTTTTGATGAAGCTTGTGCTGTTATGATATTTTATCAGGTTGGTGAATTTTTTCAAAGTTATGCAACAAACAAGTCTAGAAAGTCAATTTCCAAGCTTATGGATATAAGACCAGATGTTGCGAATGTTAAAAGAAATGGAGAAATTCAAATAGTTGACCCAACAGAAGTTGCACTTGATGAAATAATTGTTGTAAACCCCGGAGAAAAAATTCCTATTGATGGAATTATAGTTTCTGGACAATCGTCATTAGATACAAAGGCGTTAACGGGAGAGTCTATGCCTAGAGAAGTTAGTGAAGGTGATGAGGTAATTAGTGGAAGTATTAATTTAACAACCACATTAGAAATAAAAGTTACAAAGATTTTTTATGATTCAACTGTCAGTAAGATTCTAGACCTGGTCGAAAATGCTTCATCAGAAAAGTCCGAAGCAGAAAATTTTATTACAAAGTTTTCAAAATTCTATACACCAATTGTATGCTTAGTTGCATTAATTCTTGCAATAGTGCCTAGTTTAATTTGGGGAAATATAAGTGTTTGGATATATAGAGCTCTCAGTTTTTTAGTTGTATCGTGTCCTTGTGCTCTAGTTATTTCAATACCTCTTTCATTTTTTGTTGGTCTTGGTACATGTTCAAAATTTGGAATTTTAGTTAAGGGTTCGAATTATCTTGAAAAGATAAATAGTGCAAATATCTTTATTTTTGATAAAACGGGCACACTAACAAAAGGTAATTTTAAAGTAGCAAATATATTTCCGAAAGAGAAAGAAGACGAAGTATTAAAACTTGCATCAATTTGTGAGCAAGGTTCTTCTCACCCAATATCAAAGTCTATTTTAGAATTTTATCAAGGTGAAATAGATGAAAACTACACTATAACAAATATTGCAGGTCAGGGTATAATTGCGAGAAACGGAAATGACATAATTTACTGTGGCAATGAGAAGTTAATGAATGAAAATAATATAAGCTTTAAAACAATTAATGACATTGGAACCAAAGTTTATGTTGCAAAAAATCAAGAGTTTGTGGGGTCTATATTAATTTTAGATGAAATTAAACAAGAAGCATTTGAAGTTATTACTGATCTCAAAGATAACAACTGCAAAGCAATAATGTTGACTGGTGATAATGAAATTGTTGCTAAAAATGTTTCAATGCAGTTGGGTCTTACTGAATATAAATCATCACTTTTACCAGAAGATAAAGTTGTGGAAACAAAAAAAATAATTGATACTAAAAATAAAAATGATGTGGTTTGCTTTGTTGGCGATGGTATTAATGATGCTCCCGTTTTAATGCTTTCAGATGTAGGAATTTCAATGGGTGGTGTTGGAAGTGATGCTGCAATTGAAGCTTCAGATATAGTTTTAATGAAAGACGATTTAAAGGGTATTTCGCTTGCAAAAAAAATTGCAAAAAAGACAATGTCAATTGTATTTCAAAATATAATTTTCTCAATTTCAATAAAATTTGCAATTTTATTACTTACGGCTTTTGGTATAACGAATATGTGGCTTGCTGTGTTTGGAGATGTAGGAGTTGCAGTTCTTGCAATATTAAATGCTATGAGAGTAAACTTAAAACAAAAATAAATAATGGTTTAAAACTTAAAATCGGTAAAATTGTAGAGTTAAATTTATAATTTGTTGTTCATTTTTGCTTTTTTTTATTGTAATATAATTGTAATATAATAATGTAAAGGAGCACTTAAATGGACTATAATAAGATTGGAAAATTTATTTCAATTGAGAGAAAGAAAAAGAATTTAACTCAAGCCATGCTTGCAAAAAAAATTTTTGTCAGCGAGAAGACAATTTCTAAATGGGAAAATGGAAAAGGTCTTCCAGATACAAGTCTATTAATTGATTTATGTAATGTGCTGGAAGTGTCGGTTAATGAGCTTCTTTCTGGGGAAAGGTTTTCTAGCGATTTGTACAGAGAAAGAGCAGAGGACAATCTTGTTATGTTATCTTCAAATTTTAAAACCAATAGAAATAAAATTATTCTTTCTGCTTTGATTTGCATTGCCTGCATTAGTGTTTTATTGGTTTGTACTTTACTTGCAGGTTTTTTAGAAATTAAAATTTGGTTACGAATTTTACTAATTGTTTATGGTACACTGATGGCAATTTTTGGTCTTATTGTAGCAGTTATTTTAGACAGAAATGCAGGTTACTACGAGTGCAAATATTGTAAAACAAAGTTTGTTCCTTCTTATAAATCATATATTGCTGGTGCACATACCCTAACAAAAAGATATTTAAAATGTCCACAATGTGGAAAGAAAAGTTATTGTAAAAAAAGATTATCAAAATAAAAAGCCTTAATGGCTTTTTTATTTTTTTTATATTTTTCTTGACTTAAATAAAACTAAATGATTTAATTAAGCAAGAAGAACAATTATTTTATAATTAAAACAAGAAAACATTTTTAATAAGTGAAAATTGGAGAAATTTTATGGTAGATATAGAAATTTTTAAAAATTATGTTTATATTAAAGATAAACTTATTGAATTTGGCTTTACCCAAACTGAGGATAAACTTATCTTTGAAAAAAACATATGTGATGGGGAATATATTTTCAGTATGTCTATTAGTAAAGATAATGTAATAAAGTTAGATGTTTATGAAAGCAATACAAAAGAACCCCTTGAACTCTTTTATTTAAAAACGGCAACAGGTTCTTTTATTTCAAAAATTAATTTAGCTTGTGAAACCATCATTAATAAAATAATTCAAAACTGCTTTGAAAAGAGAATTTTTAAAAGTCATCAAGCATTATTAATAATAGATTATATTAGAAAAAAATATGGCAACGAGTTAGAGTTTTTATGGGAAAAGTTTTCTGATAACGCAATTTGGAGACGAACGGATAATAAAAAATGGTATGCTTTGCTATTACTTATAAGTGCAAATAAACTTAAAATTGATTCTAATGAAAAAATTGAAATTTTGGATATAAGATGTGACACAGATGAAATTTCAAAAACTATTGACAATAACTCAATTTTTGCTGGATACCATATGAATAAAAAACATTGGATTACTGTTTTATTAGATAACTCGCTCCCAATTGAAAAAATTTACTATTTAATAGATAAAAGTTATGAAATTGCAGGGTATAAATAGATGAATTTGCAGTTTTTAGCGTAAAAATAAATAGTTACACTTAAATATTTTAGAAAAAACTGCAATTATTAATTAAAATAATTGCAGTTTTTTTGTTTTTGTCTTAATTAAATTAAAAATATGTAATTATCATATAAATATTATATTATACTGTTTTTGTTTGCCTTAGAAGGTATATAGATTATAGATAAATTTATTTTTGTTTAGACCTTTTCACAAAGTATTTTTATAGTACTTTTTTCTTTAGAAAGCTCTTCACTAATATCAGTTTCAAAAGTACCAAGCTTAACGACTTCAAAAGGAAAAGTATTATAGTCACCGAAAAGAACAGTAAAGGCATTCCAGCCACCAAAATACCATACTTCATTTTTGTGTGCGTCATACTCTTTTTTACAATTTTTATCAGTAGTAGGAAAGGTTAACTTCGTATAGTATTCATGTTCAGTATATCGTGTGTAAGTTGCTTCAAATGGCAAGTGTTTTTCTATCTCTTTTGTAATGTCATTTTCAATCATATTTGCATAAAAGATTTTTTCGTTTACTACAAACTTAAATTTCATTACACCCAATCCTCGACCTTTTGTCTTGCACTATAAACTATAGAACCTTTTATTGCAAGTCCACTTGTAATGGTTGCTCTTTTGCATATAATTTTTAATTGATTTGGAATGTTAACAAGTCCCGAGCCTTCATGAGTTGTGAATGGCCTGACAATTTTGCCTTCAAAATTCAATTTTTCAAGTTGTGTTACCATTGGTTGTGGCAAATCTCCCCAATAAACTGGTGCTCCAATATAAACAACTTCATAATCATCAATACTATTTAGCTCTTCTTTAAGCTTAGGTCTTTCATTTCTTTGCTGTTCAACCTGTGCTTCGTGAATGCAAGTATCGTAATCTTTGGCATAGGGAATTTTCCTCTCCACCTTAAACATATCTGCACCTGTCAATTCTTGAATGTATTCCGCGATAATCTCAGTATTTCCTTTGTCAATATATCCAACAGCATAGTTTTCATCTGCTCTTGAAAAATAGATAATAATACTCTTTTTACCTTTGTATTCACTTTCTTTTTTCCCAAATAAACTCATAGTTTAACTCCTTCTTCTTAAATATTTTTGCCCATTTCATATGATTCCTTCAAACTTTTTGAATATTTTGTGTCTCCTTCGTCAGTCAAGCCTATGCCATAAACAATACCTTTAAGTTTTACATTTTCAACACATTTTAAAAACCCACCAACCGTTTGGATTGCTCCATCTATACTTGCTTTGCTCGTATCCGAACTAGAACCAATATAATAAAAATTTTTATTTTTAATCTTTTTAAACTTGGCAAATGTTCTGTCAATAAAGTTTTTAAGATTGCCATTTACACTATAATAGTAGGTTGGACTTGCAAAAACAAAAACATCACATGCAATGATTTTGTTCAAAATTTCATTTAATTTGTCTTTCATAAAGCATTCACCATGCACTTGACAATAACAACAACCAATGCAAGGTGCGATATGATTTTGTTTTAGAGAAATAATTTCAACTTGATTGCCTACACTTTCTGCTCCTTCTTTAAAAGCCTTGGCTAGAGTGTTTGAATTGCCATTATCTCTATATGAACTTGTGATTATAATAACTTTTTTCATCTTAATTCCTTTTTATTTTGTTGGTTTAAGTGGACCATAGAAATATGAAGCAGTTGCACCACCGTCAATCAAAAAGTCTGATCCTGTGATAAATGCACCTTTTTCACTCATAAGTAGTTCTGCAATATTTGCAACTTCATCTGCTGTACCAGGTCTACCAGCAGGACACTTTGCAAACATATTCTTATAGAAATCGCCTCGTGGTCCGTTAAACTCATCTATTGCAAGAGGCGTAACTATAATACCGGGAGAGATTGAATTGATTCTTGCACCTTTTTCGCCCCATTTTACACTTTCAGCCATAACTCTTTTTTCATTGCAACGCTTAGCCATTTGGTAAGCATGAAGAGTGTCAGTAATATTTTCGGGCTTTAAAATTTCAAGACTTAAAAGCTTGTCTGTCGGAGTTGTTGCAAGAAGTTCATCTTCTTCCTTGGTAAGTGCAGGCATACGATGACCTGATTGACTGGAAATGGTTACTTCAACACCACCATTTTTAATGACTTTTTCAACTTCTTCAAGCAAGACAGCAGTTCCATAAAGGTCAACTTTTAAAATTGCTTCAATTGGTACTTGACTAGGGGAAACTCCAGCAGAATTTATAAGCATAGAAATTTCTCCATATTTTTGACCAGTTTTAATCATATCTAAAATATTATCGCGTGAAGAAATATCTACAACCATAGCTTCACAATCGAATCCTGCCTCATTCATAATTTTTGCAGCAATTTCAGCATTTTTGATATTTTTATCTCCAACAATTATTTTTCCTCATAACCAATTCGTCTTGCAATTTCCATTCCAATTTGACCTGCACCTATCCATAATACCACATCTTTTTTTATAAAATATCCTCCTTGTACAATTATTTTAGCGCAATAAAGTTAATATTAACTATTCGTTTATCTTTTATTTTTCATAAGTAAAACTTATACAAATTCACTTTTTAAAAGTTTTGCTAATTCTTCTATATAGAAATTAGTTTTATTTTTTTGCCAAAATAGGCAATATTTTTTTTAGTTGTTTTCCATTTTTTAAAAGTTTAAGACATTTTATGCTATCATCTTTTTGAAAAATTGTGTCATCAGCCAGAAGTTGTCCACGACCAGCATTAACAAGAATTTCTGCCTCTTTAAAATTTTTTACAAAAATAATAGGATTCTTTTCTCCTAAAAGATCATTAAAATAGTTACGTTCTATTTGTTGTTCATCAATGTTTGCAATAATTATGTAGGGAAGCTTTAGGGTGTGAGTAATCTCAAGAAAATCTGTTTCAGGATAAATGTCCTTTAATGCGTAAATTGAGTAGTTACACTCTTTAATAATTTCAATTTCGTATTCATCAAAAAAGCCCTTCGCTGATCGCTTAAGACGATAGAAATTTCTCCTTTTTTAAAAATTGATAAAGAGTTTCGTGTGTTCCTGAACAAATATATAATTCTAATTCAGGATAAATTTTTAGTAGTTTTGAAATTGCATTATTTAATTCTCTGCCAAAGTATGAGCTTAAAAATCCCAAATTTAATATAAGTTCGTTATATTTTCCAATATTTGATGTTTGTTCTTTTAAGTTTTCAATCATTGCGAGAATTGTTTTTCCCTTATTATAAAAATATTCTCCAGCTTCGGTTAATTTGAAATTTTTACTTTCACGGCTAATTAAATTTACCTGAAGCTCGTTTTCAAGTAGTAAAATTTGCTGAGAAATTGCAGATTGTGATACATTGAATTTAAATCCAGTTTCTGTAAAACTCTTTAATTCTGCTAATATGACAAAGTACTCAATTTGTTTTAAATTCATACCCACCTCTAAATTTATTTAACTTATTATAATCTATTGCTGTCAAATGTGTCTGACTTCGCTTGACGGCTATTTATGAAATTATAACATAAGTTATATTAAAGGTAAAAGCTTTTAAAGAGTGCAGGTTTTTATAATTAAATTTTAGAAATTTATTTTATAGAGTTACAAATAACAATATAAATAGAAAAAAATGTTAATTTTGCTTTAATAAAAACAAAATTTAACATTTTAGATAATTTATAGTAATAAGAAATTTTTATGTAACTAAAATATTAGCTAATTATATTTTAAATTTTACAATCTTGTTATATATTAATATTTATAAATAAAAATTTTTAAAATATCTTCAATTTGGTTTAATTTTCATTTCAGTAGTTTTAGTAATGTGACTTTCAAAGTAACAAAATAGGTTGACTTTTAAAGTTTACTTGCTAAAAATAAATTTGTGTAAACTTTTTTTACAATCATTAAATTGTTTTTGAATTTTGTAGTTTAGCCAAATATAACTTAAAGATATTTATTTAATAATTGCCTGTTCTATAAAAAAATTCTGATTGTAAAAATTTAGAAGAAAAAATTTTAAATTACTTTAGAAATGTTGCAAAAGTAAAAAAAATATGATATAATCTATATGCTTTGATGTTAAATAAAGTAATTGCTAAATTTAATTATGCATAAAGTATTTAATTTTGTTAAATAAAAGGGTTAGTTTTTGCACCACATAGCTCAGTTAGATAGAAAGTTGGTCTACGGATTACTTGCTCAAGTCTAAAAGATACCACTATTTTAAAGGGTTTTAGGGGTTTTAAAGAGTACAAAAATAATTTTTTATAAAAATTTTATAAAAAACTTTATAAAAATCCTTGAAAAATCGTCAATATGCACCTTTAGCTCAATTGGATAGAGCGTTGGTCTACGGAACCAAAGGTTGGGGATTCGAGCTCCTCAAGGTGCACCAAATCTATAGAAAGGCACTTAAAACAAGTGCCTTTTTTCTATCCACAAATTATCTTATCAATTAAATCACTTGCTTTCTTATCACTTTCTTTTGTGTAATGTGAATAAATATTAAGAGTTGTTTGTGTATCACTATGACCAACTCTTGCTGAAACCGTCTTTATATCTACACCATTTGTTATTTGCATTGTTATATTCGTATGCCTTAGTCCATGCAAAGTAACATGTTTAAGGTTATTCTCTATTTCAAATTTCTTTAGCCAGTTGCTTATAGTTGCATTACACATATCCTTTCCGCAATTTTGAACAAATAATCTATCTGTGTTTTCCCATAAATCACCATGCTTTGTTTTTTCCTCATCCCACCAAACTTTATAATCTTTAAGTAAACTAACCAAATTTGACGGCAACCTTATTATTCTTGTTGAGGAATTGTTTTTAGTTGTTTTTGTGATTATCCCAAAGCCATTCACATACATAGTATTTTTATTTATAGATATTATCTCATTTTCAAAATCTATATCTTTCCATTCAAGCCCAGCAATTTCCGCTCCTCTCAAACCTAAGTTTAAACCTATAAGGAAAGCAACTTTTTTCCTTATATCTTTTTCCTCGTTTACTTTTGCCACAAACTCTCTTATATCTTCGATTGTGTCATATATCTCTTTTTTGCCTTTTGTTCCAGTAACCGACTTTGTATATTCCTTTGTCGCATAGTTAATTGGAATAAGCCTCTCTTGGACTGCTCTTGCTAAAATTGAATGTAGCATTGTTTTGAGTGATTTATTGGCACACCTTGAATATGGCATTTCTTCACTTTGCATTTCAAAATACGAATTAAAATTTATATTTAGATAATTACATAGTTTTTTCGCTGTGTCTTTGCTTATTCTACTCCCAACCTTTAAGGCGGTGCAAAGGGTGGCATTTGATATGCCACACTCTTGCCAAGTCTGTTTGAAAGAAACTTTTTTCTCTTTCATTGCTTGTCTTATATCTTTCTTAACTATTATAATCTCTTTTTTATAAGTTCTTTCACAAAGCCAGTCGCAAAAATTTTGAATGACTGGTAAAGTCATTTCGTCCAAAGTATATAGACCAAACTTTTCTTTAAAGATTTTTAAATGTAATTTACAATGCGAGTAATGATTATAGGCGTCATTATTATATCTTAATATATCCTCGACCCATTTTTCAGCATAGTCATAAAAGTAAATTTTCTTACCCTCATTTGCTAAAATACCTTTTGACTTTTTATCCACCTCTTCTTTAAATTCCAGTTGACAATTTATTCTAAACTTTTCAATTTCCTTTTTGCCTTTGAGATTATTTGGCACTTTATAGGTTTTAGCATGAAGTTTATATTTCTTTGTAAATGCGTCTTTACCGCTACAATAAAGTATAAAAGATAATTCGCCTTTCTTATTATATCTTTCTCTAACATGCATAATATCTTTACTGTTCTTCATTTTTTATCTCCTCGTAACAACCATAATTTAAATATTGTAGTAAACTATCAAAATTTACTAATGACTTATTTCCACTTAATATATATTGAATTTTATTGCTCTTACAAAGTGAGCGAATAAACCATTCACTTATTGCAGTGTCTGGGTCTAATTTTATTATTTCAGCCATACATTGCTGTATAGTTCTTAATCTTATCATCTTTAAAATCTCCCTACATTTAATAAATTTTAATTGACCTTGTCGGAAATTGCCAAACGAAAACCACGCGAATGACAAACCTTGTCGGTCATTTTTGTAATTAAAATTTAAATAATGCAGTCTAGCACCTTAAACAAGATGCGATTAAATGCAGGAGATTATTAAATTGTAATTATTGTTTTTCATATTAACTCCTCATTATAACTTATCTTCAATACCTTCAAAGAATCTATTACAATCTTCACAGCCTTGATTTATTTTTGAATATATTTCGTCTGTGCTATCTTTACGCTTTAAGTAAACAAAAATTTTATTGTAAAAATTAAAAAGATAGTTTTTAGTATAATTAAACATAAAATAATTGAATATAGGAAGTTTGAAAAATAACAAATGTATTTTCAATTTCCTTATTCCTCTTAATATCTTTTTTGATAATACTTTTATGTCATCTGTCAATCTATATGCAAATAGAGAAGATTCCAAAACATCTAGTTGGGTAAAGATATGCTCCCACTTGGAAACTCTAATATTTCTATCTGTAACTACGATTTCATTTTTTGAAAATTTGTTATTATATATTGTTTCTCTTATGCTTGCCATTGCGTTTAAGCAAGGGGAAATATATTTCCTTATAATTGCTAAATCTAGAGTATCAAACCCGTTAAATTCTTTTGTTGAATCTACATACATTTCGTTTATCATATTTTTTCTCCTTTGAAATTTTAATTTTTAAATAGTTTTTAAATAAAATTGTTTTAATGATTTAATAGATTATAAAAATCAACTTGTGTCAAAATACATATTTAACCCTCCTTTTCCAAAATTCTTACCTCCAACTTACAAATGGGCAGAGTGGTGGTAAAAATTTTTGAAAGATATATTAATATAAAGTTAAAAAAAACGACTGCCTAAAACTTGATTTTTGTCAAGTTTTTTGATACTATTTTTAATAAAAAGGAGAGTATATGGAAAAGAAACGAACAAAATATTCAGCGAAAAACTTTTTGACACAACTAAAAAAGATACTTAAAGCAAACAAAATAACAAAAAAAGAGTTTGCGGAAGGTATTGGTATTGCTCCGCAAACAGTCCATAAATGGTATAGTACTAAAACAAATCCAGATTGGGCTAACTATCTCTATCGTTCTATTAAGTATTTATATTATAAAATTCCAAACTTTGAACCTCTGCAATTATTTGATTTTACCTTTGATGAAAATGAAGTAAATAGACATATAAAAATGGTTAAATTGCTAGTTAGAAAAGAAAATAGACTTAAATTAAAAATTGAGAAATTGCAGAAAAAAATAAAAGTAGAGGAAAATATTTTATATAATACACATTTTGATGCCATGAATATGAAATATAATTCATTTGAAGTTCAACTTTATAGTTTGGAAAAGTACTTTAAACACTCACCAGATTATAAAAAAAGAAAAAGAAAAATAAAGAATGAATTATTTGCTTTTCTTGAACAAAAAGTAAAATACGATATAGAACATGAGGGAACTAACATAGAAAATGAAGATGAACAAGATAAAAGTTTATCTATTTAAATCTATTCTCTTTTAAAATTTTCATAATCTCTTTTAATGGGGATAGGTTATGGGTATCTATTAAAAACTCTATTGTTTCTTTTAAATCTTTTGCTATCATATCAAATAGCATATTTGTTAACTCTTTATCAAATTTCCTTGAATCATTATACTTTTTCATTCGCTTACTCCTTTTAATTTTTCTATTCATCTTCATATTAAAATTTTAAGATACTAGGGCATAAAAATCGAGCCTTTGCTTTGCGATTTTACAACAAAAAAACAACCTAAGATTTTAGGTTGCTTTAACTTTTTCTTTTATTAATAATTTACTTAATCGTTATTATCTCTTAATCGTAAAACGATACTATCTATTTTTGATTTATATTTATTTATAAATTTATCTACTTGCTTTTTATCACATTCAAAGGCAACATGTATATCATAATCTGCGTTTTCGTTTAACTTATAATAAAACTGCTTTATACATTTTACAACTTTCTTCCAAATATCATAAGAGGTTGGCTCTTTAAGTGTCATAATATATCTTTCATAATACCTATTAAATTCTTTTTCTATTCCAATATCAAAATATGCCATATCAACAATTTTCATAAGTGGATAATTCTTACTTTCGCTCAATTTTGAAAATATATCATTTCTTATTATGAGTTCAAGCAAATTATCTATCTTTTCGTCATTATAAAAATTACTAAATGTTCCACTTATACTTTTTGAAAAATATGTATCGTAGGCGGGAATACAACAAACCGTTCCAAGCAAGATTTTAGTTGTCAATGTTTGACTTATATATTCCTCGTTTTTATCTTTTCCTTTAAGATAAGATTTGGAATTATAAAACGAACGATATTCGCTTAAGTTTTTATTAATATCTTTGCCAATTTCAACAAGCAGATTTTTAACTTTCTCTTTATTATCTTTTATAGTTTTATAATCTAAGTCCCAAAGGATAGAATATTTTTCATTTAAGATAACATTAACAACATTTTGAAAGATAGAATTATCATATTGAAGAACAAAGGAACTCCCTCGATACATTCCCCAACTTGCAAGATAAAAACTCAAATTTAAAAGAGAAAGTTGTTTATCATTTTCAGTCAAATCATTAAAAGTTTTACCTTTATATTTCTTAAACAACTTTAAATAAAATTCATGACAAACTCTCCAAGATTTATATCTTGTTTCAAAGCCCTTATTTTCTTTTTTTATAAATAATTCAACTGCGTTTTTAATGTATTCACTTTTTGTTTCATCTATCATAAATTTATCCTTGTTAACTTTATTTGACATATCTTGCTCCTTTTACTACAGCAAGTATACCATATAAAGTGATATTTTTCAACTTATTTCAGTAGTTTATAATTATTTTATTACTTACAAAGTAATAAACACGCCTTTAAACCGCCTTAATACCGTTTATTTTCCACTTTACTTAAATTGATATATATTTTATTTAACTAAACTTAAAAGAGGAAATTAAAGATATTTTTAAATTAAATATAATATTACGATTTTGTTTTCGTTATTTATTAATATAAATTTTTTTGAGATTAGATTATTATTAAAATTAATCACTTTTCATAATTTCATAATACATATTGACATTTTCGGCTGTTATATTTTCAAAATTATTATGGTGCGTTATTAAAATTTTGGCTTTTAACTTTCCACAAATTATTTCTTGAACAATTAAATCTTCGCACTCCATTTCTTCGCATAATACCGCCACCATTTCACAGTCAAGTTTTGTTGCTTTAACTTTTCCTTTTGCCCGCAGTTCGTCATAAATTTCGCTATCGTCATTTAAACTTACATTATTTGCGTAAAGCCTTCCAACTCTAAACTTTTTATTTGCCACTATATCATTTGCCCAAAACGAATAACATATAGGTTCGGCAAAATCAACATTTGGTAAAGCATTATCACTTTTTCTTTTTCGAACCTTAACGGTTTTAGGAGTTTGAAAGTCCATTAAACCAAAAGGAATTTCAATATTGAAAACAACATTAGCAAGTTCCTCATTTTCAGTAAACCTGTATAATTTTACTTTAAACCTTTTATCTTTGCTTTTCGGTATAGTTTGATAAAAATATTTATCTAATTCTTCAAGACTATTAATCGTTATCATAAAAACTCCTTTTGCTTTATAAATTCATAATAAATTGTGCCTTTGGGGTACCGCATATTATCAATTATCAATTCTTCTTTTAAGTAGTCAGTTTTTATCCATTCACATTTTGCACAAAGTCCTTTCATACTTTCCACTAAAACAAAATCAACTGCCTTATTATTTTTAAGATAGGTTAGTCCATATTCTTTTTCAATTTCTTTCGCTGTTTCTTCCGCTTCCCAATAACTCATAGCACAAGCAATTAAAATCAAATTTTCGTCTATATGTGCCGAACTAACTTTATTCTCTTTTATGATTTCTTCACTTAGTCCGCTTTTGATTTTTTCTAACTTGTCCTTTCTAAAAATTAAATCAATACAACCATAAGGCAAAATCATAACTCACTCCTAAATATCTTTAATCTTATCTTTCCAGTAAAGGTCTAAAAATAAATCTTCCATTTCAATAGATAGCCTATATAAATGCTTTAAAACAATTATATTTAAAATATAAGTGCGTGCGGTGTTGCCTAGATTACTATCAACTTTTTTCATTTTTTCTTTAGGTGATAAAGCTTTAAATTCATTAAATATTTTTGATTTTTCTATATCCTCAATAAAGTTATTATCATAGATTAAAAGTTCAATATACTTTCTTAAATCGCTTTTAATAAACTTTGAAATAATCTCTACACTTTCTTCATTTTTCATTATTGCTCCTATAAAAATTAAAGACCATTTAAAAGTGGTCTTTATTGTGCTATTTCAATCCTAGTTCTCTATCTAACATATCCTCAATATCAAGTCCTTCAATATATGCTTTAACTCGTTTATATAGTGCTTCGTCAGTTGCGTTTGGATCTTGTTTAAAGAGTTCTTTATCATATAACCATTTATCTTCAACACTCGCTTTTCCGTCTGCTAAAGCTTGTATGACAATTTTTGCCACTCTACCATGAAAAGAATGATTTAATCGTTTCGCAAAATATAAAATTTCGTTTTTGCTTTCGTCAAACGCATTAACATAACCTTTATGATTTCCGTCAGAGTGAGGGTTGCTATCTTCTTCATAATATTCATTTTCAGCCTTTAGAGCAACATTTGCCATTAACGAGCCTAAAATTCTTGTATCAATAAAGCATTTTTCCTTTTTCGCCTCTTTTATGTTAGGTAAAGATTCAAGATAATCTATGTAATAATTGGTTAATGCTCCCTCTTTATTGTCAGACCACCATGCTTTACCATAAGCCTCTGAACCTGCGTGAGAATAATACCATTCTTCATCATGCGTATTAACTTTTTCATTTGCTTTTCTAATTAGTTTAACAATAGCATAAACAACAAGAATTATTGCTATTAAGACTATAAATGCTAACCATAATGGCATAATATTTTTCCTCCTTTACATATTCAACAGCATTCCAGAGCAATCACCTTTTGCGATAATTTTTTTATAGAAATCTCTCGTAACGTCTTGCTTTGCGTCATAATAGCCCTTAATTACACCATAAAAATCTCTTACAACTTTATCTCCATTAGGTTTTATTTCAATTCGTCCTATTATTTTTCCGTAGAAATCTCGTATAATTGTTTCCAAAATTTAACTCCTAATCAAGCTTTTTTATATATTCAACTGTCCAACCAGCATATCTAGGGTACTCTACTTTTTTAGCTTTCTCAGAAGCTTCCCATTCTGAATTAGCTTGTACACACAAAACTACACTCAAACTAGCGTCTCTTACCAATTTAACGTTATATCTCATAAAAAACCTCCTTTTGAATTATTAGTATTATAACTTACAAAGTGATAAAAAGTCAAGCAAATTGAAATTAAAAATAAAAAATGTGGTGTTTGAAACCACATTTTTACATTTTTTCTATTAAAAATTGTTTTAGGGCGGTGCTTGAAATTATCTTATATTCATTATTTACTAGTTCGATTATCTTATTTTTAATTAAGTCTTCTATTATATCTTTACTTTCAATATGTGATATATCAAATAATCTTCTTAAGGTGGTGGCGGAGATTATTTCGTTTTCTATTATATATTTAATCTTATCTTCTTTTGACTTTCCTCTCATTGAAAAGAGGTTAGATAAGTTATCTAAATCTTCCTCTGTCTTTATTCTTGCCTTTAAAAATTCTATGGTTAAATCTTTGTTTTTCTTATTTTCCATATAAGAATTATAACATACAAAGCATTAAAAATCAACTAAATCACTCTCAAAGTGATATTATATAACTTTATACTTACATTTTACCTTGATAGTGGTGATTATGATTTTATGGGCATAATTTATAATTATAGTGGAGGTAAAATCATGAACAAAACACCACCAAAAAACGACTTTTCTATGACTGAAAAAGAAAGAAAAGATTTTATATTTAGAATAGGAACAATAAGGCAAAATGCTCACATGTCTGCAAGAGAATTATCTCTTTTAATTGAGAAAAATGCTGGATATATTAACCGAATTGAAACAACTGGAGACTTTTTACCTAGTATGGATATATTTATTAGTATCCTTAAAGCATGCAATGTTACCGCAGAAGAATTCTTCTATCATGACCCAAAGAACTATAAACAAGATATGGAACTACTAGAAACATTTAAAAAACTAACTAGCGAACAAAGACAACATTTAATTGAACTATTTAAAGATATTTGATAAATCTATCTCATCTACAACTTTATCTTTTATAAGTCCAACGATAATCGCTTTATATCCTCGCTTATTCATTTCATATTGTATCGTTTTCATTATCTCAACCGCATCTCATTCAAGACCACTATTTTTAGTTTCACAAGCAAATAACTTTGGTTTATTATCTTCAAACATATTTACACCTCTAAATTAAAATTAACCATGTTTTTATGTTCTTCAATAAATTTAGCACAAAAAAAGATAGGTTTTTGATAACCTATCTTTTTATCTTTAAATTTTATTTAAAATATCATCAGCGTCATGAACATAAACTTTATCTAAACAATATTTATCTTTATCATAATAATGTCCGTCATAGAAAATTTTTCCTTGACACTTTTTAACCTCGTTGATAAATGCGTTGTATTGTTCCATCGTCCATTCCATTTCATAAATTGGCTTATCTTTCACCAACTCTGGACTATAACTTATAATTTTCGCATTTGCTGGATATTTTGTAAGTAGTTGATTGGTAGGATGAAAATTCTCTGGCTTAACAAGTGTGATATATTCCAAAACTCCATATTCACGATTTTTCCATAGATATTCAAAATGAACTTTACCATGTTTCCAATGCTTTTCAAGTCAATTACGACTTATCGTTGGTCTGGCATTATCAAATATCAAAATCAAATGAATATGATATCTATTAAATCCATTACGATAACATTCAACCTTTCTTATTATCTTAAAACCATCATACTCATATCTCGCATTTGCTAAAAACTTATTAAATTCGGCTAAAAGATTATCTCATGCCATCTCTCCACTTGTGCCAAGAGTCATAAACACACACTTTTCATAATCTAAAAGCACATTAAATAATTTCTTGCGACTTCTCTTTAAATTCCTCGCTTCCTGCCTCTTCGTCATAAAAGGTTGGTCTCTCTTTATTACCTTTTGTGGAGTAGGAGGCAGGCTTGACACATATTCATCACTTAAAAATGGATTATAAGGATGAATATTAATCATAAGTCGGTTATTATAAACCGAAACTTTTACTTTTCTTTCTTCTTCCATGGTTTATCCTCACTTATAAAATATAAATTTTAGTTTTTGTGAAAAACTAATAAAAACTTAAATTTGTAAAATGATGTTATGTCATAATAAAATCCTCCTTAATTCAAAAATGGATAGAATTAGGGTATAAAAATAAATAATAAATATTTTTATCCCTATAATAAATTTAGTGTAAAATTTTTTTAACGAAGATAATTTCAAATCGAACTTGGGAATTTTATTCATAAGAATATATATCTCGTAACTTACTTAAACTATTCGTTATATATAAATAGGAAGATATATTATATAATAAGATTATTAATATAAAATTTTTGAGATTAGATTATTATTAAAATAAATCTCTCTTTCATTTAACTAATGAAAATTAACTTTGGTAGGCTACAAAAGTAATCGTTATAAAAATTTTTATAAAAGTTTTTCACTAAAAGTTGCAAAAGTGGGTGGCATTCACACAAATCTCATAATTTACACAACTTAGAAAACTTATCACTTAATTTTGCAAAACTTACTAAAATAACACAACATAGAGAGATTAGAAAAACCATTTTATCAAGAACAATTATCTACGGATTACTTGGTCTGGATTTTGCAAACCCTTATTTATAAGGTTTTATATGGGTTTCAAACAATAAAAATTTACTTTCTATAAAAATTTTCTAATAAACCTTATAAAAACATATAAATATGCAACTGTAGCTCAGCTGGATAGAGTACTCGGCTACGAACCGAACGGTCGGGGGTTCGAATCCCTCCAGTTGCACCATTCAACACAACATATTGTATTGTTTAAATAAATTGACCACTAAATATTGTGGTCTTTTTATTTGTTAATTTTTTAAGTGAGTTCAATTTGAGTTCAATTTTTTATTATAAATTTCGATATTTTCAAGTTCTGCAACTTCTCTTGTGTGTGTATAAATTTCATTAGTAACTTTACTACCGATATTATGACCAACCCATTTTTGAATTATATGCAATGGTATTCTAGCTTCTTGACATCTTGTAATAAAAGTATGTCTGAGTGAATGAATTGCATATTTTTTATTTGGAAAATTATCATTCATCAATTCTTTAAATATTTTTTGTGTTGTTGTGTGGTTATGATTTTTAAAAATTCTCCCAGTTTCATTTTTGTACTTTTCTAAAAGTGTAAATGTATTGTCAAAGAGTGGTATAGTTCTTATGCTATATGTGTTTTTGGTTTTATCTATTTCGCCCCACTCATTAAGACTTTTAGTAATAGAAATGGTTTTCCTTTTAAAATCTATATCACTAACTTCAAGTGCCAATGCTTCGCCCTTTCTAAGACCTTGATACAAACAAAGCAAAAAGAAATCTTCATTTTTTTCTTTTAATAGTTTTTCAAGTTTAATTTCATCTTCATTAGAAAATGATTCCCAGCTTATTTTTTTGTGTTTTGGTTTATCAATTTTTTCAATAGGATTATAATCAATAATTTCATTAATTACAGCTTTATTAAAAACATCATTAAGCAATTCATAAACTTTTTGCTTTCTTCTGTCAAATTTAATTTCGTTTAAAATTTCAAGAATCATTATTACATTTATATTTTTCATAGGGACTTGCTTTAATTTGTCTAAATGTGAAAGACTGTTTGAATAATCTTTCAAAGTTGTTCTTTGTACTTTTGATTTATATAATTCCTTCCATTTTTCATACCACTCAATAAAAGTAATTGAATTACTTTTATTTTTTGTTGGTTCTTTTAATTTAGATTCTTTTAACTGTTTTAATTTTTTTTGTTCTAAGTTCTTTAACTCTAATTTTAATTTGTTGTAGCACCCTTGTTGAGTTTTTGCAGACACATAATATTGCTTGCCGTTTGCCCTATATCTTGCATACCAAGTTTTGCAAGTTTTATGTTTATGAATTGTTATACCTCTAAATCTCATAGGTTCACCTCCAGTGATTTCTAAAATTTCACTTTCAGGTGTCTTTTCTTCTTTTCTAAAAAATCCTTGAAGCATAATTATAAAGTTTCTAGTTAATTTTAATTGTGAAACAATATCTTCAAGATAATTAATTTTTTCATTTAATATTTTTTCTTGCATTTTACATTCGTTATATAAAAATTCTCATATATTATTTTTTTCATATAACATTCCTCTTAATTTTAATCTTCTGCTGCAATTCTAGCGATTTCTCCCATTGCAAGGAGTTGTTTTCGTTCGTTTAACTTTAAAAAAAGTTTAATAAAATTCATTTGAAGTTCAGTTACATATCCTAAGTCATTGCCAAAATCACGACCAACTAGGTAGTCTAGGCTCACTTGGTAATAGTCGGCAAGCTTGCAAAGTGTATTGATATTTGGTTCAACTTTTTCATTCTCCCAACCATTGTATGTCATTACATTAATATTTAACTCTTTTGAAAGCTTATTTTGACTTATCTTCTTTTCTTCCCTCAATTCTTTTAATCTCATAAATTTCTCCTTTAATTATATTTTATTAAAAAAATTATAAAATTTTTTAATTATATACGCAAATATTTTATTTTTTTCTAAATCTTATAAGAAAAATTCTTATAAATTCTTGACATTTATAAGAGTTTTATTTATATTTATAAATAATATATAAGATTTTTTCTTATATTAAATTAAAAAGGAGAAAAACTATGAACAACTTAATTGATTTTCAAAACTACAAAAACTTTTGTTTTTGTTTTGGTTTAAAGCCCAGCCACCCAGAAAATATAAGTAAATATCTTGAATTTAAGAACAAAGTAACAAGAAGTGCTTAGAATTTTGTCGTAAATAATCTAACTATGACGATTTTAATACTTTTTTGTCGATTTGAACAATTTTGAATAAGGAGAAAAAGAAAAACACTAGTTCTTAACTAGTGTTAAAGTTAAAGATTGGAAATTCCATTAATATATCCATCAACATTTGTTTGTTTGTCAGGTGAAAGAGATAAAAACTTTTTAATAGTTTCATATTGCTCTTTTGTTAAGTATCCTAAGTCATTGCCAAACTCACGACCAACTAGGTAGTCAAGTGATACATTGTAATAATCTGCTAATTTACAAAGAGTTTCAATATTAGGTTCTGTGTTATTAATTTCATACTTATTGTATCCTGCTGTTGTGATATTTAAAATATTTGCTATATCTGCCTGAGTTTTTTTATTTTGTTTTCTCAATAATTTTAAATTATTAGTATTCATAACATTCTCCTTTAATTTTTATATCTATAGTATAGAATTTTTGGTTAAAATAAACAAATTTTATAAAAACAATAAGAATAAATATCTAAAATGGATATTTTTTATTGACAAATTATCTAGTTTAGATTATTTTAATTTTAATAATTATATAAATTAGATAATTAAAGGAGAAATGCTATGGAAAAAATTATTACAATAGATAGTTCAAGATTAGAAGAATTATTTAAAACTACAAAAGATAGTTTATCAAAAGATGAATCAAGACCAATTTTAAAATGGATTAAAATCGAAGTTGAAAAAGATAAAATGACAGCTATTTCACTTGATGGCTATATACTTTCAACAATAACAATAGATATTAACAACGATATTGAAGAGCCTTATTCATTCTTTATTCAACCGTTTTATATTCCAAAAACAAAGCAAGGTTGTGAAATTACTTTTGATTGTTCAAGTACTGGCTATGTTATGGTCATTATCAAACCTTATACAAGCAAAGATACAATCAGTTACAAAATAACTCAGCCTAGTGCAGAGTTTATAAATTGGCAACAAGCAATTCCAAAAACTGACAAACAATTTGAAATTTCATTTAATGCAAATTATTTAATGAAAATTTTAAAAGGTTTCAATACAGGAATTGCTGATAAAAATGAAGTTAGATTGTGTTTTTCAAAATCAGAAACTGGAATTAATGCAGTTGCACCTATGGTGTTAAAGCAATATACAAAAGTTGGAATAGAAAAACAATCAATAATACTACCGATAAGGAGGTTTGAGTAATGAATTTTATTGAAAATGCACTTGAATTTAACAATTACAATAACTTTTGTAAAAGGCACAATATAAGTCCTAGTAATTCATTAAGCTTAAAACTCTATTTTGGTAGATAATCACAAATAGTCTAACTATGACGATTTGAATACTTTTTTGTCGAATTGAACAATTTTGAATGGAGGAGAAGAATGAAATTATACACACCATTAGGCAAAGTAGAATTGCCAGATAATTATGCTGATAAATACAAAGATAAAACAGACATTGAGTTGCTTGAAGAATTAGTAAAACAAAGTAGTCAAACACTTGACCCAGTACTTGTGCAAATTTTAGTTGATAAAAAGTTGTTATTTAAAGGTGAAAGAATATGTGATATTCAAGCAAAAATTCAAAAATTAAAGATATAGTTTTAACTTTGAATATTGAACGCTTTTGGATAAGGAGAAACAAAAATGAAGAAACAAATTTTTAAAATATTATTTTCAATTTTAGCAGTAACATTACTGCTATTCTCCTTTAATTCAAAAAAAACCACTAAAGCTTACGATGTGACTAATACTCACAGTTTAATTGTTAATTCAACAAACTGTGAAATTGTGACAGACGAAGATATTTCTACAATAATTGATGGTTTAAATTATTCGTTTATTTTTAAAGCAAATGATGGATACTACTTCACTGATGACAGTGTTAATCTTAATGGAGATTATAGCAGTTTTACATTCGATAAAACTACAGGTGAACTTATAGTAAAAGAAATAACAAGTGATTTAATAATAAATATTACAGCAGTAAAAGGTGATTATGCATTGACAATTTCTTTTATTAATTGCAGTGACATTCAGACAAATTTAAGTTCAGAAACTAAAATTATATCACTTACGCAGGGAGAAGATTATTCACTAACAATTTATCCAAACGGAATTTGGAACAGAGTTTTAGAGAATGGAGAATATGTGTCGGTTTTCAATTCAAAATATCATTTTACTAGTGAAAGTGTAAAGGCAAATAATAATAGTTACTCTTTTGACACCGAGACAGGTAATTTGATAATAACAGATATTTCAAGTGATTTAGATTTTACAATTACAGCATTTCCAGATACTTACAATATTACTTATGAAATTTTAAACTGCGAGCCGGTTCACAAACTCCCTACAACCATTGGATATGGCGAAAGTATATTACTAGAATTTACACCACACGAAGGCTATTGCTTTGATTATTATTCTACTTTTGGTGGTGAAGGATATAAAGTAAATGACTACACAGATTATAACACATTTGACTACTACGGAAGATACAGCACAGGCAATTATAAAGGATTAATAACACAGGTTACAAGCGATATTACCATTACAGTAACTGCCTATGCTTATGTTAACACAGGTACTGAGTCTTGGTGTATAAATTCATTAGATAATCTAACTTTTATAGAAGATTTAGGAACTAGTTCAATCTTAGCACCATTTAATAATTATTTTGCTGAATATGATTTTATTGATTTTAGTTTTGAATCAAGTGACACAGTTTTTTCAAAAATGCTAATCAAAGAGAATAAATTGTACTTTGCAAATGGTGATAGTGAAATCGGAATAGTTGCTTATGGTGAAAATGGTTATTCATACAACTCTGAAAATAAATACTTATCTTTTAAATTTAGTGAAGATTATTTTATCTTAGAAAAGCCAGGATATTATGCATTTGAATTTTTAACAAGAAATTTTCACAGAATGGCAGAAGATAATCAGTATATTTTGGAGCAGTCTTTAAAAATCAACTTACTTGATGTTATTGAAGATAATAATAGTTTGCAATTAAAAGTTAATATACCATTGAGTTTAACAGGCGAACTACAACTAACAAGTGTTAACATTTCAAAAACGGAAGAATTGGACATTAAGAATTATAAATTATCTTTGCTTGAAGAAAAGTCTAATGAAGAATATTCAATTTATTTGGTTAATGATTTTTCACTTGAAACAGGTAAAACAAGACTTTATGTAATTCCATCTATTTTTAGAAACTACAATGAAATAATAGACGGAGAGCAAGCTGAAGACCAAACAATAACTGAAAAGGCAATTGAAGTGTCTGCAAAATATACTTTTGAAGACGATGACAAAGGAACAACTGTAACTTACTCTGGAATTAAAGTAATAACAGTAACAAATAAATTTGTTGGCTTTATTCAATACAAAGATGGTCTTACATTTTCAGAAGATAATGCATGTAATGCCTATTTTGTTGCATTTTCTACAGACATTCCAATTGAAAACTTACTAGAAGCAGATGTTTATTATGTAACTCAAAAATACTTTGAATATTTTTACACGGAACCATTTTTCAATTCTGGAAGGATTAATTATCCACCACAAGACAACTATGCTTACATTACAAGCGAAGATTATGTTACTTATGATGCACCTGGCTGGTTTGCAGATAGTTATCTCTGGGATAGAATTGTTACGGTAAATTCTTTCCTAACTCAATATGGTGAAAATTTATCCGAAGAACAACTAAAACAATTAGAAAATTGTCAGTGGATACTTAACTTTGCAGAAACAGAATACAAGAGAGAATCTACAACAACTTCTACTTTTGTTACAAACACAATTATTAGCGATGTCACAATACTTAGGTTAGCCTTTGAAACTGCTGGTCAGTATTACAATTTAGCAACAACAGATGACAAAGTTACAGGATCAGAAGACCCAGTAATAACAGTAGAACCAGAGGCTAATATTTGGGAAAAAGTCAAAGAATTTTTCAAAAATGCTTGGGAAAAAGTAAAAGAATTCTTTGTAAATGCATGGGAGTTCATAAAGACTGTTTTAAAAACAATTTGGGAAACAGTAAAAGAAGTTTACGACAAAATTTTGTATATTATTTTAGCACTACTTGCAATTATTATTGTTATTTTAATTTTTAAAAATAGAAAAAAATAAACCACAGGAGAAAAACAATGACTAACTGGAAAGTAACTACAAATTGCATTGACGGAGAATTTATGTATGCCGTGTGCAGGATTAAAAATCCAAATGAACCCATGCATAGTGGCAACTTAGAGTTTGCCACAGCCTATATGACAAATAAGCAAGAGGCTGAAAGAATTGCCGAAAATTTAAATAAAACTCAAGGAGATGTTGTTTTATGAAAATTCGTATAATGGGCACAAAAGAAGAACTTGAAGTTGCAAAAGAATACTACTCTGGGTTATCAAAAGAAGACTATGTAAAAACTATAACCATTTCAGACTTTTATCCAAATAGAATTAGTGGCAATCAATATAGGCTTTATATTGACATTGAATACAAAAATTTAACAAATAAAACTACAAAGGAGATACCTTTATGAAATGCATCGAAGTTTCAATGTTTGAAATGTCACCTGCAGAGGCACTTCAGCTTGCAGACGGTGTTCCAGTTCTAATTTATGACACACTTTTTCAAAATTACAAGATTGTAAAATCTTCAAGTAATGCGATTTATCTTGACCCCGACTTTGACGATGAAAGATATGTTTTACTTTTATTTTCTACTCCAATTTATAAAAATTCCAAAAAGAAGGTGAAAAGAAATGTTAATTAAAAAGAAATCAAACAAAACAAGCCCCTACTATTATCACAAGATTTACTATGCATTTAAGTTCGGTGAAGCTGTTGGAGCAACTCCAGCCGGAAGCACCGAACAGGCAATTAAAGAGCTTAATAAACAAGGCTACACATTAAAAGACTATGACCAACTACTTGAATATGACAAAAAAATGGATTCGTATGTTTTAATAAATCTTAATTTAAAAAATTACAAAACTAAAAGTGCGACATCGAAGGTTGGGAAAGTTACTTCGGACTAAGCACTTGGTTTTGGCAGACTGGAATAGACGGTCAAAGTGGACACAGCTTTGAGTGGTTGACGGACTGCAACAGACAGTCAAGGACACTTTCGCCAGGGTGTCAAGGAAAGTTGACTTCTTGTCAATATAGACAAGACTAGGTTCGTGCGATTATCCTAGGTCTAGAAATCGACTTTGGTTTTGGCAGGCTTCCAACGAAAAAACCTGCAACCATTCCCCGAAATATGGGGATTTAGCACAGGTGGCAGTGTGCTACATTAGTTAATACTTAATCGATTTTTTTAATTATTCATAGAAAAATTTCTCTTTTTAATTTTTTTAACTTTGTAAAAAAAACACAATTTTTAATTTTTAATTTCATAGCAAAAACTTCTTTAAAATTTTAAATAAAAACATTCCTCAATAATTTTTCAAACAATAAATAGACTGCCACCTATTTATTTTTAAAATTTGGTGAAAATGATGATTAAATTAATATTCAAAATAATCTTAATACTAGTGCTAGTTTATCTCTTTGGTGGACTGGCATTTTCTATATTTGGAAAAGTTTTTAGTTGGTTATCCACCTTTTGTTACTGGATAGCCAATTGGTTAGACAAACTTGGCTTTGAACCACTGATTAAATTATAAAAGTCAACTACAAATAAAGGAGGAAAAATTGGGAAAAATTAGTAAAATAATCGCATGCATAGGTGCTCTTGCTTTTGCAGGTGCTGTAACTACTAGTGCAATTATGTTTAATAAGAATAAGAATTTAAAAGAAGAAAATGCTAAATTAACTACAACAATTGAAAGTATTGGAGACTTTTCAACGGTGTCAGAATTATCTGCTGAATTATCAGCTGTAAAAAATGAAAAACAAAAATTATTGCTTGAAATTGAAAATTATAAAAGTAAAATTGCAGAGAATGAAAGCATAATTGCTCAGTATGAATCAAGAGAAGAAGATTATCTTGAAGAAGTTCAAAGTTTAAGAGAACAAAATGTAACTTTTAGTGAAAGAATTACAAGTTTAGAAGAACGAGTTTCGGTTCTTGAAGCAAAGGAAGTCGAATTACAAAATACAATTAGTAATTTACAAAATCAGCTTCAGGATATGAACAATCAAGTAGATAAACTTTGGACAATATTTGAAAATTATACAAATTATATTTATTCAACAGAATCAGGAACAGAACTTCCAGAACTTGAACTTACTGAAAGTGAAGCTGAAATTGTTAATAATAAAATAACAGAACTTACAACAGAAAAGGAAAAAGTGCAAGCTCAACAAGCACAAATAGAAGAACAAAAACAACAAATAACACAAGAAAAGCAAGAGCTTGAAAGTGAAAAAATTACACTAGAAACAAATAAAGAAAGTATAAACAAGGAAATTTCAGAGAAGCAAGAAAGCATTACAAATAATGAAACAACCATTAATTCAAATAATACAACAATAAATAATTATATTGACCGAGTTAACGAACTTTTGGCTAAACAAGAAGAAGGCACAATTACAGAAGAAGAAACAGAAGAACTTACAACAATTCAAGAAGAAATAACAAACTTAGAAAATACAAATAACTCACTTTTAGCTGATAATGAAACACTAAATAACGAAATAGAGAAATTGAAAGACGAAAATTTTGTTATAGATAGCAGAATTACAGAACTTGAACAAAGAGTAGCAATATTAGAAAAAGATTATTCAGAACTAGAAAATCAAACGACACAGCTATCAAAAGAAATTAATAGTTTACAAACACAAATTGATAAATTTTCAAGTTTTGTTGGAACAGTTACAATTGTTCCAGACACTACAACGGAGCCAGACAATCCAGGCGAAACCGAAGACCCAACAGAAGAAGTTTCAAGTTTTACAATAATATCTCAACCATTTAACTATGAAAACGGAATGACCTTTGAACAATTTGTTAATAGTGATTATAACATTGTCGGTGAGGGTGAGTACAAACAAATCCCATTTAGCATTAATGAAAATGGCGAAGTTGTAATGAGTCAGCAAGTTTCTGAAACTGAAACAATTACATTTAGAGTTTATGGAGTTTCAGCTAGTGATACAATTTTAAATCAAAATTATTGGTTTGAACTTCCAGAAGTTCCAGAATTTGGTTTTGTAGATGGTAAAAGTTATGGTGATTGGATAAGCTCAGAAAATAATGCACTTAAAGTTCAAACTTATGATATTTCTTATGTTAATTTATTTCCAGAATTTGAAGAATATAAAAATGAATTAGTTCTTTATAAAAATGACATTGGTTTTGTATTAGGCTTTTATTGTAATGCAACTCATAGATTTGTTAATATAGCTGACAAAATTGGTCAGTCTAATTTGGATTTAATTGTAGTTGGAACAAATCATTATCACATTGCTGGTGAACCAGTAATTGAAAATGAAAAGTTTGATACTGAGGCCAATAGAATATCTTATGAGCTAGTTTATTATTGCACACAGTGTGGAAAAGAGGTTAGCAGAGAGTTTGTAGGAATTGATTCACCAATAGACCCAGAGCTTTGCGAACATACTGAAACTTACTTACAAATGATAGGTGCTTATTACGATGAGAATCAAAATTTAATATCTTGTAATGTCGTTTATTATTGTAATATTTGTGGTACAAGAGTAAGTGTAGAACATTTAGATTTTAGTGAAAAAGATTCAGCAAGTTGTGTGCATTCTAATTTATATACAGAGACTTTAGATGAAAATAGAGAAGATGGTCTTTATACAATAACGAAAGTTTACTGTTTAGATTGTGGAAATCTTGTTAAGAGTGATAGTGTATTAGTTTGTGACCACTCAGCAGGAACATATGAAGAAGAAGTTGTTGCAGATACTGAAGATGGTGGTCAGATAACATATATTCAAACAATTTGCAATGGCTGTGGAATAGTTATTTCAGTGGTTGAAAAAATATCAGATACTACAAGCGAAGAAACAGTAACTTCTGAGGTGTAAAATGGCTGGCATTAAAATAGCACTTTATGTTGTGCTAACAATACTTATAATTTTATCCCTGCCGTTGCTTGCTAGTTTTATGTACAATGCAGGGATTGATAATTGGTTTATAGATTTTTGCAAGGTAATAGACCTATTCCACTTCATCGGAGATGGAGTTACGCCAAATTTGGAACGACTAGCCAAACTTGTCGACATATTTCACATTTTATAGATAAAAGTCGAAAACCATACCATAGGAGAACAAAAACGATGGCCATTACAAAAAATATACTACTAGTTTTACTTGGAGTAATATTAACAATTGTACTATTTTGCACGATTGTTGGGATAGCAAGTGCAGTAAATGACATTACATTTGGCGAGCAAATTTGCAATTGGTTCGGCAAAACTGCAGAAGTTGTTACAGACACAGCAGAAAAGGTCGAAGAAATTACAACAAGTGGAATTTAAACACTAAAAAAAAGCAAAAAATAAAACTATACTAGTTTGGGGTTCACTTCAATTTTAGTATAGTTTTATTTGAAACTTTTTTTGAGATATACGGAGAGAAAATGGGTATTTTTAAAAGAAAAAATAATAAAAATGCAAAAAATTCTGTAAAAGAAAATAAAAAAGGCTCTAAAAAGGCTGTTAAAACAATTAAATGCAATTCAAAATCACTTGCAGAGCCTAAAAAAGATTTAAAATCAAAAGCTAAAACACCAAAATCAGAAAAAGAAAAGAAATATGATAGAGCAATTTATTTACTCAATCGTATGCAGACCATAGACAAAAAACATCTTGAAATGATTAAAAAGTTTGAAAATAAAGAAAAAACTATGCAATACAAAACCGATAAAGAATATCGAAAAAAAGTCAATGCACAGTTTGAAGAACTAGACAAAAATTATTCAAAAAAATCTGATGAAGCATACAAGAAGTATTATGACCAAATAAATAAAGATTTTAGCAAGTCGAAAGTTAATACTTTTTCAAACTATAAAGATGGTTTTACTGATAAAGATTATGTTAGGGATTTATACCTAGGTAATATATCAAGGAGCAAAAATGTCAAAAAGTAGTCAAGCAAAAGAAAGGATTAAAAATAATCAAGCAAAACAAAATCAAGCAGTTAATGGTAAACCAAAATCAAAAAAATATTATGCAAAGGCTGGTGAAGTTTGGTCTATTAATGATGCAAAAACAAGAGGACATAAATCTTTAATAACAAAAAGAAAAAAATCTGAACCCGAAAAAATTGAGCATATTCCAATCACACATTCACCTAAAACTAGAAATATAAAAAATATAGAATTACAAGAAAATCCTGAATTAAATAAAGATGAAAAAAGCTATATATTACCAACAATTCAAAAATCAAAAGTAAAAGATTTAGGTAAAAAACAAAATGACATACAAATAAAAAACCTTATTGATAAATCAATTATTAGACATATCAAAAAGAAAAATAAGAAAAAACAAAAAAAGACAGGATGTCGATGAATGCTAATGCAAACTCGCTCTGTATCCTAGTCTTAATATTATTCTATACTATTTAATAAAAAATTACAACAAAATATTAATTAAAATTTTAAAAAAATAAAAAACAGACAATAAAAAAGAACTCAGTCACCCGAGTTCAACATATCAAAGGTATTTCAACCTTGCCTTCAAAATATTAAATATTTTGAAACAACTACATTTAAGTAGGTAATATTATTATATTACAAGAAAATAAAAATTACAATCAGAAATGAAATATTTTTGTAAAAAATTAAAAGTAAACAAAAAAAATAAGCAATAAAAAAAGAGATGGATTATGATTGTTGCAATCACGGGTGGCGACATATTCATTCGCTCTATCCAATTCTCTTATATTTATTATATGTAATTTATAACAAAAAGTCAACAATAATTTTTAATTTTATTGTTAATAGGTATAACACTTGTGTCTATTACTATAATTGTCGGAAAACCTGGTAAAGGAAAAACTGTATTTACAGCAAATATTATTGCAAATAAAATAACAAATTCTCTTGGGGATTATATCAATTTAAAGCGAGAGATTAAGCATTTAAAATTAGGTGGCTTTACACTACTTGATTTACCACCACAAAAGCACCTTATTTATACAGATTTTAAATTTAAAATCAATAAAAAGATTGAATCATACTACATAGATGGATACAAAATTGGTCTTCCAAATCCATATTTTGAAACTCAATTTATACCACCTTATTCAACAATATTTTTAGATGAAGCACAACGATATTATGATAGTCGAAATGCAAAGAGTTTAAGAACTGAGGTGTATAACTGGTTTCAACTTCATAGGCAAAATCATTATAACATTTATTTAGTTTGCCAAAGGGTTGAAAATATAGATATAAACATAAGAGCTTTAGCCGACAGAATTATAGTAATAGATGAGCTTAAACTTAAAACAAATGAATTCGGTATTACAGAACATTTTAAATGGATAACAAGAGAATTTGAGAGTCCTGACACGGCTGAAGAGTATTGCAGAAAAAAAGACAGGGACGAAGTATCTGTGCTGGGGAAAAAAGTAATTATAGAAAGTAAATTGCCATTATTTAAATACTATGATAGTTTTAACAATAAACCTGTGTTTTTTAATGGAAAAGAAAACACACCTTTTGATTATTACATTGAGAAAAAATATAACTATTCTGTTGAATCTTTTGTTGAGTTTAATGAAAATCATTATTTTTCAGCTCCAAAAGGATACTGGAAAAGTGCAGAATATGACAAAAAAATAAATAAAAAAATGGAGGTTAATACTTAATGGATATTAATGATTTTAGTGACCTATCTGATTTTACACTTGGAGAGGTTGAAAAAATAAGCGAATCTATTGGTGGTGTTGGACCATCTAAAAAATTAATTAAAAGTATGAATAATCAAATAATGCGATATACAAAACTTTATTCAAAGCCACTATTTAAAGCTGAAAAAAGAAGAATTAAGTTGTGGGAAGCCATAGACACAATGCCTCACGGCTTTTGGTGGAAATTATTTCACACTAGGTTATGGAAACAAGTTAAAGCAGAACTAAAAGCACAAGGTATAATTGACAAATACGAAAAAGAAAAGAAACAAAAACCCGAAAAACAAGTATATTATCCCGTTTTAGTCAAAGAAAGTTCCGTTCCAGAGATTTACGAAGAAGATGAAGATAGCAAGGAGTAAAAAATGGGATTATTTGGAAGAAAAAAAACAGGGTTTGCTGATACTAAAAAAGTTTCACACGAAAGACACCCTGCACATTATAGAAAAACTGGAAAAGATGATATTGAATATATTACAACAACACATCATAATCCAGCAAAAATTAAAGATAAAGAAATTGAAACTAAACCTTTAAAAAAGAATTTTAATCCAAAAGATAAAAAACAAGCCTATGTTGTTCCTATCGTATTTGAAGGTAAAAGGTCAGCCTTGGGTGAAGAAAAAACTAATTATAGAGTATCCGATGAAGATAAGTCTTTAATTAATGAAATATTTAAAAAATCACCTAGGCAAAAAGTTATAAAAACAAGTAATTCAAAAAAAGGAGCGAAAAAAAAGAAGAGGTAACTGTTGCCGTGTCATCTATAACTATATAGTTATACTTGCTATGCTACTACTCTTCTAAAAAGTGTCTAACAGGTAAAACAAGAAACCCTTGAGGTTAGAGGGACTGCAAAGTTAATAGTTTTTAAACTAATTGAAGACATAAGTCAACACCGAGTCCAATCACTTATACAAGAAAACTTGTAATGTTATTATATGTAATTTTAAAAAAATTATCAAGTATTTTTAATAAATTTTGTAAGGAGAATAAACCAATGACAGAAATAAACAAACCAAAAACGCAAAAAGAAAAGCGAGATGAAAGAATTAATAAAATTTTCAATGTTTCAAAAGAAATGGACTCTATAATCAATCAGTCAGTCACAGACCCCGAAATAAAAGAAAAACTTTTGCTTAAAAATAAAGAATTAAAATCATTATGCTATGCTCAATCATCAGTGATTAGGCTTGGTTATATGATTTACTTCTTTCCTAAACTTCCGAAAGAGAAAAAAGACCAATATATAAAGGGTCTTGTTTCAAATTTAAGTAAGGTAGTTAATAAAGATGCCGTTAACGAGAGTTAATTCTTAAATTTATTTAAGAAAGAAACCTAAAAGCAAAGTTATTTTTTAAATTACTTTACTTTAATAAATTAATAAGATTTTTAATTAAGTGAATTATTAGTTTTTTTAATTTTTTTGTTTAGCTTGCTAACAAAAAATTAAAAAATAATAAAAACAATTAAAAATCTTATTAATTAAACTAGCATTTATAAGATAGGGACGACCTATTGAAATACTATTGAATTTCCGAAAATTCAATAGTCACAATGTGAAATGCTTTTAAGTCGCCGTAAGGCGATAACGATTTTTAAAAAATTACTACAAAAAAAAATAATAAAAAATTTAGGAGAAAACCTATGAAAAAAAATTATGTTCACCATTATGAGATTATTAATGAAATTAAAAAATCGCAAGAAAGTCTTGAAATTGATATTAAAATGTGTATTAGAGATGAAAAAAGAATTGAAAACTTAAAAACACTATCAAAGTATACTGAAGAAAATGAGTTTATACCATTCTCAAAAGATGAGATTTTTTATGATTATGAAAAATTGGAATTTTATAGTCATCTTTTAAATAAAAATAAAGAACCATACAATTTTAAGACAAAAAAAATGCCAGATACTGCAGGTGAATTATTAGAAGACTTTATCAATTTTGTAAATGAATACAAAGGTCATAAGTGTGGTATAGGTCACTTTTTAATTCAAAAATACTTAGATGAAAGAAGTTAAAACAATGATTGAACTAGACAAAATTTATAACGCAGATTGCTATGAGAAAATAAAAGAGATTCCAGACAAAAGCATAGATTGTATTTACACAGACATTCCTTACTTATATCAAACTGGTGGAACTAGCAAGACTGAAATGGGTTCAAGACGAAAGAAACTTAATAATGAATTGCATAATTTTAATTTAAAACTACAACATAGTGACAAATCAAAATATAATTCGATTAGGATTGATAAATATCAGGCTCAAAAACGGCTTGATATTGTTTCAATGGATACTGGCATAGATTATGCCATATTAGATGATTTTTGCCGTGTAATGAAAAAAACAAATATATTTATATGGTGCAGTAAAAGTCAAATTTTAGACTTACTAAAATACTTTGTTGAAAAAAAATCGTGTTATTTTGAATTGCTTGTCTGGGCTAAAACAAACGCAATGCCAACAAATCAATGTTTTTTGTCTGATCTAGAATATTGCCTTTATTTTAGAGAGCCTGGTTTAAAAATAAATAATGCTTATGAACTAAAATCTAAGTGGTATGAAAGTGGAAGTAACAAAAAAGATAAGGCAAAATGGTTGCATCCAACTATTAAACCATTAAAATTTGTAACAAATCATATCTTGCTAGCAACAAATCCTGGAGATATTGTGTTAGACTGTTTTGCTGGCTCAGGCACAACTGCAGTTGCTTGTAAAAACACAGGCAGACATTTTATCTTAATTGAAAAGAATAAAGATTTTTATAAAATTGCAAATGACCGAGTAAATAACCAAGTGGACTGTCAAGGTCAATATAGTATGTTTGCGATGTAAAAAACGGAGAAAAAAATATGCGATTATTTCAAATAAAAAATAAAGAAATGTATAACGGAAAAGATGAAAAAAGAAATGGTACAC
>CALWNC010000006.1 GCA_944382715.1 uncultured Clostridia bacterium
AAAGGAGATTTTTTTTCCTCACCGGTTAACCTCTTTTGAACCACGCCACTATGGCGTGGTTTTCGTTATACAATAAAGGAAAGAAAAGACATTCTTTCCTTTTATTGTGCCAAAAATTTTTTTACAATCATAAAATGATATTATGGAATTAAGCATAAAAGAGTTAAAAGTTAAAAGGATTCATTTTATTGGAATTGGTGGAATCAGTATGAGTGCATTAGCCCAAATTTTAAGAAAAAATGGTTGCTATGTACAAGGTTCTGATTTAAGTCACAATGATGAAACTGTAATTTTGCAAAGAAAAAAAATTAAAGTTTACTATGAACATAAAAAAGAAAATTTAAAGGACATTGATGTTGTAGTATATTCTTCTGCTATCCATGAGGATAATGAAGAATTAAAATATGCAAGGGATAATAACTTAATTATATTAAAGCGTGCAGAACTTCTAGGAATAATTGCAAAAAACTATGATATTGTTATATCTATTGCTGGAAGTCATGGGAAAACTACAACAACAGCAATGATTGCAGAGATGTTTTCAAAGGCAAATTTAAAGCCTACTATCCATATAGGTGGAAGAGATAATTATTTAAAGTCCAATTATAAACTTGGCAACAAAAAATTTTTTATAACAGAAGCCTGTGAATATATGGATAATTATTTGTATGTAAAATCTGATATAGCCGTTGTGCTTAATATTGATAGTGACCACCTAGATTATTTTAAAGATTTAGAAGGAGTTAAACTTTCTTTTGAAAAGTTTTCAAAAAACATTAAAGAAGGGGGAATAGTTATTGCCAACGGTGATGATAAAAATATGTCATCAATTTTAAATGGGCAAAATGTAACAACATTTGGTTTAAATAAAAAAAATGAAATTTATGCAACCAATATAAAAGAATATGAGCCTTGCAAATATAGTTTTGATGTAGTTTTTTGTGGCGCAAAACTTGGAAATATTAAATTAAATATTCTAGGAAAGCACAATATTTATAATGCACTTGTTACAATACTAGTGGGAATTGCATGTGAAATAGATTTTTGTTATATACTAAATTGTATAGAAAATTTTGAAGGGGTAGAAAGAAGATGTAGTTATTTAGGAAAACTTGATGGTGCCGTTTATTTTCATGATTATGCCCATCATCCAAAACAAATTGAAAAAATGATTGAGGTAGCAAAAGATTATGTCGAAAGGTCTAAAGGAAAAATAATCACAGTCTTTGAACCTCACACATATTCAAGAACAAAATATCTTTTAAGTGATTTTGCAAAAAGTTTTGTTGGCAGTGATATTTTAATATTATGTCCAGTCTACTCTGCAAGAGAATTAGAAAGTGATGGTAAAAATTCACTAGATTTATCTTATGAATGTGAAAAATTGCTTCCAAGGGTAGAGTACTATGAAACCTTTGATGAAATTATAAATAGACTGAAAAAAGTAGCTGGAAGTAATGATATTGTTTTAGTTTTAGGTGCTGGAACAATTGAAAATCTTGCAAAAAAAATCTCAAAATAAATCAGCAAAAAACAAACATAAATTCAATAAAAATAAGGTATTATGCGTGACATAGTATTCTAATTAAAAGAGCTTTTAAACAAAAACCACAAGTTTGGGGTGTTACCCATACTTGTGGTTTTTTTACTAATAGAAGTTTATTTTTATATTTTTTATAGAAAATAAAGTTTTAGTTTTTATTGCTTTTGATTTTCAAATTGATGTTCAATTATTGCTTTTCTTTCTTCAAATAATTTTTTATCAGAAAGAGTATTTTGTGCTTTTTGTCTAAAATATCCATCAGCATCTAGCGTTAAAATGGTTGAATTTTCTTTAATTGGAATTTTATATTCGTTAGTTTTAAAAGACGCATCTACTGCAATTGGAATTCCATCTTTATCATATTGGTCTATACCAGACACTACATAACTTTTACCATCAACTATTATCGGTTGTCCAATATTTGAAGCTATTATTCTTGAAACACTATCAATCTTGTCATTTGAATTAATTTTATAAATTTCATTTAAAGATCTTTCTCTTTTCATAAAGTTGATAGTAGGTAATATGTTTGTATTAAAGTCTTTATTTATAAATATTGTATTACTATTAGTGTCGATAATTTTTTTGATAAAGAGGGTTCTTTCTGTATTTTTAATTATGTTTTCTTTTTTGGCAAGTATAGCTTTTTTTACTTCGTCTGATATGCTATTTACAAGTGGTGCAGATATAAACTTCTTTTCATCAATAAAATTTAAAAATGCTGGGTTATTGCAAAAATTAACTATAATTGTGTCATTGTAGACTTCAAGAATGTTATTATAATCAGAAATAGTCCCTTGAATTTCAAATTCGTAGCCCATCCCAGACATTCCAATAATTTTTATTTTTCCATTTCCATTGATCCCATAATTATAGAGATTTGATTTATCATTACTATTAAAATTCATTTTTTCACCTAAAAATATTATATATTTTAATTTATTCTTAGTCAATATGTTATTAAAAATTAATTATTAACTATTTTTTATTGACAAAACAAAAATATAAATTTATAATGTTTTCATATTGAATATAAATGCGTTTGAGGTAGACAAGCTTTTTAGATAATATCTTTAAGAGAATTTGCGGTTGGTGCAAGCAAATAAGTAAAACTAAAAAGTATCACTAGCCGAGCAGAAACGATGAACAGATTTATTGTCTTATTAGTTGTTTACGGGGACTGACCGTTAAAAAGGTGGTGCGTGTTGGCGCATGCTAAATATAAGTGGTAACTCTCGCTCCTTGCAAAGTTCTTATATTTTGCATAGGAGTTTTTTTATTTATATTCAATGTTAATTATTTTTTAAGGAGACTCAAATGTATAAAAAAGTAGATACCAAACTTGATTTTGCAGGTAGAGAGCCTGAGGTTGCAAAATTTTGGAAAGAAAATGAAATTATCAAAAAAATGATTGAAAAGAATAAAAATGGAGAGCCTTATACCTTTTATGAAGGTCCGCCAACTGCTAATGGAAAGCCACACATTGGTCATGTTTTAACTAGAACTATAAAAGATGTATTTTTAAGATATAATACACTTAAAGGTAAAAATATTTTGCGTAAAGCTGGTTGGGATACTCATGGACTTCCAGTTGAGCTTGAAGTAGAAAAGAATATTGGTTCAACTGGAAAACAGGATATTGAAAAGTTCGGTATTGAACCTTTTATAAAAATGTGTAGGGAAAGTGTTTGGAAGTATAAAGATATGTGGGAACAGTTTTCAGATAGAATGGGATATTCTGTTGATACTTCTGATGCCTATGTTACCTATACTAATGATTACATTGAATCGGTTTGGTGGAGTTTGTCTGAACTTCACAAAAAGGGCTTGGTTTATAAAGGTTACAGAATTGTTCCATATTGTCCTAGATGTGCAACCAGTCTTTCAAGCCATGAAGTTGCTCAGGGTTATCAAGATGTTAAAGATAGAACTGTCTTTGTAAAATTTAAGGCACTCGATGAGGATAATACATATTATCTTGCTTGGACTACAACACCTTGGACTTTGCCATCTAATGTTGCTCTTTGTATGAACGCACACGAAGATTATTCAAAAATTAAAGTTGGGGAAGAATACTATATAATGGCTGATGCACTGATTTCTTCTCTATTTAAAGAAAGCGAATTTGAAAAAGTCTATACAAAGAAGGGTAGTGAATTTGAATATAGAAAATATGAGCCATTATTTGACTTTGTAAAAGAAAAATATAGAGATGAAGCATGGTATGTTACAAATGCAGACTATGTAACTTTATCTGATGGTACAGGTATTGTTCATATTGCTCCAGCATTTGGTGAAGATGATAGTAAAGTTGGTAAAAATTATAATTTACCTTTTGTTCAACTGGTTGATGAGAGTGGTAATTTAACTAGTGAAACGGGAAAATATTCAGGTATTTTTGTGAAAAATGCTGATGCTTTAATTATTCAAGAGTTAAAAGAAACGGGCAAACTACTAAAGGAGATGTCACATGTGCATTCATATCCATTCTGTTGGAGATGTAAAACTCCTTTAATTTACTATGCAAGAGCAAGCTGGTTTGTTAAAACAACAGCATTAAAAGATAAACTTCTTGAAAACAACTCAAAAGTTGACTGGAGACCTGAAACCATTGGTGAAGGTAGAATGGGTGGATTTTTGAAAAATTTAATTGACTGGGATATTGGAAGAAATAGATATTGGGGAACTCCATTGCCATTTTGGGTATGTGAAAATGGTCACATTCATTCAATTGGTTCTATAGAAGAATTAAAAAGACTTGGTGGTTTATCAGAAGATGCAGAAATTGATTTACACAAACCTTATGTAGATGAAATAACTTTTAGTTGTCCAGAATGTGGAAAAGTTATGAAGAGAACTCCAGAAGTTCTTGATTGTTGGTATGACTCGGGAAGTATGCCTTTTGCTCAATTACACTATCCATTTGAAAATAAGGACAAATTTGAAAAATTCTTCCCAGCAGAATTCATTTCTGAAGGAATGGATCAAACTCGTGGGTGGTTTTATTCTTTGCTTGCAGTAAATACATTATTATTTGGAAAATCACCATATAAGAGATGTTTGCCACTGGGTCTAGTAAATGATAAATATGGCAAAAAGATGAGTAAGAGTCTTGGAAATGTGGTAACACCTTGGGAAGTTTTTGACAGAGCAGGAAGTGATGCGGCTAGATGGTATTTTTATATTTCAAATGCTCCATGGATTTCGACAAACTTTAATATGGAAACATTAGAGGATTTTGAAAGAAAGTTTATGGGTACTTTGTGGAATACATATGCTTTTTATATTCTCTATGCAGAAATTGATAAATTTGATGGCACAAAACATAGTATCTATGACGCTAAATTAACTTTGATGGATAGATGGATAATTTCTGAATTGAATAAACTTATTGCAAGTGTGGACTCTTATCTTGCTAATTATGAAGTTACTGAGCCAGCTAGACTTATAAATGAATTTACTGACAGTCTTTCTAACTGGTATGTTAGAAGAAGTCGTGAAAGATTCTGGTCAAGTGGTGAAAATGATGATAAGACTGCCGCATTTACTACACTTTTCTATGTATTGAAAAATCTTTGTATCATTTCTGCTCCATTTGTTCCTGCAATAACTGAGCAAATTTATCAAAATATTGTAAGGTCTGTAGATGAAACGGCGCCAATTTCGATTCATTTATGTGATTATCCTAGAGTAGATGAAGCACTAATTGATGAAAATTTAAATGCGGGTATGGAAAATGTACTAGAGATAGTTGTTCTTGGCAGAGCATGCAGAAATGCATCTAATATAAAAAATAGACAACCACTTTCTAAAATTATTGTTGCAACTGCTGAAAAATTAGAGTTATCTGAAGAGTTAAAAGAACTGGTAAAAGATGAACTTAATGTTCTTCAGGTTGAATTTAAGCACGATGCAAAAGAATATTTAAACTATGATTTAAAGCCTCAATTAAAGATATTAGGACCTAAATATGGATCAAAAATTGGAGAAATAAGAAAATATCTTTCTGAGTGTGACGCATGTGAGGTTGTTGATAAGGTAAATAGTGGGGAAACGGTTAGATTTGAAGTTGATGGAACAATTATAGAGTTAACAAAAGAAGATTTATTAATTTCTCCGATTTCAAAACAAGGTTTTGTATCTGAAAGTGATGGTAAATATACAGTAATTTTAGATACAGAATTAACCACAGAACTTAAAGAACTGGGACTAGTTAGGGAATTTATTTCAAAAGTTCAACAGACAAGAAAAGATATTGACTTTGAAGTTACCGACCATATTATAATAAGTGTTTTTGCTAGTCCTGAAACAAATGAAGTGCTTTCTAAGTATAAAGATGATATTTGTAATGGTACACTTGCAAATGAAATAAAATTTGAAGATGGTAGCGATTTAGCAAATGTTGATTTGAACGGTGAAACTATTAAAATGAAATTAGTAAAAGCTAACTAAAGATAAATCAAATAAGAAATAAGTGAACCATAGTGGTTCACTTATTCCTTTAATTTGTATTATATATTTCAAAAAAAAATACATAATACTTTCTTGATTTTTAAACAAATTTATAATTATATATTATAGCATTTTATTGTGTTATGATATTTCTTTTTGAAAATAATTTAAATTTCACACATCTACGAAAATGTTAAATTCGTTTTTTATGCTTAATATGCATAAAACAGTGAAAATCAAGAAAATTATTAAAAGTGATATTTTGAGATTGTTGTTTTATTATTTAAGCTATAAAATAAAATTTTTTTTGTATTAACTTCTCAATTAAATTTAATTAATCAATGGTTTCTGGGGCACAAAATATATAGGCATCTTCTGAGAAAGTTTCAAGTGTTTCAACTAAACCATCATTATTTGGAAAACTATAATTTACCATATTCTTATCTCCTTATGGTTATTTTGAGATTTTTTTATAAAATTATGCAAAATTCATTTAAACATATAAAAATTACGAAAAAATACTTGACATAGTCTTAAATCTATTATATAATTTCAATGCTTATGTTTTTAAGGAGATATTAAAATGAGAGAAGATATTCACCCAAATTATCACACAGTTAAAGTTGTATGTGCATGTGGAAATACATTTGAAACTGGTTCAACTAAAGAAGGGGACGTTATGAAAATTGATATTTGCAATAAGTGTCACCCATTCTTTACTGGTACTCAAAAGATTGTTGATGCTGGTGGTAAAGTTGAAAAGTTTATGAAAAGATACGGAATTAGTAAATAACTGTGAAAATTTTGTGCAGGCCTTTTTGTCTGCACTTTTTTGTGTGCGTAAGAAGATTATTTTTATGCACATTTTTTTTGGAGAAAAATGAAATATAAAACTTTAAGGCAAAAATATGAAAATCTTTTTATAGCTAATGGAATTGATGAGTTTTCTGATATTGATTGGATAATGGTTGAGATTACTGGGAGAAAAAGAAGTATGTTGCCTTTTTATGAATTTTCTTGTAATGAAGTGGATAAAATAGAAAAAGCTATTAAACTTAGACTTTCTCATATACCATTGGCATATATATTTGGCAAAACTTATTTTTATGGGAGAGAATTTAAAGTCAATTCGTCAACACTAATTCCCAGAATGGATACAGAAGTTTTGGTTGATAATGTGATAAGGGAAATTAAAGGGAGCTCAAAAAGTCCTTCTATTTTAGACATAGGGACAGGTTCAGGGATTATTGCAATTACGCTAAAAAAAGAAACAAATTCAACTGTTACGGCTGTGGATATTAGTAAAAGTGCAATTGAAGTTGCAAGGGAAAATGCTGAAAATTTAGGTGCAGAAATTACTTTTATTCAGTCAGACTTATTTCAAAATTTAAATGGCTTAAAATTTGATATTTTAGTTTCAAATCCACCTTACATAAAAACTTCTGTGATTAAATCACTAGATAAAGAAGTTAGGTTAAATGAGCCACTTTTGGCACTTGATGGTGGAGAAAATGGATTGTTTTTTTATCAAAAAATATTAGAAGAAGCGAAAGATTATTTAAATGCAAATGGAAAGGTATATTTTGAAATTGGATATGACCAGGCTGGCGAAGTTGCTAAATTAATGAAAAAGGATTTTACCAATATTAAAATTATTAAAGATTATGAAGGAAATGATAGAGTTATATTAGGGAAATTGAGAGGAGATTATGATTGAGAGATTAAAAAAAATTAAAGAGAAATATGAAGAACTTACAAATGAACTGATTGACCCAAAAGTGCTAGCAGATATGAGTGCGTGGCAAAAAAAATCTAAGGAACAGGCAGACCTTGCACCTATTGTTGAAAAATTTAATGAATATGAAAAAATTGAAAAAGATATGCAAGATGCTGAAGAAATGCTTAAAATTGAAACAGACCACGAAATGCAAGAAATGCTACATGAAGAATATTATTCTGATAAAAATAAGTTAAAATCAATAGAAGAAGAACTTAAAATTTTACTTCTTCCAAAAGATGAAAATGATGAAGGAAATGTAATTGTAGAAATTAGAGCAGGTGTAGGTGGTGATGAGGCAGGAATATTTGCTGGAGACTTGTTTAGAATGTATTCTATGTTTGCAGATAGAAATGGCTTTAGTGTGGAAGTGCTTGACGAAGATTCTGGAGAAAATGGTGTAATAAAGCAAATCAATTTTATGGTATCTGGTAAGGGTGCATATGCAAAATTTAAGTATGAGAGTGGAGTTCATAGAGTTCAAAGAATTCCAGTAACAGAGAGTTCAGGAAGAATTCATACTTCAACGGCAACAGTTGCCGTTTTGCCAGAAGCAAAAAATATTCAAATTGATATTAATGAAAAAGATTTACAAATTGACTACTACAGGTCTGGAGGTGCTGGTGGACAACATGTAAATAAAACGGAATCAGCAATTCGAATTACTCACTTACCAACTGGAATTATTGTTCAATGTCAAGATGAAAGAAGCCAAGGGAAAAATAGGGAGAAGGCAATGAGCTGGTTAAAATCAAAGTTATATGACTATTATCAATCACAAGAAGACTCAGCTTATGCAGAAAAAAGAAAGATTCAAGTTGGCAATGGTGATAGATGTGAGAAAATTAGAACTTATAATTATCCACAAAGTCGTATTACTGATCATAGAATTAATATGACAATTTATAGTTTAGAAGACTTTATGAATGGTAATATTGGCGAAATGGTACAGGCATTAACAATCGCTGATCAACAGGCAAAACTCGCACAAATAGAAGAATAAACTTCTAACAACTAAGGCAAATAAGGTATTATGTCACACATAATACCTTATTTTTACTAATTTTTGACAATATTTTTTAAAATCTTTTAAAATATAACATAGATAGTTTAAGTTATTTTTATATATACAAAAATTTAATTTTAAATTTTTTTGAATTATGGTATAATCAATTTATGACAAGAGAAGAACTGTTAAATAAAGTAAAAAGTGATGTTCCCGAATGTTCGGGAGTTTACATAATGAAAGATGAAAATGATGATGTAATATATGTTGGCAAAGCTAAAATTTTAAGAAGAAGAATGAAGAGTTATTTTGATTCAACCGAAAAGACTTCAAAAACTTATGCATTGGTTTCTAATATTGACCATTTTGAATATATAATTACAAACAGTGAACTTGATGCATTTTCGCTTGAATGTAATCTAATAAAGAAATATATGCCAAAGTATAATATACTGCTTAAAGATGATAAGAGCTTTCCATATATAAAAATAGATTTAAAGGAAAGATTTCCTAGAATTCAGGTAGTAAGACGACCTAAACATGAAGCTAAAACTTTAATTTTTGGTCCATATGTTACTGGAACTAGAATTTCCGAACTTGTTACTCTCATTAAATCTGCTTATCCGGTTAGGTGGTGCAATACCAATTTTGATAAAAAAGACTTTTTAAAAAGACCTTGTGTTCATGGCGAGATAGGAAATTGTTTAGCGCCTTGCATTTCTGCTGAAAATGAAAAACTTTATTTGGAAATGATTAATAATGTAATAGATTTTTTAAATGGAAAAACCAGTGATATAAAAAAACAACTAAAGCTCAAAATGGAAAAATGTGCTGAAGAATTTAAGTTTGAAGATGCAATTGTTTATAGAAACTTAATTCGTTCTGTTGAGCATATAGATGCTGAAATTATCACTAATTTAAACAATGAAAAAAACATTGACATTTTCGCAATAGCTGAGCAAGATGAAACCTATGATATCAATGTTATGATGATAAGAGCTGGTAAAAATGTAGGTCAAATTAACTATCCAATCACAGAAGTTGTTGGAGAAAAAAGTGACCTTCTTATTCAATTTATTTCAAACTATTATAGTAGCTATAATATGTTACCACAAGAAATTGTTACTAGAGGTATAAGTGATGAACAAAAAGAAATGTTGCAGGGATTTATACTTTCAAATCTAAATAAAGCAGTAAAGATTACTATACCAAAAATTGGAATAAAGGTTGAATTTTTAGACAACTGTGAAAGAAATGCAATAGATTATTTGGAACATTCAAAAGAGAGAATTGATAAAAAATATAAAATGACACTAGAGGCTCTTGAAAACTTAAAAAAACTATTAAATTTAAAACATTTAAAACGCATTGAAGGTTTTGATATTTCTAATATTAGTGGTGAATTTTCAGTTGCAAGTATGGTTGTTTTTGAAAATGGAGAACCAGCTTATAAGGAGTATAGAAAATTTAAAATTAAGACAGTAAAAGGTCCAAATGACTTTGCATCTATGTACGAAACTCTAACCCGTAGGCTGTCAGATTATATTGAAAAAAAGGAAAATTTTAATAAGCGACCTGATTTAATCTTAATAGACGGAGGATTTGGACAACTTCACTCAGCAAATAGAGCCGTTCAAGAACTTGGTCTTAATATACCTATTGTTTCTCTTGCTAAACGCGATGAAGAGCTTTGCACTACAACCTCAAATGAGCCAATTCGACTTAAAAAGAGAGATTATACTCTTAGATTACTGCAAAGAGTTCGTGATGAGTCGCACCGCTTTGCCATTACTTACCATAGACAGCTTAGGGGTAAATCACTTAAAAGCTCACTTTCAGAAATTGAAGGCATTGGAGAAAAAAAGGTTAATACACTTTTAAAGTATTTTAAATCTGTTGAATCAATTTCAAAAGCCAGTAAGGCCGATTTAATGAAAGTTGATGGTATTGGAGAAAATTTAGCAGAAATAATCTTTAACTATTATCACAAAGATAAAATTTTATAGTGAACACTAAAATTTTATTGTATTTAAAAGTTAAAAAATTTTAGAAATAGTCGAAGTTATTACAACGACTTTGGTACGACTAAAAATAATTTAATTAACCATATTTTAAGCTTTCGCATTCTTATTTAATAAATTTTAATAGATATGTTAAAAAAATTCTTGAAATAACGAATAAAATTCTTAGTAATATCTTGTAAAAATCTAATTGTTTTAAAGATACCTTTTTTCATATGTAAAAATTTTAATCATATATTATTTATATGAAAAAGAAGAAAATATTTAATATTATTAGTCGAGTTTTTGTTGGAATTTTTGTTGTTGTTTTGCTTTTTACTCTTCCTCTAATTGGTGTAAAAATAACCGATGACTTTTCTTATATTTCAGGTATGTTTGTTGGTAATAAATCAAAATATCAAGGAATAATTGAAATTTGGAATATAGATACATTTGAAAGTGGAACTTCTGCTAAATCAAACTACTTACAAAAAATGGCAGAAAGCTTTCAAAAACAGAACAAAGGACTTTATATCCTAATTAAAAATTTGTCTGAGTATGAATGTCTAAATTTGTTAGATAAGGGGGAAAGTCCCGACATTTTTTCTTGTTCTTATGGAGTTGCAAGTAAGCTTAAAGACTATGTGCAACCATTTTCAGAAAATCTTCAAACAGATGTTACAAATGAGTTGTTACTGGCTGGTACTTACAATGATAGTCTTTATGGACTTGCATGGTGTATGGGAGTTTATTGTTTTATTTCTACTGATACAAATTTAACTAAGGCTAATTTTGACATTACAAGTGATTTTAAACTTTCACAAATTGCCTTAGATTTAGGCTATGAAGTAAAAAATAAGAATTCTACGAAAATTATTTCTTCACTAACTTACGGCATTAACTCTTATTTACTGCCAAAAATGGCTTTTAGTTCATATAATAATATGGGATTAGTTTCAACCTCAGTTTTTTCATTAGATAAAAATGTTAATACCCAGACACAATATACTGCTTATTCAAAGTTTATTGCAGGGGAAAGTGTAATACTACTAGGTTCTCAAAGGGATATCGCTAGAATGGAAAATAGACTTGCAAATGGAAAGTTGTCACAGGTTTTTTATGAACCTATAACAACATTTACTGACTTAGTGCAGTTTACTTTACTTTCAACGAGTGACGATGTAGTAAAGCTTGAATATTGTGAAAAGTTCGCAAGTTACATTACTCAGGAGACAAATCAAAAGAAACTTTCAAGTATTGGAATGTTTCCAGTAACTGGTCAAACTGATGTATATGATAATGGTATTATGTGTGATATAATACTTGATATTTCAGGCATTTCTGGGTTTAATAATTTATTTACACAAATTGACAAGATAACTAGTCTTCAATAAAAATCTTCACAAAGGAGAATTTTGTGGATAAATTAAAGCAGTTTTTAGATAAATACAATTTTGAATACTATGAAAATTTTGAAGTTAATAAAATATCTACAATCAGACTCGGAGAGAATTTAAAACTAACTATATTCCCACACAGTAAAGAAGAATTAAAAAAATTATTAACTTTTTGTTATAAATCAAAAATTTTCTATCGCGTTTTTGGAAACTTAAGCAATGTACTTTTTATTGAAAATATCAATTTTCCAGTTATTATAACTAATAAAATGCAAATGGAGTTGCAAAGACAAGCCAATTTAGTAACAGTTTCTGCAGGTCTTTCTATCTCAAAGTTTTATGAGTATCTAAAGAAAAATGAATTATCTGGCATAGAACCACTAACTGGAATACCTGCAACTGTTGGTGGTGCAATATTTTCAAATGCAGGAGCATTTGGGAGTTCAATTTCAGACTACCTTGTAAGCATAGAAGTTTTTTGTGAAGGAAAATGCTTTATTTTAAATAAAAATGAGATAAATTTTGGTTATCATTATTCAAGTTTATATGGTTTTATTGTATTAAGTGCTACTTTTTTGTTTGAAAACAAAAAAGAATATGATATAATGAATTTGTTTAATGAGTTTACCTATAAAAGAAACAAAACACAACCAAGTGGTTTTTCTCTAGGCTCTGTCTATAAAAAGGCAAATGATAATTCAGCTGGCTTTTACATTGAGCGAAGTGGTTTAAAAGGCACAAAAATTGGAGGAATATTTGTTTCTAGCAAGCACGCAAATTTCTTTATCAATGATGGCTCTGGCTCTGTATCTGATTTCTTGCGACTTGAAAATTTAATTAGCAATGAGGTTTTAAATCAGTTTGGTATAACTCTTTACACTGAAATTGAAAAAGTAGGTAATAGAGATGAAATTATTAGTGGATTTACACACTCATTCAAAGTTTAGTCGATTTGGACATGGTAAAAATTCAATTGAGGAAATGGTTTATAAGGCAAATGAACTGGGACTTAAAGAAATAGCCATTACAGATCATGGCTATAAACATTTTTTTCGCACTTCTAAACAAAATTTAATCCGTGCAAGAGAAATTATAAATGAACTTAATACTTGGTCTAAAACCAAAGTTTTACTTGGAATAGAAGCGGACATTCTTAATGAAAATGGGGATTTAGACATTGACGAAGAAACACTTGACCTTATTGACATTTTGGTTGTGGGTTATCATCGTATGATTTCCACAGATTTTGCAGGTTTTTTTGGTAAACAACCAAAAACTAGTCAGGCAATTGAAAAGGCAACAAGAGCATATTTAAATGCTATTGATAGATGGCCAATCACCTTTATTTCTCATTTAGATTCAGTTTTAACAACGGATCTTTACAGAATTGGTAAGGCTTGTAAAGAAAACAATATTTTAATTGAAATCAATAATAGACATACTAATTGGAATGATAGACAAATAGAAGAACTACTCGCAAGCGATTGTATGTTTATTGTATCTTCTGATGCCCATTGCGAAGAAGATATTGGTGTGGCTGACAATGCTTTTAATCTTATAAAAAAATATAGTATTCCTGCAGAAAATATTGCAAATGTAGAGTTTGAAGAAGAGGAACTAACTGAAGAAGATAAAGAGAACAGGCTTTATCTTAACCTTTATAGACAGCTTAAAAAGTCTAATAATGATGAAGAAATAATTTCTGACAATAATGAAAATAAGCCTGCTGGGGCATATAGAGCTATTGACTCTTATGTTCCAGTTTCTTCTGGTTCAAAAGGTTATCTTTCAAAAGAAATGGAAGATGCACTTGAAAGGATAGCATTAGAAAAAGGTATCAATGATTATAAGCGAAAAGATGGTCAAGAAAGCGTTGTTCTTCAAGACTATGAAAGCAGGTTTAAAGGAGATGATTTTAATGATGAATTAAATCAGCTTCAAACTGAAAATCCTTCTCAGAATGATTTTGATGTAGATAATGATATTTCTAATGAAAAGTCAAAGGGAGAGAGTGATGAGAACTTTGATTTAGAAAATAGAAACATTGCAGATAATGTGGTCAATACTGGGGAAAAATTAGATGAAAGTGAAGAGCAATTTGAATCGGCTTACACTAAACCAAAGCAAAATTTTATGAATCATATTGAAAGGAATGAAGATTATTTTAATAAGCAAAATGAAAACTATGAATCTCAGAGTGAGGAAAATGAAAAAACTGAACTTGACAAAATAAATGAAACATTTGGGCAATTTAGAAATAGTGGCGTAGTTTATGTAGATAAAGGGACAAAATTGGACCCCAATAGAGAAAAGGACAGTGACTATGAGCTTGAAAATAATCAAGAAGAGCAAATTAATAGTATAAAATCACAGTCAACTAATAATCAATATACTAATAATAATTTTGATACACAAAATAATATTTTTGATGATGATATTGATTATACTGGTTTTAATGTGAATAGTCAGAGTAGACAACAATCAAGGTCTAACAAAAAGGAGATTGTACAATTTAATAATCCACCTAACTTATCAAAAGAGAAGGATAGTTTAAATAATAATAGTCATACAAATTCATCTAAGAAAACTAATGGTTTTATAGATTTTTCTAATTTTACGGACGATGGAAATGAATAGCATTATTGTTATTTATAATTAATATACAAAAAATGTCATTTGATGACATTTTTTTATTGAAAATAAGCTAAAAAAATATTATAATTTATTCGTTAAGGTGATAGTATGTCATTTTCAAAAATAGTAAAAGATGAAATAATTAAAAAAAATATTTTTAAAAAAGAGCAAAGGTCGCTTTTGCAAGGTATGTTTCTTTCGGCTGGAAGTCTTGTTATTTCAAAGGGTAAATTATATTTTGTAGTTTCAAATGAAAATGAAAGTGTAATAAATTTTTTGAAAGAGAATATTGAATCTTACTTTGATGGAGTGACAACAAATATAGTAAAAGTTGTTAAAAATTTTAAGCAAAAAGAACGCTTTGAGCTTTCGGTTGATGATGAAAAGGACAATGAAAGAATTTTAAAGGAACTAGCAATTGTTCAAATCATAGACAATCAAATTGTGATTTCAGACGTTTGTGATAGAGAATTTACAAATTCAAAAGAAAAAATGATGGCATTTCTCACTGGCACTTTTTTAGGTTCTGGAAATATAAGCATTCCAAGCGTAGAAGAAGGTAAAAAAAGCTATGGGTACCATATGGAATTTGTCTTTAGTTCTAAAAATCAAGCTGATTTACTCTCAGAAATATTAACTTCTTTTGATATATTTCCAAAACAAATATGTCGTGGAGATTCTTTTGTCGTTTATTTAAAAAATAGTGAAACAATATGTGATACCTTATCACTTTTTGGGGCAAGTAAATCACTACTAGATTTAATGAATCAAAAGGTAACTCGTGATGTTAGTAACAATACTAATAGACAAATGAACTGTTACTCAGCAAATATTGATAAAACCATGAATGCTGCAGTCAAACAGATGATGGCAATAGAGATAATACAAAATACAATAGGTATTGAAAATTTGCCAGATACTTTAGCTGAAACTGCACTTGTTAGGCTTGCTAATCCTGAAGCCTCCTTAAAAGATTTACTTCAAGCATTAGACAATAAAATTAGTAAGGGGGCACTTGCACAAAGATTTAATAAATTAATAGAAATTGCCAATAATTTAGGAGAAGGAAATGAAAAATAAATATTCGCCTCTATTATACACTCAAAAAGCAGGAAATAAATTTAAATTGGACGAAAAAGGGAAAAAGCTACTTCCACAAATCTATTTAAAAAGAAATTTGGTTCGTCCAAGAAAGCCAATGCGAACTTTTATTAGTGAGAAAAATTTTATTCATTTACATTTGCATTCAGAGTATTCGTTACTTGATGGTGCAACAAGGATTGAAAATTTGGTAAAACGGGCGAAGGAACTGGGAATGAGAGCTGTAGCCGTCACCGACCATGGCAATATGTATGGTGCTGTAACATTTTTTGATACTTGTGTTTCACTCGATGAAGCATACTATAAACAGCATGGAAAGCCAATTGTAAAACCGATTCTTGGCTGTGAATTCTATGTTGCTAGTGACTATCAAAAAAAAGAGGGAAGAGAGAAATTAAATCATTTAATTTTACTAGTTAAAAATGAGATAGGTTATAAAAATATTTCAAAACTTAATGCCATTGCTTTTAGAGATGGTTTCTATTTTAAGCCAAGGATTGATTATAATTTACTAGAAAAGTATAGTGAAGGATTAATTTGTTTGTCTGCTTGTATTGCAGGTACTATTCCTCAGTATTTATTGAATGGTCAAGATGATGAAGCTGAAAAAGTTGCTCTCAGACTTAAAGAAATGTTTGCTCCAGGTGATTTTTATATTGAGGTTCAAGACCATAACTTAAAAGAAGAAAAATACATTTTACCAAAACTTTATAGTTTGGCAAAGAAAATAGGTGTAAAAACTGTTGCAACTAATGATGTTCATTATTTAAATAAGGAAGATGCTCTTTCACAAGATATTTTGATGTGCGTAAATATGCGTAAGACATATGATGACCCAGATAGAATGAAGTTTGGCAGTGAAGAGTTTTATTTTAAAACATATGAAGAAATGCAAAAAATATTTGATGAAGAGAGCATACTTAACACACTTGAAATAATGGATAAGTGTAATTATAATTTTGAATATGGTCACTATTTGTTTCCAAGGTATATTCCAGAAAATGGCGATGACCCTAAGACATTTATATTAAAATTGATTGATGAAGGTGTAAAAAAACACTATCCCGTTGTAACACAAGAATTAACTGATAGAATTAACTATGAGCTTGGTGTAATTGAGAGAATGGGCTTTATTGAGTATTATCTAATTGTATGGGATTACATTAATGCTGCAAGAAAAATGGGTATATCTGTTGGACCGGGCAGAGGTTCAGGTGCTGGTTCAGTAATTGCTTACTTGATTGGAATAACTCAGCTTGACCCACTTAGATTCGACCTATTTTTTGAAAGATTTTTAAATCCAGACAGAGTTTCAGCCCCAGATTTTGATGTTGACTTTGAGGATTCTAGAAGGCAAGATGTAATTGGGTATGTTAGGCAAAAGTACGGGGAAGACAGAGTAATTAAAATTATCACTTTGGGCATGATGGCAGCAAAAAATGCGATTAAAGATGTTGGAAGAGTTCTTCGTGTTCCTTATTCTGAAACCGACAAAATCACTAAAACAATACCAAATACAATTAAAAGGCCGTACATATTAAAAAAGGCATTTGGTTTTTATCAGGCAAAGCCAGGCGATAAAGACTACGGAGTTGACTATGCAGTACCTGAGTTAATAGCAATTTATAATAACAACCCACAGCTTAAAGAAGTTGTGGACATTGCCATAAAACTTGAGGATATGCCAAGACAAACTTCAGTTCACCCTTGTGGTGTAATAATTGGTCGTGGACCACTTGATGACTATGTTCCACTTTCTAGGTCTGGTGATGAACTAACTACTCAATACAATGGTGGACAAATGGAACATTTGGGTCATTTAAAAATGGACTTTTTAGGACTAAGTAACTTATCCGATATAAAATTTGCCATTGAATATATAAAAGAAAATCGCGGAATAACAATTGATTTTGAAAATAATACTTATGACGACCCCGAAGTATTTAAAATGCTTTCATCTGGAAACACAACGGCAGTATTTCAACTTGAAAGTGCTGGATTTCAAAAATTCTTAAAGGAATTAAAACCAACTTGCCTTGAAGATATTGTTGCGGGAGTTTCGCTTTATAGACCCGGTCCAATGGATACAATACCAGATTTTGTTCACAATAAACATAATCCACAGGATATTACATACGTTGATCCAAGACTTGAATCTGTACTAAACTACACTTATGGCGTTATTGTTTACCAAGAGCAAGTTATGAAAATAGTTCAGGTACTTGCTGGGTATACACTTGCTAGGGCAGATGCCGTGCGTAAAATGATGGGTAAAAAGAAACTTAAAGATCTTCAAAAAGAAAGAGAAGTATTTGTTCATGGGTGCCCATCAATTCTTGGGAAACCAGCTGTTGATGGTTGTGTAAAAAATGGAGTTCCCGAAGATGTTGCAAATAGTCTATGGGACAAGATGGAAAAGTTTGGTTCATATGCATTCAATAAATCTCATGCAGCAGCTTATTCTTATGTAACATATCAAACTGCATGGCTTAAATGTTACTATCGACCTGAATTTTTAACTGCTACTTTAAATAACCGTATTACAAAATCAGATGATTTAAAAAAGTATCTTGCGTATGCTAAGTCTGAAGGAATCGAAATTTTACCACCAGATATAAACAAATCCAAAACTCTGTTTTCTGTTAAAGGAGATACAATTCGTTTTGGATTGTCGGCAATTAAAGGTATAGGTGGTGGAATTTGTGATGAAATAATTAAAGAAAGAGAAAAAGGTGGGGAGTTTACTTCTCTTGAAGATTTCTTATCTCGAACGGTTACTTTTGGAATTAACAAAAGGCTTATAGAAGGATTTATTTTTTCTGGAGCTTTTGATTGTTTTGGTAAAAAGAGAGCACAGCTTATATCAGTTTATGACAAGGCAATTGCAATGATAGAAAAAGATGCTAAATCTCGTATGAGTGGTCAATTCTCTATGTTTGGAGATATAATAAATACCGATGAATCAGTAAAAATTGACTATCCTGATATAGAAGAGTTTAGCAATATGGAAAAACTAAAAAATGAGAAACTTGTTTGTGGTATATATATATCTGGAAACCCTCTTGATGAATATATGTCAGAAATGATAAATTATAACTTTAATTCAACAATGATTTCCGAGCCTGAAACTGTGGAAGAAGACGAAGATGAGGACGAGGAAAAGGAAGTTATTAGTGAAATTGAAGATGGAATGAAAGTTGACTGTGGCGGTATTTTAACTAAGGTTCATAAAATTTATTCAAAGACAAACAATAAACCAATGGCAATTCTTACAATAGAAGACATATATGGTGAGTTTGATGCAATGATGTTTAATAATTTGTACGAATCATTTGCTGATAAATTGGAAGAAGATAGAATTGTACACATAAATGGGCATATATCTGTTAGAGTTGGACAAAAACCAATAATTATAATTCAAAACTTAAATTTTATAGACAGAAAGCAAACACATGAAAATCAAAAAATAGAAGATGAAAAGGAAACAATAGGCGAAGACAAAATTGATGAGCAAGAAAATAAAAAGATTTATTTAAGATTTGATTTAAATGATAGACAGATGGTTGAACAAGTAGGTGAGATATTACAGTCATATGTTGGAGATTGTCCAGTTTATGTTCAGTATGAAAAGAAACTTTATGACTTAAAGATAACAGCTATGCCATCAAATTCACTCAATGCAGAACTTATTGAGTTACTAGGAAGTCAAAATGTAAAAATAAAATAAAGTACTAATCTTTGTTTAGAATTTCTCGTAAAATTAAAAATAAATATTGAGAGGTAAAATTATGAAAAATATTGCAGTTTTAACAAGTGGTGGAGATAGTCCTGGTATGAATGCTTGTATTAGAGCAGTTGTAAGATATGGAATTTCTCAGGGATTAAATGTCTATGGAGTTAAAAGAGGTTATTCAGGACTTATAGAAAATGATATGGAGTTAATGACAACTCGTTCTGTAGGAAATATAATTCAAACGGGTGGTACAATTTTAAAAACTGCTAGATGTAATGAATTTAAAACAGAAGAAGGATTATCTAAGGCTTTGAAAAATCTTAGAGAGCGAGAAATTGAGGGACTTGTCGTAATTGGTGGTGACGGCTCTTTTAGGGGTGCAGAAAAACTTATACAAAATGGAATTCTCTGTGCTTGCGTACCTGGAACCATTGACAACAATTTATTCTATACAGATTATACACTTGGCTTTGACACAGCAACAAATACGGTTGTAAATATGATTAACAATGTTCGTGACACTTCAATGTCGCACGATAGAGTTTCTATCATTGAAACTATGGGTGCTGGTTGTGGTGATTTGGCACTAAATGCAGGTTTAGCATCGGGCGCTGACGTTATAATTGTGCCTGAGGTTAATTTTTCAGTAGAAGAGATTTGTAAAAAATTAATTAATGCAAGAAATCACCATAAAGAGTTTTCAATAATAGTTTTGTCTGAGCATATTATTGAAGCTAGTGAACTTGCAAGACAGATTACAGAGCACTGTGGGCTTGAATGTAGATGGCTTATATTAGGTCATGTACAAAGGGGAGGAAGTCCAACTGCTTTTGACAGAAATCTAGGTACAAACTTTGGTGCAAGAGCCGTTGAGGAACTTTTGAAAAACAATTGTGGAGTGGTTGGATATAGAGATGGTAAATATATTTATGTTACTATTGAAGAAGCATTAAATGGCACTAGGAAATTTAACGAAGACGAATATAGACTCGCACAAAAACTAAGCTTTTAATAAAAAGACAAATAGAATTTCTATTTGTCTTTTTTCTAATTAGAAATAATTTTAGAACTTTAACTATTATGTTTTATTTCATTAAATACTTTAAAATACTTTGAATTTTTTTTTAGATTATGTTAGAATGAATTATTAGAGGATAAAAACTATGAAAATTAATGTTGTAGGAACTAGTTGCTCTTGGTATAAAAGAAATAATACTAGTTTTATTTTAGATGATAAAATGCTATTAGATGTTTCTTCTGGTAATTATAAACCAATTATTAGAAATATTGATATATTTGATTTAAATGCCATTTTTATCTCTCATTTACATGCAGACCATGTGGGAGATTTACATATTATAACAACAAGATTTATTAGAGAATCTAAAAAAAGAGGAAGAACCACAAAGCTTAGAGTTTATGGACAAAAAGGTTTGCCAGAACAAATTGTAGAACTTAAAAAAATCATCTATGGTGCACCAGATGAATTGGACTTAGAGCTATTAAAAGATTCAATTGATTTTATTGAAGTTAAAGATGGAATGGAATTTGAAGAAAGTGGCTACAAGGTAAAAGTATATAAAATGAGTCATGGCAATATGCTTTGTTTTGGCTATTCTTTTACGGACAAAGAAGGCAAAACAATATCATTTTCAGCAGACACTTGTAGATGTGTAAGTTTAGAAACAATGTTAAGTACTTCGGGTTATGCGTTTGTAGATATGGCTGGAATAACTGAAAATCCACACCACTTACACTATGAAGGATTCGCAGAACTTGAAAAACAGTATCCAACTTGTAAAATGTTTCCAGTGCATACTAGTGACCCGAGTCAAGAATATGCAGAAAAAAATAATATGAATTTTTTACATGATGGACAAATCTTAAATCTATAAAAAATATTTATTAAGGCTTATGTTTTAATAGCTACAAATAAAAGTAAACAATTTTTAATTAATGATTTATTCACATGTATTAAGATATTTTGTTTATTTGTAATATTTATAGAAAATTAAAATTAGCTTTAAATAAGTTTATTTTAGGTCTTTTCATTAAGATTTTGATGGGGAATAAATCTAATAATGAAAAGACTATTAAATAAACTTAATTTTTTATAAAACATCTGATGGAATTATAAGATATAGAGAATTTTTATTTTCATCAAATGGAAAAAGACTAATGTTAAAAAAATATCACTCATTTTAATTTATTCAATTAATTAATGAGTGATTTTTTCATTGGCTAAAACATAATTATCTTTTTTTATTTATAATTTTCTCAAATATCGCAATTACTGCGTACATCAAGCCCGATAAGATACAGAGAATTACAATTGCTGACATAACAAGGTCAAGTTTAAAGACTTGTCCTCCATAAACAAGAAGATAACCAAGCCCAGCTTTACTTGACAGATATTCTCCCATAATTACACCAACCCATGCCATTCCAAGATTTATTTTAAGTGTAGAAATAAAATTAGGTATTGTTGCAGGTATAATTAATTTTGTAAGTATTTGAAACTTGTTTGCCCCCATGGATTTAAGTAGCAAAATCTTTTCACTTGGAATTGATAGATAACCATTAAGAAGATTAATTGTTGCAATAACTACACAAATTAAAATTCCCATTGTAACAATTGCTTTTGTTCCAATTCCAACCCAAATAATGATGAGAGGGCCAAGCGCAATCTTTGGCAAGCTATTGAGTACTATAATATAAGGTTCTAGTACTTTTTTTAGTGGTGGAATAACATATAGGATAATTGCTAGAGCTGCTCCAATTAAGGTGCTAAGCAAAAAGGCTAAAATTGTTTCGTTTAGTGTGGTTAAAATATGTGTTTGTAGTGAGCCCGAGTTATAGAGTAAAACAATTTGATTTATAATTCTTGAAGGTGAAGAAATAATAAATGGATCTGCCCAGTTTAACTCTGCGGCAAGTTCCCAAATTCCAATTAAAAAAATTAATAGAAGCACCCTAAAAAAATGAATAAAAAAAGTTTTTATGTGCTCTTTTCTAATGAATTTTTTATGGGCTAGAGAAATCTCTGGCTTACTTTTTTTTAAAATGTATCTTTTTTTCATTGGAGTTCCTCCCAAAGTGACTTAAAGTAACTGTTAAAAAGGATATTATTTCTTCTTTCAAGAGGAGTTAAATTTTTATCAAAATCAATGTCAATAATTTTCTTTATCGTACCAGGTCTTTTTGTCAGCACAATAATTTTATCGCTCATTGAAATTGCTTCTGAAATGTCATGAGTTACAAGTATTGCAGTTTTATGTTCGGATTTGATAATTTGATGAATGTCATTTTGAACTGAAAGTCTTGTTTGATAGTCGAGTGCAGAAAAGGGCTCATCAAGAAGTAATATTTTTGGATTTAATGCAAGAGTTCTAATGAGTGATACTCTTTGCCTCATACCACCAGAAAGTTCAGAAGGTCGAGCCTTTTCAAAACCACTTAGTCCATATTTTTTAAGTAAACTTTTAAGTTTATCACTTGAAAGGCAATTTTTTTTGTGATTAATTTTTGGCCCAATCATAACATTTTGGTAAACATTTAACCATTCAAACAAATTATCACGCTGAAACATATATCCAACATTTGTTGAAACTTTTGAAACAATTTCCCCGTCAATTACAATTTGTCCAGAACTTGGTGGAAGTAGACCTGCAATCATTGATAAAATTGTAGTTTTTCCACAACCACTTGGACCTACAATACTTATAAATTCTCCATTTTCTACACTAAAAGAAACATCTTTTATTGCTTCAGTTTCCGTTTTTAAGGTTTGATATGTCAGATTAATGTTTTTAAGTTCAAGTAATGTATTCAAAAGATTTCCTCCTTTGGAGAAAAGGGGCAAACCACTACTAAATTTGATTTGCTATTGAATTATCTACAACCTTTGAAAATTCAACATCACTTGATATAGTACCGGCATTTTTCAAAACTGATAAAAGTCTATTAAATGAATCTTTTGTCATTGCAGGGGAATTTGCCCACGCATCAATTTCAAGATAACTTTCTACCGCAATAGCCAAACTATCTACAGTTGAACCATCAAATGAAGGTAATAGAGCTTCTGCAACTTCAGTAGATGAGTGAGTTGTTATATATAAATATGCCTTTTTAACTGCAGATAAAAAGCCAGTAACAAGTTCTTGGTTTTCACTTATGTAGCTTGGATATGCCATAAAACAAGTGTATGGAATTTCTCCTGAATATTCGCCGACAGAACCAACATAATATCCTTTACCTGCCGCAACAAATTCGGAAGCAGTTGGCTCAAACATAGTGCAAAATTCTGCATCAGTTGCTTCAAAAACTGAAACCATCATATTAAAGGCAGTGTCTGTATCAAGGGTAGTATTAATGCTATCATAAAGTCCAACATTATTGCAAATCCATTCAAATGTCATTGCAGGTAATCCACCATTTCTTCCAATAATAGCTGTCTTATCTGTAAGATGTGTTTTCCAGTCAAAGTTATCAATTTTTGTCTTTGAAATTAAAAAACTACCATCTTTTTTGGTAAGTTGTCCAAACACTACTGGGTGATTTGTACTACCAGAACTTTCAACGTAAACAACAGTTTCTGGTCCCATTAATGCAATGTCAGCTGAACCAGAAAGAAGTGCTGTCATACTTGCATCACTACCACCACCATTTGTCAGCTCAATTTTTATGCCATTTTCTTCCATATAGCCTAAATTAATTGCAACATAGAGCGGAGCATAAAACACACTATGTGTGACTTCATTAAGCCTGACTGTTTTAACTGTTGAATCGTCAGTTTGGCTTTTACAACTAATGAAAATCAAACTAGAAAAACAGCAGAACATTAAGGCACAAAAAAGTGTAAAAAATTTCTTCATTATTCCTCCTTTCTTTTTTATAGAGAAAACAACAATGCTTTCTCTTTTGTATTTTATGAGTAAAGTTTTTTTATTGTTACTTAAAATATATTCAAAAAATGTTTTCATTTTTAGCAAAACTTTGTTATAATGTCTTTAGATTTCAAATGGTGGGGATTTTTATGCTACAAAATAACTCTAAATATCCTAGGATTTATATTTTTATTTTAATTGCACTTGCAATATTAATTTTTATTGCAATGTTTTTTAGTTCTACCATTGTTGGAGTTCTTTACTTTGTTGCAATGCTAGTTATGGTAGTAATTTTACTTATGAATAAAAAATATGGAGTGAATTTAACGAACCATAAAATAGTGTTTTTTTTGTTAGATACCATTAATTTAATGGCAGTAATTGCAATAATCTACTATGAATATTCTAAACATTCCTCTATTTTAAATATTTTCTTGATTAGTTTAGTTGTTTTTTCTTTATTACTATTAGTAATCGACTCACTTGTTTTGACTGATACATTTTCTAGTAGTGGGGAAATTTTAATAATTGATATTGCTCAGCTCTGTTCCATGATTTGTATTTTTACATACTTTAATAAAGTGTCTGAATTTTGGTTTGCAATAGTTGCACTCTTACTTGAAATTCTAGAAATAGTCATTAAAATAGTTTTTAGAGTAAAATTAAAAACTAAATCTACAGTTGTAGGTAGCATAGAAATGCAAAATAAAGAGGCTTCAAATTTGGAAAAAATTGAAAGCATAATTCAGTCAAATAAGGAGCAAGGAGATATAGAATAATGACAGGAGTGCAGATTATTAGACTTATAATTTTAATCTTATTAGTTCTACTTGCAGTGGCTTTTTTTGTTATTGGTGTCATTATTGGAAGAGGTAACGACACTAATGCATCAAACAAAAATTTTAGAACGCTAACTAGAATAAGAGTTGGGTGTTTTATTGCAATGCTCATTCTCTTGCTAATAAACTTATTAATCTAACCAAATAGGACATAAAGGAGTAAAAATGAAGATTTTATTAACGGGTGGACTTGGTTATATTGGTTCGCATACTGCGGTTCAAGCTTTGAAGGATAACTATGAGGTTATTATTGTTGACAATTTAAGCAATTCAAAAGAAGAAGTTGTTAATAAAATAAGGCAAATTACGGGCAAAGATGTAAAATTTTATAAAATTGATGTTTGTGACAAACAAAAACTAGAACTAGTCTTTGATGAAAATCCAGATATTTTTGCAGTTATTCATTTTGCTGGTTTTAAAGCTGTGGGCGAATCCGTTGAAAAACCATTAATGTATTATCAAAATAATTTGATTTCAACTATTAATCTTCTTGAACTTATGAAAAAAAATGGAATCGTTAATTTCATTTTTAGTTCCTCTGCAACTGTATATGCTCCATCTAAAATAATGCCACTTGAAGAGTCTTTTCCACTTGAGGCGTCAAATCCATATGGTAGAACAAAGCTCTTTAACGAATTTATCTTGAAAGATTTTCAAAGTGCAAATCCTGAATTTAATATTACTTTGCTTAGGTATTTTAATCCAATAGGTGCAGATGATAGTGGAATTATTGGAGAAGACCCTAATGGTATACCAAATAACTTAATGCCTTATATTTGTAAGGTTGCAATAGGAGAGTTTGACCATTTAGATATTTTTGGCAATGACTATAATACGAAAGATGGTACTGGAGTTCGTGACTATATTCATGTTGTCGATCTTGCAACTGGGCATATAAAAGCTTTAAAACAAATTGAAAGTAATAAAAATAATGGTCTTAAAATTTATAATTTAGGTACTGGTAAAGGATATTCTGTGTTAGACATAGTAAATACTTTTAACAAGGTTAATGGTGATTTGGTTAAATATGAATTTACACAAAGACGAGCAGGAGATATAGATATTTATTACGCTTCTCCTAAAAAGGCTGAAAAGGAACTGGGATTTAAAACAGAAAAAACTCTTGAAGAAATGTGTAAGTCGAGTTATAATTATGTGATAAAAAATAAATAAACTAACTATACAAAGAGGAAATTATGGGATATATGAAAGATGAGGGTGCTTATACACCAAAAATTTTTGAAGACAGTATTTATAAAACTTGGGAAGAAAAAGGTTACTTTAGGGCAAGGGTAAATCCAGAAAAAAAACCATTTTCAATTGTAATGCCTCCTCCAAATGTTACTAGTAAGGCTCATATTGGTCATGGCTTAGATATGACTCTTCAAGATATTTTAATTAGATATAAGAGAATGACTGGGTACGAATCACTATGGTTGCCGGGTTCGGACCATGCAGCAATAGCAACAGAACATAAAATTGTAGAAAAACTGTCAAAAGAAGGAAAAACAAAGGAAAGTATTGGAAGAGAAGCCTTTGATAAAGAAGCTTGGGACTGGTATAACTATTATGGTGGCGAAATTATTAATCAATTCAAAAAAATTGGTTTTTCGGCAGACTGGGATAGATATCGTTTTACAATGGACGAAAAGAGTACAAATGCAGTTTTAGAAGCTTTTATTAGACTTTATAATAAAGGTTACATTTATCGTGGAAAGAGAGAAACAAATTGGTGCATAAATTGTAAGTCTGTTATTTCTGATGACGAACTCGTATATTCTGATGAACCAGGAAATATGTGGCACATTATTTACAAGTTTTCTGATGGCTCTGGACACATAACAGTTGCTACAACTCGACCAGAAACTCTTTATGGAGACACAGCAGTTGCAGTAAATCCTGATGATGAGAGATATAAAGATATTGTTGGCAAAAAGGTTATAGTTCCTATAATAAATAGAGAAATCCCTATAATTGCAGATAATTATGTAGAGAAAGAGTTCGGTACTGGTATGGTTAAAATCACTCCAGCACATGACCCTAATGACTATGAGGTTGGAAAAAGACATAATCTTGAGATTATTGATGTAATTTCGAAAGAAGGTGTAATGACGGAAAAGGCTGGACCACAAATGGCTGGACTAAATTTATCAGATGCTAGAAATAAAACCATTGAACTTTTAAAGGAGCAGGGTTTACTTGAAAAAGTTGAGCCATACACCCATTCAGTATGTCATTGTTATAGGTGTGGAACTGTTATTGAACCTATGGTAACTGAGCAGTGGTTTGTAAAAATGTCTGAACTTGTTAAGCCTGCTATAAAGTGTGTAGAAGATGGTTCTCTATCAATTCACCCAAAAAGATTTGAAAAAAATTATTTTCATTGGCTTAGAAATATAAAAGATTGGTGCATTTCTCGTCAACTTTGGACAGGTCATAGAATACCAATTTACTATTGCAAAGATTGTGATAATGTAATGGCTTCTAAAATTAAGGTTAGTACTTGTACCAAATGTGGAGGAAATAATATTGAACAAGACCCTGATGTTTTGGATACTTGGTTTTCATCAGCACTTTGGCCACTTACAACGCTTGGTTGGCCTGAAAAAACGCCAGATTTAGACTATTTTTATCCTACAACTGTACTTGTAACAGGTTTTGATATCTTAACACAGTGGGTAACAAAAATGGTTTATATGGGAATTGAAGAACAGGGAGATGTTCCATTTAAAAATTGCCTTATCCATGGGCTTGTTCGCGATAGTCAAGGCAGAAAAATGAGTAAGAGTCTTGGTAATGGAATTGATCCTCTTGACATTGTTAATAACTATGGGGCAGATACGCTTAGGGTTGCATTAGTTAAAGATATGGCTATGGGTATGGATACTAGATTTAGCGACAGTAAGGTTGATGATGCTAGAGCATTTATTAATAAGGTTTGGAATGCTAGCAAATTCATTTCTATGCATCAAGATGGAGTAAAACTACTTTGTCCAAAGTCTTTTGAACTTGATGATGTACAAAAATGGATACTTTACAAAACATATGAAATTACCGATACAATTACTAAGAATTTTGAGAAATATGATGTGGGAATTGCACTGACTAATATCATTTCATTCACATTAGATATTTTTTGCGACTGGGCAGTTGAATTATCTAAGCCAGCTATTTTTGCAGGTGGAGATAGTAAACAAAAAATGGTAAGTGTATTATCTGCTTCATTTAATCAAATCCTTAAACTTCTTCACCCATTTATTCCTTTTGTAACCGAATTTATTTATCAAAGACTTGAGTTTCAGCATAAAGATGAAAGTATTATGATTTCGCAAATTAATTCATTTGATAAGTTTAAAAATTTAAAAGTTGACGCAGAAAGAACTGAGGAACTTGTAAATTTAATCACTTTAATTCGTAAATTTAAACTGGACAGTGGAAAGAAATCATCTGAAAAAGTTACACTTTGTGTAAAGTCAAGTGACTTCATAAAGACACATCAAGCTATAATTGAAAAACTTGCAAATGTTTTACTTGTCTTTGATAAAGAGAGCAAGGGAACCACTCTTGTTACAACAGTTGGTGAGTTTGTACTTGAGGAAGAGAAAGTTGACACTATTACTCAAAAATCATTACTTATAAAAGACATTGAGAAAACTAAATTTGAGATTGAAAGAAGTTCTAAAATGCTTGCCAATGAAAAATTTGTTGCCAAAGCACCTGAAAGTTTAGTTGCCAGTGAAAGAGAAAAGTTAAAAAGAAACGAAGAACTTTTAAAATCACTAGAAGAAAAATTAAATTCATTGTAAACTAAAATGCTTAATTTTAAGGTATTATGCAAGGCATAGTACCTTTTTTAATTGAGTATGGATATATTATTTTGTTTAGATTTTAAAAATAATAAAAAATATAGTTGCAATTAAAGTAGTAAATTAACATTAAATTAAAAATATAATGAAATATAATTAAAATATTTGTTTTTTCTTTTCAAAATAAAAAAAATATGATAAGATAAGTTTGCAATAAGAAGGAGAGTTTATGGAAGAAGAAAAAAAATATACAATGGCTGAACTTCTAGCTGAAGAAGATGAGCGTCTTGCAAGAGAGGCAAAAGAAGAGGAAGAGAGAAGACTTGCTGAAGAGGCAAGACTTAAAGAAGAAAAAGAAAGGAAACATCAGGAATATTTAGCAGAAAAAGAAAGAAAACATCAAGAATATTTGGCTGAGAAAGAAAGAAGACACCAAGAATGGCTAGCAGAAAAAGAAAGGCGTCATCAAGAGTGGTTAGCAGAAAAGGAAAGAAGAGAAAACACTTTTGAAGACAAGACTCTTACTTGTAAAAAATGTGGTAAAGAATGGATTTGGTCAGCATCTGAGCAAAAGTTTTTTAAAGAAAAGGGATTTTTCCGACCTTCAATGTGTAAAGAGTGTAGAGCAAGCATTAAGGTTATCAATAATTTCCACAAGAATTAATTTAGTAATCTAATAAAAAAAGATAAGGAAAAAATTTATGAAAATAATGATAGGATCAAAAAATCCAGTAAAAATTAATGGTGCTAAAAAGGCATTTGAACAGTACTTTGAAAATGTTGAAATTGTTGGATATTCAGTTGAATCTGGTGTGCCAAGTCAACCAGTAAATGATGAAATACTTAAGGGCGCAAGAAACCGTGTAAAGGGGCTTAGAGAAATGGCCGTTTCTAATAAATTAGATATAGATTTTTTTGTTGCAATAGAATCGGGAATTACTGATCAATTTGGCTTTTGGTTAAATACCAATATTGCAGTAATAGAAGATGCTTCTGGTTATGAGAGTATTGGAACAAGTGAAGGTTTTCCAATTCCAAAAAGATACATTGAAGAGATTAAGCAAAATGAACTTGGTGGATTAATGGATAGATTGGCAAAAACTTCAAATATCAAGCAAAATTTGGGAGGTGTACATTTTTTGACTCGAAAGTGTACTAGAGAAGATTTAACTATACATGCATTTACTATGGCTTTAACACAGTTTGTTAATGGAGATATTTGGAGGGACTAAGTCGCTATAACCAAAATTAGATTTGTTACAGATGGTAAAATTACCTTTGATATTTTTTTGTATTGCAATTTCAAGCTTTGTAAAAATTAATTGCAAAGTAAAAATAATATTATAAAACTTAAAAGCACTATAAATTGAAGCTTAGATTCAATTTTAGTGTTTTTTTATTGAATTTTGAAAGTTTTTTTGTTTTTAACAAACTAATTCAGAATTTTTTGTTTAATTTTTTTATTTATGTCAATGATTTTTGTATGAGCGAAATAAATAATTTTGTAAATAATTCAAATGTAAAATATTTGCGAGTAATTGCAGATATGCGTCCAAATTCTAAGATAATGCCCATAAAGGTTGTTTATGAAGACAAGGAATATGAAGTTAGTGAAGTTATAGATATAAAGCGATATGTAGTACCTGCAATATGTCAGTTATGTCACGCATACTATTGCAAATTTAAGGAAAAATTAAAAATTCTGTATCTTGATGGTGATTATAATTGGTTTGTGGTTTCATCTAGTAATAGTTCAAGCTAATAGTAACAAAATCTAATTTTATAAACTTATTTAAGATTTTATGTAAAAAAATCTAAGATTTTTGTATTCTAACAAACTTGCATAATTGAAATTTGACACCATTCGACAAAACTATATTTTATATTACTTAATTAAACAATTCAATAAAAGATATTATTTGATATTAATTTACAAATTATGGTATCATAATTTTGCTTAAAAAGCAGGAAAAATTTATTTCAAGGAAGTTTTTATGGAAAAAGAATTTAGTTTACTCCTTGCAAATGATAATGCTGAAGAATCAAATTTCATTTCAGAAAAGTTTACAAATGATAGCGCTATAAAAAATTTTTCAATTGTATCTAGTGGAAAAGATGCAGAGGAATTAATTTTAAATAATGACTATGACCTAGTTATATTAGATTTGGTTCTTCAAGAAATTGATGGTTTTGAATTAATTGAAAAGATTAAAAATAAAAACCCAAAAACTAGAATAATTGTAATGTCATCTCTCTCTAATGATGCCTTTATTAAAAAGGTTACTGCGTTAGGCGTTGATTATTTTATGCTCAAACCAGTAAATGCCGATGTTTTAAGAAAGAGAGCACTAGAACTTTTAGAAAATTCAGATGAAAGTAGTAGCTACTCTCGTCCAGTTGTTAGTTCTAACATTAAATTTAGTAAAGAAATTGAAGAAAAAATTACAAATATTTTTATTACAGTGGGAATTCCTGCTCACATCAAAGGTTATCAGTTTTTGAGAGAGGCGATTAAACTCGCTATGGAAAATCCTGATATCATAAATTCAATAACTAAAAAGTTATATCCTTCTATTGCAGAAAGATTTGATACATCTGCATCAAAAGTTGAAAGAGCAATTAGACACGCAATAGAGGTAGCTTGGAATAGGGGAAAAATTGAAAACATTAATAATATTTTTGGTCTTACCATTTACACCAGCAATGAAAAGCCAACAAACGGCGAATTCATAGCACTAGTTGCAGACAAAATGTTACTTGATGTTTAATTAATTTTATTTAAATATTGTATATTTTTTTGATTTTAGTGTAAAAATTAATTTAAAAGTGGCATTAGCCACTTTTTTTATTGGACTTTTTTAAAAAATAGATTAAAATATTTTTAGTACAATTCAAAGGAGATAAAAAATGGAAATTTATGTTAATAGTGAAGAAACATTGATGCAAAATATTTCACAAATTAAACTTGCACAAAAAAAATTCTCCACATACTCGCAAAAGCAGGTTGATGACATTTTTAGAGCAGTTGCAGTAGTTGCTAACGAAAATAGAATTGAACTTGCTCAAATGGCATATGAAGAAACTGGTATGGGAGTTATGGAGGATAAGGTAATAAAAAATCATTTTGCGTCTGAATATATCTATAACTGCTATAAAAATGAAAAGACAGTAGGTATTATTGAAGAGGATACTGCTTATGGTTATGCTAGAGTTGCTGACCCAATTGGTATCATTGCAGCCATTGTACCAACAACAAATCCAACTTCAACTGTTATATTTAAAATTTTACTTGCACTAAAAACAAGAAATGGTATTATTATCAGTCCACACCCAAGAGCAAAAAAATGTACAATAGCAACAGCAAAGCTTTTACTTGATGCAGCAGTTAAAGCTGGAGCTCCTGAAGATATTATAGGCTGGATTGATGAGCCAAGCGTAGAGTTATCAAGTCTTGTAATGAAAAATTGTCACATAATTTTAGCAACTGGTGGTCCAGGAATGGTTAAGGCAGCTTATTCATCAGGTAAGCCTGCCATTGGTGTAGGTCCAGGAAATACTCCTGCCATTATTGATAAAACGGCAGATATTTTATTGGCTGTAAACTCAATAATACATTCTAAAACATTTGATAATGGTATGATTTGTGCTAGTGAGCAGTCAGTTTTAATAGATGAATCAATATACTCAAAAGTTAAGAAAGAATTTGAGTATAGAAATTGTTATTTCCTAAAAGAAGATGAAAAGCAAAAACTTAGAGAATTAATGTTTGCTGGAGATAAATTAAATGCCAACATTGTAGGTAAATCTGCAGAATACATTGCCGAGCAGGCAGGCATTAAAGTTCCAGAAGGTACTAAGATATTAATGGCTGAAATTGACAACTATGATGTTGATGAAGAAGTTTTAGCAAGAGAAAAACTTTCCCCAGTACTTGCAGTTTATAAGTATGATACATATGAAAATGCCATTATAAATGCTAAGAAGCTAATTAAAGAGGGTGGATATGGTCATACTGCCTCTCTCTATATTAATACTGTCACAGAAAAAGAAAAACTTGCTTACTATGAAGATAAAATGAGAGCTTGTAGAATTCTAGTAAATACACCTTCTTCATTTGGTGGAATTGGCGATCTTTATAACTTCAAAATGAAACCATCTTTGACACTTGGTTGTGGTACTTGGGGTGGTAACTCTGTTTCAGAAAATGTTGGTGTAAAACACTTATTAAATATTAAAACTGTAGCAATTAGGAGAGAAAATATGTTGTGGCTTAGACTTCCAGAAAAGGTTTATTTCAAAAAGGATTGCTTGCCTGAGGCATTAAAAGAATTAAAATCTGTTCTAAATAAAAAAAGAGTATTTATTGTTACTGATAAATTCTTGTACCAAAATGGCTATGTTAATAATATCATCAAAGTTTTAAATGATATGGACATTGCAAATCAAGTTTTCTTTGATGTACCATCTGACCCAACACTTTCTTGTGCTAAAAAGGGTGCTGAGGTTATGACTGCTTTTGCTCCTGACGCAATTATTGCGGTTGGTGGTGGTTCTGCAATGGACGCTGGTAAGATAATGTGGGTTCTTTATGAACACCCAGAAGTTAATTTTGCCGATATGGCAATGAGATTCTGTGACATCAGAAAGAGAGTTTATACATTCCCTAAAATGGGTGAAAAGGCATACTTTATAGCCGTTCCTACTAGTTCTGGTACAGGTTCTGAAGTTACTCCTTTCGCTGTTATTACTGACGATGAAACGGGAATTAAGTATCCTCTTGCAGACTATGCACTGTTGCCTAATATGAGTATTGTTGATACTGATATGATGATGAGTGCACCTAAGGGTCTTACTGCTGCTTCTGGTATTGATGCTCTAATTCATAGTTTGGAGGCATATGTTTCAGTTATGGCATCTGATTACACAGATGGTTTGGCACTTCAAGCAATTAAAATTATATTTGAATATCTTCCAAGGGCTTATGATAATGGTCAAACAGATTATATTGCTCGTGAAAAAATGGCAAACGCAGCAACAATGGCTGGTATTGCTTTTGCAAATGCATTTTTAGGTGTTTGTCACTCATTAGCTCACAAACTTGGTGCTTATCACCACATTGCACACGGTATTGCTAATGCACTTGTAATTGATGAAGTTATTCGCTTTAACTCAAGTGAAAAACCAACAAAAATGGGTCTTTTCCCACAATATGACCACCCAAAAACGCTTCATAGATATGCTGAAATTGCAGATATGCTTGGACTTAAGGGTAAAAATGATGAAGAAAAGATGGAGGCACTTATTAAGGCAATTGATGAACTTAAAGAAAAAATTGGAATTAAAAAGACAATTGCTGACTATGGTATTACTGAAGAGAATTTCCTAGCAACTCTTGACGATATGAGTTTAAAGGCTTTTGATGATCAATGTACTGGTGCAAACCCAAGATACCCACTTGTTTCTGAACTTAAGCAAATGTATCTAAATGCGTTCTATGGAACACCGGGCAAAAATATTAGATAGTATAAAAATAACTCTTAATTTTGAGGTCAACTCAATTTAAGAGTTATTTTTTTATATTTAAATATAATTTTTTCTTTTGGTTTTATTTCATTATTATTTTAATTAAAAATTTGCTCTTTGAAATTCCAAGAATTAAAAGTTGTTTTATTGAAAATTAATTATAATTAAATTAAAATAATTTTAGTCTTGAAAATATTTTAATCTTGATGTATAATATTAATAGATTAAATTTTAATGATTGTGTAATAGGGTGGTGACTATGGAAAATATTGATTGGGAGAAAGTATTAGATAAGGGTGAAAAAGATATGCTTTTAGCCGATGCCATCAGCAAACAAATTAAAGAGGAGCGTAAAAACTCACCAGAAAACTACGATTCAAAATCAGTAATGGAGAGAGTTAAAAAAGAGCTAGATAAAAATCACATTGATGCAATTAATGTAACGGATAATGGTGGTAAAAGAGGATAGTGTTATGAGAAATGTTATGGTTGATTCCTGCGTATTTTTTGGTATGATAGAATACAATAATTTTGTCAGAGAGTATGGCGTTGAAAATTTGCAAAAGTATATTGATTTGCGTAAATCTATGTTATTAGAATTATCTAAAACTTTAAAGAAATCTCTTGGGAATGATTTTATAGTTCAATTTTCAAATTTATCTTTTGACGAACAGGTTGAAAAATATAAGGAATATTCAACAAATTCAATAAATAATTGTATAAAAGACATTGAAAAAAATAAAAGAATTGCTTCGGGAGAAGTTAGTCCGTATATTACTGAGGAGAAGAAGAAAAAAGCTCTTGAAGAGATAGAAATAACTACTAAAAAGCTCAATTCTATAACTCCTTATGAAAGTGTCGAAAAATTAATTAATACTTACAGAATTTACAGAAACTCACTCAGTTCTGGCTTACTCTATCAAGGGGCAATAAATGGCGATTATAAGCTTTTTGTAAATGCTTATAGCTATGACGAAATTTTAAATCATTCACATGAGTCTGATAATCCAGATTGGCTATTTTTTCCTAGAGAACAAATTGATTCTTTAAGTACACTATTTACTAAAATTTATACAACTTCTCCAACCCTTATTGAAAAAATTGATAAACTTGCAGAAAGTTACAGAACTGAAAACAACTTACCTAACGATAGGGCAATGGACAAGGATATCAATTCTGTTAATGAATATGGCGATTCTAAAATTGCAGCATTCTCGAATCTTGTAGGTATTGATTTAGTTACTCACAACGCAAAAGATTTTATAGTTGATAAAAGTCATGGCAAAAATAATTGTTACATTAAAAATCATTTGCAAAATGTGAATAAAAGCTTTGAAGGTGCTACTGATGCAACTGTATATACGGCTGTTGATTTTGTTTCAAAAAAGATTCCCGAACCCACTATTGCTTCAAAACTTAAGATTGGAAGTCAATCCAAAGCGAACTCTTCTTTTTATGAAGAAAGAAATATGGAATTGTAATTTAATAAAAAATCATGCTACAAAAATTTAGTCTGATTTTTTAATTAGATAATTCGTAGCAAAATTATTAGAAAAAAAGGAAAATAAATTATTATGAACAACTAAAATATCCCCAAAGGCAATCAATTATTTGTTTTTATATTTCGGCTTTTAATGATTATGATAAAATTTGATAAATTTAAAAATTAAAAAAGATAGTAATTAACTATCTTTATTTTTTATAACAATTTGAATATAAGGACACATAGAAATGCAGTTAAGGACTAAATCCTCATGTTTAAATATACAGTCACAGATTTGGTTAGTAAGTGAAATAGGCAGATTTAAATTGTCAATTTCTAGTAAGCTGTCTTGCATTTTGTTAAGGTACTCTTTATTGTCGTCTACAGTGTGTAAATATTCATAAAAAAACTCAAGAATAGTGTTTGAGCAATTAGTTTTAGTCTCGTGAAAATCATAATTATTTAATTTTCTTTTTTTGTTTTTGTTTTCTTGTTTTAACATTGTTTTGTTCTCCTTTTAAAAATATAATAAAATATACGATTATATACTTTTATTAAAATAATTATATGCAAATATATATAAATTTGCAACAAAATTTATACATTTGTATAAAGAACTTTAAAAAATTTAATACAATTTGACTTTTTATATAAAAATAAATACCTTAAACTAAGGAGATTTTTATTTTATGAGATTAAAAGAGTTGAGAGAAATAAAGAAAATAACACAATCTAAGCTGGCACGAGAAATAAATATGCCTTTAATAACTTATACTAAATATGAGAATAATATTAGAGAGCCAAAATTGGAAATACTTATTAAATTAGCAAACTATTATGGGGTAACACTAGATTATTTAGTTGGTCGTGAATTTAATAATGAATTTGGATATTTAGGCGAAGATGAAAAAGAACTACTGAAAGCATACAGAACCTTAAATAGAGATAATAAATTTAAATTGCTAGGAGAGGCTCAAGGAATGTCTAAGGCACAAGGTTAAATAATTAAACTAGTTTTTAAATTAAATTACTAATTTGAAACTTTATAGATTATTTTTATTTATATTAAAAAATATTTTACTCTAATACAAAAACTTTTTACAAAATTAAAAAATTCAATAATTGGGTTTAAAACTCCAATTTTTATTTGTAAATTTTTTTGAAAATTTAAAATTTCTCCTTATTTATATTTTTTGTTTTTACATTGTTTTGCTCTTCAATTTAAAAATTTAACAATTTATTAATTATTATAATTAAAATATTAACAAAATGTTATTTTTATCAATAATAAATTAACATTTTATTTATTTTTTAATTAAAAAAAATAAATATTTGTTTATTTTGAACATAAATTTTATACTATAAATATTAAATCTAAAGGAATAGTTTTTATGGATATAAATAATCTAACAATTGTTGAGAAAACAAAATAATAAAACCCAAGCAGAGATTGCCAAATTATTAAGTATTACATCTGCTGGATATAATAATTATGAGAAAAAAAAGACTGAACCAAGTATTGACATTTTAGTTAAACTTGCTGATTATTATAATGTAACACTAGATTATTTAGTTGGTCGTGAATTTAATAATGAATTTGGGTATTTAAATGACAAAGAGAAAAAGCTAGTCTCAATGTTTAGGCAAATGAACAACGACAATCAACTTACACTATTTGCAGAAGCAAAGGGCATTTTGATTTCTCAAAAATAGTTTTTAATATATTTATAAATTATATCCATAAAAAATTTGTAATAAAAAACAATAGTTATCTAATGCTAGTAATGCAAATTTTTATAGTGTGATTTTGTTAATTATTGTTAATATATGATTGCAAATGAATTAAATTATTTTATAAATTTTTTTGCTATGTAAATTTTTAAAAAGAAAAACACAACATATATTTCAATTATATGCTGTGTTAATTATCAAAAAAATGTCGTGCACAGTATTCGCCATTTGAAACCGAAGTGGAAACCAAGTAGCCAGCTCCAACAAAGCTACCCCAAGGCACATAAAATGTCTTGCTTAGTGCTGCTGCGGTCAAGCTCTGACACGGTTCACAAGGTTTTATTGCTTAGGACCTTGTTATCAACACTACTTGCTTGGTGCAACCTCCCATAACAAATGTCTAGTACTGCGGTCAATCCTGCTATAGTAGATCTCAGGTTACAGGGCACTACTAGCTCCCCATTTAGCACGACACTATAATTATAACATATTTTTATATCTAGTCAAGCAAAATTTTTAAAATCTTATGTCGCTAATATTTATATCTATATAATAAACTTAAATAATAAATTGTTATTTTGTGGCAAATTAAAAAATTAAATACACATACTAAGTAAAATGGCATAAAACCATTTTAATTTTCTTTTATCAAAATATTTATTAAAAAATTATTTAAATTTAAAAATATAATAAAATTAATTTTGACTATATACTTACTTTTTGGTAAAATTATATAAAACGTTATTTTTCTTAAATGAGATTTTAACCGAAAAGTATTGACTTTAAGTAAAAAAATATCCATAATAACTAGGAGATTTTATGCAAACTGAAAATCCAAAAGCAAGACGATTTATATCTGCTTATAACAGGTTAGACCAAGGTTTAAGGGACATTTATTCAATTAAAAGGTCACTTACTTTTACGGACATGATTAGAAAAGTTGCAACTGTTAACACTGTGGTAGCTAAGTTTGAAGAGGATTTAATAGATTATGGTAGGCTCAGAAATGCAATTGTACATAGAAGCAGTGACGAAGTAATTGCAGAGCCAAACATTGAAGTTGTGGAAAAATTGGAAAAAATAGCTAGACTTATAAACACTCCACCTAAGGTACTTGATTGTTTAAAAAAGCGTAAAGTCTATTCTATTCAGGGAGATACAACTTTTAAAGAAGTTGTAACTGAGATGGGAAAATCGGGATATTCTATTGTTCCCGTATACATTTCTGGTACACTAATTGGTGTGCTTAATAGAAAAATGATAGTTGACACTATTGCTAAATTTATAAGTTCAGGTAAGAGTCTTGAAAAGGAGATTGAAGAACCAATTAGTGAGTGTACAAACATTTTTTATGAAACTAACCACTATGAAATTGTTCCAAAAAATATCACTGTTGAGAATTTAATGTATATGTTTGGGCAAAATCGAAAGCTTTCAAGTGTTATTTTAACGGAAAATGGAAATTACAATGAGCCACCAATAGCCGTGGTGGTGAGTGCTGATATTATTGATTTAAACAAAATTTTGGATAACTATTAGGAAATATTATGAAAATTGCAAATGATTGGAAAGAGTATAAGGTAATTGCGACTGGTGATGGGGAAAAACTTGAAGATTGGAATGGTGTTATTTTGCTTAGACCCGATCCACAAGTAATTTGGCATTCAAAGGAAAATTTATCAAAATATAAGGGCTTAAATGCTTGGTATCATAGAAGTGAAACTGGTGGTGGCAACTGGCAATATTTAAAAAAGACCCCAGAAGAATGGCAGATTAAATATAAAAATTTAACCTTTTCACTAAAAACGATGGGCTTTAAGCATACTGGTCTTTTTCCTGAACAAGCTTATAACTGGGACAGAATGATAGAATTAATCAAAAACTCTAAAAGAGATATTAGTGTGCTTAATTTATTTGGTTATACTGGTGGTGCAACTGTTGCGTGTGCATCTGCAGGGGCTAGTGTTTGCCATGTAGATGCTGCTAAAAATATGGTTGAAAGATGTAAGGAAAATATTAGACTTTCTGGACTTGAAAACGCTAAAGTAAGATATATTGTTGATGATTGCACAAAATTTGTGACGAGAGAAATTAAGCGTGGTCATAAATATGATGCCATTATTATGGATCCACCAAGTTATGGCAGAGGTGCAAATGGTGAGGTTTGGAAACTTGAAAATAGTCTTTTTGATTTTGTAAACCTTTGCAGGCAGGTACTGTCCGAAAAACCTCTTTTTGTTTTGATTAATAGTTATACAACGGGGCTTGGTGCCACTGTTTTAGAAAATATTTTGAAACTTTCTCTTGGTGATTTTAAGGGAAAATTTGAGGCATATGAGCTATGTCTACCTACAAATGAGGGAATTTTACTTCCTTGTGGCACAAGTGGAATATTTATTGGAGAAAACTAATGGAAATTTTATATGAAGACAATCAAATTATTGTGGTAAACAAACCCCAAGGAGTGCCAAGTCAACCTGATGAAACGGGCGATGAAGATTTACTCACAATGGTGAAAAAATATATTAAAGAAAAATACAATAAGCCGGGTGAGGCATTTGTGGGTTTAGTTCATAGATTAGACAGACCAACTGGTGGTGCAATGGTGTTTGCCAAAACTAGTAAAGCTGCCAGTAGACTTGCAGAACAAATGAAATCTGGTGATTTTGACAAGACATATTTTGCAGTGGTTTGTGGCAGACCAAGAGATTTAAAGGGTAAAATAATTAGCTTTTTAAAAAAGGATTCTAAAACTAATACTGTAATGATTGTTCCACAATCAACTGAAGGAGCAAAGAGAGCTGAACTTGACTATGAAACCTTACAATATAATCCTGATACTAATAGAAGCTTAGTTAAAATAAAACTCTATTCGGGCAGAGGGCATCAAATAAGAGTACAATTAAAAAGTATTAAGTGTCCTATTTTTGGTGACCAAAAATATGGTGGGGCAGATATGCCTAAATTTATGCTAAATCTTTTTGCTGTAGAGCTTTCTTTTTTGCACCCAACAACAAAGCAAAAGATGATATTTCGTGTTTTTCCACCAGAAAAAAACAAGGCTTGGAATGAATTTAATATTGAAAAATACTTATCACTAAAAACCAATAATAATGATTAATGTGGGACAATTCCACATTTTTTTCAATTTTTCTTCAATTTTTACGGTATTATGTTAGACATAATACAAAGGAGAAACTATGATTTTGCCACAAGATGTAAGAGATAAAATAAATCTTTTATTTACTGGTAAAAAAGATTTGAAATTAAAGAGCACGAGAGAAGGGCTTACTAATAAATATAAATCAAACTCAGGAAGTAGTGTTGATTTAATTGAAAATGAAAATGAGAGTATCCTCTATGCAATTTCAAGAATGCCTGCAACATTTGCCGTTATCTACAAAACAATTAATGATTTATATTTACAAGGATATATAAAAAATATTGAAAGTGTAATAGACGCAGGTTCAGGTACAGGAGCTGGATTTTTTGCACTTAGAGAACTTTTTCCAAGTCTATCTTCTCATTTTTTAGAAAAGAATTACAATATGATAGATACTTTCAATAAAATTTGCAATGAAAAAATTGAAGTAAATCAATTCGATTTGATTAAAAATGAAATTACTTTAAGAGCAGATTTAATTTTATCTAGTTATGTTCTTTCTGAACTATCAGAAAATGATAGAATCTCAGTCTTTAAAAAATTACTTTCTGCTTCAAATAGATATGTACTAATTATTGATACTGGAACCCCAGAAACTTATACAAATTTTATGAAACTTAAATCTATAGCAATTCAAAATGGCTTTAATATAATTGCTCCTTGTGAGTCTGATAATTGTCCATTAAAAAATGACTATTGTCAGTTTTATGCTAGGGTTGAAAGGTCATCTCTTTTAAAAGTGGCAAAGTCAGCCACACTTTCATATGAAGATGAAAAATACTTTTATTTACTTTTAGCAAAAGAAAGTGTAAATTTTGCTCGAAAAAGGGTTTTGCGTAGACCTAAAATTAAGAAAAATGAGATTAATCTAGTTCTTTGTACGCAAAATGGTATTGAACAATTAAAAGTTACAAGAAATAGCCAAGATGAATTTAAGCGAGCAAAAAAAATCAAAATAAATGAAGAATTTTAAACTATTAATTTAAAAATAAGGTCAAAACAAATGAATTTTGAAATAATAGAAAGTCAACTTGATGAAAAGCAATATTTTGTTGTTTCTTTTAATAAGGGCATTGTTAAGTCTTTTAAGCAAAGTGCGATTAATTTTCGTGGATTTTTTATTTCATATGACACTTTAAATTTGGGACAAAAGTTATATGGACATTCAAAAAAGGAATCAACTCTTATACAAAAAAGGAATTGTAGAAAGATTTTAAAGTTATATAAATTATTGTCACGATTGTATAGAGAAGTAAGAAAACAAAAATTAGAAAATTATAATACAATTTATGTAGAGAAACTGAGTGTAAAGAAAAATAATAATGATTTTTTATTACAATCTCTTTTAAACTTAAAATTTAATTGTGGCAATGATGGTAAATTGGAAAAAATTATTTCTTTTTCTTGTGATTTTTTAAGCAAAGAAAATTTTCTAAACAATATGTGTGACTTTAAAGATAATAAATGTATTGATTGTAGAAGAAGAAATATTGACAGGTCAATTGGCTGTTGTCAAACAAATTGTAAGTTTACTCATACTGGTGTATGTGAGGTTAAAAATATTTCATGCAAACTTTATATGTGTGACTATTTAGAAAGTATTGGTTACTATTTCTCTTCTCAGCACCTGCCTATACTAAAAAATATCTCACTCCAGTACATAGATTTATGTGTATTTGCATGTTATTTAAACCTATGAGTTATCAAGTTAAATTTTTAAAATTAACCAATTTTTTTACTATTATTATTGGGCTTTTAATTTTACTTTTTGTAATCTTGAGTTTTATTTGATTATTTTTGAAAATTATCTTAAACTTAATATAAACAAAATTGGGAGAGATTATGATTTTTACAATAGATAATTTAGTTGACGATACTATTAATTATACAAGTTTAAATCTTGATAAAAATTATTTTGCACAAATTAATAGTGATGATTTAATAAGAGTTGAGCTTGATTTTAATTGTCTTAATCTTGGCGAAAAACTATATGGTAAAACCAAAAATGAAAGCATTAATATACAAAAGAATAACTCCAAGAAAATTCTGTCTTACTATAAAATTATTAAAAAATTTGTTAAAAAACTAAAAAGAAGGGGAATTTCTAAAATCAGTTTTTTTGTTAAAAATCTTTCGGACAAGAAAAATAATAATGACATTATGCTTATTGGACTACTTGAAGTTGATTTCAATGCAAAATTGTTTAGCAAAATGAAAGTTGCTTATGAATATTCTTGCGATTTTTTAGATGCTGAAAATTCACTTAACAAAATGTGTGATTTTCATGACAATCATTGCACCAAACATAGAGATAAAAACATAGACAAAACAACTGGTTGTTGTCCAAGTTTTTGTAAGATTAGAGTTTCTGGACAGGCATGTTCGCATAAAAATCTTGCTTGTAAAATTTTTATGTGTGACTATCTTATAAATGAAAAGGGTTTTTATTTTACGCCAAATACGCTTGCAATTTTACAAAAACATATGTCGCCACTTGAAAGAGCTATTTGTTTTGGTACACTCTGTAGAACGGAAAAAAAATCCCTTAGATTTTTGTGGCTAATTAGAGGTATTACTTTTTTGTATTTTATAGTCATTTTATGTGCAATTTTTATGTTAATTTTTTAATGTAAAGAAATATTTTTAAATCCTAAATAACAAATTTAACAAAATTACAATTTATATTTTGAATTTTTTGACTTTTATGTTATCATAATAGTGATTAATTATTGTGGCATGAATTTTCTATTTTAATTTTTTGCAGGAGTTTAATATGGGTTATTCTACCGTTGAAGAGATTTATGAAGACGAAGGTAAAGAAAAGCTTGAAGTCAAAAACGATTATATTTCTGTTGAGGAAATGTCTGTTGTAGAACTTGATGTAAAAAAATCAAGATTTATTGGAATGGCTTTTCATGTTGAATCAGACGATGAAGTACATCAAATTATTGGTAATTTGAGAAAGAGTAACAAGAATGCTTCACATGTTTGTTACGCTTTTATTTTGGGTGAAACAATGTCTGTTGCTAAAAATAATGACGATGGGGAACCGGCAGGTTCAGCAGGTGCACCAATTTTTGAAGCCATTAAACAAGCCCACTTAACAAATACTTTAGTTGCAGTTGTTAGATATTTTGGTGGTGCAGAACTTGGTAAAAGTAGGCTTACTCGTGTTTATAATGCTGTTGCAAATGGTGCTATAGCTGAAGCTAAAAAATTCAAAATGGTTTATTGTAATGAGATTGAAATTAAAGTACCTTATGCTAACTATGGCAGTGTTAGTAAGTTATTTACAGATAGCAATGTGCATATAATAGAACAAAAGAATGATGAATCAATGCCTTTAATTAAAATTGCAGTGCCTGTTAAAGCTTCTGAAAAAATCCTTGAAAGTATTAGAGCTAAAACGCGTGGTTCAAGCGTTATTAGCAAATATGGCAATGGTTTTTACAAATTTGAATACAAAAGTCAGAGCGTGGAGAAAAAATAATTGGGAATTATTACTAAAATTGAACAGCAAAAAAACAAGAATCGTGTCAATATTTTTATTGATGGTTCTTTTTTTTGTGGGCTTTTTACAGAAACAGCTTTTTTATTTGGATTAAAAGTCGGAAAGGTAATTGATGAAAACAAAATAAATGAGGCTATTAGGGAAAGTGAACAAAAAAGAGCATTTGAAAAGTCGTTAGATTATCTTTCAGATAGATTACACTCTAAAAGAGAACTTACAAATAAGCTTTTAAAAAAGGGATTTGATAAAAATTCAATTGATGGAGCAATTAATAAACTTGAGGAATATGGATATATTAATGATAGCACTTTTGCAAAAAGTTACATTTCTCAAAATTCCAAATATTCTAAGGCACAACTTAAGGCTAAACTCATCTCAAAGGGAATAGATAGGGGTATTATTGATTATAATCTTAGTGAATTTTTTAACGAAGACAGTGAGTTTGAACTTTGTAAACAGCAAGCAGTAAAATATTTAAAATCAAAAAAGAGTGGTGAAAAAAATTTAAAACAAAAATTAACAGCCTCACTTGCAAGAAAAGGTTTTAGTTTTGATAACATCAAAAAAACCATAAAAGAATTGTTTTTATATGATGATTTTGAATAAAATATACTTTTAAAAATTATTATAAAGTGAGTATTGACATTTTAATAAAATTGTGATAATATGCAGACAATAATACAATATGATGTGAAGAATTTTATACTAGGGTATTGATTTTTTTAAATAACAGTGCTATAATGTTATTAAATTTAAAGGAGAGAGGTATATGGCAAATACATCAAAAAAGAATTTTAATTTAACGAGGGTAATTTCTGAGTACTATATGATGAAAAAAGTACTCGGTAATGAGTATTCAGCTGCAATTTTAAATGGTGAAATTGAAGCAGCTGGGTATTCTGGTGCAGCAGATAGAAAAACACTTTTACAGATGAAAAGTTATGTTGAACAATTTGGCAATATGAAAATCTCTGTAAATGGACTTGCTAAGTCTGAAACTTTTGATAAGTTTATGGATAGACTTATGCAAAAGTTTATTGAAAATGAAAACACCAAAGCTCAAAAAGATAGAGTGGAATTTTCAGACAATCCTTTTGATGAAAAGTTTACCAATTTGGTTAGTGGTGTTCTTGAAATGGAAAATGCCAAATCAAAAATTGAAACTTCTATTCAAGTTAATCCTCAAATTTCTGAAAGTATCTCTGCTTTACCAGTTTTGCTTGGTGGCAAAAAACAGAGCTCATATATAAAATTACTCTCTCAATGTACTGACCTTTTTGCAAATATTTCAGGTTTACAAAACCAAATTGCCGAACTTAAAGAGTCAGGTAAAGGTAAAGATGCTCAAATTGAAAGTTTGACTAATGAATTAAAAGAACAAGTTAAAAAGGTTGCAGAATATAAGCAGTTAGTTGATAAGGCTTTGGAGGGAGCAGGCAAATCAAATGAGGATTCTAAAGTTTTAATTGCTCTTTTAAACCAAACAGGAGCAACACTTAATGTACTAAATAGAAATACTTCTGTTCAGGGCAGGGCTACTAGACTTCACGCTACAAGAGAAGCTGATAGAGTTATTCGTGGCGTTGAAAACTCTATGGGTGAAAAATCAAAAGTTGAAAAACAACTTTTAGAGCATGAAAATTTGTATCCAAATTATTTTGCTTGCATGTCTGGAAAGGAACTTTCAGTTAAAAAGGGACTTCCTGATGCTTATAACGAAATCAAGAGAGCAGCTGCTTCTGTAGGAGTTAAGCCTGATTCACAAGCTGTAGAAAATATATACATTGAGCTTAACAAGAAAAATCTTATCAACAGAGATAAGCCGGTTCCAAAATCAGGCAAAAGTGGTGGAAGATTTAAAAAGGTTGCAAGCATATTGATTGCTCTTGCTCTTGGTGCCGGTGCAGGTTATGGTATTGCTAAGATTGTAGAAAGTAATCAGCCAACAACAACTTCTTCATATGAACAAGAATATACACAATATATGGAGAATGAAAATTGGCAGAAAAATGACTACATGGAAAAACTTGGTTTGGCAGTAGATGGCAATACACTTATTTCATTTGATGATATTGAAAATTCACCAACAAGTTTTCAAGTTACTGTAACTGCATCTCAAGATCAGTCAGCAAATGGTGAAACTGTTGTTTGGACTCTTGAATCACTTAACGAACTTAGAAATACTTATGCTGCAGATGATAATATTGCAGAGTATGGTTGGTCTTCTACTGGCGAAATTGACGCTGAAACTTCAGCTGCTGTTGCAGAGGTAAGAGCCGTTTATTACGAAAATAACTATTCTTCATTACTTAGTCAAGTTTCAACTCTTAACGCTCAAATCGATAAATTAAATGAAGAATTATCAAAGGCTCTTAATGATCTTTCTTCTGCAAATGCCGATAAAGAAGTTTTGCAATCACAAATTGATTCTTTACAATCTCAAGTTGATGATCTTCAGGCTATAATTGATGCAGCAGACGAAAAATATGATGCTGATACAAGTGAACTTCAAGCAAAGATTGACGAACTTCAAGAAAAACTTGATAGTGCAAACGAACAAATTAATGATCTTACAGAAGAAAATACTCAACTTAAGGAAGAAAATGCACAACTTAAAGAACAAGTTGCTAGTTTGTCAAATCAAATTTTAGACTTGAATGATACAATTGCTAACCTAAAATATCAAAATTCAATTCTTTCAACCGAAAAAGCTTCTTTAATTTCTAAGGTTTCAGTTCTTGAAGCACAAATTCAAACTTTACAAGATAGAATTGATGAACTTGAAAATAGTTCTGACTTGGGTGAGAAAGAAGAGTTGCAAGAACAGGTTAATGAACTTACAGCAAAACTTGCAGAGGCAAATGAAACTATTAAAGAACTTAAAACTGAAAATGAGGAATTAACTCAACAAATTGTTGATTTAAATTCTAGTATTTCTGATTTAAATTCAGATATTGCTGAACTTGAAAATTCTGTTTCTTCTTTAACCTCAGAAAATCAATCACTTAAAGAAGAATGCTCTTCATTACAAACTAGTTTATCTAATGCAATGACTGATTATAATGAACTTCTTGAAATGTATAATGAGTTATTGAATTCAGGTGGTAATCAAGAAGAAATTGAGTCTTTAAGAAATGAATTGAATTCAGCTTATAACTTAATTAATGCTTATGAATCAAAAATTGTTTCTCTATATAATGGTCTTACAAAATCTTCATCTACTTCAACTGAAGCAATGCAAGATCTAGAGAATTTACTTAAAATGTTTGGTATTGAATATAATGAACAAGGAAATTCTTCTTATGGTTCATCAAATGAATACCAACCAGGTGCATAATTTTTACAATACCCGAAAACTCTCTATATATAAAAATTCCTATGATTTTTCATAGGAATTTTTAATTAAATTAAATTTTTTTGTAACAAATTATTTAATTTCAAATACTTTATTTAATTATAATTTTAATATGATTTATTTATAAATTTGATTTCAAAATTTATAAATAATTTATAACAATTTAATTTAATAATTTTTAATACTATTTCTTATTTAATAAGAAAAGAATAAGTTCTTGACATTAAGTCAACTTTGACATATAATAAATTTATGGAAAACTTTTTAAATGTTAATAGAGTTGCTTTTTCAATTAATGGTTTTGATATTTATTGGTATGGAATTATAATTTGCATCTCTATAGTTGTTGCAATTGTGACTGCAACCATCTTTTGTAAACTTAGGAAATATGATACTGATGAAGCAATTAATGTTGCTTTAGTTGCTCTTCCATCTGGAATTATTGGTGGAAGACTTTTTGCAGTACTTTTTGATTCTGGACTTTCTATTTCTGATTTTTTTAATTTCAGAACTGGTGGAATGAGTATAATTGGTGCAGTAATTGGTGGTGCACTCGGAATTTTAATATATTCTTTGATAAAAAAGGATAGTGAAAAGTTTAAATATTTTGACATTGTTTGCTCGGTATTATTACTTGCACAGGCAATTGGCAGATGGGGAAATTATTGTAATGGTGAAGTTTATGGACAGCTGGTTGAGGCAGGGTCATTTTTTGCAAGATTTCCTTTTGCCGTAGAAATTGATGGTAATTATTATCAGGCATTGTTCTTTTACGAATCAGTTTTAGATATTATTGGATTTTTCTTTACAGCTGAAATATTTATTTGTGTAAAGAATTCTACTGGTTATACAACTGCATTTTATTTAATGTACTATGGCACAGTTCGTACAATTCTTGAAGGATTAAGACAAGAACAGTATATTTTGAAACTTGCGGGAATGCCAATTTCACAAATTTGTAGCATTTTGATGATTATTGCGGGTGTAGCAATATTTATATACTCATATTTTCTCAATAAAAAGAGAAAGGCTTTAAAGAAATGGTAAAAAAAGATAATTATAGTGTACAAGAACTAACTCAAAGAGAAATTTCAAGGCTTAATGCCGATGAAAGAGTTAATAAGTTAAAAAAAGAATGCTCTAGATATAAAAGAGCAATTTTGAAATGCAAGGAAAATGAGAAAATATTACGCAAAAAATTAGCACAACTAACTCAAAAAATAGGTTTAATTAAAGAAAATACAATTGGAAGTTTGTATTCATTATCTGAAAATATCATAGGAATAAAAGAATCCTTTCTTGAATATTGTGATAGATTCGCAGATGAAATAGAACGTGAGAATTTAAAAAGTTTTAGTAAAGAATTTGATTATATCTCTGATTTTGTTATCAATGTTTGTAATGCAATTGAAATGAATTCAAATACTGGTGAGTTTGAGGATTACTCATATGATGAGCAATATGAAAATGATTACTCAGGTGCGACACAAAACACATTAAATGATGAATATCAATGGGATTTTAAAAGTTCTAATAAGAAAAATGTAGAAAACAATCAATTTGCATCTGATAAAATTAGAAAATTATTTTATGATAAACCTTCAGAGAATAACAAAGTTAATAGCTATTTAGAAGATGATGGAGATTTTAACTTTAACGAAGCATTAAATCCAACAATGTCATTAAACGATATTATGGCAGATTTAATTCCATCTGATAATGAAAATACTGATAATAAATTTAATACTCCAACTACTTCAATAGAAGAAAGTAGTAAAAACGATGAAAAACAAGATAATAGTGATTATGATGCTTGGTTTATGTCGCTTCAAAATATTATATCAAAAGAAACAAAGAAATAATAAAAAACATTGCTACTTATTTTAGCAATGTTTTTTTATTAAAATTATTATAAATTTTGTAAATATCAATTATAAAGCTTTATTTTTAGAAATTAATCATAATATATTTAGTATAACTTTGATGAATATGTTTACAATTTATTCTGAAACTGATTTTTGAATACTATCAGTAACTAAAACTTCTGTAGTTAAAATTGATGACGCAACACTACCAGCATTTTCAAGAGCACATCTTGTAACTTTAGTTGGGTCAATAATACCAGCACTAAACATATCTACAAATTTATCATTTAATGCATCGTAGCCATAATTTTCAGATAATGATTTAACATTATTAACAATAACTCCATCGTCTTTGCCTGAATTTTTTGCAATTTGTCTTAGTGGTGATTCAAGAGATTCTCTAACAATCATTGCGCCCGTTTTTTCATCGCCATTTAGTGATTCTTCAAGAGATTTTATGATTTCAGTGCATGAAAGTAGGGCACTTCCACCACCAATAACAATACCTTCCTTTGTGGCAGACTTTGTGGCAGATAGGGCATCTTCAATTCTAAGTTTTTTCTCTTTCATTTCAATTTCACTTGGTGCTCCAACCTCAATTACGGCAACGCCTCCACTAAGTCTTGCGAGTCTATCTTCAATTTTTGCAAGCTCATAGTTGTCGGTTTCTTCTAATAATAGCTGTTTTAAATGTATTTTTGCCTCTTCTATTTTATCACTTTGAAGTTTTCCTCCAACTATGATTGTTCTATCTTTGTAAACTTTTATATTGCTTGCTTCTCCTAAATCAGATATTGTAACTTCTTTTAGGTCATAATTTAAGTCTTTTGAAATAAATTTTCCACCAGTTAAAAGGGCAATATCTTCAAGAAATTCTTTTTGTTTTTCACCAAAAGATGGAGCTTTAACTGCAACAGAGTTTAAACTTCCTCTAAGTGTATTAATTGCAAGAGTAGAAAGAGCATCACCATCAACATCTTCACCAATAATAAGTAGTGGTCTTGATGATTTTATTACCTCTTCAAGCAAAGGTAAAAGTTCATTTATATTTGAAATTTTTTTATCTGTTATCAAAATGTAAGCATTTTCAAGGTTTGCATAACTTTGATTTTGTGGAATCATATAAGGTGAGATGTAACCTCTCTCAAAATCAATGCCTCTTGTAATTTTGAGATTTGTTTGTGCCGTCTTTGATTCTTCAATTGTAATAACCCCATCATTTCCAACTTTCTTAAATGCATCTGCTATAAGACTTCCAATTTCCTCGCTTCCTGCTGAGATGCTGGCAACTTGTTTTATTTCAATATCGCTAGATACCGGTTTTGAAATTGATTTTAAATGCTTTACGGCTTCGTTAATTGCTTTTTCAATACCTTTTCTTAAAATTATAGGATTTGCACCACTGGCAATATTTTTTAGTCCCTTTGTTACCATACAACTTGCAAGAATACACGCAGTAGTTGTTCCATCGCCAGCATCATCATTAGTTTTTATGGAAACTTCTTTAATAAGTCTTGCTCCCATATCTTCAAAAGGATCAGTAAGTTCTATCTCTTTAGCTATTGTTACACCATCGTTGGTAATTAGGGGAGTTGTGTATTTTCTATCTAAAACTACATTTTTACCCTTAGGTCCAAGTGTGATTTTTACGGTATCGGCCACGGTTTGTATTCCTTTTTTGAGAGATTCTCTCGCTTCTTCACTAAATTTAAGTATCTTAGCCATTAATCTTTATCCTCCTTAAATACACCAAGAATGTCGCTCTGTCTTAAAATTACAAATTCTTGCTCATCGCACTTAAACTCAGTTGCACCATATTTATTATAAAGAACTTTATCACCAACAGAAACAGCCATTTCAGCCTTATTGCCATCAAAATTATCACCATTTCCAATGGCAATAACTTCTCCATAAATTGGCTCATCGCCAACACTTTCAGGAATAAATATTCCAGATTTTGTTTTTTTGTCTTTTTCTAGATTTTTAATTACCACTCTGTCAAATAATGGTTTTAAATTCATATAAATTACTCCTTTTCATTTAATTATATGCACCTAACTTATGTTTATTCAGTAAAAATTAATACAATATTTTGTCAATTTCTTTGTCTTTTAATCATAAATTTTATTAGCATATATTTTTATAATAAAACAAGGATTTGTAAAATAGCAATGTTGACTGCCACAAGAAAATTAAAAAGATATAAACATAGAATTCTAGTAATATCCATAATAATCTTTATTATTGTTGGATTTGTATTTTTCTTATGTTTAAAAGTTAAGAAAAAAAATGAAGAGTGCTTTAGTAAAAGATTTTTTTATGTACTATATTTAGAAAAAGATACTAAACAAACGGTATTAACATCACTTCAAGATACCGTAAAAAAACTCGGTGGTGCAGGGGAGATTTACTTTTATGATAAATATTACTATTTAACTGCATCAGTTTACTTGATAAAAGATGAAGCTCTTGAAGTATTAAAAAATTTAAGTCAAAGTTTTCCAAACGCTGGAATTTTAAATCTTGAAAGAAAAAAATTACCGAATTCAATTAAAACAAAAATTAAACAAAATACCGAATGTTTTAGATATTTTAACTTTGTTGATGAACTCATATTAGATTTTACAGAAAAAGAATATTTGTATCTGTCGGGCAAATTAACGCAAAGAGAACTTGTTTCATATCTTCTTGAAAAAAAACTTAATCTTGAAGATATAATTAATAAGTTTATTTATGAAGAAGAAGATTTGCTAATGAAAAATATATATTATTATCAAAATCTATTATTGCTTTATTTTAATAATTTTTTTAGCACATTTTTTGAATCAACAAAGAAAAATTCTCTAGTATGCGAATTTGCAATAAATTCTGTTTTATTAAGCTTTGAAATGGTAAATAGCTTATTAAACTAGCCTTTAAAAGTTTAAGATAGTAAAAAAATTGTCAAAAAAACTTGATTTTTGTCTAATATATGGTAAAATTTTATTAGGAGATGTTTTTATGGGTTTTATGAATTGGCTAATGAAGGGAGCTGGATTTGAGACAGAAGAAGTATTTGATAATTCTGCTCAAAAACAGATGCAAAGAGAAGAAAAACAAAAACTTAAAGAAGAGAAACAAAGAATTAAGGCAGAAAATAGGGCTTTAAAGGTTCAAAAGAAAGCAGAAAAGGCAAAGAAAAAATATTCACATGAATTATCTTCTTCACAAGATTCTCAAACTAATACTAAGCAACCACCAAAATCTACAGTGTCATATTCAGAGAATCCTGATCAATATAATATGTCAAGATATGAAGCTCCGATAGGTGATTATGGAGTTAAATCTTCAAATGTTGGTGGATATGGTACTAAAAATGTTGAATTTTTATATCCGACAAAATATGATGATGTTGCTACTGTTATAAGATTCTTAAAAGAAGGCGAATCAGTAATGTTGAATTTATCCCAAATGAATGATTTTGATTCTCAGAGATTGCTTGATTGTGCTTATGGTGCTGTATATGCCTTAAATGGAAATATTAGAAGGGTAGATAGCAACATTTTCTTTATAACTCCAGAAGGATTTAATATTAAAATTCCAACAGATATAAATTCAAATGGAGGCATGCAAAATAATTAATTTATAACAAGATAAGACATAATATTTTATGTCTTTTTCTTGCTAAATTTTATCAATAAATTATAATTAAGAGGGAGAAGAATATGTTTAGAAAAATAGTAATAGCTTATGACCACAGAGTAAATTTAAAAATTATTGAAAAAATTAAGGATACATTAAAGGCAAATAACATCGAATCATTTGTTGTTGAAGATAATGGTGAAACTAATGATTATCCAATTCTTGCCGAAAAATGTCATGCACTTTATAGAGAAAAAGAGGCTGATGGAATGATTTTGCTGTGTGGAACTGGGATTGGTATGAATATTGTGGCTAATAAGTTTAAAGGTATAAGGTCTGTTCTTGCAAACTCTGAGGCAGAAGCATATTTTTCTCGTAGACACGAAAATGCGAATTGTCTTGTTTTTGGTGCTGGATATAGTGATGATAACTATGAGATTAAACTATGCAGTAGAAAAATGGTGAGAATTATTAATGTATTTTTAAACACAGATTTTGAAGGTGACAGACATATTCGTAGATTAAATGAAATAGTTGATATTGAATCTAAGCAATAAATGAATTATTTTTCTCTAATAAATTGAACACTTTTTGAAAATACATCTTGTAAAAGATGAAATTGAGTGTTATAATATTAACAGTGGAGAAAACTTATGATATTAGTCAAAAATAATAATATTGTAATTGTAGATGATGAATTTACCTCAAAAGAATTGTTAGATGCTAAGCAGAAATTGCAAAATTCTTCTAATAATATAGAAGTTACTATTAGCAAAAGTTTGGCTTTAAAAGATAGTAAAATAATTGAAAAAGTTTGTAAAACTCTGCCTAATTCTAGAGTTTTAATTGAACTAAAAGAAACTGAATATGATGCAAATTTTAATCAAAGTCAGATCTTTGATAAAGAACAATTAAGTACATTAATGTTGGAGTATTCAATTGCCTCTAATTACAATTGTGTACTAAGTTTAAAAGGTAATGATTGGGTAGACGATAAATTGCATAGAAGAAATATAATTCCAGTTTCTAAAGTTATTATAGCAAGTGGAAAAATTGAAAAGTGGGTTGATCAAATTAACTCTGCCAAGGTTAATGGCAAGCCTCTTTCTCCATTTGAAAAATATCTCTATGCTTATCAAATTGTAACTCAATTTAAGTTTACAGAAAAGGATCTTTTTGAAGCAAGAGATATTGCACGAGTTCTGACGGGAGATAGTATTGTATGTGCAGGTTTTTCACAAATTCTTTCTGAACTTTGTAGAAGAGTGGGAATTCCTTGCAAAAGACAGTATATTCATATTGAAGAAGAAACCAATGACGACAAAAATAAAATTAACCATATGGAATGTGTGGTTGAGCTTGTTGATGAAAAATATGGAATAAAAGGATTTTATATTGCAGACCCAACTATTGATTCCTATGATTCAAATATTAAAGATAGTAATAGTATAAATCACGCACTTATGAATATTGATGAATATGAAGATTTGTATATGAACGAATCCATCATTATAAAAGATGATGAACCATTAGCTTCTTCTTATTACTTTTTGAGAGATACAAAATCAATTCCAGATAATAAGTTAATTGAGGAGAGCGAAAGACCTCTCAGAATTGTTCAAGAGAAAATAAAAAACCCAAAATTTATAGAAGAATTTAATAAATTTAATAATAAAATTTATAACTCCCGTGAAGATGTAGATGGAAATGATTTTGTAGTTTTTCACGGCGAAAAATATGATAGGATTGCAATTGGACCTAAATCATATACTATTGATGAGATTGCTAATAATGATAAGCTATTAAGTGCACTATTATTAAGATTATATACACTCTATGAGTTTAGTGAATATAATGAAATGGCAATTACAGCTGAAAAATTCGCAAAAAAAAGCTTGAATAAAAAATTTATGAAAAAGACAAAAGATAATGAAAGCGAATTAAAGGCACTTTCTAATATACAAAAAAATGATTTAATACTAACGGACCCAATTTTACTTGCTGAGATTGGAAGATGCTTTGACCTTAAAACAATTACTGAGTCTAAATCACATGAGCTAATGCAAGCACTTAATAGTGCACATTTTGAACTTCCAAAAATTAGAGATTATGTAAGTGCTTTAACAAATGTTTATATGGCTAATGGCTATTCAAGAGAGGAGTCGGAGATTTATACTAAAATACTAATTTCAAATTCTATTGATTTTGCCTATGCACAAGGTTGGGATTTGTTAACGACTAATAATCCCTTTGCAGTTCAGGCTCGTTTAAGATATGGTGATGAAGATAATGAATTGAAAGCCAGTGAAAGTAATGAAAAGACCAATGAATAAAGCAAAGTAAATTATAAAAAAAACTACCTAAAAATTATTAGGTAGTTTTTTATTAATAAAAATTCATTATTATTTGTAATTTGTAAACCAATTTTATAGTATTAACATTGCAGTGTTATTATATGAATTTGTTTTTAATAACTAAAATACTTAAAGGTATTTGAAATTATTACTTTTTAATTTAAAATAGTATTTTATCATTAACAAAACTTATTAATTCCTCTGTAGTCATTCTAACTTGGCTCATATCATCACGATTACGAACTGTAAAGGTTTCATTTTCAAGAGTTTCAAAGTCAATTGTGATTGAGTAAGGAGTTCCAATTTGGTCTTGACGACGATATCTTTTTCCTATTGAACCAGCTTCATCAAATGTGCACATAAAGTACTTTGATAATTTTTTATAGATTTCTCTTGCTTTTTCTGATAAGTTTTTTTGAAGTGGCAAAACTGCTACTTTATATGGAGCAATGGCGGGGTGGAAGTGATAAACAATTCGCGTTTCTCCATTTTCTAGAGTTTCTTCATCGTAAAATTCGCATAAAACTGCAAGTGTCAGTCTGTCGCTACCAATTGAGTATTCTACATCGTGAGGGATATATTTTTCATTGGTAACTGGGTCAATGTAAAATAGATTTTTACCAGAATAATTTTGATGCTGTGATAAATCATAATCAGTGCGATAGTGAATACCATTCAATTCATTCCAACCAAAAGGATATTTGAAAATGATATCACATGCAGCTTTGGCATAGAAGGCAAGTTTTTCGTGGTCTTTAAAGTTTAAATGTTCTCTACTAAATCCAAGGTCCAACAAAAAGTCCATTGCTTTTTGTTTGTATTCTTCATAATATTTAAAACCCTGTTCTTCATTTTTGCAGAACCATTGATGTTCCATTTGTTCAAATTCAATCGTACGAAAAGTAAAGTTGCCCGGAGTAATTTCATTCCTGAAAGCCTTTCCAATTTGTCCAATTCCAAATGGAATTTTTGCTCTTGTGGTGCGTTGAACATTTAGAAAGTTAACAAACTCACCTTGAGCAGTTTCTGGTCTGAGATAGATTACATCGTCACTGTCACCAGTGATATTTCTGCTGGTTTTAAACATCAATTGAAATTGACGAATAGGGGTCCAGTTAAATGTTCCACAAACAGGGCATTTAATTTGATGACTATTTATATATTCTTCCATTTCCGAATTGCTCATAGCATCAACATCAACTTCACCCTTAGAATAATTTTCGATTAAATTATCTGCTCTTGTACGAGTTTTACAAGTTTTACAATCCATTTTAGGATCGGTAAATGAAGCTACATGTCCTGAAGCTTCCCAAACCTTAGGATTCATCATTATTGCCGCATCAACACCATAGCTATTTTCTGATTCTTGTACAAATCTTTTCCACCACACTTTTTTTATGTTATTTTTTAATTCTACACCAACTGGTCCATAGTCCCACGTGTTTGCAAGTCCATCATAAATGTCAGAACCCGGATATACTATACCAGTGTTTTTGCAGTGTGCAACAAGTTTGTCCATTGTAAGTTTATTTTCTTTCATTGTTATTCTCCTAAATTTATTTTTTTTCAAAACAAAAGGGTCTAATCTCGCACTAGCAAAAAAATTCTTGCTAAGGGACGAGAGATTAGACCCGTGGTTCCACCCTTATTAGTAACAAATTGTTACTCACTTATTTATATAATAGCTCCAAAGTGCCTTCGCCAAGGTTTTACAATTTCTTTTCACCAACCAGAAACTCTCTCATGTAAATATCCCTAGTTACTCTTCTTTTTCATCGCTAATATTATAATATTATAATTTTAATTTGAGTTTTGTCAATTATTAAATTCAAATTTTAAAAAGTTGTTAAAAATTAGCTAAAATTTAATTTAATTTAATGCCTCTTGAGTTATTTCACTATTATCATTTTTAGGAATATCAAATTTTTCGCCATTTATAAGGGAACAAATTAGCCTTGCCATTTCATCAGTCGATTCTTTTGTACCATCTTTAAGCCATTCAAATAGAGTTGCACTGATTGCTGATAGATAAAATATTGGAATATATTTTGATGTTTTATTGATTAAATCGTTTGGCATATTTTTATTTAACTTATTCGTGGAAACTAAAAGCAAACTATTTGCAATTTCACTTCCTTCAAAAGAGGGGATAATCAATTTATATTGTTTAAATGTTTCAAAGAATTCCTTAATTATATAGTAATGGTTGACAGTTTCTAAATGTTCTAAATTTTCTCTCATATTTTCAGCAATCTGTTCAATTCCTTTCATTGTCAAATCTTCTTTTGATTCAAAATTTCTATAAAAAGACATTCTAGAAACACCTGCTTTTTCGCAAATGTCACAAACTGAAATTTCATCGTACTGCTTCTTTTCAAGTAGACATTTATAAGCTTCAAATATATATTGTTTAGTTAGATTTTCTTTCTTCATATTGTATTCTCCTAGAATTATATTAGCAGAAAAATTAAACATTTCAAACTGTTATAACATCAACTGTAACATATGTTAAATTTATATAAATAAAGGAGTTACAAATGTTACAAACACGCTAATTTTGCAAACTAGTAACATATGGTTGTAACATATTTCTGTAACAAATTTATTGTTGAATTTGTATGTTTATTTTGTTTTCTTTTTTTATAAATTAAAGTATAATACACTATAGTAGTTAATTTTATTTATATATTAATGTAGTTTATTGTTTAGTATTTTGTAGTTTTATGCACTGTCCATGAATTAGAAATAAGTTAGAAATTTACTACTTTATGTATATAAATTGTTAGGTTTAATAACCTTGGAGGAACTATGATTGAGCTAAGAAATATTAAGAAATATTATAAAATGGGTGACAATGTAGTAAAAGCTTTAGATGATGTAAGCTTGAAAGTTGAAGATGGTGAATTTGTTACAATTATTGGTCCATCAGGCTCAGGTAAATCAACACTAATGAATATTATTGGCTGTTTAGATAAGGCAACCTCTGGAAGTTATCTAATTGATGGAATAGAAGTATCAAATTACACAGAAAACCAGCTTGCCTATTTAAGAAATAAAAAAATGGGATTCATATTTCAAGGTTTTAATTTACTACAAAACTTGTCAGCATATGAAAATGTTGATTTGCCACTAATTTATCAAGGACTTTCTTTATCTGAAAGAAAAGAAAGAGTAAATAAATCGTTAAAACTTGTGGGAATGAGTGAAAGAATGAAGCATAAACCTAGTGAACTTTCTGGGGGACAGCAACAGAGAGTGGCAATTGCAAGGGCTCTTGCGACTATGCCTATGTATATATTGGCTGACGAACCTACTGGGAATCTGGACTCGGTAACTGGTGAAGAGATTATGAAAATTCTAAAGAATTTAAATAAGAACGGCACTACAGTTATTATAATCACTCATAATGATGATATAGCTAAGCTTTCAAGGAGAGTAGTTAGAATTCACGATGGTAAAATAGAATCAGATATAGTTAATGAAAATATTAAGTCATATGGTGATTCTATAGATGAAAGTTTGGAAGATAATTCATTTGATTCTTGTGATGAAAATTCTCAAATTCAAATTGAAGAAAACCCTAAATTAAAAGAAAAACAAGAACAAATTGAGATTCTGGATAATAAAGATAATGACGAAAAATTAAAAGAAGATATGGATTCTGATAAAATTAAGCCAGTTAAAACAGTGCCAATAAAAAGGAAAAAAGATTTGTCAGAAAAGAAAGTTTTAGTAAAATCAAAGAAATCTAGCAGAAAGGAGGAACTTTAAGATGCACTTTTTACAAGCAATTAAAATGGCAAGTAAATCACTTTGGTCAAACAAACTAAGAAGCTTTCTCACTATGTTAGGTATAATAATTGGTGTTGTAACTGTTTCTTTACTCACATCAGTTGCACAGGGAGTTTCAGATGTAATTGTTTCTTCAATTCGCACTCAAAGCACCCTTGCCGTATTTATGAATATGAATAATAATTTAACAATTTCTAGTGCCGATTCTATTATAAAAACCTCTCAACCGGAAGATAAGGAAGCTAATGACTATTTTGAATATTCATTAATATACTCCACAAATACATTGGTTGCAAATGAGAGTCTTGATATTATCACTCAAGATGGTATTGAAAATTATTTCTCATTAAAAAAGCAATATACAATGCAGGATTTTCCAAACTATGATTCTATGACAGATGAAGAAAAAGCACTAGCATCTCTTCTCATTCAGCAAAGTAGAAAACCAACAATATTAAAAACTAAAATTAATGGAATTGATGCAAATTTTAAAAATGTTTATGAACTTGAAATTGATGGAAGATATCCAGAAAACTCCAATGAAATTTTGGTTGATGGGGAGTTTATTAAAACATATTTTGGAACTGACATTACAAACGAAGATGCAAAAACAAGAAGTGTTACTTTTGGTATAGAAACTTATACTAAAATAAATCTCTCAATGGAAACACTTAATTTTGATTACATAAAGGCAATTTCAGATTATTTTAATTCAAAAGTTGAAGATAATTTATTTAAAGTTGAAGTTGGTTCGGGAAGAGTTTTAGAAATAAAAATCATAAAAAATGAAAATGGAAATTTATATACGATAGATGATAACTCTGTTTACATTAATATTGAACCTATTAGTACTTTGACAAATGAAGATTTAAAAATAGTGGTTGAAAATATAATCAAGACTGCATTAGAACTTGAAAGTCTTGAAGAAGAGGGAATTAATGTAATTATTTCAGATATTTATGATACTTTTAAGGCTAAAACATATAATATTGTGGGAATTATCTCTGATAATAGTGCATCATTAATTTCAAATATTAGTAACAATATGTCAAATTCTAGTTCAAATAAAAATTCAAATTCTTCCGTATTAATGACTTACATGTCTTCATTATCATCGACGAGTGGCACATGCTATATGCTTTATGATGATGAAAATGCCACTACTTTTGGTGAGAAAAGTGTAGATTATTCTCCGATTTCTTATGCGTATTTTAGGTATAAAAGTGAATCGGTTATGAGTTCAAGTACAACTAATTTAGTCTTAGCTTTTAGTAGTGCTGGATATACATATTTATCTGATTTTATGTTAATTTCATTCAGTTCAGTAGCAAGTATTATGTCAAATGTTATGAATGTCTTAACTATTATGCTTACTGTAATTTCAGTTATCTCACTAATTGTTGGTGGTATTGGAATTATGAATATAATGCTTGTGGCTGTTACCGAGCGAACAAGAGAAATAGGAATCAGAAAAGCAATTGGTGCAAAAAAATCTTCAATATTAGTTCAGTTTTTAGTCGAAGCACTTATGCTTTCACTTATTGGTGGACTTATTGGTCTTGGAATTTCTTGGATTGGAATTTTGATAATTTCTAATGTTATGGAAGTTTCTTTGACAATTCCACTATGGGTTATTGGTATGAGTGTGGGATTCTGCACGGCTATTGGTCTAATTTTTGGAATGTTCCCAGCAGTAAAAGCTAGCAATATGCAACCTATTGATGCACTTAGAAGAGAATAAAATGGAGAATTTATGGAAAAAACTATTATTGAAATAGGGCTTTTACTTGATGGAGATATAGATTTTTACATTGAAATGCTTGAAAGCGCAGGTGCAAAGAATGTTTTTAGTTGTGAAACATTGGATAAATACTGGACAAGAGAAAAGTATGATGACCTTTTGAAAATGACTGAAAATCAAATAAAAAATTCTTGCGTAAGAATAAGAAATGTAAATGTTTTTAGTGAATCTAGCTTTTATAAAAATAATGATAGGTATAGCATTCAAAATTATAAAATATTTAAAAATCAAACTTGTACTGATCTTAATAATTTAGATATTGGTAGTGTAAAACCATTTACTCAGGAACTAGAAGAAAATGGTTGGTATTTGATTTTAGAAACATTCAAACGAGATTACCATTTTAAGTTTTCAGGTATGAAAAGTTGTTTACAACTTCAAGAAATTGATGGCATTGGATTGGTGCTTTACTATGATAATCCAGACTTCATTGATATGCCATTTGAATTGCAGAGAAAGTCACTAATTGATGAGTTAAATTCATATGGATTTAATTTTAGCTATGATGAGCTTGGAATTGATAAGCTAAAAACACTATTAACCGGCTCTACTAGTGTAAGTAAATATCAGAATTTATAATTTTTATTATTTTATCATAGTCTTTTTAATTTATTTAAATTGACTATGATTTTTTTATTTTTAGATACTAAAATATTATATGTAATTGTAAAATTATTTGTTTTGAGTTATAATAAATTAGTATGGATATGCAAAATGATAAAAAGTTTGAGTTGGTGTCAAAATATAAGCCTACAGGCGATCAACCACAAGCTATTGAGAGTTTGGTAGAAGGTTTAAATGATGGGCTTAGAACCCAAGTTTTACTCGGCGTTACTGGCAGTGGTAAGACTTTTACTATGGCAAATATTATTCAAAGAGTGCAAAGACCAACCTTGGTTATTGCACACAATAAAACACTTGCTGCACAGCTTTGCAATGAGTTTAGAGAGTTTTTTCCAAACAATGCTGTAAATTATTTTGTTTCATATTACGATTACTATCAGCCAGAAGCTTACATTGCAAGTTCGGATACATATATTGAAAAGGAACTTAGCATTAATGATGAGATTGATAAATTAAGACACTCTGCAACTTGCTCTCTATTTGAGCGCAGAGATGTAATTATTGTTGCATCTGTTTCGTGCATTTATGGTCTTGGCGAACCTAGTGAATATCATAAAATGGCAATATCACTTAGACCAGGTATGCAAATTTCAAGAGATAATGTCATTTCAAGATTAGTTGAAAATCAGTATAAAAGAAATGATATTGATTTTGTCAGGGGTACTTTTCGTGTTCAGGGTGATACACTAGATATTTTTCCATCAAACTCAAGTGAATACTCAATTAGAGTTGAGTTTTGGGGAGATGAAATTGACAGAATTTGTGAAATTGAAGCTGTTTCTGGTCATATCGTTTCTACATTGGAACACATAGCAATTTATCCCGCAACTCATTACGCTGTTGGTGGAGAAAAAATGGAAGAACGCCTAAAACAAATTGAACACGACATGCAGGTAGAAGTCGCAGAAATGGAGCAAAAAGGTAAACTTTTAGAGGCTGAAAGGCTTAAACAGCGAACAAGTTATGACATTGAAATGATGAGAGAAATAGGTTATTGTAATGGAATTGAAAACTATTCAAGATATTTTGATGGTAGAAATCCCGGTGATACGCCCTATACACTTTTAGATTATTTTCCAGACGATTTCTTAGTTATGGTCGATGAAAGTCATATGACATTGCCACAAATTCGAGCAATGTATAATGGTGATAGATCGAGAAAAGATGCACTTGTTGAATATGGTTTTCGCTTAAAATCTGCGTATGATAATAGACCATTGACTTTTGATGAGTTTGAAAAAAAATTTCATCAAATTATATGCGTATCAGCAACACCCGGCGAATATGAAATGAGAACTCAAAGTAATATTGCTGAACAAATAATTAGACCAACGGGACTTGTTGACCCAGAAATTGTAGTAAAGCCAGTTAAAAATCAGGTAGATGATTTGATTGGTGAATTAAATAAAACTATTGAATCTGGTGGTAGATGTTTGGTTACAACGCTTACGAAAAAAATGGCCGAAGAACTTGCCAAATATTTGACGGAAAAGGGAATTAAAACTACATATTTACATTCTGAAATAAAGGCAATGGATAGAATTACGGTCATAAATGCTCTGAGAAGTGGAGAAAGTGATGTGTTAGTTGGAATTAATCTTTTACGAGAAGGTTTGGATATGCCTGAAGTTAAATTGGTTGCAATTTTGGACGCAGATAAAGAAGGATTTTTGCGTAGCAGCGGTGCACTTATTCAGACTATTGGTCGTGCAGCAAGAAATGCAGAGGGTCGAGTTGTAATGTATGCTGATGTTATGACAGACAGTTTAAAAAGGGCAATAGAAGAAACGGAAAGAAGAAGAAATATTCAAAAGGCATATAATGCTGAACACAATATTGTACCAAAAACAATTGTCAAAGATATTGTTAATACATTAAAAATTACAAATAAGGAAGTTAAAGTTGAAAATCTTTCTAATGAAGATATTTCTAAGAGAATAGAAACACTTACAGCCCTTATGAATGTGGCAGTAAAATCACTTGATTTTGAGAAGGCAATAGAAATTAGAGATGAAATTGCAATGCTTAAAGCAAAACAAGAAGGTAAGGCATATAAAAAGCAGGAAAAGGTAGAAAAGGTTAGAAATAAAGTTTATGAAAGAACAAGAAAATCTACACCTGTAAGATAAAAGAAATAATATCAATGTATTATGTGTCTCATAATACCTCAGAATTATTGGATTTATAAGGAAAAATAAAATATTATGGATAATTATATTAGAATTATTGGAGCAAAAGAAAATAACTTAAAAAATGTAAATTTAACCATTCCAAGAAATAAGTTAGTATTATTTACTGGACTTTCTGGAAGTGGTAAATCAAGTCTTGCATTTGACACAATTTTTGCAGAAGGGCAAAGGAGATATATGGAATCTCTTTCTTCCTATGCAAGACAGTTTTTAGGTCAAATGAAAAAACCTGATGTTGAACAAATAGATGGACTTTCACCTGCTATTGCAATAGACCAAAAAACAACATCTGCAAATCCTAGATCTACTGTAGGCACAGTAACAGAAATATATGATTATTTTAGACTTTTGTTTGCCAATATTGGCATACCATATTGCGTTAACTGTGGAACTCCAATTAACTCTTTATCAGTAGACCAGATTGTTAAGCTTGTAATGGCTTGTGATAATGGTACTAAAATTATGATTATATCACCTGTAGTAAGGGGTAAAAAGGGAGAATATAAGGATTTATTTGAAGATTTTAGAAGAAAGGGATATGTTAGGGCACAAATTGATAGTCAAATTGTTAGTCTGGATGATGAGATAACTCTTGAAAAAAACAAAAAACACAACATTTCGGTTGTTATTGATAGATTAATTCGTACAGATAATATGGCTGTCAGGCTTGCAGAAAGTTTAGAAACTGCACTGAAAATTTCTGACGGATTGGTTATTGTCAATTCTAATGGTGAAGATACTCTCTATTCTACAAAGCATAGTTGTCCAAATTGTGGTTACTCTTTTAATGAAATTTCTTCTAGGCTATTTAGTTTTAATACTCCTCTTGGGGCTTGTCCTGACTGTTTGGGTTTAGGCTCGAAAAGTACATTAGAGGAAGATTTGATTGTAAAAGATTGGAATTTATCACTTGAAGAAGGTGCAATTTCCCAGCTTGGTTGGGGGGATTATGGTTTTGGTGGTATGGTTTTTCGTACTTTAGCAGAAAAATTTCATTTTAAAATGTCAACTCCAGTTAAAGATATTCCAAGAGAGGCTCTAGATGTTCTATTTTACGGGTCTAACGGCGAAAAACTCAGTTATACAAGCAATAATTTAGAAACATGGTTTGGTAAATTTGAAGGCATAATTCCAAGTCTATATCGTAGACATGAAACGGCAGGAGATTTCATAAGAAACGAAATAGAAAAATATATGGTTACAAAGCAATGTCCAACATGTAAAGGAAAAAGGTTAAATCCACAAGCTTTGGCTGTCAAGATTGATGGAAAATCAATAATTGATGTCACTGATATGAATGTTGTAAAAATAACAAAGTGGATTGATAATCTAAAACTTACAGAAAAAGAGCAGGCAATTTCTCATTCAATTTTTAAAGAAATTAAATCAAGATTAAAATTTTTATTAGATGTTGGCTTAGATTATCTGACACTTTCAAGAACTGCTTGTACATTGTCTGGAGGAGAAGCACAGAGAATAAGACTAGCCAGTCAAATTGGAAGTGGATTAACGGGAGTATTATATGTTTTAGATGAGCCAAGTATCGGACTTCATACAAGAGATACCAATAAATTAATTGAAACACTAAAACATCTTAGAGATTTGGGGAATAGCGTTATTGTTGTTGAACATGATGAAGACACTATTAAGTCGGCTGACTATGTTGTAGATGTTGGACCAAAGGCAGGTGTGCATGGTGGAAGAATAGTTGCAACAGGCACACCAGAAGAAATTGCAAATTGTGAGAATTCTATTACTGGTGATTATTTGTCAGGAAGAAGAAAGATAGAAGTTCCTACTTCGCGAAGACCTATGTCTGATAAGGTACTTGAAATAATTGGTGCAAGGCAGAATAATTTAAAAAATATTGATGTTACAATCCCACTTGGACTTTTTGTTGCAGTTACCGGAGTTTCTGGAAGTGGAAAGTCTAGCCTTATTAATGAAATTCTTTATCCTGCACTATCTAATAAAATAAATAGAACACATTTGATTGAAGGTGAATATACAGAAATTAGGGGTATTGAAAATCTTGATAAAGTTGTTGTAATTGACCAAAGTCCAATAGGTAGAACTCCTCGAAGTAATCCTGTTACATATACTGGTGTATTTTCTGCCATAAGAGAGCTTTTTGCATCTGTTCCAGAGGCAAAGGCAAAAGGGTATGATGCTGGAAGATTTAGTTTTAATGTAAAAGGTGGTAGATGTGAGGCGTGCTCAGGCGATGGTGTAATTAAAATAGAAATGCATTTTTTGCCAGATGTATATGTAACTTGCGATGAATGTGAGGGAAAAAGATACAATAAAAATACACTGGAAATTACTTATAAAGGCAAAAATATTAACGATGTTTTAAATATGACAGTTGAAGATGCTTTGGACTTTTTCTATAATTTGCCTAGCATTAGAAATAAATTACAAACCCTATATGATGTTGGGCTAGGATATATTACACTTGGTCAGCCAGCCACTACATTATCTGGTGGAGAAGCTCAAAGAGTTAAACTTGCGACTGAACTATCAAAGCGTCCAACTGGAAAAACTATATATATTTTAGATGAGCCAACAACAGGCTTACATACCTACGATGTTGAAAAACTAGTGACAATTCTACAAAGATTAACGGCTTCTGGGAACAGTGTTGTTGTAATTGAACACAACCTCGATTTAATTAAGGTGGCAGATTATATAATTGATATTGGCCCAGAAGGTGGAGATGGTGGGGGTAAAGTTGTTTTTGCAGGCACACCAGAAGAAATTTCTAAATGTAAAAAATCATATACGGGACAAGCACTAAAAAATATTTTAAATTAACTTGAAATAACCATTTAGATATGTTATAATGAACTCAAATAGAAAGAGTATAATAATTAAAATTTAATTATTTTAATTTATTATGTAAAAATATGGCTGTACATATTTTTAAGGGAGGGTATATGAAAAGAATAATTGCTATTATACTCATTTTAGCTTGTTGTTTTGGAATTGGATATCTTGGATATGTTATCTTTAACACAAAAAATATTGAAAGCGTGGAATTGAAAGGAAATGTTCAGACCATTTATCTTGTAGATGGCGCAACGGCTCCTAATTTTCAAGATGCAAATTTAAAAGTTACTTATAAAAGTGGAAAATTTGATTACATTCCTCTAAAAAATGCAGATATTAGTGTAACAGATTTTTCAACATCTATTGAAGCTTCTCGTAATATGAAGATTAATTATAAATCTCATATAATTGAAATTCCTTATAGTGTTATCAGGAACGGACTTTATTATGTTGGTTCTGATAATATTATTTCACCGGGAAATGAAGATGTAAATGAAATCTATTCAATAACTGAAACTACAGAAATGTTCTATTTGTTACCTGATGGTCAGTTTAAATATTATACTAAAACTAATGGAAATTGGTTGCTTTATGATGGTAAATATATAACATCATATAAATATGATATTGTTGATAATGGAATAAGAGTTTATTTAGGTGGTGATGTTGCCTATACATTAACGGCTGATTCTTCATCTGGTCTAATGGAAGTATCTGCTAGTAGATCTGAATATAACGATCAGGGAATGGAAGTTCTAAGAGAAACTAAAGGTTTGAAATATACTGGAATGAAAACAAATGCCGTTGTAGATTCATTTGAACTTAGTTACTCGGAAGGAACATATATAGATAATAGCTATTTTGAACTATTTATTAACGAAACTTTGGCTGATAGAAGAGGTGATTTATTCCTAAAAATCACATATACAACTCCTTTAGTTTCTTACACAACTGATGGACAAACTGAAATACCAATCATTCAAACTGTGTATGTTGTAGTTGATGACTCTATGATTCCTGCAAATGGAATTTTTGATACAGCTAATGTTACTAATACTAACAGACAATTAACACTTTGGTATGAATCATTGTCTTTTGATTTAGTTTATAGGGTTCATGTAAAGGTTTAAAAATACATACTTTTGTATGTATTTTTTTATTGGTAAATTCAAATAATATCAGTATGGCTATAATGTCTATTCGTTCAATTATAATTTATGTTTGTGTATTAATTTTAATAAGATTAATGGGTAAAAGACAAATCGGTGAAATGCAACCATTTGAGTTTGTTATAACACTTATAATTGCCGATTTGGCATGTATACCGATGGCAGAACTTTCTGTACCCTTAATTCATGGACTTGTTCCAATTTGTACACTTTTAATACTTCATTTTTTGCTGTGTTTTTTAGCAAGAAAATTTATGTTTGCAAGATATTTACTATCTGGTAGACCAGCAGTTGTTATTAGTCCTCGAGGAATTAATTATCAGGAACTTAAAGCACTTAATATGACACTTGATGATCTCATGGAACTAGTTCGTGGTTGCAATGTTTTTAATATTGCTGATATTGCATACGCCATACTAGAAACAAATGGTAAGCTCTGCGTTATGTTAAAATCTGAAGTAGAACCAGCAACTAGACAAGATTTAAAGGTAAAAACTACGCCTAATTATCTTCCCGTTAATATAATAATGGACGGAAAGATAATGCAAGAAAATGTCAAAATGACGGGCATAAATGAGGATTTCATTGTAATGTGCATGAAAAAGGCAGATATTAAAAATAAAAAAGATGTCTTACTAATGACACTAGATAAAAATGGGGAGGTATTTATTCAAGCGAAGTTTGCTAAAGAATATTATTCTTTTGATACTGATTATAGTGGTGGTGAGAAATGGTAAAAAAATGGATAATTATGATTGTGCTCAGCATAGTGCTAGTAGTTGGTTGTTTTTTTGAGTCTAACTATATCCATAAATCTTTTAATTGGCTTATAAATTCACTAGAAACCTTACAAATTGAAATAACAGAAAATAAAGAAAATATAGATAGTGAAGAGTTAGTTAAAATGACATATCAAATTCATGATGATTGGCATAAAAGAATAGGTGTGTTAAAGTGTTTAATTTGGCATACAGGTATAAAAGATGTAGAAGTTGGGCTTGCAAAAATATCAGTATATGTCGAGGAAAATGAGTATACTGATGCTTTTTCAGAAATAGCATCACTAATAGATTATTTGGCTCATTATTTAGACGATTTTAGGATATCAGCTGAAAATATCTTTTAAAAAATACTACAAATCAAATAATTAAAAAAAGGTTTTAAGATTTTCTTAAAACCTTTTTCATAATTATAATTTTAAAATCAGCGATGTTGAAACTATAAATTAACATTGCCATTGAAACTACTATAACTCCTACCGAAATAAAAATTGATATAAAGAGATTTGAAATTAAGTTTGATATAAAGTAACCCAAAAGTGCACACATTACTGATATTAATAGCATAGTAATCATGGTTTTTATATAGGCATTTCCAAGAATATTTCGTTTTTTAAGCATTGCAATATTTAAAATAGAAGAAATGGTAGACATTGCTAAATAGCCGACAATAAGTGAATATGTACCTATATACTTTGGCAAAAATAAAATTGAAACTATCAAAAATAATGCTGATATTACATAATTTTTTAGAGATTTGAGCTCTAGACCAATAGCATTTAAAATTGATGATGTAATTTGAGATAAACCAAGTGGAAGCATAAGGAAAGAGGCAGCAGTTAAGTATATTCCAGCCTTTTCATTGTCAAATATAAAGCTACAAATAGGTTTTCCAAGTGCCAAATAAATTGGAAGCAATATCGTTGAGAATACTACTGTAATTTTAAGAGCAAAATTTATTTTATTTCTAAGAACACTTTTATTTTTTACTTCAAGGTGATCAAAATCATTTGATTGTTCACTAATTGATGGTATCATTGTAACGGCTAAAGAGCTAATTAAGGTAGATGGAATCATAAGTAATGGGAAAGTCATTCCCATAATTATTCCAAATTCGGATAATGCTTCGCTTGATGAGAACCCAAAGTCCATTAATTTGATAGGTATAATAATTGCTATAATAGATGAGAATGCTGAGGAAATTGTCTTTACGGCAGTAATAGGTGTGCTTGTTTTGAGAAGTTTGCCGAATTCATATTTTGGACTGGCAAGATTACCGCCATTTTTTATATAAATTACAATTACAATTAATGAAGAAATTATACAAGCAATACTAAGAGAAAGAGCTGTTTTGTTTGTTAGAGATAGGTTGACAAATGTGGTTTCAAATAAAATTATGATAATTATTATTCTTGCAACCTGTTCTATAAATTCAGTAAAACTAATTGCAAAAAATCTTTTTTGTCCCCAAAGAGCACCTCTTAATACTTCATAAATAGAACTAAAAATAAGTGCTGGAAGAAGAATTTTTAGCATTTCTGTAGAAGCGTTTGAAGTAAATAATTTATTAAGTAAATCAGGGAAAAATAACACGATTATAGAAACTAATGTACAAATAAAACCAGTTAAAATCAAGCCAGAAGTAACGGTTGAGCCTATTGCTTTTTTATCTTTTTGTCCAAAGTAGTATGATATATTTCTAGAGAGTACTGTTGGTATACCACTAGAAACAAAAGTCATTAGTACTCCAAATATGCTCATTGCCACCTGATAACTTCCAAGAAGTTCGGGCGACATTTTTCTTGATAAATAAATCTTTAATAAAAATCCAAGTGCCCTTGTGGCAACTGAAAAAAATGTAACGCAAAACATTGCTTTTAATAACTTACTCATACAATAAGTTTATTAATCAACTTTTGAGTTTATTATATAAAAATAGTATAAAATTTTAACAAATTTGTTTATAGATTTTTGCTGTAATCATTGTTTTTTAACTAAAAATATATTATAATACCAATGCAAGGGGAAATTATGGTTACAATTAGAATGATAAGTAAAAGAAGAGATTTGAAAAAGTTTGTTCGATTTCCAACAAAGCTTTATGAAAATAATCCAAATTACATACCTCCGATGGAAATGGACGAATATAAAATGACAACGAAGAGAAATGCACATTATAAAGAATGCGACCAAGCATATTTTTTAGCAGAAGAGGACGGTAAAGTTGTTGGAAGGATTGCATGTGTAGTATTACACCCATATAATGAGAAGAATAATTCAAAATATGCAAGATTTACAAGATTTGATGTAGTTGATGATGAACAAACTGCTCATTTGCTATTAAAAACTGCTGAGGAATGGGCAAGAGAACAGGGTATGGAATATATTCATGGACCATTGGGTTATGACGATATGGAAAGGGAAGGTTTAATGACTTATGGCTTTGAAAATAAGGGCAGTTTTTTTACTAGTTACAATGCTCCTTATTATCAAAAATATATTGAAAGTTATGGATATGTTCCTGATGCAAAGTGGGTTGAATGGAGATTTAAATTTCCACTAAAAATGGATAGCAGAGTAGAAAGAGTTGCCAAAATTGTTGAAAATAGATATGGTTTTCATGAGAAGCATTTTAAAAATGTTGATGAAATTATAAAGCTCCATGGAGATGATTTTTTTGATTTGGTTGATGAATCATTTGAAGATTTATATGGTACAATACCTTTTAATAAGGAGCTAAGAAAGCAAGTTATCAGTTCGTTTAGATTAATACTTGATCAAAAATATATTTGTCTGGTTTTTAATAGAGAAGATAAACTCATAGGTTTTGGGTTATCTTGGCCTTCACTTGCCGATGCTATGCAAAAGACACATGGAAGAGCTTTGCCTTTTGGTTTTATTAAGTGGATAAAGGCACTTAAAAATCCAAATGCAGTAGAACTTGGAATACAAGCAGTAAAAAAGGAGTATCGAAAATTAGGAGTTACTGGCTTTATTATAAAAAAATTACTTGATAGATTAAATGCAATTCCAACCCTAGAGTATGCAGACACAGGTGTACAACTAGAGACAAACACGGGAGCTATTACTTCGCTTGAAATGTTTGAAAGGGAATTGATTAGAAGAAAGACTTGTTATATAAAAAAATTAAATTAAAGATTTTATAATGCCTTGTAAAAATAAAATATTTTTATTTAAACAAAAAAACACTTTAACTAAAGTTAGTTAAAGTGTTTTTTTTGATAAATTATTTATTTTAACAAGTAAAATTATTAAAATCCTTCATCAATATTTTTACTGTCATTGTTATCTTCAGATTTTTCTTCGGTACTACTTTCAGAATTATCTGATTTTGAATTAGTATCAAAGTTTTCATCTTTTTTAGATTTCTTTGATTGTTCTTTATTTGGTTCAACTACAACAAATGAATCATCTTTAACCTTTTTAGAAACTTTAATAGGGTGTTTCTTAATTACGGCAGCAACAATGGCAATAATCAATACAGCACCTAAGAGAAGTGATGAGAATACATAGAAGAATGTAGCCCAAATTGTATTTGAATCGCTGTCACTATCGTCGTCATCATCTGAAGTAGATGAACTTGGTGTTCCATAGTATCTTTTAGCAATAGAATTGCTATCATCTTCAACATAAAGTTCTTCTTTTGCATTGCAATATTCGTTAAAGAGAGTTTCATTACTCATTTTTTCAACTTCAACACCAGCAATAATTGCATAACCAGCGGTTGGATTATTTGTTCCACCAAGTGAGAAAGTAATATTAACTTTTGAGAATGAACTTGTGTTTGTTGAAACCCAAAGTTCGTAGCAAACAAATCCGTCTTTGTCAGCATTACTGCTTGAAGTTGTGTTAATATTTTGCCAGTTAACTGTAACTGAATCAATTGCAATATTTAATCCATTGTCACCCATATCACTAGTTTTAACATAAATTCTTATTACATAGTATGATGATGAGCTAAGTGAATAAGTGTAAGTTGTTGAAACGCTAATATAATCAGTTGAATAACTGTTTGCAAGAATTAAAACATTTTGAGAGTAACTATTGTTAAGTTCTGAACCAGGAATAATAACATTATTAATTACGACATCGTTATTAAATTTATATTCATATTCAGTTTCTGTAACAGTTGTTGCTGATGTATCTGATCCATCAACATTTATAGATACAACTGATCCTGTTTTTGTGATAGTAAAGTTACTAATTTCACTGCTTTCTGCAACATTATTACCACTTACATCAAAGCCAACTACTTCAATTGTAAACATTGAGTCACTATAAATCTTGTAAGTAGTTTCTGATTCATTAGTTTCAGTGTTAACAGTAGTAATTTCTTTGATATAGAATATACTATCAGCATCACTATTTACTTCATAATTATCTTCAGAACCAGTTATATATTTTAAATTCTTGATTTCTACTGTATAGTAATTAGAAGTTGTTGTTGTATAGTAAGAAGCAACAGCCGTGCCAGATTCACCAACAGTGTGAGAAGACTCATTTGTATCAGAACTTACAAAGTTATTGCTGTCATAGATACCGTAGTCGTTTTTATTTCCATTATTAATAGAGAAGTCAGAGTCTGCAAGATTAACAAATCTAATGTTAGAAAGAGCTGCATAGTCATAAATTGTGCCAGTTTGATCGCTGTTATTTTCAGATGCAACTAAAGAATCTCTAACTTCATTTACACTTGAATAAGAAGTCCTAATATTTGATGCTTTTTGGAAGAAGCAAGTACCAACAGCATTTTCTACACCAATTTCAAGATAAATTGTTGAAGAAGAAAGACCAGTCTGTACATAGAAAGTATACTTAGTCCAATCTTCACCAATGTCGTCAGATGAAATTTTCATAGTGGAAACAATATTTGCAGTTGCAACAGAACTTGCATAAAGTGTAGCTGTTAAATCGCCACTAAATTCATAACCCTTTAAAAATTCAAATGAAATTTCATATACATAACCAGAAGATAAACTCATTGAAGCAGAGTAAATTTTATAATTGTGAGTAGTTTTAAATTCACCTTCAAGTGTTGAATCAAGTGGGGAGTTAATTATAGAAGGGGCATAGATTGCAAAAACATTATTTGCATATCCATTTGTTGAGATATAGTAGCCACCATTATATTTTGTGAAGAAATTTTCAGTTTTTGAGATGTAATCATTTGAAGTTGGAACTACACCGGCGATTGCAGATGTAGAATTATCAGTAACTGCAGTCCAATTTTCAGCAGTTCTAGGTAATGTATAGTCAATATCAACATAGTTGTCAGTAACTGTTAATAAGTTGAAGTAACCATTTGTTACACCTGAAGATATTAGAGATGCTGAAGGTGACAAAGCTAAACAGGTTGTAAGCTCATCAGAGTCAGAATTAGCTGTATCATATGCAGAACTAGTAATTCTTTCAATAGTAATGTTGTCAAAGTAAACAGTTGAATTTTTATCTGCAAGCAATATTAAGCTTACATCTTGGTTTCTATAAGCATTACCTTCAATGTAAAATGTTAGTGGAATCCAACAGTATTCATTTGTTGGTGCTTCATCATAATCGGCAAGATGAGCTTTAATATTTGAGGCAGTTGCAGAAAGTACTGAACCATTAGAAGATGTACTTGAAGTTTTTAAAATTGATTCAAGTTTTACAGTGGCAGTTGCATCTGCATCTGGTGAATAAATCCAAACAGTAATTTTATAATTTTCAAGCTGATTAATTGTAAATTTAATTGATTCAATACCAAGAGATTTTAATCTGTCAGTGTTAGAAATTTTAAGAACCTTATTATTATTTATGAAAGTATTATCAGTTGTTTCAAGATCCATTTCATCTTCATCATCGTCATCGTCAGTATTGTCAGTATTTTCTTCATCGGTAGTAGTTTCGTCTTCTTCTAATGTTTTATCAATTGTAGATTCGTCAATAACTGAAACTGAAACTTTTCCAGAAGAATAAGCAGTTTGATATGATTGAAGTAATTCCCAGTTGCCTTGTCCAGAATTTTCTCTACCAATGTAGTAGTGCCAATCACTATGTTCTGTGTAACCATCTTCATTTCCTTCAAAGGTAAGGTTATTTAATTTTTCCTGTAACATTTCACTAGAATCAAAGTTAAAGTTATAATTCCAGTTAGATACTACAGAATCGTTTCTTGTTCTATTATTTAGTGTTTCACCCTCACGAAGCATTTCTTCTTCAACAATAACAACAGTATTTTTATAAGAATCAACATCAGTGTAGGTGTGAGGCGTTGTCTTTACTGTAATATCAATAGTAGTTTCGCCCGATGTGATAGAATTGTCATATACATAAATTTGTCTTCTAGATTGGTCATCAAGTTCATAATCATCAAGAACTGTGTCACCATCTACTAAATGTTTGTAGTAATATTCATAATCTGAATCAAGAAGTCTATTTTCATCAACTTGTAAGTCTTCAATTTTTTCATAAGTTCCTTCAATAGACTCTGAAATTGTTTCAGAATTAACAATTGGGAATGTTTCTACAACTGTATCATATTCAGTTATTTCTTGTTGTACAGGTTCATCATCAATTGTATGTTTATTGTAATCGGTTTCGCCAATTAAGATAATCTTAATTTCATCAAACATTACAGTACCAGAAATAGTTGTGGCATCTAAACTACCTGCAATGCTATTTTTATCTCCCATATAAAGTGATAGGGTAATTGTTGAGGTAGTAAGAGCATCAGTTGCAATAAATGCTGTATACTTTTGCCATGTTCCATTTGTATTGATGTGTTCAATTGAAATATCCGATATTACATTTTTAGAGTCTGTAATATAAACAGATGCTTCAACATCTCCTTCAACTAAGTTGTAATTACTATCATAGTAATTTCCATTTGTGTAAACATAGAAAGTTATAGCATAGTAACTATTAGCTTGCAGTGTTACAGAAGAAGTTGTGTTGTAATAGTAATAACTATTTTGAGTATAGTTTGAAGTTACTTCATTTCTATTTGTTTTTTTGTAGTACAAGTTTGTGCCAGGAACATAATTAGGGTCATCGGATTGAATTAATTCATAGTCACTAGCAACATAGTCCTCATCAGTATTGTAGAAAGAATTGTATAGTGTGCTTGAACTAGAAGAGTAGATGTAAATCTTTCTTTCTGATGTTGGTTTTTCGATAAATTTGTAATAAAGTTTTGTATAAGTAGAAGAGTAGTTTGAATCATTAGAGTTTATTAAAACATATAAATTAGATTCGCTATTAAACTCTTCAGTTGTAATTGTAGTATAGTAAAGTGATTTATAAGTAGCTCTATCAGTTGCAGTTAAAGAGTCGTCAATGATATAAATTGCATTTTTGCCAGTAATTTCATTTTGAATGAAAAGTGATGAATTTGAAGTATAACTATCTTCGCTGGCAAATTCTTCATCTAGTTTATAGAAGAGCTTAAAGTTACTGTTGTAATTGCTGTCTGTAGAAGCGATTTCTTCATAGTAGTAGTATGTATCTTCATATTCGCTGGTTGTAATAACTTTGTAATTTAAATTTTTATAAACTTCGTTTTCAGAAGCAGTTGAAGAATCGTCTACAATATAAATTTGATTAACTATTTCTGTTGAATGTTTATAGTAAAGAGGATAAGTTTCGGTTTCACCGTATAAACTCTTTACAATGCTATCTGGAACAGAAACATACAAATTTCTGATAAGTTCAAGAGATTCAGAAGTAATAACTTTATAAGAATTATCAAGTATGTTAATGTTTTCTAGAAGCACATAAATAACTCTTTGGTTATTTTCAGTTTCATAATTAACGCTATCAATTTCACCACTACTTGTAAGTAAGTGTCTATAATAGAAATTGTAATTAGAGTTAGGTGCATTTTCTGATGAAATAAGTTCAAATGCTCCATTATTAACAAGGTCTGAAGAAACAACTTTGTAAGTTGTTCCATCTACTTCAAAAGTATCAACTTTTGAGTAAATGTCAAAGTTGTCATAACTATCTGAAGCAACTTCGGTTTGTTCATATTCTTTATTAGGTTCTGAAACGGTTTCATAACCATCATCGTATGTGTATTCGGTTTGAGTAAAGTATGTTCTTATTTGTTTAAAATAAAGTTCAAAATCTTCTTTATAATAATTTGAAAAAGATGAAGTTATTTGATAATAGTCTGGATTACTATAAAAGTCATCTGAATTTACAGCAATTAAATTATAGGTTTCTATGAAAGTAGGGTATTTTGAAATAAACTCGTCATATTTATTTTCATCAATATAAACATTGTTTGTAGTAGATGTGTATGTTGAAGAAGAAATTTTAAAGTAAATTTTACTATCTCCATTTTCAGTAAATAGAGAAACAATGTTATTGTAGTTTAAATCTGATACTGAACTAAAAAGTTTTTTAAAGTAGGCATCACCAAAACTACTTGAAGTAGAACCACTAAAATAAGGAACTTTTACATAGAAACAACCTGTTGTATCTCTAAATCCATTGCTATCTGAAGCAATAACATTTTCAAGATCAGCGCTTAATTCATCACTTGTAATAACATGAACATAGTAAAGTGAATCATAAGTTGCCTTTTCATTTGTTGTAACATTATCATCTACAACATAAATTTCATAGTTTGAGTTGGTTATATCATAAGGAATAGAAGAATATCTGTAGTAAGTTGGGTGACTATCGTCCATATAACCATATTCACCATATTGAATTTGTCTAAAATAAAGTGTATTTAATTCAAAGTAACTTGCAGTACAATAGTCATTTCCTGAGTCATATGTAACCATAATATAGCCACTATTGACAAAATTTGCGTATTTGGAACTTGCAGAACCATTAGTAAGATCGCTTCTATAACCAAAATAATAAACTTCTGGCATATAATATGTTACACCAGCTTCTGGAGTGTATGTGTGAGTTGCAAGAGAAAAACTGGTTTTAGTATTACTCTCGTAACTATCAGCTGAGTAGTAGTATCCTTGTGAAACAGGTGCCTGGTCTGCTATTATGGCAGCAGTATAGTCTGCTTGAGTTTTTCCATCAAATGAGTAAATAACGGTGGTTGCAGTAATTTTTTTATCAATAAAGTCCTTAACTCTTAGATATGAAATACTATTTTCATAAAAATCTGCTTCGGCATAAAGACCATCAGCTTGTCCATATGAATCGTTTTCAATTCCTTTTTGTTCGTTAAGTAAGTAGTTTGCAAAAGAATTGTAAATATAAGATTGATAGAAGCCAGCAATTGTTTGTTCTTGACTAAATAAAGCTTTTAATGAATATTCTGTTTCATCTACAGTAAATGTGTGTTCAGAAGAAACAAAACTTTCAAAATAAGCACGGAAAGAACTAGCAGAAAGTGAAGACTTGTTAGCATCATAGTATTCACCGAGAGATGAGTAGTTAATATAGTCTAAATATTGAGAATATGTGCCATTATATCCATCTGCATTTTTATCTTGCTCTGTCAAATATTCATTTGCAAATTTTTTAAACCAATCTTCATATCTCTCTTCATAGTTAGTGAGAATATTGTAGTTATTTGAGCTATTTGTAAAATAGTCTCTTGTTCCATCTGCATAATTTCCAGAACTTACATTACTCTCAGTGGTGATATTTGTTACACCCTCTGTGCCATAATAAGTCTGAGTGGTTGATGATGAATAAGCATTCGACTTTTTAGAATTTAAAATATTTTGTGCAACTATACTAATAGGAGTATAGTTTAAAGTAAAAGCAAAAAGTATAGCGAGCATTAAACTCAAAATTGAATTTTTCTTTTTTTGTGATTTTAATTTTTTCATATAAACCGTCCCATATAAGTAATAAATTTTTACTAGACTATTTTAATATATAGTGAAAAAAAAAGCAACTATTTATGCCAACTTTACGAAAATAAAATGGCAAAATAAATATTATAAACTAAGTAACGGAGAAAAATAAATAATTTATATTTTAACTTGTTAAATTTTAATTCAAACACAATGTATAAAGTATTAATTTTGAAGTTTTCTTGGATATTTAAAGTTATTCGTGTAAATTTAGACAAAAGTTTAGATAATGTAATAAATAAGAAATGATTTCACTAATAATTTTGCCTAAAAAAATGAATAATAAAAGTATAAGTTAAAATTTTAAGTAAAAAATTTATTGCTTATTGAAATGGAAACATTTATGACTAAAAATAATGAAAAGAAGAAAGTTATTTTAAAGTATGTTAAATTAGTCCTTATAGGGCTTTTTTCAGGTGCAGTAAATGGTTTTTTTGGAACTGGAGGAGGACTTGCACTCGTTCCACTTTGTAGATATGTGGCAAATTTAGAAACAAAAAAGGCTCACGCAACAACACTTACTTGTGTGTGGTTAATGTGTATATGTGGAAGCATAGTTTACTTTGCACACAATGTTTTTGACATAAAACTAATACTTGTCTGTTTAGTTGGTTCAATATTTGGAAGTTTGATAGGGACTAGGTTGTTAAAAAATTTAAAAAATAATGTTATTGATTTAATTTTTTCTCTAGTTCTTGTTACGGCAGGCGTAATTATGATTGTAATAAATTAAAATTTTGAAGCTTAAATTAATTAATTTTAAAAAAGTAAATAAAAAAATCAAAAGGCATTCAATTTTAGAAAATTTAAGGTATTATGACAGACATAATATCTTAATAATGATAAATTTTAAGAGTCATTAATGGTTATGGAGAGAAAACTATGACAGGACTGTTTATTTTAATTACTGCTTTATTTTCTGGCATTTTTGCTGGTATGGGAATGGGTGGTGGAACTTTTTTAATTCCAGCTCTCAGTCTTATTTTTGGTTACATACAGACTATATGTCAGTCGACAAATGTTGTATGCTTTATTGTTTTGGGTTTTCTTTGTTTTTTTATTTATAAACGAAATAAATTAATAGACTATAAAATTGTATTTTGTGTTTCGCTACCTGCATGTTTTATTTCAATACTTTTTACCATATTTTCAATTAAGATTTCCTCTGAGATTTTAAAGTATTGTTTTGCTGGCTTTATAATTTGCTTTGGAATTTTTTATTTTGTAACAGCATTAATAAAAATAATAAAAAATCAAAAGAAAATTTAGTTACATTTAAATTTTATAGAATTTTTAAAATTTAAATTTATAATAAAATTTTTTAACTATTGTATATTCAATTATTGTTTTATTTCAAGAAGTGTAAATCCTAATAAGTGGTTTAATTTTTATGTTTGTTTAAATTTAATAATTATTTTCAATAAAATAATGAACTATTCAATGTTGTTAAAAGATATATGCCTTTTCGATATTTTTTTATTTTGCTTGAGGTGTAAAAATATAAAAGTTTTAATAAAAATTTAAAAATTTAAGTTAGATAAATTCATAAAAAGATAAAAATTGTTTTACATAAAAATTAATTTTTGGTAATATATAGTTGTAAAAAACGAGAGTGCATTGAGGATTACTATGAAATTAATTAATTTTAAGGGAATTTATTTGCCAAAGAACGATAAGACAAAAGGTATTGACTTTACACCACTTAGGCCAATGAATTTTTATAATGTTCCTTTAAAACTTCCGAACATCTCTGAATCTGAGCCTTGTGTTAGTGTAGGAGAAGAAGTAAAAGAGGGTACATTAATTGCAAAACCTGTAGGGAAGTTTGGTTTAAAAATCTACTCTCCTGTAAGTGGTAAAGTTCTCAATATATTTGATAAAATTACATCAAATGGAGATTATTGTAAGCATATTCTCATTATGAATGACAATAAAAATGAATATGTTGATTTGCCAGAAATAGAATCATTTAGTGATGTTACTTTAATTGATAGGATTAGAGATGCTGGCATGGTGGATAATGTTGCCAAGATGCCAACATTTATGAAATATGCATATACTGGCTCAAAATCTTACAAAAAATTATTTATTCTTATGGATGAAATTGACCCTAATTGTACTATAAATCAAACACTGGCGGAATTTAAAATGGGGGCAGTTGTAAATGGCGCAAAATATTTTATGAATATTACTAATGCTCCATATATAACCTTTGTTTTTACTGATAAAAATAAGAGAATTGCAAATATGCTTAGAGAGTATATTGCGAAAGAAAAGAAAAATTACGATTATAGAATCAAGTTTATTCCGAACAAATATCCTTTTACAAATCCTTACATTTTAACGCGTCTTTTAGCAGGAAAACGCGTAAATAAAAAGACCTCGTTTTTAGATATTGGTGTTACAATAGAAACGGCAGAATCTTGCTATAACTTTTGTCGTGCAGTTGAATTTAATAAGCCCGTTACTAGAAAAATGGTTACCATTGATGGTGACAATGTTATTAGAAGGGGTAATTTTTCAATACCTAATGGTGTATCTTATGAAAGTTTGGTTGACTTTGTTGGTTTAATTGAAAAAAATGTAGATATTAAATTAATTGAAGGAAATTTGTTGCAGGGTAGAGCTCAATACAATAAAGAGATTTCTGTTTCATTAAATACGAATTCAATTGTTATTATGAAGTATGACGAGTTTTACGAGGAATATGAAACGAATTGTATTTCCTGTGGTAAATGTGTTAAGGTTTGTCCTATGGGTCTTAATCCTGAAAGATTAGAAATTGCATATATGGACGAAGATAATGACGAACTTGATAGACTTAAAATTCAAACCTGTATTGAGTGTGGTTGTTGTTCATTTGTTTGCCCTTCAAGAAGATATATTACACAAAGACTTAAAGATGCAAAATTCTACAATAAAAATAATAGTGGGGGTAAATAAAAATGGAACAGCAATTTGTAGTATCAAGTTCTCCTTTTATTCATAGTAAAAACGACATTAATCGAATGTTTCTATACATTGCACTTGCCCTCGTTTTTCCAACATTTTATGGAATTTTGCTTTTTGGCATAAGAGCATTTATTATAATAATGGTGAGCGTTGGTTTTTGTGCACTTTTTGAAGCACTTTACAATCTATTTGACAAGAAAAAATTCATTCTTGAAAACACATCTTTTTTAATTACAGGTTTAATTTTAGCGCTATCATTGCCTTATAAAACTCCAATTTATGTAGTTATTATATGTGACTTTATCGCAATTGTCGTTGTAAAAATGGCGTTCGGTGGAATTGGTAGAAATTATTTTAACCCAGCATTAACTGCTAGATGTGTTGCTGGAATGATGATTCCTGCAATGGCTTCTGAACTTTACAGTGTAACGATTGCTGGTGATGAATATATATCAATTGCTTCAGGGGGAACTAATTCACTTTCAAATTTACTTTCTGGGCAAGCTGTAGGAGGAATTGGAACAACCTGCATTATTATGCTTTTAATTGGTTTCGTAGTTCTTTCTTATTTGCAAATCATTGAAAGTAAGATTCCACTTTTAGCTATTCTTTCTTATATTGTTGTAAGTTTAATTACACACGATATTGATACAATGGCAATTAATCTTTTTTCGGGCTCATTTATTTTTGTATGTGTATTTGTTATGACTGATCCAAATACTTCGCCAAATACATTTTTCGGGAAAATAGTCTATTCAGTTGCATTTGGCTCCTTGTCAGCTTTAGTTTGGGATTTAGGTGTGCTAGGTGAAAACACTGTTTTTGTTGTAGCTTTATTTGTAAATATGTTCGTGCCTCTCATGGATAAATATTTTATTGTTAGACCAACAACGCTAGGAGGATACAGAAATGCACATAAAAACTAATATTGAACACAATATGATTCAAATAATTATTCTTGCTATCTGCCCACTACTTTTAGTTGTAAATAATATTGGTCAAGCTGTTTTCTTTGCAATAGCTACTTCAATTTGCTTTATAATTTCTGCTTTTGTTTGTGGAATGTTTAATAGATATTTTAGTAGAAATATTAAAATATTTGTTACGGCAGTTCTTTCCTCATTTATTATCACAATCCTTGACTTTATTCTTAAACAAGAGCCTAAGTTTGGTCTAGAATCAAATAGTGATTGTTTTTACGCCGTTCTTTCTACAATTTGTCTTTGCTTAGATGTTTATGTTATTGACTCAAATTCTTTAATAAAATTACACATGATTAAGACCCTAATTACCTGTGGTATATTCTCTGGAATACTAATTATTTTTGCTTTAATTGTAGAGTTGCTTGGCAGTGGTTCAATCTTTGGAGCAAAACTTTTTACTCTTCAGAGTGGGGAATTTTTTAATAGTATAACTTTTAAACTTATATTACTTGGGGTTATAACTGTAATCGCTGATTATATTTATAGACTTTATCAAAGAAAAGCATATGAAAAGAAAATTGTATATGAAAAATATGTTCGTAAAATTAGAGATGAAAAAATGTTTCAATATGATGAGTTAAGAAGGAAGAAACTTCTAACTTCTCGAATTGAAATTAATAATGTTAAAGAAGAATTTATTGAAAAAATTAATCAGAAAAATGCCGAAAATCAATCTATAGAGGCAGATATTAAAGATTCACTTAAACAGCCAGAAAATAAGGTTGTTAGCTTAAATACAAACAAGAATAAGAAAAAGTCACATAAACTCAAGTTAAAAATTGATGTAGATAGACAGGAGAGAGAAAGACGACCAGAAAATAATGTAAATGAGGAAGTTGTAGAGGAAGATGTCAATTCTTCTAAAAAAGATAAAAAGAAAAAGAAATTTAAGGGAAAATCAAAGGTTGAAAGAGTATTTGGCTCAAATTCAAACCCAAATGGTGATAAGAAAAATTAAGGGGAAAGTTTATGTTTGAGATGTTATTAACATATTTGGTCATTTATGGTTTGAAAAGTAATCTAGTTGTAAGCAATGGTTCAGGTGTGCTTATCTTTCAGCGTGAGAAAATGTATACTTCTTTTAGATACATTAGTAATTTATTTTTAATATTAGGAATTGTTCTTACTGCAGTTATCTCATATGTATTGTACCAAAGTTTATATATAAGATATGATTTATACTATATTAGTGAAGGTGTAAATGTTGTAATTGTTGGTGCTTACAATATTGCCGTTTCAAATTTTTTGAAAAAGCGTCCAACTTTTAATAATTATTTGTATGAAAATTCATTTTCGTATGCTTTTGATACTGTATATATGCTTTCAGTCTTATTTATGCTTGATATGGAACTATCCTTTATTCATTTCTTGATGTCACTGCTAGCAGCTGTCTTAGTTATCTTTATTTGCAATGTTTTAATTGGTTTTTTTGTTAAGTGCTTTAATAGAAATTATGTAAATATCAGTGCAAGAAATATTGCCGTTAGATTATTTATGATTGCAATATTTTCAATTTTAATTTATTACGCACAAATGTTAGTTTAGGAGGATAGAGATGTTAGGTATAATTATTTATGTTGCCTCTGTAATTTTTATTTTAGTCGTTACAGTTGCAATTGTAATTGCCACTTGTAAAACTAAAAAATTAGATAAAGAGTCTGAGTATTTATATAATTTATTGCCTCAATTAGATTGCAAAGAGTGTGGTAGAAATAGTTGCTTAAAGTTTGCAGAAGATATCTCTAATGGTAAAGCTTCACCTGATATTTGCCCATATTTAAAGGGGGAAAATTATCTAAAATTAAAGGAAGTTCTTAAAAGAGAGAGAAAAGTTTATTTTAACAATGTTGCATTTGTTAGATGTAAAGGTGGAAAAGACTGCAATAATAAGTTTAAATATGTCGGTGAAAATACTTGTAAAAGTAAAAACTTACAGCATTCTGGTGATAAATTTTGCCCCTTTGCGTGTCTTGGTTGTGGAGACTGTGTAACAACTTGTAAGTATGGAGCAATAAGCATATCTGAAAAGGGGTGTGCAATTATTGATAGAGATAAGTGTGTTGGTTGTGGGGAATGTGTTTCTTCTTGTCCAAACCATTTAATTGAATTAATACCAAGTAAACAGTTTGTTGATGTAGTATGTAAAAACACATCAGAAGATTCTACAATTACAAGAAATTGTAAAGTTGCCTGTAATCACTGTGAAGCTTGTGTTGTTGCATGTCCAACTGGTGCAATACAAATGGTGGGTGGCATACCAAAAATTGATGCTGAAAAGTGCATAAGATGTGGCAAATGTGTTGCAGTTTGTCCTAATCATGTAATTTCAAGACTTTAATTGGCATTAGATAAACAAAGATAAAATAAAAAAAAAGTAATTTTAGTTTGTAAGAATTCAAATAATTTATTTTATTCGTTCGTTTATTTTTAGTAAATGTTTTTATTATGCCAAAATTTCTATAAAAACAATCTTTTGTAGTTTTAATGATTATAAATAATTTTATTAAAATTTTTTAGAAAAAAAATTTTCTTTATATTTGTATACAAAATTTTTAAAACTATGCTATAATTTGGTGTAATTTAATTGAGAGGTATTAGTGTGGAAAAAATAGCTGTCATTGTAGTAGAAACATATTCTGCTAAAATTGTTATTGCAAATATGGTTCAAGATAATTATTTTTCAATTTGTAATGTTGAGACTGAATCTATTCAGCCAGGACTTAAAATGGATGATGACCATTTCTTAAAGAAAAATCAAATAAGTTCAATTATTAGTATTTTGAAAAATTTTAGAAAAATTTGTGATATGTATGCAGTTTCTAAAACAATAGCAATTGCAACATTTGTTAAAGATTCTAAGCCTATGAATATTTATAGTTTCTTTGATGAAGTGTTTGTTACTTGTGGCTTTAGATTTTCTCTTATGTCTCAAGAAGAGCAAAATAATGCCATTTATACAGGTGTTATTAATAGTTATGATATTCCAAAGGGTTTGATTATTAATGTTTCATCAAACAATATTCACTTAATTCACTATAATAGAAGAAATATTTTAAATCAGGCATTTATCCCAGTTGGTCCAAGAGATTTAATAGAAATGTACAATCTTTCTGAAATGGACAAATCAGAAGTTTTTGAAAAAGTCGCAAAATATATCAGGGCACATCTAGCTGACTATGAATGGTTAAAATCAATTGAACCAGAATATGCTTTTATTGGTAATGGTGCAACTTTTGAAGATTTATCTAAAATGGATAGAATCTATACTAAATACCCTTTAGATAAAGATGATGGTTATGTCGTAAAGGCTGAAGATGTAAATCAAATTTTGGAAAAAATCAAGGCGTTAGAGCTTGGGGAAAATAAAAAATTAAAGGGACTAAATGAACCTCGCTCAGATGTATTTGCTTATTCTGTACAAATTATTAAGACAATTTTAGATTATGTTCAAAAAGATGAAGTTGTAATAGCTACAAGGTCGGTCGTTGAAGGTTTATTATTTAATTCAGTTACTCCTGCAACCTTAGAAAAACCAAATTCAGACATTGTTGGATTTTCAGTTATGGCTCAAACTTCTGTATATGAAGCTGATTCAACAAAGCATAACGAACAAGTTTATAACTTATCAATGCTTTTATTTAAACAATTAAGGGTTTTGCACAAGCTTCCAAGAGGTTATGTAAAGGTACTTAGAGTTGCATCTTATATGCATGATGTAGGTAAGAGAATTAGTTATAGAAATCATGCTCAGCATTCTTTTGAAGTTGTTCTTAACAGTGAAATTTACGGTTTTACTCACAGAGAATTACTTCTTGCTAGTTTTGTTGCATCTCTTCACTCTGGTGGTGATATAAAGATGAGTGAATGGGCAAAATATAATGGTATATTGACGGTTGATGATGTTGATGCCGTTAAAAAACTTGGAATAATCTTAAGACTTGCAGAATGTTTTGATCGAACTAAAAACAATGTAATTGTAGATATTAATTGTGATATTTTGGGAGATTCGGTTATCTTAAAAACAGTCACAAGTTCTGACGCAACTTATGAAATTCAAAGGGGAATGGAAGTAGGTAAAGATTTTGAAAAGATTTTCCACAAAAAGTTAGAAATTTTATAATAATAAAAAACATATTAATTAGAAGAGTTTCCATAATTAATATGTTTTTTATTAAGGGAATAATATATCTTTGTATTTTTTATTAATATTGCAAAAACTATAAAATTTATTTTAATATTGATAGCTATAAATATATGTTTTCTCAAAGCCATAAAAACAGTTAATTTTATTGTAAGTAAAAACACGAAATTGATATTTCCAATGATTATTGAAAAATATCATTTCGTGTTTTTTTTATACTAAAACTATGTTGTATTTTAAAGTTACATCTGCATTCACTTGTATATTAAGTTCTAATTCATTTGACAATTGATTTAATCCAATTGACTTATTTATAATTATAACTTTTACATCATTAAAGGCAACAAATGATAAATCTGTAATAGTATGGTATGAAAAAGTTAAGCCGTCATCATTGTTAAAGAATGTTGCAATTGAAAAGTTTGAGTTAAATGAAATGTCAAATTTTGAAATAAGGTTTTCTATTTCTGATAAAACATCATCTGAACTTTCAATATTAAACATTGATTGTAATTTTTTTGTAACACTATCAAAATCAATATTTTTATCAAAATCATAAACTAGTTTACAAGAATTTTCTTCGTAAGTATATATAAATGAGTTATCATTATTTACTGATTCATAAGAATAGGTATAGTATGTTAAAGTTGCTTTAACATAAAGAGGTGTTATAACTAATTCATCGTTTTCTTCATAATAAAATGGGTAATAAAGTGTAATTTTCTTTTCTTCGGCATTATTGCTAATTATTGGATTAATGCCTTCACTAACAAACTTATTATCTTCATAGCTATATGTAAATTCATTATTATTGACAAGTATGAAATTTCCATTTTTATAGATATAAGATGAAACTTTGAAATTGCTTGAAAATTCAATAAACTTTGAACTTCCTTCAAAGCTCGTAATATTCTCAGTAAATGAGTCAAATCCATTACTTAGTACTGACTTTTTTACGCCATTTATGTCATTAGTTTTAAAGAAATCATAAAGCTCATTATCACTGACAAAGTAGACTGTATTATCAAATGAAACATTATTTTCAAATCTATAAATGCCTTGAATAATTTCTTTTTGATTTTCATTATTACCATCATCGGGATCTATTGGATTATTAATTTCTGTATCATCTTCAGGTTGATTGTATTTATTAATACAAGCTGTAATTGAAAGTACTGTAAGTGGAATTATTAATATAAATGCCAAAAGAGTTGCCATTCTTTGTAAAATACTATATTTCATAATCTCTCCTAATATTCATTTGTTTTTTAAACCGTTTTTATTATTTTATAAGTATAAGTTATAGAGTAGAGTAGTCGACCATTAGAGTCATAGGTATTTTCAAAAACATAAATTTTACCATCAAGAGTTTCTTTAGAATCTGCGACACTTACCGCATCAGACATTTTTTTATAATTTAATGAAATGAAAGTGTAAACTGACTCGTCAGAATCTTTAACTATAACTGCTAAGTTTTCGTCACCATAAACCTTTCCCTGTGAATTGCCAGAAGGGTTTGATACTACATAGTAACCAAATGATTCGTTTGTTCCTGTCTGGTCGCTAAATGGTTTGCTGATAGTAATAGTTTCTCCACTTGTGCTTTGAGCCTTTTCTCTATCTATAATTTTTCTAAATTCGTTTCTTTCTAGATTTGTACAACCTTTATCAAGCATAATTTGATTAATTTCAGTTTGCGTTAGTCCGTTTGGATTTGATTCAGAATATTCGTTAAAATAAATGTAAACAGATTCTTCAAATTCATATGTTCCTGAATAATTATAGGTTGTTAAAATTCTTTTTGAAATTGCTTCGTTGTATGAATTCGTAAAAATATCAGTTCCTTGACTATTATTTTCCTGAGGTTCATCAATAGTAGGAGTATCATTATTACGATTTTGTTTAATTATTAAAATAGACGCAAAGACAATAATAGATATAACAACTATTGCAAGTAAAATAGAAAGAACTATAATTTTTATTTTTTTCTTTTTTTCTGAATCCATAATTATCTCCATTTAGACATATTATTTGATAAAAAGTCTATTTTTAGTCAAATTATAAATATCTATATTTAATTATAACAATAATAAAAAATTTGTCAATACTCTATTTTTAGTCAATGTTAAAGTCAAAGTCAATCAAGAATTGGCTTAAAAATAAACTTAAAGAGTATCAGTAATCCTTTTTAGTAGGAGTGGAGATGTAATAAGTTTTTCAGTTCCAACAATTTCAGGTTCATTATCGCAAATTATTTTTGGCAAAAATCCAGTGGCTTTATACATAAATATTTCAAGTCCCGGAATTTCAGAGCCTCCACCATAAAAATAAATTCCATTTTGAGAAAAGTCAGATATAGCTTCAGGGTCACAGGTTAAAATAACAGATTTTATCATTTCAGCAATTTTACCATAATAGTACGAAACAATGTGATAAAGTTCTGAAGAAGTAATTAGGATTTGTTCTTTTGATTTAGTTCTTGAACTTAATCCTGTAATTGATATTGATGCATTATAATTTTCAAAAAGTGAACAAATCTCCTTTTTTATATAGTCAGCCTGGGAAAGTGCAATTTTGATAGAAAATTTCTCTTCTATATAGTTCTTTATTGCAACACTCATAATTGAACAGCCTATTGATAAGCTATATGCATTGACTATCAAGTTATGTGAAACTATTGAAATATTTGTTTGGTCGTATCCAATGTTTACATAGAATTTACACTTTTCTTTTCCAATTTCCGTTTCATTGCCTAAATCTATGCACAGGGATTCAGGAATTAACACAACTTCATTAATCCCAGCCTTATAACAACAATTTTCGTATTGTTTAATTTCACTATAATTTAAACAATCTGGGATCAATAACATTGCTTTAATTTTTTGATTAAATTTTCTAATAGGGAAAATCTTTTTTAAAAATTGTTTTAGCAATAATGATGTCAATTCTTCATACTGAACTATTCCATTACTAATAGGAGAAAACAATGAAACATTTTCAGGAGTTCTTCCAATCATTTTTTTTGCTTCATATCCAACTGCTTTAACTTCCTTATTTTTTAAGTTTGTTGTTATGGCAATGATTGTTGGCTCTTCTAAAACCATTCCATTATCTTGTTTATATATCCAAGTGCTATTTGAACCTAGCTTCATTCCAATTAATGTAGTAGACATAATTTTTCTCCTAGTTCAATTATATAATATTTTTGTATAAAGACAAATACTTAACTTTATTTTTATCTAAAATTTTGTCAAAATTAGACATAATTATATATTTTTATTGATATTTTTTACTTTAAAAGTTACATAATTAATAATTTATCATATTGTTTTTTCTTTTAACATAAAAATTAATAAGTATCAGTGGAGGGATAAAGTGTCAAAAAAGATTATAACTAAGATTAAAAATCTTTTTTCTTTTATCAAAATAGATTTTTCGTTTATTTTGATTTTTTTTATCGCCATCTGTTTAAAAGAAGTTTATTTATATTTTTGTTTTATTTGCTTTGTGCTTTTACACGAACTTGCTCACTTTTTTATGGCAAAAAAATTAGGATATTTAGCAAAAAATATTAGACTATCTTTTTTTGGAGCGACTCTTGAAGGGTTAGATGATTTTACACTTAAAGATGAAATCAAAGTTATATTAATTGGTCCTCTTTTTAATCTTTTTGTTGTAGTTTTGTGCTATTTGTCTTTTTGGTTTTATCCTGAAAGTTATAATTATTTGTATGAGATTTTAATAGCAAATTTATCAATATTAGTCTTTAACTTTTTGCCAATATATCCTCTTGATTTTGGTAGAATTATTCTCGCACTTTTTACTCGAAAACATTTAAGAGTTAAAGCTCTTAGAGTCACAAAGATAATTTCGTTTCTTATTATTTTTTCTTTATTTATTGTTTATTTAATATCTTTCTTTTTTGAATTTAATTTTACTTTGGGCTTTGTTTGTGTAAATTTAATGAGTTTATTACTTTCTTCATCAAATGGAACTTCTTTTAAAAGAGAACTTTTTATATTTCACAAGGCAAAGCTCATTGAAAAGGGACTTGTTGAAAGGAATATTTATTTAAATAAAGACATTTCACACTATAAATTGTTTAAGTATATAGATGACTATCATTTCGTAAATTTTATATTTTTAGATGAGCGATATGAAATTTCAAATACACTTACTGAAATTGAATTTTATAAAGAAATAGGTTTTATGTAATAAACCAATAAAATAATAAAAAATTCTTGACAACTTTGTAAAATAGTGTTAAATTATTCTCGTGCCACATACAAAAGGTATTTTTCTTTTGAAAAAAAAAGCTTAACAATTTTTGTTAACACCTTCGTAGTGAGACTGGAGAAGAGGAGGAAAATTAATGTACGCAATAGTTGAAGTTGGTGGAAAACAATACAAAGTTGAACCAAACACCTATTTTAAGGCTGAAAAAATTAATGCTAATGTTGGCGATAAGGTTGAACTTCCATGTTTGCTTGTAGCCGATGGTGAAAATGTAGAAATTGCTACAGGTGAAAAGAAATCAAAAGCCGTTTGTGAAGTTCTTGAATTTGGAAAAGAAAGCAAAGTTGTAGTTTACAAATATAAGGCTAAAAAGAATGTTCGTCACAAACAAGGTCATCGTCAGCCATACACAAAACTTAAAGTTGTTTCAATTGAAAAATAGTTTTTTGTGAGTGTGAAATGACAAAAGTAGTAATAAGAAAAAAAGAAAATAAGATCTTTGAGGTTGAGTGTGATGGACACACTAATTACGGAGAAAAAGGTGAGGATATAGTTTGTGCATCTCTTTCAAGCATTGTTCAGACAGCTGCCCTCGGACTTTTAATGGTTGTCACAATTGAGCTTGATATGAAAAGAGATGATGAAAAGGGCTATTTACGCTTTACCTTACCTGAAAATCTTTCAGAAACACAATCACTTCAAGCAAGTGCAATTTTAGACACTATGCTTTGTGGTATTGCCGATTTAAATGAAAGTTTTTCAGATTATATTGAATTGGAGGTTAAAAACTTATGACAATGTTTATAAATATCCAGTTATTTGCTCACCATAAAGGTGGTGGTTCAGTTAAAAATGGACGCGACTCTAATGCACAAAGACTTGGTGTAAAAAAATATTCTGGTGAAACTGTCAAAGGCGGTAATATTATCGTTCGTCAAAGAGGAACAAATGTACACCCAGGTGAAAATGTTGGAATTGGTGATGATGATACACTTTACGCTAAAATTGACGGTATTGTTAAATTTGAAAAGTTTGGAAAGAATAAAAAGAGAGTTTCTGTAATTCCAGCTGAAAGTAATTAATAATCATAAACATCTGCTTGCAGATGTTTTTTTATTGTATAGAGAAAACCACGTCATAGTGGCGTGGTTCAGTAGAGGTTTACCGATGAGAAAAAATCTCCTT
>CALWNC010000007.1 GCA_944382715.1 uncultured Clostridia bacterium
CACTTGTGCGTAGCCAGTAAAGCTAGGGTTATACCCGAAAATGAAAAACCACCCGATTTTCGGGTGGATATTTATTGTTTTTAGAAATACAATATTGTTAGACAAAACAACAAATGTTTCAACAATAATTCTAAATTTTTTTATCCTACTTTGTGTTATCATTTTTATATGAGGAGGAAGTTTTATGGAGATTAAATACTTAAATAAAGACGATGGCATTTATGCTGAGCTTTACGGCGAACTTGACGAGTATTCAGCTGAGTATGTAAGAATTTCTCTTGATGACCAGTTAAAAGCTACTAGTAGGGGCAAAAAGAAATTAATTCTTGATTTTTCAAATGTCTCTTTTATGGATAGTACTGGAATTGGAGTTTTGCTTGGTAGATACAATAAATTCTCTAAAAACAATATTAATATTTATATAAAAAATCCAACTTCTTATGTTAATAGAATTTTTGAAATGAGTGGAATATATCAAATTATTCCAAAAGTTGGTTAAAGGAGATTATTTATGGAATTTGATAATTACTTCAAACTTGAAATTGAGGCAAAAAATGTAAATGAAAGTTTCGCAAGAGGTGTTGTTGCTATGTTTTGTACAGAACTAAAACCAACCGTCTCTGAGATTAATGATATAAAAACAGCTGTGAGCGAGGCCGTTACAAATTCGATTGTTCATGGATATAACGGTAATGGTGGTAAAATTATAATCGAGGCAGGAATAAGGGAAAATGTTTTGGATATAAAAGTTATTGATAGTGGTGTAGGGATTGAAGATATTGATATGGCACTTCAACCTTTCTTTACTACTAAATCTGATGAAGAACATTCGGGAATGGGTTTCACATTAATGGATTCTTTTATGAGTAGTTTAGAAGTTAAAAAGAATGAGCCTACTGGCTTAATTGTTCATATGCAGAAGGTGATTAAGGGTTAATGGAAGAATATAAGCCAATAGATGTAAACCAAACAAATGAACTTGTTCTTAGAGCAAAAAATGGTGATAAAGATGCAACTGACATCTTAATAAACGGCAATTTTCCTCTCATTAAGTCAATCGTAAAGGGATTTTTAAACAAGGGTGCAGAATATGATGACCTTTATCAAATAGGTTGTGTGGGTTTTTTAAAAGCTATTAAAAATTTTGACCCTAGCTTTGATGTAAAATTTACTACCTATGCTGTTCCCATGATTTCGGGTGAAATTAAAAGATTTTTAAGAGATGATGGAAGTTTAAAGGTTTCTAGATCAATTAAAACACTGTCAATAAAAATCAAGGCTTTTATTGAAAAAGAAAAAAGTGAAAAAGGTGAATCTCCCACAATTGACCAATTAGCAAGTCATTTTGAGGTGGATAAGGAAGATATTGTCATTGCACTAGATTCTCAGCAACAGGTGATTTCTCTTCATGCAAAGGTTGATGAAGATGACCCAAGCAGTCAAAATGTTATTGATAAGCTTGCAGTGTTCGATAAAAGCGATGAGATGATTGATAAAATTACTTTAAAGAATGCAATATTAGAGCTTTCTGAAAAGGATAGAAAAATCATTCTTCTTCGTTATTTTCGTGGAAAAACACAAGGTGAAGTTGCCGAAATGCTTGATATCTCTCAGGTACAAGTATCTCGTATGGAATCAAAAATCATTGAACAATTAAGAAAAAAGTTAATCTAAAACTATTCATTTTTTTATGCGACTCAAAAAATATTAACATCTACATTTTTCTTTGCATAATTTCGTTTTTTTTTCTATATACTTGAATATATAATATTAAAACTTAGCCGATTAGACATAATTCGACAAAATATAATTTTTTAGTTCAAAATAGAATATTTTATATGTTGTAAAATTTCGGTATGTTTTATAAAATAGAGGAGTATTTTGTATGAAGATTTTATGCACAAAAATGAAATCGATTTTAGGACTTATTTCGCTTTCGTGTTTTGCAGTATTACTAGCTTTTGTTGTCGCTATGACTAATGCAGGTACAATTTATTTTGGGTATGCAACAAGACTTGTTCCTATTTATTCTGTTGATACCAATGAGAAAAAGGTAGCTTTAACATTTGATGCTGCTTGGGGCTCTGACAAAACAGAAAAAATTGTTGAGATACTAAAAGAAAATAATGTTGGTGGAACTTTCTTCTTAGTGGGCTTTTGGATTGAAAAAAATGAGGATAAAGTAAAGCTTATTGATGAGGCTGGGATTGATATTGGTACACATTCTAGTACACACCCTAAAATGAGTACTTTATCTAGTGAATCAATGACTCAAGAACTTAAAAGCTCAATGGAACTTATTACTAAAATTACCGGTAAAGAAGTTAAATTTTTCAGACCCCCATTTGGTGATTATAATGATACGCTTATAAATGTTGCTACAAGCTTAGGTCTTAAAACGATTCAATGGGACGTTGATACTTTGGATTGGAAAGGTCTTTCTGCTAATGAAATATTAAGTAGAGTTAAATCCTTAGTAAAAAATGGTTCTATAATTTTGTGCCACAATAATTCTGACCATATTCTTGAAGCGTTACCACTTATGATTGAATACCTACGAAGTGAAGGATACCAAATGGTTAACATTTCTGAACTTGTTTACCAATCTGATTATATTATTGACAACAACGGATTACAAAAACAAAAATAAAAAACAAAAGGATATATTTATGAATAACAATCAATTTGAAAACAACAATCGTGTAATTTTGAAGGGAAAAATTAGAGAACTTCCTACTTATTCTCACACAGTTATGGGTGAAGGTTTCTTTGAAATGTTTGTAGATGTTCAAAGATTATCAGAAGAGATTGACACTCTTCCAGTAACAATTTCAGAAAGATTAATTGAAAATTTTAATATTGGTGATGAAATTGGATTAATTGGTCAATTTAGAAGTTATAACAAACTTGAAAATGGAAAAAGCAAACTTATGTTAACTATTTTTGTTAAAGAGCTAGTTGATCCAAGCGAACTTAACGAAATTAATCAAATTTATCTTATAGGTTATATTTGTAAAGAACCAATTTATCGAACCACTCCTTTTGGTAGAGAGATTTGTGATATGCTTCTTGCCGTTAACAGATCTTATAATAAAAGTGACTATTTGCCTTGCATAGCTTGGGGGAGAAATGCAAGATTTGTAAGAGATCTTGGAGTTGGAGAAAAATTAGAAGTTCAAGGTAGAATTCAAAGTAGAAAATATCAGAAAAAAATCAGTGAAAATGAAGTTGAAACTAAAGTAGCTTATGAAATTTCACTTTCTAGTGTTATGAGAGGAAAAAGTGATGATTATGAAGAACAAATTTCTTCAGGTCGTGAAAGAGAATTTGAACTTGGTGTAAAGGGCAATAATATTGTCGCCAATTAAATTAAAAATTAACTTTTAAAAATTTAATTAAATAACAAAAAGATTACAAGTTTATTGTAATCTTTTTTGCTATCAAAATATTAGAAATCTATATAAGGTGCTTTGTTTAAATTGAATGTTATTAATTTGCTATAATTTTTATTTTAATTATCTTACTTGTAGGTTTTGTTTTAATTATTTTCTTCATAGAGTGAAAATAAATCAACTAAAATATAGAGATTTTCAGTTTTTTCACCTTTAAACGATATAAAATAGGTTTGATTTTTATTGAAGTCAATGGCATTTATCATTATTGTATTATTATCGCTAAGATATACATCTAAAATTTCAGAAAAATAGAGAGTGTTTGAATTTTCCTCAACCTTATAGACAATCTTGTTATTATAAATTTCTAAAACAGCCTCTTGCATTACGCTTTTTTGAGTGTTTTTAAAGTCATTAAATTTGAGATTTTGATATTCTAGTATTCTTTTATCGTCAATAAGATTTTGTGTTTTAAGAAGGTTAAATTGAAATGTTTTTGCACCATCTAAACTTGTAAAAATTCTAGTTAATCCAATTTCTGAATTTATTCTAGAAATTTCAAATGCTGTGCCACAATTGTTGCATTTAACTACATTATATTCAGAGTACAGCGAGAAAAACGCATTGCAGTGTGGGCAGGCATAAAGAATTCTTTCTAATCTTTCGGCACATTTATTGCTTCTTATATAAACTGGAATTTTGGTTGCATAAACACTTGCAGATGATGGGGTATATTTATTAAACTTTTCGTATAAATCTTCCCTTGATAGCATTTTTTGGTCTTTCAAGTTGATTGAAAATCTATGTTCAAGTTTACAGTCACATATTCTTGTTTCATTTGCCCATACGGGACTAATAAAATAAGTTCCTATTAAATTTAAAAATTTTATATCCATATTAAATTCAAGTAAAAAATCTATAATTTTTTCTGGCAGCTTTTGAAAATCTCCAAAAACTGTTTTATGTTTTTCTGGAAATACTACAATAGAAATCATTAAATTTTTCATCGTAGAAACATTAGACCAAAACTCTTTTTGTTCTTCATATGGAAAGTCGTCATTATAAATTTTTTGAACAATTTCATCTTTTAATATGGCATAAACTCCCTCAAAACAATCATTAATGAATATATAATCCATTGGGGAAGTTTTATTGCACAAAAAAAGTCCAGTAGTATCAGCTGAAATTTTAAAACTATTAAAGTGATACTTAATGCTGTTTAATTTTGACTTAAAATTGTTACAAGGAAGGTCAAAATACTTTGTATTGACATTTTCCTTTAAAAACTTTATATTATTCATAGATAAATTATGACACAAAAAACACAAAATATCAAATAAAAAACTTGTTATTTACTATTTATAAATATATAATTTAATTATACTTGGAGAAAATAAATGGATTTATTTAAAAAATGTAATGATTTTAAAATTGTTAGTGAAATTAAATCAAAGGGGATTTACCCTTATTTTCATACTTTAGAGTCAAAACAAGATACTGTTGTTAATATGGAAGGCTCTCAAAAAATAATGATTGGTTCAAATAATTATCTTGGTTTAACAAGTGACGAGCGAGTTATTGAGGCTTGCGTTAAGGCAACTCGCGAATTTGGCACAGGGTGTTCTGGCTCTAGATTTCTAAATGGCACGACAACATTGCATTTAACTTTAGAAAAGGAGTTGGCAGATTTTCTAGGGAAAGAAGATTGTGTTACAATGTCCACGGGGTTTCAGACTAATATAGGTGTAATCTCTGCAATTGTAGGCAGAAATGATTTTATTCTTTGTGATAAAGAAAACCATGCTTCAATTTATGATGGTTGTAAACTTTCTTATGGTAAAATGATTAGATTTAATCACTTGGACTATTACGACTTAGAGGAAAAAATTAAACTAGTTCCTAAAGAATCGGGAATTTTAATAGTTACAGATGGTATTTTTTCAATGACAGGCGATATTTGTGATCTTCCTAGACTTGTTGAAATTAAAAAGAAGTATGGTGCTAGACTCATGGTTGACGACGCACATTCTCTTGGGGTGCTTGGAAAGACAGGTGCTGGCACTGCTGAATATTTTGGTTTAACTAATGAGGTTGATTTAATTTATGGAACTTTTTCTAAATCTCTTGCAAGTATGGGAGGTTATTGTGGCTGTAGTCACGAAGTTGCCGAATATATTAGACACAATTCCAGACCATTTATATTTAGTGCTTCAATAACTCCGGGCTGTCTTGCTTCAACCCTTGAAGCCTTAAGAATAATTAAACGAGAGCCTGAAAGAATAAGGCATTTAAGTGAAGTCGCTGATTATATGAGAGAACTATTAAGAAGTAGGAATATTAAATTCGCCGATAGCAAAGCACCAATCATTGCACTATTTACTTATGAACAAGATATAACTCTTATGGTTTGTAAGCGTTTATTTGAAGAGGGTGTGTATGCCAATCCAGTTCTTCCACCTGCAACTCCTCCAGGTCAGTGTCTTGTCAGGACAACTTACACTGCAACTCATAAAAAAGAAGAACTTGAAAAAGCTGCAGATATTATCGCGAAAGTTTTTGAAGAATTTGACCTAATCGATAAAAATATATAAATCGAGTTATTCAACGATTTATTATTAATATAATAAAAATTTATTTAAACAAAGAAAAAACCTTTTTATGTATAAAAAGGTTTTTTTGTTTTAAAATATTACATTTTTTAGATTTAACAAATTAATGACAAAAAATATTTCAATAGAAACAATTTTTTATAATGTCATTTCATCATCTGGAGTTAGTTCCAAAGATTTTACAAGATGTGCATCTTCAATTGCTCCAAGAAAAAGTGCAATTTCAGCTTCAACAAGCTCAAGTTTTTCATTTGGAATTTCTCCATTGTCAATCATTTCAATTCTAAGTTTTGCTTGATCAAAGAGTACAGAAGCAGGCAAATTCACATATTTTTTAAATAATTCTCTAGCTTCTGGATTAGTTCTAAGTAATTGTTTTAAATAACCAGCTTCTCCATTTCCATTATTGTTTTCACGAACATTAAAATTTTTCTTTCCAAAAAATGTATCTCTAAGATGTGCAATTTCCTTGCTGTAATTATTACCCTGTGTTGACATAAAAATACCTCTATATTTTATTTTAACTTGTTTACAATATATCATATTGGTAATAATTTGTCAAGATTGATTTTTCTATTCAAAGTCACTATCTTCGTCTTTATCAAGTCCCATTTCTTTATAAAAGTCATCAAGTGAAATATTTGCATCGGACATTTCAATTTTGTCTATTGGAATTTCTACATAACCCTTTGAATTAGTATTATATTCATTAAGGCATTTACCGCAATTATCACAAATCTTTGTAGGGTCAATATCGCATCTATCGCATTCTCCACAGTCATTACAGGTTTTTGTTTCATCTAACACACACATTCCATTTTCATCACCGTGAAAATTTATTTTCATATTTTCTCCTTTTATTGCTAAGTTTTTCTTTCAACTTTAAAAAAAGACTTCAATTGAAGTCTTTTTGGCAGGGGTGGAAGGAGTCGAACCCTCCTCTTGAGTTTTGGAGACTCTCATTCTACCGATGAACTACACCCCTACAACATTATTTAGGTTAACATATTTTTTTTGATTTGTCAATATAAATTGAAAGGTTGATTTATTTTTTTGTTTCATAATAAAATTTTTATTGAATTTATATATTTTTTATGTTAATATTTAGCATAGGTGTTAATATGAATTTAATTTTAATAGATGGGGACGAAAAGCTAATTGAGATTGCAAAGAAAAGCATCTTATCAGAGTATAATCAAATAGAAGAGATATCTAATTGGAGTAAATTGGAATTAACAAAATTTGACAAAATATTTCTAATAACAAAAATTACAAATAATTTTGTTAGTTTTGAAACTCAAAGTTTAATATTAGAATGTAAAATAAAACTTAAAATAGTGGTAGTTTATGAAGCTAAGTCTAATGAAATACCTTTTGTTTCTTGGATTAATTCACTTGCAAATGATGGTAATCAAAATCTATCTATTTGTTTAAGAATTGATTATTATGAACTTGAGAAAAATATTAATCAAATTAATGATACTATTAGTGGCAATGATAAAGAGAAAAAAAGTTCTGATGTAACTATTTATACCGATGGAGCGTGTTCTGGTAACCCCGGAGCTGGTGGCTGGGGTGTAATTTTGATGGCGAATGGTAAATACAAGGAGGCATCAGGATATGAACCAGATACTACTAATAATAGAATGGAACTAACAGCTGTTATAAAAGCTCTTTCAATACTGAAAAAAAGATGTAATGTTGAACTTTATTCTGACTCGGCATATGTTGTTAATGCAATTAATAAAAACTGGCTTTCAAATTGGAAAAATAATGGTTGGAAAAATTCGGGGAAAGAAAGTGTTAAAAATATTGAACTTTGGCAGGAACTTGACACTTTGTTAAATTATCATAGCGTTAATTTTATTAAAGTTAAAGGACACTCGGATAATGAGTACAATAACAGGTGTGACATGCTGGCAACAAGCGAGATTTCTAATCATCAAATTGCTAATAATAATTAAAAAAAGGCAAACTTTATGTTTGCCTTTAAACATTAAAATTTTTTGAATTAAACAAGCCTATATGAATAATTGTATTAAATAATGGTGCAATTGAGATAATTGCAGGAACAATCCAAAATAAATGATTGTAACCAAGCTGGGTAAAACTATAAAATCCTAATTGTAAATTAACACAATATATAATAAGTAAAAGCTGAATTGTTATAATTATTGAAAAAAACATAAAAAATTTTGACGAGTACTTTGCAGGTGCTTTTTTCTGAGGATTAAGTATATACAAAATTAGGTAATAAATAAAATATATTGCAAATGGAATCATTGCATAAATAAATATATTTATAGAAAAATCGTGCATCTCAGAAAGAGACGTATTTCTCATAATGATATATGATGCAGAGAGAATAAATGTAAAGAGTAAAAACAAGATTAAACTTTTTATTAAGTTAAGTTTATTAGTTAAAATATAATTTTTTTGCTCTGGCTTAGTTGCACTCTTGTTGTATTTTTTTAACTTGATTCCTTCTTTTTCAAGTTCTTGCTTAAGAACTAAAATATCTTTAGCATTTTGATTTGTATTGGAATTTTGCAAAAATTCATCATTAGTTTTAGTATATTCATTTAGATTTTGCAGCTTTTTCTTATATTCTTCATTTTGATTTGTTGGCGTAAAGTTTGTATAACTCAGTTCGAAAAATTCTTCGGGTTCATCATTATCAAATGAAAATCCAGTAGCAAATGTTTGTGAAGAATCACTATATATACTTTCACTTTGAGTATTATTATCTGAATTTTCTTCTTTCGATTTTGATGGTTCTATTTTATAATTTACAAAAACATTTTCATCTGAAATAGCTCTTGTTTCATATAAATTTTCAGTTTTTTCATCAGATTTTGCATTTTTTTGTAAATTTTCATTATTTTCTGTGGTTTGTTTATCTTCCACTTGATATTCGCTATCGTCAAATTTGTTTTCGTTTTTTAAAGAAAGGTCATCAAGTTCACTTAGAAGTTTGTCATTAAGTTTTTCAGTATGGAATTGTGAGTTGGAAATTTTTTGATTTTCTTGGTCAATGTGAAATTTTTCTGTATTTTCTTCGACATTGATATTAGAAGATTGACTACTTTTTTGAAATTCTTCTTTTTGAGCATCGTTTTGTGATTCAGCTTCATTTGTGTTTTTAGACTCATCTCTATAATTAAAATTACTCAATTCTTTAACTTTTGAATTAAATTCAAAAATAGAAGAGTCAACTTCATTTTGATAGGGGAGTGATAGGTTTTCAAATATGTTTTGTTGCACAAATTCATTAGAGTTGTAATTATTATTTTTGTTAGGTATTTCAGTTTGAGTAGAATTGTTAGTGTGATTAAAATTAACTTGACTTAAATTAGTTTGTTCATTTTGAGTTTCAGATTCTTGTTTATCACCATTTTTGTTTTCAAAATAAATTAGTTCCTGTTCCTCGTTATTTTCTGGCTGTTCACTTTCGTCATTTATTACACTTTCAATTAGTGATTGATAATCGGATAAAGACTGAAAACTTTGTTTAGGAGTAGCTTGATCAAGGAAAGTTTGTTCATCTTGTTCATTTGAATCTTGAACTATAGAAGTTGTATCATCAACAATTTCAGTTGTTTCATTTGTGGAAATCAAGTTTCCTTGAGATATGTTTTCATCATTATCTTTAATTTGAACATATTGAACAACAGGTTTTCCCTCAATAATTTTTTCATAGTCATCTTTTTTTACTAATCTATATTGCTCAGAGTCAAAATCTCCAAGAAGGTTATCTATAATAAATTTCGACTTGGACCATTCTTCTTGTTTTGCTTTTATCATCTCCTGACCTTTCTCAGTAAGCTTGTAGTAGTGTCTTCTACCACCAATTTCACTGTCAAGCCAGTATGAAGAAATAAGCTCTTGAGTTTCAAGACGCTTCAAACAGCTATATAAAGTTGGTTGTTTTAATTCGTAGGTTCCATTACTCTTATTTTCAACTTCGCGAATAATGTCAAGGCCATACATATCACCATCAACCATTGTTTTCAAAATGATTGTATCAATATTACCACGAATTAAATCGCTATCAATATTTTGCATTTGTTTTACCTTTTTGTAATATTTAAGTGAAAAAATTACACTCACTATTATAATAATATTATTCTTAAACTAAGTCAATAATTTAAATTTTTTTTTATTGATTTATAATTACAAATAATCTATTTTTGTTACATCAAACTAAAAAATTGTACAAATTATTTTGTTATTATTTTCTTTTTTTGTAATATAATAATTTTAATGGAGGATAACAGTGATAACACCAGATTATATAGAAAGATCAAATAGAAAAACTTTATCGCTTGCAGTTATGAAGGACGGAAATGTAGTGGTGAAAGCGCCACTTAATATGGAGGACTCAGTTATAAAAAGGTTTGTTTGGGATAAACAGGGTTGGATAAAAGATAAACTGTTTATGATAAACCAAACAAAAAGTAAATTTGAAGACATAATAAATTATAAAAAATTTCTTCTATATGGAAATAGGTACACACTCCTTTTATCAGATGTAAAAAAGATAGAAACAAATGATAACTTTCAGATTGTTTTACCAAAAAAAGTAGAAAGAGAAAAAATTTTAAAAACACTAAAATTGTGGTATAAAAAAGTAGCTAAGCAGGTTTTACAAGATAGGCTCGCATTTATAGAAAATAAGATTAAGTTAAAATCAAGCATAATGAAAATTACAGATAGTAAAGGTAGGTGGGGAAGTTGTAATTCTAGGGGAGTAGTATGCTTTAATTGGAGAGTAGTAATGCTGTCACCTGCTATAATAGATTATGTAATAATACATGAACTTTGTCATTTGGTTGAAATGAATCATAGTAAGCATTTTTGGGAGTTAGTTAATTCATTTTTACCAAACACGCCAAAACTTAAAGAGGAACTTAGAGAGTATGGATTTTTACTAAACCTATTTAATGAAGAATAAAAATAAAGTAATGTGGCCTACGGGTTAACATTACTTTTTTATTTTAAATTATGTTAAAAATTAGAAAACTATTAAATTAATAGTATTTTAAAGAAATTTTTACAAAAAAATAAAATAATTGCGTTTTTATAGCAAATATTATAGATAATTTTGCAATAAAATTAATATTTTCTGCAAAATATTGCAAAAAAATAAAAAAAAATTTTAGAAAAAATATTTATTTACTTAAAATTATGTTTTAGCAAAATATAATAAAAATTTTTTAGTATAGTTATTAACAATTATAAAAATGCATTGAGTTTATATTTTAATAATTGTCGTATTCAATTCGTCCAGTTAAATCTCCATATTGTTTGAGAGAAGAAAAATTTTGTTGTCTCATTGCTTCATATGCAATGATTGCAACTGAGTTTGACAAATTCAAACTTCTTGCCTTTTCGTTCATTGGAATTCTAATGCACTTTTCATAATTGTGTTTAAGTAAGTTTTCACTAAGACCATAACTTTCTTTTCCAAATACAATAAAGCAGTTATCTTTATATTCGACTTCCGTATAAATTTTGTGAGATTTGGTTGAGGCGTAGAAAAAATCTGCACTTGGATTTCCATCTAAAATTTCTTGAAATGAGTCAACAACTTTCACATTTGCAAAGTCTTTATAGTCCATTTCAGCGCGTTTAAAGTGTTTGTCATCTAAAATAAAACCGAGAGGTTTAACCATATAAAGTGTTGCTCCTATTGCAGCACAAGTCCTAACAATATTCCCTGCATTTTGAGGAATTTCTGGTTCTACTAATACAATATTTATCATTTTTTCTCCAAAGATAATTTTATTTTTTAGTTAAATTTTTTATAAAATAAAATCTAAAACGAGTTAATTATTGAAAAATATTTTTAATGTCTATGAATTAGGTTATATTTTATATTTGCAAAATTTAACTACAATAAGATTATAATAAAAATTATTTCTTGTCAATTTTTAATTTTATGTTTTTGTGCTTAAAATTTTTAGCAAAAATTTTTAATAAACTATTTTTATTTGCTTTGTAAATTTTTTAACTTATTGTATAATTATAACTATAAAAGAGTTTAAGTTACAAAATAAAGATTTATTTTTACTTTGTAACTAAATGTTAAAGTCAATAGGGTAACTACTACAAAGGAGTTCTATGGATAATTTTTTCAGTAATGCTTTTGATTATAATGCATTTAAAAGAGCTTTAAAGGTAACCGACAAAGAAACTGTTGTTATCAATATTTTATCAAGTGATAGCAGTCTAAAACAGCCAACACCAACAAAGGCTTCTAATAAACAGCGTAAAAGTATGAGTAGCAAGTTTGAGCCATCACCATTTGGTAAATTCTTTAACACCAGACAAAGTGGACCTGTTGATATGAACGACTTTTCTGGCTGGAAAAATAAGAACTATCGTAGGACAGAGGAAACCTTTGAAGATACTAGCGACGACGATTCATCACTATTTTCAATATCAAACTTTATGAATGATAAGTCAAGTAACACATTTAATGAACTTGACCAAGCGCGCTCAGATGTTCAAAAGCCAATTACACAACTTGACAGTAATGACCCAACGCTTCACAAATTTTCTCTTGATGGATATATGCATAAGCTTGAAGAAAGCATTCTTGCAAAGGATAAATTTACTCAAAACGATGACTTGCTTGAGCCAATTACATCAGACGAAGAATACTTTAATAAAGATGCAACAAAAGATATAAATAAATTTCAAGATGAAAACTTCTATTCAAGCAATGCCGACATTGAAAAGTTTGCCTTTGATGATGGGGTTGTAGGTAATAAATATAGTCTAAATAGTGAGGAACTGGATAAAGTTAGAGATAGACTTGATAGGCTTGAAAGGGAAGCAAACAATCTTAAAGCAAAACCAAATGAAAAACTCATTACTGGCGATGACACTTTGACCGAGCAAACGGACAGCAAACCAGAAGAGGAAGAAGAAAAAGATGATTTTGAAGATCTTTTACTATCAAAAGAAGATAAACAGCAATCTGAAATTGTTGATACAGAACCAGCAGGTTCAAATCATGGTAAAAAACTCAATGAAGTTGTTATGAATACTGAAAGTGTAAAGACTGGAACAAACACACTTCAAAGACCAATTATTATAAGCACAGATGATTTAGACAGCAATGAACCAATTAATATTACTGCAACGACATCAAAACCAGATGACGAAGAAGAAATCAAAAAGAGTGATATTTTAACCAAAGAAGATTTCCGAGATATGACAAACGAGTTTATGACAAAATTCTCGGAGATTTTGGGAACTTCTCAATCAAAACAGTATGATGATAGTGAAAATCCAGATAATTATGAACAGTATGACGACAATGGATATGAATCTTCTGCACCTGTAATAGACTACAATGAAATCTTAGACTATAAAAATAGTCAAGAAGCAATGCAAATGAAAATTAATGAACTTGTAGAGAGCAAAAACAGGACAGAAAAAGAAACGGAAGAAAAGCTTAAACAGATTGAAGAAGAAAGGGCAAAAATTGATGAAGAATATAGGGCAAAACTTAAGGAAATGGAAGAGTCCTATAGCAAAAAGTACGAAGAGTTTAAGCAAAAAATGTATCTTGATAAGCTAGATAGTGACAGAAAGATTAAAGAAAATGAAAGTAAAATTAAGGTTAGAAAGAGTGGTTTTGAAAATGCTAATTTAACTAATAAACAGATTGGTGCAATACTTAAAAAAGAAATTAAATCAAACTTTAACATTGCAAATCTTGAAATGGAAAAGAAACTTTTGGAGTTTACTTCGCAACTTGAAAAAGAAGAGAATATTAGATTAAAAGAAGATTTGTCACAAAAGAGCAATCAAAAGCCAAAAGTTATTAGAAAATCACCTGTTGTAGTGGTAAGAGAAAAAGTTCAAACTCCTGCTCCAGTACCAGCTCCACCACCTGCACCTAAAAAACCAACAAAACCAAGAACTAAGAGAAAATCAAGAAGAAGAATTGATAGCGATATTATTGGTGGAATTAATTTTGACTAGACTTGTAAATCAATCTTGGCTTAAATTTTTGAAAAACCAAAATGAAAATATAAAAAAATCCATAGCATTTACTATGGATTTTTTTATTGAATATTTTTTTTGTTATATAAAGAAAGGATTTAGATTATAAGTTATCTTAAACAAATATTTGATTTGTAGTTTAGTTTTAAAAGATTGACTATAATTTATTGTTAAAGACAATGTTAAATTCTGGTTTGGATTGTAAATTAATTTTGGTTTGCTCTTTTTGCTCTATTTAATTTGATTTATTGCTTCTATTAAAATTAAATTTTTTTGAGTGAGTTTTTACTATTTTTAATTTAAATTTATTATTTTTTTACTTTTTTCGCACTTTCTTTTTTGCTTTTTAACTTTTGGTTTTTTAGTTGATTTTTTAGCAAAATATCCATAATTTTACCTGTTCCGTCAGAAATTTTAGAGTTTTTTATATTATTTTTAATTGAATTTGCGTTTTTTTGTAGGTAGTCAAATGCACTCATAACCTGCGAAATAGTCAAATTTTCTTGAGGAATTGAAACGCAAAGTTTTTCATCTTCAAAATACTTTGCATTCTCTATTTGGTCACCCCGTGAAGTGCCTTTTGGCAGTGGTACAAAAACCGTCAATATCTTGTTTGCCAAAAGTTCAAAACAAGTGTTTGCTCCTGCTCTTGAAAGGGCAAAGTCGCACGCTTTGAAAACAGTTTTCATATCGTTTGAAAATTCAATTTGCTTGTAACTATCGCAGTTTATTACTCTTGAATTGTTTTTACCAGTGATGTGATAAACAAAAAATCTTTCTGTTAGTTTGTCTAGATTGTCAAAAACAAAATCATTAATTACCTTTGCTCCAAGGCTTCCACCAGTCACCAATAGAACGGGTTTTTCTGTATTTATCCCAAGTTTCATTTTTGCGTCATTTTTTGATAATTTGCTGAGAATTAGTGGCATTCCTGTGCAAATACACTTTTTTCCACCAAGTTTTGCAGTTTTTTCAAAATTTGTACAAACAACCTTTGCATACATTTTTGTAAGTTTGTTTGCAAGCCCCATTGACAAATCACTCTCGTGACAAACAATAGGAACTCCAAGTTTTTTGCCTGCTATTGTCACGGGCAACCCAACATAGCCACCCTTTGAAAAAATTATTACTGGCTTGTACTCTTCAATTAGTTTTTTTGACTCCTTTATTCCTTTGCTAAGCAAAAATGGTATCATTATGTCTTTGGCAAGATTTTTTCGGTCTAGCTTTACTGTTGTGACTGCCTTATATTCATAGTTAGTCTTTTTTGAAATTAACTCTTTTTCAATTCCGTTGAATGACCCAACATATACAATTTTGTCAAAATATTTTTTTAGCTCATCTTGTAAACTTATGTTTAGTGTGGTGTGCCCAGCTGTCCCACCACCCGTTAAAAATATGCACTTTGTCATAATTTTAGTTTATGCAATTTTTGATATAAAATTCACATTATTGACAGTTTTTGTTGAGAAATAAAAATTAAAGGTAAAAGTAGCAGAAGGGTTTGAAAGACATTAAATCAGAATGGAATTTAAAAATCGCAAACTTTAATTTCAGAATTTAGAATTTTGCTTTAAAGCTCATATTGGTAAAAAAATTATGGCTATACAGGTGAAAAATTGCAGGGAATATATAAACGCAGAATTGAAGCAGAATTGAAATTGCGTTGTAAGGAGAATAGATTTAGTGTGAAGAACTAAGGCAAGCTATATAGTAGTGCGAAGATCTAAGGCAAGCTAAGGAATTGAAGAAAGGGTAGCTAAAATTTTTGGGAGAAATTTTTCAAAACCTATTTACTTATTTTTGTTTTTATTTTATAATGAAATTATTAATGAATAAAAATAAAATAAAAAAAAGTTTAGGAGATTTTTATGGCAGACGAAAGAATTTATGAACAAAGATTGACAAATGCATGTGCTTCGGCATTAGTGGCTTCAACAAATGCAAAAAAATTTATTAAGGCAGCACAAGATCGCTTATCAATTCAGGCGTCAATCAAGGGTAGAATTGCCGAATTGATAGGAATTTCAGCTTCAGATGCAGCTTCTTATATTGATTATTCAACTGGAGAATTTAAGGGTGGAAAGTATATGCCACACTGCTTGGACTCTCAGCTTCAAAGATTGTTCGCACAGCTTGAACAGGTAACAAAAGAGGCAAACAAATACCCTTATCATACAATGAATGAAGCTAGTAGTGATTCTAGTAAAAAACTTGCACAGTTGCAACAGGTTATTAATGAAGTTAAATCAGTTTTTGGAGAAACTAAGGCGAAAGAAATCATTGCAAGGGCAAAAGCTAATGCAATAAAAACAACTGGCATTGCATTTGCAGACAACGAGATTGAACTTGAAGACACTTCAAGTGTCATTGATCTTGACGAAGGCAAAAAGAGTGCTTTTGCAGGCATTGGCTCAGAAGAACAGGAAATGTCAATGTAAAAATAAAAATAATATCCATGGAGTAGCAAACAATAATAATTTAATTCCATGGATTTTTATTTTGGAATTAATTATGGAAAATATTATAGAAGAATTAGAATTTTTTAAACCAAAACAAAAGGACGGTTATGTAGAAGTCAAATTGCCAATTATAATTTACATATACAATAGTTGTTTGACATTAAAAATTATACCGACTGATGGAGGATATATAATTTCTGATTTTGGTGATACTTTTGACGAATACAATGAATTCACCAAATTTTACTACGACACATTTATTGAAAAGGACAAACACGACCATTACAATATAGGCTTGTATAAAGAAACCATTTTCAAAAAGTATAAAGACAATTTCAACATTAATGTTGCAATAAATGAATTTGTGAGATTTTTTATAGATCTGGACAATTTTGTTATAGATAATAACTTGACATAAAGTGTGAAAAAATAATTGTTTTAAATGATTATTTAAATAGTCATTTTTGCCATTAAAAAATAGAAACAAATTATATATTAAAATAAAATGTGTTGTTATTGACTTTTTTTGTGATTGTGGTATAATTAATTTAAAATAAAATTATTACAAGGGGTTTATATGGCAAATACAAACAAGTTAAAAATGTTTACCGAATATGACGATGCTAGAAGACCACAAAATGACATAACAAACGATGAACTCGGAAGGGTTGCACTTTCAATCAAAAATAAAACTCCAATGAAAGAGTCTGCGTCTGAAATTCAGGCTAGGAGAGATAGGGTAATTTACAACAAACTTGTAAAACTTGTTCCAATCATTGAAGAGGCAGAAGATGCCGTCAATGCAAGAATAAAAATAATTAATGGTGCAAATGTAAAGGTTAGAAATTTTAGGCTTAGCACTTCATTTTCGGTTGAGTCCGTAAAGAGTTTGACTACTGGCGTTATGACAAAACTCAACTTTAATAGAATTGAAGACGGCGTCAATACTCCAACCAGTTTAAATTTAAACATCAATGTCAACAGATTTTTAAAATATTCAGCTTCTGAGGCGTACACAATCTTGACTTCAACACTTTACAAGTCAGTTATGGGAAAGGATATGCCAAAAATATTTGACCTTAGAAGACATTATCCAAATGATCACAAGAGAGATATGCAAACTGGATATGGGGTGGACATAAAGTACACATTTGCATATTCACTTGCAAAATTTAAACTTGAAATTTACATTGCAAGGTTTTTAAAAGACTATTCAGTGAATAACAAAATCAGGGGGACAGTGAGCGACATTCCAGCACTCTCTGAAGATATTGCAAAAGCTATTCTCAAAAATGGCTTGACGGAAGAAGCCATTAAAGACATTGCAGACGGAAAGTTTGTTTTATCTACGCTTGACGGCGATATTAAGGCACTTGGCACGGACTATGAAAGCACTCACACCCCACCAGAAAGAAAGGGAAATAACTCAAATTATAGGGGAGAGCAAACTTGGCTTAATCAAGAACAGCAACTTGAAGGAAGAGAACAGTTTATAAAAACCTATATACAAGATGAAAGTAAACTTAATAAAATGTATGGGTTATTAGATAATAATTCAGATGAAAGAAGTAAAACTATTAATGAATCACTTACTAGTGACGAAAGATTAAAGGCATCTTTCAATTCAGTCAAAAAAATGTTTACTCCATACGGCATTAACAGGTCGTCAGCTAATATGAGAAATTTACAGGATTTCTGCACTACCTTTTCAAACTCTTACATGCAGGCACATGGACTTTCTGGTGTGGAAATCAAATTTATTAATGACCCAAGCAACACGGCAATTGGTGAGTACTATGATTGTGGAACAAGTCAGTACATTGAAGTGAACCTTGCAAAAATTTCGGGCGACAAGGGAATTGTTGACCTTACTACAACCCTTGCACACGAACTCACTCACGCAGTAGACTCTTCTTATCACAAAGTTCACGGGCAATACAACAAGTATGGTGGTGGAATTGTCGACAGTATTTCAACCGACATTTCTAACTCTGGTTTAAATGGCAGGGCATATGAACTACTCAAAGACTTAAACTACAAGTGCTACAAGGCTGACCCTTGTGAGCAGAGAGCAAGGGACGGCGAGCAGATTGGCGTTGACTTTGTAAGACAACTTGCGGGAGATGAATTTAAGGAAGAAATTGCAAAATATAACAAGAGTAACAGTCAGTATCAAGAAAAGGTAAACGCAGTTAAGGCAAATCTTGACTCTTACATTGCAGAAAAGGAGAGCGAATTTGCCAGCCTTTCAATAGACCCAAGCTCAAAGGGATATTCAATGATAAAAGAAAAACTTGCATATTTAAGAGAAAGGGCAGAAATTGAAAGAGTTAATGCAACGGACAAGATAAAAGGAAAGAGAGAAGAAATTCAAAAGCAAGGCAAAGAAGATTCAAAGCAAAAAATGGAACAGGTCACTACAGATTTAGATAGTCTTAGTGCAATGATGGGCTAATTAAACTCAGTAAGAAAAGAAATCTGAAATTTTATTAATCAATTAAAATGAAAATTCATAGTAGTAAAATTGAAAAAAGAAATGAAAATTCAATCAATTTTAACATTTTTATGAATTTTCATTTTTTATTTGAAAAAAATATTGTTGTTTGGTATAATTTTGATTATAATGGCATGGGAGGAACTATGGCAGAAACAAAAGTAAAAAAAGTTACAGGAAAAGAAAAGGGAACAAAGTCTTACGGAGCAAAGGACATACAGATTTTGGAGGGGCTTGACGCAGTTAGGCTCAGACCGGGCATGTACATTGGGACCACTGGAAGCAGAGGTCTTCATCACTTGGTTTGGGAAATTGTGGACAACTCTGTTGACGAAGCGGCAAACGGATATTGCTCTAAAATTGTCGTAACACTTAACAAAGACGGTTCAATCACCGTTGAAGACAATGGTAGAGGTATTCCCGTTGAAATGCACCCACAAAAAAAGGTTTCGGCGGCTGAGGTTGTTTTTACTGAGCTTCATGCAGGTGGAAAGTTTAACAATGAAAACTATGCATATTCTGGTGGACTTCACGGGGTTGGTGCTTCGGTTGTAAATGCTCTTTCTAGGTGGCTTAAGCTTGAAATTAGGCGAGATGGCAAAAGGTATGTTCAAGAATATGCTAGCAAAGAGGACGCGCATGGAAAGGTTAAAGGTGGCGTACCACTTTATCCACTCAGGCAAGTTGGAGTAGCCGTTTCTACTGGAACAACTGTTACTTTTATGCCAGACGACAGAATTTTTGAATCAATTGAATTTAATCCTGACACTATAAAAGAACATCTTCAAGAAGTTTCGTTTTTAAACAAGGGGCTTGAGATTGATTTTGTAGTACAAAAAGAAAAGGAAGAAGATTCAAAATCTTATACTTTTAAATATGACGGTGGGGTTGTGGATTTTGTAAAATATATTAACGAGTCTAAAAATCCACTCTACGAAACTCCTATTTATATTTCTGGAGAAGTAGACGACATTAAAGTTGAAATTGCAATGCAACACACTGATAGTTACAACGAAAGTATCTTTTCTTATGTTAATAACATTCAAACCCCTGATGGTGGAACTCATGAGATTGGGTTTAAAAGTGGACTTACAAAGGCGCTCTCAGAACTTGCACAAAATGGCAGTTCGCTTAAAGGCAAAGAAGCAGAACTACTTGTTGGTGACGATTTTAGAGAGGGACTTACAACTGTTATTCTTGTAAAAATGAAAACGGTTGAGTTTGAGGGACAAACCAAAGCAAAACTTGGTAATCCTCAGGCAAGACCTGCCGTTGAAAGTGTTGTCATAAAGGGACTTACGGATTATTTTTCTGGAAAGAAAAATACTAAGACGCTTTCTTCAATTTTAGAAAAGGCTCTTGGGGCTGCAAAGGTTCGTGAGGCTTCAAGAAAGGCAAAAGAGATTGCCAGACAGAAAAATTCGATTGAAAATTCCACTCTTATTGGAAAGCTTGCATCTTGCACGGGCAAAGATTACAAGAATAATGAAATCTTTATTGTTGAAGGTGACTCTGCTGGTGGCAGTTGCAAACAGGCAAGGGACAGGCACTTTCAGGCTATTTTGCCACTTAGGGGCAAACCACTAAACGTTGAAAAAAAGCGAATTGACCAGGTTTTAATGAATGAAGAATTTAGGACTCTGATTTCTGCTCTTGGGGCTGGAATTGGGGAGGACTTTGATATTGATGCAATAAAGTATAACAAGATTATTATTTTAGCTGATGCAGACCAAGACGGTTTTCACATTAGAAGTATACTATTAACTTTCTTTTTCAGGTATATGAAGTCACTCATTACCAATGGGCACGTGTTTATTGGACTTCCACCACTTTACAGAATTTCAAAGAGAGATGTAATTGAATATGTTTACTCTGATGCAGAACTTCCAGAGGCAATCAAGAGAGTTGGCAAAGGCTACAAACTTCAAAGATACAAAGGTCTTGGCGAAATGGACAAAGACCAACTTTGGGAAACTACTATGGATCCAACTCAGCGTACTTTGGTTCAAGTTACAATTGAGGACGCCGCTGAGGCTGAAAAAATGATTTCTACTTGGATGAGTGATAATGTTGAGGTTAGAAAAGAATACATTGCTGAGCACGCAAACTTCTCAAGAGTAGACTCGCTCTCTGAATTTATGAGCAAAAAGAAATAGTGAGGATTTTTTATGAGTGAAGAAATGAATGAAAATACTGATGATGTTACCGCGGAAAAGCCTGATGTTATTGACGGCTCTACCTTTGGTAAAAATGTTATTCAAAAAGATATTGATGTCGTTTTAAGTGAATCAATGATTCCTTACTCTGAGCACGTCATTTTGGAGCGTGCACTTCCAAGAGTTGAGGACGGGCTTAAACCAGTTCAGCGTAGAATACTTTACACTCTCTTTGAACTTGACATTACTCCTGACAAAGATTACAAAAAAAGTGCAAGAATTGTTGGTGAATGTCTTGGTAAATTTCACCCTCACGGCGACACTTCGGTTTACGATGCCATGGTTCGTATGGCTCAAAACTTTAACATGCGTGAGGTCTTAGTTGATGGTCACGGAAATTACGGCTCTGTTGACGGTGACGGCGCTGCCGCTATGCGTTACACAGAAGCTAGAATGGCTCCACTTTCTCTTGAAATTCTCCGTGACCTTGACAAAAATACAGTTGATTGGACCTTAAACTTTGACGACTCTCTTCAAGAGCCAGTTACACTTCCTTGTCGTTTTCCAAATCTTCTTGTTAACGGCTCAAATGGTATTGCTATTGGTCTTGCAACAAATATTCCTACTCACAATCTCGGCGAAGTTATCTCAGGCGCAGTTGCAATGATTGACAATCGTGACATTACTCTTGACGAAATGATGAAAATTATTCCTGGTCCAGATTTTCCAACTGGGGGATATATTCTTGCCGGTGAAGAACTTAAAAAGGCATATGATACTGGTAAAGGTAAGATTTTGCTTAGGGCTAAGGTTCACATTGAAGGCAAGCCCGGTGAAAGACAAAATATTGTTATGACCGAAATTCCATATGGCGTTAACAAGTCTAAAATGCTTCAACAGATTTTAAATGTTCGTGATAGTAAAAAATACGATTTATCTTGCATAACGGAGATTCTTGATGAGTCTGACAGGTCTGGTACTAGAGCTGTGGTTAGAGTTAAAAGAGATACTGATATTAGCAAGCTTCTTGAGATTCTATTTAAAGAGACTGATATGCAGGTTTCATATGGAATTAACATGGTTGCTATCGCCGATGGCAGACCTCAACAAATGGGACTCCTTGATATTATTGCTTATTACATTGACTATCAACGCGATGTTATTTACAGAAGAACAAAATTTGACCTTGACAATGCCAAAGAAAGAGAACACATTTTACTGGGTCTTATTATTGCCGTTAAAAACATTGACGAAGTTATCAAAATTATAAAAAAGAGTGAAGACACTCCTGAAGCTAAACGCAAGCTTATGGAGAGATTTAACCTTTCTGACAGACAGGCTCAAGCTATTCTTGATATGCGTCTTGCAAGGCTCACTTCTCTTGAAATTTACAAGCTTGAGCAGGAGCTTAAAGAAGTTCAAGACCTTATTGCTCGTCTTTCTCAAATTCTTAACTCTAAAAAATTGCAATTTGATATAGTTAAGCAAGAAATGCTTGAAATTAAAAAGAAATTTAAGGACCCTCGCAGAACCACAATTATTGAAGATGAAAGTCATTATAAAATTCAAGATTTAACAAAAACTGTTTCAAGTTCTGCACAGAGTGTTTATGTTGCACTCTCTGAAGCTGGCACTATTAAATGTTTTACTCCTACTATTTATTCAAATTCTGGAAAAGCTTGGTCAGACAAATCAAAACTTCATGAATCTCATATTGCCTTTTTAAAGACTTCGACAGATAAGAGAATCTTGGTATTTACTAATCTTGGTAATGTTATTAAAGTTGATGTAGATGAAATTCCAGCTTGCAAATGGAAAGAAAAGGGAGTTGGAATTCAAAAGTTTGCTAAGTCTTTTGAAAAGGGTGAAAAACCTATTGCGATGATTGAAGAACCAAACGAAGATTCTTCTGGAGATATTCTCTTTTATACCAAACTTGGAATGGTTAAAAGGTCTCCACTTACTGAGTATTTTGTTGCTAAATCAAATTATCAGGCAATTAAACTTAAAGATGATGAGCTTGTTGGGGTTCAAATTGATGAGCCAGACACTTCAATTATGTTTGTAACAAAAAATGGTCTTGGCGTTAATATTGAAAAAACAGATATTCAACCTCAAGGTAGAATTGCTTCTGGTGTAAAAGGCGTTCTATTAAACGATGGCGATGAGGTTATTTTTGCAGGTCAAGTTAAGCAAGGTCAAAGCATTGTTTTAGTATCAAACTGTGCCTATGCTAAGCAAATTAACACTTCGGAAATTGAGGTTTCGGCAAGATACAGAAAGGGTGTTAAGGTGTTTGACCTTAAAGGCGAGCTATCAAGTGGTACTGCAGTTTCTTGTGCAGGCACTTTTGACAAAGAAGACGACATTATTATTGAAGTTACAGATGGTGAGTATGCCGTAATTTCGGTTAATTCTATTTATGAGGATACTAGGTCAAGCAAGGGTAAGCCTCTTTCTGTTGAATTTGGAAAAACTATTATTAGAGCATTTATTAAGCACAATCTATAATAAACTGTAATTTATTTTCTATTTTAACGATTTTTTTACTTATTTATTGAATTTTTGCATTATTTTGTAATTTTTTTACAATTTATATTAAAACGCAAAATAGCTTTAAATTTGAAAAATGTAAATTAATGTATTATTTTTTCTAAATATTTTATTATTATTTGACCAGAAATTTTAAGTTTGTTATAATAATACCATAGAAGCTCAATAAAGGGGAGGGTAAAACTTGTGTTTGGTTTTGGAAAAAAGAAAAAAAATAAAAAAGATAGCAGTTTAGATTCTGAAATTGATGAAAAATCTAACAGCCAAGACATTGAAGAACCTACTGATCAGGCTCCTATTGATAATATTCAACCTGAAGATAGTGAAGAACCAGAAGTTGAATTAACAGAAAGTCAAAAAGAGAAAAAAGAAAAACTCGATTCTGTTAAAAGCAAGATCTCTAAAATCTTAAAATCTAGCAATATTGAGATTATTGATGAAAATATTGGCGACGAGTATGATGATGACGAAATTTCAGAGTCTGAAAAACAAAAACAGCAAGATTATGATTCTCTTAAGGCTATCTTTGGAAAAGATGACAAAAACAAAAAGCAAGAACTTACCTTAACTATTGATGATTTTGACTATACTTATATTGGAAAGTATGTTGATGAATATGACTTAATGCATAGAAAAAACATCAAAAAAATTAAACTTCCTAGTAAGTATGGAAAAATATTAAAAAAAGTTGCAATTATTGTTGTGGCAATTGGTATTTTAGTAGGTGGTATTATTTTTGCTGTTAATTTCACTGCTGAACCAGCTTACTATTTAAGTTCAATTTCTCTTTCACAATATGAGCAGTCATATTTTGTCAATGAAAATTTTGATTATACTGGCATTTATATTTATGCAACTTATTCAAATGGGAAAAATTCTTATACAGAAACTATTTCTTTAAAAAATGACTATTATAGAGCTTCACTTTCAAGAGGTGCTTTTACTGCAGATAGTAGAAGTAATATCACATTTAATCAAGGTACAGAAGCCTATCTTGGCTTTAGTTATGGTGGGCTTACTTGCACTATAAAAATAAATATTAAGACTAAAATAGAGGAAAGTTTAACTGTTAAATATACTAATGGATTGTTTGAGCTTTCTAATGGTGACACTATTTCTAATAGAAACTTATTTGCACTTATTGACTATTCTAATTATAATAGTGAACTTCTAGAACTTTCATCACTTCGCATTTATGTTGATGGAACTGCTCTTACATACGATATAACTTCAAGGGCATTTATACTTACAAATGATATTACTGAAAGTTCTATAATTAGCATTATGTATGATGATTACACTGTGACGCTAACTTACATTGAAGGCTCAAGGGGAATAAATCAAGTAACATCTGAAAATGCAGCTTAATTAGTAAATATATTTTTTATATTAATATGAATAAAAAACCACGAGAAATTTCTCGTGATTTTTTTATTTTTTTATACTTCCAGAATTTTTATATGGCACTCTTACTGCGTGATTGTCTGCGTTTACGCTTGCAGTTTTATATGCAGGTCCATCTAAAAGTTCAAGTGTTCTAGGTGTAACATTGCCATTATTATTTGTTTCATTCTCAGTGTTTGATGCCTTTCTCTGTGTTTTATTGATTTGAGTTAGGTTATTTTCTTGAGTTTTAATTTCATTTTCATTGTTATTATTTTTCTTTATTCTATCAAAACTTGCATTTTTATTCATTGGATAGGTGCTTCTATTTAAATTATTGGTTTTTTTACCACTAGTATAATTTGGACTTTCTGTGATTTCATTTAATGGGTTGTTTGTATTATTTGTGTTATTAACAATCATTTTATTTTGTGTATTTGAATTGTTTTTTAAGTTTTGATTTATAATTCTATTGTTTGTATTATTTGTTTTTGTTGAATTTGCTGTGTTGTTTTGAAGAGTTGCTCTATTTTCTCTAATTATATCTTCATCTTTAATATCCTTTGTCCTATGTGGATAGTATTCGGTTGTCATTATATTATTTTGTAAATTATTTTGATTGTTACTTTGATTTACTTGTGAAGTATTTGAATTTTTGTTATTTACATTTCTAGTTGTATTTAAACCATTATTGCGTGTGACAGAATTATTTATATTATTTGTGCTTGTAGTGGTATTATTTGATTCGTTTTGTCTTACAACTCTACGATTGATAGTGGTATTATTTGAGTTTGAAACTCCATTATTAGATTGATTATTTGTGTTAGGATTATTGGTAATATTTGTACTAGATTTTAAATTATTATTAACATTATTTATATTTGAAGTTGTTGTGTTATTAGAAATTGTGGTTTGATTTCTACTAATTGTGTTATTATTTCTACTTTGATTAATAGAATTATTTCTTATTGTTTGATTTTGATTTGCATTGTTTGTAACTTTGCTATTTGAGTTATTTAAATTTGTTCCGTTATTAATTTTTAAGCCAGAATTCAAGTTATTATCTTGCACTAATGATGCATTTTGATTATTTGAAGTGTTAGCTGTTAATGAATTATTTGTAGGACTATTATTTGTTACTGGTGTAAATACATTACTGTTTACATTATTAGTATTTATTGAATTTGTAGTACCATTATAAATAGGATTATTTGTTGCATTAATGCTGTTATTATTTGTATTAGTTAAATTTCTATTGGTTGTGTTTGTTAATGCGTTATTTGTATTTGAAATATTTGTTCCGTTAATTGTATTACTATTTGTATTTGATTGATTGGTTATAGTGTTTGCAGTGTTGTTAGTTGTATTAAGACTTGTATTATTATTTGTAGCTAAGTCTGTATTTGAGTTATCGTTTCCAATGTTAGTTGTTGTATTATTTGAATTGTTATTAATTGTGTTGTCACTATTTTGTGTAGTTTGATTATGTTCAATTTCGTCTTGTGAATTTGTAAAAGATTCTTTTGTCAGTTTAAGAGAGTTTAATATTGAATTTGCAATCTCTTGATTTGTTGAATTATTAGTGATTTCACCAACTTCACCATTTGTTTCGGATTGTATATTTGAAATAATTTCTTCATAAGTTCCACTTAGTTTTACATTATAGTAAGATGAGGAACTTGATAAGTTGTCTTCTATTATCTTTATAATTGAGTCAATTGCTGAGATTGTAGAATCTAATTTACTTGCTCTAGTTTCAAGAGCTTCACCTGATTTAATGATATAGTAATTTACTAAATCATCATTCTTTTCATTTTGAACTAAATCACTTGCAAGTGAAAGTTGGTTTCTAACCATTCCTCGATTGCCATTTAAGTAAGATGTATTTTCTTTGATAACATTTAAGTATGCATTTATTGCAACTTTGCTTTCATCTGAAAAATTAACATTACCATTGTAAATTTCATTTACATATATCATTAAAATTGAGCGTTTTAAAATTAGAGTATTGATTTTTGAATCAATCTCTGTTGATTTTTCTTCAATTTTATTAGTTGAAAATTTTAAGTTTAAATTTAAATTTGTAGTGTTATCTTCGCTTGTAAGTGTGATAAATGGAACATCGGACAATATAAATAGTGAAAAATCTCCACTTCTGTCTGTTGGTCTAGTAATTGTATTTTCAATGTCATTTTCGGATAATTTCTCATTTAAATAAGTTAGTGAATCTTGACTATTATTAATTTGATTTATCCCACTTAATCTTCTTTTTTTCATCACAAAAGGTGAAATTCCTGCGTTAGTTTCTACAATTTTACCAACTTTCTCTGAACTAGGCTTTGTTGTGTCAACATAGTCTAAATTATTTATGCATGTGACAAAATCTGCCATACTTTTATCAATATTTTTTGCAAGTTTGTTATTTGTACTTCCACAACCTATTGCTGTAATAGAAATTGCCGAAATTAATGTTCCCGTTAAAATTTTCTTAATTTTTTTCATATAACCTCCATAATCTAACTTTAGTTTTTTCAAAATAAAAAAAATTATTTATGTTTTGAATATTTTATTTGTAATTTGTTAATAAATTTATTTGAGTATGTTGCTTTGAAGGAGATTTATATGAATAAAGCAGAGAGAAATGAAGAGTATTTAGAATATGTTGAAAGACAAACACCTAAGACAGGTTGGTTTAATTCGCTTTTTCACGCATTTATTGTTGGAGGCACAATTTGTTGTTTAGGTCAAATGTTTGGAGATATAATAAAAGCATTTAATCCAACCATGGATATTTTAAGAGTTGGTTCTTGGGTTAATGTAATTATTATTACAATAACAATACTTTTTACTGCCTTTGGTTTTTTTGATAGAATTGCAAAGTTTGGCGGTGCAGGAACTTTTATTCCAATTTCAGGATTTGCCAATAGTATTTCATCTTGTGCCATTGAGTTTAAAAACGAGGGACTAGTTTTTGGTATTGGGTCAAAAATGTTTTTCGTAGCTGGACCAGTACTTGTTAATGGTGTGGCATATTCCATAATTGTTGGTCTAATTTATTATATTTGCTTACTATTTTAATTTGAATTTAGGAGAATTATGAAAAGAATTGGTAAATATACCCTTGAAGTTGAAAGGGGTTGTTATATTATTGGTAAAAGCTCACTTGTCGGTGACAAAGAAAAGGGTGGAACTTTTAAAAAGTATATGAAACATTTTATCTCAGATGATAGAATGGGAGAAAAAACCTTTGAAAAAGGGGAAAGAAAGATGCTAGAAATCATAGCAAAAGAAGCTGTTAAAAGCTCAACTTTAAAATTAAGTGAAATAGATTTATTTTTAGGTGGAGATTTAACAAACCAAATAGTTACTACAAATTATGTCGCTGAAAAACTTGCAGTCCCTTTTGTTGGTATATATTCTGCATGCTCAACAATTACTGCCTGTCTTGGAGTTGCTGGGGCTTTAATTGATGCAGGTGGTTTTACCAATATTCTTTGCACTAGTATCAGTCATTTTAGCTCTGCTGAAAGACAATATCGTTATCCCCTTGAGTTTGGAAATCAAAGACAAAGTTATTCTCAGTGGACGGTGACAGCTGGTGGTGGATTTGTTATTTCAACTAGACCTTCAAATATAAAAATAACAAAAGTTTGTTTTAGTAAAGTTCAAGATTATGGGGTTGTAGATATAGCAAATATGGGAGCAGCTATGGCAGTTGCAGCCTGTGATACTCTTTGTAATTTCTTTAAAGACACGAAAACAAAGCCCGATGACTATGACCTTATTGCAACTGGTGATTTAGGAAAGCTTGGTTCTGATATTTTAAGGGATTTAATGCAAAAAAGAAAATTTACACTTGGACAAAATTATGCTGATTTAGGTCACTCTATTTACTTATTTGAAGAGGAACTTTATCAAGGTGGTAGTGGGGCTGGCTGTGCATCATCTATTCTTGCAACTTATATTTGGGAAAAAATGATGGATTCCACTTTTAAAAAAGTGCTTATTGTTGCAACTGGTGCACTTATGAGTACAACAACAAATCAACAAGGTGATGCCATACCATCAGTAGCACATTTAGTAGAATTACAAAGAGTTTAGGAGGATTTTTATGTTAACAGCTATTTTTATGTACCTTAAGGTATTTTTGGTTGGTGGAATTATTTGTATGATTGCAGAACTGATTGAGATTAAGACAAAAATCACTCCTGCTCGTATTCTTGTAATATTTCTCATGATTGGAGCAATACTTGGAGGATTTGGCATTTACAATTACTTAGTAGAGTGGGCAGGAGCTGGTGCAACTGTTCCAATAACTGGATTTGGAAATGCACTTGCAAGGGGAGCAATTGATGGTGCTATCTCTAATGGCTTATTTGGTGCAATTGGTGGAGGACTTATGGCAACTTCTGCTGGTGTTGCAGTGTCAATAGGTTTGAGTTATTTAGTTTCATTTTTTGTTTCATCAAAAAGCAAAAAAAATTAAAAATTTTTCATATTTTGTTTTAAAAGCTTATATAATTTTAATATGACAAGAAGACGCAAAAAAAGTTATTTTAAATTGATAAATTTATCAAAATTTAGAATAAAACACAAACTATTTGCGTTTTTTTTAATATTTTTTTTGATAATTTTTTTATATGCAAAGTATCTTGCTACACCAATTGTTGTAGAAAATACAGAGGTTCAACTTTCAAATTTTGCAACGCGTTCTATTAATTATGCAATTGCTGACACAATGAATCAAAATGTAAGTTATAGTGACTTGATTACTGTTGTAAAAGATGGAAATGGCGATGTATCTTTTATTGAAGCAAATTCAGTTAGAATTAATCTTCTTTCTAAAACGATGTGTAAAGTTGTTATGTCTAATTTTTTGGAACTTGCAAAAAGTCCACTTAAAATTTCTCTTGGTTCGTTTTCTGGAATTTCAATTTTAACGGGTGCAGGTCCAAAAATTGCTTATAAAGTTAATCCGTATGGTGAAGTTTATTGCTCATTTATTTCTGAATTCGAATCGGCAGGAATTAATCAAACCTATCATAAAATTTATATAGTGCTTACAATAAAAGTAAATGTGGTTATGCCTTTTAGAAAAATTGAACTTAATAGTTCATCTGAGGTACTGCTTTGCAACACTTTAATTGTTGGAAAAATACCAGATGTCTATCTTAATTCAAATACACTTATGGATATGCTAAATTTGATTCCAGAAAGGTTTAGTTCTTGACAAAACTTGCACAATGTTACATAATGTATCTATGAAAAATTTATATTACTTAGATAATGCTGCAACAACGAAAGTTTTTGATGAAGTCTTTGATATTTTAAAAGAAAGTAACACAAATGGATATTATAATCCTAGTGCTTCATACAAACAAGCTATACAAGTAAAGGAAGTCTTAAACAACTCTAGAGAAACGATTTCAAAACATCTTGGTGGGAGTGGTGGAAAATTATATTTCACTTCTAGTGCCACAGAATCAAATAATACGGTTTTTTCTGGAGTTCATTTAAGGGCAGGTCAAACTGTATTAATTTCAGCAGGTGAGCATCCATCTGTTTATGAGTCTGCCAATAATTTAACTAAAAAGGGAATAGTTATTAAGCAAATTCCACTTACAAGTTTTGGAGATATAGATGAAGATTCACTGCTTAAATTATTGGAAGAAAATAATGTTGCATTGGTATCAATTATTCATGTTTCAAATGAAACTGGGAGAATTAATGATATTAAAAAACTTTGTAAATTAGTTAAATCAGTTAATCCTAAAATTATACTTCATAGTGATGGAGTTCAAGCTTTTGGTAAGATTAAGGTTAATCTAAATGAACTTGGGGTGGATTTATATACTATTTCTGCTCACAAGATTTATGCACTTAGAGGTATTGGTGCACTTTGGATAAAAAATGGGGTTGTTGTTGACCCATTACTACTTGGTGGTGGACAAGAAAATGGTTTTCGTTCTTCTACAGAAAATGTTTTGGGGGCAATTTCGTTCGCATACAGTGCAAGTCGTGTTTGCGAAAATATTGAAAATAATTACAATATAGTTAAATCATATAAAAATGAATTTGTAGAAAAATTAAAAAATAGTAAAATAGGCAGTTTAGTAGAAATTAACTCTTTAAATGATAATAGTCCCTATATTGTTTCTCTTTCATTTGACAATATAAAGGGTGAAGTTCTTATGAATTTTCTTGAAAGTGACGGGATATTAATTTCTACAGGTTCGGCATGCTCTTCTAAAAAGGCAGGGAATAGAATTTTAACTGCAATGGGCTTAAGTCTTACTAAAGTAATCGGAAGCGTGAGAATTAGTTTTTCTCCATATCTTGATTATGATTTTGATTACATAGTATCATGCTTTGAAAAAAATGTGTTGCACTTATATGAAAATGTTAAGGTAAAAAAGTAGGAAAAAATGATGAGAAAAGTAATTTTAATTAGATTTGGTGAAATTTTTTTAAAGGGTAAAAACCGTGGTTTTTTTGAAAAAACACTGATAAATAATATTGAAGAAAATTTGAGTAAATTCAATTTACAGGTAGAGAAAATACCGGGTCGCTATATTGTACAAAATTATGATGAAAGCGATGAATATGAGATTGCTGAAAAACTGAAAAAAATCCCTGGAATTTTTTCTTTTTCTATTGCATATGCAATCCCAACTAATTTAGAGGAAATAGAGAGTATGTCGGTGCAGGTAATGCAAGATTTGAAAGGAAGTTTCAAGGTTGTAACAAATCGTGCAGACAAACACACACTTAGTTTAAATTCAATGGAAATTTCTGCAAAAGTTGGGGGAGAAATATTAAAAAACTGCAAAAATCTTGTTGTTGATGTGAAAAATCCACAATATACACTAAATATTGACATTAGAGAAAACAAAGAAACATATATTTATCAGTCTTTAATTTATGGAGTTGGTGGAATGCCTGTTGGTACTTCTGGCTCTGGACTTTTGCTACTTTCTGGTGGAATTGATAGTCCTGTTGCTGGCTTTATGATGGCTAAAAGAGGTGTAAAAGTTTCTGCTGTGCATTTTCATAGTTTTCCGTACACATCAAATTTTGCAAGAGAAAAAGTTGAAAAATTAGCAAAAATAATAAGTGATTATACGGGTAATTTAACAATTTATATGATTTCTGTTGCAAAATTACAGGAACAAATTCATGCTCATTGTAATGATAGTTATATGATTACTTTGCTTAGGCGTGCAATGTTTACCATTGCTGAAAAATTGTGTAAGAAATATGGTAAAAAAATGATAATTACTGGTGAGAGTTTGGGACAGGTAGCAAGTCAAACTATTGAATCTATGAGTGTAGTATCTGATGTCGTAAAATCTACGGTAATTTTAAGACCACTTATTGCATTTGATAAGTGTGAAACAATAGATATAGCAAAAAAGATAGGTACATTTGAAACTTCAATAGAGCCTTTTGAAGATTGTTGCACAGTATTTTTACCAGAAAATCCAATCGTACGACCTGAACTTGAAAAAGTTTTAAAGGAAGAAAGTAAAATTGACTTTAATGAGTTAATAAAGGAATCTCTTGAATCTATTGAAATTGTTGAGATTAAACATAGCTAAAAACAATAATTAAAATATGAAAATTATTTTCAAAAAAATCAAGTTATACTCTTAAAGAACTTGATTTTTTTATTATTTAAGTTAGATATCAGAAAAAGTTTTTAATTTAATAACATTGCTCTTTATCTCTTTTTTTGTATTTTTATTGTATAATACAACAAAATACTCATAAATTGTGTCACTTTTTGCAGTTTTATCTTCAAATTCAACTTTTATATTTTGTTCACTATTTTCATCTATTATTTCAAGTTTTTTATCTTTTTGTCTATAAATTTTATATTCATAATTATTTGGCTTAGTAAATGTAATTATTGGTTTTTTAGACATAAAGTTAAAAACTTCAACTTCAAATTTATTTTCGTCTGTTTTTGCTGGAAGATTATTTTTACTAAAAATTTCAGTAATGCTATCACTTGAATCATTTGTAATTAACAAAATATTTTTATTGTAGCTTGATTTACTTATTTGTTTTTCAACTACGCTTGATGGTTTTACGAAGTTTTGAGGGGTAAAGCTAGCATATAGATTTGAAAAAATATCTTTTGTTAAAAGGGTTGGATATGTCGCACCATTTATACTTTCAGGCATTTTTACGCCACCAAAGTAGGTTAGAACTGTGTGTTTGTTTGTGTATGAAATATTGAATGCGTCAGTGTTTTTTTTGGAATTTTCAACTCCAACAGTTCCAGTTTTTGATGCAATTTCAAAATTAAAATTTTTAAGTCTTTTAGCAGTACCACTTGTGCTTGTATCAAGTAGCATATCAGTAATTAGATAAGCCGTGCTATCACTCATTGCACTTACTCTTGAAATATCTTTTTTATAGATTGTTTTTTTATTTTTTACAATTTTATTTATGTACTGTGATGGAGCGAAGTAACCATCATTTGCAAAGGCTGTATAAGCATCACACAAACTCTTTAATTTAATTCCATCTGTAAAGCCCCCAAGAGCAATCGCAAGATTATTGTCCTTGCTAGAAAATTCAATTCCTAAATTTTTTGCAAAATTTTGTGCATTGGTAATTCCAACTTGATTTAAAAGCTTAACAGCTGGAATATTATATGAGTTTTTGAGAGCCGTTCTCACAGAAACTGCACCATGATATTTTTTATCGGCATTTTCTGGGCTATAACCACTAATGTTAATTTTTTCATCAATAATTTTAGTGGCTGGTGAAACAATATTTTCTTCAATCGCAGGTCCATATACTAATATTGGTTTAATTGTTGACCCTGGTTGTCTTTTGCTTTCAAGAGTACTTTTACTTCCATAAATTGCAACAATCCCATTAGTTTCATTGTCAATTACTATTGTTGCTATATTTGGCGAAGACTCCAAATTTGAATAACTTGTTTTTATTATCTCATTAATTTTATTTTGTAAGTTTAAATCTATTGAAGTGTAAACTTTAAGATTGGCATTTTTTATTTCATTTTCGGATAGGTTTAACTTTTTAGATATTTCTGAAAGTATCTCTTGATATAAAAAATTATTGCTGTTTAATTTTTGAATACTTAATGTTATTTTTTCATTTTTCGCATTTACATATTCTTTATCTGAAATTTTACTGTATTTATTCATTAAACTTAAAATTAAATCTTTTCTCTTGTTTGCCTGCTCATAGTTTGACTCAATATCATAAAAGCTGGGTGCATTGATTGTGCCTGCAAGTAGTGCGCTTTCAGCAATTGTCAAGTCCTTTGCACTCTTATTAAAGTAATGATTTGATGCATTTTCAATTCCATAGCAACCATTGCCAAAATATATGTTGTTAAGATAAAATTCTAGTATTTCATCTTTGCTATACTTACTTTCAAGTTCCTTTGTCATTTTCATTTCTTTTAATTTTCTGGTTATTGTTTTTTCACTTGAAAGTTGTGTATTTTTTACAAGTTGCTGAGAAATTGTCGATGCACCTTGCGAAAATGAATGTGATTTTAAATTTGAAATTATTGCTCCACCAATTCGTACATAGTCAATACCCTTATGTGCGTAAAATCTTTTATCTTCGGCAGAGATAAAAGCGTCTTTTGTATACGACTTTAACAAGGAAATAGAAATATAATTTTCATTTTTTGGCTTTATATTTTTTCCATTTATGTCGTAAATTTCTATAGCTGATGAACTTATATTATTTAATTTTGTTTCGTCAAGACTTGCAGAACTAGTTACCACATAGAAAAAAGTTGCTCCTGACACAGCAATAACTGCAATCATCAAAGCAATGATTATAAGTAGTGAAACAATAATTTTTTTTACTTTTTTCATCAGATTATCCCTTAATATTATTATTTTAGACAAAATATGTTTTTATTCGTAAAAAAAATTACTTTAAACTTTTTCTTGTATTTATTTTTTAATTAATGTATAATTGTAATGTTAAAATTGGAGATATTATGGAAAAAAATACAAAAAAATACCTAATCTTGACATATGGTTGTCAAATGAATGTTCATGAATCAGAAAAACTTGCTGGCATTTTAGAATCTAATGGTTATGAAGTATGTACAGATGCCACCTTAGCAGATATCGTTGTTTTTAATACCTGTGCTATTAGAGAAAATGCAGAAGAAAAGATTTTTGGTAATATTGGAGAACTTAAAAATATAAAACTTGCTAAGCCTGATATGATTATTGCCATTGGTGGCTGTATGAGTCAACAAAAGAACTATGCAGATGAGATAATGCAAAAGTTTCCTTATGTTGATATCGTTTTTGGGACACATAATCTCGCTGACTTTGAAAATCTTTTAAAAGAAAGAGAAAAATCTGGAAAGAAGATTTCTAGAATTTGTGAAGATGAAACAATTTCGCTTCGCGACCAAATGCTAATTTCTAGAACAAGCGGTGTTAATGCTTGGGTAAATATTATGTATGGTTGCAACAATTTTTGTACTTATTGCATAGTACCTTATGTTAGGGGAAGGGAAATTTCTAGACCCGTGCAAGACATATTAAAAGAAGTAGAAAGTTTGCTTAAAGAAGGATACAAACAAATTACGCTTCTTGGTCAAAATGTAAATTCTTATAGTGGTGTAGATAGTGACGGAAATGTTTCATCATTTGCAAGCCTACTTAAAGCTGTCGATAGTTTTGACGAATATAAATATCGTATTAGATTTATGACTTCACACCCAAAAGACCTTTCAAGTGAGGTTATTGATATAATTTCAAAATCAAAACACATCTGTCATGGAATTCATTTACCTGTGCAATCGGGAAGCGACAATATGCTTAAAGCAATGAATAGGCATTATGATATAAATAGATACAAAAGTGTTGTCACCGAAATCAGAGAAAAGATGCCAGATAGTGAACTTACAACGGATATTATAGTTGGGTTTCCAGGTGAAACAGAGGCTGATTTTGAAAAAACCTTAGCCATTATGAGATTTGCAAGGTACATGCAAATATTTGGTTTCATTTACTCAAAGCGAAAGGGAACTCCTGCAGAAAAAATGGAAAATCAAGTTGACGCAAAGACAAAAAAAGAAAGACTTTCAAGACTTCTTGCACTTAAAAATGAAATTATAAATGAAAAGACGGCTAAAATGCTTGGACAAACTTATGAAGTTTTAGTTGAAAGTTATGACAAGGAAAAAGATGTATTGTTTGGTTCACTCGACAGTGGTAAAACAATCTCTTTTAAAGGAACGGAAAACTGTGTTGGAGAATTTTTAGATGTTAAAGTTACTGAAGTTAGAAAATCAGTAATTTATGGTGAAATTGTTCAAAAGGATAAAATTGAAACTTATTCAAAAAAGAATTTTAAATATCCAATTGAAGTATCAATTTTGCCAAAAGAAAAAAATGCAATGAAAATTTTAAGAGAAAATAAGAGAAATAAAAAGATTAATGATAATAAAAAATCAAAAGAAAATTAAATAATTTACAGGAGAAAATATATGTTGTCACCAATGATGAGTCATTATCTTGCAATGAAAGAGAAATATCCCGATACCATTTTATTTTACAGACTTGGTGATTTTTACGAGATGTTTTTTGAAGATGCAGAAATTGTTTCTAATGAATTAGAACTTACATTAACGGGAAAAGATTGTGGACTTGAAAAAAGAGCACCAATGTGTGGTGTTCCTTATCATGCTGCAAATAGTTATATTGCTAAACTCATTGCAAATGGGCATAAAGTCGCCATATGTGAGCAACTCTCAGACCCTAAGACATCTAAGGGTTTAGTTGAACGCGATGTTGTTCAAATAGTTACACCAGGAACAGTTATTGACAATGATATTTTAGAAGCAAATAGAAATAATTATTTAATGGTGATTTATGAATCTAAAACTAATCTTGGCATATGTTACTGTGATATATCTACTGGTTTTATAGAAACATTGCAACTTAGTGGCAAAGACAAGTACAAATTATTAGATGATACTCTCGCAAGGGTTAAACCTTCTGAAATTCTTTGCAATAGTTCGTGTTTTGAAAATTCATCTAACTTAACTGCAGTTAAGCTTTCCTATGTTCCAGAATTTACAGTAAATGATTCAATATTTGACTACTCACACTGTAAAGAACTAATAATAAAGCAATTTAGTGCTTACAACTTGTCTGCACTGGGAATTTCTGATAAAAAAGAGATAGTATACGCTGTTGGTGGAGTACTTGCATACTTAGAAGAAACTCAAAAAAGACTTATTTCTAACATTAAGAAATTAAACATTGTATACGATACAAGGTTTGTTCATTTAGATATTTTGGCTCGCAAAAATTTAGAATTAACACAAAGTAGTACGACAAATTCCAAAAAAGGTTCTCTCCTTTGGCTTTTGGATAGAACTAAAACGGCAATGGGAGGAAGACTTCTTCGTACCTTTATTGACCAACCACTAAGAGATGAAACTTTAATTAACGAAAGACTTGATAGTGTGGAAGAACTTGCTGGTGATTTAATATTAAGAGAAAGTTTAATTGAACAACTTAGTGGCTGTAATGATATTGAAAGAAAGTGTAGTAAAATTTCTGCTGGAACAATTACTCCTAAAGAGTGTTTGAGTTTGGCAGATACCATAAATAGATTTCCACAAATTTCACACCTACTTTTAGGTTGTAAATCAAAACTTCTCAAAAGTGCAGGTGAAAGTTTTAGTGATTTATCTGACATTGCAAAGGTTATTATTAGTGCCATTAACCCTGATGCGTCATCAAACTTAAAGGACGGAGGATATATTTTATCATCTTATAATGATGAACTTTTCAAACTCAGAAATTCGGGTGAATACGGCAAACAATGGCTTGCTGAATATGAAAGAGAACAAAAAGAAAAGACAGGAATTAAAAATTTAAAAACGGGTTATAATAGAGTTTTTGGTTATTATATTGAAGTCACAAATTCTGGTCTTTCGCTCGTTCCTGAAAATTATATTCGAAAACAAACCACCATAAATAGTGAGAGATTTATTACCCCAGAATTGAAAGAGATGGAGTATAAAATATTAAATAGCAAACAGCAGGCAATTGATCTTGAAGCTACTCTATTTTCTGAAATAAAACAATATCTATCAAGTTATTTATCAGAACTTTCTGAAATTGCTAGATCAATAGCACTTACGGACTGTCTAGTATCGTTTGCCTCGATTTCTGTAAGTAATAACTATACAAAGCCAGTAGTTTCTGAAAATATTAATTATATTAAAATTGTAGATGGTAGACACCCCGTAGTTGAAGCTATGAATGAAAAAGAAAAGTTTTCACCCAATGATACTTTTCTTGATGACGGCGATAGTAGAACAATGCTTATTACTGGGCCAAATATGGCAGGAAAAAGCACTTATATGAGACAGGTTGCAATTATTAGTCTAATGGCTCATATGGGTTGCTTTGTTCCAGCAAAGTCAGCAGAAATTTCAATTTTTGATAGAGTATTCACAAGAGTTGGAGCAAGTGATGACCTTGCTTTTGGTCAAAGTACTTTTATGGTTGAAATGAGCGAGGTTTCCAACATTATCAATAATGCCACAGATAAAAGTTTAATTATTTTAGATGAAGTGGGAAGGGGAACTTCTACTTATGATGGTATGAGTATTGCTGGAGCTACCATTGAGTATTTATCTTCACATTTGCATGCAAAAACACTTTTCTCCACACATTATCATGAGTTGACTGATATGGAAGGGACTGTTGAAGGTGTAAAAAATTATAGAGTTATGGTAAAGGAATGGGACGGATCTGTTATGTTTTTGCATAAAATTGCAAGGGGCTCAGCAAATAAAAGTTTTGGTATTGAAGTTGCTAAACTTGCAGGGCTTCCAGATGAGTTAATAAAGCGAGCTAGAGAAATTCTTTCTAACATTGAAAGCAAAAAATCAAACTCTGATTTATGTGCAAAATCAAATAGCCAAATCCTTGAAACTAATGCAAATGTTGCAGAAGTAATTAATATTTTAAAAGAAATGGACTTAGATAACATTTCTCCTATTATGGCTTTTGGAACACTTCAAAATTTGGTTGATAAAGTAAAAAAATAAAGGGAGATACGAATGTCAAAAATTAATATTCTTGATTCAAGTGTGTTTAATTTAATTGCAGCTGGCGAAGTTGTTGAGCGTCCCGCATCTGTTGTAAAAGAACTTATAGAAAATTCAATTGATGCTGGTGCTAAAAATATCACTATTGAAATAAAAAATGGTGGCACAACTTTTATTGAAGTTAGCGATGACGGCTGTGGCATAGATGAAGATGATTTTAAAGCGGCGTTTTTGCCACATGCAACGAGTAAAATTAAAAATGCAGAAGATCTAGAGTCTATATTTACTTTGGGTTTTCGTGGAGAAGCCTTAGCATCAATAGCAGCAGTTTCAAAGGTAACACTTATTTCAAAGACTGAAGCTAGTGAGCTTGGTTCAAGCATAACGGTGGAAGGTGGAGTCTTTGGTGAGATTACCAAAATTGGTTGTAGTCAAGGTACTTCAATAAGAGTATGTGACCTTTTTTACTGTGTTCCTGCACGTGCTAAGTTTTTAAAGAAAAATAGGAGTGAAGAGCAAGAAATTACAAGCATAATTACAAGAACTATGCTTGCTCACCCTGAGATAAAATTTACTTATATTGTTGATGGTAAAAAAAGTTTAACTTCGCTTGGGAGTTCCAAAAAAGAAGCTCTCTTTTCTGTTTATGGGAAAGAGGCTATCACTGAAACACTAGAAATCTCTGCTTCAAGAGATGGTGTTTCTGTTTCTGGATTTGTTGGCAAACCAACTTTCTCTAAATCAAATAGGACTTATCAAACTTTAATTGTCAATGGTAGGTATGTTGTAAATTTAACTGTGCAAACTGCAGTTTCAAATGCATATGGCGATTTTTTAATGAAAAGACAGTACCCATTTTTTGTAATATATCTTACTTTACCACCAAGTGAGCTAGATGTTAATGTTCACCCAAATAAACTTGATGTTAAATTCCTAAAAACACCACTTGTTTATTCGGTTGTATTTGAGGCAGTTTCAAGAGCACTAAATAATATGGATTATATTAAAGAAATTGATTTAGATACAAATGCAGGGCTTTCATTTTTAAATGCAAAGAGTAAAGAAAACGCAAAAATAGATAAGGCAGGTGTGAATTTAAATCCTTTTTCAGCTGATTTTTCTAATCTTTCAAAAGAAGAAAAGGAAAAAATGTCAAATCTTGTATTTGATACAGTAATTGCCAATAATAATGGGGATTCAGTTAGGGATAATTTTGGTTTAGGTTCTAAATTACTTGAAAGAATTAATGAAAAAGTTAAGAGTGTAGACAATGCTGAACATGAAAATGCCTTTGAGTCTGGCAACTATAATTTAACTCAAAAACATAATGAAAAACCAAGTTTTAAAGTCAATGAAATAGGTGATGGCGAAAACGATAATTTTAGTTATGATAGTAAAAATATAAAAGAAGAGATTAAAGAAATTGATAAAAAAATTAAGTCTGACTATAAAGATGAAAATTATGTTAAACCAAGCATAGTTCAAAATGATTTTGCATCAAATCAAATGATTATTGTTGGAAAAATTTTTAATACTTATCTTATTATTGAATGGGGTGATAATGTCTATTTAATTGACCAGCATGCAGGTCATGAAAGACTTAGATATGAAAAATTAAAAAGTGAATATGAGAAAGGTGAAATTGCTATTCAACCAATGTTATTCCCATTTGTTATCACTCTAAATGCAGAAGATGACCAAATAGTGAGATCAAATTTAGATGCAATTCGTTCCGTTGGATTTGAGATAGATGAGTTTGGAGAACAAACTTATAAAATTTCATCAGTACCTGCAATTGTGTCTGAGATTGATTTTAATAAGTTTTTTAGTATGTTTTTAGCAGAAAAATTAAATAAGAACAAAATTACACAGGCAGAACTTTTGAAAGATGATTTAATGCAAATGGCTTGTAAAAGTGCCGTAAAGGGTGGTGATGACCTGAGTAAAGATGAAGTTTATGTGCTTTTAAGTCAAATGGGCAAAGAAAATATCACACTTTTTTGTCCTCATGGTAGACCGATTGTTGTTAGAATTACAAAAAACGAAATTGAAAAATGGTTTAAGAGAATTGTTTAATTATTAATATTTTATAATTTGAACTCATATTTTATAATAAATAGATTTGCTATGATGCATTTCTATTGGTGGTAAAATATGAGTTTTTTTTATGAGTTATGTAAATGTTTTAATATTGATGATTTAAGTGCAAAAACAACCATAACTACAATTCTGGGTTATGGAATTATGATTGTGGGGAAGATTAAAATTAAGGATATTCAAGAAGATACTATTTCATTAATTTCAAATAAAGAAAAAATTACAGTTTTAGGGAAAGATTTAGTTATAAAATCTATATCAAAAGGAGAATTAATTGTTTCTGGCATAATAACTGATATAAAAATGGAGAATATATGAAAGATTATGTAAATGTCAAAATTACGGGACTAAATCTATTAAGATTAATAGATAAACTTGTAGAAAAAAATGTTTGTATTACTGGCTTAAAGGTTAAAACTAATCAGGTTAGATTCTCTATTGAAGAAGATAAACTGCCTATTTTAGATAATGTTTGCAAAAAAGAACACAAATTTTATCAAATTATTTATAAAAATGGTTTTAAACAGTTAATTTCTAGGGTACCTTATTTTCTTGGAACAATAGTTGCGTTAATTTTAATTTTTTCATATTTTTTTGCCTATTCTTTGTTTGTAATAAATGTTGATGTGTCTTATAGTTCAAATCTCAGTTATGATTTAACTCCTGTCAATGAACTTCTAGAAAAAAACGGAATAGTTCCGGGAATGCGAAAGAGCAAGTATAAAATTTCAGAAATTCAGAATATGATTTTGATTGGAATTGATAATGTAGAAGGCTGTGAAGTTCGATATAATGGTGGAAATCTTTCAATTTGTATCTACCCAGCAACTGAGAGATATGAAGTTAGCACTGAAAATATTTATTCAAAGTTTGATGGCATAATAATAGAAGCAGAGGTTTATTCTGGAAATTTAAAAGTAAAAAAAGGCGATATTGTAAAGGAAGGTGACATATTAATTGAAAATGATAATGGGGCTTCCGGAAATATTACAGCAAAGGTTTACTTTACGGCAACTCAAATCTACAATCAAAATAGGCAAAAGATTATTTACACTGGTAATGAGTATAAAGTAAAAGATTTTTGTATTGCTTCTAACTTTTGGATTTATGGAAAAAATAATTGTAATTTTACAACCTTTCTAGTTGAAGAGAAAAATTATTATGTTGGAAAAAATCTTTTTCTTCCAATATTATGCAAAGAAACGATTTTTAAAGAAATAGAAATACAAGAAGAAATTGTCCCTTTTGAGTCTGTAGAAGAAGTAGTAAAGTCAAGTCTTTATGAAGAAGCAAAAACAAAAATTAATTCTGAAAGTGAGATTACAAACGTAACTTACTCAATTGTAAATGAAGGTGATTATACTAGAATTGATTGTTATATTGAAGCGATAGTTCGGCTTGCTTAATTTAGAGCAATAATTAACCTTTTTCATTTATTAATATGGTTTTAATTAATTGAATAAATTTTAACTAAATTTAAAAATTGAATAAATGATATTTAGCTTATTTTATTTAGAAGATATTAATTAAAAAAGAGAAGCGTAATAGCAGGTTTCTCTTTTTTTTGTTGAATTTTATCTTAATTACAATTAATAATTGTGTTTACAAAACTAAAAATTTGATTTATAATTAAATTATGAAAAATGTAATTGATGTTTCGGGAAGAGCAAGTGAAGAATTTAAACAACTTGCTGAAAATATTGCGCTTTCAGTTCTAAGCCTAACTAATCAACCAGAAGGGTTAGAAGTGGCTATTAGATTTGTTTCAGAAAAGGAAATTCAAAGATTAAATAGTGAATTTAGAAACATTGATAAAGTTACAGATGTATTGTCATTCCCAGCAACAAATCTCGTTGCAGGAGAAATATTAGATTTAACTGATATGGATAATAAATTTTTAGTTACAGATGCAGGGCTTTTTCATTTTGGAGATATGGCACTTTGCACAAAAAGACTAAGGGAGCAAGCAAAAACTTTTGACAATACTCCTCAGCAGGAGTTAAAAAAACTCGTTATTCATAGTATGTTGCATTTAATGGGTTATGACCACATAAATGATAGTGATTATGTCATTATGAATGAAAAAGAGATTGAGCTTGATAGACTCATTAGTATTTGAGGTGAATTATGGGATTTAAATCAGGATTCGTTGCAGTAATAGGAAAACCTAATGTGGGTAAAAGTAGTTTAGTTAATTGCTTAGTTGGGGAAAAGGTTTCAATTACAAGTCCAAAAGCACAAACCACTAGAAACCGAATTTTTGGCATTAAGAATGCTTTAGATTATCAAATTGTCTTCGTTGATACCCCGGGTGTTCAGCACACTAAAACGAAACTTGGCGAATATATGTCTGCCGTTACAGAAAAGTCAACTGCCGATGTTGATGCCATTGTTATTGTGCTTGATGCACTTAGAATTGGACAAGAAGATTATAAAATTATTGAAAAATTTGCAAATGTAAATTGTCCAATATTTATTGTAGTCAACAAAATTGAACTAACTAACTACGAAAAAATGTATCCTATTCTAGCTAAACTTAATGAATATAAATTTATTAAAAAGTTTATTACAACTTCAGCATATAGAAGAATTAACATTGATGAACTTGAAAATGATTTGGTTGAGTGTTTGCCAGAGGGGGAACCTTTTTATCCTACCGATCAATATACAGATAAATCAGTTAGATTTATGTGTCAAGAAATTATTCGTGAAAAAGCTCTTTTATATCTCCAAGAAGAAATACCTCATGGTCTTGCTATTGAGATTCGTGGATTTGATGAATCAGGTGATGTTATTAAGATTGATGCCGATATTGTTACTGAAAATGCTAGACACAAATCTATAATTATAGGAGCAAACGGAGCCATGCTTAAGCAAATAGGGATTTCTGCAAGAAAAGATATTGAAAAACTTACTGGTCAGAAAGTTATGCTAGATTTATTTGTTAAAGTAAAAAAGGATTGGAAAGACGATTCATCTGTTTTAAGTGATTTGGGATTTTCCAAAAAAGATATTTAGTTTTTTACATAAGAAAAAACATCTTATTATATATATGAAAAAAAATTACAATTTATGAATAATATTTTGTTTTTTGTTAAATATTTATTTGTAAGGAGTGATATTTATGAATAACAATAATTATAGAAAAGGTGAAGAAATTAGTCAGAAATTATTTGAGCTTACAGGAGATCCAAGATACCACAACATGAGAGTGGGATTTGAAAATCTTAGAAGAGAAAAAGAAAAACAAGCTTTACATGATCAAGAACAAGGTTATGAAAGAGAAATGTAGATTTTTTGATATTTCAGGTTTGCTTCTTGTAAAGAAATTTTACATAGTTTGTTATAAAATTTGTTTGTTTAAATATTTTATTGTGTAATTAATTTTTTATATTTAGTGGCTTTTTCATGTAAGAGTTTATTTAATTACGAGTATGGAAGAAATTAAAGTTAAAGGTATTGTTTTAAAAAGTATTGATTATAAAGATAGTGATAAAATTGTCACTATTTTTTCTACTGAGTTAGGTTTAATTAATGCTAGGGTTAGGGGAGTAAAAAAAAATACGGCAAAACTTACTTTTGCCGTGCAACCATTTGCATTTGTTGAGTTTCTATTAATTAAAAGTGGAAATTTTTATACCTGCATAAATGCCACTAGTATTGACCAATTTTTTGGCATTACTGCTGATTTTGATAATTATATTTTTATGTTAGCTTGTAATGAAATCTGTTTAAAAACTATTAGAGAAGGTGACTTGCAACCAGAACTCTTTTTACTACTTTTAAATTCACTAAAATATGTTTGTTATGAAAATTTTAACCCAATGTGTGTATTTATTAAGTTTATGCTTGAAGCATTAAAAATTTTGGGTTATTTAGTACAGGTTTCTAAATGTGCCTGTTGTGGCAGACCATTATCTAATGTTCGTGCTTTCTCTTATGAATTTAACGGAATGATATGTTCAAATTGTCAAAGTAATAACAATCTTTTTTTAGAGCTTTCGGAAGGTGAATACGCAATACTTAAAAATATTGATATGACTCCTCTTAATAGGCTCTCATCACTAAAATTTTTATCAAGGGAAAACATTGTTTCTATTATTAATCTATTAACTAAAGATTTTCGTGTGCTCTTTGATAGTGATATTGATACACTAAAATCATTTTTATAAAATAAAAAGACAGCACTTTGAAAATTTTAACATACTGCTATTTTTATTTTATGATTAAGATTTGCCACACCCCAATAATGAATTCTTCTCAATGATAGTAATTGATGCGTTTAACTTAATTGATATAATTTTATTATTGTTTAATGTTATTTTTGATTAAAATCTACAATACAAGTAAAATTAAATCCTTTCTACTTAGTGTCATTGCAAGCAAAGTGTAGCCAATCTCATTTTTAATCAAAATTTAGTTTATCAATATTGAAGATCTCATCATAGAAAATTCTGATAAACTCATATTTAGTGCAAAGCAAATTTTTACAATAGTTGAAAATTTAACATCATTATTGGTTTCATTAAAGATATATCTTAAAGCAGAATGTGATAGTCCTGAATCTTTTTCAAATCTATATTTTGAAATTTTCTTTTAATTTAAAATTTTACTTAGTCTTAATGCAAATATTCTATTCAAATTCATAATAATATGCTTTCTTTTGCTAATTGTTATCATAGTGCAATTTTGGTATCTTTATGGTTTTAATCAAGTTCTAAATACCCATTTGTAAATAATTCATCATCTAAAAACTCGAGTAGTGATATATTAAATCCTTGTGCTATTAATATTATTGTTTTGAGAGTTACATTTTTATTTCTTTCATTCATAATACACATCATAGTTCCATGTAAGATTCCTGAATTTTTTTCTAACCTATACAATGTCATTTTCTTTTCTAACAATAATTTGCTTATTCTTAAGGCAACTGCTTTGCAAATACTCATTTTTTCCTCATACTTAAATTATGTATTTTTATCTACCTAAATATTAATAAATATAAGAAATTCTTTTATATAGTTATACCTACATAATTTTCTTGACTTTTTTAAATATTTTATATAATACGTAGTTATAAATACATATAAATGGGTTAGATAGTATGGCAAATAATAAAAAATTAGAAATTTTAAATGAAGAACTCATTTTGGTAAGTAATGAAATTAGTAATAAAGAAGAGAAGTATAAATTAATAAAAGAAGAATTAGATGAATTTATATATCCTCCTTATAAACCTATCAGAATTTATTGGCATTTGTAGAAAATATAAAGGCAAAAATGTTTTCCGCTATGATTACATAAATACATAAAATTTAAATAAAAATTTATCCTAGGTCTAACTGGTTTGAAACTAGTGTAATAATTAGACACTTTATCATTAAATTTGATAAGGTGTCTTTTTATTTTACCTAAAATATATTAAAAATAGGACAAAATGTTTCAAAATGCGAATATTTTGTTGCATTTTTAAGATTTTTTAGTTATATTATTATAGTAATTAAAATTTGAGGTGTCAAAAATGAGTATTTCATATAACAAATTATGGAAACAACTAATTGATAAAAACATGACAAAAACTGATTTGCGAATGAAAGCAGATATTGGAACTTCTACTCTTGCTAAACTTGGAAAAAATGAACAAGTTAGTTTAGATGTGCTTTTAAGAATATGTAAAGTGCTTAATTGCGATATTTCTGAAATTATGGAAATTATTAAGGAGAATCAAAATGTGTAAAGGAATTGCAAAACCTTTCTTAAAATGGGCTGGTGGCAAAGGTCAACTTCTAAATAAGTTTGAAGAACTATATCCACAAGAACTAATTGAAGGACAAATTGAAACATATATTGAGCCATTTGTTGGTGGTGGTGCTGTTCTTTTTAATGTTTTACAAAACTACAAAATTAAGAAAGCATATATAAACGACATCAACAAAGAACTTATTAACTGCTATCGTTGTATTAAAGCAGATGTTGAAGAAGTAATAAATCAATTAAATGCTTTAGAAAAAGAATATTTAACAAGCGAAGATAGAACTAATTACTTTTACAAAGTTAGAGATAGATACAATGAAATTCACTTAAACGGACATTATGACTTAGAAAAGTGTACAGATTTCATATTCTTAAACAAAACTTGTTTTAATGGACTTTATAGAGTTAATAAAGATGGAAAGTTTAATGTGCCACATGGTAAATATAAGAACCCTTTAATTTGTGACAAAGAAAATTTAAGATTGTGTTCTAACCTATTACAAAAAGTTGAAATAAGTTTTGGCAGTTATGAGCAAGTTTTAGAAAATGCAGACAATAAAACATTTGTATATTTTGACCCACCATATAGACCACTTATAGAAAATAATTCATTTGTAAGTTATGATAAATCTGGTTTTGATGATAATGACCAAATCAATCTTGCTTGCAATTATAAAGCTTTAGATAATAAAAATTGCATGTTAATGCTCTCAAACTCTGACCCTAAAAATACAAATGAAGAAGATAATTTCTTTGATGATATTTATAATGGTTTTGAAATAGAAAGAGTTTTTGCGAAAAGAATGATAAATTGTCAAGCAAGCAAGCGTGGAGATATAACTGAAATTGTTGTAATGAACTACAAAAGGAGAAAATAATGAGTAACAAAGCAAAAGAAATATCAATGTTTATGATTGATGGCGAACCGTCAAGTAGAATCAAATGTACAATGAAAAATAGACTCAGTGTGATTTATAAAATACCAAGATTAATGTTAGAAAATTGCAAAGAAGGAAATGGAGATATTGTTAAACATTTAAAGCAAACTGGTATTTATTTCCTAATCGGCGAAAATGCAGAAACAGGAAATAAAACAATTTATGTTGGACAAGCTGGTATAAGAAAAAATGGCAAAGGATTATATTGCAGACTTAATGAACATATAAAAAATGAAAAAGAAAATTATTGGTCAGATTGGAATGAAATAATTGCTTTTACTACTCAAAACGATTCTTTTGGTCCAACAGAAATAAGTTATTTAGAAAACAAATTTACAAAACTTGCTAAAGATGCTTGCAGGTATGATGTGCAAAATGGCAACGAACCAAATCAAGGTAATATAACAGAAGAAAAAGAAAGCGAATTACAAGATTTTATTGATGATGCTTGTGTTATGATTAGTATTCTTGGCTACAAAGTTTTTGAGCCTCTAGTAAAACAAACAATAACAAAAAATTCAAAGAATATTGAAAATATGCCGTTATTCAGTTTTCAAGGTAAATATAAGGCTTACGGTGTATTTACCAACGAGGGTTTTGTTCTATTAAAAGGTAGCGAAATAAATCCAGTAATTAATAAAAGTGCACATGGTTTTACAATTAAAGCAAGAGAACAAAATAAAAGCAAAATTAACAATGAAAGTATTACAACTGAAGATATTTTGTTTAGTAGTCCATCAGCTTCAGCTGGTTTTGTTGGTGGTTCTAGCTTGAGTGGAAATGCTATGTGGAAAACAAAAGATGGAAAATGTCCAAAAGACTATAACTTATAATAGGAGAAAATAAAATGAAAAGAAATTTTAATGAATGGTTTGCAAATTTTACTGACAGTATAGCAACTTATGAATATTACACAGACTTTAGCATTGTTTATAAAAATATTGATAAAATCAAGGTTGAGTTAAATATTATGAACTCATTGATTGGTTCTAAAAATATTGAATCTGATTTTGATTCTTTATTTAAAAAATACCCAGAAATAAGAAAATGTTTACCTCTACTTATTGCTGTAAGAGAAAAAGAAATTAAAGTAATAGACGATGGCGAAAAACTAAAATATAACTTTACTAATATTGATGATATTGAATTATTAAAAAGATTTATGAGAAAAACTGGTTTGTTTGACTTGATTTCGAATCATTTAGTAAATAACTTGGTTGATTATGCAACTGGTGTTGAAGTAGGACTTGGCTCAAATGGAAGAAAAAATCGTGGTGGTCATCTTATGGAGGATGTATTACAAGGTTTTATAGAGCAAGCAGGTTTTATAAAAGACAAAAACTACTTTAAAGAAATGTATTTAAAAGATATTGAACAAAAGTGGAATATTGATTTATCAACTCTTTCAAATCTAGGTAAGGTTGCCAAAAGATTTGATTATGTAGTTAAAACTAATAATTGTATTTATGCTTTTGAAACAAATTTTTATTCAATCAATGGTTCTAAATTAAATGAAACTGCTAGAAGTTATAAAATGCTAGCTGAAGAATCTAAAAATATTAAAGGATTTGCTTTTGTCTGGATTACTGATGGTTTAGGTTGGCAAGGAGCAAAAAATAATTTAGAAGAAACTTTTGATGTTATGGAGAATATTTACAACATCAAAGAACTCGAACAAGGTAAATTAAAGGAAATTTTAAAATAAATGGCAGAAGAAAAATTTGAGTTAGAAACAAATACTGTTTGGAGTTTTCCAAATCGTGGTAAATGGGCAACTCACGATGCTAAATATCGTGGTAATTTTTCGCCATATATAGCAAAAAACATTATATTAAGATATTCAAAAGAAAAAGATGTTGTATTAGACCAGTTTGTTGGTGGTGGTACTACTCTTATAGAATGTAAATTAAATAATCGTAATGGTATTGGGATTGATATAAACCCTAATGCAGTTGAAATAACAAAAAATAAACTCAACTTTAATTGTGGCAATGAAGTTGATATTGATATTAAATTAGGAAATGCTTGTTTTCTTGATTTAGAAAATGAAAGCATTGATTTAATATGCACACACCCACCTTATGCTGATATTATTAAATATAGCGAAGGTATTGATGGAGATTTATCACAATTAAAATATAAAGATTTTCTTTTACAAATTGAAAAAGTAGCAAGTGAATGCTATAGAGTTTTAAAGAAAGACAAATTTTGTGCTATTGTTATGGGAGATACTCGTAAAAATGGTATGGTTCAGCCACTGGGGTTTGAGGTTATGCAAAGATTCATAAATGCAGGTTTTAAACAAAAAGAAATAATAATTAAAGAACAACATAATTGCAAAGCAACTGGTTTTTGGAAAACAAATAGTCAAAAATATAACTTTTTACTTTTAGCACATGAGTATGTGTTTATATTTAAAAAGTAGACAAAGGAGAAAAATGTTAAATTTTTTATATAAAGTATTGCTAACTTTTAATTCAACATCATGGGTAATAGTTTTATTTGGAGTAAAACATGAATGGACTTTATGGGATATGCCTAGTTGGGTATTTAGCCTAATTTTACTTGCAATTCCAGTTTTAATGTCATTTATTGCTTTATTGTTGGCTAATTTTTTTGGAAATGATAATATGGGATCATGTAATGAAGTTGAATATGCGAACAGCTCTTTTATACCAACTTATCTAGGATATTTCTTTGTTGGTTTGAGTTTGGAAAATATTACTCAATTACTAATTGTGTATTTTATTATATTTATATTTACCCAATTATCACAAACAGAGTATTTTAATCCAATATACTTATTATTTGGTTATAAATTTTATCATATTAAGTCATCTAAAGGCACAAAATTATTTGTTATTACAAGAAGAAAAATTAGAAATGCGAATCAGGAAGAATTTGAAAAATTAAAAAGAATTAATGAGACTACTTTTATTGAACTAAGGAGAACAAAAAATGAATCAACTACTAGCAAAAGTTAAAAATAGAAAACAAAGTATTAATGAAGGATTTAAAAGAATAATTGATAATAAAAATTGTTATTCTTTTCCTAACAATATTCAAGCAGTTGAATATAATCCAAATACCCTTTTAGAAGAAGGTCAATGGTATTCTATTGCTGAATTTTCACAACAAGAATTTTGTATAGAGTTATTAAAACAAGATAGATTTGATTCAGTTGATTTTTCGACATTAGATAGGAATGAATTTACTAAAATAGATTATTTATGTTCTTATCAAGATGAAAATTATTTTTATTTCCAAAAAATTAGACCATCACAATTATTATTTAAGAAAAGATTATTATTTAGTTTTGGGCAAAACTTTAGTTATGATGAAAATAATGCAAGTGTAGTTATAAATTCTTACCCAGATGCTATTTATAAAAAAGATGATGACACTTTATATTTCCAAAAACTTGAAACAATATCAACAATATTTAAAGGAATAGATATTTTATATAAAGAAGCGACTGAAGAAGAAACTGCTGAGTTTTTAAACAATGATTTTATATCTGTTCCAGCTAGTTTAGAAGTTGCAAAAATCGGTAAAGCTAGTAGAAAAAAAATAGCAATGGCAATGACAATACTGAGTAGATTTTCAAATGAAGAAAAATTAGAAATTTTAGAATACACAAAACAAAACTCTGGACTTGAACATGAAAATAATTCTTTTATAATTAAAGATGAAGAAGATATAAAAAAATTAGTATGGGGAATCACTGAAAGGTATTACGAAACCCCAATTAGTAAAGAAAAAAGAATTGCCAATTCAATTATCAATGTTGATACTGGTACTATGGAAAATGATGAAATGTAAAAAACGAAATGGCAGTTAGGCGTGTGCTTGTCATATACAAGTGTTCTCGCTTCGCTCGAACAGACAAGCACACGCCTACCAATAAAACTAAACCAAATGCAACAAAGGAAAACGGAACAAAAATGGGGTTCGCTCGCAGGCTTTCAGCGACACCCCATTTTTCTTTTGTCCCGTTTTCCATATTGTATTACCATACAATTTTTAGCAAAATATAAAAATTTTTGACATTGGAAGTCCGTTTTTGCATTTTTCGTGCCTATTAGGTGTAAGGGCTTCAATTTATGTGCAATTTTCACAAAATTTAAGCAAATTTCAAAAAAGTTGGCACTTAGGGGGTTAATTTTTGCAATTTTCGTGGCTTATATATATAGAGGGCTTTACAAAAATGCAAACCACTATATACAAAGTAATACAAAAACTAGACTAGTTTTTTACCACTCTTTAATTATGCAATACATACACATTTTAAAAAAATTAAAATATGCTTTTTGTGTAGTTGGCTTACAAAATCCGTATTTTAGTTTATGTGAGTTTATGTTTTGTATGGGTAAAGTATAGGTAAAGTATGGGTTTGTTTATGGTAATGACAAAATAAAATTTGTATAATTATTTTGTAAGATTTGCAAGAACTAAAATATTGTTAAGCAGGCAGACAATATTTGAAAAGTTGTAAGCCCTTACACTGAGTCGAATTAGAAACCTAAATTGACAAGACGAGTAATGAGTTAAGATAGTGGCGAATAAAAAAGCCCAAAACCTTCCTTGGGGTAAAACAAGGCAGAGTTAGCATTTTAGGCATAGAAAAAACTAAAAACTTTTTCTATGTCTTTTTTGACTCCAAAAATCTAAAAAAAGGAGTTAAAAAAATGAAAACTGAAACAACAAATTTAATAGACATTACACTATTAGACAATGAATTTTTTGTGGCTATGTTGAATCAGATATTAGCCCACAAAAAAAGAGAGGTGCAAAATGGACTACCCAAAAACTAAAGTATATTTTGATGGTAGTCATTACATTGGCATACCTCACACAACACAACCACATAAGAAAAGAAAAAACAAACCAAAAGAAAAAGACACAAGAGAAGAAAAAGTAAAGGAAATTTACAAAGAAAGCAAAGGAACTAAAAAAGAAAAATTAGAAAACACTATTGAAGAAATAGACAAAGAAATTAAAGATATTGAAAAATCTACGGAACTAGTAAACAAAACATTAGATAAAGAAAGAAGAAATAGAATTGTTAGATATACAAGATTGATTAGAAAAATCAGATTACAACAATGGACTCACTTTTGCACTTTTACTTATGACTCTAACAAATTAACCGAAGAAAAATTTAGAAAGAAATTATTAAATTGCTTAAATCATTTAGCACATAGGAAGAACTGGAAATATGTAGGAGTTTTTGAACGAAGCCCAGACCTTAAACGATTACATTTTCACGGAATATTTTTAATACCACAAATGGTTGGCGAAATTATTGAAACAAAAGATTATTCTACTAAAACACACCAAATGCAAATAGCATTACAAAATACCTTCTTTTTAGAAAGATTTGGAAGAAATGATTTTAGACCACTAGATGAAAATAGTATTCAAGATGCAGTAAGTTATATAACCAAATACATTAACAAAACTGGTGAAAAAGTCATTTATTCAAGACACTTACAAACATATTTCATAACTGACATTATAGAAGAAGATGTTGTTTGCACTATTGGTCAAGAAGATAGAAAAATACTTTTGTTTGATGATTTCAAATGCTTGGACTTTGAAACTGGCGAAGTTTTAGGTCAAGTAAGCAAAGATAAGGAACTAATAAACAAATTGCCAAAGGGTTATTGATTGTCTTTCGTAAGCGAAGTCTAAACGAAAACTCTTTTTAGTCAAGGTTAAAGTGCATTGATTCTCAAACCTTGACTAAAAAATAGCAATTTTAAAAATTAAATATTTTTAACCCTTTTCGTTTCTTTTCGCTTTTGTCCGAAAGACAAATAAAAAAAATAAATATAAAAGGAGAAAATAAAATGAAAACAGCTGTAATATATGCTAGATATTCAAGCAATAATCAAACCGAACAATCTATTGAAGGACAAGTCCATGTTTGTCAAGATTTCGCTAAAAAGAATGACATAATCATTGTTGATTCATACATTGACCGAGCAATTAGTGGAACAACTGACAATCGTGATTCTTTCCAACAAATGCTAAAAGATAGCAACAACAAAAAATGGGACTATGTATTAGTTTACAAATTAGACAGGTTCGCAAGAAACAAATTTGAATCTGCAATTCATAGAAAACACTTAAAAGATAATGGTGTTAAATTATTATCAGTAATGGAAAATATTCCTGAAACACCAGAAGGAATATTATTAGAATCTTTACTTGAAGGAATGAACCAATATTATAGCGAAGAATTAGCACAAAAAGTTAGTCGTGGACTACACGAATCAAGAATGAAAGGACATTGTATAGGTTCAGTGCCTTATGGCTATATCAAGGAAAATAAAAAACTAATAATCAATGAAGAACAAGCATTGATATTAAATAGAATCTATGAAGATTATTCTAATGGTTATACTATATTACAAATATCACGAATGTTTGCTCAAGAAAATATAACTAATAATGGCAGACCTTTTATACCTGATACAATAAGAGATTTCTTACAAAGAAAAACATATACTGGCGAATATGAAATAAATGGTAAGCAATACAATAACATATACCCACCAATCATTTCTAAAGAATTATTCGAAAAAGTAAAAACAAGATTAGATAAAACTAAATATGGTTGTAGAAAACCTAATCACGATATATTCAAACTAAAAGATAAAATATATTGTGGTTGTTGTAATAGAAAAATGTATCCAGTATCTGCAAAAAATTATGATGGTAGTCCATTAAGATATTACAAATGTTTAACAACAAAAAAGAGAAATTGTTCAACTGGAAATATAGACAAAAACTTTATAGAAAATGTAATTGATAGATTCTTAATAGACCAATTCAATACACCTAAAAATCTTGAAGAAATAACTAATAAAATATATGAAGTTCAAAAACAACAACTTTGTAGTAATAATTTGCTAAACTCATTAAAAAGAGATTTACAAAAAACAAATACTTCTATTTCTAATTTATTGTCTGCAATAGAAAAAGGAATATTTACAACTACTACAAAACAGCGACTTGAAGAATTAGAACAACAAAAACAAACTTTAACTGAAAAATTGATAATTGAAGAATCTAAACAAACTTTTGAATTATCTAAAGAAGATATTAAAGAGCATTTTAGATATATTATGAAAGAATGTCCTAATTGTGCTATACAACAACTAATACAAAGAGTAAATGTGTATAGCAATAAGATTGAAATTATTCTTAATTCTTCTAACCAAAGTAATGAAAGGACAATCAAACAAGTATTTACTGAAACTCTTACAACTCAAAGACAATTTAAAGGTGGTAAAACAAAAACAAGAACTAAAACTTATGATATTTACTTAATTATTTAGAATAGAAAAAAGAGTATAATTTCAAACAACAAATTTGATTTTATACTCTTAATTTTATTTGCCTAATTTATTCCATGGTGTTCTTGACACGAGCCTCCACGAAATGGTTATTCTAGGGCATACGGGCAAGGGAAAGAAATTGCAGGCAATTATCTTTTCTTGCCCTTGGCAACAAGCCTATACCATTTCTACTCATGTCAAGAACCTTTCACGGCATAAAGGCAAATAAAAAAGAATTAGGACTTTTGAGTCCTAACTCTCTTTGAAAATAACACTAGTTTCAATTTCCTTTGCTCTATAAATTTATTTTTTATTCGTATATTTTGCTAAGTTTTCTAAAAAAATTCACAAGATATAAAAAAATGTCAAAAATTAATTGCATTAAACTTTTTGCTTTGGTATAATCATAAGTGGCTGGTAGTTGAAACTACTAGTATTATTTACAAGGAGATTTTTTTATGCATAAATATGTTTATAAGTTTGCCGAAGGCAACAAAGACATGCGTGAACTTCTAGGTGGTAAGGGTGCTAACCTTGCTGAAATGGCTAGACTTGGTTTCCCAGTTCCTAATGGTTTCACCATCTCTACCGAAGCTTGTACACAGTACTATGAAGACGGCAGAGAAATTAACGAAGAAATTCAAGAACAAATCAATGCACACATTGCTTGGCTTGAAGAAGAAAATGGTAAAAAGTTTGGCGATCCAAATGATCCATTACTCGTTTCTGTTAGATCAGGTGCAAGAGCTTCTATGCCTGGTATGATGGATACCATTTTAAACCTTGGTTTGAACGATGTTGCCGTTGAAGGATTTGCTAAAAAGACCAATAATCCTAGATTTGCATACGACTCTTACAGAAGATTCATTCAAATGTATTCTGATGTCGTAATGGAAGTTTCTAAAAAGGAATTTGAGTCTAAAATTGACGCTTTAAAGGAAAAGAGAGGTGTTAAACTTGATGTTGACCTTACCGTAGATGACCTTAAAGAACTTGTTGCTGATTTTAAAGCAACATACAAAAATGCTCTTGGAAAAGATTTCCCACAAGATGCAAAAGAACAACTTATGGGTGCAGTTAAAGCTGTATTTAGATCTTGGGATAATCCTAGAGCAAATGTTTACAGACAAATGAATGATATTCCTTATTCTTGGGGAACTGCTGTAAATGTACAAACTATGGTATTTGGTAATATGGGTGAAACTTCTGGTACTGGTGTTGCTTTCTCTCGTAACCCTGCTACTGGTGAACCTGGACTTATGGGTGAATACCTTATGAACGCACAAGGTGAAGACGTTGTTGCCGGTGTTCGTACTCCTGAAAAAGTTGAAACTTCACTTAAAGAACATAACCCTGCTGTTTATAATCAATTACTTGAAACTGCTAAAAAGCTTGAAAATCACTTCCATGACATGCAAGATATGGAATTTACCGTTCAAGAAGGTAAACTCTATATGCTTCAAACAAGAAATGGTAAAAGAACTGCTACTGCTGCTCTTAGAATCGCTTGTGACCTTGTTGATGAAGGTATGATTGATGAAAAAGAAGCTGTTTGTATGATTGATCCTAAATCACTTGATCAATTATTACACCCACAATTTGACCCTACAGCTTTAAAACAAGCAAAAGAAATTGCTACTGGTCTTAACGCCTCTCCAGGTGCTGGAACAGGTAAAGTTGTATTTACAGCTGAAGATGTTGTTGATTGGGTTAAAAATAAAGGTGAAAAGAAAGTTATTCTTGTTCGTCTTGAAACTTCTCCAGAAGACATTGTTGGTATGCAATATTCACAAGGTATCTTAACCGTTCGTGGTGGTATGACTTCTCACGCAGCAGTTGTTGCTCGTGGTATGGGTGCTTGCTGTGTATCTGGTTGTGGTGACTCTAACGAAGTATCTATTGATGAAGAAAAGAAAGTTATTACCATCAATGGTGTTACATTCCATGAAGGTGATTACATGAGTCTTGATGGTTCTACTGGTAAAATTTACGCAGAAGAGATTAAGACTATTCCTGCTGATATTAATTCTGGCTACTTTGGCAGAATTATGGCTTGGGCAGATAAATATAAAGCATTACAGGTAAGAACAAATGCAGATACTCCAAAAGATGCTAAGCAAGCTGCTTCATTTGGTGCACAAGGCATTGGACTTTGTAGAACTGAACATATGTTCTTTAAAGAGGACAGGATTCCTGCAATCCGTGAAATGATTTGTTCAGATACTGTTGAACAGAGAAAGGCTGCTCTTGCTAAACTTCTTCCAATGCAACAATCTGACTTTGAAGGTCTTTATGAAGCTATGGAAGGTAAAGATGTTACTATAAGATTTCTTGATCCACCTCTACATGAATTTGTTCCTACATCAGAAGAAGATATTAAGCTTTTAGCAGATTCTCAAGGCAAAACTGTTGAACAAATTAAAGCATTAATTGAATCTCTTAAAGAATTTAACCCTATGATGGGTCATAGAGGTTGCCGTCTTACAGTTACATATCCTGAAATTGCTGAAATGCAAACAAGAGCCGTTATGCAAGCTGCTATTAATGTTGGTAAAAAACACCCAGAATGGCATATCGTTGCTGAAATTATGATTCCACTTGTTGGTGAAGTTAAAGAGCTTAAATATGTTAAAGATATTGTTGTTAAGACTGCTGAAACAGTTTTGGCTGAAAATGGCTTAACAAAAGAGCAAGCTCCATATCAAGTTGGTACTATGATTGAAATTCCAAGAGCAGCTCTTACTGCTGATGAAATTGCAAAAGAAGCTGAATTCTTCTCATTTGGTACAAATGACTTAACACAAATGACATTTGGTTTCTCAAGAGACGATGCTGGTAAATTCTTAGGTGAATATTATCAAAAGAAAATTTATGAATTTGACCCATTTGCAAAACTTGACCAAGTTGGTGTTGGTAAACTTGTTAAAATGGCAGTTGATTTGGGTAAATCAACACGTCCTGATATCACACTTGGTATTTGTGGTGAACATGGTGGTGATCCTTCTACTGTTGAGTTCTGTCATAAAGTTGGACTTACTTATGTATCTTGCTCACCATTTAGAGTTCCTATTGCTAGACTTGCTGCAGCTCAAGCAAATATTAAATATCCAAGAGCATAATTTAACTTTAGTCTTTGATTGAATTATGTGATTGAGATTTATAATTTAAAAACTTCTAAGTATTTTGCTTAGGAGTTTTTTATTTTAATCTATTAAAAAAATAAAATCTATAATAAAATTTCGTTAGTCTTAAAAATCTAATTTGTGATTTGTTTTGTAAATAAAGATAGTCAAATGTATTTATAAAAAACTGCATTTTAAACTGCAACTTAGTTAAATTTCAATTTATTCCGACTAATTTTATAAAAAAAACTTTATAAAATAACAAAATAAAATAAATACTAAAATTTAATATAATTAAAATTAAATATAATATCATTTAAATAAAAATCATTTTTACAAGAATGATTTTTATCTTTTTTAATAATCTTTTTGTTTGACAATAAAATATAAAAAAAATTATAATTATATTAGTGTAAATTTCACAAAATAGATTTGATTTATGTTGAGGGAGGAAAGGTATTATGCTTAAAAATTCTAAGAAAATTTTGATGCTTTTATTAATCATACCTTGTTTATTTATTTTTTCAAGTTGTAAAAAAAATAATCCACCAGAAAATAGTGTTCAAACTTATAGTATTACATATGTTTTGAATGGTGGTGAGAATAATAAAAGTAATCCAACTAGTTATACAAACACGTCAGAGACATTTTCTCTTTTAACGCCACAAAAATCTCATTATGATTTTTTAGGTTGGTATTCTGATGAAAATTATTCAAATCAAGTATTTCAAATTGAAAAAGGAAGTTCGGGAGATAAGACTTTATATGCAAAGTGGAGTCCTAAAAGCTATGATTTAATTTATATTCTTAATGGTGGTACAAATAATCCTGGTAACCCATCAAATTATACTTTTGAAAGTGAGGATATTGTATTGCTTGAACCAAAATACAAAGATTATGAATTTGATGGTTGGTATCTTGATTCAAGTTTCATTTCAAAAGTTAGTGTAATAACAAAAGGTTCTTCAGGTAAAAAAACTCTTTATGCAAAGTGGAAAGATATAACATATACAATTAATTATAAGCTTAATGGTGGTTTAAATAACGAAGCCAATCCATTAACTTTTACATTAGAAAGTCCAACAATAACATTGCTTGAACCTACTAAATTTGGATATAATTTTAAAGGTTGGTTTACTGATGAAGAATATAAAAATCAAATTACTAAAATTGAAAAAGGTACAACAACTTCTTTAACACTTTATGCAAAGTGGGAATGCATAAATTACGATATTATTTATGTCTTAAATGGTGGAACTAACAATGCTGAAAATCCTAATACTTACACAATTGAAAGTAGCGTAAATTTATCAAACCCAACGAGGTATGGTTATAATTTTGATGGTTGGTATGCAGATGCAGAGTTTTCTAGTAGTAAATCTGATATAGCAATTGGTTCAAGTGGAGTTCAAACTTTTTATGCAAAATGGATAGCTAAAACGCATACAATTACTTTTAATTATGATGGGGCTGACAGAAATAATGAAATAGAAAGTATTATTGTTACTTTTAATGAACCAATAGGTACTCTTCCAAATCCAGAAAAAGATGATTATACCTTTGCAGGTTGGTGGAGAAATAATTCACTTTATGATGAAAATACATTATTTAATATTGATGATGATATAGAATTAACGGCATTTTGGAGATTAACAGCAGAAACACTAACCTATACTGTAATATTTGACACATTAGGTGGAAGTGTGATTGCACCAATTAAAGATATACCATTTGCCTCTAAAATTCAAAAACCCACAAATCCAATAAAGACTGGTTATAAATTTGTTGGTTGGTATTTAAACAACGATGAGTGGGATTTTAATAGTAGTGCTGTTACAGATAATATAACTTTAACTGCAAAGTGGGAACTTGTAGTTTATAGTATAACATATCATCTTGATGAAGGTTTAAATAGTAAACTTAATCCAAGTGAATATACTATTGAAAGTGAAACAATTACTCTTTCTAATCCAAACAAAGATAATTTTGATTTTCTTGGTTGGTATTTAGATGAGAAATTTACACTTCCAATTACTGAAATCGTTAAGGGGAGTTATGGAAATTTGGAAATCTATGCCTGTTGGAGAGAAAAGGAAATTACAAAATCAACAGCAGATATAACGATTAATTATAACTTACCTGAACAATTAAATACTCTTTATTCAAATACAACGCTTACATTGTCTGTTGGAACAAGACAAGACTTACAGAATTTTAATAACTTAAATTTAAGATATTATTTTAAGGGATATTATTATTTTAGCATAGATAATCAAAGAATTGACCTAGAAGAGAATGTTTATTATGTTGAAACTTCAAGAGATCTCACAATATTTGCTGACTGGGATACTGAAAATCTTTTAAAATATTATTTTACAGATGGTTTAATGTTTAATATAGATGAAGAGAATAATACCGCATCAATTATAAGTTATTCTGGAAGTTCTAGTACAATCTATATTCCTGAATATTATAAGTATAATGATAAAGATTACCTTATTTCGAGCATTGGTGATGGAAGTTTTGATAATGATTACATAGTAACAAACATTAATTTTCTTCCTCGTAATAGTACAATAGAAATTGGAATTCTTGCATTTAGAAATAGTGCTATTGAAAATTTTGATTTTACTTATGTTTCAAAAATTGGTGAAAGTGCATTTTCAGATTCAAATATTAAAGAATTTATATCAAGTCAGAATTTAATTTCTATTGATTCATATGCGTTTATTAACTGCAAAGGTCTTGAAAATGTTAATTTATCAGATTCAAGTTCATCGTTTACATTAATTCCTAATTATGCATTTTCAGGTTGTGTTAAATTAACATCTATTACTTTACCTAATAGAGTTATGCAAATTAGAAATTATTGTTTTGATGGTTGTACAAGCTTAACTTCAATTGATTTTCTTTCTTCACTTTCAGAAGGTTCAAGCTTGAATAGTTATGTATTTAATAATTGTACTGGTCTTGAAAGTGTAATAATGCCAAATGTTATAACTTCTGTTGGATATTATATTTTCTTAGGTTGTGAAAATTTAAAAAGTATTGAATTAAACAATCTTTTCGATACTAATTCAAATTTCAGAACAATATTTGGACTAGATAATATTGAAACTATAACAATTGGTGGTTCAAAGGTAACTTCTATTTCAAGTAACTATTTTAATTCTTTACCAAGTTTAACAACTTTTAGAATGGGTAATTACATTGAAATTGTAAATGAAAATGCATTTAAAGATTGTCCTCTTCTTAGTAATATTCAATTCTCAGACAATCTTATCATAGATGAATTTAATATTAATGCTTTTGTTGGTACGTATTGGTATGAACAATTAAACGATATATTGGTAATTGGCACAACAATAGTTTATATCCCTGCTAGTGAGGATTTGACAGAAATAAGAATTGATAGTGGTATTACTTCTATTTCAAAACAAGCAGCATATGGAAATACTTTCATTATTTCAGTTCACATTCCAAATTCAGTTACATTTATTGGGGAACAAGCTTTCTCTGATTGTACAAATCTAGAAACAGTGATTTTTGAAAATGGTTCACAGTTAAACACAATTTCTAGTAGGGCTTTCTACAATTGCAGATACTTATCTCAAATCAATTTAGAGAATTGCTCCGTTTTGAACAAGATTGGTGAACAAGCTTTTGGTCGTGCTGGATATTACTTAGTTGATAGTTATTTAAATGGAGAAGAAGGACTTATACTTCCAAATTCACTTAAAATAATTGAGAAAGGTGCATTCCTATATGCAAATATATCAAAATTTGTGATAGATGGAGATGTATTTACTTCAGATGAAAATGGCATTATTTATGAGCAAGATGAAAATAATAATATTTTTGCGATTGTAAGTGTTCCAGTAAACTTTGCTTCAAATTTCTATATTGTGCCAAGCAACATTACAAAAGTTTATGAAAATGCTTTTTATAGTTGTTTATCTTTAAACTATGTGTATATAAATCACACTGTTACCTTGGGGAATAATGCATTTAAATCATCTTCAGTTATATTAACGGGACAAGATGCATCTATCACATTTGAAAGTGGGTCTTCAAAATATTATTTACTAACGGAATTAGAAGATAATTATGAATGTACTTCAAATGGAAACTCATATTCTGTTACAGTAACAGAAGATGTTCCAGAAGGATACTACTACATTAGATACGAAGATAAAATCATTCTAATAAGTGTTGTTATAAGTGGTGGTGTAAAACTTGTTAATAGAATATTTGATATGACTAACTATTTTGATTTAATTTAATATTTTATAAAAAAATTGTGCAAAAAAAACAAATTTGCACAATTTTTTTTTATTAAAAGGTATTTTTTTATTTTTCGCGAATTATAATAGTGTATGCATTTTTGGGAAAAATATTCACAGGGGGCATTTTTGTTTTGGAAAAAGACTATTTTAACGATTTTATGACTGAACTTAAACAAAAAAGTGATATTGTTGCCATTGCATCTAAATATGCAAATTTAGAGCGAAAGGGGAGATATTATTGGTGTAGATGTCCATTTCATGGTGAAAAAACCCCATCTCTATGTATAAATGATATTGATAATTTCTTTTATTGTTACGGTTGTCATACTGGTGGTAATGTTATAACTTTTGTTATGAAAATAGAATCATTATCCTTTATGGAGGCTGTAAGATTACTTGCAAGCTGGGCAAATATGGAAGTTCCTGAAACGAATTCAGGTAAAAGTAGTGAAAGTATTGAAAAAGCAAAACAGCGAAAGGATAGATTACTAAGTTTATTGAAAGAAACGGCAATTCATTATCATAATAATTTAAAAACTGAGAATGCAGTACTTGCAAATGAATATTTGAAAAAAAGACAGCTTGAAGAAAATACAATTAATAAATTTGGATTAGGTTATAGCATTGGATATCAGGATTTGCCAGAATATTTAACCCAAAAAGGCTTTACTATTGAAGAGATGCTTTCTGCTGGTGTTATAAAAAAACGAGAAAAAGATGGCAAGACATATGATCCATTGGCAAATAGAGTAATATTTCCTATTATCGACATTTACGGAAATGTAATTGCTTTTGGAGGAAGGACTCTTGAATCACACCCAGAGTTTGCTAAATATTTAAATACTGCTGAAACTGAACTTTTTAACAAGAGAAATACACTTTATGCAATAAATTACTTAAAAAAACAGAGAACAAAAGGTCCAATACCTTATGTTATTGTTGTTGAAGGTTATATGGATACTATCTCTCTTCATAGAGCAGATTTTACTATGACAGTGGCAAGTATGGGTACGGCATTAACTCAAAATCAAGCAAAATTAATTAAGAGATTTGCTGATAAGGTTTACATTTGTTATGATGGGGATTCGGCTGGTCAAAATGCAACTCTTAGGGGACTTGATATACTGCGAGAAAATGGATTAGATGTTTTTGTTGTGGAACTCCCTGACAAATTTGATCCTGATGATGTTATTAAATCTTACGGAAGAGAAGGATACTTAAAGTGTCTTGAGAGTTCTCTTCCACTAATAGAGTTTAAAATTAAATACTTAAAATCTAAGTATGATTTTAAAAATGTTGATAGTAGAGCAAAATTTTTGAATGAAGCAATAGATGTTTTATCACAAATTTCTAATGGAGTCGAAAGAGAGTTATATATACCTATGGTAAGCGAACTATCATCTACAAATATTGATTTTATACGTAGAGAAGTAGATAAAAAAATTGATGGTAAATATAATAGTGAAGAGGTTTCTAAAGGTCTTAGTACGGTTTCACAGGTTGTTACAGTGCCAGAAAATGAAATTGAAGTTGAAGATGATAAGGTTATAAGAGCAGAGAAATATATTCTTTATTCATTAATTCATTCAAAGCCTTATGCACATTTTAAAAATAATGCTGAATTTCTTTTTTCTGGGAAAAGAAAGGATTTCTATAACCTTGTAGAACTCAAAAAAAGTGCATTATCTGGTATAGAATTGTTGCAGTCAGTCTATGATTCATTTGATGACAATTCATTTGTTGCTGATATTGTGAATTTTGGTGCAGTTTCTGCAGAAGATACAAGCAGTGAAAACAAATATTATAAAGATTGTCTTTGGGTACTTTATAAGAATTTCTTAGAAAAAGAACAAAGCAGATTACTATCTGAATATGAAAAAGAAATTGATATTTTAAAAAGAAATAAAATCACTGAAAAAATACATGAAATAACTCAAAAATTAAAAAATAAAAGTGTGGAGGAACTATGAATAGAAAAGAAAGAATTGACCTTGAAGTTGATAAAATCATTGAATATGGTAAAAAAACAGGATCAATTTCAATGGATATTGTGACAGAAAAATTTGAAAAATTAAATCCCGATGAAATAGAAGAGGTTTTAAAAAAGATTTCTGACTCTGGCATTAAAATCAATGAAGATGTTGAGGTCGTTGATGATGATGAAGAGATGGAAAAACTCATGTCACAAGTTTATGTCGATGACCCAGTAAAAATGTATTTAAAAGATATTGGAAAAGTTCCTCTACTTACACAAGAGCAAGAAGTAGAGCTTGCTAAACGAATGTCTGAGGGTGACGAAGATGCTAAAAGGCAACTATCTGAATCAAACCTTAGACTTGTAGTTTCAATTGCTAAAAAATATGTTGGAAGAGGAATGCTATTTCTTGACCTTATTCAAGAGGGAAATTTTGGGTTAATGAAAGCTGTTGAGAAATTTGACTATACAAAGGGTTTTAAATTTTCAACTTATTCAACTTGGTGGATAAGGCAATCTATAACTAGAGCTATTGCAGACCAAGCTCGTACAATTAGAATTCCAGTTCATATGTTTGAAACAATTAATAAACAAAAAAAGGTTACTCGTGATTTATTTCAAGAATATGGTAGAGAGCCTACTGTTGAAGAAATTTCTAAAAAAATGGGTGTACCAGTAGAAAAAGTTATTGAAATTCAAAAAATCTCACAAGACACTGTATCCCTTGATACTCCTGTTGGAGAAGAAGAAGATTCAACACTTGGGACATTTATACAAGATGAAAATGCCGTTTCCCCTGCTGACTCTGCTTCTCTTATGATGTTAAAAGAGCAACTTATGGAGGTTTTGGCAACACTAACTCCAAGAGAACAAAAGGTTATTATCCTTAGATATGGTCTTGAAGATGGTCATACAAGAACTTTGGAAGATGTAGGTAAGGAATTTAGTGTTACAAGAGAGCGTATTCGTCAAATTGAGGCAAAGGCACTTAAAAAATTAAGACAACCATCAAGAAGTAAAAAACTTAGAGATTATGTTGATGGAACAATTCCATCGGACTCTAATAGAGATATAAGATAATGAAAACTTACAAAAGAATAGATAAAATTTGTGAAGTGACAATACAAGCACTAAGTGATTTTGATGGAAAAGTTGTGGTTGCTGACATAGCAACTGATCATGGTTATATTGCTGAAAAATTATCAAAATATGACAAAGTTTGCAAGGTTTATGCAACAGATATCAGTGAAAAAAGTTTAAGTAAACTAGAAAAACTGATAAAATTAAAGGGATTAAAAAAAATTGAAACAGTTGTTGGAAATGGTTTATTGCCAATTTCGCAGGTAGATGCTTGTGTTATAGCAGGTATTGGGGGCTGTGAAATTTGTAAAATGATAGATAAGCAAAATAATTTTGATAATCAAAAAAAATGCGATATATTTATTTTACAACCTGCTCAAAATGCTATTTTGCTTAGAAAATGGATTTTTGATAATAGATACAAATTAATATTAGATATTGTTATTGAAGATGCAAAAAGATTTTATCCGATTATTGCGATTGATATTTCACAATCTGAGGAAAATGAAGATTCTATATATAATCTTTGGATAGGTAGGGATAGTCATAATTGCCCAGTAGACTATAAAAATTTTTTAATTGCAATAAAGGAATATTTAAAGTTTACTGAATCCATTTCGTATGAGAGGGCTGTTACTGATGAAGTTCTACTACAAAAATGGACACTTTATAGAGAAATAGATAAATACTTAAATTAATAGGAGGAAAACTATGTTAGATAAAATAATTGAATATCAATCGGAGGAATCAAATCTTATAAAATATGAAAATGAACTCTCAAAATCCTCTGCAAGGGAAGAGGCTTCAAAAATTCAGCAAGTCTTAAAAAGTCAACAGGCAGAACTTATTTCTCTTGAAAACCACGCAAAAAAAACTAATGAATCTTTTATGCTTGCTCAAAAGAAGTATGAAGAATACCTAAAAAAACTTGAAGAACTTGAAAAAGAAGTAGAAAATGCAGATACGGAAAAGCTTTCTTTTTATGAAAAAATGTATAAGGATTTTGTTTCAGTTGGTGCAAGTTTAGAGAAAGAAATTTCTAAAGTTTACTCAGAAGTAAAGAAAATTAATGAAAGTTATGAAGAAACAATAAAAAAATCTAAGAGTTTGCGTGATAAATTTGATAAACATATTGCCGTTTATAAGAAACTTAAATCAGAAATTGACCCTAAAATTGAAGAAACTAAACAAAAAATGGCTGAACTTGAGAAAGTGATTGATAAAAAAATACTTATGGTTTATAAACAAAAAAGAGATAGTCATATTTTTAAAGTTTTTGTTCCATTAATTAACAATAAATGTGGTGGTTGCAGAATGGATATTTCTGCTTCTAGACTTGGACAAATGAAGAGTAATGAGCTTGGAATTATTGAATGCGAAAATTGTGGGAGATACATTTATCAGGATTAAAAATTGCAATTTATATTGCAATTTTTTTATTTTTTAAAAAATATTGGATTTTTTAATGTTTTTTACCTTATATTTGCGTTTTTTAATATTTATTAATTAATTTTAAATTTTGATTTTATAGATTAATTAGTTGACTAAAAAATACAATCTAAATAAAAATAACTAAACATAAAGCTAAAATTATTTTAATTTAGAAAAATTATATTCTTAATTGAAGATTATTATATGTTAAGCTGTTACTAAAAGAAATATTTTAGGCTAATATTTTTTGTAGTAAAAAACAGAAAAAGAAATATAATTATTTAATAAAAACTCAAGAAAAATATTTGTAAATTCAGATATGTTTTGGTATAATAATAATGATATA
>CALWNC010000008.1 GCA_944382715.1 uncultured Clostridia bacterium
AGTTGAAGATGGTTATATAATTAATTTAAAGGGCGAAAGAAAAAACAAAATTCCATATGACTATGACAGCTAAAAATTAATTTCATTTGTTAATTTATAGTTAAAATTACAATTTAAAAATTCAAAAAGTGCAAAATTTTCTTATTTTTATTAAAAAATCTTTGTTTGTTTTGATTTGATTTAAATTTTGCAGTTTTTAAAAACTAATATTAAACTTTCTTGTAAAAAGACATTTTAAAAATGTCTTTTTTTTTAAGAATTAATTTTTAGTTTTTGTGTATATTTCAATTAATATTAGTAATTGAAATATATTTATAAGCAATAAATAAAATGTGTTTTTTTTAATCTTTTTAATTATATTAATCTTTCAATAATTTTTACTTAAGATTTTGTGATTGCCATTTATAAAAGTAATTTAATTTTAAAATACATTGAAATTGTTGGATAATTATGATATACTTTTTTTTAACAATACTTATTTTGGAGATTAAATCTATGAAAATAGTTTTTCTAGAGGGTTTGCCCGGGGTTGGAAAAAGCACAATAGCAAAAACCATAAAAGAATTAAAGAAAGATAATGTTGTTGTGGCTGAAGAAATTGAATTATTTAATCCAAAGCGTGATAATTTTCATCAAGATTTTTATATGAAAAACGATGACTTTAAATTCAATAAATGTATTAAAGGTATTAAAAATAATTTAGATACTATTTGTATTGTAGATAGGAGTGCAATAAGCACACTCTCATACAATCAATCAAAAAACATAATAAATCTAAAATATTTAGTTGAACTTGAAAGCGTTGAAAAGTGGTTTGAAAAATATATTGAATTTTTTTCAAAAGATTATGTGTTTGTTTATTTTCTAATAAATTCTGATGAACAAATTTATATACCTTTTAACGATGTAAACGACCCATATGGAAGTGAATTTAACCAGAAACTACTTCAAGATATAACAATTTATAATTGTAAAAAATATGCTAAAAACTTCATTTTAAAAAATTATAAAAAAAGTCAAATGGAGGATTTAATTAATGAAATTTTTAATTAATCTTTGTGCTCATGACGGAATTGTTAGTCATTATACTGGAGTTGGGACAATGGTTAAAAGATATATTAAATTGCTTCCAAAATACTTCAAAGAGCATAATATTGATTATACAATAAATTTAATTTCTCCAGAATATAAAAGTGACAGTTTTGGTTTCAATAATCAAACAAAATCCGAACATGAAAAAGATAAAAATTTACACATAATTTTAGTAAGCAATGGCACTAATGGCAATGTAAATTATGGAAAACCTGAACATTGGAAGAAACTTTGCAATAATACGGCAAATCTTATAAATAATTTAAATCTTAAAAATTATGATATGTGTTTTACTATTTGCAATGATACACCATTTGCAAACTTAGCAAAAAACATTACAAATTTATCACACAAACACAAGTTTATTTGGATACCACATTCAACGGTTTTAATCCAAGATGAAGATTCATGTTTGCCTGATTATAAAAGCATTGCAGACGAAAAACTTGAATGGGAAAGAGAATCTGTAAATGTAATTAATAACACAAAGTTTACATATCTTGCGTGCATTTCTAAATTTATAAAAAAGCATATGATTGATGAGTATGGTTTAAATCAAAAAAGTGCAATTGACCTTCATAATGGTGAAATTTTAGATGAAAAAACTGAAATTACACCAAGTAAAGAAACAAAACAAATTTTTGAAGAACTTAATAAATATAATAAAATGATAATTTCTTTTGGAAGAGCTGAAAGTTATAAAAATCTAGAATTTACAATAAACCTACAAAAATATACAAAAATTAAAACAGTTGTTATTGCTCAAAGCTATTATAAAGAGCAGCCGATATTAGATGTCTATCGAAACCTTGCTAGACAATCCAAAGCAACACTTTTAATTGACCCACCATTTGAACTTGCAAAATATATTACCCAAAATTTTAGTGGGAAACTTGTAGTGTTGTTACCTTCAAAAAGAGAAACATTTGGACTAATTCCAAACGAAGTACGAAAATTAAATAAAGATAATATTTTAGTTGTTTCAAATGATATAGATGGAGTAAGAGAACAAATAGAAGATATGCGAGATGGAATTTTAATAAAAGTTGACGATTTAGCTGGTTCGGCAAAAAAAATTGAAAAATTTCTTGATGATAAGTACTTAACGAAATTTAAAATAAATGGCTACAAAACATTAATAGAAAGATATGACCTATACAAAAATTTATCTTTATTCTTAGAAAAATTACAGGGAGAAGATTATGAATAAATATTTACCTTCAATTGAAGAGATTCAGCCAATAACAAATCCAGTGAGTACATTTTATGAATGTGGTTTTAATATTCCATTTAACGAACTTTCTTTTATCCAAAAATTAAAAGTTGTTAATGATTTGGTTAGACAATCAATTTTAGTTACATCAGTTCCTGATCCTTCTACTGAAACTGAGACTTTAACGGGTAATTGTCATACTGCTGCACTCGCTAGTATTGATTATTTGAAAGAGCTTGGTATTGGCAAGAATTATAAATATGTAATGTGTAGAAAAAAAAGCTACGAGCCAGACGATATTACAACTACACATGCAGCAATAACACTAGAAGATGAAAACGGAAAAACATATTATTTTGATGCAACACCTTATGTTGGATATGGATATGGCGAAGTAACTCCAATTGAAAATTCTCCATATGAAGAACTTTATGAAATTTCAGGTGAAAAAGCAAAACTTCTAAAAGAACTTCGAACATTTTTATATGAACACAAAACGGGGACTTTTAATAAAAAAAATTTTGATAAAGTACTTAATCTCTTACAAAAATGTTCAAATTTCCCAATCTTTTATGGTTTTATTTCAAAAGCATGTGAGGCTTTAACAGAGTTCACTTCAAATAAAAATACCATTAATGAACTTTTATCACTTTCTTTTGAGATCAACCCATATTCTGCAAAATCACCATACGAAGAGAAAAAAAATTATAAAAATCAATTAATTTTAAACCAAATTGACGAATGGGAACAAACTTTACAAGAAATGAAACAAAATGGTGCAAGTGAAAAAGATATTTTAAAACTAGCACAAAATATTATGCAAGAAAAACGAATGCTTGATATAAACTTGGAAGTTATGTTGCCATATAATGGCAAAAATATTCGCGTTTCTTCACTTACTCCTAGATTTTTTCTTGAAAACAACTTAAATGTTGTATTTATAAAACCATCGGCTTATTTAATTGGAACATCTGCAACCATTCGCGAAAGATTTTTAAAAAAGCATAAATTTATTGATGAATACCATACCGACTTTGGAAAAGAAACGAGCGGGGAGGGTCTGTGCCCTGTTATTTATTCACACCCTGAAGGCAAAAATAATTTACGCGAATACACTGGTCCTGCTTCTGTAATATTACTCAAAGGTTTTTCTGGCGAAATTGGACAAATAAAAAAAGGTCTACGAAAAGAGCTTGGTAAACACCTAGTAAACAAAACAGCCACATGGTTTGATGGGGAAAAAATATTTTGGAACCCATTTGTTACAAATTTGGTTCACTCTACAGACAACCCAAGCGAAGCTGATTTACATTACTTAATAGGATTTCCTGAACATCAGCTTATGACAAGATATATGTATCCTAGTCCAAAACTTGCCGAACTTGAATATATGAAAGAGCAAGGTATAACCGAGAAAAAAACTTCCAAAACTGAAAATGCTCCAAATGCTCCAGAATTGTAATTTTATTTTAACTTTTTATTGAAATTTTAAATTTGTTGATTTTATTACACAATTAAATTTATAAAAAAATAATAATTTTAATTTTTAATTATTTTATAAATCTTAAGGAGAATATAAATGATAGAATACGAATATAGCTTTAATGTTTCTGATTTAGGTATTTTTATAAATTTTTGCGAAAAAAATGGATTTACATTTAAAGGCAAAACACATGAAGAAAGAATTATTTTCAGAAATAAAACAAAAACAGATATGGGTAGAATAACAATTTCTACAGCAGAAAACAAAACTATAAAAACTCTTGATTTTAAACAAAATCTCTTAACTGATAATGCGTTATCCGAAAGAAAGGAATCTAAATCATTAGAATTTCAAGATTTAGATAGTGCATTTTCAATACTTGACTATTTGGGATTTGTGCAAGATAATACCCTTATTAGAGAAAGATATGTTTATGAAAAAGAGAATGTTAAATTTGAGATGGACGAATATAGCAAGCCAAATTCAAATAAAGTAGTTTCAATTGAAGGTGATAAAGAAAAAGTCGATAAAATCTATTTAAAAGTTTCTAAGCTTGTAGAGGAAAAATAAATGTCAAAAAAATTTTCTATAATAATTCCATGTTTAAACACACCCAAAAATTGTATAGATAAGTGTATTTCCAGTGCAATAAATCAATTTCCAAACACTGAAATTATTTTAGTTGATAATGGTTCTGATAAAAATTTTTTCTCATATCTACTTACATTTCAAAACTTACCACAAGTTAAAATAATTAGAGAAAACAAACTTGGTGTTTCTTCTGCAAGAAATAAGGGACTTAGTTATGCAACGGGGGACTATATAATTTTTTTAGATTCTGATGATTATTTAGAAAAAAATTGTCTTGAAAAACTTTCTCTTATTTTAGAAAAAAACCCTGCAGATATTGTTATTCACAAAACAAACATTCATGAACTTGATGGAAGTGTAAACGAAAATAAGTGTTTATTTAATGATGGTTATATTACGGATAAAAATGAGATTTTTAAATCCATTTTTTGTACAACCAACACAATTTTTTCTTGTATTGAAACCCCATGGGCAAAATGTTATTCAAAAAAATTTTTAGATAAAAATAATATAAATTTTTCCGAAGATTTACTTATTGGTGAAGATGTTTTATTTAATATAAAATGCTATACACTTGCTGAAAATATCTATGTTTCAAACTTAATTTTACATAACTATCAAAGAAACCCAAATTCACTATCAAGTTCTTTTCAACCGAATATGTCAATTCAAAGCGATAAATTAATAAGACATATTGCTGAGTTTAATCCAAATTTAACGGACTATGAATATTTTAACTATTATTGCATAAGAATACTATCAAGACTGCTTAGAAAGTACTACAATCATTTATCAAAAGAAGATTTTAAATCTGACTATAGCTTGCTTCTAAATAATCCATATATTGTAAAAGCTCTACTTTCAAATCCAAAAGACTTGAATGCTTCTGAACAAAAAATTTTGGAACTTACAAATTCTTTAGAATTAGATAAATTATATGAATTAGTAAAAAGTAATAAAATAAAAAAAAATATACCAAAAACCAACCAAGTAGTTTGTGAAAAATAATTGTTAATTTAAACTCAAATATAAAATTAGAATATTATAGTTAAAATATTATTTTTTATATTAGAATTAATCTTTATAGAATAATTAAAAAACAACAATAAAAAACGCAAAATATTATAAAATTTTAAAAAATATTGTAATTGTTTTTTGTAATTTTGTTAAAAATTTTACAAAAAAAGACAATCTATAAAAACAACAGAGTTTTGGATTATGACTAAAATGTGTGGGTTTTTATAGATTTTTTATTTTTTAATTTCTTTTATGGTGTTTTTTGTTGTTTTTTTTACTTATTTTGCGTTTTTATTAGATTATAATTTTTTAGCTTTTAACTTTAATTAAATACCTAAACTTTACAATTTTTTTTATTTCTATAATATTTCGATTAATAATTTTCAATAATTCTTTTTTTAGGGTTTATTTTTTGTATTTTAGCTAATTTTTACAAATTTTAATATGAATTTTGCGATTTTTATTTATATTTAAAAGTTTATAAAATAAAAATTAATATAAATAATTATAATACATAAAAAGCTTTGCCCGATGTATAATTTTCTATATTTTTCTTTAAACTAACCATATGAAAGTATTTAAAGTTATTTCGTGTATTTTAATTTGTGTTTGCATTGGCTATTTATCAGCTTGTAAAAACGAAACTATTCCCACTCAAGCTGTAACTATGGAAGAGTGCATTGCATATGAAATTTCAAACATGGTAAGCCCTGAAGATTATGACGATGAAGTAATAAAGGCTCTCTCGGTTATAATTAGAACTGACTATGTAAAAAACCTAGAAACAAAACCTGAAAAAATTGAAAGTGAAAAAATAAATTCCAGAGTTTTGGAGTTAGTTACAAGTACAAGTGGTGAAGTGTTATTTGATGGAGAAAATCTTGTTAGTGTATCTTTTTTGGAGGACGAAATAAATGACACTTGGACAAGTGAAATAAAAAAAGCCGACATTTTAAGATATATGCAAAACAATGGAATTTATTTATCTAATATATCAAACATTAATATAATTGCAGATGAAGATGGAAATCTTTTATCATTAAACATTGCCGGTAAAGAAATACCATATGATTCACTAAGTGAAAATTTTAATTTAAAATCAAATAAAATTAAAAATATTCAAGAGAAAACTACTTCTATAGTTGTTACTGGTCAAACAGAATTCGACAAAAACTGTTTCTATCTATCAAAATTCAAAAATTCCACACAAAAAAATGACAAAAACTACCGTGAAATACTAAAAAACTACTTTGATGGTTTTGAAATTATAACAATGTAAATTTTTAATTGTTAATAACTTTTTAAAAACTTCTCAAAATTGTTAATTATTTGACAATTTTATTAACAAAAAAAAGCCCGAATTTTCGGCAAAAAAGGGACTTATTAACAATACTAACAGTCCTAATAATAATAATAATAAATTAATAATATATATAATTGTTAAGGGAAAAAATTTGCAAGAGCAATCTACTATTATTATATACACCAAAAAAAATTTTATTCATACTTTTTTAAAAAAGTTGTAACAATTCTTTTCTATTTTCATATGAATTTATAAAAAAATTGTTACTAATTAAAATTTAGTTAATTTTGGTTGTTTAAAATTTTTAAACAAGGTATAATTTATTTAGGCAAATTAATTTTTTAGGAGGGAAATATGAGAAAAATTAAAGTTGTACAATATGGTTGTGGAAAGATGTCTAAGTGGATTTTAAGATATCTACACGAGCACGGAGCAGAAATTGTTGGTGCTATTGATATTAATCCTGATATCATTGGAATGGACGTGGGGGATTATGTTGGGCTTGGAGTAAAGCTTGGAGTGAAAATTTCATCTAATGCAGATGAAGTATTAGACAGTTGTGACGCAGACGTTGCAATTGTTACACTATTTTCACTTGTTAGTGAGATTTATCCTCACGTTTTAAAGTGTGTAGAGAGAGGTATCAATGTTATTACAACTTGCGAAGAGGCAATTTATCCAAATACAACTTCTGCCGAACTTATTAACCGTTTAGACGCGTTAGCAAAAGAGAATGGTTGCACTATCACTGGTAGTGGTATGCAAGATATTTATTGGATTAATTTTGTTGCTCAAGTTGCTGGGGGTTGTGACAAAATTACTAAAATTAAAGGTGCATACTCTTATAATGTTGATGAATATGGCTTGGCACTTGCAAAAGTTCATGGCTGTGACCTTACAACAGAAGAGTTTGAAAAGACCCTTGCTCATCCGGAAGAAGTAATTCCTTCTTATGCTTGGAATGCTTCTGAGGCAATTTGTTCAAAGCTTGGACTTACCGTAAAATCAATTAAACAGGAAAATGTTCCTTATACTTCAGATCGAAACATTTACTCTGAAACTCTTCAAAAGGAAATTGAAGCAGGAAGAGTTATTGGTATGGCTTCTGTGGTTACAATTGAAACCTATCAAGGTATTACGATTGAAGAGCAAACAATTGGTAAAGTTTATGGAGAAGGTGATGGTGACCTTTGTGATTGGGAAATCATTGGCGAACCTAATGTTAAATTTAGTGTTGATAAGCCTGCAACGGTTGAGCATACTTGTGCAACTATTGTAAATAGAATTCCATCACTTTTAAAGGCTCCAGCTGGTTATGTAACCTGTGACAGACTTGAAGAAATTAAATATATGGTATATCCAATGGAATACTATGTTTTTAACGATTAAAAAGCGTTAAATTTATGTGGTTGTACATTACAAAAATTCTAGTTATATTTATGGTTATATGTCAAATTTTAAAAACATTAACCTCAAAAATTAAATAGTTTTAAGTTAAATTTTAAAATTCAAACTAAATTAACACTTTATTATTTAAATTTAAAAAGAATTTTTAAATTAAAACAATTGTAGACGGCACAAAAATAAATAAATGAACCAAAAATAAAAACTCGACAAAATTTAAAAATAACGCATTTTTAGAAATTGTTGAGTTTTTATAATTGTTTTTAAAATAACATTATAAAAGTACAAACATTTAAATAAGACTAAAAAGATAATAATTTAAAAATTGAAATTGAAATTAAAAAACTATTTATTATAAAAATTGCTTAGAATAAAAAAATTATTCATTAAAAAAATGCTTAGAATTAAAATCAATCTTAATTGAAAAAAAATCTATAAGGATTTGTATGGAAAGAATAAAAATGCCAAGAGGGGCAAGAGCAAAACAATTTATGCCTTTTGATGCCCTTAAAGGACTTCAAGAAGCTTTAAGGTTAAAAGAATATAAGCATGAAAGTGTGGTTCTTGGTGAACTTTCTGACGAGCAGGCAAGCGAAATTTCTGACACTCTTGCTTCGCTTGAAAGAGGGGATTTTGTCGAGGCTGTGGTTTATGAGGACGGGCACTTAAAAACGGTTACTGGTAGTATTCGTTTTAAGCTAGAGTTTAATCAAATTATCATAGATGAAAAGGTTATAAACTTAAATACTTTAAGGAATATAAAAAAACTTTAAATATTTTACAAAAAAATTATAATCTCATAAATTTTAGCTATGTTAAACAATTTATTTATAAAAAGAGTTAGCTATTTTTTAGCTAACTTTTTTGTATGATTAAAAAATTATATAGCATTAAAAATTGTAATAATATTACAAAATTCGACAAGATGGGAAAAAATGCTACAATTAATATTTAAAAGCAACAAACATAGACAAAAGCATACAAAATTTTATACAAAAATTATACACAATTCGACAAACTATAACAAAATAAAACTTTTAACTTTCTCGCTTTACTATTACGCCCTTGGTGGCTCCATAGCGATTTTCTCTTATTTGCACGGTTTGGGTCAAAACGCCATTTTCATCATAGTACTTTAAGTAACCTTTTGAATAAAATCCATCTTTTGGATAACTCAATCTAATTTCTTCGCCAACTTCAAGGTCAAGGTTCCCATACTTTTCATATTCAGTGTCAATCTTGTCACTTTCTGCAGGGATAATTTTTGTTTTCTCACTAAATCTAGTAATTTTGTATCTATTTTTTTTGCCAAATATTTTAATTTTACACTTGTCACCCTTTGAAGATGTGGTAATTATAATTTTGCCGTCTGTATTATTTCTTACAACTAGGTCACTTGAACCACTGTTTACCATTGCATCAAAACTTGGCTCTATGTATGACACGGGCAATGAGTGATTGTGAACTTCCAAAATGTCAAGCCCTGCAAGTAGACACGCATTGTAAAGGGTTGTGCTTACTTGGCAAACCCCACCACCAAAACCCGTTGTAAAAGTTCCGTTAGAGATAATTTTTGCCTCTTCATAGCCACTTTTTTCGTTTCTTTCTCCAGTCACGGTATTAAAACTTAAAACTTCGCCCTGCTCCAAAACAAGCCCGTCAAACTTTTCAAGAGCAACTCTAATATTGTTTTTTCGCGGAAGAGAACTACTTTCAAAATTTGTGGTGAAACAACTTTTCTCTTGAAAATCGTTTTCAATGTCGTTGGTGTCTTCATAAAAATCAACTAAAATGTCAATATTTATGTTTTTTGTGTTATTTTTTACACATTCAAATAATTTACCATAAAAATCATCTTGATTTAAAAACTTACCCTTTTTGCCATAAACATAGGAGAGTTTGCATGAATTTTTAACCACTTGAACATAGTTTTCTTCAGGGCTAATGTCGGTGATTTTACAAAGTCTCTCTTTAATAACCTCAATCTCTGGGAAAAAATATCTCACAATCTCACTTTTACTCAGTCCAAATTCAGTTACGCGATTTAAAAGCTCTCTGTATTCATTTTCATTTGTAAGTAACTCTTTTTGTGTGTTTGAAATCCTTAAATCTTTAAGATAGTCTTTTGCAAGAAAAACGAGTTTTTTACCACTATATGTAAAAGTGTATTTTCGTAAAACATTGTCTGAAATATTTTCTTGTGAAGAATTTGTCAAAATCAAATTTTCCGTTTGATTTGAAACTGCATAACTATTTATAATAGATTTTTTTGACTTAAAATGGTAGAGATTGTCGAATGGCGTAGAATTATGGTATAAAAGATTGTCGGAAAATGTAGGACTTTTTAGATTAGTTGTAGTAATGTTACTAATTTTGTCGAACGGCGTAGAATTATGGTATAAAAGATTGTCAGAAAATGTAGGACTTTTTAGATTAGTTGTAGTAATGTTACTAATTTTGTCGAACGGCGTAGAATTATGGTATAAAAGATTGTCGGAAAATGTAGAACTTTTTAGATTAGTTGTAGTAATATTACTAAATTTGTCGAACGGCGTAGAATTATGGTATAAAAGATTGTCAGAAAATGTAGAATTTTTTAGGTTGGTTGTAGTAATATTGCTAAATTTGTCGAACGGCGTAGAATTATGGTATAAAAGATTGTTAGAAAATGTAGAACTTTTTAGGTTAGTTGTAGAAATATTACCAAATTTGTCGAATTGTGTAGTATTAATGTATTGAAAAACATCTTGCTCAGTTGAGGCTTCATTTTTTTGCAGTTTATAATTTATTTTATTAAGCCCCAAAAAAGTTATGGTAAAACCAAACAAAAAAAATAAGAGCATACAAAAAATTTTTTTAAATTTTGTCATACTCTTATTTTGTGCAAGATTTTATCAAAAATTAGTTAAATTTGTAAATTTTTAGTTTTTTTTGTCTTTTTTTAGCATAAATTTTGCAGAAAGTATAGTAAAACCAAAAAAACTAATAATTGCAAGAAGATAAATATTCATACTACTCAAAAAAGTCAGGGTTTGATTCAACCACTTTTGTACCTATCATAACAATGTCTTCCAAGTTATTATTTTTCTTTTGAACGACAATTTGCTTTAAGATTTCCTCACGAAAATCGTCAAGCCTTTCTAGTTTTATCTTTGGGAATTTTCTAATAAGTTGTTCGCTGTCAATTTTAAGCTCCGAGTTTCTCATAGGGTAGCCTTCTTTTTTTATTGCCTCAAATTCTTCCGTTAAGAGATTAATTGTTTTTGTGTGTGCTTTTGATAGCTTATCGCTAACTTTGGTATTCTTTTTAAGCTTGATAATTTTTTCAAACATAAATCTGTTATCAAACACAAAGGCACGAATTTTTTTTCTGCTCACTAGAAATTTACATATGAACATATTTCCAAATATAACTTTTTTAATGTTTTCAATATCTTCTTTTTCATATGCAAGTCCGTCATCGCCAAGATTTTTTTCTATCACTTCATTAAGCACTTGCTCCAAAGCGTCCATTTTTGTGTTTTTCTTTCGCATTTCGTAACTTGCAATATCTTGAAGTAACACATATATTCTTATTTCATACGGTGTGTTTTTTATTTCCCTTAGAATGTACTTGTAAAAAGTTTCACCCGTGTTTGTCATTAGCTTGCTCTTTTGAATTTCTTCCATACTAGGCAAAATATATTTCCACATTCCATAATCGCCAATTTTTTCAAATGCAACTCGGTGTGAAAATTTAACTAGCCCATCACCTTCATAAGCTCTGTCAAGGTAGAGCATTTTTTCAAACTCTCTTCGAATTCGGTTTTTTGACAAATACACTAAGCTGTCAGTATTTTGTCTGAGAACTAAGTCCTCATTTTCTGGAATGACAAAACCAAAACACGCTGAAAATCTTATTGCTCTAAGTATTCTTTCAGGGTCGTCCTCGTATACAATTTTTGGGTTTCTTACGGTTGTTATTTTGCCCTGAGCAATGTCTTCACGCCCAAGTAATGGGTCTACTATTTTATCATTTATTATGTCATAATACAAAGCATTGATTTTGAAATCTCTTCTTTTAACATCTTCTTCAAGCGTATTTACAAACTTTACTGCAATTGGCACATGGCTTTCACCATCATATTCGTCTTTTCTAAAAGTTGCGTGCTCAAAGGTTTTTCCGTTGACCAAAATTCCCATAACTCCAACTTTTGCATTGATGTTTTTAAGTTTATATGGTGAATCTTCCAGAAGATAAATAAGTTCTCTAGGCGTCACTTCTGAGCAAAGGTCGTAGTCGGTTTTTCTTGCCTTAAGACCCATAATGCTATCCCTAACTGCTCCACCAACAAGATAAAGCTTTTTGCCCTTTTCATTAAAAAACTTTGCAAGTTCTCTTATCTCCTCAACAATTTCCATACCAACCACCCCAAATGTAAATTTATTAGATATATAGTAACACAATTTTGCGTTTTGCTCAAATAAATTTTAAACCTAACTTCCACTTTTTTTGAGAAATTTGTAAATATGTAAATTTTTTGAAAAAAACCAGTCATTTTGTCAGTTTGCGTGATTAGTTTAGCTATCAATTTTTTTACTTGCAACAATTCCCCAAAAAAATTACTTTTAACAACCTAAAAATTACGAGTATTCAAATGAATTTTTATTTGTAAAGGAAGAGCGCATGTGTTATAATACATATGTGAGGGAAATATGGAGAAGTTAAATTCAAAAATTAAACTGTTATTTTTTGTAGCATTAATATTTTCAATAATGCTTCCAGTTGGGATACTCCAAATAATCTTTGGTGCAATAAATAATATTACGCCAATTTTAGTGCTTGGCATAATTTTTGTAGTTTTGGGTTTTTATGGCACTCCTCTTTGGTGGATAAACTATGCAAACAAAAAGAGACTTAAAACGGTTCTAAACTTAATCTTAAACGAACACATTTACTCGGTTTCTGAACTTTCTGAGCAACTATCTAAAAATCCAAAAGAGATTTCTGCCATCATAAATCAATTAATTGTTGGGGGATATTTGACGGGATATCTCTTTAAAAATAATGAGACTTTAATTTATAATACAAATCAACCTCAGACCAAGAAAAACTCACTCAAATCAAAGTGCCCAAACTGTGGGGCAATGATGGAAAGCAATGGAGTTAACTTTGTGTGTGAATTTTGTGGGTTTGTTAAAGAAAAATCTGAGTAATCTGCCTTATATAAAGTTTTTAGAATATGTAACAATTGTTAAAAAGGGCAGTTAAATTAAAACGATTTTTGATTTTGTGCAAGATTAAAAATTTAGGCAAGCTTTAAATGAAATAAAAAAGGCTCTGTCAGTCTGCCTGTTTATTCACTATAATATAACTTACTTAAAAAATTCTTTTGCGTCTCTTTGGCAAATTACATTTATTTCAAAATACTTGTTTTAGTTCTAGTTTTGTTTAAATTTTTTTTAACTATTCCAAAATCTAAAAAATATATTTGAATTTTTAGTTTGCTTTATTTATTTTTATCATTTATAATATCTTTAGGAGGGAAATTTTATGTTTGATTTAAAAGGAAGAGTTGTAGCAATTACTGGTGCGTCAAGTGGTCTTGGAGCACAAATGGCAAGGGGGTTTGCTGGGCAGGGCGCTGACCTTGTGCTTATGGCAAGGCGTCTTGAAAGACTTCAAGCTTTGGCTAGCGAACTTGAAGAAAAAGGAGTTAAATGTCTTTGCATTAAGTGCGATGTTACAAATCCTGACGATGTTAACAGTGCTGCTAAACAGGCTGAAGAACATTTCGGCAAGGTTGATATTCTCGTTAACAATGCTGGCTCTGCAAAAAATAATGGCGTTTTGAATATGACAGATGAAGAATGGCAGTTTACTATGGATACTGACCTTACTAGTGTGTTTTATGTTACAAGAGCATTTGGCAATATTATGAAAAAACACAACTACGGCAGAATTATCAATATCGCATCAATGTATGGTTTGGTTGGCAACACTGCAATGGATACGGTTGCCTATCACTCATCAAAGGGTGGCGTTGTAAACTTTACAAGAGCCGTTGCTGCAGAACTTGCAAAATATAACATTACCTGCAATGCAATCTGCCCGGGATATTTTGCAACAGAACTTACCATTGACACTCTTAAAACTGACGCGTTTACTGCTTATATGAAAGCAACCGTTCCAGTTGGAAGATATGGCAATGAAGGAGAACTTAATGCAGGTGCAATCTTTCTTGCAAGTGATGAAGCAAGCTATGTAACTGGTGTTATTTTGCCAATTGATGGTGGCTACACGGCAGTTTAGTTTTAAAATATTGATAAAAATGTACAAAAGAATAGAAAAAAAACATGGGTCAAATAGGTTTTAGGCTCATGTTTTTTGTATGTAATTTTTTTTTATATTAATATTTTTCACCAATTTATTTGAAGTCTTATCTTTGTAGTTTATATAAAAGAAAATTACTTTTACAAAAAAACTGTCAGTTTTTTTGTGTATTTCACAATAATACTTTTGTAAATGAGTATATTTTAATATTTCTGACAGTTTTGTTTCTATTATAAGCTAGTTTCAAATATTTATATTTTTAAGTTAAATAAATAAATTAAAAAATGAAATAAAAAGTGAAAATTAAAAAATAAAAATAATAATGGAAGTGAACATAATAAAAAAGAAATAACTTCAAGTAAAAAATGGAGCATTATTTTTTGCTTATATTTCCACTTATCATAGTTATTCTTCCAAGCTATTTAATTTGAAAATTTATATCGAGTGATTCAAAAAAAAATAATCTACAAAACATAAAAACAATTTTTGCGAGTAATTATTGACAGGCTTAAAGCTTAAATTTAATATTTTGACATATAATAAAATTAGTATTATACAAAAATGTTGACATTTTGTTCTCATTAATTATAATGCTATTATGAAAAAATAATTTGGGCTGGGATGAAATTCCCTATAGGTCCACCACGGCGGGGGTATTCCTCGCCATTTTTTATTGGAGCTAATATGCAAAAGAAGATTAGTATTTTTGTTGATGAGTCTGGGGATTTTGGCAAATACGATGAAAATGTCCTTTTTAAAAAATAGCATGGTATTTCATAATCAGAAAATCAATATTTTATCAGAAATTGAGCATCTTGATGAAAGATTAAATTATAAAAATCTTGAAGGACATACTCTTCATGTTGGTCCATTAATTAGAAAAGAAGAGCCATATAGAAATATGACGCAATCTGAAAGAATGAAAATACTTACAACTTATTTTATGCTTTTTAATAAATTGAACATAAAATATAAAACATTTATAGTTGAAAAAACTAAAGGGCAAACTAAAAATGATTTAATTCGGTCTTTATCTGGGCAAGTAATGGAATTTGTAAACTCAAAGCATAATTATTTTGCAGATAATAAATTTGTTATTTACTATGATAATGGTCAAACACAAGTTAGCAATATATTAGCAACTGTGTTTAGTTTGTATGATTGTGAATTTAAAATAATTAAACCAGATAAATATAAATTATTTTAAATTGCCGATTTGGTTACTACATTTGAATTAATAAACTATAAACGAACTACTATTAGAAACAGTAAATCTGAAATTCATTTCTTTGGTTCAATAAATAGATTTAATAAGGATTTCTATAAAAAAATAAAAACCAAAAGATTTGATTAATATTTTAAAACATTTATTATCGTCATAACACAAAAAGACCTACTATTAAAGATAGAAGGTCTTTTTATTGGATAACAAACTTCAGTACCTAATAAAGATAAAGGTATTTTATAAGATAATAAATTCTACTATCTATTAAAAAAGGTATTTTATAAGATAATAAATTTCACTATCTGTTAAAGAAGGTCTTTTGGATAATAAAACCCCACTACATATGTAGTGGGGTGTGGAGTGGTGCGATCTCCCGGACTCTAACCGGGACTCTACCGCTTAGGAGGCGGTTGCGTTATACAGTTACGCCAAGACCGCATAATTAGATTTGGCAAGCTCAGTTGACATTAACAATCGCTAAATATACGGATATTATTGTATAATTTTTAATAAAAAGCAATGCACTAAAAAAAATTATACAAAAATTGTTATTGCCCTCTAACTAAATGCATTGAAATTTTGCATTTACCAAACAAAAATAATATATCACAAACAAATTTTTAAATCAATAATTTGTAGTAACACAAATTAAAATTTTTTAATTTTTTGTGGTTTTATCTTCATAGTAACACTAATTAATAACTTAAAATTTTCAAAGTGTTTCTAATTTGGCAAATGTTTAATATTAAATTTGAAATTTTAAAATCTCCACAGCTTAAAAAAATCAAAATTGTGGATTTTGAAATATTTTACACAAATTTTTACAACTTAATAATAATTAAATATTCTGTTTTGAATATTTAAAAGTAATTTTATTGTTTTGCGGGAAAAAGAAAGTTAAAAAAATAAAAAAAACTATGTCAAAAATTTGTTTTTCTATAATTTAGTGTTAAAATGGTGTCAAATATTAAAAAAAGGAGAAAGAAAATGATTAATTTATTTAAGGCATTGATTTCTACCGAGGGGGGGGTACTAACCAGCAAGTAGATGCAATTGGCAACATTGCTTCTTCGGCATATACCACATTCCGAGGCATAATCAATGTGGTATTGCCAATTCTGATTGGCGTAATTTTAAGTCTTGGGTTATTTTATGGAATTCAGTTAGCAGTAAGATATGCAAAAGCTGAAGAAGAGGAAGACAAGAAAAAGGCAAAAAATTCTTTAACAAATGTTATTGTTGGTTGACTTGTTGGCGTTGTGTTTATTGCAATCATAATGCTTGTACTAAATGATGGGTATATAAAGTCACTATTTGGCGATGGAGTAAAAACCGATTTTGGTTCAACCACAATTACTGAAACTGTGGGTGCAAGTTTTGAGCAAGAGTCAGATAAACTTTATGTTGCTGAAGTTACAAACGACAATGAACTTACTTTGCAAGATCTATTTGATACTTTAAGCTTAGACACAAGTACAGTTACATTAATTAAATATGGTAATGCAGATCAAACAGTTGCTGATTTTGATTATAGCATTACATTCCGTTCGCTTATCAATAATAATACATTTGATAGTGGAGCGACTATAACACTCAATTGTGATACAACTGATGCAGATAAGAATCCAACTGGGATAAAACAAATAGTTTTAAATTATGCAAAAACTGAAGAAACTGGAGTTGAAAAAATTTCTGCTAGCTTAACTTAGTTGACAGTTTTAAATTAATATATCTTTATGGGAGAGAGAAATCTTTCCCTTTTTTTGAGTTCAATTTTATTTTGCTAGGCAACAAAAATAAATAATATTACTATAAAGCTAGTCAAGTATTAGTTTGTCTAGAAATAATGAAGCGATAAAGCAAATGTTATTTATCAAGTAAAAAAGATTTATTTGAAAAAAATTTAAAAAAGGGGTTTAAAATAAATTAAAAAATAAAAACCTTGTGCTATAATAAAACTGGGAGAGAAAAAATGGATAGAATTAAGATTGGTTTTGATATTGGGGGAACTTATATAAAAACTTGCCTTTTTGATGAACGGGGGAATTGTAACATTCAATTAAAAACGTCCACCCAAAAGTTGCTTAAACAAAACACTTTAGCTGAGGGTCTCTTTAAGATTATAAAAAGATTGTGTCCAAAAAAATTTGACATAGAAATTGAAGGGATAGGGATTGCCGTTCCCGGCATAGTAGACACAGAAAGAGGCATTGTTAAGTTTGCTGGAAACTTGAAGCTTAAAGACTATAAGCTAAAAGAAGAGCTTAAAAAACTTACGGGGATTGATAAAATAGTAGTTCAAAATGATGCGTATGTTGCAACACTTGCAGAATTTAAAGAGGGAGAAGCCAAGAATTTTAATAGCTCAGTAATGTTAATGATAGGCACGGGCATTGGCAGTGGCATAGTCATTGACGGAAAGGTGCTTGAAACTTCGTCTGAGGCAGGGCATATGAAAACGAGAAGTTCCTTAAAATGCACCTGTGGCGAGCATGGTTGCCTTGAAACGATTGCAAGCACTAGGGCTTTGGTTCGACATGTTAAGAGTAAAATCAAAGAACATGACGAAAGCGAACTTTGGATTGGTGCAAAAGATGAAAAAATATCTGGTGAAACTGTATTTAATCACCTAGATAATGAAATAGTTAAAAATATTTTTGACAATTTTATCAGAAATCTTGGTGACGGCATAGTCACTCTTGTGAATGTCTTTCAACCAGAAGCAGTTATCATTGGGGGAGCTATTGCCGAGCAAAAAGAAAAATTGACACAGCCTCTTGAAAGGTATGTAAATGAGCATATTTTTTCTAAAAACGCAAATGTTTTTGTTAAGGTCTTGCCATCAAAGCTTTCAAACCCCGGTCTTGATGGGCTTAAATACCTTATTTTGTAATGAGTTTTGTCATATAAAAATTTAAATTTTTATTTTAATTCACTAAAAATTGTATTTTTATGCTACAAAAGAGAAAAAATTTACATAATAATAAACAATGTGATGTTGTTTTGCTCACAAACTTGCAAATCAATTTGATAAATGAAAATCTGCTTAAAAGCGACATCACAGTTAAATTATCATCAGTTTTGCTTGAATATACTCTTCGCTAGCCCCGTGTGCATTCAGACAAAACTTACGATGATATAAATTAATAGAAATACAAAACTGGGCACAATAAACTGATAGAAATGTAAAACTTGATTAAATAAAATATTAAATTTTAATTTAAACTAATTAAGGCATTAAAGTTTAAATAAAAATATAAACTATTTTTGGAGGAAAAGCAAAATGGAGTTAAATTTTGATTACTGTGGTTTTAAAAAGTCTGAACTTTTTACAAAAGATTATCAAAAGAAAATCAAGGAAATCCATCTAAAACTACATCAAGCTGACCACTCAGCTGGAACAACTTGGGTGGACTGGCCAGTAAATTACAATAAAGGTGAGCTTATTTTGACGCAAAAACTCGCTAATCAAATTAAGGAAAATAGCGATGCACTTTTAGTTGTCGGAATTGGTGGGTCTTACCTTGGAGCAAAGGCAGGAATTGATATGCTCGCAAAACGCAGTAAGGTAGAAATAGTTTTTGCAGGCACAAATTTGGATTTTAGTGACCTTAACGGCAAACTCGAATCACTTCGGGACAAAGATGTTACTGTGAATGTGATTTCAAAGTCTGGCACAACTATTGAAATTTTGGCTACGCTCAATATTATTGAGAGGTTTATGAAAAATAAGTACAAAATGGCATACAAGTCACGAATGATTTTTACAACGGACAAAAATAAAGGGTATCTCAGGGAAAGGGCAAATGCCGAAGGCATACAAACTTTGACAGTTCCCGATAATATGGGTGGGAGATACTCTGTGCTTTCTGCCGTGGGTCTTTTGCCTTTTGCAGTTGCTGGAATTAGCGTTAAAAAAATCTTAGAGGGTGCAGGCAAGGCATTTGAAGATTTGTTTGAGGAATCTATAGAGCTTAACCCTGCCTATCAGTATGCTGTCTACCGTCATTATGCATACAAGCGTATGTATAAAAAAATAGAAATTTATTCGTCTTTCTCAACCAAATTTAACTCGTTTGGGTTTTGGTTACAACAACTTTTCTGCGAAAGTGAAGGCAAAGAGGGAAAGGGTCTTTTTGTAACTCCTCTTGCCTATACCACAGATTTGCACTCTGTTGGACAATTCATTCAGCAGGGCACGCCAATTTTGACCGAAACTTTTTTTGAAGTAAAAAAGCCTCTTCGTGATAGTACCATTTCAAATGTTCCACTAGGCAGTCCAATCAAATTTTTAGATGGAAAAACAATTAATGATGTTTGTGAAGCGGCTTTTGACGGCACAGTAAAGGCACATGCAGACGCAAGAGTTCCAATTGTTATTTTGAGCATTGATGAAATTAATGAATTTAACTTTGGGTACCTTGTCTACTTTTTTGAACTTGCCTGTGCAACAAGTGCTTACCTTTTAGAAGTAAATCCTTTTGACCAGCCCGGAGTTGAGCAGTATAAAACATACATGAAAGAAAATCTAAAAAATAGCTAGCTTAATTGTAGTTAGAGAGTTTTTGGGAAGTTTGTATAAAAATTATTATTCAACCTAAATGTAAAAAAATTAACTTAAATGTAAAATTTAATTAATTTAAATTAAAAATAAACATTTTAAATTTAAAATAAAAATTAAACCGAACAATTATTTAAAAAGTGTTCGGTTTTACTTGCTGGAAATTTTATTGCTAGCAACCAGTTGTCGTCAAGATTTTTAATTTAAAAATGGTAAAATTTTAATATTGAATTTTCTAAAATACAATACAATTTTTTTAGTGGAAATTAATTTTTTGTAATTTTGGTTATGCGTCACCATTTCAAAAATTGTTGGTTTTGTTTTATTTTACATCTTGATTTTGAAAGTGTAATTTTAGAGAAAACTTTATTTAAAAAAAAGCTTTAAAAAAAGTTAAATATAACAATTTTTTTTAATAAATTACAAAAACTAATAATAGAAATTAATAGACCAAATGAAAACATTATATATTAGATGAAAGATAAAAAATTTTTTGTGACTTAATGTTTATTTTTTTTTGAGTTAACTTAAAACTAGCAAAGTTGCACTTTAAGCTAATTACATTTTAGATTATTTAAAGTTTTGCATTTAGACTTTTATAAAGATTTTTTACAATTTTACACTATTAGCAAAATTACTTAAAAAAAAGGGCTTAAAAACAATTTACTTAAAAAATTAAATATTGTAAAATTATAACTATATTATTATCAGCACTAGTTAAATAGTTTAAAGTGATATTTGCTGGGAGAGATAAAAATTAAAGTGAATGTGAAAAATTAATTTGTGTGGGATTTAATTACAAAATTAAATTGTCAGTTTTTTACTTCATTTTGCTTAATTTATTAGGAGAATTTTATGGAAAGAGGTTGCGGGATTTTATTGCCAATAAGTGCGTTGCCAAACAAGTATGGTTTTGGTTGTTTTTCTAAGGAGGCTTATGACTTTGTGGATTTTTTAAGCGAACTTGGAATGAAGTATTGGCAGATTCTGCCACTTGGTATTGTTGATGGGGTGGGCTCGCCTTATAGTAGTGTGTCTGCATTTGCTGGAGAACCTCTTTACATTGACATTGAAAAGTACTTTGTTAAAGAAGAGATAGATTTTTTTAAACTGAGTGACAAGCTTGATTTTTCAGAATATCGCAAGCGTAAAAACGAGGCTCTTCACTATCTGTTTGACAAACTCTATTATCTAACAAATATTGACAAGTTTATTGAGGACAACGAAAGTTGGGTGTACGACTACGGCGTGTATATGGTTTTGAGAGATGAATTAGGCGTGGGTTATATTGATTTTCCGGATTGCTACAAAAATCTTGACAGTGCAGAAACTATTGAGTTTATTAAAACGCACTCAGAAGAAATCATTTACTACATTTTCTTGCAATACATATTTTTTAAGCAGTGGAAAGAGCTTAAAAGATACGCAAATTCCAAGGGCATAAAAATTATTGGTGATGTCCCTATGTACTGTGCACTAGACAGCGCTGACATTTATTCAAAAACTCAGAACTTTTTACTTGATGAAACCAAAAAGCCAGTCTATGTTTCGGGAGTTCCGGGCGACTACTTCAACCCAGAGGGACAGATTTGGAACAACCCACTTTACGACTATGAATTTATGAAAAAAGACAAGTATAACTGGTGGATTTCACGAATTAAGCACCTGTCTAAAATTTATGACTATGTGCGAATTGACCACTTTAGAGGATTTGAATCATATTTTGAAGTGCCATATAATGCTAAAACGGTAGAAAAGGGTATATGGAAAAAAGGTCCGGGAATTGAAATTTTTAATGAGTTTAAGAGAAATCACATTAGAAATCTTATCTTAGAGGACCTAGGAGATATATCTGACGATGTTAGAGAGCTTAAAAAGCAGACGGGGCTTGCAGGTATGAAAGTTATGCAGTTTGCATTTGATGGGAACTACAAAAATACACACCTGCCTCACGATTATGAAAAAAACTGCGTGGCATATCTTGGAACTCATGACAACGACACATTTATGGGCTTTTTGAAAAATAAGGATTCTAAGAATCGTATATGTGACTATCTTCACTTGCCACGAAATACAGATAATACGGTTGTTACTAGAATGGCAATTGAAAATCTCATTTCCACAAATGCAAATGTTTGTATACTTACCATGCAAGACCTGCTTGGCGAGGGAAGTGATTGCAGAATTAACACTCCGGGGACTGCTTCGGGGAACTGGGAATATAAACTAGATTATAATTACACTGACTCAAAATACTACGATTACTTAAAACAGTTAATAAAAAATAAAAATAGGTAGGAAGAAAATGGAAAAATCACAAGAAATTTATTTGTTTCATCAGGGCACGAACTATCATTGCTACAATCTTCTAGGGCTTCACTTAGAGGGCGATGGTGCGTGGCTGAGATGTTGGGCTCCAAATGCTAAGGGAGTTAGCGTGGTTGGTGATTTTAATAACTGGGACGATACGGCTTCACCAATGCAAAAAATTATTGGTAGTGGAATTTGGGAAGTTTTTATTCCAGAAGTTAAAATTTACGACAATTATAAGTACAAAATTGAAACGGCAGACGGCAGACACATCTTGAAAGCTGACCCGTTTGCAGTTCACAGCGAAACAAACGGTGCAACGGCTTCTAAGGTCTATGAGCTTGGCGAGTATGAGTGGCACGACAAAAAATATTATGAAGCTAAAGCCACTCAAAACCACTACGAAATGCCGATGAATATTTATGAGGTAAACTTTGGTTCGTGGAAGAGAAAAGATGATGGGAGTTATTATTCGTATAGAGAGCTTGCCGAAACTTTAGTGCCTTATGTAAAAGAAATGGGTTACACTCACATTGAAGCACTTCCCCTTACAGAATATCCTTATGAAGGGAGCTGGGGATATCAGCCAACGGGATACTTTTCAGTAACCAGCAGATTTGGTACACCAGAAGATTTTAGATACTTTATTGACGTGTGTCACGCAAATGGTATTGGGTTTATTTTGGACTGGGTACCTGCACACTTTCCTAAAGACGAACATGGACTTATTGAATGGGACGGCAGTTATCTCTATGAAAATCAGGGCTGGGACAGAATGGAGCATAAGGCTTGGGGAACTCGCAGATTTGACTATGGTAGATGTGAGGTTCAATCGTTTTTAATTAGCTCAGCGTGTTTTTTCTTTGATAAATATCACATTGACGGCATAAGAGTGGACGCCGTCGCTTCAATGCTTTATCTTGACTATGACAAAAAGCCGGGCGAGTGGATACCTAATGAGTATGGCGACAACAAAAACTTAGAGGCAATTGCTTTTTTGCAAAAACTAAACAGCATTGTCTTGACGGAGTATCCGAATGCAATTATGATTGCAGAAGAGTCTACTGCTTGGCCAATGGTTACAAAACCTGCTTATATTGGTGGGCTTGGCTTTAACTACAAGTGGAATATTGGCTGGATGAACGATATGCTAAGCTATATCTCTATGGACCCATATTTTAGAAAAGATAACCACGAAAAATTGACTTTTTCTATGTTCTATGCTTTTTCTGAAAATTTTATCCTTCCAATATCTCACGATGAAGTGGTTTATGGCAAAAAGTCGCTTCTAAACAAAATGTTTGGAACATATGAGCAAAAGTTCGACTTAATGCGTGCATTTTTAATGTATATGTACGCTCACCCCGGCAAAAAACTCAGTTTTATGGGCAATGAATTCGCTCAATTTGATGAGTGGAATCATACAAAGGGCATTGACTTTATGCTTCTTGACTTTGAAAAACACAATAAAATGTTTCATTTCACAAAAACACTAAATAATTTATATATTAATAGTAGCGAGCTTTTTGAAATTGACTATTCTTGGGAAGGATTTAAGTGGTTAATTCCAGACGATAGACGCAATAATGTTGTTGCCTTTGAGCGAAAAAATAAACTTGGCGAAACCATTGTGTGTATTGTAAACTTTTCACCAGTTAGACACGAAAATTACAGGGTTGGTGTAGAGGCTGGAAAATATATTGAAATTCTTAACTCAAATGCAGAAGAATTTGGTGGCAATGGCAAGCTTATTAAAATGGTCAATAGCGAATATATAAGTTCTAATGGCTACGACTCTTCCATTGAAATATGCATTGAACCAAATACGGCAATCTATCTTAAAAAACAGGACTTTATAGTGCTTGTTCAGTCAAAACTCAGTGACGATGACGGCGAAGAACAGATAGTAACCGAACTTGATGAAATTTCAAAAAAGACAAAAAGCATTGTAATGAAAATTATTGAAGCAAAGAAGGGAAAACTTTCAGAAAAATTAGACAGTACGCAAGACTCTATTAAACAAAATTCGACACAATCTAAAAGCTTAGAGCAAAATTCGACAATTTCTGATGCTAATCTCCAAGGTGAGAAAAGTTCAACTAAAACTGGGAGTAATGATGAATTGGTTGAGTCAAGCACAAATGCCAAAGAAATTTATGAAAGTAGTGATGCACCAACCGTTAAGCGTAAGGTTGGCAGACCAAAAGTTATTAAGGAAGAAAAACCAAAGCGAAAAGTCGGCAGACCGAGAAAAGAAAATAGTACAAAATAAAAACACTAATATAGTCGCAAAGAAATAGGAGGGAAAATTTTGGAAATCTCTAATAATGAAAATTCAAAAGATAATCCTGCGTCCACCCACGCGACAAGAATTTCAAAAGAAAGGCAAATGTCAAAAGTTAAAAAAGATTTTAGTGATGTGTCAGTAGATGAGATAAGTTTTAATTTAAACACAAAAAGTGTATCATCTGTTGATATAAAAAATGAAAGTATATCAGAGAGTGATATAAATTCAAACAAATTGGCTATGAATGCATCACTCAAAGAGCCAAGAGTTTATACAATATCACTAAGTGAGCCAAAACAATGTGAAAAATCTAAAAATGCATCAGTGAATGAAACAAAAATAAAAAATGTTTCAGTTAATGATATAAAACATAGTTCAAAGGCTTTAAATATTGCACTAAGTGAATCAAAAAGAGAAAATGATTCATTGAATGATACAATTTTAAATAAAAGTAAGATTAGTAAATCAATCAGTGATGCAAAATCAAATAATAACTCAAACATAGATACAAAACGGCTTGCAAATTTAAAAAGTGTATCAGTAAGTGATACAAGCATAGAAATGAATTCAATAAGTGATACTAAACATGGTATTACGAATGAAAATATAAATTTAAGTGAGGTTATTTTGGAAAATAGTTCAATGAAAGAAACAAAAAAACGCACAAGGTCAAAAAGTGTATCAGAGAGTGATACAAAATTATTAGAAAACTCAGAGAGTGACACAAAAACACGCAGAAAAGCTAAGAGTGTGTCAGAGAGTGATACAGGTTCAGATGAAAACTCAAAGAGTGACGCAAAAACACGCAGAAAAGCCAAAAGTGTGTCAAAGAGTGATACAGGCTCAGAGAAAAAATCAAAAAGTGACACAAAAAGCCGTAAAAAAACAAAAAGTGAATCAGTAGGTGAAACAAATTTAGCAGAAAACTTACAGAGTGATACACCAGCTGAGCGAAACGGGGAAGTAGATAGCACAAAGGGAGAGGCTTCACAAACGAGGCAAATTCGCAAACAAATTCTTTTTGTGGCTTCTGAGGCACAACCATTTTGTGCTACTGGTGGGCTTGCCGATGTCTGTGGTAGTTTGCCAAAGGCGATAATGAGAGCAAGTAACGATATAGAAATTCGTACAATACTGCCACTTTACAGTAACATTTCAGATAAATATAGAAAGGACTTTGTATTTATTGGCTACACCTATGTTACGCTTTCTTGGAGAAGAGAGTACTGTGGAATTTTTGAATATGAACTTGACGGGGTCAAGTACTATTTTGTTGACAATGAAAAGTACTTTAAAAGAGATGGTGGCGAATATGGATACATGGACGATGGCGAAAGATTTGCCTACTTTTCAAGGGCTGTCCTTGAAGTTTTGCCTATGATTAATTATTTCCCTGACATAATTCATGCAAACGACTGGCAGTCTGCACTCGTTCCAGTTTATCTCAAAACTTCAAATTGGGACTGGCGTTATGATAAGATTAAAACTGTTTTAACCATTCACAATGTTCAGTACCAAGGCAGGTTTGGTATGCAAATTTTAACTGATGTTCTTGGTATTGACCAAAGATTTGCAGGACTTATGACCTATGATAACGATGTCAACATTTTAAAGGGTGCAATTGTCAGTGCAGATAAAATTACAACTGTTAGTCCATCTTATGCAGAAGAAATCAAAACACCAGAGCATGGCTGTGGACTTCACGCAATTATTGCCGAAAATGCCTACAAACTTTGTGGTATTTTAAATGGGCTTGATTATGACTTTTACAATCCTGAAACCGACAAGGACATTTACTTAAACTATTCTAAGGACAACCTAGAAAATAAGGCAAAAAATAAACAACTACTTCAAAAGGAGTTTGGTTTGGAGCAAAAACCAGATACTCCAATTTTGGCGTTTTGTTCAAGAATGAATATGCACAAGGGCTTTGATATTATTAAGTGCTCAATAGAAAGGCTTTTAGGAGAACTTGACATTCAATTTGTTGGGGTTGGAGCAGGCGACAAAGATTATATGGATTTCTTTAGGTATTTAAACAATAAATATCCGGGCAGAGTCCACATTTCTCTTGGTTTTAGTACACTTATTGGCAAAAAGATTTATTCTGGAGCAGACATTTATGTTATGCCATCAATCAGTGAGCCTTGTGGACTTTCACAACTCGTTGCAAGTAGATACGGAGTTGTTCCAATTGTTCGTGAAACGGGTGGGCTTAAAGATACCATCAAAGACTTTGGTTGCCAAGGTGGTGGAAATGGTTACACCTTTGCAAGCACTAATACTGGTGACTTTGAGTATTCCGTAAAACGCGCAGTCGCAGACTTTCAAAACAAAGATGAGTGGAAAGACAAAATGCGTAAGATTATGAGTCAAGATTTCAGTTGGAATAAAACAGCAATAAAGTATGTGGAGATTTATAACGAATTATAGGAGAGTTTATGTATACTAAATCACAGCTTAGTCAAGTCGAAAGAAAAATAAACGAAATTTTAATTAGTTACTATGACACAAAAATTGACAAGGCAACCGATATCGAGCTTTACTATGCACTGTCAAAACTAGCAGTAGACTTTATGCATGAAAAAAAGGCAAAGGATAAACTTCCAAAACCATTAAAAACTGTGCACTATATTTCTATAGAATTTTTGATTGGAAAGAGTTTAAAAAATAACCTTTGGAATCTTGAACTTGTAGAGCCAGTGACAAATTACCTAGCAAAGCACGGTAAAAATATAGAAAGTGTTTATGCTATTGAAAGCGATGCAGGTCTTGGGAATGGTGGACTTGGTAGACTTGCTGCATGTTACCTTGAATCCCTTGCAAAGTGCAATTACAGAGCAATGGGACATTCAATAAAGTATGAATATGGGCTTTTTAAGCAAAAAATCATTGACGGAAAACAAGAGCAATTCCCTGATGAGTGGCTCAGTACTGGGCGTGTTTGGCTGCAAGAGAGAGATGACCAAATTGTTGAAGTTGAAATTGGTGGCAAGGTCATTGAGCATTACAGCGACCAAACGGGCTTAAGCTATGAACTTGCAGGTACGACCAAAATAGAAGCCGTTCCGTTTGATATGATGATTTCGGCTTATGGAACTTCCAACACTTCAACTATCAGACTGTGGGAAGCACGGGCAAAGCAGGGCATCAATTTGCACTTGTTTGATGTTGGAGAATTTGAAAGTTCGCTTGCAGAAGCTACAAAAGTTAGTGAAATTAATAAAGTTTTATACCCAAACGATAGCAATGAAAAGGGCAAGGACCTTAGACTTATTCAAGAGTATTTCTTGGCATCAGCAGTAATGCAGAATATTTTAAATAACTATTTTAAAAATAATCAGGGTCTTGAAAATTTGCCTGAGCAAATTGCCGTGCATATAAATGATACACACCCTGCACTTTGTATTCCAGAATTTATGCGACTTTTAGTTGACAAGTATCATTACGGCTGGGAACTTTCTTTTGAAGCTTTAAAAAAGGTTATCTCTTACACAAATCACACAATCTTGGCTGAAGCTCTTGAAGTAAAAAGACTCTATGCAATTGAAAAGTATATGCCAAGAATTGCAATGATTTTGCGTGAACTTGACCGTCGTTTTCGCTTAGAGCTTTCTGAGTTTAATAAAAACGACTATTCAAAGATTGATAGTCTTGCAATCATTTCAGGGAATAACGTCTACATGGCAAATCTTGCAATCTATGCAAGTCGCTTTATAAACGGTGTTGCAACAATTCACAGTAACATTTTAAAGTCGAAACTATTTGCAGATTATTACAAGATGTATCCAAAAAGATTTACAAGTGTTACCAATGGTATCAGTCACAGACGCTGGCTGTGTGAGGCTAACCCAAAATTAAATGGGCTCATTGTTTCACTCATTGGGAATGGGTTTTATGACAATGCTGAAGAACTTAAACGACTTTTGGACTTTGAAAATAACGAAATGATTTTAAATAAACTTGAAGAAATTAAGTTTGAAAATAAAAAACGCCTTTCTGATTTTGTGCAAAAGAATATGGGAATAATAATTGATCCGAGTTCAAGGTTTGATGTTCAAATTAAGCGAATTCACGAATATAAAAGACAGCTTATGAATGTAATGAAAATAATTTATTTAATGAATGAAATTCGCTCGAACCCTAGTGCAGAAATAACAAAACAAGTGTTTATTTTTGCTGGTAAGGCAGCATCGGGCTATCAAATGGCAAGGCGAATAATCGAACTCATTGTTTGCGTGTCTAAAGAAATTGAGGCAGATGAAAGACTTAAAGAAAAACTTCAAGTGGTATTTTTAGAGAATTACAATGTTTCTCTTGCAGAAATTTTAATGCCTGCAACTGAGGTTTCTGAGCAAATTTCACTTGCTGGCAGAGAGGCTTCAGGTACGGGTAATATGAAAGCCGTTATAAATGGAGCATTAATGCTTTGCACGATTGACGGTGCAAATATTGAAATTTGTGAAAAGTGTGACAGAGAAAATATGTTTGAGTTCGGACTAACGGCAGACGAAGTTGAAAAAATCAAGAGTACTGGATATAATGCCATGGACTATATGTCAAGTAGTAGTGTTCGCTCAGTACTAGATTCGCTAACTCAGGGCATTGGTGGCGAGAAATTTGAAGATATAGTACATTATCTTCTTGGCACTTCGGGGAATCGTGATGTTTATATGTGCCTTGCCGACTTTGATAGTTATATTAGCACATATTACAAATTGGATAAAGTTTACAAAAATAAACGCGAGTGGAACAGAAGATGCTTGCACGCCATTGCAAGTATGGGATATTTTTCTTCTGACAGAGCAATTTTAGAATATGCAAAAAATATTTGGAAAATTGATAAAGTTAATTAGTTTTTATTGGCTTGATTTTGTTTAATATTTTTGTGTTATAATTGTTTTAAATTTAATAATAAGTGTACTATGATATTATATTTTTAAAAATGTAAATTTTGTTATTACTATTTTAAAATTATACATTTTTTAATCAAATCAAGGCAATTTTTAATAATATTTGCCAAATATAAGTGATTTTTTGCAGTAAATTTTATTTACTTGTAAAATTAGTTATTTTTAAATTATATTTTTACAAATTTATTTTTTTATGAGGGGGGGTGAACATATGGACGGTCTTGCTTCTTTTGACCCACTTTTAGACAAGCTCCCAAAAGGCGTGATAAGTAAGGGCGACACTGTAAGGTTTAAAATAAAAGTTGATTTAAAGTGCACTCCTAATGAAGCGTACTTGATGATAAAGTCAGATGATGACACCGATTACAAGTATATTTTAATGGATAGAAAAGAAGATGTTTGCGAGGCCGAGTTTACTTTTCTTTCAAGTGGACATTACTTTTATAACTTTAAGCTTAATTACAATGATTTTTGCGTATATCTAAGTAAGTCTTACGATAGTTACTGTGTGGTACTAAATAGCAAAGGCGATGACTTTTTTCAGCTTGTTACAAAGGAGCAGTACGATTGCACTGACTCGCTTCAAGGTGGGCTTATTTATCAAATTTTGGTTGACAGGTTTTGTAGAGATGGTAAAGTTTTTTCAAGACAGCCACTTATTCTTAGAGATGATTGGGGTGGAAAAATCAAAAAAAATTCTTTCGACCCACTTGTTATTAATAGAGAAGTTTTTGGTGGCAATTTTAAGGGCGTAACTAAAAAACTGAAATTTTTAGCAGAACTTGGAGTCACGACAATTTATTTCAATCCGATTTCACTTGCAAATAGTCATCATAAATATGACACTGCAGATTATATGACGCTTGACGATATGTATGGAAGCGAAGCCGACTTTGTAGCTTTGATTAGCAAGGCAAAAAGCTTTGGCATTAAAGTCATTATTGACGGGGTATATAATCATACTGGCAGTGATAGTATTTATTTTAACAAATACGGTCGCTTTAACACCATTGGCGCATATAACAGCAAAGATTCAAAGTACGCTGAGTGGTATAGATTTATAAATTACCCAGAAGTCTATGAGAGTTGGTGGGGAATTGACACACTCCCTAGCATTAAAAGAGATTCAGAAAGCTTTCATAACTTTATTGCTGGCGAAAATGGTGTCATTGAAAAATTTATGAAGCTTGGTGTGTTTGGTGTTCGTCTTGATGTAGTTGATGAAATTTCTGACGAGTTTACAAAGATGATTTCTGACAAGGTACACTCCTTTGACAAAAACGCAGTTGTTATGGGTGAAGTTTGGGAAGATGCTTCCACCAAAATAAGTTACTCACAGAGGCGAAAATACTTTTCAAACAATGAACTAAATTCAGTTATGAATTATCCAATTCGTGAGTCCATTCTTGAATATATCAAATCTAAAGAACCTTATACCTTAAACTTTACACTTAGAATGCTTGTAAATGGCTATCCTAAAGTTGTGCTTGACAATCTAATGAACTTTTTAGGCACTCACGATACTCCAAGAATCTTCTCCGAGCTTAAGGGTATTGCAGGAGGAAATGAAGCACTTGCAAAATGCTACTACAAAATTGCAATGTGTATTTTGTTTACTGTTCCCGGAGTTCCTTCAATCTTTTATGGCGATGAGTATGCAATGGAAAATAATGACGGCAGTTCAAGGGGTTGTTTTGATTGGGAAAACTATAATAATGATATATTTAACTGGACAAAAAATCTTGCGACCATTCGAAAACATAAGGTTTTTGCACATGGTGATATTAATGTTCTTTTTCACTCAAACGGCAAGTTTGTCTTTGAGCGATTTGATACAAACGAACATATTGTTGTATGCACAAATCTTCGACCTTCACCATTAAAAGTTTGTTTAAAGGGCAAATATGTTTCTTTTTTTACTGGCAGTGAAGTTAGTGACTTTTCTCTAAACGAAAATTCATATGATATTTTGATTGAAATTAAAGAGTAAAAGAGTTTGGTACTCTATAATAAAAAATATTAGTCAAATTACAATCAAATTAATTTTAAAAACTAGTTTTTATAGCATAATTAGTTAAGATTAGAAAGGCAAACAAAATAGTTAAAGTCAGAGTGGCAGACAAATAAAGTGTCTGCTTTTTTATTGCAAGTTTTTATTTGGCTAAAATCTATTTTTAACAATTTTAAAACAAACATATTACTGGTGTAAATAAACTTTTATATTAGTTTTGTAATTATTTTTTAGCTTGATATTATTGTTTTAATCAATTCATTTTTGTAATTATGATTGAAAATTTTTTAAGCTGTTAATCTCTAACAAAATTCGACAATAAAAGTCACAAACTGACAACATATTGAACTTTCACGACAAAAAATAATAAAATAAAAGCAAAACAACAATTATCTTATTAAAAGAAACAAAAAAGACTATTAAATTACAAAATCTCGACAAAAACCTACAAAAGATTGCATATTATAACAAAAAATTCTGACAAAATACAACAAAAACATACACTAAACTGTAAAAAACTAACAAAAAAATACCTTTTAAACAAAAATCTGCAAAAAACTAACAAAAATCAACAAAAACTCATAAAAATTGCAAGCAATCGACATAAAATACTAAATAATTTCGACAAAAAATACCAAAAATTCATAGTAATAGACATATTATCGACATAAGCTGATTAAAATCATCAAATGCCAACAATTCTCGACAAAAATAAAAAAAATAAAATCAAAGTCTCACAAAAACGACATAAAATGACAAAACAATACAAAAAAATACTAAAATCACATAAAAACTAAATGGGACAAAAACCCACAAAAATACTACAAAAAACGACAAAAAATAAAGTCAATCAACAAAAATCTATTAATTACGACACAAAGAGAAGATTTACAACAAAAATTCGACAAAAAGTATCAAAAATAATTAAAAAGAAACAAAAATTCGACGAAACAATACAAAGTATACTATAAAAATAAAATAAACGACAAAAAAAGAAACAAAAGGTTTTTTATTAGAAGATAAAATTTGCTAAAATGAAAGTATTAAACTCTATAGAATAAATTAAAATGACAAAGAAAAAATAAAAGTAAAAAAAAAGCCCCAAGGTCTTTGCTAAAAAAAATTACAAATATTAAAAAATTTTAATTTGGAATAATAGAAATAAAATAATTCATAATATAGTTGCAAAGGGGGAACCAAAAACAAAATTACACAATTATTTTAAAAATATAAAAAACATTTTAAATTATTTTAAATGGATTAAAATCATCAAAATAATTTAAAATGATATTGAATGTATGTAAATTTGTTCAAAATTATGCTTAAAGCAAGAAATTGATGCAAATAGGCAAGTTTTTAAATTTTTTTATAATTTTTATTAAAAATGATTTTAAATAATTAAAAATCAATTTTAATCATACAAAACGCTTTTAAATCAATTTAATTGATTTAAAATAATTCAAAACAAAAATGGCAATTTTTAATTAAGGCTAAGCCTAGAGAAGTTTAAATTATTGACAAAGAAATTAATTGTTCCATAAGTTTTGGGGATAAATTCCCTCTATGACCAAATTTTTGATGGTTTTTTTTACATTTTCACTGTCGGTTTTATAGGTTAGTCCCAGCCACTTTGACGGTGTCTTTTTTACTGTTATCTCAATCTCGCTATTTTTAATCATATTTTTTATTGCACTTGGCAAAAAGAACTCATTACCAATAAGATTGGTTTTGTCAGAGCAAAAGTTTTCAAATTCGCGTTTCAAATACTTAAATATTGATTTGTTAAATCCCCACAGATTCATAGATACAGGCGAGTTTTTTTCAATCTCAAAGATTTTATTCGTGATTAAGTCTTTAGCAAGTAGACGATTTTCGTTTAGCTTAACTTCACATTCTGTAATGCTTACAAGTTTGTCATTTTTTATTTCACAAATGCCTCTTTTGACACTTCCAAACGGGGACAGTGTTTTTTCTAAATCAAATGCCACAAGAGTACACTTTCTATCATCTAAGTTTTTTAAACTTTCATATATGTTTGCAAAGCTCTCATAGCCATAAAAATCGTCAGCATTTATGACTGCAAAATTTTCACTTATTTCGTTTTCGCAAATGAGCACTGCGTGTCCCGTACCGAGTGGTTTTTCGCGAAATAAAAAACCCTCATTACTTTGAAATACATAAGAAAGTTTTACATATGGACGAACTCTCTTTCCTATGGTTTCTTCAAAAAGGTTATAATTTTCGCGTTTTATTACAATTACAATTTTATCAAAGCCAGCACGAATAGCATCGTATATGGAGTAGTCTATCAAAAAATTGCCATTTTCATCAATCTTTTCAAGTTGTTTAAGTCCACCATATCTACTGCCCATTCCTCCAGCCATAATAATTAGTTCCATTTTTTCTCCATTACCATATTGTTTATTAACTTAAACTTTTAGCTCACCTAGCTTTATAATTAGAAGTTGCAGTCCAAGCAAGGCGAAGCCACATTTGTCAGCAACTGATTTTTCAAACAGAGATGGCGTGCATGCACACAAATTCGTTAAAATTTATTAAGTTTTTGTCAATACAAAATTTTAACATCATCTTTCTTTTATTATATACAAATTTAAAATAAAATGAAACTAAAATTCAGACTATTATAACAGTGCAATTTATGTGTAAAGTAAAACTTTAAAAAAAGTTGGCACGGTATTCTTTTTTAATTGAATTTTTATGTTACTTTAATTATAGGAGGAAATTATGCCAAATATAATAAAAATTAAAGAAGAAGCAAACAGATTGTACTATGATTACAAAATGCCCATTGTTTGTGGAAACACCAATTATGTTATAAAATTTGATTTTGGTGAAGATTGGGCAGATGTCACCACAAAAACAGCCGTGTTTGAAGTTGCAGGCAAAAAAATCTATTGCGAGTTTACGGGTGACACATTAAATATGCCGGCAATGCCGAATGCATATACTTGCAAATTGACACTGCTTTGCAGTATTGGCGATGATGAAGCATATCAAACTGAAACCTTGCCACTTTTTTTGTCGCAAAGCGATCTTGGAATGGAAGTAGAAACAATGGACCCGTTTAAGGGTTACTATACAAGCCTACTAAATTCCATAAAAAAATGTGAAAGTGGAGAAATTACAGTGCAAAGTGCCACGACTGCTGGAACGGCAAACTATGCCACGACTGCTGGAAATGCCACGACTGCCGGAACGGCAAACTATGCCACAACTGCTGGAAGTGCTACAACTGCCGGGACAGCAACATTTGCCACGACTGCTGGAACAAGTCAAACGCAGGTTAGTTTGAGTGGTGATGAAAGCATTAGTGGACAAAAAAACTTCACTGGCTTGCTTAAAAAAAATAATGAGGTTGTTCCAAATGTAAAGCAAGTTTCAAATGAAAATCTGCTTTTAAATGGTGATTTTAGTGTGAATCAAAGAAATGAAACAAGCTACTCAGGAGAGAATGTTTACAGCGTTGATCGTTGGAAACTTGGCAACGAGCTTGCAACTGCCACAGAGAACTCTGACGGAAGTTGGAGTTTTGGAATTAGTGACGCTACAAGTGCAGGGGAAAGAGAAATTGTTATGCAAACGGTTGAAAATTATAAAACACTGCTTGGTGAAAAGGTAACAGCAAGCATAAGCTACAGTTTGACAAGTGAGGACGTTGCAGGACAGGTAAAACTTTCAATTTATGACGGGGTTTCGTCAACAGGGGTTACACTCAGTGCCACAAATACAAGTGCAGTTGTATCTCACACAATTTCTTCAAGTGCAACAAAACTTTCAGTAATTTTACACACTACTTCAACTGGCAAAAACTGTATGGTAAAAATAAACTGGTGCAAGTTAGAAGTTGGTGAGAATGCAACGCTGTTTGTGCCTCGTCACCCAGCAGAAGAACTTTGGCTTTGTCAAAGATACTATCAAAATTTAAAGCTGGAAGGACAAACGGGCACAATTTTATTGACCTCAACCTTTTTGCCTGTAATAATTTTAAATAACTGTATGCGTACAACTCCAACAATGACAATGGTCAAGGACCCAATTATTTTAGGAAATGGCGTCAACTATACGGTGAATGCATCGTATTTTTCAAAAATTAATTATAATCTTGTCCAAATAGCTCTTCAAATCTATAGAGAAACGGCAGAAGACCCTGTTTTGCCAATTTGGGATTTATGTGTGCTTAGAAATGGAAATATGACTTTAGATGCAGAAATTTATTAAAAAATATTGTATTTTTACATTTTTAGTAATTTAATATAGTTTATCAAACTCAAAGCCTGCAGTAAAATTTATTTAATTAAAGGTTATAAGTCCTACAAAATTAATTAAAGGTATATAAAGTCGCAATACATTTATGCACAGATTTGCAAATTCAATATAAAAGTAAAATAAAGGAGAAATTAATGGAAGAATTAGAAAATGAAGGCTTATTTAAAGATAAAAAAATAGGCGTTTATGTAAAAGTTGATGATGATGGTAATATAGTAGCTGTAAACAGCGATATTTTTGAAAAAAATCTTGATGGTTGGACAAAGATTGATGAGGGATATGGCGATAACTATGTTCACGCTCAGACAAGTTACTTTAAAAGTAGCTTAATAGACGAAGAGGGAAATTTTGTATATAACATTTCAAAGCTCATTGAGTATAAACAAAAATTGGAAAATAAGAAAAATTAAAACTTGTATAAATTTAATTTTAACTTCTAAAATAAAATTGTTTTTTGTTTAATCAATTACAGTAAATTTATTTTTTGCTAAAAATTTTTATATTTATGTCAGAAAAACACAATTTTTATGATTTTTTGTACAAAAATTTTATAGAAAAATCCAATTTTAATGTGCAATATCTACCCTTTTTAAAAATTTTAAGGGTAAATTTCACCCAAAATATTTTTGTATATTGTTGCAAGTTTTAACGAATTCATTATAATTACTCTCAGGAGATGACTATGAAAATAATTGTTAGCTCAGCATTTGGGACAGAGGCTTCAGTTAAAAGAGAACTTGAAAAACTTGGAATTGAAAAGCCGAAAGCATTTTCAGGCAAGTTTGTAGTTGAAGGGGACTTTGAACTTTTAATGAAACTTTGTATATGGCTCAGATGTGCAGACAGAGTTTTTATTGAGCTTGCCGAATTTAAAGCTTCAACTTTTGACGAATTATATGAAAATACCAGTCAAATAGATTTTTCAAAGTTTTTAAAAAAATACACAAAAGTTTACCTTGATGGAAGTTGCAGTGCAAGTAAACTTATGGCAATTAAGGCTTGTGGTGGAGTAATAAAAAAGGCAATTATGAATTCACTTGAAAACGCATATAATATTACAAGTGAAACGGGAGAACTTGTAGTAATTTATTTTTCTATCGTTAATGACTGGTGCAAAATTTTAATTGATGCTTGTGGAGATGGACTTCATAAACGGGGCTATAGAGCAATAACTTACTCTGCGCCACTAAAAGAAACTCTTGCCTGTTCGTTAATTGACCTTTCTATCTATTCACCAAAAAAATTACTTTGTGACCCATTTTGTGGAAGTGGAACAATAGCAATTGAAGCCGCAATGATTGCAAGAAACATTGCTCCCGGGTTAAAGCGTCACTTTGACTTTGAAAAACTTGTTCCATTTTCAAAGCCTACATTTGAAAAGTTAAAAAGAGAGGCCACTTGCTTAGAAAACGACATTATACCTAAAATATTTGCAAGTGATATTAGCGAGGAGGCAATTTTGCTTGCAAGAGAAAATGCAAAAAAAGCCGGCGTTGAAAAGTACATTGAATTTAAACAACTTGATATGCGAGATTTTTACCTTGAGGAAGAGTATGGGGTTTTGATATGTAATCCACCCTATGGTGACAGACTTTCCACTAAAGACGAAGTTAAAAAGATTTATAGTGATTTTGGAAAAGTCTTTTCTTCTTTAAAGAATTGGTCGTGCTATGTTTTAACGGACTGCAAGGATTTAGAGAAGTTGTTTAAAAGAAAAGCTGACAAAAAAAGAAAGCTTTTTAACGCAAAAATTGAGTGTACTTATTATACTTTTTTAGGTAAAAAGCCCGAAAAATAAAATTTAATTTGGTCATAAAAAATGCAAAATTATTGCTCATTTTAAATAATTTTTGCACTTTTTGGTTCAAAAATTCTAAATTTATCTATCTTTAATTTTTACACATAAATCCATACCATTGAAACAAAATAAAATTATAAATCAAAAATTCAATCACCTATAATTGTTAAACCATTATGGATTAGTTTTGATTTTACAAAAGCTTTACGCAAAATGGAAGGAGATGATTTATGAAAAATACAAAGAAAAAGGGTTTTACAATTGTTGAACTTGTAATAGTTATTGCAGTTATTGGAATTTTGTCAGCAATATTAATTCCAACATTTTCAGGACTTGTTAAAAATGCACAAGATGTTGCACTTCAAGAAAACTTAAGAAATGCCTATGTTGAGTACACTTCAAGAGAGGCAGGAGCTGGAGAGTACCTTGGTCAAGATGAAGTTTATTTCGAAATTGATGGCACAGTTTACTGCTATGATGCTTCAATTGGCGAGTACAAAGAGTGTGACTTTGAAATTGGCAGTGACCTATTAACAGTAAATGAAGCTGATGAAACGGGTTCACCTAGTGCAGAAGAAAATTCTACCTATAACGGATTTGTGGCTTATAAGCTTTCAGTCTAAATGAAATAATATTATTTCTTCGTTTATCAAAAAAGGTTTGCATCTTAGTAAATAGTTGTTTGGGTAAAAAAATGATACTTTAGAGCGTAGACAAACTACAAAGCTAACAAAAAACCAAGTGAGGCAAGGTTTGAAAATGCCTAAAAGCAGGAGTTTAGTAGCTTAAATAACTATTTTCAGGCATTTATAGTAATCGCATCAAGAAAAATTTATTTAATTTTCTGGTTGTGAAGTTTTTCTACAGTCTGGACACATTGAAAAGAAATTTTCAATGTGTTTTTTTATTAGAAAATAATTTATAATTTGCCTGTTTTAAGGTATGAATTTTTTATAAGAATTAACATTAATAAATATGTAGTGTTTACTGAAAAGTAACCCTTTCTCCAAATAAAAATTAAAAAAGATTTTATTTTGATTTTTAGCAAAGTATTTTGCTTGATTTTTATATAGCCATATGATAATTTTATGCTGTTCAAATATTTATGTTGGAGTTTAAACTATGGAAGAAACAAAAAAGGATTACGCAAAGATTATTCTTAGATATGTTGCAATTATAAATGTGTTTACTTTTATTACAACATTACCATTTTTATTCCTTTACGGAAATCTAAACTTTTTTAGTGATTTTGCTGAAACAATCTCTTATTGCATTTCAACAAATCCTTATTCAGGCGTGGACGGAATTCATTCCATTTATCCACCATTTGCATTTTTGCCATTTTATTTGTTTGCATTAATTTGTAAGACACCACTAGAAAACTATCTTGACGGTACTCTGTCACTTTATGAATTATCAAGAACACCAAGTTTTGTTGTTAGTTTTATTATATTTTTTATAATTTGTATGACACTTATTATTGTTATAGTTGCAAAAATGAGTAAATTTAAAGGTGAAAAATTGTTTACTCTCATCATTTCAATTATATTTTCAGCTCCAGTATTATACTGTTTTATTAGAGGAAATAATATTATTTCAGTTGCAACACTAGTGCTTTTATTCTTTTGGCTGTACAATTCAGAGAAAAGGTGGCAAAGGGAAATTGCAAATCTATGCTTAGCTTGTGCAATCGGAATAAAAATTTATCCAGCCTTTATTCTTTTATTTTTTATTAAAGATAGAAGATGGCTGGACATGCTAAAAACTTTCTTGTATTCAATAGTGTTATTGTTTATTCCATTTTTACTAATTGATGGTGGCTTTGGGAATATAAAATATATTTGGAAGAATTTTACCGTATTTAATTCTGGCCAAGGAAGAGATGCAAACCTTACTAACATTTCTCTTGATTCTTTGGCTTCTAAGTTTTCGACTTTAATCGGTACAATTTTTAGTTTTGACGCATCGGCAGTTCACTCTATTTTAAGTAAGATTACAAGATTTGGTATGCTCATTGCAACAGTTGTCGTGTTTGCTATTTGCAAAAAATCAAAGACACCAATGCAAGTTTCGGCAGTAAGTGTTTTGACTTACTTGCTATTCCAAGGTGTTTCTTATGCATACACCTTAACACTATTTTTATTTCCAATGCTTCTTTACATTTTTAACTTTGACACGCTTTCAAAAACCAACAAGTGGTATTATGGCATTTGCTTTGCCTGCATCTTAGTTCCTATTTCAGTAAATCTTTATAACTTTATTTTGCCATCTATTGTCTGTGTTTGTATTCTTGTAAAAAGCTATGTTGATATAATAAAGGGCAATAAGTCTATCACTGAGAAAGCCGAAAGCAATCCTGCAATTAGTAGCTTGCAATAAAATGTTTAATTAAATTTTCAATGATTAAAAAATAAACGCAAAAGTGATTAAAAATTTTAGAAATTTTATGTAATTTTCTTGAAAAAATGAAATTTATGATTTTCCTGATTTTACTTGAAAATTAAAAAATCAGTGGTATAATAAGTTTATGTTAGTTTATAGATATTTAGAAAAGCAGGAGTTAGACAATATAATTTCTGGGAACATTAGTAAAGTTGGCAAAGAGTATCAAAAATTTGATGGGAAATTGTCAAACAATTTTAAGTATGAGGAAAATGTATCATATATTCATTTTTTTGCTGAAAAGCCTTCAATGGAGTATATTCGAAGAATTAAATTTGATAAAAATGGGCAATTCTACTTTTGTGTCTTTGATGTGCCAAAGGAAGATTTGATTTTAGGACTTGGAACTTATCACAGCAATGATATGAAGCAAACGGTTCAGGTTAAGGAGTATATATTTGATACAAAAAAACTTAAAAAAGAGTATCTTGTAGGTTTTCAAAAAGACAGGACTAGAAAACAGGATAACATAAAATTTAAAAATCAACAATTAAATTTTTTCAAGGGATTAATAAGTTCGGGTAAGACTATTGAAAATGAAAGTGAGCTAAAATCAAGTTACAAAAATTCATATATTAAAAGTGAAGAGAACAATTCCACTAATAGTTTTCTTGACGGGGAAGAAAGGTCTATTTAGTTTCTTGAAAAAATTAATTAGGTATAATAATAGTTAAAAATAAAACTAACCAACGGTCAGTATAAAACAATTAATATTTAATAATTAGAATTTATAAATTAAAAACACCTTTTAAGTATCTGCTTTAAAGGTGTTTTTGCTATTATTTATAGTTGTAGAATTTAAGTTGTTATAAAAATTAACAAACAAAAAATGCTGGGCAATTATGCAACAAAGATTTTGCATAACACCTAGCATTTTTTGTTTTTGGTTCATTGTGTTTTTAGTTCATTTAAAAGTATAAAATTAAATTATGTTCATTTAAAATCAAAAGCATTTAGTTTGGTTCATTTAAATAAGTGCACTTTGATTGTAAGTGTAACAATACATTACCTTCAATTAACTAAGCTGGCAAAAGTAAATATCTATTCAAAAACTGACAGTTTAGTTAATTATTTAAAGTTAATTTTCATTTAAAAGAGTTTTTAAAAACTAGTATATTTTTGCTGAGCGTTTTAGTTAGTTAAATATTTTGTAGCAAATAGCCACTAAAATCAATTCCGTTAAAATTATTCAATTTCAATGTATTTTTTAGCAGGTTCTTGCTTGTTCTCTTTCTTAACATTTAGTGTAAGCACACCACTGTCAAGTTTTGCTTTGATATCTTCTTGGCTAACATTTTCACCTACATAGTAGCTTCTTGAAAAGTTGCCATAATATCTTTCTTTGCGAATATATTTTCCGTTATCCTTTTCGTCATTTGAAGTGTGAGCTTCTGCTTCAACTGTCAAATAGCCATTTTCAAGTGACAAGTGAATATTCTCTTTGCTTATTTCTGGCAACTCAATTTTAAGTTCATAGCTGTCGCCATTGTCCTTGATATCGGTTTTCATAATTTGATTAATACTTGGCTTTCTTTCTGTAAAGAAGTCATCAAAAAATGGATCCATAAATCCGAAACTCCCATGAAATGGATTATATCTTGAAATTTGATTTTTCATAATTTTTCCCCCTATTAGCACTCACTCTTTTCAAGTGCTAATTATATTATATTCATATTTATTAGCACTGTCAAGTACTAAGTGCTAATTTTTTAAAAATTTTTTAAATTCTTTTTAAATATTTTTTATTTTTAAATTGAATGTTGACAATCTATTTTATTGATATTAAAATTAAGTTATAAAAAAAGTATTTTAATAGGTTGGTAACAATTATGGATAAAAAAGCAGATAATGAATTTTATGAACATTTACGAAAGATTTATCAAGGGCTTTTAAATAAGATAGACTTTACGAAGGTGGACATTGAAGCAAAGCAGGAATTAGAAGGTTTTACTAGAAAACAGTTAATGGGTAAGCATAAAAGCATATCAAGGTCAAAAATAAAAAAACTTTTTGCAACATTAGTTTTAGCAACACCATTTGTACTTGCTGGCGTTTATAGTTCGCCTTTATCTGGAAATGGCAGGTTTTTAGAATCTGATGAATTTGTGACACAGTCTGGGAAATCTACAATTTTATCTTTTTATGAAGACCATGTAAAAATTTATGATTCTTATATTTTTAACTATGATGAACGATTGGATATTTTAAATCAAGTTATTGATTATGCAAAAGAAAATGAAATAGAAATAAAAAGGGGTATAGATAAACTTGAAAGTGAATGGTATATTCATAATGTTTGCTATAATTTAGGCATTAGTCGTGATAGTACGAAAAATGCCGACCTCGACTTTGTCCAAGATGCACGCTGGTATGTCAATTTTGCAACTGATGTTGCTTCACTGCTTTATTCTTCACATAAGTATTTTGATAGTTATCAAACATCTTATAAAGTTTCTGAAACTGGCGAAGCTGCACAGATAAATGAACTTTAATTAACTAATATTATTTGTGAGTTATGCTTATTACTCAAAAATTAATTAAATAGATATTTATTTTCATTGATTTTAGCAAGTATAAAAACAAGTAAAACAATACATAAAAAGCCAACCTTATTGGTTAGAGATTTTTATGTATTTTTTAATTTAAGATTTTATAAAGCTGAAGTTTTGTCTAAGTGCATTCCAGCTATGCTAGGTAGAAAATTTCAGGTAAAAGTAATTTTAATAGCAGGTGGCTTTTTAAATTTATTAGTAAACTTATTAGTTATGGTATTCAATATTTTAAAATTGAGGAAGGGGATATGAATTTTTATAGTGCAAATTATAATTCAAAATTTGGCAAGATAATAATAGTCGCAAGTGATACGGCACTTGTTGGACTCTGGTTCCAAGGTCAAAAATACGAATGTTGGTCAGTGCAAGGCGAAAACATTAAAACACTTGAAGAGCATCAAATTATACAAAGAACAAAAAAGTGGCTTGACGATTACTTTATGGGACTGCGACCTTCACCAAAGCAACTTCCACTAGAACCAATGGGAACGAAGTTCCAAAAATGTGTTTGGGAAATCTTGCTATCCATTCCTTATGGCACTCTCACAACCTATGGCGAGATTTCAAAAAAGGTTGCAGACATTTTTGATTTAAAAAAAATGTCGCCAAGAGCAGTAGGAGTGGCAGTGGGGAAAAATCCCATATCTATAATAATTCCGTGCCACAGAGTTATAGATGCAAGTGGCAACCTTACTGGTTATGCAGGTGGTATTGATTTAAAACTTAAACTTTTAATGCACGAAAATGTGGACACTAGTAATCTAAACTATCCAAAGCGACGAGTTTGAAAGTGCCACATAATTAAGCTATTGTTTTTGTGGACTTGAGAGGAAACTTATTTAATGTAATAAAATTTATAAGCCTAATAATTGGTTAAATTGTAAATTTTAAAATTATTTTACATTAAAATTACAAAAAAAAATATATTTATTTTTATTGTGCAATTTATATGCATAAATAAAAAAATGGCTATTTAATCATTTTAAGCCTTACTTTTTTTTAAGATTATAATATCTGCACAAAATTTTTTGTTTTATCAATTTAGACTAAAAGCCATAAATTGTCTTATTATTCTTGCGATTGATTTGATTTTGGTTTAAAATAGTTTTGATTGATTTATATAGAAATTAGTTTACCTTGCAATCTTTGGCAAGTTTATTCTTTTAAATCAATTTAAGATAGCCAATTTAGTTAGTGAGAAAAAAAGACAAATAGCTATGCACAAATATATTTAAGGAAAATACTATGCAAATAAAAATTAACAATGCGAGCTTTGGTTTTGGTGGAGATACTCTGTTTGAGAACTTAAATTTTGAAGTTAACACAAAGGATAAAATAGCAATTATTGGAAGAAATGGAAGTGGAAAAACTACGCTTTTAAAGATTTTAAGTGGTGAAATTGAGTTGCATCAGCCCGACAATGCACCACCTGTTTTTCAAGCTACGGGCTCACCAACAATAATGACTCTCAAACAAATGACTTTTGACAATGAAAGTGTTACGCTTTATGAAGAAATCTTGAAGTGTTATTCAAGGACCATAGAACTAGAAGAGAAAATAAATAGCTTGCAAAAAGAACTAGAAACAAATCACAGTGAAAAAAAAGTAAATGAGTACGCAAAACTTATGGACGAGTTTGAACTTTCAGGTGGCTATAGTTATAGGGCTGAACTTGACGAAGTTCTTTCAACATTTGGACTTTTAGAACAAAAAAATAAGAAGTTATCTGAGTTTTCTGGTGGACAAAAGACTAAAATTGCATTCATTAAGCTTATTCTGTCAAAGCCCGACCTGCTACTTCTTGACGAACCGACAAATCACTTGGACATTAAGGCAGTTTCTTGGCTTGAAAATTACATTAAAACTTATAAAAAGGCAGTAGTAATTGTATCTCACGACAGAACATTTTTGGACAATACTGTAAATATTGTATATGAACTTGAAAGAAAACACTTCACAAAGTATATTGGAAATTATACTAAGTTTCTTGAAACAAAAAACGCAAATTACGACAGTCAGCTTAAAGCCTATGAAGCCCAACAACGCGAGATTGCTGATATAACGGCTTTTATTGAGAGATTTAGGTACAAGGCGACAAAGGCAAGTGCCGTGCAATCACGCGTTAAAATGCTTGAAAAAATGGAAATAATACCAAAGCCAGAAAAGAGCGATAATCGGGCATTTCACTATAAAACAAAACCTAACAAAGAAAGTGGCTATGAAGTTCTCTCCTGCACGAACTTAAAAATTGGATACAATAAAGAGAGCCCTCTTGCCACAGTTAGTTTTAATTTGTATAAAGGCGACAGGCTTGGGATAATTGGTGGAAATGGTTTAGGAAAGTCCACGCTACTAAAGATTTTAACTGGTGGTCTTGAACCGATTTCTGGACATTTTAAGTTTGGCTACAATGTAGAATACGGATACTTTGAACAAATAGAGTCCAAACTTTACAGCTCAAAGTCTATCTACGAGCATTTTCAAGAAACCTTCCCTGACCTTTCGGGTAATGAAGTTAGAACTTCGCTTGGCAGATTTTTGTTTTCGGGCAAAGATGTGGACAAATCTCTTGACAGTTTGTCGGGTGGGGAAATTGTAAGACTGGAGCTGAGTAAAATGCTTGAAAAAAAACCAAACTTATTGATTTTGGACGAGCCTACCAATCATATGGACATTACCAGCAAAGAAACCCTTGAAAATTTGCTTCTTGGATATGTAGGCACTATAATTTTTGTATCTCACGATAGATATTTCGTAAACAAAATTGCAACCAAACTTTTAATCTTTGATGAGCAGGGCGCAAAATTTTTTGAAGGGACTTATAAAGAGTATAAAGAGCCATTTTCAAAATCCACACTTGAAACTCAAGAAGATAGAATTCCAAAACAAAAACAAGAAAAAATAGAATATCCAATAGACTATGGGGAAGAAGTTGACCCACTTACACTGCTTTCTCCATATCAGGCAAGCAAGGAAAAAAACAAACTACAAAATCGAAGAGAAAAATTAGAAGAAAAGTCCAAACAGGCAGAAGAAAAGTTAAAACAGTTAAATGACGACTATGTAAATCCGGAGATTGCAAGCGACTTCAAAAAACTTATGGAAATTCAGGCAGAGATTGACGATGAACAAATTAAAGTTAATAAGTATGCAGAAGAGTGGCTGGAAATTTCTGAGAAATTAGAAGTTCTTGAAACACTTCTAAAAAAGAGTGATGAAGAGGTTGATAGTCAAGAATAGTTAAATTTAACGAAATGAAAAGTGCTTAAAAAGAAAGAGCAAATTAATAGCACGAAAATAAAAAATTTACTAAATTACAAAAGGAGAAAATTTATGAGATCCAACGAGACAGGAGCATTTATACTCAGTGAAACAAAAAATGGTGAAAGAATAGCTTCTTGTGGTGGTAGAATTTCTACAAGACCGGGAACGGCTGTTGAACTTTACAAAAAAGCAACCGACAAACAAAAAAATCTAAATTTAGTTAGCAAGGTTGTATCTTCGGGGCATAAGACAATTTTAGAGCATCATCATTTTAATATTGCATTTAACAATGTCAGCATATTCGTAGAACAATTTTTAATTGAATTTAGACTGGCGTCATTTACAATAAAGTCAGGTAGGTATGTAAATTTTTCAAAGGCAGGATTTAATCTTCCAGAGGACTTTACGGAAATTCAAAAGAGAAAGATTACAAAACACTATCAAAAGATGTTTAAAATGTACGACAGCTTTGTCCAAAGGGGAGTGCCAGTTGAAGATGCAAGATTTATCTTACCTTATGGCATTAAGACCAACATTTATATGAGTGTTAATGCCAGAGAGCTCATTCACATAATTTGCACAATGATTTATGGCAGGGGAAAAGTTTTTGGTGAAATCCAGAAACTTGGGTTAATGCTAAAAGAGCAGTTTGACCTTAGATATCCGGGATTGATAGAATCAAATCAAAAATACTATGACAGCCAAGACTTTGAAAGTACGGTTGCTCAGCCTTGCGAAAAAATAGAATATGTAAATCATAGCGTTAAACTTTTGAGTTACCCAGTAAACGCAATGGAAACGCTAAACACATTCGCTAGTATGACGCACCAAGAGTTTGATTTTGAAAAATCACTTAAAAATGACAAAATGGCAAGACTTTTAGAACACTTTAACTACACTTTTGCAGTAAAAGACTTTGCGCTTATCATTTTAAAACATTTCACTAGGCACAGAATGCAGTCACTTTCAACTTGCCCTATCTCTGAGATGGTCTTGTCAAATAGGTTTGTTATGCCTGAAAGCATTTCGTGTGATGAAAATTTAAAAGCAGACTTTGAAAAGTGTATTGAAAGTAATCGTAAGCTATACAATGACTTGGTTTCTGACGGTGTAAAAGCAGAACTTTTAATCTACATAACTCCACATGCAACGGCAACAAATTTTGTCACAACCATTAACGCGAGAGAACTATTGCACTTTTGTAATCTTAGAACTTGCAATCGTGCACAGTGGGAAATCAGATACCTTGCAACAGATATGTTAACCCAGCTTAAAAGAGTTGACAGAGAAATGTTTGTGCACTTTGGACCTAGTTGCTATACATATGGCGTTTGCCCAGAGGGTAGACTTTGCTGTGGTAAGCAGATTGAAATGAAAGAAAAATTTGAAAATTTGGAGTAGCATTTATGGAAAATCGTATTTTAGATGGAAAGGCAGTTTCTCAGAAAATTATAGAAGAAATCAAGAGGGAGTTTCAAGAAAATAAAACTTCAAAGGCTCTTGCAATAGTTTCAGTAGGGGACGATTATGGCTCAGCAGTTTACTGTAATATGAAGAAAAAAAAGGCTGAATATGTTGGCATACCTTGCGAGATATTGCACTTTGAAGAAAGCGTCAGCGAAAGTGAACTTGAACAGACGATTATTTCTCTTGCAAACAGTGACAAGTATGCTGGAATTATGATTCAACACCCACTCCCAAGGCATCTTGATGAACAAAAACTTTTTAATCTAATTCCATATGAAAAAGATGTTGATGGGCTTTCTGCTGAAAGTTTTGGACTTATGGCTCAGGGCAGACAGGTGTTTGTTCCAGCAACGGCTCTTGGAATTATGACAATTTTAAATGAGTATGGCATTGACCTTGTGGGCAAAAAAGTTTTAGTGATTGGCAAAAGCCAAATTGTAGGCTTGCCACTTTCGGTTATGCTTATGAGAGCAGGTGCAACTGTTACTGTCGCTCATTCAAGAACTAAAAATCTCAGCGATATGATTCGTGAGTTTGAGATTGTTATTGTTGCAATTGGCAAAAGCGAATTTGTAAAGGCAGATTGGTTTACCAAAGGACAAATTATTGTCGATGCAGGCTATAATGAAGGTAATGTTGGCGATGTGGAAAAATCTGCGTATGAAAAGGCAAGTTACTATACGCCAGTTCCGGGTGGAGTTGGTCCAATGACAATTGCATGTCTTATGAAACAAACAAGCATTGCCATTAAAAATCAGGAAAATAAAAACTAAATTTTTGAGAAAGTAACTTTTGTCTTTGTTTTGTAGAAGATGCTGTGAAATTATTATTAATTTTCACAACATAATAAATGGCATTTATAGTGATTGACAATAATATTCACTTTGTTTATAATGTTAGGTACAGTTTAGGGGGAACTTATGCAATTTTCTAACATTAACTACAACCTTTACAAGAGTTTTTTGGTTGTATACGAAACTAGCAATATTTCAAAGGCTGCAGAACTTCTTTACATTTCTCAGCCAGCCGTTAGTCACAACATTAAAGAGCTTGAAAAACAGCTTGGCGTGCAACTTTTCTACAAAAGAGCCAACGGAATGAGTTCAACTACCGAGGCAGATACGCTTTACAGATACATTTCAAGTGCGTTTAATTCAATTTGGAAAGGTGAAATGACAATTTCTGATATGGCAGGACTTAAAACGGGGGTTGTTAAAATTGGTACACAGTCTTATCTCTCAGTTCTCTTTTTGTCAAACATTATAACTGAGTTTAGGCAAAAATTTCCAAACATAAAGATTGAAATTAACTCTAAAGCGTCCGCTGAACTTCTTGCAGGACTTCAAACGCAAAATATTGATGTTGTAATAGAAAATCAGCCAATAAATATTGAAAAAAATAACATTGAAGTTAAATATTTAAAGTCATACTCGCACTGCTTTGTAACGACGGATAAATATTTTGTAAATAAGCCAATTAGTTTAGATATGCTTGCAAATTTTCCACTGATTATCACTTCACAAAACTCTGAAGAGATAAAATTACTTAAAAATGCAGTTCCTGAACTCAAGCTAAATCCAATAATTGAAGCAGGCTCAACTGAATCAATGCTAAAACTTGTTCGCGACGGCAATGGCATAGGATATGTGCAAGAAGATTATGTTTTGCCCGAACTTCAAATGGGCACTCTAAAAAAATTAGAAGTTAGTTTCACGCTTCCAAAGCTAGATATTTATTGTGGTTTTATTCGTGATGTACTTGCCTTTGCTCCTAAAAAATTTATTGAATGGATAATTTCAAAAAGTTAAAGAAATTTAGGTGAAAAATAAAAATTTTCTTTTGTTTAGCTTGATAGTTTTAAAAGGACAATAAATTAATTTTTGGATACAATTTAAAGTTAGAAATTTTCTAACTTTTTTATTTTTATATATTTTTTTAAATCTGGATATTGTCATTAAAAAAATAAAATTGCCTAAATTTAGTTGAAAAGTGGCTTTTGTTTAGTATAAAATTAAAAGTGGAGTATAATAAGACTATATGAAAAAAAATCGTGCATTCACACTTGTAGAACTGGTGATAGTTCTGGCAATTTCTACAATTTTACTAGGAACAATTGCTGGGCTGTCTATTTTAACGAGCAGAATATCAGCGCAGGGCAAAAATGCAAGCTTGTGTGTGAGTGAATATCAAGAAATAAAGAGAAAAATTGAGGGTTTTACTTCATCATATTCATATGATTACTATCAATTTGTAATTTTGGGTGAAGTAGAATTTGAAATTTCTAATTCAGAAGATGTTTGTGTGGCAAAACTCTCATATAATAGTGACACTAAAACGCTCAAAGTTTATGAAAGTGGAGATGCAAACATATCAGTTTTTGCCAAAGGCGAACAGGGTGAAATTTTAACTGACGAAAGTGGCAACAAAATTTGTGACGAAAGCTATTTAACCTATGAAAAATCATTTTCAAAAATTACTGCTTTTTCAATTGAATTTGACGAAAGTTCAAATTTGCTCAAATGCGAAGTTGACTTTGAAGAATATATAAGTCAAAAATTCTTGATTAATTTAGGGGGTATGCAAATTGGCAATTTATATTAGCTTTATAGATAAGAGTTTGTATTTTTACTTAAAAGAAAATGAAAAAATTAAGCTTTTAAAAAAAGTTGCAAAAAACTTTAATCAAAGCGAACTTGAGAGAGATGAACTGGAAGGAGAAGGCGACGAACAAGAACTGTCTTTTTCTGGTGAAAGTGTAAATAAAGAATTAAAAAATGGTGAAAATTACAATTTGAATGTTTCTGAAAAAGCATTAAATGAAATTGAACAAAAGGAACACGATTATTTTAGATGGAAACTTACTGAGCTTCAAGAAAGTAATCTTGACGAATTTATACAAAAGTTTTTAGGCTTCGAACTCGAACTTCCAGAAGAATTAATTAGTCAAATAAAATCCGAAAAGCAATTTTTAATTCTTCCCGATGAAATTGTCGCCTTTGATACCATTACTGTTCCCAGTCTAAGTCCTTGGAAAGTTATCCAAGCCTTAAATTTAAAACTTTCTTTAAACTATAAAGATATTGATAGTTACAGCAAAAAGTATAAATTGATTTCAAAAGTCAAGCCAAATTCAATTTATGCCATTCAAGTTTCAAAGTCGCAAATTGCAAAATCTTTCAGTGACTATTTTTCAAAACTTGGAATAAAACTCGCTGGGGTAAGTTTTTACTCTTCTCTGCTTGGAAGTTTTTACAGCACTCACATTCGTGGGGCAAAGCAAGGTTCAATTATTGTAAAGGTGTCTGAAAAACAAACTACTATTCTTGCAATCATTCACGGGTTTGTTGTTATGACCGAAACATTGCACGCTGGTGAAAGTGAGATTTATAAAAATTCTACTTATCATTATGGGGAATATTCAAGGCGTTCACTTTCACATAAGTTTGTTTGCTACAGTGTAAGTAAAATTGTTGGAAATGGTGAAAGTAAGCAGAAATCAGATGAGGTTATAACTAGGGAACAGATAGAAAAATCATATTCAAAAAATCGAACCAATCCGTTAGCAGGAAACTTTCAGTTTAGAAGTCTTGGCGTTGCCGAACTTATTCGAAAAAAAATTGACGATATGATTTTGTGCATTGAAAAGTCTGAACTTGCCGTAAAGATTGACAGGGTGTTTGTTGACATTGGCTCAGACCAAGCCTTTGCCAAACTTAAGCTTGCAAGTGCCATTAAAGTAAGCTTTGCAGAACGAGATATATTCAAAACAATAAAAACGCGTGAAGTGTTTAAATTTAAAACTTTTTCACCAATTTTTACAAAAAAAGGATTTTCTTGGAGTGACCTATGGAGAAAAAAAGACAAAGAGGAGTAACCTTGCTTGAAACCGTTATTGCACTAGCCCTTATTGTTATAGTTACAGGAACAGTGTTTGTTACTTGTAATGTTACATTAAGGTCGCAGGCACAGAGCAAAATAAAAAACTTCTTTATTGGAGAAACTGAAAATGTGGTTATGTGCTATTACTCTGATGACTTTGAGTCTGCACTTGGCTTGCTTTGGGGGGAGAGTGTAAGCAATGTTAAATTCAACGAAGAAACTGGTAACTTGCAAATATATTACTCAGAAGACTTTGAAGTTACTCAGGCAGACGGAGCAGTTTATTTGCTTGAAATGAATACCAAAGATATTGGTTTACCTTCAGTCACCTGCACAAAAATTTCAAGTGGGACGCTTATCTACTCGTATGGAGGTGCAAATGAAAATGCTTAAAAAACGAGGTTTTGTTTTGCCTTCAACAATTTTTATGATAGTAGTAATTTCTGTTTTTTCACTTATGATGTTTACATTTTTATCTTCTGTTACTACAAGTAATAGGGCATATGTTACACTTTCTGAAAAGAAACTTTCTGCAGAGCAAATTTTTTACGAATTTAAAAATGGATTGATTGACAGTGACAGCCAAAACTTGCAGGCTGAAATTGTTACTTATAAAACAGCTGACGACAGTGAGGGAGAAGTTAGGGCAATTATTGCAAAAAATAATGGGAGTGTGCTTTTGTTTGGAATTTATAATTTTTCTACCAAACAAACACTGTGTTATCAAACAGCTTCCTTTTGTTATGATACACTAGAAACGGGCGACATTTGCTATGGTGACATAATCTTTATACTTACATCGCAGGAGGATCTATGAACTTACTACAAATATATTTGCTTGTTCTTACAGTAATACTTGGACTTTGCGTTGGCAGTTTTTTAAATGTAGTAATTTACAGACTGCCTAACGATATGAAGCTTTGGTTTCCACCTTCACACTGCCCTACTTGTAATCACAAAATAAAGTGGTACGACAACATTCCAGTAATTTCATACATAGTTTTAAGAGGCAAATGTAGAGTTTGTGGAGAAAAGATTTCTGCAAGATACCCACTTGTCGAACTTTTAAATATGGTACTTTGGCTCATTTGCCTTACAGTTTTTACGGATATTTTTATTAAAAGCAATACAAATGATTATGTTATGTTTGTTGTTTCGTGTCTTGCCTGTTCGTGTTTAATTTGCGTACTTTTTTGTGACCTTGAAAATATGATAATTCCCGATGAACTTCAAATTACGCTCTTATGTCTTGGGCTTGCATCGACATTTTCAGACTTTGTATCCACGCAAAGTCAAGTTATAGGCTTTTTTGCAGGTGGTGGGTTCTTTCTTTTAGTGTATGTGATTTCTTATGCCATTAAAAAGAAAGAATGTCTTGGGTTTGGCGATGTTAAACTCTTTGCCGTTCTTGGACTGTTGCTTGGTCTGGGAAACATTATTTTAGTAACATTACTTGCATCGGTTTTTGGTGCGATAATATTACTAATTTTAAACAAATCTAAAAAGGAGGGTGCAAACAAAGAATACCCATTTGCAGTATTCATTGTTCCAGCTGCTATAATTACACTCTTTGTTGGACAGTACATAATAGCTTGGTATCAGTCATTGTTTGCTTTTGTATGAAAAAATTTCAATACCTTGCAAGAGATTTAGAGGGCAAGAAAGTTAAAGGTACATTCATTGCTGAAAATGAAGAAGAAATGAAAAAGAGTCTTGCTAAAAATAATCTCTTCCTTGAAAAATATAAAACAATCTCTAATAAAAAGCCAAATGCGTTCTTTTCAGTAACGGGCAAGGTTTCATTAAATGAGCTTTGCAATTTTTGCACGCAATTTTCCGTAATGATTACCTCTGGAATTGCCGTTATTGACTGTATAAAAATACTTAAAAATCAGTCTTACTCAGGCTTTTTGCGAAAAACCCTTGAAAAGGTTGAAGAAGACCTTTCAGCAGGTCTAATGCTTTCGCAGTCAATGAAAAAGTACCCAAAAGTCTTTCCAAACTTTTTTGTTTCAATGGTTTATGTGGGAGAAACTTCGGGACAACTTGATACAATTCTACTTTCGGTTTCTGATTACTACACGCGTAGACAGAAAAATTCAAAGAAAATCAAGTCAGCTTTAGCATATCCAATTGTACTTGTTGCTCTCATGATAGGTGTGCTTGTTATAATGCTTGGTTTTGTTATTCCAACCTTTATTGATACTTTTAGTGAACTAGAAGTTGAAATGCCATTTATTACGATGGCACTATTTAATATATCAAACTACTTGACAGCCCACTGGAAAGATATAGCACTGACAGTAATTATTGTTGTTTTACTGCTCTATTTATTCCCAAAAACGAAGATAGGTCGCTACACCTATGATATGCTTAAAGTTAAACTTCCAGTATTTAAACAGGTAACAATGGCGACTTTCACTTCAACTTTTACTCAAAGTTTTGGTTTGCTTTTAAATAGTGGACTTAATATGGTGACGGCTCTTGATGCTTGCTCTAAAATTATTAACAATAAATATCTTGAAAAACAATTTTTGGTTATGAAACGCGATGTCGAAAGGGGGCTTCCACTTTCTCAATCTCTTGAACTTAATATGAAACTTTCTCAGGTTCTAATTCAAATGATTTTGGTTGGTGAAAAGACGGGTAATCTTGATAAAATTTTACTTCAAACATACGACTATTTTGACCAACAAATTGACAATGCCTTAAACTTAATTACTACCATCATTCAACCAATAATTCTCGTGTTTTTAGGCGTTTCTATTGCAACAATCTTTATGGCTATCTATATGCCTATCTTGAATATGATTACCACTCTTAATGTTTAAGGAGAGATGTATGTTTAAAAATGATATCTTAATTAGTTACTTTAAAAAGAATAAACTGGTAGAAACCAAGGTCTTAAATGAGCTTAAAGATAAACTCAGTTTGACTGGCTTTGACGCACTGGAATATCTTTTTTCAAAGGGGATAATTTCAAAAACAGATTATATTAATGCACTTTCATATTACTTTAATATTCCGAGCATAAATCTTGACCTTCTCAGTGTGGACTTTGATTTTGAGCAGTACTTTTCTCTTGATGTGCTACAAAAACATAATTTCTTGCCCATTTGCGAAATTGATGGAAGCGAACTAATTGTTGCCGTGTCAAACCCCGAAGACATTCAAATGAAATCCATAATTTTGTCAAGTACACTTAAAAAGATAAATTATATTTTGGTGGACGAAGAAAAGATAAAAAAGTTCCTTTCTTCTTATGGTGCTAGCAAATCTACCAAAAATGCTCTTGACACCATCATTGATGAAAATGCAGAAAAACTTGCAAGCATTGAAACAACAGAAATTCTTGACATTCAAAACGCACCAGCTGTAAAATTTGTCGATGCAATAATAAAAGAGGCAATTCCACTTCAGGCTAGTGATATACACATTGAGCCTCGGGAAGATAAAGTTGTTGTGCGTTATAGAATTGACGGAGACCTTGTAAAAAGGGCAGAATTCCCAATTGATTCATTTAATGCAGTTTGTGCGAGAATTAAAATTATATCAAATATGGACATTGCAGAGCGTCGTGTTCCACAAGATGGTAGAATAAGAATGGAGATTGACGGCGAGGAGTATGATTTTCGTGTGTCTACACTTCCAACAATCTTTGGTGAAAAGTTCGTTATAAGAGTTCTTGACAACAAACTTTTCTCATATTCAAGAAAAGAACTTAATTTCTCAGACGAAGCAAATGAAGTTATTGAGAAGATTCTCAAACACCCTCACGGCATCATTCTTTTAACTGGTCCAACTGGCTGTGGTAAAACTACAACTCTTTACGCATTTTTAAAAGAACTAAACAAGGAAAGCAAAAATTTAATTACAATTGAAGACCCAGTCGAATATTCAATGACGGGTATAAACCAAATTCAAATTAATAACAAGGCAAATTTAACTTTTGCTTCCAGCCTTAGAAGTATCCTAAGACAAGACCCAGACATTATAATGGTCGGCGAAATTAGAGATAGTGAAACTGCGAGTATTGCAATTCGTGCAGCAATTACAGGTCACCTTGTGCTTTCAACTCTGCATACCAATAACGCACCGGGTGCAGTGCTAAGACTTATTGATATGGGTATAGAGCCTTATCTTGTGAGCGACGCACTTGTTGCAGTAATTTCACAAAGACTGATAAAAAAACTTTGCCCAGCTTGCAAACAAAGCACCATTACAACTCCTGAACAAATGAAAGTGCTTTGTCTTGACAAGCCACACACAATCTATACTCCAAAGGGCTGTCCATTTTGTCACAATACGGGCTATAAGGGAAGAATGGCAATTCACGAAATTATGTACATGAATGACAATGTTAGAAATAAATTAAATTCAAATGCCTTAGACCAAAATTCTCTCAAGCAAACGGCAATTGAAAATGGTATGTCAACACTGGCAGAGTCAGGCAAAAAATATATATTGTCAGGTACAATTGCTTATGAAGATTTAATAAGCCTAATGCTTGGAGAGTAGCAATTTATTTGCTTTGCTAATGCTTATATGGAGAAACCATAATGAATAAACAGATAGATATTAGTGAATATGTGGCTTTTAGAGAAAGTTACAAAAAGAATAAAGACAAATATAGTGAAAAATTAAAAACGCAAAACATAAGAGAATTTTGCACAAATCAGGATATTTTAAGGGAAAATGAATTCAAATTTAATTTAGATTTGGGAATGAATTCCATTTCAAATCAATATTCTACTAAGCTTTGTTGGCTCTATGCCACTTTAAATTTTTTAAAAACAAGTATCGCAGAAAAATTAAATGCAGACAAAATGACCTTTTCACTGTCTTATTCTTTTTTGGCTTTTTATGATAAACTTGAAAAATCAAACTATCTCTATCAAATGATTATTGATTTGCCAGATGCTACTGACTTTCATTTTTGTGATAGTAGTAATTATGACGAAAGTTTTATTGAACTGCTAAAAAACCCCTTTAGAGAAAATGGTTCGGTATACTTTGCACTGCATTTAATTAAAAAGTACGGCGTAGTTCCATTTGAAGTAATGCCAGAAACGGTAACTTACAAATCTCCAGACGATTTTATTAGAGTTTTTTCTCAAAAATTAAGAAGTGATGTTTACAAGCTTATTGAGGCAAAAAGTGCAAATCTTGACCAATATGAATTAAAAAATCGGTTTTTAAATGAAAATTATTCAATTTTAGCTTTGGTTTACGGCGAACCACCAACTAGTTTTGATTACACATACAAAAATATTTTTGTTGAACAGATTAAGGTTTTTGACATCACTCCAGTTCAGTTTTTGGATAGGTTTTGTACGGTTAATCTTGACGACTATGTTTTGGTTGCTTGTAATGACATTTCAAGTAAGCCATTTTATAGTGTATTTGAAAGGAATTATTATAATAATATTTACGGCGAAGATTTTTCTTACCTTAATCTCCCAATTGGTGAAGTTAAGGATCTTGTATTAAAGCAATTAAAGAGTGGTGAGGCTGTTATATTTAGCTCAGAAAACAAAAAGTATAGAGATATAAATAGTACAGTTTTGGATTTGCGTTTGTTTGACTATGAAAAAATATTTGGGATTTCTGATTTAACTAGAAGACAGGCTCAAGAAAGTATGGACATAACCAGCAAACATTGGCTGGTATTTAGAGGTGTACAAATAGAAAATGGTGTGCCAGTTAGATGGAAAGTTGAAGACAGCAGGGGTGTTTCTGAAAATAGTAATGGGTATTATGTTATGAATGATAACTTTTTTAACCACTGTGTTATGTTCGCATTCATTAGTAAAAAGCATCTATCAAAAAAACAGCAAAATGCCTTTAATCAAAAGCCAATTAAATATAACAAACTTGGTTTGTAAATCTGTAATTAAACATTAAAAAACGAAAATTCGATATAAATTAGAGTTATTTTCATTGAAATTTGCAGTTTTTGTGAGAAATTTAATATAAAACTTATTACTTTAATTGAAGCTCAATTTGTTTAAGTCCAAATACAAACTGGCATTATTTGTATAGGTTAGTAAAAAATATAAATTTCTTAAAATGTTCTTTCTTGCAGTAAAGAACTTTAAGGTTTATAATTTTTCTATTGAGATTCACCTATTTGCTTGGGTTTTAATTTATAGAATTTTTTTTATCTTAAGAATTTGGTTTGTGTGTTTAATAATTAATATGATTTTTAGCCATAAAATAAATAATAAATGACATAAGGGTAAATTTTATTATTTGGATAAAAAGTTTTTTTATAACTATTAAGAGTGGTTAAACTGCTTTTGATAGAATTTTTTATTTTCACAGCTACTTGTATAGTGAATTTTACTGAACAAAAATCTTAAAATTAAAAAAAATAATTGACACAAAACGAAGTATATGCTATTTTATAATAGTGACGAAAACGAGAGTCAAGGGAAGTGCTACTATGGCTCAGTGGTAGAGCACCGCATTGGTAATGCGGCGGTCGTGAGTCCGATTCTCACTAGTAGCTCCAAAAAGGTCTAAACGAAAACTAGTTTAGGCTTTTTTTAATTTATAAATCTCACGAGTGTCTACCACAAGCCATAAATGGCTCAGTGGTAGAGCACCGCATTGGCACACGCGGCGGTCGTGAGTCCGATTCTCACTAGTAGCTCCAAAAAGGTCTAAACGAAAACTAGTTTAGGCTTTTTTTAATT
>CALWNC010000009.1 GCA_944382715.1 uncultured Clostridia bacterium
TTCCAGAAGATAAAAAGGTTACCGAAGTTATTGATAGTGAAACAGCAAGCAAGTATGCAGGTGGTTTTGGTACTGAAACTAGTCCTTATTTAATTGCTACCAGTGCTCAAATCATTAATATTAATGGTAATGCGGAAAATAAAGTTTATTATAAATTGTCAAATGATATTGATTTAGACGCACCTGAAAGTGGTTGTAATATTGTATATAATGAGCATATTGAAAATATATCTCTTGATGGTAATGGATATAAAATTGAACTACCTACACTTGATGATGACTTTGGACAACCTTGTTTCATATTTTATGAACTATATAGTAGCGAAATAAAAAATATAAATATTAATTATAACGGAAGTCATACATCTTTAGCAAACGAGGCTAGAAATACAACTTTTTCTAATTTAACCTTAACCGGTAATGCTAACTTTGATATTTATCAAGGTTTTGGTTTATTAACATACTTTGCTAGTGAAAAAGTAGATGTAATAAATTGTAACAATTATGCAACAATAAATTCTACTTGGGGATTAACATCTGTTTATATTGGATATCCATATAGTAATTTGAATCTTAGTTTTGAAAATTGTACAAATTATGCAAATGGTACAGCTCAGTCAATCTCTTTATTCGTTGGAAATCCATCAAATCCATACACTCTTAGTGTTAAGAATTGTTTTAATTATGGTATATTGACTTCTACAAACCCAAGTAGCTCTTATTCAGAAGTAGCAGCTGTACTAAATAGTAACTTAACTAAATTAGTTGTAGATGATGTTACTTGGAGAGAAAATTCAACTAATAACGAATATTATAATTCTAATTATTTTGGAAATTGCGTGTATATGAAAGATGAAAGTTTGAAGATTACCAAAAATGAAGATAATACATTTACAATTAACAAATCATCTAACAATAGTATTGCTAAATATAGAATTGTTTTATCTACTTATTTTAATTGGAGTAGTGATGATGGCTCAAAAGGAACAAAATTGATAAGTGTTGTATATGAATTTGATTCTTCTTCATTTGATGAAAATGGTACTTTTACAACTACTGATTTTAAATATTTACAATTTACACTTAATTCAAATTTGGAACAAACAGATTTAATATTTGATGGAACATTAAACTATATTTTAGAAGATAATGTAATTCCTGTTGTAACTGATGGAATAAATTATTATTACTATGTTGATGAAAATTTTGAAGATTTAACACTATCACTTTCTCAAGATCCCGCAAACATTAGTTCTTGTGATTTGTTAGCATTAGATAACAATGGAAATATTATATATACTACAAGTTTATCTAATTAATCTTATTGAAAACTAATTTTTAAAATTTAAAAAAATCGTATAGTACTTTAATGTCTATACGATTTTTTATTAAGTTTTTATTATAATTTTAATTTTATTCTTCTAATAATAATTTTTTCTTATATGAATTTTTACATATAATAGTATAATTTATTTTTATTTAAAATCTTAAATTTATTAATTTTATTTTGTCATATGATTATTTTATAACTAATTAATTAAACAAATTATTTGAATTTAATATAATAAATTTATATAGAATTTTTTTAATTATATTTTTTATTATTTCGTGCATAATTTATTTATGAAAAAAGAACCATTAAAAAAACTTTCTTTAATAATTTTCTGTTTGGCTATTGTAATTTTGATTTGTTTTTTTGTTGTTTTTAATTTTATAGTTACACCAAGAAAATATAAAAATTACATTATTGAATTTGCAGAACAATATTCTATTGAGCCAGCCTTAGTCTATGCTATAATTAGAGTTGAAAGTAATTTTGATAAAAATGCAACATCTTCTGCTGGAGCTATGGGGCTTATGCAAATCATTCCTAGCACGGCAAAATGGATTGCTGAAGAACTTAGACTTGACTATAGTTCGCTTAATATGTACAATCCTGAAACCAACATTCAGTTTGGCTGTTTTTATCTTAACTACCTTTTTGAGCGTTTTGATAATATGGGAGCTGTAATTTGTGCTTATAATGCTGGAGAAACCGTTGTTAAGAGTTGGCTTGACGAATCAGGCAATATTGATGAATCAAAAATCTCTTATCCTGAAACTAAAAATTACTACAAAAGAGTTCTAAGTTATTATAATATTTACATTGAAGATGAGATTGGAGAATAATAATTTTGTGATGGAAAAATGAAAGATTTATATACTTTTGAGTTAGATAAAAGAGATTTTGAAAATATAAAAAACGGGAAAAAAACTATTCATTTAACTATAGAATGCCAAAATGAAAGGAATTTTTTGGTTGGAAATAAAATTACTTTTATACTAAAAAATAATGAAAAGCAAAACTCCGTTTCACTTTTCTATGCAAAAACCGAAGAAGAACTTAAGAGTTTTAATACAAATGCAGAATTTATAATTGCAAATATAATTAATTTATATTATTTTCCAAATGTTGTTGAGGCTGTTGAAACTCTTGGAAATACCAAATGTGGTTATAAAAAAAACTATACACCTGAAAAAGTTTCTGATTTATTTTTAAAAAATGAAAAAATTGAAAGCCTAGAAACTTACGAGATTGTTGCTATAGAGTTTGAGGTTTTAGAAAATTTCTCTAAATAATTTGATGATATTCTCAATTTTGCCTTTTTATAAATTTTATTAATTAAGCATAAGTATATTTTATATTTTCTTTTAATCAATTATTTTCTAAAAACTATTAAAAAAATTGTCAAACGAAAAATATACCATATTATTTACAAAATTAATTTAAAAATAATATTGATTGCAAAGTAACTGATGTAGTTTATACACATTCAAGAGAGCTTGCAAAGCTTGAAAACATTGAAAAATTAAATAATTACAATTTGTTTTAAACATAAAATCCGTGCACAAATCGAACATTTACAAAAAATTCACATAAAAAAGACCACTAAAATTAGTGGTCAAACCTAATAATAATCACATAATATTGTGATATTTGGTGCGAGGAAAGGGGGTCGAATTTCAAAAGTATACTTACAAATGCTGAAAATATCAGCATTTACAAAAATTCTACACAAATTCTACACGCTAAAATTATTAACAATTCACTTTTAAAGGTGCTTTTTTATATCTCCGTTAAAAAGGTATTTGCTATTTGCAAGTATCTTTTTATTTTTGCATTCGAATGCAAAAAAAATTCCACTCGAGTGGAAAATTATTAAAAGAGTAAAACACAACCCCTTGCTATTTAACAAGTGGCGAATAAATTCGCCATAGCAAGGGGTTGTGTTGTTACTGTATTGAATACATAATAATAAATGAAAAAAAAAGGTGTTCCAGCTAGTCCGCTTTTGGAAACACCTTTTTTTATTTTCATTTATTATTTATTATGTATTTTTCAATACAATCGTCAAACAAGACAAACTTTTCCACATAGTCGTAGTAATTAGAAACTATATCGTCATCATTAACAAATTTATTTATCTCACTAGGTACTCCTCGGGAATAAAAAAATTTTTCTCCAGATTTTGAAATGTATTTAATTAAATAGTTAACAATATTCCCGAATTTCAAAGATTGTTGACTAATTGGTTCAAAATCATTACGTCCGAATTTTTTTAAAAAAAATGAATTACTATTAGTAATTTGTATCTTTTTATCTTCTGTATTATAATCTTTAATTTGTTCAAATGTTCCTACCATTTCAGTTTCTGGTATATACATTATTGCATGAAAATGTAAACGATTTTTTTTGGGTGAAAATTCAAAAACTCCTATATAGTTCCATTTACGGCGTGTATGAAAGTTAGATAAACACTTTTTCAAAGTTTTTCTAAAGCTTTCTTCCGTGTGCTTTTTATCATCATATGTAATTGTTATAAAATAATTCCATTTGTTCAAATATACTTTTCTTTTAAATCTCTTGACACGATTATAATAAAGTTTATATTTACATTTTAATTGATAATTACAAAACAAATCCAAATCTTTTGAGTTGGATAAAATTTCTCGCATATTATCTAATATTATTTGAAGTGTTTGTTTAAAATTATAATTAAGTTCCTTTACAGAATTATAAAATTCATTGAATAATTCTTTTTTATATAAATATTCTGCAGTATTAACATTTTTTTTTATTTTTAATCTTTTTATAATTTTAGTTCCTACTAAATGATGTCCATCAGAATATAATTTTAATAACATAATATCACCTATTTAGTAATAGTATTAATTTTGTGTACACAGCACTAAAAAATTTATTTAATTAAGCACGAAAACAACCATAGTTTTAAAATAAGCCGTTAAGCTCGTGAAGTTCCCGGCAATTTATTTAAGTTTTTTCCCCTAAGTTTAATATACAAGCAAGTACTTGCTTGTATCAGACAGGGGAGTTTTCGAAACTCCCATAACGGAGAAGCTAAAACCAGTGGGCTATCTAGTCCAATAAGGTCTTAATTTTTTATTATACTCTATCTAAATCTATATCAACAATATCAAAAATTTTTTCATCTAACTTATATTTATCATTTCTTACTTTTTCTAAATAATTATAAAAATAATTAAAATCTATAAATAATGCATGGTGTATAGATAATGCAAAACTAAACTCATTTATTAGTTTATTTATATTTTCAATTAATTTATTATAATCTTCTATTACTAATTTACCTTTTAATGAATTTATAAATTCGAATATCTTTAAATCACCTTTATTATAACAATAATCTTCTATTATTTTCTTTATACATATTGATTTTTTATCTTTAATATCCATAATTTTACCTTTTAAATTATTTTATTTCTTCAAATTCATAACTTATTTTTAAAAATTGGTCAAAGATATCTAAAAAGTTGTTTTCTAACCAACTTATTAGGTTTTCATCATTACACCATATTGGCAAGCCACATTCATATAAATTTGCATGCAATAGTTCGTGTAAAATTGTTTTTTCTAATTCATTTTTATCTTTTTCTTTTTCAATATATATAACTTTATTTTTTGTATCCGTCATTCCTAAATTTCCATATAAATTATCTACTAATTGTATTTTATAACTAGCTCCTTTAATTTGTACAAATTCATTTTTACCTTTAATATATTTCATTTTTTCATTCTCCATTATAAATATTTTGATTTTAATTATTTATTTAAATTATTAATATTAATTTCCACATATGGACAGTTTGCTATTAATTTTAAAATAAAATCTTCTCTATTATCTAGAAGATTTAAAATAGTATCTTCCTCATAATAACTTAAATTAAAATTATCTAATTCATCTAAAATACCATTTTCAAAATCAATAATTTCCTGATTTTTCCTTTTTTTTAAGATATAATTAAACAAAAAATAATAAATAGCATTTTTTTCTAGCCCTAAATTTGCCCCGTCTGAGCTTTTTTCTTTTTTGGTTGTTAATTTGTTCGTCATAACTTTTTATCTCCTTTTATAACTATAAATTAGTTTTAATAATTTTATTATAACTAACAATTATAAAATGTCAATAATTTTATAACTATAAATTAGTTTTTTTTAAATAAATATAATCTATTAGTAATTTTTTAGAAAAATTGATATATTAATTTTAGGAGATATAAAAACTATGAGATTAAAAGAATTAAGAAAAGAGAATAAAAAAACTTTACAGGATATGGCAAATATTTTAGAAATATCACAACCTGCATATTTTAAATATGAAAGTGGAGAAAACAAACCAACAATAGACAATTTAATAAAACTTGCAAATTACTTCAATGTATCCCTTGATTATTTGGTAGGTCGTGAATTTGCTAATGAAGTTGGTTATTTAACACAAACCCAAAAAATGCTTTTACAAATTATTAACGAGCTTACAGAGTACAACCAAGCAAAACTACTAGGAATGGCACAAGGATTGCTTGTTGGTCAAAACTAATTTTATATTATATAATTCCTTTGTGCATTCGAATGCATAAATTTAAAAAAGGAGTTATACAAAATGGAATTAACAAAAAGCCAACAAAAACTATTTAAAAATTTTTAAGTGCAATGCAAGAACAGGAAAAAGACATTGAACAAAAAGAAATATTACTAGAAAAAATTGAAAACTTAAAAGAGCAAGTAAAAGAAATAAACAAACGAATAAAATTTCGCAATGGTATTTCAATTGGCTTGTTAGATGGTCTTTTAAAATCACAAGAAAAAAGCACCCCACGAAGTGAGCAACAAAAACTCATACAAGGGGGCGAACAAATGAAGTATAGAGGCATAACAATTCATAAAAATAAAAATTGTAATACCTGGTATACAAGACATAGAACAAAAGATAAAACTTATTATATCAGTGCTAAAACTCAACAAGATTGTTATAATAAACTAAAATTATTATTAAAAAAAGAAGAACAAAACAAACTTAAACAACTTAGAGAACCAAGAACAAAAGAAACAAAAGCAATAACTTTTAGTGAGTGGTATAACAAATGGCTTGAACTTTATAAAAACAATGTAAAAGAAAGCACAAAAAGGGCTTATAAGTCATTATTAAATTATTTAAAAGCACTAGACAAAAAAGCAATAAATAAAATAACAAGTATTGACATTTTAGAGATTTTAAACAAAATTACATACGAGAGACAAAAACAAAAAGTATATGAATTATTAAACGATATTTTTAAAAAAGCAAAAATTAATAAAATTGTTAATGATAACCCCGTTGAGATTATACAGAAACCAAAACATAAAAAAATTAATGGGATTGCCCTATCTAATGAAGATGAGGCAAAATTTGAAAAAATCTTAATAGATGAAAAATTAGATATATTTTTAGTGTGCTTGTATCAAGGACTTAGAAAAGGCGAAGTTATGGCAATAACTAATGAAGATATAGACTATAAACAAAAAACACTTACCATAAACAAAGCAATAAATAGTAGAAACGAACTAGACACAACTAAAAATTGTTATAGCAATAGAGTTATACCACTATTTGATAAAACATTAAAAGTATTAGAAAAATATAAAAATATTAATGGGCGTATATTTAATTATACTTATAAGCAAGTAACAACACTATTTGAAAACATAATAAAAAATAACTTTAACGGCAAAAAGTATACACCACATAGTCTAAGACACACATTTATAACAAGGTGTCAAGAGGTTAATATACCATTGCATATAGTCCAAAAATGGGTCGGACACAATATTGGAAGTAAAGTAACAAACGCAGTTTATACACACGCAAGAGAACACGCAGAGCTTGAGAATATTGAAAAAATCAATGATTATATGAATTTATATACCTAAAAAATTCTACACAAATTCTACACACACGAAAAAAAGACGACTAAATTAGCCGTCTTAAATTGTAAAAAATATTAAGTTTTTATACCATTTTTTACATTTTTTGGTGCGAGGAAAGGGGGTCGAACCCTCAGCCCTTACGGGAACCGCCCCTTAAACGATCGCGTCTGCCAGTTCCGCCATCCTCGCAGGGAGTGTAATTTTTTACAAATTACATAAATATTATATACTTAAAAATTTGTTTTGTCTAGTGTTTTTTTAAGATTTATAAAAAATATTTTATTTTATAATTTAGTGTTATAAATATTTTTTCAAAAAATTTAAAACCTATATATTTTAATATACAAAAGAAAGATTTAATGATATTATATATTTGTAAATTTTTTTAAAGGAAGGTAATTATGGAACAAGAATTAATTGATTTAATTGAAACTCAAATTAATAAAGAGTTATATTCAGCTTACTTATATTTTGACATCGCAGAATTTTATCGTTCAAAAAGTCTTGATGGCTTGCATAGCTGGTTTGAAAAACAGGCTCAAGAAGAAATTGAACATGCAGAAAAATTTGCAGAATATCTTCATGACTCAGATGTTCAATTTAAACTTTTACCAATTGATGCTCCAAGTAATAAATTTGACGATTTACGAGCACCTCTTATGCTTCAAATTGAGCATGAAAAGTATGTTACATCATTAATTCACAATATCTATAAGGTGGCAGAAAAAATTGGTGACATTGCTACAAAAAACTTTGTTTCTTGGTATGTTTCTGAACAAATTGAAGAAGAAAAAACTGCTAAAGATATTCTTGATAAATATGACCTTTTTGCAAAAGATGGTGGACTTGGGCTTTATCAATTTGACAAAGATATTGGAAGTTCTAGAAAATAAATTTTTAGAATTTATAAAAAGAATCTCTCAAAAAATTAACGGGGGAAAATATGGATATATTAGTAGAAGGAAATGGAAAGATTTCTTTAAAACCAAATAAGGTAACTTTTAACTACGAGTTTTCAAAGAAAACTGACTCTTATGAAGATGCTTTGAAACTTGGCATTAAGTGCGTTGAAAGTTATTTAGAAATATTGAAAGGTCTTGACTTTAAAAATGATGACCTTAAAACACAATCTTTTAGAATTTATGAAGATAAAGTTTATAATGAAATTACTAGAAAATATGAATTTGATGGCTATATGTTCAAGCAGAGTGCCAGACTTAGTTTTGACTATGATACTGAAAAATTTTCTAAAATAATGGAGGTTTCTTCAACTCAAGAAGATGCTCCATCATACAAAATTGAGTTTGGCGTAAAAGATAATAAGGAATTGGAAGAGCAGGTTTTAAGTGACGCATACAAAGATGCAGAATTTCAAGCAAGGGCAATTGCAAAGGCAACGGGAAAAACTAATTCTCTTGAATGCATCAAAATAAGTTTTGAACCATTTACTGACCCACATATTTCACAAACAAGGTTTGACAGCTTTGCAAGAATGGAAAAATGCTCAGCAAATCTCAGCGAATCAATTCAAACGGTATTTGTTCCAGAAGATGTAACTTTGAAGAAAACAATCTATTGCCACTTTATTGCTAATTAAAAAACTTTTAAAATAATTACAAATTAGTTTATCATGTTAAGTTTTAATAATTATTTCAAATTTTTTCAAAACTAATTTATCAAATTAGTCATTTAAAATAAAGATTTTTCTTATAAGATATTTAATTTTTACTCAAAGTTAAAAAACAAAAAACTCTAAACAAGATAGTTTAGAGTTTTTTTATTTTCTTTATTCACCTGGTTGTGGTGGAACTTCCTTTTTATTATTTTCCATATTAGCTTTTGCCTGCTCATTGAATTTATCATTTACATAGCGTCCTACATAATCGTCTAAAAGTTTTGCTTGATTAAAATATCTATTTTCGCTAACTGATTCAATATTATATGCTAGATAACCAAATGGATCTGGTGGATATCCCCAGCGATTATTTGGATTGATAATTGGATTAAGAATAATTGATGGCTCTTTTCTGATGGCTTCTATTAACATGCCCAATGCAATTTCTTCACCTCTAAGTATAACTTTGTCATTTTCTTTATTAATTTCTTCCTCTAATTTTTTAATATCTAGATTTTTTACAGTTTCTTCTCTTGCAAAATAATCAAAAAGTTTATCATACTTAGATTTCTTTAAGTTATAATTATACTTTAAATCGAAAATTTTTGAAAGTTTACTACTAGGAGCTTCTTTTCCTTCGATTTTTTTAAGATTTACGTAACTTTCAAGTTTATATATAGCAACTTTTAACTTGTATAACTCACGGTCTGATAGCTGTTTTTTTGTTGTTTTTATTTCCTTTTCATCTGTTTCATTAAAATATTTTTTTGCATAATAATTTTTTAATAATTCTTGCACATTACTTATCAAATTTTGTAACTGATCATCTTCTCTTAGTGCAATTTTTGTTTTTTTATTTAATTCTTCAATATTATCTACAATGTCCTTTATTAATATTGTATTTATTGGTCCCATCAAATAGGTATTATTTAATGATTGTAAATCAATGCTATCCATAAGTTTTTCAAACTTATTATACCAATTAGTTTTGCGAAATTCTGCGATTATTTTATTTTTCCTCCTAAAATATATAAATCTACTTTCATTGTTACTTATTAATATTTTGTAGTCAATACCCAAAGTTTTAATTTGTACTAATTTAATGGTTGCCTTAATGCATTTGTTATGTTATAATTTTTCTCATTATGGAAAGTTTAAATCAAGAAGAATTAAATAGCATTGTTGAACAGTTGATTGAAATTTTAGTAAATGAGGACGACTCTAATTTTAGTCAGAATTTTTCTCTTGAAAAAAAAACTTACATTGAAAAGCGTAAAATTTTAAATTCTCTTTTGATTTCAAGAAAAACTAAACCCATACCTTTTAATCTTTTGAAACTTCAAAATCAACTCCTTGAATACGAAAACTCAAAAAAAGAAATTTTAAATGCTTCAAAACTAATTTATCAAAATCATATGTGTATATATTTGGGGGATATTACTTGCATTAAAGCCGATGCAATAGTTTGTTCTTGTTATGATAACTTTTCAACTAATTATAATACAGGTGATAGATGTGCATATTTAGATATTTTACTTTCTGGTGGCATTCAAATTAAACAAGAATTAAATTTTGAAACCTTTATGCAATCTCCATCTGACCAAAATTGCAAAACAAAATTCATAAAAGGATATAATCTTCCCGCTAGTTTTATTATTTGCGCTGTTGCCCCAACAATTATTTCAGGGAGAGTAAGTTATAAAGATAAAGAAAATTTAATTAATTGTTACAAGGCTTGTCTTGAACTTGCTCTTGAAAAGGGGTTCAAAACAATTGCATTCACTTGTCTTGGTACTGGGAAAAAAAATTACCCAAAAGCTCTTGCCTCTGAAATTGCAGTTTCAACGGTTTTTAATTGGCTAAAAGCTAATGATTTTCCATTAAATGTTATCTTTTGTGTTCATAACGAAGAAAATAAAATTAATTATGAAATTAGTTTCAAAGATTACGATGTGGTTTAATTTTTTTAACGCTAACATAAAATTATAAGTACGCTATTTCACTTTTTTACATTCTTTATTTTAGTTTTCAGCTTGTGGGGAGGATAATTCATAGCATATGAGAAGGATAAAGATAGAATTTGCCTATGATGGCAGAAATTTTTACGGTGTTCAAGCATTAAAAGACAAAAGGACAATTCAAGGCACGCTTGAAGAAGCTCTTAGCAAACTATTAAACGAACCAATAAAAATTGTAACTGCAGGAAGGACTGATGCTGGAGTTTCTGCAACGTACCAGGTTGCTCATTTTGATACAAATTCAACCATAATTTCCACAAATATTTGCTATGCTGTTAATAAATTATTACCATCAGATTTACAGGTTCTTTCATCAAAAAATGCAAGTGAAAATTTTCACGCTAGATATTCAGCAAAGCAGAAAACTTATAAATATTTTGTTTATGTTTCTTCTCATACAAATCCCGTTTATGACAACTTTATGTATAGATGTGACAAAGATCTAAATCTAGGCAAAATGATTGAAGCTTCTGAGCATTTAATTGGAAAGCACAACTTCAAAGCCTTTGCTACTAAAAGCAATGATATTAAAACATATGATAGAGAGATTAAGTCCATAAACATAATACAAAATCAGAAACTATTCACTTTTGAAATTACGGGCAATTCTTTCTTATATAATATGGTTAGAATTATTGTGGGGTCTCTAATTGATATAGGAGCAGAAAAATATGCCCCTTCTCACATAAAAGAGATTTTAGATAGCAAAGATAGAAAAAATGCTGGAAAGCTTGTCCCTTCAAAAGCACTGTTTCTTGTTAACATTGAATATTAAAAATATTTAGTTTTTTATGTGTTTTTCTTGACTTATATTTTTTTTTAATTTATACTTATTTTAGCAAATTTTTATTTTTGCTTAGGTATTTTTACTTGAATTTACAAAATTTTAAAACAAATTAGGAGAATTTTATGAGCGTTTTTTTTACAGATACTGACTGTGAAATGGATTATACTGATGTTGAAAATTTAAAGATTAATGTAATTGGAATGCCTTATACAATTAAAGGTAAAGAACAAATTTATGATTTTGGGAAAAACATAGATATTAAAGAATTCTATGATATGATGCGTAACGGCGAAATTCCTACAACTTCTGCACTGAACTCAGAAGATTATCTTGGATACTTTGAGCCAATCTTAAAAAGTGGACAAGACATTTTATATGTTCATTTTAGCAGTGAACTTTCAGGCACATTTAACTATATGCAGACTGCTATCAATATTTTAGAAGAAAAATATCCGGACAGAAAAGTTACTTGCTTTGATACAAAAAATATCTCTGTTGGTGCTGGAATTCAGGCAATGGAAGCTGCAAAACTCCATAATGAAGGCAAAAGTGACGAAGAAGTTCTTGCTTTTCTTGAAAAATTTAAAAACCAAATTTCAGTATACTTTTATGTGGACAACCTTAAGTATTTAAAGCGTGGTGGTAGAATTTCAGCTGCTTCTGCCGTTATGGGAACAATGCTTAGCATAAAACCAATTTTAACTGTTACTAAAGAAGGCAAACTTGAAAAATTAACCACCGTTAAGGGAACTAAAAAAGCCATTGGTTACTTATATGAAAAATTTTTAAATGAATATCTCGAAGATGAAAAATATGAAGTTTTCATTATTGACGCAGACAACAAAGAGGGTAGCAAAGAGCTTGCTGATAAAATTGAGGCTTCTGGCAAAAAAGCAAAAGTTCGTAGACTTTCAGTCGGTCCAGTTATTGGTACTCATTGTGGTCCAGGAACCATTGGTCTAATTTTTGTTAATAAAAACTAATAATTTTTAAAATACTTGAAAGAAAATTTATTTTTATTTATTATAATACAAATATTATCAAAAAGGAGCAATTAAACTCCTTTTTATTTTATAGCAATAATTACAAAATTATTGACTTAACTAACTAAATTAGCTAATATATTCTTGTATGGTTTGACCATCTCTGACTATACATAATAAATTAAAATTTATATACAAAATTTTCGTGATATTCATGGATAATTTAATTTTATATAAATTTTAACAAAATTCGATTTTAAATTTAATATAAATTTAATTACTAATTCTCTATTAAAAATAAATTTTGCTTAACTTGTATTATGCAATTAGACTTATATATTATGGAGTAATTTAAATAGCTTATGTCAAATATTTCTGAACTTATTGAACGATTTATTATTGGTACTATGGGGGACGCAGAAAGTGTAGAAATTTCAAGAAACTCACTTGCAGAACATTTTTCTTGTGCACCAAGTCAAATAAATTATGTTTTAGACACTAGATTTACCGTTGATAAGGGCTTTATTAAAGAGAGCAGGCGAGGAGGCAGTGGCTACATTAAAATTTCAAGGGTGAAAAATAATGATAAAAATGCATATTTATCTTCACTTGTTTGTGAAAGTGTGGGAGACGAACTTACTTACAAAAGATTAACTCAAATTCTTGATAAGCTGGTATCTGATGAAATTGTTCTTCCAAATGAAAAATTATTAATTGAAACGGCACTTTCAGATGATTCTCTTGAAATGCCTTTTACCATAAAAGACAAAGTTCGTGCTAAGTCATTTAAAAATATTTTACTTAAACTTATGATTAAAAATTAGGAGGAAATTATGTTTGAGTTTGATAGAAACTCTCAGCTAAACTTTTCAAGCGACTTTTATAATAATAGTTTTGACCAAAATCAAGTTTGCCCTAAATGTGGAATTAAATTAATTGAAGTTGAAAAGACTGGTATTGTAGGCTGTGCAAATTGTTATAAAATCTTTGAAAATCAAATTAAAACTATGATAGCTAAAAGACAGGGAACTATTAATCATTTAGGTAAAGTTTCTTCAAAGCATTTCTCTCGAATTAGACTTAAAGAAAAATTATCAAAACTTGAAGCAGATAAAGAACTTGCAATCAAAAATGAAAACTTTATTGTTGCAGAATCTCTTAAAAATCAAATTGAAAAACTTAAAGGAGATTTACAATGAAAGATTATAGTTCTATTGTCGTTTCTTGCAAACTTAAACTACTTAGAAATCTTGTTGGTTTTAATTTTCCGTCTATGCTTGACGAGCAAGAAGGTACAAAAGTTTTAAATAAAGTTGCCGATAATATTTTATCAATTAATAATAAATTTAAAATTTATAAGGTAAAATCTTTACCTGAACTAGACATTAATGTTATGCGTGAAAAAAAATTAGTTACAAACAAACTCCTTGATGCATATGGATATGGAGCTGTCATTTTATCTCCTGATGAGTCTATTTCAATTATGATAAACGAAAGTGACCACATATGTGAGCAATGTACTGCTTTTGGATTGAATTTAATTTCTGTTTACGATGACCTAAACAGTCTAGATGATGAAATCATTTCTAAACTAGACATTGCCTTTGACGACTCTATTGGATTTTTAACTTCAAATTTATCAAATGTTGGAACTGGTTTAAAGGCAAGTATTACTATGTTTTTACCTGCTTTGACACTTAGTGGCGAAATTTCGGAAATTATTTCTAAAATGCTGAGTCTTGGCTATGAAACAAACTCTTTTGAAGAAGGTGTAGAAGAACCTGCATATTATTACACTTTTTCAAATATTAACTCTATTGGAATTAGAGAAAATGAAATTGTCATAAAACTTACTGAACTTGCCATTCAAATTTCTGATAGAGAGATTGCTTCAAGAAAAAAACTTTTATCTTTTAATAAAATTGATGATGTGACTGATTTGAGTCTTCGTGCTTGGGGAATTTTAACTAATTGTCATAAAATTGGAGAGAAAGAGGCCATAAAGCTTTTAGGTGAACTTAAAATTGGAATTGCTCTTGACATTTTAAGATTTAAAGACATTAATGCCATTGAAAATTTAAAAGTAGACATTTTACCTTATTCTTTAACAAAAATTTACGATTCAAAAATTCCAACTGCTGAACTTGACAAATATAGAGCAAAATTGATCTCAAGTGTACTGAAATCAAATAGAATTAAATAGGAGTTAATCATGCAAATTTCTACTAATCTTAAAATTGCAAACACTAATTCTGCAAAATTCGCTAGATCTCTCGGTTTATCTAAAATGGATAGCGAAATTTTATTATTTGGTCTTTTACTTGCAACTTCTGAAAAATCCGTCAAACTTTTAGAGGGACTTGGGGTTGGTAGTGATGCCATTAAAAAATATTTAGTTTCAAAATATAAAGCAAACAAAACTGGTCAAATTCCTAGTTCTGTATCTTATGCCAGTGAAGCGACAGAATTTTTCAACTACGCCACAAAAGTTTGTGAGTATAACAATAAAAATTTATTACAAATTGACGATGTTATTTATTTATTAATGCTCAATAAAAAATTTTATGCAAACAGACTTTTAAGTGATATTTTTAAAATAAATACATTATCACTTTCTGATAAACTTGAAACCATTGTCGGTTTTAAGGCAAAAACTTTTGAAGAAATTCAGGCGCAAAAAAACTCGTTAGATGGAAAAGTTCTTCCAAAAGAACTAGAAAATTTAGGTTACGATTTAACGGAAAAAATTAAAAATGAAAACTTTCAAAATGTCATAGGACGAGATAAGGAAACTGAAAAAGTAATAGAAATACTATGTAGAAAAACTAAAAATAATCCCGTTTTAATTGGTGAGCCAGGAGTTGGTAAATCATCAGTTGTTGAAGGTCTTGCTAAAAGAATTGTTTCTGGTAATGTCCCAAGTTTTTTAGAAAATAAGATTTTATTTTCTTTTGACCTTGCTAGCCTTGTTTCTGGAACTAAATTCAGAGGCAGTATGGAACAAAAACTTAAAGATGCAATTTCAGTAATTTGTCAAAATAAAAATATTATCTTATTTATCGATGAAATTCATACTCTAATTCAAGCTGGGGCAAAAGAAGGTGAAATTTCTCCAGCCGACATTTTAAAACCATATCTTGCAAGAGGAGAACTTCACTGCATAGGGGCTACAACTTCAAAGGAGTATAAAGATTATATTGAAAAAGACCCAGCTCTTGAGAGAAGATTTCAACCCGTAAAAGTTGAAGAACCAAGCGAGCAGGACGCTATAAAAATTTTAAGAGGGATAAAGAGTTCTTTTGAAAACTTTCATAACGTAAAAATTAATGATGATGCAATAGTTTCGGCTGTTACACTATCTGCAAGATACATAACAAATAGATTTTTACCAGATAAGGCAATAGACCTTGTTGACGAAGCATGTAGTAAAATCAAAATTAATGCTTCCACGCTTCCAGAAGAAGTAAAAAAACTAAACGCTAAAATAAGTGAACTAGAAAAACTAAAAGAAAAGTGCTGGAAAAACGAAGCATACATTGAAGCTTACAAGTGCAAAAAAACCATTACGAGCTTAAAAAATCAAATTGATGAAATTAAACAAAGACAGTTATCAAAAACTGGAAATTCATTCGGCGAAGTTACTGATAGCACAATAAGAGAAGTAATTTCTTCTTGGACAAATATACCTCTTCAAAGAATTTCTATTTCTGAAAAAGAAAAATTACTTAACCTTGAAAATATTATAAAAAAGCGAGTTATTGGTCAAGATGAAGCAGTCTCTGCCGTTTGCAGAGCGATACGCCGTTCAAGAGCAGGAATAAGTGACCCTAACAGACCAATTGGTTCTTTTCTGTTTCTTGGTCCAACGGGAGTAGGTAAAACCGAACTATCCAAAGCAATTGGGGAAGTATTATTTGACGATGAAAATAGAATTGTTCGATTTGACATGAGTGAATTTAAAGAATCACATTCTATATCAAGGCTTATTGGAACACCACCTGGTTATGTTGGGCATGAAGCAGGGGGAGAGCTTACCGAAGCCGTTAGAAAAAATCCATACACAGTGGTACTGTTTGATGAGATTGAAAAGGCTCACCCTGATATTTTTAACATACTTTTACAGATTTTTGACGATGGCAGATTAACTGATTCTAGTGGCAAGCTTGTCAATTTTAAAAATACAATTATTATTTTAACTAGTAATAATGGCGTGCAAGATTTACTTGAAAGAAGAAAATTTGAAAAGGAAAATCCAAATGTACAAAATGTGAGTGCTTCTGAGTTTTTAATGGATAAACTTCGTGATAGATTTAAGCCAGAATTAATTAACAGAATTGACCAAATTGTAATATTTGACATCTTAACAAAAGATAGCATTCTTAAAATTTGTAACATTATGTTAAATAATGTTATTAAAAGGCTTGCTGAAAAAAATATTTCTCTTGAAATTACACCAAATGCTAAACAATTAATCTGTCAAAAAGGATATGACTCTGAATATGGTGCTAGACCTCTAAGGAGAGTTATTGATAGAGAAATAAATGATCCTTTAGCTGAAATGATTGTTTCTGATAAAATAACAGATAACTCAGCAATTAAAATTGATGAAATTAATGGAAAATTACATTTTTCCATTTTGTGTTAAAAAAATGCTTTGATTTTGGCAAAAATAATGTTACAATATAAGTAGTAAATTACTAGGAGGACATCTTTATGAAGATAGAAATTGTACAAAGAAATTATATAGCAAAGGATAAACTTACCGACCTTATTAACAAAAAATTAGACAGGTTTGAAAAATATGTTAGTGAAGGTACATCAGCAAAGGTTGTTTTATCTAAAGCTGGTAATAGTGAAAGATATAAAATGGAAATAACTATTAGAGGAGTTGGAGTTTTTGTAAGAAGTGAAGTTGAGTCAGACAATATGTATGCAAACCTTGACACTTGTCTAGCAAAACTTGAAAGACAAATTGTTAGAATTTCTGGCAAGGCTAAATCATCAGTAAAAATTGACCCTTCAACTTTACAATTTTACGATGATGTACCAGAAGCTTCAAATGCACAAATTGTTAAGAGAAAGGAATTTGAACTTGATGAGCTTTCTGAAGACGAAGCAATTGAGCAACTAGAACTTCTTGATAACGATTTCTATATTTATAAAGATAGAATAACTGACCATGTTTGTGTTCTTTATAAAAGAACTGATGGTGACTATGGTTTAATCAAAACAAAATAAATAAAAAAGCATACGATAAATTGTCGTATGTTTTTTTTATTTTGCTAAAATTTATTTTGATTAAAATTATAATTAATGTATAATAATTATATGGAAAAGAAATTTTTTGAAGCAGTAAATTTATGCTTTTCTCACTACAGAAAACCTCTTTGTATAAAAGACGCTTCATTTTCCATAAATCAAAATGATAAAATTTTAATTTTAGCTTCGGCAGAGATGGGAAAAACAACTCTTCTTTCTGTTTTGTCAAGTTTTGAAACTTCATATTTTGGCAGAATTAATCTTAATGGCAAAGAGTTAAGAGAAATTGAAGATAGTAAAAAAAATTTTTCATTTTTGCCTACCTGTCCCGTACTTTTAAATAACAAAACAATACTTCAAAATTTAATGTTACTCAGTCAAAATACAAAAAAAGATGATATCAAGAATAATGATAGTTTTGACAGCAGTAAAATTATTGATAAATACAAAAAAATTAGTTCAATTTTAAATATTAAAGACTCTCAAATTGAAAAAAAAATTAAATCTTTAACCTTGCTTCAAAAGAGATTAGTTTCAATAATACGAAGTGAAATAAAAGCCCCAACTATTCTTTTTTTGGATAACCAGTTTAAAGATTTAAATCAAGAAGACACTGGTAAAATGAAAGAAGCTTATAGTTATTTAATTTGTAGTAACTCAAAAACGATATTTTTTGCAATAGATGACAAAACCTTTGTTTCTGAAAAAGATTTTTTTTATAAACTGCCAATATCAAAAGTACTTTATTTAGTAGATTCTCGTCTGTTTGAGTATAAAAATTTAAAAGAGTTTGAAACTAATATTAGTAATCTTAATCAAATTTTATTTTTGGGAAATTACTATGAAATCCGTGGCTATATAATAAAACAAGAAAATGACTTTTACTTTTTACTTGATGACAAATCATTTTTTAAATTTAATAATGGTTTTTATGACATTTTAGGTAAACTTAATTTAAAAAATTATGAAAATGAAGATGCTGTTTTAATTTCTAAAATAAAAGTTGATGAGAAATTACTTACTGAGAACAATTTTAACGACTACCTTAATAGTAGTCAGTTTATGTTATTTTCTAGAATTGATGGAAGCAGATTAATATAAAAAATTATTTTAAAGATATTGAAAAAAATATTATTATTTGTTATAATATATTTTGCAAGGAGAATACAATGGACTATTTATCTGGAAAACAAAATACTCAAGCATGCAATAGTAAAGAAGAGAAAAAGGAAAAAGTTTCAAAAGGCAATTCTATATTTACAAAATTTTGTGAATGTATTTTTTCTTATTTAAACCCAGACGAAAGGGCTAGTCTTAGCGAAAAATTCTTAACAAGCAACATTTCAGAAGTTATGAAAGATAAAGAACTTGTTGAATGCATTAATGCATTTTTCAAAAACAATTTAAATATATCTGAGACAAGTAGAAATGCTTTTTTACATAGAAATACATTACTTTATCGTATAGAAAAAATTTATCGCACAACTGGATTAAATATCCGTAACTTTGAAGATGCAATGAGTTTTAAGCTTTTAACTATCGTTTATAACAAAATGATAGAAAGAACGGGAAATAATAATGACAAATAATTATTCTAATATAATTAAAAAAATTGATGAAATTTATGAAAATCCTAAATGTGAACTTGAATACAATTCTTACTATGAACTTTTAATAGCTGTTATATTATCTGCAAGATGCACGGATAAACGGGTTAATCAAGTTACAAAAGAACTTTTTAAAGAGTACAACACCCCTCAAAAACTGATAACTTTGTCACAAGATGAACTTGAAAACTTCATTCGTCCTTGTGGCTTTTTTCATAACAAAGCTACAAACATACTAAAATGTTCAAAAGAATTAGTTGAAAAATATAATGGAGAATTACCTAAAGATAAAAATTTACTAAAATCTCTTGCAGGTGTTGGTGAAAAGACTGCAAATGTTGTACTAGCCACTGCCTTTAATGAACCCGCCATTGCAGTTGACACTCATGTGTTTAGAGTTTCTAATAGACTGGGATTAGCTTCATCAAAAGATGTGAAAGGCACGCAAGCCGACCTTGAAAAAAATCTTCCAAAAGACAAATGGATAAAATTTCACTTTGCACTTGTTCTACATGGAAGATATGTTTGCAAATCTCAAAATCCAAATTGTTTAAATTGCAAGCTTAATAATTTATGTAAATATTACCAAGAGAAGTCTAATTTGAAAGGCTAAATCGAAAATTTAACATCATTAGTTGCAACTAGCCAAGAAATTTTGATTAAACCTATATTAATTCAAACTGAATGTTAAGGCTATAAACTTGAAAGAAACTTAATAGTAATAAAAATTTTGAACTTATTTCAAAATAATTTACTTATTCATCTATTAATGTCAAAAACTTACAAAAAACAACAAAAAATTTTATGGAGATATTATGTATTTAGACCGAGTTAAAATTTATATCAAAGCAGGTGATGGTGGAAATGGAAAAACAAGTTTTCACACAGAAAAATATGTTGAGAAAGGTGGACCTGATGGTGGCGATGGAGGCAGAGGAGGTTCTATCATTTTTATTGCAGACAAAGGTCTTGATAGTTTAGTGGATTTTCGATTTACAAAGCATTTTAGGGCTGAAAGAGGTGGAAATGGTGGAAGTTCAAATAAACATGGTAAAAATGGTCAAAATGTAGTTATTAAAGTTCCATGTGGAACAGTAATTCGTGACGGAGAAACTGAAAAAATTATTGCAGACCTATTTGAAGATGGTGAGCAGATTACCGTCCTTAAAGGTGGTGAAGGGGGGCTTGGCAATGCAAGATTTAAAAGTTCAACAAGGCAACGACCTTCTTTTTCTCAAACTGGACAAATTTGTGAAGAAAAGCAAGTAATCCTAGAACTTAAAACTATTGCCGATGTAGGACTTATTGGATTCCCAAATGTCGGAAAAAGTTCAATATTATCAATGGTTACTAATGCTAAACCTAAAATTGCCAATTATCATTTTACAACGCTCGCACCAAATATTGGAGTTTGTAAATTTGGAAATGAATCTTTTGTTATTGCTGATATACCGGGACTTATAGAGGGAGCTAGTGAAGGCGTAGGTCTTGGACACTATTTTTTAAGACACATTGAAAGGACAAGGCTACTTCTTCATGTAATTGACATTTCTGGAAGTGAAGAACGGGACCCATTTGAAGATTTTAAAATTGTAAATAATGAATTAAATAAGCATGGTGAAAATGTGAGCTTGCTACCACAAATAATCGTTTTAAATAAAGTTGATTTACTTTTAGACAAATCGAAAATTGACGAATTTAAGCAAAAATTGAAGGAAATAGGAAATAAGTCAGAAGTTGTAGAAATTTCTGCCGTTTCAAATTATAACTTAGACCTTCTTATAGAAACCGTAGTAAAAAAGTTAAGGGAACTACCTAAAAAACAAAGGCTTGAATTTGAACCATTTGTATACTCTAGACCAGACCCAAACAAATATGAAATTATTAGAGCCGATGATGGCGCCTATGAAGTTGTTGGTGGATTTATTGATGAACTTGCAAGAGGTGTGGACTTAGACGATTTTCAGTCTTTTTCATATTTCCAAAAAGTACTTAAAGATAAAGGGATTATTAAAGAACTTAAAAATAGAGGTGCAGATGAAAATTCTACCATACGAATCAAGGGAATTGATTTTGAATTAAAGGAAGATTAAAATGTATAAAAACACCAATTTAAATTTGACATCACTTGAAAAACTTGAAGAAGATAACTTAATAAAAAAAACTATTTCTTTTGTTAAAGATTTTTTTAAGGGAGAGTCTAGTGGTCATGACTTTTACCATACAATGAGAGTCTATCGAACTGCAAAACAATTAGCTAAAATTGAATCAAAAACTAAAAATGTCGACATTACTATTACCTTACTTGCTTCATTACTTCACGACGTTGATGACTTTAAAGTATCCCCTGAAACAGATAATGAAAAATCAAACGCAGTGAAATTTTTAAGAGAGAATAATATAAGTGAAGAAAATATAAAAAAAATTATTAAAATTATTGAAGATGTTTCGTTTGTTGGTAAAGATTCTGTTACTCCATCAACATTAGAGGGAATGATTGTTCAAGATGCCGATAGACTTGATGCTTTAGGTGCTATTGGCGTTGGTAGAGCATTTGCATATGGAGGAAAAAAGGGCAGGGTTATGTATGACCCAAATGTTATGCCAAATTTAAATATGGACGAAACTACATATAAAAATTATGATTCCACAACTATTAATCACTTTTATGAAAAATTGCTACTACTAGAAGATTTAATGAATACAAGTTCAGGCAAAGAAATGGCAAGGCATAGAACTGAATATACTAAAAATTTCTTAAATGAATTTTTAACTGAGTGGAATGGTGAAAAATAATTTTTTCAAAACAAAATTATTGAGGAGAAAATATGTTAAATTCAAAACAAAGAGCAATGCTTAGAAGTATTTCAAGCAATACTAAACCTTCTGTTATTATTGGAAAAGATGGTATAACTGACCATATTCTTGAACAAATAAACAATTGTTTACATGCAAAAGAATTAGTTAAAGTTTCAATTTTAGATGGTGCTGAAATAAATCCAAAAGATTGTTTAAAGACCATTGCTCAAAAATTAAACGCAGAAGAAGTTTGCTCAATTGGAAAAAAGTTTGTGCTTTACAAGCACTCAGACAAAAAAGGGATAAAACACATACAAATTTAATTAAAATGCTTTATTTTTAAGCTACTATTTTTTAATGTTTAAATTATTTTATTTTACAAAGCCTGCTAAGGAGTAAGATTATGAAATTGGTATTAATTGGTGGTGGCGAAATTGGCACAACAAATGACAAGCCATATAACTTACAAAAAATAGATGAAGAAATTGTTAAATTAACAAACAAGCCACACCCAACTTTACTTTTTCTTGGATTTAATGAGAGATCCAATTACTATTTTGGCATTTTAAAAAAGAATTTTATGTCTCTTGGAGCAATGTGTACATATTTAAAATGGACAGAATTTGATAATGAAAAGAGTTTGGAAAGTAAGTTTAAAAGAGCAGATATTGTCTATTTAAATGGTGGAAATACTATTGAATTTATGAAAACAATTCGAAAATATAATCTTCAAAAATTTTTTGAACTAGCAAAAGATAAGGGAAGTGTACTTTGCGGAATTAGTGCTGGTGCAATTTGTCTGTGCAAAAATGGAAGCTCTGACTGCAAAAAATATAAATCTAACGAAAATAAATTTACATTAGTTAGTGGAACCGGACTTATAAACATAGGATTTGCTCCTCACTTTTCATCAAGTTCTCGCCGTTTGGATATGCCTAGAATGACAAAAAAGCAAAAGGAAGTTATGATTTGTATGGATAATTGTTCTGCATTAGTCATTAATGATGAGAATTTTTACGTTATTAAATCAGACAAAAATGCAAAATGCTATAAAGCTTATACTTACAAAAAAGAATTTATAATAAGAGAACTAGAAAGTAACGGAAAAGTTGTAGAACTTTATTCAAAAGATTAATTGACATAGTTTTATTTTTGTGATAATATACTCTTAGTTTTTTAATGGCTATGAAAGTGATTTAGTAGCTAGTGTGTATGAACTCAGAGAGTTTTGCCTTGGCTGTGAGCAAAATTTCTAAGCACTAGTGAATTTCGGCACTGGAGCTGAATATAGAAATATATTCCGTACGGCTTTCGTTAAAGCTTTAAAGGTGGTCTTTTGACCATAAATTAAGGTGGTACCACGCAGATTGCTCTCGGCGTCCTTAAATTTAGGGACAAGTAGAGCAATTTTTTATTTACAAAAAGACTGTAATTTTTAGAGCAAAATTAAAGGAGAATATTATGGAAATCAATAATATTAATGAAACAGAGAAAAATTTTGATGAAGATGCTAAATCAGTTAAAGATATAACTAGCCTAGAAGAGGTAAGAGTTAAGTATCTTGGAAAAAAGGGCTTTATTGCAGATATTATGTCAAAATTTAGAGAAGTTCCTCAGGAATTAAAAAAAGAGTTTGGTCAAAAAGTTAATGCCCTTAAATCTAAAATTGAAAATAGCATTGAGGAAATTAAACTAAACCTTGCAAAAAAACAAATTGAATTCGAAATAAAAAATACAAGAATGTTTGACTACTCTTTGCCCGTTGATACCAATACTGGTTCTCTAAATCCAAGAACTATAATTCAAAAACAGGTTGTTGATATATTTAAAAATATGGGATTTGTAGTTGAAGACGGAAACGAAATTGAAACAGAATATAATAACTTTGAATCTGTCAATGTTCCAAAAAATCACCCAGCGAGAGATTTGCAAGATACTTTTTGGCTTTCAAATGGTGAACTTTTAAAAACTCAAACTAGTGCAGCTCAAAATAGAATACTTAGAACTTATGGTCCAGTTTGTAAGGTTATTTTTCCGGGTAGAGTATTTAGAAATGAAGCATTAGATGCTAGACACGAAAACACATTTTTCCAACTCGAAGGCGTTGTAGTAGGTGAAAATGTAACTGTTGCAAATCTAATTTACTTTGAAAAAGCAATGTTAAAAGCCCTATTCAAAAAGGATATAGAAGTTAGGCTTCGTCCGGGATTTTTCCCATTTACTGAACCTAGTTATGAAATGGACGCTAAATGCCCATTTTGCTCGGGCAAAGGTTGTCATACCTGTGGTAATTCTGGTTGGCTAGAGCTTTGTCCTTGTGGAATGATTCACCCTAATGTTTTGAAAATGGGTGGTATTGACCCTGAAAAATATAATGGTTTTGCCTTTGGTTTAGGTTTTGATAGGCTGGTTATGATTAGAACAAATTTAGACGATATTAGATATTTAAATAGCAACAATTTAAAGGTTATGAGCCAATTCAAAACAAGAATGTAAGGAGTAGTAAAATGAAAATTTCAATAAATTGGATAAATGATTATGTTGACTTATCGGGCATAGAACCTGATGAACTTATTAAAAGATTTAATCTTTCTACGGCAGAAATAGAAGATGTCGAATATAAAGGTAAAAATATTCAAAATGTTGTATTTGGTAAGGTTATTAAAGTTGAAAATCACCCAAATTCTGACCATTTACATATACTAAGCGTTGATGTTTCAAGTGAAGTTCTTCAAATTGTATGTGGAGCACCTAATGTAAGAGAGGGTATGGTAACTGCTGTTTGTTTAACCGGTGGAAGTGTACTTGCTGGAAAAATTAAACCTACAAAACTTGCAGGAGTTGAGTCTAATGGAATGTGTTGCTCAGAAGCAGAGCTAGGTATAGGCAGTGATGACGATGGAATTATGGATATCTTAGAACCTGTTACAATTGGTCAAAATATTAAAGAAGTTTGGCCTGTTGACGATATTGTACTTGAAATTGACAACAAATCCATAACAAATCGTCCTGACCTATGGGGACACTATGGAATTGCCCGTGAATTTTCTGCTATATTTAATAGACCTTTAAAACAAATGCCCGTTTGTGATTTATCTAAATATAATAATTTAAATCAAATCTCTATAAGTATAGAAACTGAAAATTGTTATAGATACTCAGCCATTTCTGTTGATAATATTAGCGTTAAAAAGTCGCCTAGAGATATGGCAATTCGTTTGAACTATTCAGGAATGCGAGATATTAATTTATTAGCTGATTTAACAAACTATGTTATGCTTGATTTAGGACTTCCAATGCATGCTTTTGACAATAAAATTGTTAATGGAATTAGAGTTTGTGAGGCAGATGGCAATATTTCAATGACTACACTTGAAGGAGAGGCTCATACACCACCAAAAGGAGCAACTTTAATTTGTGATATAAATGGTGACCCTGTCGCAATTGCTGGAATTAAAGGTGGTCTAAAATCTGGTATTAGTGACGAAACAAACTCCGTATTATTTGAAGCTGCAGTATTTGATAGTGAAAATGTAAGAAAGACATCAAGGGCAATTGGACTTATAACTGACTCATCTCAAAGATATGAAAAATCTCTTGACCCAGAACTTACATTTCAAGCACTTTCAAGAATTGTATATTTATTAAATAACATTGATAATGATATAAGAGTATCTTCTTCTCTCAGCGATAGCTACAATAAAAAATATCCTCAAATTGTTATTGACCTAAAACCTGAGTTTATTAGCAAAATTGTTGGCTGTGAAATCTCTAAAGAATTTGTTATTAAAACACTAAAAGCTCTTGAATTTGGAGTAGAAGAAGATGGTGAAATTTTAAAAGTTACTGTACCTACTTTTAGAGCAACAAAAGATGTTTCTATAAAAGAAGATTTAGTTGAAGAAGTTGCAAGACTTTATGGATATGACAATATTGAGCCAAAACCTCTTGCTTTTGATGTTGAACCACAAAAAGTCATTCAATCAATTGAATATGAATATGATACAAAGTTTTTACTTGCAGAAAAGTACGGTGCAAATGAAATTCATTCGTATCTTTGGAACTATGAAGACTTTAATAAACAAAATAAAATAGAAACAAAAAGCTATGTATCTTTATTAGATTCATCAAATGCAGGACAAAGTGGTATTAGAAGTGAACTAATTCCAACATTACTTAGGTGTTTAGATGAAAACAAAAACTCATTTGAGAATATTCGCGTGTTTGAAATTGGAAGAGTTTGCTCTGGACTTGATAGTGAAAATATGTGCATTGAAAATAAAAAGCTTGCAATTGTTTTTGCTTCTCAAAAAAAGTCTGAATTTGAACTTTTTACTGAACTTAAGACTGCAATTATTGACATTGCCAAAAATATAATGGGAATTGATGTGTATCTTGAAAAGGGAGAAACTGTACCTTATCTTCACCCAGTAAATTCATTTAGAGTTATTTCTAGAACAGCTGACTATGGATACATGGGAGTTCTCCACCCAGAAGTAAAGAAATCAATTGATAAGAGATTTAATGTTGTTGCTCTTGAGATTGATTATGAAAAATTGGCAAATACTATTGCCTATACTAAAAAAATTAAAAGTGTTTCTAAATATCAGTCTGTTAATATTGACTACAATTTACTTGTACCTTTAGAAATGACATATGAAGAACTTCAAAAAGCTCTTTATAAATTTAAGTCAAAAATACTGGTAGGTTATAGTCTTGTTGACATTTATGAAAATGCTCAGTCACTAAAAGATAAAAAGTCAGTGACTTTGAGATTTCAACTTTGTAGTAATGACCACACTTTAAGTGGCGAAGAAATTGAAAAATTTCGCTCTGATTTTGTGGAATACACAACTAAAAACAAACTTGAGCTTAGAGGCTAATAAAGCATATTTGATGGTTGTAATTATTTTCAACTATCAATATGCTTTTTATTTACATAAATCTATTAATTTTTTTTCGTCGCTTTTTGGAATTTTAGTATTATTTTTCTTTAGTATTAAGCAAAGAAATGATAAAACTAAAAGAATTGTTCCACTAATTAGATAATAAATAGAAAAGGGAACTATAACTGAAATTACTACGAGCGAAAGTCCCGTGAAAAAAAACTCTTTAAATCTTACCTTGTTTATTGAAGATGCAAAAATTTTACCAGTTTGTTTGATAATTTCTTTTCTAGATTTTTTAGGAGTCGTAACATATCCATTTGGATATAACTTTTTTTGTTTTATTATCTCAAATAGGTCATTTACAGTAAAAAGTCCATATTTAATTGGACTTTGCGAGAAAATTTCAGCAAACTCTTCACTTGTTCCATCGCATATAAAATAGAGTGGTAGTTTCTTTGACGATGACAAATAAAAATTATTGGCAATTACAAAATCATATGAGTTAAGTTTATTTGAAACAACAATGTAAAAATAAGAATATTTATTTTTAAAGATATTTTTTTCTATAAGTTTTGCTGAAAAAAGTTTTTCAAAATACGCAGTATTATCTTTTTCTGATGAAAACTTTAAAATGTTAACTATTGTAAGAAGCTGTTTATTCTCTTTTGCAGATAAACTTGATACTTTGTACTTTTTTATAAAAATTCTATACATTATCATAAATAAAACAAGCGAAATAAAAATTGAAAGCAAAATGGAAAGTAACCTTATCCTAGAAAGTCTATAAATCCAAGAAAAAATTAGCAAAAATGAAATTATGCTTAACATAAAACAATCTAAAAATATTGCTATCTTACTTTTTATCATAAATTAATTATACCCAAATTGTTGTATTTATTTTGAAAAAGTAAATAAAAGTTATATAATATTTTTGTAGGTGGATTATATGAAAAATGTTGATACTAAATTAAATGTAATTGAAATTAATAAAATGGTAGATTTTACGCTACTTGACCCAAGAGCAACTGATGTTGATATAGAAAAACTATGCGACATTGCATATAAAAATCAGTACTACTCAGTTTGCGTTAACCCTTGCAATGTCCAAATTGCAAGTGGATATATTGCTAAGCACTTTGCAGGAAGTTTAAAAGTTGTTTCTGTTGTTGGATTCCCACTTGGAGCATCAACGACTAACATAAAAATTCAAGAGGCAAAACAATGCATTGTCGATGGTGCTGACGAAATTGATGTCGTTATAAATATTGGTAGGGCAAAGAGTCTTGACTATGACTATGTTAAAAGTGAACTTGCACAGATTAAAAAAAATGCAAGAAATAAAATTGTTAAGGCAATTTTAGAAACTTGTTACTTTGACGACAATGAAATCATAAAACTCTGCAAAATATGCGTAAAGGCAGGTGTCGATTTTGTTAAAACCTCTACTGGTTTTGGTACAGGTGGAGCAAATGAAGATGTAGTCAAAATTATGGTTAATGAAACAATGGGCAAATGTGGAGTAAAGGCTTCTGGTGGAATTAGAACTAGGGAGCAGGCTGTAGCATTTGCCAATCTAGGTGTCACTAGAATCGGAACTAGTTCAGTTATTTAGGAGAAAAGATGCAAAAATTATATTCAAATTCAAGTGAGCAAACAATTGAAATTGCAAAGGAATTTGCAAAAACTTTAAAATGTGGAGATATAATTCTACTTGAAGGTGACCTTGGAGCAGGTAAAACTATCTTTACTAAGGGAATTGTATCTGCACTTTCAAACGGCAAAGAAATTGCAATTTCTCCAACTTTTGTAATATTAAATATTTATAACACTATCCCCGAAGTTTATCATTTCGATTTGTATAGGATAGGTGATATATCAGAGTTAGATGCAATAGGATTTGAAGAATACTTATTTGGAGATGGGATTTCAATTATTGAATGGCCAAGTAGAGCTGAAAAAATCTTTCCTAACTCAGCAATAAAAATCACTATAAAAAAAATTAATGATACCAAAAGGGAAATTTGTATTGAAAGGTAAAATTTTATGAACACACTTATAATAGATTGCTCTGCCGGTATGAGTATAATTCTACTGACTGATAGCAATTGCTATAAAATTATTGATAAAAACCAAAAAAAACACACAGATGAACTATTACTTTCTGTCGATAAACTTTTAAATGAAGCTGGCATATCCATCAAATCTATTAATAACATATGCGTTTGTGTAGGACCCGGGAGTTTTACGGGTATTAGAGTTGCAATATCTATTTGTAAAGGACTTGCAATAGGTATTTCGGCTAAGGTTTTTACTGCATCAAATTTTGATATTTACTCTTTTAATGATAAAGGGAAAGCTGTATATATTTTAGAGGCCTTTTCTGATTTTGTTTATGTCAGAATTTTTGATGGGGAAAGTTACAATGACTCTTGCATTCACTTTTCTGATTTATTAGATAATTTAAAATCAATTCAAACGGAGTATAAAATATTTGTAAGTTCAGAAAAAATAGTTTCTTACTTGAATGATAATGGTATAAATAGCGAGCCCTTAGTTAATAAGACAATTGAACTATTTAAAAAGAAAATAGATCAGAATGACTCAACTCTATTAAGTCATATAACTCCTATATATCTAAGAGCATCACAGGCTGAAATTGAAAGAAATGAAAGATTAAAAAGGGAAAAAAGTAATGTGTTACAAGATTGCTCCAATTAAAATTGAAGATGCAAAAGATGTATTTGAGATTGAAAAACAATTATTTGGCTCTGCAATGTTACAAGACATTATTAACACGCTTGAAAATAAAACTACAAAGTACTATGCACTAAAACGAAAAGAAGAAATCATTGGATTTTTTGAAATTTCTATTATTCCACCCGAATGTGAAATATATGACATTGCTATAAAAACTGAGTATCAAGGGCATGGACTATCTAAGCTTTTAATGAATGAAATAATTTCTATTTGTAAAGAAAATGCCTGTGAAACAATTTTTTTAGAAGTGAATAGTATAAACTATAAAGCTATAAATCTTTATTCGTTTTATGGTTTTGAAAAATACTCTATCAGAAAAAATTACTATGGCGAAAATGACGCCATACTAATGAAACTTCTAATTAATTAAATTTGTAGCAAAAAAGTAATGAAATATTTAAAATTTGGTAATAGTAGTGATTTTATTGTATTTTTACACGGTTGGGGTGCCGATAAAAATTCATTTTTATGGCTGAAAGGCAATTATCCTGACAAATCACTCATTTTTGTTGATTTTAACGGCTTTGGTGAAAGTCCGGAACCTGATAGGGCTTATAGTGTTTCCGATTATGTGTTATGTCTAAAAGAGCTACTTGATGAATTTGAAATTAATTCTCTTATCCTTGTTGGACATTCTTTTGGTGGCAGAGTTGCAATAAAATATACTTTTATGTTTCAAAATGACTATAAAAGTTTTAAACTATGTCTTGTTGACTCTGCAGGTTTAATTCCAAGAAGAAGTATTAAATACTATTTTCACTATTATAGGTATAAATTTTATAAGAAATTTTTTCCTAAATCAAAAAAAATCAGTCAATTGGGTTCTCCTGACTACAAAAAGCTTTCTAAAGTAATGAAAAATACCTTTATCCGAATTGTCAATGAAGATTTGTCAGTTTACGCAAAACATATTAATGTAAAAACTCTTATTGTATGGGGAGACAAAGATAATGAAACAAAACTTTATATGGCAAAGAAACTTCACAAATTAATAAGGGAATCTAAACTCGAAATTCTAAAAAACGCAGGTCATTTTTCTTTTTTAGATAGACCATTTGACTTTGCATCTTTACTTGACAGTTTTGTAAAAGATATATAAAATAAAATTGAGGTTATCCTATGAACATTATTTTACTGGCAAAATCTCTTAATGAAATTGCTAAAACCGATGCAATTATGCTTGGTGCAATTGCAATTGTTTCTACTGTTTTATTAATTTTTGTTGGCTATAAGCTTTTGCAAATGCTCCAACTTACAGGCTATAAACTAAAAGGCTTTTTTACTTGGTTTAAAGAAACAAAGGCTTCTTATTTTTCTCGTCTTTTTATGCTGTCATTTTTGTCGATTGCAGCAATTTTAATGACAAATGTTTTACTTCATGACTTCTTTGTAATTAGCTTGTTTTCATTTGTTGGAATTTTATTTTTCTTTCTTTTTTCATCACTTTTTATCACAAATCTCTTTTCTGCAAAACAAAAAACACCATTAAAATATACAAAACGAATTACTAGATTTGTAGTAGTTTATACTATATTAATCTTTATTTTTTCAACTCTTTTTGAATTTATTGGTTACTTATATATTCCTTATCTTTCATATGGTTTTATTGGAATTACTCCAATATTTTTGCCACTAATTGTACTGATTGCTTATTTTATAACTTATCCTATCGAAAAACTCATATCTAACTCATACCTTAAAAAAGCTAAAATTAAACTTTCAAAGCAAAAAAATACAATTGTGATTGGAATTACAGGTTCTTATGGTAAAACAACCGTTAAAAATATTCTTTATACAATTTTATCCGAAAAGTACAAAGTTTGTCAGACGCCTTCAAGTTTTAACACTCCACTTGGACTCTCTAAAACCATTCTTTCAAACTTAAAAGAAGACGATGAAATCCTCATAGCAGAAATGGGAGCTAAACAAAAAAATGATATTAAAGAACTTTGTGAAATGGTTTCTCCAACTATTGGAGTAATAACGGCTATTGGAAATCAGCACCTATTAACTTTCGGTTCAGTTGATAACATTATTGCTACAAAAGGGGAACTTGCAGACTATATTACGGCAAACCATGGCAAATTATTTATAAATACACAATCAAAACTAGCAGGCACACTAATTGCAAAGTATCCTTCTGCTGAAAGCATTTGTCTTGGTGGAAAAAACAAACTTGACATTAAAAATATTAACACAACAAAAGATGGTTCAACTTTCACTATTTGTACAGACGAAAAATCTGTAGATGTAAAAACAATTTTACTTGGTGAACATAACATTTCAAATATACTTCTAGCAAGCAATGTAGCTTTCAGTCTTGGTCTTTCGATTGATGAAATTGCCAGAGGAATAGAAAAGCTTGTTTCAATAGAACACAGACTTGAAATTATAAAATCAACAAGCACATACACTATTATTGATGATTCATATAACTGCTCTGTAGAAGGAAGCAAGGCAAGTTTGAATGTTCTTTCTAAATTTGACAATCAAAAATTTGTTATAACGCCAGGTATTGTGGAACTAGGCTCTGAGCAATTTAACGCAAACTTTGAATTTGGTAGGGACCTTGCAAAAGTAGCAACCTATGTAATTATTGATTCGGGAATAAACTATGATGCAATTTCTTCTGGTCTAATTTTTGCGGGCTTTGATGAATCTAAAATTCTCCAAGCTGGCACACTAAATCAAGCTGTTGAACTTTTAAATTTATATGCCAAACCTGCTGATGTCGTACTTTTTGAAAATGATTTGCCAGATAATTATAATTAATAAATTATATTTAATTAATATTCTACAAATTTTAATAAAATTAATTAATTTACGAATTATATATATGTTTAATAATTTTAATCCTGCAATCATGTTTTTCAAATGTATGAAATTAATATTTATCTTTAAAGTTTACTTATTTATTTAATAGATAATAGGAAAATAAATTTTTAAACCTCTAAATATTAATTTGCTTGAATAATAAATACAAAAAAAGAAAACCAGATTTGGTTTTCTTTTTTTTGAACAATTAATAGGGCTTTTTCATATCATAATTTAGGAGAATAATTTATGAAAAATGTTTTATTAGTCTTTGGTGGTAAATCCTATGAGCACGACATATCAGTTGTTACGGCATCACAAATTTATAAACGAACAAAATTAAATGATATCCGACTTGTCCCATTTTACATTTCAAGACAAAATAAATTTTATATTTATGAGGCAGAAGATTTTACACTTACGGACTTTTCACTAGAAAAATTCCCATTAAATAAGAAAAAATTTAAAGAAGTTGCATTCGTTACTAATGAGCATGGTATAATTTTTACAAAATCACGCTTTGGACTTAAAGAATACCTAAAAGCTGACATTGCAATATTTGCTTGTCATGGAAGTAGTGGAGAAAATGGTAAACTTGTTTCCATCTTTGAAAATGTTGGAATTTCTTGCAGTGCAGGGAATTTTGACTCACTTGCCATCTGTATGAACAAATTTTTCTTTAAACAAGTTATGAAGGGACTAAAAGTTCCTGTTGTATCAGGAGTAAAATTTACAAAGTTTGAGTATGAGAATGACACAGAATCATATCAAAAAAAATTAAATCATTTGCGTTTTCCAGTTGTTTTAAAGCCAAACAATGGTGGAAGTTCAATTGGACTATTTACAGCAGACAACATTGAAGAATTTAACCGAGAAATTGACGATGTATTTGAATTTGATAATGAAGTACTTGTTGAAAAATATATTTCTGGTTGCAGGGAATTTAATGTAGCACTACTTGGCAATAGTTATGACTTTATTATTTCAGAGGTAGATGAACCAATTAAAAAACATGATTTGCTTTCATTTTCGGATAAATACTTATCAAATGAAGAGCACAAGGGTGAAAAATTAGGTGAAGGAATAAAAAATTCCATGGCAAATAGTTCGCGCAAATTCCCAGCAGAAATTGATGAAAATTTAAAAGCAAAACTTCAAAAACTTGCCTCCATTATCTTTAGCAGTTTAAATCTATCTGGCGTTGTAAGAATTGACTTTTTATTTGACGAAGAAAACGACAAAATCTATGTTTGTGAAGTAAATTCAATTCCCGGCTCATTAGCTTTCTATTTCTTTAATGATAAAAAGTTGCTTCTAAATGATTTCGTAATGAAGCTAATTGAAATTGCTAAGAATAATGGTAAAAGTAGTTTCCAAATCAATGAAAATTACTTAACTGATATATTGACATAAAATTTATAATTTTTATTATTTTTCCTTTTTTATTTTATCAGTTCGTGGTATAATAAAATTGGTGAAAAAGTATGAAAAATTTAAAAGCGTTTATTTCTCTAATTTTGGTACTCATTTCATGTCTTTTAGTTGGCTGTGGAAATCAAAATTCGCCTAGTAATGAAAATACTACTACCAATGAAAACGAACAAACTGAAATGACTACATTTGATATTTTAAATTCGACTTATAATAGTCTTAACAATTTACTAACTGAAAAGACAAGTAGTGGAGTTTCTTTTGCTGAGCAAGCTGGGAAAAATAGCTATGACTTGTATATTTCACAAAGCTTACTAATTTTAAATGAAATTTCTCTTACAACCGATATTGAAGAAAATAAAGTTCTTTCTGGCAATGAATTAACTTCAACCGAAGAAAATGACATTGTAAAGGTGGAAAAATTTTATATCTCAAACAAAAAATCTGGAAATATAAATAATATCTCAATCTTAATGTTGTTTTCAAGAAAATTATATTCATCTAATCCCTTAAATTTCCTAAGTATTTCATTCAATATAAGCTATGACATTTCAAATAACGAATATATTATTGATTTTCTTATGGAAAACTCTACTAGTTATGCTAATTCTTATATTGGAGAAGAAACTCAATCTAGTGCGAAATATTATTCCTATAATTACAATTCAAAAGATAAATTTTTTAATTCAATATATTTCTATAGAACTGCAACATTTGACTATGAAGTAATTTCCAATATTTCTCCAAGTTACATTAAAAATTATAATTGCTTAATCTATGATTTTCAAACTCATACTACTATTAGTTTGCAGTATGATGTAACACAAGCAGACAACAAACAAATAATTAGTCAAGAGCTTTCAAACTATAATAACTTATCTCTTCAAATTAATAATCTTGAAAAAAGTGGAGAAACTAACTCAAATATTTCAAATACTTTCATATCACTTTTATCAAATTTTCAAAAATTATTTTAAAAATATTGACATAATTTGACTTCAAGTGTATCATAATATTATGATGAAAAATTTAGTAAAAGTTCAACAACAAAGATAACTTGTGCGTTTGATCGCACAAGCATTTTTGTTGCTTGTGAACTAATAATACACTCAGGCAACAAATGCTGGGTGTATTTTTATTTGTTGTGCTTTAGGAGGAATTATGGACAACTCAAAAATGAAAGAAGTTATAGAAAGAATGAAAGCTAACAGACCTAAGTATCCTAAAAGAGCAATTATTACTGCTGGTATGCCATATGGCAATAAAGCACTACACTATGGTCATGTCTGTGGTATGTTTGTTTATGCCGATTTTTTTGCAAGATTTTTAAGGGATAAACTTGGAAAAGAAAATGTTATTTTTGTATCTGGAACTGATTGTTATGGTTCGCCATCTCTTGAAACTTATCGAAAAATGAAAGAAAATGGCTATACTGGAACAATTGAAGATATGGTTTTGGACTTTAATAGAAAACACGTAGAAACTCTCAAAAAGTATGAAATAGGTTTAGATTGGTTTCAAGGCTCTGCAATAGGGGAATCTGCCGTTATGCATAAAAAAGTTAGTGATGAGATTTTTGAAAAGCTATATAATAATAAAACTCTCTCTAGAATGTCAACTTATCAATTTTACGACACTAAGGAAAAATGCTTTTTAAATGGTAGACAGGTTATTGGAAAATGCCCAATAGAAGGCTGTAAAAGTGAAAAGGGTTATGCAGACGAATGCGATTTAGGTCATCAATATTTACCTGAAGAACTTATAGACCCCGTTTCAACCTTAAGTGGAAATAAGCCTGAACTAAAAAAGATTGAAAACTGGTATTTTAACTTGCAAAACTATACTGAGCTTTTAAAACAATGGATTGAATATCTCGAAAAAAATACTCCTACGCGTGAATTTGTTATTAAAGAAATTAAAGAATTTCTTAAAAAGCCTGAAATATACATAAAAAAGGATTACATGGAAAAATTCAATGAAATTAGCAAACTTCTTCCAAAATTTGAACAAGTTGAGGACAAGAGTAAGGCTAGTTTTGTTATAATATTTGATTCTCTTTCTGACAGAGAAAAGGCATGTGAAATATTATCTAATAATTCTGTTAGATATAGAACGGGAAAAACATTAGTTCCTTTTAGACTTTCAGGTAATATCTCGTGGGGTGTACCTGTACCAGAAAAAGAAGGTTTAAAAGATTTAACATTCTATTGCTGGCCAGAATCTCTTTGGGCTCCAATCTCTTTTTCTCGTGCTTATCTTAAACATAATGGTAAACCTGATGATGAATGGAGAAATTGGTGGTGCACAAGTGACGCCAAAGTTTACCAAGTTCTAGGAGAAGACAACATTTACTTTTATGGACCAGCACAACATGCTATGTGGTTTGCGACTCAAAATGACTCGCCAAACATTTTAAGTCCAGAGGGCAATTTACAAATGAGTCAATTAATTGTAAATAAACACTCTTTATTTATGGGAAACAAGGCAAGTTCTTCTGGACAAATTAAGCCACCAATGGCAGACGAACTTTTAGAGCACTATACTCACGAACAACTCAGGGCTCATTTTCTTGCTTTAAATGTTGGCAGCACATCTTCTTCGTTTAATCCAAAAGTTTATGATCCAGATGCAAAACCAGAAGATGTTGACCCAGTTGTCAAAGATGGAAACCTACTAACTAATGTATATAATCGTTCTCTTCGTACAATTTTCTATACTTGGCAAAAAGATTTAGATGGAAAAATACCTTATGGTGAAATTGACGAAGATGTATTACTTGAATGCGAATTGTCTACTCTTAAATTTGAAAAGGCAATGATGGATAATAAGTTTCATATGTGTATGTATGAATTAGATAGCTTTTTAAGAAATATAAACAAATATTGGACTAGAAATTTTGATAATCAGGATAGAGAAAAAGAAAAAAATACTATAATTAATACACTTCATTATATAAAGATAGCAATGGTTATGCTACACTCTGTTGCTCCAGCAAGCATTAATAATCTTGCTAAAATGCTTGGTTGTAGTGAGTCCGTTTTTAATTGGAATAGAATAAATGAGCCAATCTACAATTTCTTTGAAGATAAAGAAAATCACAAACCTACATTTATTGAACCAAAGTTTGACTTTTTTAAAAAGCACCCATCTCAACTTGAAAATATCTAATAATTTAAAAAAATTTCACCTTTTTACAGGTGGAATTTTATTTGTCTATAATTAAAAATATTATATTACATATTAAAATCCTATTAAATTAATTTCAGTATAAAAGCATGAAATTTATTTTAGTTATTATTAGTTTATTAAAATTACATAAAAATAATAGACAATTACAAACTAATATAAAAGATTTAGGATAATCTAATTATTCAGTTTAGTATACTTTATATATAGCTTTTATCTTTAAATTATTTAACAAACAAAATAAAAATTGGGTATTGACAAATTTTTCAAATAATTTATAATATATTTAATAATATTTATTTTTAGGAGAGATTATTATGAACGAACAAGAAATTATGAAAAACGCCTCAAAGGTTAAAATTTATGGGGATTTAGACAATGTTATTATAGCTTTACTTGAATATAAATCTAAAAATGAGAATGTTTATGTTGAATTTAATGGTCATAAACTCTATTCTCTTTTAGATGATATTGATTCTTGTTATGTAAAAGTTACTGGAAAATCAAGACAAGAATTTAAAAATGAAGAAGAAGCTTGGCGTGAAGAATATAGAAAAAGAGAGGCAGAAGAAAAGACAAAAGCGCGTAATAATATTAAAGGCTGGGTTGAACAAGGAAAAGATTTTGTTTATCCACAAAAAATGAAAGACTGGGAAAAATGTGTTAAGGCAAGAGTTGAGGATTTGTATCACGGATTGGATCTTGTAAACGCTATTCAAGCAATGGAAGCTTTAAAACAAAACGATGGTGACTTTGCTACTGCAAAGGCTATTATTGATGATGCTAACCACTCTGGTGCTTCTTACGGTATGGTTATGAATATCATTGTAAACTTCTCAAAATATGGTCCAGATTTTTATGAATTTATGGAACCAGAATACAGTACTATGCCACAAAATAAAGCTTACCTTGATAAAGTTAGAAAGGAAAATGAAGCATACGAAAAAGAAAATGCTGAAAAGAAACCTAGTCAACCAGGTGAAGAATAATATTTAAACCAATTATTAAAATTTTAAAGGAATACTACTTATGGATTTAGAAAATTCTATTTGTTTGATAGGTCCAATAGGTGTAGGAAAATCTCTTTTTGCTGAAAGTTTAAGCAAAAAATCTCATATCCCTGTCATATCAATGGACGACTTTAAACATCTTCCAAAATTAAATGAACTTGAAAAGTGGAGAAGAGATTTATCAACGTGTCCTTATCATTATTCTGAATATAAAGTTAATAAACTTTTTGAACTTCGTCAAAAATATCCAAACCTAAAAAATTATGCAGATTTTGGATACAGCCAGGAAGTTGAAAAGGACCTTGTAAATAGTTATGGAACTGGTGCAAGGGACTTTTATAATAAACAATTCGAAAATATGCTTCTTGAAGAAATGAAGCAGAAAATAGAGGGAAAGGTCATTTTTGAAATTAGTGCAGGAGTTCCAATTAATTTTGATGAAGATTTTAATGCAATAAAAAATCAAATGCTAGAAAGGGAGCCTGAAAAGTTTGAAAAGTATTTTCCTAATTCAAACTATATTGGAAGTGAGCAAACAGAAAAGCTTTTTAGTGACCTAAAAAATAAATTATATTTGCAATTGCCAAAAAATGAAAAAAATTATGGCAATGCATCTATTCGAGAAAAGGGCACAAATACTAGATTAATTAATACAAAACAATATGAAAAACTCTCTACAGTAAAGGTTTCTACAGATAATTTCTTTGAACAGAAAAAGATTAATAAATCTGAAATTGATAAAAGTGCTGAACTTATTTACTCTCAGATAAACTCACAAGGTAACCAAATCAATTCTGAAAAGGAAAATAAACCTAATGAACCTAAAAAACCTTCTTTTTTACGCAGATTCTTTACTGCAATCATAGATATTTTTACTCTAAGAGGATTATTTAAATTAATATTTAGAAAAAGGCATCAAGATAAAAATATTGAAAAATCATCTGACATCTCTTCTGAAAGTTCTAAAACAACAGTTAGTAAAGAAGAAATTGAAGCTGCTAGAGAAGAAAGTTTATCTTCAGATAAAACGACAGCCGAAAATGAAAATAATTCAAAAGATAATGAAAACTCCCAAGAAGAAGATATGGAAGAAGAAAAATCAAATTCTAATCAGGAGCAAGAGAAAGATTCAACTGAAAATGAATCTAATGAAAGTCAAGACGAAGACGAAAAGCAAGAAGACGAACCTCAAATGGGTGAATAAAAAAACTCCAAAAATTTTGGAGCTTTTTTTAATAAAATTTAAAATTAATAAGAACAATACCCAAATTTAAATAAAGTGCATAAATTAGCCAAAAACAATATATTACAAATATTATTCCGGCAGGAAGATTACAAATAAAATATCTATACATACACGCAAATGCAAGTCCAATCAATGCAAGTAACCAAAATACTGCAAATATAGGCATATCTAATCTAAAAAAGAACAGTGGCCAAAGCACATTAAAAAACATATGAATAAAATATAAGATTAGATTAAATTTTCTATCTTTTGATTTTATCTCTTTATCTCTCCACATCAAAAATGTAGATACACCTATTGCAATATATATAATTGCCCATGCTATAGGGAATACAATCTTAGGTACAGTTCCCATTGGCATCTCATAATCTTTAAAATTAAACATCTTACCGCCAAGAAGAGTTGCTAATCCTCCTAGAAGTATTGTTCCTCCAATAAACAAAAGTGCATCAATCCACCACTTATGCGCAACAAAATAATTCTTTTTTTTAGTTTCTGATCTTTCTATATTTTGTTTTTTCTCAGTCATTTTTTATTCTCCTGAAAAAATTATTGACAATAAAAAAATAAATTATACTTTTATTGGAATAAACTCATTGACAAAATTTATTAAAATCAAGTATAATTATCATAGTTTGTTTATAGAGGTTAAAAATGATAAGTGTAAATAATGTTAGAGTTCAATTTGGTGGAAGAGTCCTTTTTGAAGATGTTAATTTAAAATTTGAAGATGGCAATTGTTATGGTATTATTGGAGCAAATGGTGCTGGTAAATCAACATTTTTAAAACTTTTTACAAAACAATTAGAGCCTAGTTCGGGCGATGTTGTTATTGAAAAGGGAAAAAGACTCTCAGTTTTACAACAAGATCAAAAAGCTTGGGACGATTATACTGTTCTTTCTACAGTAATGCACGGTTATGACAGACTTATGGAAATTATGAAAGAAAAAGATGCTCTATATGCTAAGTCAGATTTTACTGAAGCTGATGGGATTCGTGCAGGTGAACTTGAGAATGAATTTGCAGAAATTGGGGGTTGGGAAGCTGAAAGCGATGCTCAAAACCTTTTAAATGAAATAGGTGTTCACGAGGAATTTTTTAATGTTTACATGAGAGATCTTGACCCTAAACTAAAAGTTAAGGTACTTCTTGCTAAAGCTCTTTTCAAAAACCCAGATATTTTAATTTTGGACGAACCTACCAACAACCTTGATGTAAAAACTGTAAACTGGCTTGAAAACTTTTTAATTGATTTTGAAAATCTTGTTATTGTAGTTTCTCATAACAGATACTTTTTAAATAAGATTTGTACTCATATTTGTGATATTGATTATGGAAAAATTGAAATGTATGTCGGAAACTACGATTTCTGGTATGAAACCAATCAATTACTTCAAAGACAGGCAAAAGAACAGAATAAAAAAGCAGAACAACGCAAAAAAGAACTTCAAGAATTTATTGCAAGATTTGCAGCAAATGCTTCAAAGAGCAAACAGGCAACAAGTCGAAAGAAAGAGCTTGAAAAACTTGAATTTGCCGATATTAAACCATCACTTAGGAAATATCCTTATGTAGACTTTAAACCTAATAGAGAAATAGGGAATGAAATTTTAAGAGTAACTAATCTTACAAAAAATGGTGTTTTTGAAAACGTATCTTTTACTGTCAATAAAGGTGATAAAATTGCATTTATTTGCCAAAATGCAAATGTGGTTACTATGCTATTTAAAATATTAATGGGGGAAGATTCTGCCGATAGTGGTAGTTTCGATTGGGGTGCAACTGTTACTCCTTGCTATACTCCAGAAAATAATGATGCCTACTTTAAAGATTGTGGTCTATCACTTGTACAGTGGCTTGCTCAGTATAGTGAAGAAAAAGATACCACTTTTATCAGAAGTTGGCTTGGTAGAATGCTTTTTTCTGGCGAAGAGTCACTTAAAAAAGCTAACTGTATTTCAGGTGGTGAAAGAGTTCGTTGTATGCTTGCAAAAGCTATGCTTTCAGGTGCAAACTTTTTAATTTTTGATGAGCCTACAAACCACTTAGACCTTGAAAGTATAACTTCACTAAACAAGGGTATGATTAATTATAAGTCAAATATAATGTTTACTAGCCAAGACCATGAGCTTCTTCAAACAGTTGCAAATAGAATTATTGAAATTGATAATACCATTGTTTATGACAAACAAATTACATACAATAATTATCTTGGACTTGACTAAATTATTGAAAATTTCTTCGATTTAATCATTTGCTTTATTTGATTTTTGGAGTTATAACTTTTATAACTCCAAAAAAGATAAATTTTTTATAAAAATTTTAGAAATTATGTTGACAAAAAAAAGTGTTTGGTGTATATTAATCTCGTTAGTTTGATTGTAGCAACCGGGGTGTGGCGCAGTTGGTAGCGCGCGCGGTTTGGGTCCGTGAGGTCGTGAGTTCGAGTCCCGCCACCCCGACCAAACCTTATGATTAAACTGATTTGGGCCTTTAGCTCAGTTGGTTAGAGCAACCGGCTCATAACCGGTTTGTCCGCGGTTCAAGTCCGTGAAGGCCCACCATACAACTAAATATAAATAATTTGGCTCGGTAGCTCAGTTGGTTAGAGCGCCAGCCTGTCACGCTGGAGGTCGTGGGTTCGAGCCCCATCCGAGTCGCCAAATTAATTTCGTACATTTTTTTAAAGTGTTCAAGATGCCTCGGTAGCTCAGTCGGTAGAGCAAGGGACTGAAAATCCCTGTGTCGGTGGTTCGATTCCGCCCCGCGGCACCAAAACTACTTTTCTATCGGGCTAAAAATATTTGCTGGTGTGGCTCAATGGTAGAGCATCTGACTTGTAATCAGACGGTTGTTGGTTCGATTCCGACCACCAGCTCCATATAATTTTGGGAAGATTGCAGAGCGGCCAAATGCAACGGACTGTAAATCCGTCGACTTTCGTCTTCAGTGGTTCGAATCCACTTCTTCCCACCAATTATTAAAGGTTGTAAATGCTGATAAATTCAGAGTTTACAGCCTTTTTTTTTATTAAAAAATATTAACATCTGTATTTTATAAGTGCTAATATTTGACACAATTTAGTAAAAAAGTTGTGTCAAAAGTTGTGTCAAATTTTTTAGTCTAAATTATATAAATTATTATATAATTTAAGTATCTTTTCTTTGCTTAGATTATAGTCTATGCTAGTATACACATCTTTTGTAATTTGACTTTTTGAATGTCCCATTTCTCTTGAAATTAAAAGTTCTGGTTTACCCAAATAAAAGCAATTAGTTGCAAAAGTATGTCTGCAAGTTACAATTGAACCTTTTATTTTTAATTCTTTTAAAAACTTCGCAAATTCTCTATAGCATTGTTCGGGGTCATATTTATGAATAATGTCAAGATTATTCATTATTAAACTTATCGCTTGTTTCGATAACTTAATATATTTATATCTCTTAACTAAGTTTCTTCCTTTTAAATTTAAAACTTTAATAATATTTGTTTTAAAATCAATTTGTTTTTCTATATTTTTAAAATCAAACTCATTTTTTCGCATTCCTGTAATTAAATAAATTAAAATAATTGGTTCAAGGTCTAAACCTTTTAGTTCCTTAAGAATTTTTTCTTGTTCTTCATATTTAAAGGCAGGTTTAGTTACAACCCTTCTAGGGGCTGTTTTTAGATTGTTAAAAGGGTTGCTCTTTATTATTTCATCTAAGACTGCAGACTTTAAACAAGCTTTTAAATATAAAATTACTTTTTCTTTGCTTCTATTATTTTCAAGGCTTTCAAGATATTTGTAAATAATATCTTTTGTAATTTTATTAATTGGCATATTGTGTAATGGAGTAAGTTTATTTTTTACTAGCAATATATCTTTTTTAGTTCCAATAGAAACAAATTGTTCTTTGTCTTGTTTATACCACATGTCATAGTATTCAATTAGTGTCATTGCTTTGGTTTTAGTTTGTTTAACTGTAACTCCATTAATAACTTGTTTAATTGCTTTTTTTAATTTTTCATAACATTCTTTTTGTGTCTTTCCATAAACTACAATTTTAACGCCCTTTATTTGTTTTCTGCCAATATATCTGTTATCAGATAATCTATAAGTTATATTTTTCAAATCCATATCTCCTTTTTGTTTAGGTTTTATAGATTTGACACCTATTTTTGACTTTTCTTTATTTATTAATAATACTTCTTTTTGTTTTTCTTTTTTTATTTTTTCATCGAAATAACCTTTGAGTTCATTATTATTGTCTTTGATTTTACTTAAATTTATAATAATAAGTTTTAAAGCATTGATTACTTCATCAATGCTTTTTTCATTATTAAAAACTAAATTATATAAAAAATACAACTAACATTATTGTTATCATTCATATAATTTTTCTCCTGCTTTTTTTACTTTATTTAACTTCATCTTTGGTAAAAATTATATGTTTCTATTTTATGTATGAGCTTCGTATAATGCTAAAATTCTTCCTCTTATAACTAACTGGTCATCGTGGTTAAGTTGTAAATAATAGTTAATGGTCTCATATTGCTGGCTAGTTAAGTATCCCAAATCATTGCCGAAATCACGCCCGACTAGGTAATCTAAGCTGACCTGATAATAGTCGGCAAGCTTGCAAAGTGTTTCAATTGTTGGCTCATTTAAACCTTTTTCATAACCCAAATAAGTTGTTGGTGCAACATTTAATAATTGTGCTAAATCTTTTTGCGTTAGTTTTTTTTCTTTTCTCAATTCTTTTAATTTGTTCATAATAATTATTCTCCTTATTATTTATAATAAATTTTTTTTAAAAAAATTCAAGAAAGTTGCGTTTTTTACTTTACAAACTCAATTTAAGCGAGTATTATATATTTAAAACTCAGGTAAGTTGAGTTTATGAATCATTAAAAAGGAGAAAAAACTATGAACAACCTAATAGATTTTCAAAACTACAAAAACTTTTGTTTTTGTTTTGGTTTAAAGCCCAGCCACCCAGAAAATATAAGTAAATATCTTGAATTTAAGAACAAAGTAACAAGAAGTGCTTAGAATTTGGTCACAAATAGTCTAACTATGACGATTTGAATACTTTTTTGTCGATTTGAACAATTTTGAATGGAGGGGGAAGAATGAAATTATACACACCATTAGGCAAAGTAGAATTGCCAGATAATTATGCTGATAAATACAAAGATAAAACAGACATTGAGTTGCTTGAAGAATTAGTAAAACAAAGTAGTCAAACACTTGACCCAGTACTTGTGCAAATTTTAGTTGATAAAAAGTTGTTATTTAAAGGTGAAAGAATATGTGATATTCAAGCAAAAATTCAAAAATTAAAGATATAGTTTTAACTTTGAATATTGAACAATTTTGAATAAGGAGAAATTATGAAACATGAGCAATTAGAAGATTATATTGATAAATTTATTGAATTTTACAAAAATGTAAAGCTTAACGGGTGGGATTTAGAGTATATGCGTAAATTGGTAATAAGAAATATGCAAGACATAAAACGAAAATATCTTAAAGAAAAAAATAAAGCAGAGGCTGAAAGAATTGCAGAAAACTTGAACAAATCTAATGAAGGAGATGTCATTTTATGAATATCCGAATAACTGGCACAGAAGAAGAACTTGAAGTTGCAAAAGACTATTATCAGAGTTTATCAAAAGAAGACTATGTAAAAGCAATCACCATTTCAGATTTTTATCCAAATCGAAATAGCAGCAATCAATATAGGCTCTATATTGACATCGAATACAAAAATTTAACAAATAAAACTACAAAGGAGATACCTTTATGAAATGCATCGAAGTTTCAATGTTTGAAATGTCACCTGCAGAGGCACTTCAGCTTGCAGACGGTGTACCAGTTTTAATTTATGATACATTATTTCAAAATTACAAGATTGTAAAATCATCAAATAACGCTATCTATCTTAACCCAGACTTTGATGAAGAAAGATATGTTTTACTTTTATTCTCTACTCCAATTTATAAAAATTCAAAAAAGAAGGTGAACAAATGTTAATTAGAAAAAAACCAAACAAAGTTAGCCCTTATTACTACCACAAAATTTATTATGCATTTAAGTTTGGTGAAGCTGTTGGAGCAACTCCAGCCGGAAGCACCGAACAGGCAATTAAAGAGCTTAATAAACAAGGCTACACCCTAAAAGACTATGACCAACTTTTAGAATATGATAAGAAAATGAACTCGTATGTTTTAATAAATCTAAATTTAAAAAAATACAAAACCAAAAGTGCGACATCGAAGGTTGGGAAAGTTACTTCGGACTAAGCACTTGGTTTTGGCAGACTGGAATAGACGGTCAAAGTGGACACAGCTTTGAGTGGTTGACGGACTGCAACAGACAGTCAAGGACACTTTCGCCAGGGTGTCAAGGAAAGTTGACTTCTTGTCAATATAGACAAGACTAGGTTCGTGCGATTATCCTAGGTCTAGAAATCGACTTTGGTTTTGGCAGGCTTCCAACGAAAAAACCTGCAACCATTCCCCGAAATATGGGGATTTAGCACAGGTGGCAGTGTGCTACATTAGTTAATACTTAATCGATTTTTTTAATTATTCATAGAAAAATTTCTCTTTTTAATTTTTTTAACTTTGTAAAAAAAACACAATTTTTAATTTTTAATTTCATAGCAAAAACTTCTTTAAAATTTTAAATAAAAACATTCCTCAATAATTTTTCAAACAATAAATAGACTGCCACCTATTTATTTTTAAAATTTGGTGAAAATGATGATTAAATTAATATTCAAAATAATCTTAATACTAGTGCTAGTTTACCTCTTTGGTGGACTGGCATTTTCTATATTTGGAAAAGTCTTTGGCTGGATATCCGACTTTTGTTATTGGATAGCAAATTGGCTCGACAAGCTTGGCTTTGAACCCTTAATAAATATTGGAGGAGGTGGATAGTGGATATATTAAAAAAAATAGGAATTGCCTTGCTTAGTGTTATTTGTCTAATATGTGGAGGTCTTGACATTTGGTACGGTGTAATTTTATTCACTGGCGAAGATAAGATTATTTCACAATCTTTCATTGTTAGTGACCAAACTGTGTCAAGAGTTGAGCAAGGTGAAAATGTAACAGAGTCAAGGCAATTTTGCGAAGTAAATATCTTTGATGATGTTTACGAAATAAAGTTTAATTTTTTATTGGATGAAAATAAAGAGTATTTTTACTCTCAAGGCTTTCAATTTATTGCAAACGAAAATGGTACAATTGACTTTGAAAATAAAACTTTTGAAACAAATGTTAAAGAGGTTGAAATAAGTTCATCGTCAAGATTTAATTTTACAGAGGGATATGTAAAAGAGGTAACACTAAATAGACTTTTAAAAGATGTTAGCTACACAAATTTAAAAGTACAAAAATATGCTAAAGATGGTGTGACTGGAACTTCTTACACAACTTGCAATCCAATTACAGAAGAATTTTCATTTAAAATTGAGATTGGCGATAAAATTTATGAAATGAAATTTAAAAATGATGACATAACTTTTGACCAAAACAGTAATTTGTATTTAGGGACATTGAAAGAAACACCAAGTTCGCTTCTTGTTTATAACAGAGTTGAAACAATTAATGAATATAGGACTGCAGATGTTTATTTCTTTGCAGAAGAAATTTACAAAGCAATAGTAAATTCAGAAATTAAGCCAGGACAAACAGGAAGCTTCTACATTCAGTTTCCAGACATATTCGAATATTACGAATATGATGGCAAGCAGTACAGCGAAGTTTCAGTTGATTTTAACAACGCAACAAAAATAACAGAAGATATTAGCTCATATTTTGGAATTAAGTACACCTACAATGAAGGCGAAATGAAAAATGCAAGTCAGTCGCTTTTTGGAATGAAAGACGGAAATTCTAACTTCATATTAGATGGCTCAGTTGCGACAGATTACTTTACAGGAACTACATTAATTAATGTTACAGCTAACGATTTTGAATGGATTGCGACTGAAAATAATGGCGAGTATTTATTCACACTTTCAGAAGATTTTAAGAAAGTTTATGCTGACGATAATTCAAAAAAATTAATGCTTTATGTTGTGATTGACTTGGACTATTTGTCAGATTGTGGAATTAGATTTGCTGGATTTGCTGAAAATGCCTTTGATGGTTTTAATGTTTACAAAGCTGTAAAAGAATCATCTGGCGAAGTAACGGAGGTGCAATATGCTTAATACAATTTTTGCGATAATTGGTGGAATATGTATTGCACTACTTATTTGGGCATTTATAAAATTTAAAAGCCTTAGAATTTTTATAGGCTGTGCAATACTTGCATTGCTTGTATTTACTGGATTTATATCTGGTGTCAGACTTAACCAATATTACAATGCAAGTGGTGGTGTTATTGGTCAAATTACAGGGGTTTACAATCCAAATATTGTTGAAAGTAATTTTGACGGCGAATTTAACATTAAAGATGTAAATTTTGTAAAAAATGAAACCACAGGTAAATATGAAATTGTTATTTTTGACGAAAATTCAACCTCATTAAATGAGAATGAGTTTTATATAGTGAAAGTAAACGATGAACCTTGTCAAATTTTGTATAGCTCAAAAGACGCCGTACAAGCAAAATATACTTATCTATTTCAAGGCAATAACCTTGTTGGCGACACTTACGAAGAGCTTGCTGTTGATACAATGACTATAAATTTTGCATTTTATGGAAATTATAGCAAGCTCATTATCGAAATTGACGGGGGCTTAGATACAGCTCCACTTTGGGAAAGTTTTTTTGAAAAGAATAATTTTCAAATAAAAATAGAAGCTGTATCAGATGTTGAAATTGTTTCTGCTAATTTAAAAACAGTAACTATTCTTGCAAATGATGAGATTTATCAAAAGATAAAGATTAAGGCTGGTTCAGATTACATCTTGCCTACAACTTGTAATATTAATGGATTTACATTTAATGGCTTTACAGTTAATGGAGAAACTGTTGACAAACTAACAAATATTAATTCAGATGTGACAGTTGTTGCAAGTTTAATTAAAGCTTGCACAGTTACAGTTTCTGCCAACATTGACGGTCAAGATATTAACTCGAACTTTTTAGGAAAATATAAAATTCCAATAAAAACTACAATAGAAGAATTTACAAATGAAATTCAAAATAATAATAGTTTTACTTCTTACTTATCAACTCGTACTCCTAGTGGCTTTGAATTTTTGGGTTTAACTACAAAGCAAGGCTTTACAACGGATTCTACAGTTATTGAAAAAGATTTTGAAATAAACGAAGATATAACACTTTATATTGTCTGGCAAGCAATTTCTTATGATATAGAAATTATTTCTAATGGTTGCAGTTATAAAATTGGAGATTTAGAACTATCTAACGACTTTGAATTAAAATCACCATACAACTATCTATTAACATTAAGTTTTATTAACTCAAACATTGAAAATAAGGTTTTTGATAATTTCAAATTTTATTTTTCAAATTATCCAAATAAAATAAAAACCATAACCACAAGTGAAGTATCATTTAGCATTATGGGAATGTACAATTCTTTATTTAATTATTACGGAAATGAGTATGTTCCAGAAGAAGATAGAATTTATTTTGAACAAGTTGGATATTTGATTATTGAAATCTATACAAAAGATTACCAGGAAGATTGGACAGAAAAATACTCAGAAGAAGAACTTGCAGAAATTATCAATTTCGAACAATCAATCGCAGATTATTTTGGAATTTCTTATGTGGAAGGTGGTGATAATATAAAATACCCAATCGGCAATGAAAGTGTTTATTTAAAACATTTATATCACGGCTTAACGAAATTAGACACTACAAATATGACCAATTTAGAGATTGAAAATAATTTAATGTCATTGTTTGAAACTGGTATTCAATATGAAAAAGAACCTCATTTTCTTGAATTTTTAAAACAGTTTTGGAATGTAATTCAAGTAAATTAAATTTAAAAATAATAAGGAGGAAATATTGGGAAAAATTAGTAAAATAATTGCATGTATGGGAGCTCTTGCTTTTGCAGGTGCTGTAACTACTAGTGCAATTATGTTTAATAGGAATAAGAATTTAAAAGAAGAAAATGCTAAACTAACTACAACAATTGAAAGTATTGGAGACTTTTCAACAGTTTCTGAGTTATCTGCTGAATTATCAGTTGTAAAAAATGAAAAACAACAATTATTGCTTGAAATTGAAAATTATAAAGCAATAGTTGCAGAAAATGAAAGAAAAATTGCTCAGTACGAATTAAGAGAAGAAGGATACCTAGAAGAAGTTAAAAATTTAAGAGAACAAAATGTAACTTTTAATGCAAGGATTACAAGTTTAGAAGAGCGAGTTTCAGTACTTGAAGCAAAGGAAGTCGAATTACAAAATACAATTAGTAATTTGCGAAATCAGATTCAAGATATGAACAATCAAGTTGATAAACTCTGGACAATATTTGAGAATTATACAACATATATTTATTCGACAGAATCAGGAGGTGAACCTCCAAAACTTGAACTTACCGAAAGTGAAGTTGAAATTGTAAATAATAAAATAACAGAACTTACAACAGATAAGGAAAATATACAAGCCCAGCAAGCACAAATAGAAGAACAAAAACAACAAATAATGCAAGAAAAGCAAAATCTTGAAAGTGAAAAAAACACACTAGAAACAAATAAAGAAAGTATAAATAAAGAAATCTCAGATAGGCAAGAAAACATTACAAACAATGAAGCAACTATTAATTCAAATAAAATAACAATAAATAATTATATTAACCGAGTTAACGAACTTTTGGCTAAACAAGAAGAAGGCACAATTACAGAAGAAGAAATAACAGAACTTACAACAGTTCAAGAAGAAATTGCAAGTTTGGAAAATACAAATAATTCGCTTTTGGCAGATAATGAGACACTTAATAGTGAAATAGAAAAATTGAAAGATGAAAATGTGGTTATAGATAGTAAAATTACAGAACTAGAACAAAGAGTAGCAGTTTTAGAAAAAGAATATGCAGAACTAGAAAATCAAACGACAGAGCTATCAAAAGAAATTAATAGTTTACAAACACAAATTGATAAATTTTCAATTTTTGTTGGAGCAGTTACAATTGTTCCAGACACGTCAACAGAACCAGAGAATCCAGGCGAAACCGATAAGCCAACTGAGCCAGAGAATCCAACAGAAGAAGTTTCAAGTTTTACAATAATATCTCAACCATTTAACTATGAAAACGGAATGACCTTTGAACAATTTGTTAATAGTGACTACAACCTTGCTGGTGAGGGTGAATATAGTCAAATTCCATTTAGTATTAATGAAAATGGCGAAGTTGTAATGGTTCAGCCAATTTCTGAAACTGAAACATTTACAGTAAGAATTTATGGAGTATCTGCAAGTGATACAGTATTAAGTCAAAATTATATGTTTGAACTTTTAGAAGTTCCAGAATTTGGCTTGGTAGATGGTGAAACTTATGGAGATTGGATAAATTCAGAAAATAATGCACTTAAAGTACAAACATATGAAGTTAGTTATGTTAATTTATTTCCTGAATTTGAAAACTACAAAGACGGATTAATAATGTATAAAAATGATATTGGATTAGTAATGGCATTTTATTGTAAATCTGAAAATAATTTTGTTAGTATAAGTGATAGAATTTTTAAATCTGATTTAGCTATTATTTTGGTTGGAATTAGTCATTCTCATACATTTGGTGAATTAGCTGAAGAAAATGAAATATTTGATGATGAAGGTAACAGAATATCTTACGATATTGTTTACTATTGTGCACAGTGTGGACAAGAATTTAGCAGACAACATATAGATGAAAACACAAATATTGATAAAGAAAATTGTGAACATACTGAAACTTACCGTCAAATTGTAGGAACTTCTTATGATGAAAATCAAAATATAATAAATTGCGATTTAATCAAATATTGTTCAATTTGTAGAATTGAGCTATCTATAGAGCATTTAGATTTTAGTAATGCAGATTCATCTACTTGTGAGCATTCTAATTTATATACTGAAGTTTCAGAGGAAAATAGAGAAGATGGCTATTATAAAACAACAAAAGTTTATTGCTTAGATTGTGGAAAACTCGTTAAGAGTGATAGTGTATTACTTTGTGACCACTCAGCTGGAACCCATGAAAATGAAGTTGTTATAGGTACTGAAGATGGTGGTCAGATAACATATATTCAAACAATTTGTAATGATTGTGGAATAGTAATTTCAATGGTTGAAAAAACATCTGATACTACAAGTGAAGAAACAATAATTTCTGAGGTGTAAAATGTCAGGCATAAAAATAGCACTATATGTTCTGCTAGTATTAATGATAATTTTATCACTTCCCTTGCTTGCCTCATTTATGTACAATGCAGGGATTGATAATTGGTTTATAGATTTTTGCAAGGTAATAGACCTATTCCACTTCATCGGAGATGGAGTTACGCCAAATTTGGAACGACTAGCCAAACTTGTCGACATATTTCACATTTTATAGATAAAAGTCGAAAACCATACCATAGGAGAACAAAAACGATGGCCATTACAAAAAATATACTACTAGTTTTACTTGGAGTAATACTAACAATTGTATTATTTTGCACAATTGTTGGAATAGCAAGTGCAGTAAATGACATTACATTTGGTGAGCAAATTTGTCAGTGGTTCGGCAAAACTGCAGAAGTTGTTACAGATACATCAGAAAAGGTCGAAGAAATTACAACAAGTGGAATTTAATCACTAAATAAAAAAGCAAAAAAATAAAACTATACTAGATTTTTAGTATAGTTTTATTTGAAACTTTTTTTGAGATAAACGGAAAGAAAATGGGTATTTTTAAAAGAAAAAATAATAAAAATGCAAAAAATTCTGTAAAAGAAAATAAAGTAAATAAAAAAAATAAAGACACAAAACAAGATAAAAAAACAACGAAAGTAGATTCCAAAACAAAGCCAAATAGAAATGTGCCTTGGGGTCGAACTATAACTACAAATGATAAATATTTAGGCAAACAAAAAACTGGTTCAAATAAAAAAAGACCAGTTGTTGTAATAGATAATAATAAAAATAATGAACTTGCAGTAGTTCCACTATCTTCAAAGAGTGGTTCCAATAGAACAGAATTAAAATGTTATAAAAACAAAAAAACGGGACAAACCACTTATTACAAGCATTATGTAGAGATTGAAGATGATGAAGGAAATCCGATAGTTATTAATGACAAATTTAGAGAAAATCATAAAAATATGGATGTTTCAAAAGAAGATGTTGATAGCATTAGAGATAGAGTTTTAAATCACTCATTACCTTCAAAGTCAAATAAAGAGAAGATACAAAAATTGCATAAAAAAAATAGGGATTAGACCACCCTATTCAATGTCGCTCACTGCGACGGGTATGCAATTAAATTGCAACTAAATAAAGTATATATTTTATTTATTAAATTGTCAAGATTTATAATTAAAATTTTAAAAAAATAAAAAACAGAGATGCAAGCTCCCTGTCCTAGATTATATCAGTAAATAAATTATACCAAAATTTTTAGTAAAAGTCAATGTATTTTGATTTTCAAAATACTTTTATCTAGGAAAAAACTATATGTCAATAACAATAATAGTTGGAAAGCCAGGTGTTGGAAAAACTGTATATACAACAAATATTGTAGTTAATAAAATGATGAACTCTTTTGAAGATTATCATTGTTTAAAACGAGAGATTAAGCATTTAAAATTAGGTGGCTTTACAATGCTTGATTTATCACCACAAAGGCATTTATGTTATACAGATTTTAATGTAAAAATCAATAAAAAATTTCAATCTTATTATATAGACGGATACAAAATTGGACTTCCAAATCCTTATTTTGAAACTCAATTTATACCACCTTATTCTACAATCTTTTTAGATGAAGCCCAAAGGTATTATGATTCAAGAAATTCAAAATTGCTTAGACCAGAAGTTTATAATTGGTTTCAGCTTCATAGACAAAACCATTATAATATTTATTTAGTGTGTCAAAGACTTGGAAATATAGATGTAAATATAAGAGCATTGGCAGATAAAATCATAGTTATTGAAGAACTAAAAACAAAAACTGATGAATATGGAAGAGTAATAAAATTTATTTGGAAAACAAAAGAATTTGAAAGTCCTGACATGGCTGAAGAATATTGCTTAAAAAAGGATAAAGACGAATATAAAAATTTAGGTAAAAAAATAATAGTTGAAAGTAAATTGCCACTATTTAACTACTATGATAGTTTTGGGAATAAACCCGTTTTTTATAACGGTAAAGAAAATTTAAATTACGATTATGATATAGAACAAAGATACAATCTATCACTTGCAAGTTTTGTCGAGTTTAATGAAAATCATTACTTTACAGCTCCAAAAGGCTACTGGAAGTCGGCAAGTTATGATAAAAAAGTAATGGGAGAATAAAATGAATATAAATGATTTTAGTGATTTAACGGACTTTATTAACAACGAAACGGAAAAATCTTCTGAAAATGGAGGTGTTGTTATTCAGTCTAAAAAAATATTAAAATTTGTAGATAAACAAATGATGAGATATATTAAGATTTATTCAAATGTTTTGTATAAAAGAGAAAAACGCAAAATAATTCTAGATGAAGCCATAGACACAATGCCACACGGACTATTATGGAAGCTTCTTCATTGGAATTTATGGAAAAAGATTAAGAAAATTGAAAATGATAAATTAATTCAAAAGAAAAAGGATGAGCTTGAACATTTTTCAAAATATCACCCAGAGCCACCCATATCAACTTATCCCGTTGTGGTTAAAAAAGTAGAAACACCTGAGGTGTGTGATGAAGATGACGAGTTAGAGGAATAAAAATGAGAATTTTTAACAAAGGAAAGAAAACAAATAAATCTACAACAAACAAAACTAACAAAAAAATTAATAAAAAGAAATCTAAAAATGTTGTAACAAATGCAAGTAAAAAGATCCAAGAAAACGGTTTAAAGCCGACAAAAAATACAAAGACAAAAAATATAGATATTGGACAAACTCTTGAAACTAATGATATTTACTTGCCACACAAAAAAAATAAAGTTCCAGAAAGTAAATCAAGACCAGTTATTGTTGTGGATAAAATAAAAAATCCAAAAGGTGAATCAGAATTTGCCGTTGTTCTTGGTTCTACAAAAGATACAGCTAATACAACTAGATATGGAAAGTATGGAATTAAATATTACAGACATAACATTGAAGTTGTTGATAATGAAAATAAACCTATTAAACAAAATGATAAATTTAGTGTTACTGAAAAATCAACTAAATTACCAGTCAGTGAAGCAAAAAAGATAAAAGATGAAGTTATAAATCATACAAGATTTTCATCAGAGAACAGAAGAAAATATTCTGAATTTCAAAATCGATATAAAAAAAGCAAGGGATAACCCCTTGCAAAATGCTTAGATACAATCATGCTCTAAGGGCTGATAGAGATTCACCACTCTACCCAATGCTAAACTTACATAGCAGGTGCATACAGCCGTAAATAAATTACCTGTATGCCTGTTACAAGATTAAACTTGTAAATATATTATATGTATTTTCAATAAGAAAATCAAGTAGTTTTTATTATTTAGGAGAAAAAAGATGAACGATAATAAACAAACAAAGAAAGAACAAGAAAAAGAAGCTGTTTATAAACTTGTAACAGTTTTAAAAGAGCTAGAAGAAATAATTAATCAGTCAGTCATTGACGAAGAGCTAAGGTCAAAAATTGACTTTAAATTAAAAGAATTAAAGTCGGTTTGTGAAGCACAAAAAGAAGCTTTGAGACTATCAAAAATAGTTATTGTTTATGACTTGTCGGAAAAACAAAAAGGCTTTTATAAGCATTTATATCTTAAAGAACTTAATAAAATTCTAAATTAAAGGGAATACAATTTTTTATTTATTTTGATAAACGAGTTTACAAAAAAATAAAAAATGTATGAGCAATTTAGAATTTTATTGAGTTAAGGTCGGTCTATAATATTTGAACGACCATACTCTATTGAATTTATTCAATAGTCATTTTGAATAGTCTGAAAGTCGCCGTAAGGCGATAACGGGCATTTTAATTTTTTACAAAAAAATTAATAAAAAAATTAGGAGGAAAAATGGGATTATTTAATAGAAAAACAACAAAAATTTCTACAAATAAAAATCCAAATAAATCAAGTAAAAATTTATCAGGAACAACGAAAATAAACTATGAGAAAAGGCGTGATGAAGCACTTAAACTAAATCAAAAAGTAAAAGAAATCACTAAGAAACAAGAGGAAAATATTAATCGTTACGAAAAAATTACCAAAACAAAAGAATATCAACAAAATCAACAAAGAAGAAAAAGCTGTGATAATGCTTTTGTAAAAATGGATGAAAAATATTCACAAAAAGAACATGAGGCTTATTCCAGATATTATAATCATATTCATAATGATTTTGATGTTGAAAATTCAAAAGTTAGATATACAAATAAAAAATATAAAGACGGATTTATGGATGAGAACTACATAAAAGATTTATATGACTCAAAAATTAAAAAATAAAAAAACTGGAAGAAAAAAATATGCGATTATTTCAAATAAAAAATAAAGAAATGTATAACGGAAAAGATGAAAAAAGAAATGGTACAC
>CALWNC010000010.1 GCA_944382715.1 uncultured Clostridia bacterium
TTTTACAATATTTATTTTTACAATATTTATTTTTACAATATTTATTTTTACAATATTTATTTTTACAATATTTATTTTTACAATATTTATTTATTATACAAAATAAAAAGCATCTTAATATAAAGATGCTTTTTATTTTGTCTTTTATGAGATTTTACAAAAAAATATTGGGGTTTTATCAATTAATGAACATAATATAAAAATAGAGATATAAAAAGAATTACCAAATGAGATATAACTCCAAATATAATAATTCTTTATTATTATATTAATTCTAGTCTATTTTTTTATTTTCATTTATTAATTAATCAAAGTTCCTATAAAATTCTTTTTAATTTAATCAATATGCTAATACCAGAATTAAGAGCATTTTATTAAAAGAGTTTTCTAAAAGCATTGTGGAGCATTATTGAACTCATTTTTCCATCTTTGTTCAGCTTGCTTTACTATTGTTTTTACTGAGTCCAAAGTTACATTATCTAACAACATATCTGGATTTTCAATTATAAATTTTTTAAGTAAGTCTTCTGCATTAAAAAATTCATAGTTATTGCCTTTTAACGATTTTGATTTATCTCCACTTGCACCTTCAACATCTGACATAATTGCCATATCTAATCCCATATTATGAGCTCTTAAAATCATATCTCCTACTATTGATCCCCCACCAATTGCAACCATTTTTCCATGTTCTGATTGAACCATATCAAGTGTGCAATCAGGAAGATCAAACCATCTCTTTGCATTTTTACCATTTAGCTGAGGAATAATTGCATGGGTTATAGTGTCTTTTTCTATTTTATTAGAATTTCGAATTTTCTCATTAGTAGATTTGCTATATTTTACTGCCTCTTCTGTTAATGTACCCAAAACCACTAAGTGATTTCCCTCTTTATTATACCTATGTGCAATTTGATGAAGTTCTTTTTCAACTCCATGGTTAGTTCCACCTGTAACAAAATATGCTTTGTTTGGGTCAACTGCATGTACAAGAGCATCTAAAGCTATTTGTATTCTTTTTATTTGGTCTGGATGCGATTGAATATTTGGAAAATGCTTATGTGATGAACCCGTTAATAAAATGGGCCTTTTGCCCTTAATTGAATCTTTTACACTATTTCCATCAATTACTGCACCACACTTTGCAATTTCTAACAAAAGTCTTGATGCCCTTTCTTGTGATTCAATAAAATTACGCTTCTCGACTTCATCATTATACTGAAATTCAATATCCTTTTGAGCCAATGAAATATATTCAGATTTTGAATCATTTCTCTCGCATAATCTTAAAAATCTTTTATTTTGATTTTCTATTATTTCTAGTTCTGTCTGAGATATCTTTGCAAAGTCTTCCTCGGTTAATCCAGCTTCTTTTGCTAAAATCATTTCCTGTCCTATTGATGTGGAATATATTCCCCTTCCATCAGTTCCTAAAACAACTCTTATGCCTTTGTCTAAATATTTTTTTATTGGAATTTGATTTATGTTATCTATATTATTTAGTGCTAGGTTTGAACTCATATTAAATTCAATTATTGGTTTTATTCTTTTACAAAGTTCTTCTGTTGAAAGTTTTTGATTTTCTTCGCTTTCATTGTAAGAAGGGGGCTCATCAAAACCATAAATTCCATGACCAATTCTTACTTGTGGATATGGCAACTCTTTTCCTAGTTCTTGCGTAAGTTCCCTATGAGCTTCTTCAACAGCTAAAAAAACATCTCTAACATTTGCCTTAAATAAAGCATTTTCACCAGCATGCACACGAATTACAAAATCAGGGTCATTAATAATTGCATAGCGGGCTAATTCTTTAATATATGTCGCAAAGTCACTTGTTGGATTTGTTTCATGAGCCATAAAGTCACAACCAACGACATAAGGACTTTTAGCAGTTATTTTCAATCTTTCTACTTCATCATGATTCCACTCTTGGTCTGAGTGTCTAGACATTGCTCCTAAAAATCTTAATTTTACACCAGTCATATTTTCAATTTCAGGTAAATAATTTTCTAATGTTTTTAATTGCTGCATATTTGATATAATTGAAGACAATGAAAGTTCCATATAAGTTATACCATTTTGCCTAGCATCTTTAGCTGTTTCAATAAGTATAGGTAAAAACATTGATGGATTTTTCGTAAATGGACCTCTTGCAAGATAAATCTCTTCCAATTTATTAAATGTTTCCTGCTCACTAGTATCAATTTTCATTGCAGAAATTAAATTTCTACAATTTTCTCTAACTTTTATAACATCTTCAAGTAAATAAGTTCCTTTATCATCTTTTGGCAAATTTTGAATATTTAATCCAAATTTTTTTGCATATTCTTCTGTAAATCTAATACCTTTGCCCAAACCACACCTAATAAGTTGTACAGGAGAAAGAGTTGCTGCAAAATGTGTATGAACATCAGTTTGAATTGACTTTGCCTTGTTTTTAAATCTAACATAAGGTAATAATTCTGGACGAATTGATCGAGCAAACAACCTAGTTTCAAATGATGTAAGTTCATTTAAAACTTTAACTTCAGATGACTTTGTGTTTATCTTAACATAAGGTTCATCATTAAGTTTTATAATCACAGCACCATTACTCTCTTTAATATGCAGTATGTGACTAAGATTTGAAACTAGATTATTTGCATTTCGTTTATTTTTATGAAAAGATTTTAATGATACTTTACCATTTTCAAATTCACCCATTATAGAATGATCACTATTTAAATAAAATTTTATCATAACACACCCGTTTTTATTTTAATATATCATCTACTGTCTTAATTGTCAATAATAAAACCAATAACGGAGCATAACAAAATATTTGAATTGTTATTGTAATTTTAGATTTTTGACCATTAGTTTACTAACACACAAATTTAGATGAAACTGATTATATTTTTCATTGAAAAATAAAGAAATAAAATTCATAAGAATTATAAAAAAGTTGCATATAAAAATTATTTTAATTCAAATTTATTTATTAAACAAAAATCAAGATTTTACTAAATAATTATTTGTATAAAATTTTTTAAGAATTAAATGTTTTTAAGAATTTATTATACTGTAAAAAATCTTAATATGTTTTAATAATAAAAACATATTAGGTGGTAAAGATATTAATATAAGTACTTGTTTAACTTTTCAAATTTATCTAAAATTTACAATTAAATAAATTCAAATAAAAACTTACATTAGTTATACAAAATCCATTAATACATTATATAATTGAAATACTTTAAATGTAAAATTATAAAGTATATTTTATATTTAATAATCTTTTATAATCAATAAAAAAATCATAGGACTACCTATGATTTTTCAATAAATTAAGCTTGTGTTTGTTTTTTAACTTCTTCTGCTAAGTTATCATGTCTCTTTTCAAGACCTTCACCCATAACAAATCTTGCAAATCTTCTTATAGATATTTTTTCTCCAATCTTTAAAATAGCATTGCTAATAAGTTGAGAAATGGTTATGCTTGGGTCTTTTACAAAATCTTGTTCTAAAAGACAAACTTCTTTATAAAACTTCTCAATTTTACCTTCTACTATTTTATCTGCAAATTCAGGTTTTTTACCTTCGTTAATAACTTGTGCACGAAGAATTTCTCTTTCTTTTTCAACTACTGATGAATCTACTTCTTCTTTTGAAACATATTTTGGTGCATTTGCTGCTATATGCAAGCAAATATCATGACCAAGTTGTTGAAAATCAAGATTTTTAGCAACAAAGTCTGTTTCACAGTTAAGTTCAAGCATAACACCAATTTTTCCATTCATATGATTATAAAGGAATACTGAACCCTCTGCTGCAACTCTTGATGCCTTTTTAGCAGCTTTAGCAATTCCCTTTTCACGAAGCCAATCTGCTGCTCTATTCATATCTCCATCACACTCTGTAAGTGCGTTTTTACAATCAAGCATACCTGCACCGGTTTGCTCTCTTAGTGTAGTTATATCTTTAGCGGTAAATGCCATATATAATTTTCTCCTAATTAATTATTTTGAACTTCTGTTTCTTCTGTTTTTGTTTCTGTTTCTTCATTTGAAGAAGTTGCTTCTTCACTTTCAGCTACACTTTCAGAAGATTCTTCTGTTTCTTCAACAGTTTCACCTGAAGCGGCAGCCTCTGCTGCTTTTATTTTTGCAAGACCTTCTGCACCTTCTCTTGCTTCAATGCAAGCATCTGCCATTGCACCAGCAATAAGTTTAACTGCACGAATTGCATCATCGTTACCCGGAATAACATAATCAATGTCATCTGGGTCACAGTTAGTATCTACCAAAGCAACGATAGGTATTCCCATACTCTTTGCTTCTCTAACTGCAATGTATTCTTTACCAGGGTCTACAACGAAAAGTGCTGATGGAAGAGTTCTCATTTCCTTAATACCACCAAGATTGTCTTCAAGTTTTTGTCTTTCTGCTTTAAGACCTAAAACTTCCTTTTTTGGTAAAAGGTCAAACTCACCTGTTGCTTCCATTTGATTTAATTTTGCAAGTCTATCTACTCTGCTTCTAATAGTTTTAAAGTTTGTAAGAGTACCACCAAGCCAACGATTACCCATATAGAACATTCCTGCTCTTTGAGCCTCTTCAATAACTGCTTCTTTTGCTTGTTTCTTTGTTCCTACGAAAAGAATTGTTCCGCCAGCTTCAACAACTGATTTAACGAATGCATAAGCTTCATCAATCAAAGTTACTGTTTTTTCAAGGTCAAGAATATAAATATCATTTCTAGCGGTAAAAATGTACTTTTTCATTTTAGGGTTCCATTTTCTTGTTGGGTGACCAAAATGAACTCCTGCCTCAAGTAGTTGTTTCATTGATACAACTGCCATAAATATAATCTCCTTTTTGTTTATCCCTCTTTGTGGGTCAACTGCATTTGGAACACAAAATCATAAAAATTTAATTTTGTGCAACACCAAAAACATCACCACAAATGTGTGATAACGAGATTATACCACAATGATTTTATAATTGCAAGAAAATTATTCAAAAAATAACAATTTTTATATTTTATTTATTATTTAGATGTTATTATATCTAAAATTAATTGAATAATACTATTGAAAATGTTCCCATTTATTCTAAAAGAACTAATTTTATCAATTCTAAAAAACAGTTTTAGAAATTACTAAAACTGTTTTTAATTTAATTTTTTATTTCCCTTATTTGGAGCAGCACAACTAGGACATTTATTTTCGCTTGCACTGTAAACTGAACCACAAAATATACATTCTACTTTTTCATCTACTTTTTCAATTTCATCACTTGTAGATTTCGGATTTTTTATTAATGCCATTATTTTCGTATGTAAATTAATACTGTCTGAAATATCTGATAGTATTAATTGTTTATCATTAGTTATGATAGTTATATCTCCAACTCCAAGAAGTTTATCTACAAATCCAATATTTAATTTGGCATCTTTAATTTCGTCAAAAAATACAGAAGCATAAACATATTTTACATCTCCCCTAAGTTCCAAAATTCTCTTATCAGTAATTAAATATAAAATTGTTTTGTGCTCTCTATTTGCCTTTATAAGAGATGCAATCCAAGCCCAAAGAGGAGTTAAGTGCAATGCAAAAAATGGAATTATAAAAAATAGTGCAAATGTTGGGATACCACTACTAAAAATTAAAAACAATATAGAAATGTCAATAACAGCCCACAATATTGCAATAGGAGCAAGTTTTAGACATTTTCCTGCAACATAAGCAGACTTTTTAGGATACTTTTTTAGTAAGATATTCTCAGATGGCAATAAAAAAGAATTAATATCCAAACCAGATTTTGTTTCAGAACTAAAATAATTATCGTCTAATTTAACCAAAATTTTTCTCCTCGAAATTTATAATCATAGCTATTAATTAAAATATATTATAGTAAAACTTATTCATAAAAATATCTTAAATATTCTAGCTGAAAATTTTTTTAATTTTTCATAATAAAATTAACAGCGTTTAAGCATTAATTTAATTATAATACTAAAACAAAATCATTGCAATAATTTAAAAGATTAAAAAATTTTTTATAATAATTAAATAAAAACACAAAAAAAGACCAAGAAAAAACTTGGTCTTCAACTTATAACTAAAGTAAACTAAACATATGCAGATAAATTATTCGGCGCTGCCATCTGTTTCTGCTTCATCAAGAAGTTTATTATATTCAGCAAAAACTGCATCAATAATAGAATCGTCAAGTTCGATTTCAAACTTGTCCTCTCCGTCTTTACCTCTTGTTACTTTAAATACAAGTGCTTCATCATCGTCCATTCCGTCAAGAAGTTCAACTGGTTGTAAAATTGCATAAAAATTTCCCTTATGTGCAATTCCTGCAATTTCAACAAAGTCTATTTCTTCCCCGTCTGCTGAAAGAAGAGTGACAATATCATCGTCTTCATCTTCCATATTTTCTAATGAATCTGGGAGATTATCTCCGTTTAATTTTTCTTCATCTGCCATAATTTTTTTACTCCTATTTTATATTAATTTTTGTCTTTCATATTGCTTTTTTTATCAAGATAAGTTTGCAATATGATGGTCGCAGCAAGACTGTCTATCTTATCTTTTCTCTTCTCCCTTCTCATACCTGACTCTATTAAAATCCTTTGAGCTTCAACGGTTGATAATCTTTCATCTTGATAGATGATTGGAACATCAATAATTTTAGAGAGTTTTTCTCCAAAATCTTTTGCCATTTCCACACTAGAACCTTCACTTCCGTCCATTTTCAAAGGGAGTCCAATAACAACTTGTCCTGCTTCAAGATTAGTAATAATTTCTGCAATATTTTTTAAATCACTTGGTTCATCTTTTCTCTTATAAACTGTATAAGCCGATGCAATAATTTCCATTATATCAGAAGTTGCTACACCAATTCGCACAGTTCCTATATCAAGTGATACAATCTTCACAAAAATCTCCTTATCTAACCTTATTCTAATATTAACATAAAATATTTAAATTGTCTATTTTTTTTTAGCATTTTTTTAGTTTTTATTTTTTAGTTATAAATTTAGGAGTTTTTTTAAAAATTATTTGAATTAAACAGATTAATTTTGGGCATTTGTATTACAATCACAAGGCTTAGGATTTTGAGCATTGATATCTACTGGTTTTTCTTCTCCAGCCTCTTCTACTTTTTCTTTAATTTGGTCAGTTACTTCAGAAATTTTCTTTTCAACTAATTCTGCCTTTTGTTTAACCATACCTGAGAGTTTTTTGTTTTTAGCAACTATTACTCCGCCAACGCAAAGACCAACAGCCATACCAAAAACTAATCCTTTACAAAAATTTTCCATATTTACCTCCTGCTAATAGTATGTGAACGGTCGACAAAAATATACAAAATTTATTTTTTTTAAGTATTTTGTTTAAAAATTTCCATAAATGATTTAAAATGCAAGAGAGGTAAATTATGGCTAATAAATTATATTTTAGATATGGAGTAATGGGTTCATCAAAAACTGCTCAAGCTCTTATGACAAAATTCAACTATGAACAACAAAATTATAAAGTTTTTTTAATTAAACCTACTCTAGACACGAGAGATAATTTTGAAGGTAAACAAATTATTAGAAGTAGAATAGGTCTTGAAGCAGAGGCTGTTGCATTTTTGCCTGATGATAATATTGAAGAGCTTTTTAACAAATATAATAAAAATAAAAATTATAGAGCAATAATTGTTGATGAATGCCAGTTTTGTACAACTAAACAAATTGAAGAATTGAAAAATTTGACTTCTCTTGTGCCAGTATTTTGCTATGGATTAAAGACCGATTTTCAAACAAACTTATTTGAAGGTAGCAAACGGCTACTTGAAATTGCCGATTCAATTACAGAAATAAAATCTATATGTTCTTGTGGGAAAAAGGCAATAATCAACGCAAGGTTTTCAAATGGTAAACTTGTAACTTCGGGTTCAGTAATAGATATTGGAGGAGATGACAAGTATAAGGCACTTTGTTATGACTGTTATAAAAAATATGCAAAAGAAAATAAGTAATTCTTTAAAAACTTTTTTATGTTTTTCATAAAAAACACTACTAAAAATTTTTTGAAGACTCAAAAAATGAATTTGTTTTTTAAGCAATATGCATTGTTTTATTTAATTAGTCTTATATTTAGATAAATTATTTGCTATTAATAAAGAATAAAATAATATGATACCATAAATTTTTGTATCATATTATTTTTTTAATAAATCTTCTCTTTTTATGCCTAAAAAATAATCTGCACTAATATCAAAAGCAATACAAATTTGCTTTAAAATATCATAACCCGGCTTTGCCTTTCCTTTTAACCACTCACTTACCTGACTCTGCTTTATGCCTACCTTTTTGGCAAAAGCTACCTGCGATAATCCATACTCAGTCAAGAACTCTTTCAAAATTTCTTTGAACTCCATAATTATATGATATAGAAAATTCTATTAAAATATTTGACATATAGAATTTTCTATACTATAATTTTTGAATAATAATTTTTGGAGGAAGTTTTTATGTTTTGTAAAAATTGTGGACAAGAGATAAGTGATGACGCAATTTCATGCAGTAATTGTGGCTTTAAAATTAATGAAGAGCAAAATGCAAAGCCCATTGAAGAAAAACAAAAGGCTAATATTTGTTCAATAATCGGCTTTATTCTATCAATTTTATCTCTACTATTAGCATTGTGGGGAACAGTAGCAATAGCGGGGCTTATTCTATCAATTATTGGAATATATCAATGTAATACAAACAATGAAAGATTAAAAGAACTTGGTATTGCAGGATTAATTATCTCAATAATTTCACTTGCCTATACTACTTATAGCTTGATTATTTTACTTTCAATTATATAAAGAGGTTGAAAATAATTTTCAACCTCTTTTTTATTGATACATATAAATTTATTCTTGATTTTCGCTAATACTATCGGTGTTACTATTAATTGTTGTATTTTGAAAGGAAGTAGATTGGTTTACATTTTCATATGAATCTTCCCTTTTAAAAATAAATAGTTTACGGGTAACATAATTGTAGATCAAAACAATAAGTGTCATGGCAATTTTTGTTATCCATTCGTTTATTCCACAAATATCATAGCCAAGCCACATTCCAAGCATATTTAAAAGCAGACCACCCACACTAAGTACCACAAAAAGTATTATTCCCTTAATGGTCTTAGAATTTCCCTTTTCCTCATAAACAAAAAGTACTGATAAAAGATAGTTTGCGACGAGAGAAATGCAAAATCCAAGTCCAGAGCTAATTACGGCTGCAATTGTAGTGGGGTCGCCTCCGTTTATCCAAACATTGTAAAATTTTGGATACAAACTTGGGTCAAAAAGATAAAGAATAATGGCCGTTACAAGAAAGTCAATTAAAGTTGCAATGCCACCAACAATTACAAATCTAATTATCTCACAAAGGTTTTTGTGAGATTCATTAAATTTTTCATACCAAATTTTTAAACTTTTTCTTTCTTTTTTTTCCATAAAACTATATTATTATTCTAAAAAAAATTTGTCAAACAAAAAAGGAGTAAAACACTCCTTTTATTAATCTTCGCCATTTGACTTGTTTTGATAGTTTTCAATTGACTTTTGCATAGCAGAAAGAACAACTCCAACTAAATAACTCTTATTGTCTGGAATGTCCCCACTAACTTCTAGAATGCTTGATGCTGTTAGATTCTTTACTTCTTCTATAGTTTTATCTTTCATTAATGTTGTGGCAATACTAGAAAGGGCAATTGCAACAACTCCCCCAAAAGTTTGAAACTGACAATCAACAATCTTATCGTCTTCAACTTTTATAAATATCTTAACAATTTCACTGCCTACATCTGAAACGACCTTACCAACACCACTTGCACCTTTAATTACACCATAGTTTTTTGGTTCTAAAAACTCTTCCATTATCTTTTCTGAATACATATTATAATTCCACCTTATTTTTATATATTCTAATTGCAGATACACTTCTGATTTTCTTTACAACCTTTCGTATCTTTTCGACAGCAATATCGACATCTTCTTTAGTAATTTCTTCACCAAAAGTAAACCTTACAGTAGTTCTAACTTGTTCAATATCTCTTCCCATTGCAAGAAGAACATGAGATGGCATACTTGAGCCAGACTCACATGCAGAACCTGTTGAAGCATAAATACCTACACTATCAAGCATCATAACAACAGCTTCAGATTCTGCCCCCTCAAATGTTATCGAACAATTATTTGCAAGTCTTTGAGTTGGGTGACCATTGAGTGAAATATTATGTATAGCCTCTGAAAGCTTCTTTTGAAAATATTTTCTAACAATTCGAACATTTTTAACTTTCTCGTCAAGATTGGTTGTAGCAATTTCAATAGCTTCACCAAGTCCAGCGCAAAGTGGTACATTTACTGTTCCAGCTCTTAAATTTCTCTCTTGTCTACCACCTGACATAAACTTTTCAATCTTTACACCTTTTTTAATGTAAAGAGCTCCAACACCTTTTGGTCCGTAAATTTTATGTGCTGAAATTGAAAGAGCATCTACACCTAGTTCCTTTACATTTATATTTAGACTTCCAATTGCTTGAACTGCATCAGTATGGAAGCAAATTTTGTTTTGTTTTGCAAGTTCTGCAATGGCACGAATTGGTTGAAGTGAACCTACTTCATTGTTTGCCATCATAATAGAAATCAAAATTGTACTTGGGCTTATCGCCTTAATGATTGACGCATAGTCTACCACTCCATTTTCATCAACTGGAATATAAGTAACTTTAAAACCTTCTTTTTCTAGTTCCCTGCAAGATTCTAAGATTGAAGGGTGCTCAATTGCTGAAGTAATAATGTGATTACCTCTCATTTTGTTTGCTCTTGCAATTCCTTTAATTGCCCAGTTATTTGATTCTGTGCCACCTGAAGTAAAATAAATTTCACTAGGCTCTGCACCAATAGCTTTGGCAACTTTTTCTCTTGCTTCCTCTAACACAGCATCGGCTTCCCTTCCAAGTTTATACAAACTAGAACTATTGCCATTGTAATTAGAGTAGCATTCAAGCATCTTTTTATAGACATCTGCAGAAATAGGAGTCGTTGCTGCATAGTCTAAATATATTGTTTTTTCTTCCATATTATCTCCATTTAACTTAATTAATTTTATTATAAGGTCATTTTATTTAAAAAGCAAGAAAGCAAAGCAATTTTGCATAAAAAATCGCAATTTTTTGTTTTACTTTATCAATATTTTGTTCAATTTAACCAAAAAAATGCATTTTTTACAAGCAATTTTAATTATTATTGTTTTACTATCAAATCTTTAAGTTTGTCAAACTTCTGAATTTCCATTATTATGTTATTTAGGTTAACAATCTTTGTAAATCTAAATTTATTATAATCAAGTCCAACATATCTTGCAAAATCTGCAAGTTTCTCATCTGGTAGATCATAGAATCCGTCGCAAAGATTGAAAACTTCATTTGAATCTGTAAGACAAACTTCATCGTCATTAAAAATTAGAAAAAGATTTAAAAAAGTATCAGTTTCCCCCATCAAAATTTCAGTAAATATTTTTAGATATGTTCCTTCATCAGAAACTGAGTGAATGAGAGGACAATCTTCTAAGAGTTTAATGTATTTTTGCTTTAATTCACTATTAACCATAGTTATTCCCCCTCCCTAATCTATTGATTTTCTCTCTGCAATATTTCACTTTGATTTTTATTAAGAGATTTATCTGACTGACTCAAACAATGTCCAACTATTCCATAAAAATCAGATAACACTGAGTCAAGTTGTGATTTATATTTTGTATTAACCCTAGAAAACTTATAATAATTACTTATTATGTTTGTTTGAAGTGCCAAGAGTAATATAGGGTCAAAACTTTCTTTGCCAGAAATATCTTTATCTTCAAAAATTATTTCCATAATGCGATTTGATTTTGCTACAAAATCAGAAATTTCATCTTTACTACATTTTATTTTACTCATTCTTTTTGATATATTCATTATACCAGCAGAAACGCATTGAGAAAAATCACTTTTTTCTTCTTCAGAAAATTGTTGAAAATCATATTTAAATCTACTAGTTAATCTTCTAATCTCTTCACCACTAAAATTTTTAGAACTATTTAAAATATCAATAAATGGCATTCCAAAGTCTTCTTTAAATATAGGATTCGATTTATCTGCATATCTCAAATCAATGAGATATCTCGTTAAAAAATCAACATTTATTGCCAGTGCCGAGCTATCATTTTGATTGTGATTTAATACATAACCTTTATAAATAAAGTGAAAATGTGGAGGATCTGCAAATTTTCTAAAATACTCATCAAGAACTTTTTTCTTATCTTTATTATAGCCTGGAACATCTTCAAAGTTATTTCCATGCCTAGAGTCCAAGTCTATTCTGCAAATAGGTAGAATAGATTTTTCAATTATTTGCAAGTAACCACTTAGGTTTGTGTAATCATCAGAAAGATTTTCTAGTGTTTCTAGTCTATCACCTATTTCTATTGGTTTATTTTTTAAATAAACGATATTTGAATTATTAGAAACCAAATCTTTTATTTTACCTCTGATTAACCCCTGAGGATTTGGAATAACAAATATTGCCACTCCACTACAATATGAATCAATTAGCTTATTTCTATTATCATATATAAATTTCTTAGTAACAACATCGGCCTTAACAATTTTTCTATCAAAATCAGCATAAACAGTATAATCATTCAATGTCGACTTTCTTGTATCAAGACCTGAGAATTTACAAATCGGAATAAAATTCCCCTTTTGATATTCAAAGTATTTATCAATATTTTTCGGAACAGTAACAATTTTTTTATAGGCACTTCCTTTGCTTTCATAGCCTTTATCTTTAACATTGTTATTAAAAGAAGCCGAAATTTTCACATTTTCACATCGGTGAAATAAATCAACAATCTTTGCAATGAAACTAAATGATTCTTCTTTACTTAAATTTAGAGAAAGTGATTGTGCTATGCTATCAAAGGTGCTAATTATCTCCTCTTCCGAATTTACTAAGTCAATATTTTTGGTGGCAAATTTATCCTGCATAGTGGTTCTCCCTTTATTTGTTAACTTAAGTATATACTATTTAATTTTAGTTTTCAATACTAAAAGATTAAAAAAATAGGAAGAAATTGAATTTCTTCCTATTACTAACATTATTCCCTACTGAAAGTTTAATAATAATTATTGAGCTTTTTTACATTCTTGAAAGGGAATCATTTATAAATTTTTCAAATTCTTCACTAGGATGATAACCTGAATCTCTGGCAATTTCTTTCCCATCATAAAAAATTATAAATGTAGGAACATAAATAATACCAAAATTCTTTGCAAGTTCTTCATTTTCATCAATATCTACTTGATAAAAATTGTATTTATCTTTATATTTTTCTGAACATTCCTCTACAATTGGAGCCATCATTCTGCAAGGTCCACACCAAGTAGCAGAAAAATCGACAATACTGACATGATTTTTTGAAATTTCCTCATTAAACTCAGAAACTGAAAAAGAAACTGTATTTACCATAATTAACTCCTTTCTTCTCTACTTATTCTAAGCAATTAGTTATAAAATATACTTACTTAAATCGAACTTTTTGCAAATATTTGACAAATGTTCATCAACATAATTTTTATCAATTTTAATATCAATGACTGGGTGATCACCAGTTGCATTGAATGAAACATCTTCAAGCAAACTCTCCATAATTGAATGAAGTCGTCTTGCTCCAATATTTTCATTAGTTTCATTGGCAAGTACTGCTATTCTTGCAATCTCTTCAATACCATCTTTAGAAAATTCAAGATTAATATTGTCGACAGCAAGTAAACTTGTATATTGCTTTAAAAGTGAGTTTTCTGTATCAGACAATATTTTAACAAAATCGTCATAAGTAATTGAATTTAACGTAACAACAATTGGAAATCTACCTTGAAGCTCTGGTGTAAGGTCTTCAATTTTAGAAAAATGAAATGCTCCTGCTGCAATGAATAATATAAAATCAGTACGAATAGGACCATACTTTGTTGAAACAGTAGAACCTTCTACTATTGGAAGCAAATCTCTTTGCACACCTTCTCTTGAAACATCTGGACCAGAATTTGAACCACCTTTGCCTGCAATCTTATCAATTTCATCTATAAAAATAATTCCATCTTGTTCAACTCTTCTAACTGCCTCCGTAGAAACATTATCCATATCAATGAGTTTTTCACTTTCTTCACTTAAAAAAATGTGTCTTGCATCAACGACTGCAATCTTCTTTCTTTTCTTTCTTTTTGGCAAAATTCCACCAAGCATTTCAGAAATATTGATTTCCATACCCATTCCTTGCATCATTTGAACAGGACCACCACTAGAATCTTCACTGATTTCAACTTCAATTATTTCATTGTCAATCTTATGTGATTTCAAATCTTCTAAAATTTTGCTTCTAAGTTCATCATCTGGCATATCAGGCATTTTTGTCTTGTAACTTTGATAAAGTGCAGTAATTAATCTTTCATTGGTAGCCTTTTCTGCCTTTTCACGAACCTCATCAAACCTTTCTTTCTTTACAAGACGAACTGAAGCCTCTGCCAAATCCCTTATTATTGACTCAACATCTCTACCAACATAACCTACTTCTGTAAACTTTGTAGCTTCTACTTTTACAAAAGGTGCTTTAACGAGTCTTGCAAGTCTTCTTGCAATTTCAGTCTTACCAACACCGGTTGGACCTTGCATAATGATATTTTTAGGTGTAATCTCTTCTCTTATCTCAGCTGGAAGTTTGCTTCTCCTATATCTATTTCTAAGTGCAATAGCAACAGCCTTTTTTGCATCTTCTTGACCAATAATATATTTATCAAGCTCGCTAACAATTTGTTTTGAAGATAATTCAACTGCCATTCTACACCTCCTCAATTGTCAAGTGGTCATTTGTATAAACGCAAATATCACCTGCAATTTTCATAGCTTTTTCTGCAATTTCTTTTGCAGAAAGGTCTGTATTTTCTAGTAATGCCTTACCAGCTGCAAGAGCATAATTTCCACCAGAACCAATTGCACAAACGCCAGTTTCAGGTTCAAAAACATCACCATTACCAGAAATTATTAAAAGCTGATTTTTATCAGCTGCAATCATCATAGCATCAAGTTGACGAATGCCTTTATCTCCTCTCCAAAGAAGAGCAAGTTCAACGGCTGCCCTTTCTAAGTTGCCTGAGTATTTTTCAAGCATTTTTTCAAAGTGTTCACAAAGATTAAATGCGTCAGCTGTAGAACCAGCAAAGCCAATTACAACTTTATCATTAAAGATTCTTCTAACTTTTCTTGCGTTGCCCTTAAATATCGTATGTTCGCCAGCAGTAACTTGGCCGTCACCTGCAAGAACAATCTTTCCGTCTTTCTTAACGCCAATAATCGTTGTTCCTCTAAATTCTAACATTTAAAATTCTCCTTATATTTTTTCAAATCATCTAATGCTCTTTTTGAGTAGGCGAGCTTTCGTAAGCTTTTATCCTTAATTTTGGCATCTAAACTTGGAAGTATTCCAAAATTTGCATTCATTGGCTGAAAATTTTCTTCACTTGCCGTGGTTAGATAATTTGTTATAGCTCCCATTATAGTTGTTTTTGGAAGATAATCAAGCGATTTTCCAATAATTTTATTTGCTAAAAAAATTCCAGCAATCATTCCACTCATTGTACTCTCTACATATCCTTCCACTCCTGCAAGCTGACCTGCAATGTATAAATTTTCAAAACCTTTAACGCTAAAATCTGCATTTAAATGTTTTGGAGCACAAATATAACTATTTCTGTGCATAACACCATATTTAACAAAATCCACATTTTCTAGAGCTGGAATCATAGAAAATACTCTTTTTTGCTCACCAAACTTTAAATTAGTTTGAAAACCAACAATGTTATATAGGCTATTTGTGTTACTTTCTTTTCTAAGCTGAACAACAGCATATGGTTTCTCGTTATTTTCAGTCTTAAATCCTACAGGACGAAGTGGTCCAAACCTAAGGGTATCTTCCCCCCTTGAAGCCATAACTTCAATTGGCATACAACCCTCAAAAATTTCACTCTTTTCAAACTCATGAAGCTCCACTCTTTCAGCTTTTACAAGTTCCCTTACAAAATTATAATATTCTTCCCTATTAAGTGGGCAATTAATGTAGTCACTTTCCCCTTTACCATACCTTCCAGCTGTAAAAGTTTTTTCCGTGTTTAGTGTATCACCATCAATAATTGGTGCAGAAGCATCATAAAAATGAAGATTTTCACTACCTATAAGTTTACTTATTTGAGTGGCAAGAGCATCACTAGTAAGTGGTCCAGTAGCAATGATTGTAGGGACAGATAAATCTATATTTGTTACTTCTTCTCTATGAATTGTAACACCACTTAAATTTTCTATTTGCTTTGTTACTAAACTACTGAACTTTTCTCTATCAACGGCAAGTGCAGTGCCTGCTGGAACTCTTGATTTTCTAGCCATTTCAAGAATAAGCGAATCAAAAATATCCATTTCTGCCTTTAAACAACCCGATGCAGTGCCTAAATCTTCGCTTTTTAGTGAATTAGAGCATACTATTTCTGCAAAATTTTCACTGCTATGAGCAGGTGAAAACTTAACAGGCTTCATTTCATAAACATCAACATGAATATTTCTTTTGGCAAGTTGATAAGTTGCTTCTGCTCCAGCGAGCCCACAACCAATTACATTTACACTATTTTTCATTTTCTTCATCTAATCTATTTAAAATTTCCTTTTCTTCACTTATTGAGAGATTTTGTGAATTATTATTACTATTTTCTAATTTTTCTTTTCTTGAGTAATTACATTTTTCACACATTGTTACTTTTAATGTTTTATACAACTTAACAATCATATCCTGTCCACAACTAGGACATTTTTCATTGGCAGGAATATTCCAAGACATAAATTTACAATCAGGGTAACCTTCACAACCATAAAAAATCTTATTCTTTTTAGTTCTTAATTGCTTTATATTTTTACCGCAAAGTGGACATTTTGCATCAATTGAAATTTCAGGCTCTATAGGTTTTGTATTTTTGCAATTAGGATAATTTGGACAAGCGAGAAATTTGCCAAATTTTCCATTTCTTATAACCATATTTGCTCCACACTTGTCACAAATAACATCACTGACTTCGTCTGGTAGTTTAGTCTTAGTTCCATCTTTTGCCGCAATTTTTACAGCCTGTATGAAAGGAGCATAAAATTCACTTAAAACCTTTCTCCAATCTTTGCCCTCATATTCAATGTCGTCCAAATCATCTTCCATACCTGCAGTAAAACTTACGTCCATAATATTAGGGAAAAACTTAATTAGCATATCAACTACCACCTTTCCAAGTTCTGTTGGAATGATAGATTTGCCTTCACGTTCAACATAGTTTCTTGAAAATAGTGTCGTTACTGACTGAGTATAAGTTGATGGTCTGCCAATTCCCTTTTCTTCCATTGCCTTTACAAGACTTGCCTCAGTATAACGAGCTGGTGGTTTCGTCCATTTTTGTTCTGGTTTCTTTTCTACTAAATCCAGTTTTTCACCATCTTTAAGTTCAGGAAGCTTTGTTAGTTTTTCATCATTTTCATCTGTTTGATTATTGTAAACAGTCGTATAGCCATCAAATTTAAGAGTTCTTCCTGTCGTTTTGAACTTATATCCATTGCATTCTATATCCACTGACAGTGAATCATATGTTGCATCTGCCATTTGGCTAGCTAAAAATCGATCATAAATGAGTTTGTATAATCTATATTCATTCTTTTGGATTTTATCTTTCAAATCTTCTGGTTTTCTTGAAAGAGAAATTGGTCTAATTGCTTCATGAGCATCTTGAGCATCTTTTTTATTTTTAAAATTCCTAGACGTTTGAACCGTATAATTACTGCCAAAGTTATCAGTAATAAACTGCTTTGCCTTTGATTGTGCTTCTGGTGAAACACGAACAGAGTCTGTTCTTATATATGTAACTAGTGGAATTTTTCCTTGTCCTTGAATTTCTACACCTTCATATAAAACTTGTGCAGTACTACTTGTGGTTTTTAAACTCATTCCGAGTTTATTTAGTGCTTCTTGTTGCATAGTAGAGGTTGTAAATGGAGCAGATGGTTGAGATTTTGTAACTGATTTTTTTACATTTGTAATTACAAATTCTCCACTTGAAATTGCATCAAGAATTTTATCCATTTCCTCTTTATTTTTGACATTCTTCTTGCCTGTATTTAGCGAAGCTTTAAATGTTTCATTAGTTCCATCTTGCTTTTTTAAAATAACTTGCAAAGTCCAATATTCTTCTGGCTTAAAATTTTCAATTTCTCTCTCACGGTCAACAACGAGCCTTAAAGTAACAGACTGAACTCTACCTGCAGAAAGTTTGTTTTGAATTTTCTTGCACAAAATTGGAGATATTTTATAACCAACAAGTCTGTCTAAAATTCTTCTTGCTTGCTGGGCATTAACTAACTTATCATCAATTGGTCTTGGATTTTTTATGGCCTCATTTACAGCTGTTTCACTAATTTCATTATAAGTAATACGATTTGCCTTCTTAGGGTCTATTCCAAGCAAATAACACATATGCCAAGCAATTGCCTCACCTTCTCTATCTGGATCCGAAGCAAAATAAACAGCTTCAGCTTTATCCACTTCTTTTTTTATTGCATCTACGGTTTTCTTGTGATCGGGAACAACTACATATTCAGGCTCAAAATTATTATCAACATCAACTCCAAGAGTTTTTTCTGGTAAATCTCTACAATGACCATAAGTTGGCATTACTTTATAATCTTTACCAAGGTAGTGTTGCACACTATCTTTTTTACCGGGACCTTCAATAAGAACAAGTTTCATATTTACTCCTTAATTACACTATATATACTATCGGAAATAAAAATTAATTTACATAAAAATGAAAAATTTTGTTTTTCCTTAACTTAATAACACTATCACTAAAAATAGATTTGCCACCATATAAATTCTTCTCGTAAACAATTATAGAAAACTACATTTCAAATATCTATCTTTATTGTTTTATAATTGAATAAATTTTAACATCAACAAGCTCACCCTGATTATCTAGTGCGTACTTTCTAAGTGTACCTTCATATTGCATATTTAGCTTTTGCATCACCCTTCCGCTTCTTTCATTTTCTACTTTATGAATTGCCCAAATACGAACAAATCCCTCACTAAAAAGATAATCTACTACAGCTCTTCCTGCCTCTGTCATTATTCCATTTCCCCAGAAATTTAACCCAAGTACATATCCAAGTTCTGCACTCTTTTTTTCTAGGTTGCAGCAAACCACATCAATTGCACCAATTACCTGTCCTAATGATTTTAACTCAATTGCCCATCTATAAGTATGTTCCTTTTCATAATCAGGAAGAACAACTTTTTCAAGATAATTTTTTGTATCTTCACTAGATTTATGAGTATTCCAAGTTAGATATTTAGTAACCTCGTCATATTTGGCATAGTTATTGAACATATCTTCATAGTCATCGGCTTCAAATTTTCTTAGAATTAATCTTTCCGTTTCAATTCTCTTTGAATATTCTTTCATGATTTTCTCCAAAATTTTCTAATAAACTTTATCACAATGAATAAAATTTTGTCAAATCAGTTTTTTATTTTTGTTAAAATATATTTTCAAAAATTTTAACCTAACAAATTAACGCAAATATTAGTAAATTTATTGGAAAAATTTATAAAATTGCAATTTTTTATACTCTAATTAATTTTTTATTCTTCAATTAATTATTAATATAATCTTAATATTAATAACTATAATTTATAATATTTATTCCCATCACCCTTTTTAACTAAACCAAACATTTCCATAGTGATTAATTTTGTAGAAAGCATTGATGCAGAAATATTAAGTAAATCACAAACTTCATCAAAAGTTTTCTCACCATCTTCAAGAATTTCTAGAATTTTTGACTGAACCAAGTCAGCTTGTTGCTTTGATTTTTCTTCATTTGGCTTTTGAACCTTGATATTTAATTTATACAGAATTCTACTTGGTGAAACTGTAAAAATATCTGGCATTTGATCAATAAGTGCATTAGTGCCTTCACTTTGTGGAGAGGTAATATTTCCCGGAATTACAAAAAGTTCCCTAGATTGCTCTAGAGTAAAATTTGCAGTGGACATTGTACCACTACTTTTACCTGCTTCTACAATTAATGTTCCTAAACCAAGTGCAGACACAATCCTGTTTCGTCTGATAAATTGAAATTGAAGTGGTTTATGTCCAGGCTTATACTCAGTTACAAGAAGCCCGCCATTTTCTATGATTTTATTCGCAAGCCCAGTATTTTGTGGTGGATAAATGGAATCTAATCCTCCAGCAAGAACCGCAATCGTTTTACCGTCAATTTCCAGTGTTTTCTGAGCAACTATTGTATCAATTCCATAAGCAAGACCAGATATAGTTACTAGTCCTGCCCTTGAAAGCTCTTTTGTAAAATTTTCACAAACTATTCTGCCATAAGTAGTAGGCTTTCTTGTTCCTACTATTGAAATAGAATCTTTTGAAAGTAGTGTAACATCACCTTTTGTGTATAAAACAAGTGGAGGATCAGAAATATTTTTTAATTTTTCTGGATATGCATTTGAAAAATATGTAACTGGGAGAATTTTATACTTATCCATTTCAGCCATTACTTTTTTCTCAAATTTATCTAAGTTTTCACTTCGTAATTTTTTAATTATTTCAACTATTGATTTATCACAATCTGCATTTTTAATATTTTTTATCGTTAAAATATCCTCTAAATCATTAAATTTAGAGAATATTTGTTCAAATTTTGAGAATGTTAAATCGTTATAGCCAAACCATAACACAATTAATTCTTTTTTATTCATTTTCTCCTACTCTTATAAACTAAATTTATCTATATTTCTATATGCAATTGCTTCAGCAATGTGATTTGATGAAATATTTTCTGCCCCATCTAAGTCGGCAATAGTTCTGGCGACTTTTAATATTCTGTTATATCCTCTTGCTGAAATATTAAATTTTTCAAAAGCAAATTTAATCAATTCCTCAGACTCACTATCAAGTTTGCAAAATTCACTTATCATTTTTGAAGTCATTTTAGAGTTTGTATGAATTCCAGTATTTTTAAATCTTTCTATTTGAATTGCTCTTGCTTTATCAACTCGCTTTTTTATTTCCTCACTACTTTCTTCAAGTGTATTGCTTGAAAGCTCTAAAAAATCCACTTGTTCTACATCAATTTTTAAATCTATTCTATCTAAAAGTGGTCCTGATAATCTTTTTAAATAATTTTGAATTTGACTTGGCGAACAAGTACACTCATGTACTGAACTTCCATAATATCCACAAGGACACGGATTCATACTTGCAACAAGCATAAAATTTGCAGGATACTCATAACTCCCACTTGCCCTTGAAATTGTTATGACTCCATCTTCAAGTGGTTGCCTTAGTGTTTCTAAATTGCTTCTTGAATATTCAGGAAGTTCATCTAAAAATAATACTCCATTACTTGCAAGACTAACTTCTCCAGGTTTTGCATCTTTTCCACCGCCAGTTAGTGAAACTACCGAGGCAGTGTGGTGTGGACTTCTAAATGGTCTAGTTGATACCACACCCTTTTTAAGATCTAGTTCACCAGCAATTGAGTGTATTTTTGTAATTTCTAGTGCCTCTTCAAAAGTCAAATCCGGCATTATTGAAGGAATGCACTTTGCAATCATTGTCTTGCCTGCTCCCGGTGGACCAACCATTAGTATATTATGTCCTCCACTTACCGCTATTTCAATTGCTCTTTTCGCAACCCTTTGACCTTTAACTCTTGCAAAATCTTCTGAAATTTTGTCTGATGGTTCTCCCTTCCAAATTGATTTTTCCACGCACTTAAACTCAATACTTCCGTTCAGTAATCCTACTACTTCCATAAGTGAAGATAGTGCATAAACTTCAATTCCTTCAATAAAACTCGCTTCATTTTTATTTGGTTCTGGAATAATAAATTTCGTATAACCATCACCCCTTGCAGAAATAAGCGTTGGTAAAATTCCATTAACTGCCTTTATATTGCCATCAAGGCCCAATTCTCCAATTATAATAAAATCTTGGCATTTTTTCCCCGTAATTTGATTACTAGACTGCAAGATAGAAATAGCAATTGGCAAATCAAAGTTTGGCCCGACTTTTTTTATACTTGCAGGAGCTAAATTTATGGTTATGTGATTTGTTGGAAATTTAAATCCCGAATTTTTTATTGCCGAGCGAACTCTTTCCTTTGACTCCTTTACAGAAGCATCAGGCAAACCTACAATTTCATATTTTGGAAGTCCAAGACTTGTATCAGCCTCCACATCTACTCTAAATCCCTTTAATCCCGAAAGTCCAAAACTTGATATTTTTGAAAACATAATTTTACCACCTAATAATTAATAACATACTAGAAAAAATCTTAAAAGTAAAATGAATTTATTAAAAACGATAAATAAAAAAGGAATATATTTCTATATTCCTTTAATATCAATATACCATCTAGCTTATAAAATGTATTATCTAGCTTCTTTAATTCTAGAATTTTTAGCAGTCTTACCTTTAAGATAATAAAGTTTAGCTCTTCTAACAATACCTCTTCTTACAACTTCAATGTGGTCAATTTTTGGTGAATGAACAGGGAATGTTCTTTCTACGCCAATTGAGTAAGAAATACGACGAACGGTAAAAGTTTCTCTAATGCCACCATTTTTACGAGCTATAACCGTACCTTCAAAAGCTTGAAGTCTTTCATGAGTACCTTCAATAACTTTAACCCAAACTCTAACAGTGTCGCCAACTCTGAATTCTGGGATATCAGTACGCATACCTTCTTTTTCGATAGAATCTATAATATTCATAGGTTTCCTCCTCTTTTAGTATGTTGAGTGTTCGTGCTAGCCCGGTGGTGCAGAGGACCACTCATAATCACTACAATAGTATATCACTAAAATTCATAAAAATCAAGCATTTTTAAATATTTTTAAAATGCATTTTCAAAATAATTAACTTTGCCACTATCAACACTTGCCACATCAAATCGAACTTGCATATTTTTAAACTCTTTTTTTTGAAGTAAAAATTCTGCTCCCCTTTTTATGTGTTGAATTTTAGACTCACTAATTGCCTCTATTCCAAGTCCATAATTTTCATTTGACCTTGATTTGACTTCTGTAACTACTAAGATTTCCTGCAAGTTTTCCATTAAACCAAGATAGCTTTTCTTTAAAATTTCTATATATTTTTTATCTTTTGACATATTAATTGCGTTTTTTAATTCTTTTTTTAAATTCTTCTTTTGAACTGAAACTGATAATGTAGAAACAATATCAAGTTCTACTCCCACACAGGTATAGTTAGTAAATAGTATCTTATAACCATTTTTCTTCATATATTTTTGAGCTAAAAGTTCCCCTTCTTTCCAAGTAATTTCGTTATACATCTTTTTCTTCCAAAAATTTGATAAATGTTTTTCTATGTGCACTGCAAGCACCAACTCTTTTTAGGGCTTCAATATGAACCTTTGTTCCATAACCCTTATTTTTTTCAAAACCATAATCGGGGAATTTTTGTGCAAGATTAACCATATATTCATCTCTAGTTACTTTTGCTAAAATGCTTGCACAACCAATGCTATAACTCAAACTATCACCCTTTATAATTCCCTGAATTGGTACACTCACATCAAGATTTGAAATTGCATCAACTAATACAATGTCTGGTTTTTTCTTTAAAGCTTCTATAGCATTTTTCATACAAAGTTTAGTTGCATTTAAAATATTTATTTCGTCGATAACTTTTTCATCAATCATTTGAATAGTATAATCAATTGCTTTTTCTTTTATCTGTTCAGCCAAAATCTTTCGTTTCTTTTCTGATATTTTTTTACTATCGTCTATTCCATCTATAATATCATCTAATGGCATAATTACACAACAAACACAAACTGGTCCAGCTAATGGACCTCTCCCCACCTCGTCCATTCCAGCAATTAATTTTTTACCGCTACTTAGTTGTTTTCTTTCATGTTTAAACTTATCTATATCTAATTTTTTACAATCTCTTTTTTTCATTTCATTTACTCTAATGTAATCTTCCCAAATTTACCAGCGCGAAAATCATCAATAAAAGATTTTCCAGCCCGAGCATAATCTATTTCATTTTTTCGCATTATATAGCCTCTTTTTATGCAAAAACGGTCATAAAGTTCTAAAAAAACATCAAATCTATAATCTACATCAAACTTTTCTTTAAGATTATTAGGATATTTTTCAAAGATTGTTTGCATGAGTTCATAACCCAAGTCGCCAAGGTCAAATTCTTTATCGGAAAGACAACCAATGTACGCAAGGTTTCTACTAATAATGTCATCAAATTTTGGCCAAAGTACACCTGGCGTGTCACATAGCATAAAATCGTCATCAATTTTAATCCATTGGTTAAATCTCGTTACACCTGCAATGTTACTAGCCTTAACTTTTCTTTCGCCTGATAACATATTAATAAGTGCACTTTTACCAGTATTTGGAACACCTAATACTAAAATTTTATATGTTGCCTTGACTTTTTTCCTATTATTTTTCTCAATTTTGTCTTGTAAAACCCTTCTAAGTGCGTTTTTTATTTCGTACCTATAACTAATGTCCTTTGCACTGGAAACAATAGTAACTTTCTTTTCTTTTGCAAATTCTGCCTGAATTTGTGAAACTCTATTTTCATCTGCAAGGTCAATTTTATTAAAAACGTAAACTATTGGTTTTCCATGAGTTATTTTAGTAATGTTTGGATTTAAACAAGAAATTGGGGCTCTACTGTCTAAAACATATAGAATTGCGTCGGCAATTTTTATCTTATTATCCTCAATGTCTTCTAGTGCATTTTTCATATGTCCGGGAAACCAGTTTATAACATTTTTTTTTGACTCTTCTGTATTTTTCATAATATTACTTCCTTAAATTTGTTTTAAATCTAATAGGCTTATTTCATCTGGTAAAAATGAATTAATTCCTAAATCATTAAGTATTTTGACATTTTCTTCAAAGTCATCTACAAAGAGAATTTCATTATAATTACAATTATGCAATTTTTTAAGAATTTCAATAGCTTCTATCTTTGTTTCTTGATTACGACTAAATAAAACTTCTATATCTTCTCCATAATGCTTACGAATAAAGTTTTCTTTTGCTTTTAAATTAAAAGAAAATTTCATTCCTGATAAACAATACATTTTCACATTTCTTCTTGCCAAAAATTTTATCAAGTGGTAGATTGCCTCATGAGGTAAGCAAGGCTCAATAGATTCATAATATGAGTCAGGATATAAATAAGCACTAAGGTAATAGTTTATACTATTTTCTTTGCTTTCACTACGCTGTTTTTTATAATCCCTATTTTTATGAATTGCTAGCGTATCATCAAAGTCAAAAATTGCAACTTTAATAAGATTTAAATCAATTTTCTTTTCCATATATTTTTCTCCCATTAGATTAATATAGTCAAGTATTAATTTCCAAGCATTATTTTTTAAATTAGCAAAAAACTAAGATATGTTAAAACTTAAAAAATAACTAATTTTATAATAAAAATATATAATCATTATTTTTCAAATAGTTAAATTCTTTAATTCAATTGAAAAGTTTTTATAAAATTAAATTAACTATTTTTTGCAAAATTAATTTATTTTTACTAAAAAACATCTAAAATTTTGGTTAATTTTCTAATTTTTTATCACTTATGTACTTTTCCCACAAATCTGGGCGTCTTTCTCTAGTAAGTTTTTCAGCCTCTTGCTTTCTCCACAAATCCACTTTTTTATGATCTCCCGAAAAAAGAACCTCAGGAACAGTCATACCATTAAATTCTCTTGGTTTTGTGTACTGGGGGTATTCAAGAAGATTATTTTCAAAGCTTTCTATATCTGCAGATTCTATTCCCCCAAGCACTCCATCTAAAAGTCTTACGACTGAATCAATCACTACCATTGCAGGAAGTTCTCCTCCCGTTAATACATAGTCACCTATTGAAATTTCTTCATCAATAAAATTGTCAATTACCCTCTGATCAACTCCCTCATAGTGGCCACAAAGAAATACTAAATGATTATAAGTTGCAAGCTTTCTTGCTATTTTTTGATTAAAAACTTTACCCTTAGGTGATAAATAAATCTTATGTGCTCTGTCCACCCCATCAATACTATTCATTGCATCAAATATTGGTTGAACCATCATTACCATTCCCGGACCACCACCAAAAGTATAATCGTCACATTTTTTATGCTTATCTTTAGAGTAGTCACGAATATTAATCAAATTAATTTCAATTTTTCCACTTTCAGATGCTCTTTCAAGAATGCTTTCAGTTAATGGTTTAAAACTATTAGGAAAAAGAGTTAGGATATCAATTTTCATTTGATACCTCATCAAATTTTTCTTTATTTAAAACAAGAAGCTTTTTCTGATAGTCAAAATTGTTTATAACTCCCTTGACATTTGGAAAGAGCAACTCCTTTCCTTCTAATGTTTTTAAATAGAATACTTCTGCAGCACCATAATCTTGAACATCTTCAATTTTAGCAAATATCTCACCATTATTAAAAGATACGCTAGACCCCTTTAAATCTTCAATTAAAATTTTATTTTCAACCAAAATTCTATCAATATAAAGGTTTTTATTTATCATTGATTTTGCAATTGTTAAATCAACATTATTAAGTCCTATAACAATTCCACTATCCACTTTAAAAATTTTATTTACAGTAAATTCTTCACAATTATCACTAAAAACCCTATCTATTTTTGAAATATCAAAATCGTCATCAAAGCTAGTTCTAACTTTCATTTGACCAAGATAACCATGAAGTTTTACAATCTTTCCAAGACATACTCTTTCCATAACTCTCTCCTTTTACAATTATATAACAAGATGATAAAAACAAAAATTCTTCTTAAAGATTTATCTAAAACATCAAGATAAATGTTTAAGAAGAATAATCTTACTCATCAAGAAGCTTTATATGTACATCGCGAAGCAATTTTTCATCAACAACATTTGGTGCATTACAAAGAGGGTCTTGACCATTTTTGTTCATAGGAAAAGCATAAACATCTCTAATAAAAGTGTTATGAGTTAAAAGCATCATGAGTCGATCAAAACCCGGTGCTGCTCCAGCATGAGGTGGTGCACCATAAGAAAAAGCATTATAAAGTGCTGGAAATTTATTTACCACAACATCTTTATCATAGCCTGCAAGTTTAAAGAGCTCCACCATCATATTTTGATCGTGATTACGAACTGCTCCAGAAAGGCTTTCATAACCATTTATAACTAAATCATACTGATAAGCAAGCGTGTCATATGGAGCCTTTTTGATATCTTCAATAGAGCTTTGTGGAAGTGAAAAAGGATTATGTGAAAATGCAATATTGCCGTCATCGTCCTTTTCAAAGAAAGGAAAATCTACAATCCAACAAAACTTATAATCATTTTCATCAATAAGCCCAAGTTCACTGCCAAGTTCATTTCTAAGCACATTTGTAAATTTTATTGCCCTATCTTTTTCATCTGCGATAAAAAATAGTGAATCCCCAACTTCAAATTTTGTTACATTTTTAAGTAATTGCTTTTCGTTGTCACTTACAAACTTAGAAATTCCACCTGAAAGTTCTTCATTTTCATTAACAACAAAGTAAGCGAGTCCACTTGCTTCTCGTGACTTCAAAAATTCTGTAAGCTTATCATAAAATTTTCTAGGCTTTGAATCTGTCTTTGCTTTTATACACTTAATTGTCTTACCTTGAAAGACACTGAATGTTGTATCTTTAAAAATATCAGTGACATCAACTACTTTTAAAGGATTTCTCAAATCTGGCTTATCGGTGCAATAGTCAGAAATGGCATCTTTATAACTTATTCTTGGAAATTCAATATCTTTAACTCCAGCAAACTTATCAAAGATTGCTCTATAAAGTCCTTCAATTACCTCAAACACATCTTCTTGAGTGGCAAAAGCCATTTCCATATCAATCTGATAAAATTCTGTTGGACTTCTATCTGCCCTTGCATCTTCATCTCTAAAACAAGGTGCTATTTGAAAATATCTATCCACACCAGAAACCATAAGTAATTGTTTAAATTGTTGTGGAGCTTGTGGAAGAGCATAAAATTTCCCCGGATTTAGTCTGCTAGGCACAAGAAAATCTCTTGCTCCTTCAGGACTAGAAGCTGTTAAAATTGGAGTTTGAACTTCCATAAAATTTTGAGAATGCATATATTCTCTAATGAAAAGAAGTAAATCACTTCTAAGTTTAAGCATTTTTTGGTTATAATCTGCACGCAGATCTAGATATCTATATTTAAGTCTAATATCCTCAGCCACATTTTGACTATTTTTAATTTCAAAAGGAAGCTGCTCTGTGCATTTGCCAAGCATTTCAATGCTTTCTGCAACAACTTCAATATCACCAGTAGGCATATTAGGATTTTTACTTGTTCGCTCAACCACCTTTCCTGACACGGAGATTACATCTTCTTTATTAAGTTCAATAAATTCTTTGTTTAAAACTATTTGTGTTTTACCATATCTATCACGGAGAACTAAAAAAGTTACGCCACCCAACTTTCTGATTGAATCTACCCAACCTGCAAGCCTAACGTTTCTTCCAACATCGTCAATTCTTAAACTTCCTAAATCTTGATTTCTGTACCTATTAATTGTTATTTGTTCCATAAATATTCCTCTAAAATAAACTAGAATTAATATATCACAATTTTTTTTATTTTTCAATAAATTAAAAGTTGTATTTTTCTTTTTAGTGTATAAATTTAAAAAAAATTATTTAAAATTACAAAAAAACATAAAAATTATTAAATTTATACAAAAAAGATGCTAAAATACTCTTGTTTAAAAGGAGCAAATATGAAAAAGTTTTTTAGTGATTTTAAAAAGTTTATTAGCCGTGGTAATATTTTGGATATGGCTGTCGGTGTTATTGTTGGAAACGCATTTTCAGCAATAGTTACTGCATTTACGGACAAAATAATTATGCCTTTAATTAATTTTTTACTTTCAATGAGTGGTGGCGAAGAAGGTCTTGCCTCTGCATTTACATTTTTTAAGACTGCTTATGATGAAACTGGTGCTATTGATTTAACAAATAGTATATATATTGACTGGGGTGCATTTATAACTGCAATACTCAACTTCTTAATTATTGCATTAACACTATTCATTATTTTAAAAGTAGCAATGAAAAGTAGTGAATTTTTCAGCAAAACAAATGCCGAAATTTTAATATATAAATTAACTAAAGAAGAGAAAAAAGAACTTAAACAAAGAGGGATTTCAACACATAATAAAAAAGCAATAAAAGCATATAAAGAAGAAAAAGCTAAACTTGAAGAAGAGAAAAAGAAGCTTGCAGAAGAAGAAGCCAAGGCAAAAGCTGAAGAGGAAAGACTTGCAAATCCAACACAGGAAGATTTGTTAAAGCAAATTGTTGAACTTTTAAAAGAGAAAAAAAATAATGAAACATCGAGTGAAAATTAATAATTAAATTAATTTAAAATAATTTTATTTACAATAAAAAACTCTTAGAATAATCTAAGAGTTTTTATTATTTCTAATAAATTTGTTAGTTGTATTATTACATCAATATATAATAATTTTAACAAATACGAAATAGCTTTTACATTATAGCAAACAAAAAACTATTCCTCTCCTGGTTGTGGTCCTTGATATGCACCTGTTTTTGCCAATCCAATTTGATTTAATTTTTCTGCAACTTCTTCAAGTGAACTACAAATTGTTGCACCATCTTTACTGCAATCTTTAAGAATTTTAGTCCAAGCTTTTGCCTCGTGTGCTTCAAATGAATAGCCATTTGCTTCTTGAAGAACACAAATCATGGTTCTTTGTGGTTGGGTTATTGAGCTTCTTGTAACTTCTGAAATGCTATAAGGTGATTTTGTTTCAGGTGTAATAACATATAAAACAATATTATCCTTTTGTTTATGTTTATCTTCCACTGCTTGACATTCTGGGGTCCAATTTGGAACTACTGGGTTGAAAGCATCAACTGAATCATTAAGATTTTTCATTAAATCATCTCTCCAAGTAGAACTGCCACAGGTTCCACCTAAAAATACTGTTAATTTTGACATTTACATATTCCTCCTAAACTTTTACTTAAAACAAGTATACACTTATTTACTTAATTTTGTCAATAGAAATAGATAAGATAGATTAATAAAAAAGCCATATGAATTATAAATTTATAATAAAAAATATTATAAATAGGAAATAGTAAAAATCAATATTACAATAATATTTATAAAAGATTATATTGTGTATTTATGAATTTAGCTTAACAAAAAAATACATTTTTAATTAAAAATAGAAATTCAAAAATTTTAAATATAAAAATAATTTTTCAATAAAAAAACTTGTAAAATTACAAGTTTTTGTAAAATTTAATTAAAAAGGCAATTATTTTACATTTTAATTATTTTTACAATACTTTATTTTACAAGTTACTTTATTTTCTCAAACTTAACAAAAACATGTTTATTGTTCTTTTTTGCAGATGTTTTTACAACTGTTCTAATAGCAGTTGCAACTTTTCCGCTTCTACCAATAATCTTACCAAAATCTTCTGAACTAACCCTAACTGTATAGAGAGTTTCTCTGTCCTTTTTAGTTTCTAGAATCTCAACACAATCTGGATCATTTACGAGATTTTTTACAATAAATTCAACTAACTCTTTCATATTTCACCGTCAAATTTATTAATTAGATTTTTTTGAACTTTCTGTTACACCTGCTTTTACTAAAAGAGCTTTAACTGTTTCAGTTGGTTGAGCACCATTTCTAATCCAAGTGTTTGCCTTTTCAGCATCAATTTTAATTTCTTCTGGATTAGTTAAAGGGTTATAAGTTCCAATAAGGTCAATATACTTCCCATCTCTTGAAACTCTTGAATCTGCTACTACAATACGATAAAATGGTGCTTTCTTATCACCAAGTCTTGTAAGTCTCATTTTAACTGCCATCTTTTTTCCTCCAATAAAATTTTTATTTATTCTCTCAGCTGTAGCTGTTAGAAACTAAAACTTGAATTTTTTACCAAACATTTTTTGAAGCTTACCATTATTCATATTCTTCATCATTTGTTTGGTCTGTTCAAACTGCTTCATTAAAGAATTTACATCTTGAATAGTTGTTGCACTACCATCAGCAATTCTTTTACGATTACTTGCCTTAATTAACTCGGGATTAAGCCTTTCTTTTTTTGTCATTGATTGTATAATTGCCTTATATTTTTTTATTTTTGTTTCATCAACATCTGTAACTTTAAGCTTAGATCCTGCCCCCGGCAACATACTGACAATATCTGATAAGTTGCCCATTTTGCCTAGTTGTTCAAACTGAACAAGAAAATCTTCAAATGTAAAACTATTTTTTCGAATATTTTCTTCTATCTTTTTCATTTCTTTTTCATCAAAAGCTTCTTGTGCCTTGTCGATTAATGTTAAAACATCACCCATACCAAGAATTCTTGATGCCATACGATCAGGATAAAATGGTTCAATATCCCCAATTTTTTCTCCTACTCCACAAAACTTAATTGACTTACCTGTAACTGCCTTAACTGAAAGAGCAACACCACCCCTTGTATCACCATCAAGCTTTGTTACAATTACACCTGTAATTTCTAGCCTATCATTAAACTCTTTTGCCACATTGACAGACTCTTGACCAGTCATTGCATCAATGGTAAGTAAAATTTCGGTTGGGTTAACTGATTTTTTTATATTTTCCAGTTCTTCCATTAATTCTTGATTAATTTGAAGTCTACCAGCAGTATCAATAATAACAACATCATTGCCCATTCTTTTTGCATGTTCAATGGCACTTTCTGCTATTTTAACTGGATTAATTGTACCTTTTTCAAAAAAATCAACGCCTGCATTTTTCGCCCCAATTCGAAGCTGTTCAATTGCAGCAGGTCTATAAACATCACAGGCAACAAGTAGTGGCTTCTTTCCTTGCTTTTTAAGCATAAAGCCAAGTTTGCCAGACATCGTAGTTTTACCAGCACCTTGCAAACCACACATCATTATGACAGTTGGGGGCGTTGGAGAGATTTCCAGTTTAGCGTTTGTTTCACCCATAAGGCTAATTAATTCATCTCTAACTATCTTAATTACCTGTTGTCCTGGCGTTAAACTCGTTAAAATTTCTTCTCCCACAGCCTTTTCAGAAACTTTATTAATAAAGTCTTTTGCAACCATAAAGTTGACATCTGCCTCTAAAAGTGCAACCCTAACTTCTCTCATTGCCTGCTTTATCTCTAGCTCAGTAAGTTTGCCATGCTTTGTAAGTTTTGAGAAAATATGATTTAATCTTTCCCCAAGTGATTGAAATAAACTCACGCGTCCCCTCCTAATCTGATTTTATAATTTCTCTTATAAGTTCAAGTGACTTGTTAGTTTCATTATTTTGTAAAAGTTCTTTTACTTTTTCAAGTTTAACCTTGAATTCCTGTTCTTTTTTTAAAAATTTACAGTTCTCTTCAAATTTAAAAAGTTGTTTTTTAGCTTTTGAAATTGCATCATGCACACTTTGTCTTGACTCACCAAGAAGCTCAGCAATTTCACTTTCTCCAATATCCGAATTTAAAAATGCATCTAAAACTTGTTTTTGTTTTTTTGATAATAAATTCCCATAGATATCAAAGAGTTTAATAAGTTTTATATGTTCCTCAAACTGCATCTTTCACCTTGTAAAGTACTTTTACTTGACCAAGTATATCTTATAAAACTATTTTTGTCAAGTAATTTTTAATATTTTTAATTCTTAAATTGGTATTGACAATAAAAAAAATTTATACTAAACTTTACTTATTAGGAGAAAGATGATGAATGAAGAAATAAGAAAAGGTGCAGTTGAATATGCAACCTACATCTCAAATAACATTCCACAGACAGAAAATGAGCAGGCCAAATATTATTTTAGTGGTTCACTTGCAATGCTACTTTTGTCTTCTGCAACAACTTTAAAGCCAATAAGTTTTGATAATAATGGCAATATTACAAAAGTTGAACCAACTATTAATGTGTCAGAAAAAGCAAGAGAAGCATTTTCAATGGGACTTAGACCAATTTCATTAGATATTGATATTGTATGTATTGACGACAGATGTTTTGATAGAAAAGGTGATATCTACAATTTAGGAGCAGTTCGTAAAAATTGTAAATATGCAACATCTCTCTGCTCTGTTTGGGGTAAAAAAAATGAGTATGGTTATACACATAATGGAACAATGTATTTTGATTGGTTGGGTGATGATAGAGAAATAAGTTCTCACAATTTAGTAATATTAGAAACTGATGACGGAAAAAAGATACTAATTACAAGTCCTGCAGAACTAATGATTCACAAATTTTCTGAAATGTTATCAATAAATCAAGAAAAACAAAAAGAAAAATATGAAAAAGATATTAGTGATTTTGCTTGTATTTTTAATGGTTTAGGTGAAATTGAAGCACTACCAAAAGATATTATTGAACTTCTTGGATATATGACAACTGTCAATAAAAATAGTGCAGTAAGCAAATTAAGTTACCTAGATTTGAGTGAAAAAATTGACAGAGTTTATAAAGATATATTGCCAAAAATATCAACTAACCTACAACAAGATTTCAAACTATTTATTGATGGAACATCTAAATTTAACAAGGAACAAATTGCGATTGAAAAACAATAAAAAAATAGAGTAAAAAAAATCTTTTAAGATTATAATTACTCTATTTTTTATTTGCAAATATATCATTTTATCTGTAATATTTGTTGCATTATTCTATCAACCAAATTATCATCTTTTTCTTTTTGAATTTCTTTTAGACTAATTTTTTCTATTTTAGCATTTTGATTTATTAGCTTATTTTCAATATTTTTACTTGTCTTACCATCTTCCATACTTTACTCCATTTCTTTACCTAAATTTTGCAAAGCCCTACCTTGTACTTCCTTTTTACTTGTTGGATTTAATTGCCTTTCTGCCACTTGTGCAAGTACACTAGATAACGCTACTCTTTGTTTTTGTGTTAATCTCACTTTCTTTTCTCCACTATAATACACGCCTGATGACATAATTTGAAGCAACTTTATATTTGCCCTTGAATTTGACACCATTCATTCAAGTCATTTGAATTTGACGGATTTGTTAATTTATCAATAACTTCTTTTTCTGTCATTTCGCCTAATTTACACTTTCATCATTTTTTGCCTCTTTCTCAATTTGTCTTTCAATATATTTTTTCATTGCATAGTTTAAGCGTTTTCTTTGATTTTGTTCATCTTTACTATGGGCATTCTTTGCCGTGCCTTTGTTATTAGAATAATAATCTAGCATAAAAAAATATTTTACTAATATATAATCCACATTATTTTCATGTAAAACTCTTTTCAGTTTAAATTCTCTCTTAACTATCAAATTATTATTTTAGTTTTGATATGAATCTCTTAAAGTTGTTTAAATATTGAAGTTGACATCATAATGTATTTTTACAGAGTTGGTTGATACAGAGAAATATAACTATATATTTAAAATAAATTAATTATAAAAAAACTAAGATGATAATTTTGTTATTATAACTTTAAACCAACTTTTTAATTTATGTTTAATTATTGTTTTTCTGGCTTATTATTGATATAATTAAGATAAATAAGGAATATCTTATAAAAATTCACGGAGATTGATTATGACTGATGAGGAATTAAAAAAATTAGCTGAAGAATACCAACAAGGACTTAAGGAAGTTGAACAAGTTAAAAGAGAATATAATGAAAGATTTGAAAATTTAAGTAAAGAAGAATTTGCTAAGGAATTTTCAAAGCAATTAGATGATGTATTAGAAGATATAAAGAAACGCCCATAAAATGAGAATTTATCTTACTTTATGGGTTATTTTTATTGTTTTAACAATAATCCGTTCTATTGGATAAATATTACCCTCTCTCGTCCAAAATTGCAAATAAAAAAATGAGTTTTTATAAACCCATTTTTTTATTAAATTTATATATAAACATTGAAATTTCATTATTTTTAGAAAAAAAATTATGAACAAAGAAATTTATTTTTTATTAAAATTTAACCTATTGCAAAAAAGCTATTCAAAAATTGCGTCGACGAAATCCTTCGCATCAAACTCCAAAAGGTCATCTGCAGTTTCTCCAACACCAATATATCTTATGCAAAAATCATAAGTGTTTGAAAGTTCCACCAAAAAACCACCTTTGCTGGTACCGTCAAGTTTAGTAACGGCAATATCAGTAAGTTCAACTGCCTCATCAAAAAGTTCTACTTGACTAATGGAATTTTGACCAGTTGTGCCATCAACAACAATGAGTTTATGATACTCAGCTTCTGGGAATTGTTTACTGACAACACTTCCAATTTTTTTTAGCTCTTCCATTAAATTAGATTTGTTATGGAGTCGTCCAGCCGTATCAATTAGTAACACATCGGCATTTCTAGCTTTTGCAGAAGAAATCGCATCAAACACAACAGCAGAAGCATCTGAGCCAGCTTCACCTGAAACATATTTTGCCTTACATCTATCTGCCCAAACTTTAAGCTGGTCTCCAGCTGCCGCCCTAAATGTGTCTGCACCTGCTATAATAACTTTTTTCCCTGCTTTTGTAAATTTTTCAGCAAGTTTTCCAATGGTTGTGGTCTTACCAACCCCATTCACTCCAACAACGAGTATTGCAAGTGGATAATTATAATCATAAACTTCATTTTGGCTTAAAATTTCAACCAAAATATCTTTTAAAAGTTCTTTACAATCGGCAACTTTTTTAAGTTTTTTCTCCTTTATACTACTTCTAAGTTTCTCCAAAATATCTGAAACTGTACCCGTCCCAATATCTGCACTAATTAGAGCAAACTCTAATTCTTCAAAAAAATTTTCATCAATTTCATTACCAGTAAAAGCAAACTTAATCTTCTCAGAAAATGATTTTTTTGTATTCTTTAAGCCACTTACAAGCCTTGAAAAAAATCCCATAAATAACTCCTAAATGTTTTAATTTTAATTACCACCATTATCAAGTTTAATGGCATCTGCAAGTTTAACAGAAACAACCTTAGACACACCTTTTTCCTCCATAGTGACACCATAGAGTGAATCAGCAAGTTCCATAGTTGGCTTTCTGTGAGTAATAACAATAAACTGAGTATCTCCACTATATCTATGCAAATATTTTGCATATCTTTCTACATTTGCATCGTCAAGTGCCGCTTCAATTTCGTCAAGCACACAAAATGGCATTGGACGAAGATGTAAAATAGAAAACAAGATTGCAACGGCAGTTAATGCCTTTTCTCCACCTGACAAAAGCGTTATACTTTGAAGTTTCTTCCCCGGTGGCTCTGCAATAATATCAATACCACACTCTAAAGGATCTTTCTCATCTTCAAGTGTAATATCGGCACGCCCACCACCAAAAAGTTCTCTGAATATAACCTGAAAACTTGACCTCACTTTATTGAAACAATCAAGAAATTTTTGTTCCATTGTTTGAGTTAGGTTCTGAATGATTATATTTAAGTCATCTCCTGCCTTAACTAAATCATCTCTCTGTCTTGTAAGGTCATCATATCTTTCTGAAATAGTTTTAATATCTTCAATGGCAGCAAGGTTAACATTTCCAAGTCTTTGTATTTTTTTCTTGATTTCTGTGCATTCAGACGAACCAGACTTATAGTCAAAATTTGGATCGGCTACTTGTTTTGCATCGGCATATGTCATTTGATATTCTTCCCAAACTCTATTTTGTAAATTTTCCAGTTCCGTATCAATTTTAACAATTTGGTTTTCTTCTTTTGCTCTCTTATCACTTGCTCTTTGAATTTCACCAGATAATAACATTTTATTGCCATCTGCTTCGTTCATAATGCTTTGAACATTTCTCTTTTGTTCAGTATACTCTCCAATCTTTGCCTTAACTTCTTCTACTTCTTTTGCACTAGCTGAGAATGTAGAATTAGTCATAATCTCAGTGATTTTTTCATTTAAATCATCAATTTCTTGATTTCGTCTTTGAATTTCAAGCATAGTATCTTTTGATTTTTCTTTATTTTCTGCATTTGAAAGTTCAATTCTCTCAATTTCTGTTTGTGTATTGGTTAAATCATTTCTATCAGCTTGAAGTTTGATTTTAAGTTCACTGATTTTTTGGAAAATTTCATCTCTGCTTGCTCTGAGCTTACCAAAATCATCATTGGCTTGCTTTCTATTTTCTGAAGCTAAGGTTTTTTTGTCATCAATATCCTTTTGCTCTTTTAAAATTGAATCAATTTGTCTTTCTACAAAATCAATTTTATCAAGCACCGCAGAAAAACTTATATCTTGTTCTGAGAGGTTTGATTTAACCTCATCTTTTTGCTCCTCATATGAAACAATAAGTTCCTCTTGTTTAGCCTTATCCATTTCAAGCAAATGAATTTCGTCCACCTTTTTTGATAGTTCATCTGATTTGTTAGCTGACAAATTCTTTATATCAAGCTGTTTTTGAGACAATTTTTGAATATCAACCTTTAACACTTCTAGTTTCTTTTTTAAATCTTCTATTTCTCTATCACGACCAATCAAATTTGCAGTTTCCTGCTTTCGGCTACCACCAGTCATTGAACCTTGTGAAGAAATAATGTCACCATCAAGAGTTACAATTTTTGTGGTATATCCAGTTGCTCTTGAAAATGCAATGGCATTGTCCATGTTATCAATAATAACAGTTGAGCCAAGCAAACTATTAAAGACTTTCTCGTATTTTTTATCAAATTCAATAAGTTTACTAGCAACCCCAAATACACCTTTCATTGAAAGTTTTGACTCAGCAAGATATGAAATTTCTCTTTCTTTAACACTGGTTATTGGTAAAAATGTAACCCTACCAAATTTATTAACCTTTAAATAATCTATAAGTGCCTTAGCATCTTCTTCATTTTTGGTAACAATGTTTTGAACACTAGCTCCAAGTGCCATTTCAATTGCAACTTCAAATTTTTGTGGTACTTTCATTAAACTTGCAACAACACCAACAACTTTTCCACCTATAGAAGACCCATCTTGTGCCTGCTCTAAAAGCCTTTTTACACCAATAATAAAGCCTTCATTGTATTCTTTCATTTCACTTAAAACATTGTATCTACTCAAACTTGTATGATACTCTGCACGCTTTGATTCAATCTCATCATTTACACCTGATAGATTTTCACTTAAGTTGTTTATTTCGTTAATAATACTTTGTCTTTCGTTATTTTTTTTCTCAATCTTTTTATCTAAATTCGCAATTTCATCTTCTGATAACTGAATTTTAGCATCAAAATCACGATTTTCTGCAAGTAAATTATCTTTTTGCTTTGAAAGTTCAGTTTGTCTTTGTTTTAAAGATTCGAGTTCAGTTTGATATTTTAAAAGGGTTGACTTAATGTCACCTGACATTTCAACAGCATTAAAGAGTTCAGCGTCTACACTCTCTGCTAAATTTTCACCAATGTTTAACTTTTCTATTGTGAGTTTATAACTATTTTCAAGTTCATTTAACTCTTTTTCATCAATTTCTAAAGTTTTTTCAATATTATTTTTATCATTTTGCAGTTTTTGAATTTGTAAACTATTATTTTCTTCAAAGACCTTTCCCTGTTCTATTTGAAGCAGTGACTTTTCATTTTGATCTTTAAGATTCGCAATTTTTTCATTAAAAAGCTTGATTTCACCATTTTGTTTTTCAAGTGCAACTGATAAATTTAATAACTCATTTCTTAAGCTGTTAATTGTTTCATCTAATTCGTTGATTTGAATTTGGCTATTTTCATATTCTTGCACAGCCTTTTCTAAATCTTTTTGTTTAATTGCAAGTTCTTCATCAATTGCCTTTATGGTTTCGTGTATCTTTTGTTTTTCTATATTTGAATTGTCATACTCATAAACATAGATATTTGTTTCAAGCTCTTTTAATCTATTTGAAAGTTCAATAAAGATTTTCGCATTTTCTGCTTGGGTTTTCATAGGACCAAGTTGTCTATCAAGTTCGGAGATAATATCATTAATTCTAATTAAGTTATCTGTAACATTTGCAAGTTTATTTTCAGAACTGCTTCTATCTTCTTTAAATTTTGCAATGCCTGCAGCTTCTTCAAAGACATGTCTTCTATCTTCTGGTTTTGCTGAAAGTATGCTATCAATCTTACCCTGACCAATTACGCAATAACTTTCCTTTCCAAGTCCAATGTTACGAAATGCATCAATTACATCTCTTCTTCTACAAGTATTTCTGTTAATTAAATATTCACTTTCACCACTTTTATATAATTTTCTTGTTAAAATAACTTCGTTATAATCAAGGTCAAATATTTTGTTGGAATTATCAAAATAAAGAGAAACTTCACAATAAGACTGTGCCTTTCTCTTTTCTGTACCATTGAAAATTACGTCCATCATTGATGAACCACGCATTGATTTTGCACTTTGCTCACCCATAACAAATCGTATTGAGTCAGCAACATTGCTTTTTCCACAACCATTTGGGCCAACAATCGCAGTTATACCCGATTCAAATTTTATCTCGACTTTATCTGCAAATGATTTAAAGCCATATATATCCAACTTTTCAAAATTCATAATAATTCCTATACTTTTTTCAAATTATTTATTGCAACGCTTGCTGCATTTTCTTCTGCTGTTTTTTTATTAGAACCCATACCTGAGCCCATTTTTATACCATTTATAAATACTGTTGTCTTATAAATTGGTCTATGATCTTCACCGCTTTTAGAAGTACTATAAACAATCTTTGCCTGTTTAAGCATTTCTTGAAGTGCAGTCTTTGGGTCATCAACATAACCATTAATTTTTAAGCTTAGTATTGTTTCTCCAAGAGCCAGTTCAAAAAATTTTCTAGTCTCATCAATTCCACCATCTAAATAGATTGCTCCACAAATAGCCTCAAATAAATCACACTTAACTGCCTTAGATTCAGTAGTATTTTTACTTTCTCCAACACCTTTAAGCAAAAATTTATCAAGTCCAAGTCTTTCTACTGCTTCTGCTAATGGTCTTTCACTCACAATCATTGAGCGAATTTTGGACATATCTCCTTCTCTGCCTCGAAACTGCAAATAGAGAATTTCAGTAATAATAAACTCAATAACTGCGTCACCTAAAAATTCTAATCTTTCATTTGATTCAATTTTATGTTCATTAGAATAACTTGAATGAACAAAAGCTGTTTGTAAATACTTTTTACTTTTAAAACAATAACCTATTATTTTTTCTATTTCACTAATATTTACAAGTTCTTTCACCTTTCTATTCCCCTGACAAACTTGATTTTTCAATACCCTCTTTCATTTTTTCAATATAGTTAGATTTATAAATTTCTACAGCTTGAAGCACACAGCTATATATTGTACCAGCCTTACTTGAGCCATGCGATTTTATAAGTATTTTATTAAGTCCAACAAATGGTGAGCCCCCAACTTCTGTATAGTTAATTCTTGTTTTTAGTTTTTTAAAGACTTTTTTGAGTGAAAGTGCACCTAGTTTTTGAAAAAGACCTGCAGAGTTGATTTCCTGCTTTAAGATTTTATTGAAAATATTTAAAGTTCCTTCAGCAGACTTCATTGCGACATTTCCAGTGAACCCATCACAAACAATAACATCATAATCTCCAGAAAACATTTCTCGCGCTTCCATATTGCCTACAAAATTAATTTCCTTTGTATTTTTAAGTAGTTCATAACTTTTGTGGATTTGTTCGTTACCTTTGGTTTCTTCAACCCCATTTGACATTAAAGCAACTTTTGGATTTTCAATCCCACGCATTGCACTTACATAAATTGAACCCATAATTGCAAATTGCCTTAAAAATTCTGGTTTACAGTCTACATTTGCCCCACAATCAATTAATAAAGTTTTTTTATCTTCATATATAGTTGGTAAAAAAGGAGCAAGTGCTGGCCTTTTCACACCATTAATTCTCCCAACAATAAATAGCCCACCTGCAAGAACGGCACCTGTGCTTCCTGCACTAATCATTGCAACTATATCATCTCTCTCTTTTAATAAATTAAGACCCTTTACAAGTGAACTTTCAGTCTTTTTACGAATTGCCATTGTTGGCGACTCCTCACACGAAATTGATTCTGGAGCATGGACAATCTCTATTTTGTTACCAGTATAGCCAAATTCAGTAAGTTTACTAGAAATTTGACTGTTATCCCCAGTAATAATGATTTCAACATCATCAATTGAATTAACTGCTGTAATTGCTCCTTTAATCATTTCATCTGGGGAATAATCTCCACCATAAGCATCAATAATTATTTTCATAAAAACTCCTATTGCTCCATTATTAACAAAAACTATTATATATGATTTAACGATGAAATTCAATAATTTTGGCACAAATTTTTAAAAATAAAAGAATGGATAACAAGTATCCATTCTATTTATTTTTTTATTGTATTCTATTTTTTCTTGTCAGCTTTAACAGTGATTTTTTTCTCGCCGTTATAATATCCACAATTCTCACAAACAGCATGAGCTCTTTTTAATTCGTGACACTGTGGGCATTCAACAAGCTCAGGAGCAGTTGCTTTCCAATTTGCAACTCTACTTCTACCTTTAGCTTTTGACACTTTACGCTTTGGAACTGCCATATTTGAACCCTCCTATCATCTTAAACCTTTATGGTTTTCCTTTAATATAGCTCGGCACAAATACTGCACCTTACTAGCATAGCATAACTATAATATACTAATTTTTCACATTTGTCAATTACATTTTTACAAAAAATGCAAAAGAGAAAAATTTATTTAACAAGTCTTTGAGTATCTTTTGCAATCATAAGCTCTTCATCTGTTGGAATAACATAAATTTTGACTTTAGAATTATCAGCAGAGACAATATTAACTTCACCTCTTTTAAAGTTCTTATTCTTTTCTTTATCTAATACAATTCCAAGACCATCTAAGTCGGTTAAAACAGCCTCTCTATACTCGGCTCCGTTTTCACCAACTCCTGCAGTAAAGGCTATTGCATCAACCCTGCCAAGAGCTGCGTAAAATGCTCCAATGTATTTTTTTACTCTATAAGAGTGCATTTGCAATGCAAGCAAGGCATCTTCTTTTTTATCATTATCTTCTCCAAAAGCAACAAGTTCAACATCTCTCATGTCTTCACTTACACCAGATACGCCAAGTAAACCACTCTTTTTATTTAAATAGCTAATTGTTTCATTAATAGTCATACCTGTTTCTTTCATTATTCTTTCACAAATTGAAGGGTCTACATCGCCTGACCTTGAACCCATCATAACACCTTCAAGTGGGGTATAACCCATGGTTGTATCAATACACTTTCCGCCACTTACTGCTGATAAACTTGCACCATTACCTATATGACAAATAATAAAGTTACCTTTTTTGCCCTCAAGTTTTTCAAGTTCACCTGCAACATATTTATGACTTGTTCCATGAAACCCATATTTTCTAATACCCCATTTTGTATATGCTTCTTTTGGAATAGCATATCTATATGCATATGCTGGCATTGTTGAATGGAATGTTGTATCAAACACTGCAACCTGTGGAACTCCAGGCAAAAGTTCTTCGCAAGCCCTAATACCTGAAATGTTTGCTGGTTGGTGAAGTGGACCAAGTGGAATTAAACTCTCAAGAACACTCATTACTTCGTCATTAATTAAAACTGAATCTTTAAATGCTTCGCCTGCATGAAGAACTCTATGACCAACTGCATCAATATCCTTTAATGAATTAATTTCTGGAACAACATCACTTTCCAAGCACTTCATAACAACTTTTAAAGCGTCGCTATGATTTTTCATAGTAACTTCTTCAACAAACTTTTTCCCATCAGTTTTATTTGTGTGTCTTCCATCAATACCAATTCTCTCACAAAGTCCTTTTGTGATAACTTTTTCATTGTCCATATCCATCACTTGATATTTTAATGATGAACTTCCTGCATTAATAACTAATACTTTCATAATTTACCTTTTCCTTTTTAATTTATTTTGATGCTTGTAAAGCTGTAATAGCCATACAAAGAACGATTTCATCTGCACTTGTGCCTCTTGATAAATCATTAACTGGTGCATTTAAACCCTGTAAAATTGGACCAACAGCTTTAATACCAGCAAGTCTTTGCACAAGTTTATATGCAATATTTCCAGAATTCAAATCAGGGAAAATTAGAATATTTGCATGTCCTGCAACATTTGAGCCTGGAGCTTTTAACTCAGCAACTGACTCAACCAATGCTGCATCTGATTGAAGTTCTCCATCTACATCAAGTTCTGGCATTTTAGATTTTATAATTTGAACTGCTCTTTTAACCTTGCAAACATTTTCATCTTTCATTTCATCTCCAGATTTTGTTGAATATGTTAAAAGTGCAACCCTTGGGCTTGAAAATCCACAAATTGATTTAGCTGTTTCGCAAGATAACATGGCAATTTCAGCTAGATCTTCGTCTGTTGGATTTGGATTAACGCCACAGTCAGCAAAAATTAAAAATCCGTTTTCACCAAACTTTTCACTTGGTGATTCCATAATAAATACTGATGAAACTTTATTTACACCCGGCTTAACTTTAACAATCTGAAATGCAGGTCTAAGTACATCACCAGTATGAGTAATAGCTCCTGAAACTACACCATCGGCATCACCAGATTTAATCATTAACATACTGTATGTAAGCTTATCTTTCACAAGTTCATTCGCTTGCTCTATAGTCATACCCTTTGCCTTTCTAAGTTCATAAAGAAGATTAGCATATTCATTTCTCTTTTCATTTGCAATTTCACTGTCAATAAAGACAATATTTTTAAGTGCGTCTTGTGAAAACTTTTCTCTAAGTTCACTCTCCTTTCCAAGTAAAATTACTTTACATAAATCCATTTGTCCTGCTTTTTCAGCAGCTTCTAAAACCCTTCCATCTTCGGTTTCTGTTAAAACAATACGCTTTCCCGTATGTTTTGCTTTTTCAATTAGTTTATCAAAAACATCTGACATTTTTCTTTCTCCATAAAAAAATTATTTGATTACAAACTAAAATTGCTTATAATAAGATATATTATAACAAGAAAAAAATTTTTTCAAGCAAATAAGGGAGCGTTTATGGAATTTTGTGGAATTATTTGTGAGTTTAATCCTTTTCATAATGGGCACAAGTACTTAATTGAGCAAGCTAAACAAATCACTAAAAAAGAAATACTGTGCTTAATGAGTGGCCAATTTGTACAGAGAGGGTTTCCTGCAATTGAGGACAAATATGAAAGAGCAAAAAAAGCAATAGATAATGGAGCAAATGTTGTACTTGAGCTTCCAACAATTTTTGCCTGTTCTAATGCAGAAAATTTTGCAAGTGGGGCAATTAGAATTCTTAGTAAATTGAATGTTACACACTTAGCATTTGGAATTGAAGATACAAGTCTTGAAATTTTGCAAAAGATTGCAATGCTTAAAACTGAAAACTCAAAGCGCTTTAAAAACGCATTTAAAAATGAGATCCAAAATGGAATTAGTTATAATACAGCCTTAAAGAGAAGCATTGCTAAACAATTTGGTGATGAAAACATCATTGAGATTTTAAACAAACCAAATAATATTTTAGCCGTGGAATATCTCTCTGCCATAATAAAACAAAGAGCAAATATTATCCCCGTTGCAATAAATAGAATTGATAATGGCTTTTATTCAGATATTAGTAAAGATAAATTTTTATCTGCAACATCTATAAGAAACTTTCTAAATGAAGGTAAATCTGTTGACAAATTTATTCCAAAAAACGCAAAAATTGAAAGTTTTTTTGATAAAAATAGTGAAAAACAGCTAAATATGCTACAACTTCTTACAATTAGACTTATGTCACCAACCGCTCTATCAAAATACTATGATTACTCTGAAGGAATAGAGTATCGAATTAAAACTCTAACTAACAAAAGTGGTGATTTTGAAAATATATTAAAAGACATTACAACTCCAAGATATAGAGAACCAAGAGTTAGAAAGCTTTTACTTTACCCGATTTTAAATATCAAGGCTGATATTGTCAAAAAGGCTTATCATTCTAAACCTGTTTGTAAAGTCCTTGCAATGTGTAAAAATGACAAATCGCTTCTTAAAAGTTATAACAAAAACAAAATATCATTAATTACAAATAATAAAGATTACGCTGGAATAAGCTATATACAAAGAAAAATCATTGAAATTGATTTACTTGCAAGCAATATATATGCAACAATACAAAAAGGGCAAAATAATCAAGATAAAAAAATTGGCACTCTCTTTCTATAAATAAAATTTATAAGCAGATAAACAAGTATTTCTAGTTTAAAATTGCCCCATTAAATTGAATAATGAATATTATCCCTTTCATATATTTTAATGTGAAAGCAAAAAGAAAAAAAATTAAACACAATTCAATTAATTACTTTGACCTAGTATGTACTTTAATCATATTTTTAGTTATGTTTATCATACTAGCAAGTCCAAAAAGGTATGCAAACGGGACTATTGAGGGAATAAAGTTATTCTTTTTTTCTGTGTTCCCCGGTCTTTTTCCATTTATGCTACTTACTAAGCTTTTAACTGAAATGGGCGTTATTGTGAAAATTTGCTCAAAGTTAGATAAATTTTCTTATAAACTTTTTGGCACAAACGGACTATCTATATATGCATTTATTATGAGTATAGTTTCAGGTTATCCAATTGGTGCAAAGATTATTTCTGATTTATATAAGAAAAATTTAATTGATGAAAGCGAAGCAAAAAAAATGTCCGTTTTTTGCACTACTTCAGGACCAATTTTTATAATAGGAACTGTTGGTTCTGTTATGCTTGGAAATTTTAAATATGGCATAATTCTCTATGTTTCTCATATTTTATCAAGTCTGCTTTTGGGAATTATTTACGGAAAACTTCATAAAAAAGAAACTAATTTTACCGCAGAAAAACGCAATTTTGTGCATAATAAACCAAAAAATATTGTTGGATTCTGTATAAATGAAACAATTAACTCTCTTTTTGTTGTTGGTGCATATATAACAATTTTCTTTTTAATAGGAGAACTATTAGACTCATTGTATGTATTTAAGTTTATTCAAAATTTACTTAGCCCAGTAGTAAAACTGATACATCTGGATGAAGGCTATTTACCGGGCATTTTGTATGGAATATTAGAAGTAACTAGGGGTGCAAAAACTCTTTCAAGTACAGTTACTCCAATATCTTTAATACTTATAACAGGAATAATTTCATTCAGTGGTCTATCAATAATATTTCAATCAATGGCATTTTTAAAAGAAGCAAAAATAAAAACGCACAAATTTATATTGACAAAATTTGTACATTCTATTTTTTCTATGCTTTTGAGTTTTTTATTTATAAAACTAATATTATAATTTAACAATATAAATACAATTAAATCAAAAGATTAATTATCTCTGCCTTCATCGTACTGTAATCTATTAATTGCGTTGTCAAGTTCTTCTCTGTTTCTTCTTAAAACTAAAAGATTTTGGTCAAGATATGTTTCTACAGATTTCAGCATTTTATCAACATTATTTCTAGTTACATTATAAAGCTCACTACACTTTCTTGTAGCATCATTTAAAATTTTGCCTGCCTGCTGTTCACTTTGTTTCACAAGTTCTGAGCCACTTACCATTTGCTCGGCTCTATATCTTGCATCGGCAATAATTTTGTTCGCCTCATCATTTGCATTTGCTATAATCTGTTCTTTCTTTGATAACACATAACTTGCTTCTTGAATGGCAGATGGTAGATTTGCCTTTAACTCTGCAATTAAAGATGCACACCTGTCCATATTAACAAGTGTCTTTTTACTCCATAAAAAATTTTTAGAAGATACAAACTCTTGTTCAAGTTCATCTATTATCTGAATGACATCCATATATTTATTATTCCCTATTTTCCATTAGTATATCAATGTATGCAATACCATACTTTCTTGACTTTTCTATTATATAACATTTAGGAATGTTTTGCAAGTCATTTTGATACTCGTGTTCAACAACTATTATTCCATTATCATTTAAAAGTTTTAAATCATTAATCTTATTAATTGCCGTAACGGCAAAGTCGCTTTTATATGGTGGGTCTAAATAAATTATGTCAAATTTAATATTTTGTTTTGCAAAACTATCTAGTGCTGACTCATAATCACTCTTTAATATTTCAAAGTCCTCTTTCATGTTTTTGGTATTTGTTTTTATTGCAACAATGGCCTGTGAACTATTATCAACCAAATATACCTTTTTTGCATTTCGGCTTATGCATTCAACACCAAATGCACCACTGCCAGCAAATAAATCAAGAACAATACTACCATCAACTTTTACCTGAATTAGATTAAAAATTGATTCTTTTACCCTCGCAAGTGTTGGTCTAGTACTATGTGAATTAACCCCTATAAGTTTTCTTCCTCTATATTTCCCCGTAATGATTTGCATTTATTTTCTCCTAAGTAAATTCTATTAATTCTATGTGATAACCTAACAATTATTTCATAACCTATTGTATCACAAAAGTTGGCAACATCACAAATAGATATTTTATTCTTTTTACCTTTTCCTATAATAATTACCTCATCGTTTAGTTTACAATCTATGTCTGTAACATCTACAAGCATAGAATCCATACAACTCGCAACAATTTTTGCAAAGTGGTCATTTATTAAAACATAACCTTTCCCCACAATATTTCTTGGAAGTCCATCTCCATAGCCAATACCAATTATTGCAATCTTGGTATCTTTTTTTGCCGTAAATATTTCGTTATACCCTGCCGATTCCATTGCCTTTAAATACTGAAAATCTAAGATATTTGTTTTTAATGTTATTGTATCATATTTACTATTATCATAAATTCCGTAACCGAGCCGAACCATATCGCCATAATTGTTAAAAATTGAACCATCGCTAGCACATATATGTAAAAGAACGGGATATTCCATCTCTTTTTGCAGAAATTTAGCATATTTTATGAATTTTTTTAACTGCTTTTGCGAAGTTTTATCGCATTTTCCATTAAAATAGTGTGAAAAAACACCATAAATCTTTATTTTTTTTGAATTTTTTATTTTAGTGATTGTTTCATATAAGCTTAGAATTGACGAAAAACCAAATCTGTTCATTCCAGTATTAATGGCTATATGTACCTTAATTTCAGAGTTTATATTTTTTTCAAGTTTAAGTAATACATCTAAGCTTTGCTCATTTGAAATTGTTATCTCAGCACCTCTTAAAATTAATTTTTTTAATACCTTTTCATTATAAATAGTATCTAAAATTATAATTGGCTTTGAAACTAATTTTTTTAAGCGAAAAAATTCATACTCAGAAGAAACGGCAAAAAAATCTACCAAATCATTAAAATACTTGCATATTTTTTCACCATATCCATAGCAGTTTGCCTTTGCAACCAAACATATCTTTTGATTTTTATTAAGTTTAGATTTATAGAAATTTAGATTTTTTTTCATTTCTACAATATTAATAGTTAAACTTGAAATTTTTATCACCACCTTTATATCTCTATTTTATGAAAGCAAAAAAAACATTGTGATTTAGCAAAGCTTTAAATCACAATGTTTAAAAGACACACATGTAAATATTTATAATTTTTCTGAGTTAATTTCAGCAAGTTCTTGTAATTCTTTTTCTACATCAAGTCTTGGGAACAAAATACCGAGTTCTTCAACTTTCTCACCAGTTTTTAGTTTATAAAATTCATTTAAATCTTCGTATAAACTCTTTTCAATATGCAAACTATCAATTACCTTTTTTGAACAATCTGGTAAAAATGCCGATAAAAGCACAGTTCCTATTCTAATACATTCTAATAGATTTCTTAAAACAGTATCTAGTCTATTTGATTTGGTTTCATCTTTTGCCAGTCTATAAGGCTCCGTAACTTCAATATATTTATTTGCTTTAGAAAAGATTTCAAACACGCTTGCAAGAGCCTTTGATACATCAAAGTTAGTTTCAATATATTCTTTACAATCGATTACAGCTTTTTTAACAGAATTTATTAAGTCAACATCAATTTCTTCTTCGCTATTATAATGATTTGGAATTACACTTTCCCTATATTTTTTTAACATAGAGAAAGTTCTTGAAACTAAATTGCCATAGTTATTGGCAAGGTCGCTATTTACATAATTTAAAAATAATTCAGTTGAATAATTACCATCTGAGCCAAAAGGAATTTCTCTTAAAAGAATGTATCTAACAGCATCTGAAGAGTATCTTGGAACTAAAATTCTTGGATCAACACATTCTGTACTTGCAACTGATTTCGACTTTGAAAGTTTATCACCACCAAAAAGTAGCCAACCGTGACCAAATACTCTCTTTGGAAGAGGAATGTCCAATGCCATTAATATTGCAGGCCAAATAATTGCATGAAAACGAACAATCTCTTTCCCTATAATGTGAACATCCGCAGGCCAATATTTTTTAAAATTACTATCGTCATCGCTTCCATAACCAAGACCAGTAATATAGTTTGATAGTGCATCTATCCAAACATAGATTGTGTGTTTTGGGTCAAAATCAACGGGCACTCCCCACTTAACACTAGTTCTTGTTACACAGAGATCAGAAAGTCCCGGCTTTATAAAGTTAGTAACCATTTCATTAACCCTTGATTGTGGTTTAAGAAAATCAGGTTCATTTTTGTAAAGCTCCAAAAGTCTATCCCCAAACGCAGAAAGCTTAAAAAAGTATGCTTCCTCTTCTTGATCTATTACATCTCTATGGCAGTCTGGACATTTTCCGTCAACCAGTTGTGACTCTGTCCAAAAAGACTCACAAGGAACACAATATTTTCCCTTATAAGTTGATTTATAAATGTAACCTTTATCATAAAGCTCCCTAAATATTTTTTGAACGGCTTTTACATGATAATCATCAGTAGTTCTAATAAATTTATCATAATCAATCTTTAGCATCTTCCAAAGCTCTTTTGCATCAGCTATCATTTCATCTAGATATTCCATTTCAGACTTAGATGCAGCCTTCGCCGACTGAGCAATTTTTTGACCATGCTCATCAGTACCAGTCATAAAAAATACATCTTTGCCCAAAATCTTATTAAATCTTGCAATTGAATCGCAAATAACAGTTGTATAGCAGTTTCCTAAGGTAAACTTTCTACTTGGATAATAAATTGGTGTTGTAATATAAAATTTTTCAGTCATAGTATTCTCCATTTGTAATTTCATTTAAAATAAATATTCATACTATTTGATTATATCATTTTACATTATTTTTAACAAGTTAAAAAGCAAAAATTTACAACATTTAATAAAAATTTTAAGTAAATAAAAAAAATCTAATTTTATTTTTTTTAATTAAAAAACATCTAAATTGTATAAATATAATTTATTTTAGCCTTCTTTAACAATTTAAAGCAATAAATTGCTAATTAAAACATAAATTATTTTATTTTAAATTTTATTGTAAAAATTGTAATTTTGTGATAAAATCAATATATAAATTTTGGAGAAAATATCTTGATAGAATTAAATAAATTAATTGATAAGTTCAACGAACTTTTAAAAAAAGGAAATAGTTTTGAAATAGAGACTGGAAATAAAAAAATTCTAATTTCTGCACCTCACGCAGTGGAACAAACACGAAATGGTAAAATAAAATTTGCCGAGCCACAAACTGCAATTATAGCTCTTGCATTAAATTTATATGGATATCCTTGCATGATAAAAACTAAAAATGAAAATGATGATGCAAATTATGACTTGAAATCTACTTACAAATCTACACTTCTTGAATACGTTAAACAAAACGACATTCAATTTGTAATTGACCTTCATCAATTGCATCAAAAGCGTGAAATGGATATTTGTGTTAGTACTGGTGATGATAATCACAAAAATTTGCTAAAATATAAAAATAATGCAAATAAAATTGTAAATGGATTTAAGCCAAAAAATTATCTTGTAACTCTTAACAATCCTTATTACGCTTCAAAGCAAAATACAATCTCAGGTTTTTTGTCAACAAATAATATCCCCTCAATTCAACTTGAAATTAACAGCAAAATTTTATATGATTATAATCAAGACAAATATAATGAATTGATAAATACAATTTTAAAAGTACTAAATATTTTAGAAAAGGAAACTAACTATGAAGATTCTCCTAGTAAACAATGTTAGCTTAAATCAAGAAAAATTTAAAGAGCAAAATCAAATTTTATTTCAGGCAGCCAAAGACCTAGAAATAGAATTAGAAATTAAAAATAATGCTGAAATTTTTTATACCTTGAATGAATCTACAAAAATTGGCAATTATGATGGTATTTTGTTTTATGATAAAGATATTTTTTTGTGTAGAAAACTAGAAAAAATGGGATTTAAAGTATTTAATTCAAGCTTATGCATTGCTAACTGCGACAATAAAGCGTTAACTTATGAAATTTTATCAAATCACAATATTCCCTTTCCAAAAACAATTTTACTCCCACTAATGTTTTATTATGATGAAAAATTCATTAAAGAATTCATTAATTATCTTGAAACTGAAATTAACTATCCAATGATAGCAAAAAAATGGTATGGTTCAGAGGGAAAACAGGTTTATTTAATAAAAAACCATGAAGAACTACTCAAACTTTTAGATGATGAACAGGGAAAGGAACTACTATTTCAAGAGTTTGTTTCTGAGTGCACTGGACAAGATATAAGGCTGGTTGTAATTGATAATAAAGTTGTAGCTTCAATGAAAAGGCACTCGGTCAATGGTGATTTTCGCTCTAATTTATCTAACGGTGCAGTTGCAGAAATGTACTCTCCTACAGAAGAAGAAATTAACATTGCTATCTCTGCATCTAAAGCTCTCGGTTGTGAGTTTTGTGGCATTGATATTTTACAATCAAATAGAGGCCCTATTATATGTGAAGTTAACTCAAATGCACATCTTAAAAATATTTATGAATGCACGGGAATTAATATTGCAAAACACATACTTAGCTATATAAAAGAAAAGCTTGTAAAATAAGGAGAAAATAATGAATATAGGTTTTGATATTGACGGGGTTTTAACTAATGAAGAAGATTATATCTTTGAATGTATGACAAAGTATTGTTATGAGAACCACTTAAACCAGCTTATTGACCCAACTGGTTACGAAACTAGAAAGTTTAAAAATTCAAAGGAACTTTTTGATGTTTATCAAGAAAAATATGTTTGGGAATATGCAATGAATGGAAAACCTAGACTCTTTGCAAGTGAAGTTATTCACAAACTAAAAAAAGAAGGCCATAAAATTTACATCATTACATCTCGCAGACCATCTTATATTGACTCTGAAAAGGGACAAAGAATGCGAGATACCATTAAAGATTGGTTAGAAAAAAATGATATTGTATATGATGGCTTATTTTTTGAACCAGACAAGACCATTAAAATAAAAGAATTAAAGCTAGATGTTATGATTGAAGATAACCCAATAACAATACCAATATTTAAAGATATAACATTTATTCTTTGCTTTGATAACAGGTACAACGCAGATCTGGTGTGTCCTAACATGACAAGAGTTTATAGTTTTTACGACATTTATGAAAAATTACAAAATTTGCAAAAATTAAAACAAAATAACAAATAAATTACAATTACTAATAATTAAATAAAGATTTAGGATTAAAAATTTAAAATTTTTATCATCAATATTTTTGATATAAATGTTTAGTCAAAATTCATAATTAAATAAAACTTAATTTGAATAATAATTAAATTAAAGTTGTACGCTTGATAGAGATTTATTTATAAAAATATTTTTAACTTAAAATTTAATTGTAGGAATTAATATGATTATTACAACGGAAAGATTAATACTTAGACCATATAAAAGTAGCGATATCAATGATTTAGTTGAAGGGCTAAATGACTTTGAAACTGCAAAAAATTTAACAGTGCCTTATCCCTATACAAAAAAGAATGCCATTGAATTTCTTTCACATACTTCTGAAAATAATAAAAATTTACACTATGCAATTCAGTTAAAAAACAACGACAAACTTATTGGTGGCACAAGTATTGAGTTTATAGATGATAAAATCAAAGGTGGTATTTGGATAAATAAAGATTATCGTGGCATTGGCTATGGCATAGAGGTAATGACAGCAAGAGCAAGATATATTTTTGATAACTTTAAAGTTGACAAAATTGAAAACGGATTTTTTGATTTCAATAAAAAATCTTGGAAGATGCAACAAAAAATTGGCTATGAGATAATTGGAGAAAAAACAAATTTTTGTCCAGCATTAAACTCAAAGGTAAGAGAAATTGTCACTATGCTTTCTAGGGAGAATTTTTATAAATCCACTAATTAATGTTAAGTGATTTTTATATTTTGCATTTGTGCATTTTTTTATAAAAACATTAATTTAATAAAATTTAAACATGTCTAAATTTAATATAAAAAAATAACTAAGTTATACATATTTATTTAAAGGAGAATTATTATGGAAGAATTTAATGAAGAACTTGCCGTAAAAAGAGTTGTGGAGATTATACTTAATAGTTATGAAAACTCTAAGAATTTGATTAATTTAAATGTTAGCAAAAAAGAACGAAATGACATTGTTACAGATGTTGATTTATTTATGGAAAACTCAATTATTAGTGAACTGTCAAAGTACTACCCTACTCACTCTTTTAATGCTGAAGAAAGTGGTGAAACAATTAAAGAAAATGGTGGGGACTTTTATGAGTGGGTTATTGACCCAATTGATGGCACAATAAACTTTGCAGCAGGCTTGCCAGATTTTGGAATTGTTGTAGCTTTGCAGAAAAATGGCGAAACGATTTTAGGTGTTAATGTTTTTCCAAAACTTGGTGAAGTTTATACTGCAATAAAGGGAAAAGGTGCATATTGTAATGGAGAAAGACTTCATGTTTCAAACAATAAGAACCTTAATGATAGCGTTATCTTTGTGTACCTTGGTGCTAAACACAACGAGGAAGACACTCATAAAACCATAAAATTAATTGAAGATCTAAATCCAAAAGTTCGTGGCATAAGAATTGTAGGGTCTTCAGCCTGTGTTTCTTCTTGGGTAGCTAGTGGCAAAATTGACGCAATAATTAATTTGAAATCAACTCAAAGTTTGGGTTCAACTGCTGGCAGGCTTTTTATAACAGAGGCTGGTGGAACAGTAACAAATGCACTTGGAAAAGTTCGACAAAAGAAAGACACTATGGTTTGCTCTAATGGAAACATTCAAGATGAGTTAATAAAACTTATTGCAAACTCACTTCAAAACACAAAAAAATGAAGAGTTTGGTAATGGAAAATAATGTGCCATTATAAAAATAAACTTTTAAAATAAATATTGTTTAGTTAGTTTTATTTTATTTAACAATGGTTTTTATAAAATTATACTTAATATAATACCAGTATGTACGACCAAAAATATAATCAAAATTATTTTCTAAACCTCTACTTAATTCTACTTATGCAACAAAAAAACCACCTAATTTAGGTGATTTACAAATCAAAAAATATAAAAGTTTAACCCTTCCCAAATAAAAATTTACATTACTGGTGGACCATCGGGGACTCGAACCCCGGACCTTATGATTAAGAGGTGCCTTTGGAACTTCTTTTTTTATGTCTTTTTATTCCAGTAAATCCCCTTTAACCCCTTATTTTCTCTACCAAAATCGTGTTATTCAAGTTTATCCCTTAACTTATAAATTTGTCTAAAATTATTTCAGTTTTTGCAGTTTTCTTTTAGACATTTATAAAAAATACTCTTATTCGTTTGACTTTTTTGATATAATATTATAAAATAATGTTAACATTTGGAGGATGATATGCAAAATTCACATACCACCCCACTTCTTAGAAATGACTTAAAAGAATTTTTAATTAGGTTAGGTAAGATTTTTTCTAACATTTCAATATTAGCTCTATTATTGTGTTTTAGCGGAATTCTATCTTTTGCTGCAACTGCTTTTATTTTGCTTATAGGTTTTGTTGTCATTATTTTATCTATTGGGACCATATTTATCATTGTTCCCAATTATTTTGATATATTAATGTCAACATCTGAAGTATCTGCAAAGATTTCTGCTTTCTTTTTAGAAAATTTTTATATATTTGCCTCTATTGCTATTATAGGAGCAATCCTTTCACTTGTGCTTCTGCTTTTAGATAAGAGAACAAAACATA
>CALWNC010000011.1 GCA_944382715.1 uncultured Clostridia bacterium
ATAAAGAGTGGCTAAAAGAAAAAGAAATGCGTAAAAAGAAAAAACAAAAAGATTTTGAAATGTAATAAAATTGACTGAGAATTTATGATAATTCTCAGTCTTTTTTTGTGCTATTTTTCTAAAAATTTTAGACAGTTTTTTAGACAGTGGCTATTTTTGATTGCTTTTGAGTAATAAACTAGTTTTCAAGTTGATAAATATTTTTGTTGAAAATATTGAAATTTTAGACACTTTTTACGAAAATTTTAGACAGTTTTGAGTTAAATTTTGAGTATCTTGACATTAAAAAATCCCTTATTTTATAAGGGATTTAGCATGGTGGGCTGTCGGGGACTCGAACCCCGGACCCACTGATTAAGAGTCAGTTGCTCTACCAACTGAGCTAACAGCCCACGCTTATAGTTTATACTCGTTTCGGAGCAGAGATTTAAGAGTCATCTGCTCTACCAACTGAACTAATGGTCCATTTAACTTTTAAAACATTATTATTATATCACAATCGTATAAAAAATCAACTATTTTTTTACATTTTTATTAAATTTATAAAGAAAAAGTCATATTATTTCTTTTTTGATTAATATGACTTTTTATTATTTTTAATTAAAGACAAAATATTGCAATTGTTCTTGGTCCACAACAACACGCCAGCGTTTTATCTATTAAACCCGTCTTTATATCTTCAGCTTTAATTTCCGTGTTGCTAGCAATGTAATTTTTTATTTCATCTACCTCTTTTGGCATATTGCAGCTAGTAATATAACATCTTTTATGCTTTTTGGTATTAATATATTCCACAAAATCATTTTTTAATTTTTTTAAAGCCAATTTCATACCAATACATCTATCTCTCGCTTTTAGTTTTCCACTTTCACTTACAAAAATAATTGGTACAATTTTTAGTAACTTTCCTATACCAGCCTCTATTGCACTAAGCCTACCACTTTTAAAAAGAAAAGATAAATCGGGAGCGACAAAGGCAACTGACATTGTTTTTGCTTCTTCAGTTAATATTGATTCAATTTCACTTATTGATTTGCTCTCTAAAGCTAATTCTTGAATTCTTTCAATTAAAATTAATGCCCCATAACTGGCACATCTACTATCAATAATTGCAATAAGTTTTTCGCCATACTTTTCATTTAAGTTATTCATTGCAATCTCGGCATTTGAAAAAGTAGAGCTTAAAGAAGCCGAAAGCCCAACATAAACAACCTTTTTACCCGTTTTAATAATATCTTCAAAACAAGTTTCAAAAGTATTGGTATTTACGCAACCCGTAGAACATTTTTTTGCCGTTTCAAGCTTTGAATAAAACTCAATCTCAGAAACCTCTGGTTCATCAAATGCCATATGCAAATCAGAATCTAAAATATAAGAAGTTTCTAAACAAATAAGCCCAAGCTTATCGCATTCTTCTTTTGATAAACTGGTTGTACTATCTGTAACTATTTGAATCTGTTCCATAATACCTCTCAAATTTAATTTATTCAAGTATAAGATAAAATTATACAAAACAACAATAGAAAACCGAAACTTTTTTCTAAAATAAAAATTTTAGATTACCCAAAATTTAGAATCTTAGTCGCTTTAAAAGAGATTTTAGATAATTTTCTTTGATTTATTATTAAAAATATGATAGAATTTATAAAGATGGAGAATATAGATGAGCAATAATACTGAAAAAGAAATAGAAGATACAAAGAAAAATTTTGCCCAAAATTTGTTATTTTTTAGAAAGAAACTAAACATTTCTCAAAAAGAACTAGCTGACAAAATTTCAACTACCAATAAGAATATTTCAAAATGGGAAAGAGCAGAAACCATTCCTGATATTTTTACAATGAAAAAATTAGCATCAACATTTAGTGTAAGTATTGATACTTTAGTAAATCCCCTTTCAAAAGATAATATACAGGCAATTTCAACAAAGAAATCTACCCCAATGCGCTGGAACTACTATTTTTTAATGCTTGTAAATGCCGTAATTTTTCTTTTAACATGTATCGCATTTTTTATACTTAAGTTTACTAAATTTGATAATTTTAATCCATTCTTTGTATTTATTTATATGATTCCACTTATGGACTTAAGTATATTTATTTTTATTTGCATTGTATATAAAAAAGTAGATGCCATATCACTATCATTTTTCGGTTGGATAACAACAATTTGTATTTATTTATACTTCATAGATTATACAACCGTTGGATATATTTTTATTGTTACAATTGCTTACCAAATAATTGTTCCAATTTTTGCAGAACTTATAAATTCTAGGAGAATTATTAAATTGAACAAACTTTTGCTTAGTAAATGGAAAAAACAGGGAGCAACAGAAAAGGATAGTGAACAAGAATCGAACAAAACTAATGAAATTCAAAAATAAAATACACGCTGGGCGTGTATTTATTTTTTTACTTGAATTTCTTCGGAATTTATTTCTTTTGGCTCGTCTTTAATCACATATTTTCTAAGTCTTTCAAATTCTTCACTAGTAATAATTCTAGATAATTTTAATTGTTTTAATTTTAGCAATTTATATTCTATTTCATTAATATTTAATTCGTTTGAAAAATAAATTTCCTTTTGGACTGTTTTATCACTGTCATTATCTTCATATATTTCTTTGCTTTCTATTGATTTATTTCTTTCATTTTCAATTTTTTTGATTTTTTTTAGTTTAACAATTAATAGCACAATTGATACAACTGATAAAATTGAAATTAATCCATCAACAACATAAATTACCCAAATCATATTTCCATTTGGAAATGTTCTCATATTGATAAATATACCAAGTAATCCAGCTATAAATGAGATTACATCAATAAAAACTGCAAAAAATACAATTTTACCTTTACTTTTTGATTTTTTTTCAATATTCTTTACTATTTTTGAGTTTTTTACTACTGAAAATTGTTTAAAAAATGAAACTTGTTTAATTAATGAAATAAAGTCTAAAATAGATATAACAATTAGTGCAACTGAAAGCACTATTACTCCTAGCATTGATGTTTGAAAATTTAAAGTTCCACCAAACGATACATTTGTTGCACCAGTATCAGTCAAATTAGAAATACCTCTCCTAACAAAACTCATACCAACAGAAATATAAATTCCATAACACCCACCAAAAATCAAAACTAAGAGTAGTGATACAGATGAAAATATATATAGAAATGAAGTTTTATTTGATTTTTTCATAATACACCTACTAATATATTAAGAAAAAAACAAATTTTTATACAAAAAACTAAAAATTTTGTCAATTTTCTGCAAAATAAATTATTTTTTGATTTAAAAAACCAAAAATTTTGCCATTTATATAAAAAGAAAGAGAATTAGCCTATAATTCTCTTACTATAATACAAAACCAATTCATTTTCTTCTGAGTCGTATTCATAAGTAACCAAATTTGTAAAACCAAAATGAAAATAAATACACATATTTTTAGGGCAACTTGCCTCTACCCCAATTGTTACTACTTCAATTTTATTTTCAATCGCCCAGTTTTCTGCAAGTTTGACAAGTTTTGAAATATGACCTTGTCCTCTATATTCTTCATCACACCTAAATGCATTAAAATTAGCAATAATGTTACCATCACAAAGAGATAATCTATTTTTTACAGCTTTTACCATAGGTGATATAATTAATGTAATTTGTGCTATCACATCTCCATAACTATTTAATGCGACAAATGTTTTTGCCTTATTTTCTAAGTTATAACCTATATAATCCTCTTTCCATTGTACCCATCTTGCATCTCCACCATTTCTAGCAATATCTTTATTCCAAACACTTTCCAAATCTTCAATAGTTGCAAGCCTATAAGTAAAATTATTCTCCTTCAAATCCATCAACAATCTCCATTTCCTGCGATGTCATTTTAAGCTCTTTGTCAAGCATAAAACGAGCCTTAACAAGATTACCCTTCAATACCTCTGGCAACCAAAGTTTATCATCTTCAAACATATTATCATATGGTATATCATTTAAATTATGCCATTCAGGCTTCATTTCATCACTTTCAATAGGTTCCCCCTCATAGTCATTTGCAAGGTATATATACATTTTTTCACTAGTTGGTTCATCGTCAATATACAATTGAAATTCAATTTGTCCTACCTGTTTTGGCAATATTGGAGTAATGCCAATCTCTTCCATAGTTTCTCTAAGCATTGTATCATAAATTGTTTCACCTTCTTGTCGTTTACCACCAACGCCATTAAGTTTTCCCTTTGCAAAGCCTCTCTTTTTTCTTGCAAGTAAAATTTTCTCATCTTTAACAATAATTAGAAGTGATGTTTCAAGTTTTTTCATAATTTTCTCCTCTGTAATTACATAATAAGACAATTATAACATAATGAAAATAAATTAACAATAAAATCTAGAAACAAAAATCTATGCAATGTTGAAGCGTCTCTAATATAAAGTTTACTTCATTATTGCATAGACCTTTATTATTTATTAAACATAATTTTTTCAGAATTAAACATTCTTGTAAGTAAGTATATTCCAATTCCAATATAAACAATATTTGAGAAAATGGTAATTAGGAAGTTTACCACATTAAATGAAAGTGAAAAAATAGCATTCATACATTGAACAATATTATATACAGGAATAAGATATAATAGAGTTACATTTGATGCACCCGTTCCCATCATTGAAGTCATGGCAAACATCATAACAATAACCATAACTGGAAGTGAATACTGGGAAGCCTCTTTGACACTTTTAGCAAAAGTTGAAATTATTGAAAGTACAACAGTAAAGAGTAATACCATTACAATCATAAGAATCAGAATTTCTATATAAGTTAATAGATTATACATACTTAGTGTTATACTTTCAACCTCTCCCATAAGTTTTGGGATTGAAAGTATCAGTCCAATAAATGATGATAAGCTTGATACAAGTGAAGCAATTGCAAGTGAAATTACTTTTCCTAGAGCAATATTGCTTCTCTTTACAGGGGTTACTAAAAGTGTTGCAATTGTTCCTCGTTCTTTTTCTCCAGCAATTGATTCTGTTGAAACTGCCATACAACCAGAAAACAAAAATACTAATAGCAAGAAAGGCACAAGCATTGTTATGAGCATGGCAGAAGTATCTTCATCAGTAGCAAGGTCAAAGTCGTCCTCAGTCGCATTTACATAGAAGTTATAAGTCACATTTACTGAAATGACAGAAAAAGCAGTTAAATAATAATTATAAATTTCTGTAGATTCAGTAGAAGTTGAATTATAATATATTGAAACATTTGGTTTGATTTCACCCAAAAGTTTATTTTCAAAATCTTCTTCGTAAACAATAATTAGTTCAATTTGATTGTTTGCAAGCATTGATTTTGCAGTATCTACATCAGTAATATCATCTTCAATCTTAATATTATAATTTTCCGAATTATGAATAGAACTAAAACTTTCTGGCTCATTTATTGCAACAATTCTATATTCATAATTTTCATTTGGAACAAATGAACTTGTCATGAAATCGCCCATTAATGAATAGAGCACAAAAATTAATACTCCCGGCAAAATTAAACTTGCAAGCATTCTCTTGTCAGTAAAAATTCTTTTTAATTCCTTTTTTATAATTGTCCAAATATTATTCATTTTCTTCACCAACTTCCTGCTTATAAATTTCAAAGAACTTATCTTCCAGTGACATATCTGCAGTTAAATTTTCAAGTGTATCACTACATATCATTTTCCCATTAATGATAATCCCAACCCTATCGCAAACTTTTTCTATTAAAGAAAAAATATGTGTAGATATTATTATTGTTTTGCCTTGATTCTTTAAATCAATTAAAAAGTCGGTTACCATTTTAGCTGTGAGAACATCTAATCCATTAGTTGGCTCATCAAAAATGATAAAGTTTGGATCATGAACAAGAGAAATTACAAGGGATATCTTTTGTTTCATACCCGTTGAAAGCTCTCCTATTTTTACTTCTTTAAACTTATCTATACCAAATTTTTTAAATAATTCATTTTTCCTTTTTTCTGCTGTGTGTTTTTCAACTCCATGAAGTTCACTAAAGTAGTCGTATAAATAGTTTGGGGTAAAAAAATCTTCTAATTTTAATTCACTTGTAAGAAAACCAATCTTTTTACGAATTATATCCGGTGAATTTTTTACACTAACACCATCAATAAAAGCATCACCTTCATCTGCCTTGATAAGAGTAGAAATAATTCTAAGAGTAGTAGTTTTGCCAGCCCCATTAGGTCCAAGCAATCCGTAGATTTCGCCTTTATAGGTTGAAAATGATAGGTCATTAACGGCAACTTTAATATCACTTTTCGTTTTTTCTATCTTTTGCTGTTTTTTGCTAAGCTTAAAGGTCTTCTTTAGATTTTTTACGACCAATATTTCTTCCATAAAATCTCCCTAACATTGTATTTTTGAAACATATAAAAAAATTATAAAAATATAAATAAAACTTAAAAAAGTTAAAAATTTTACATTTTTAACTTTTTTATTCTAATTTCCCGGCTCAAATCCTTTATCATTTTCATTTGATTGAATATTGATATCAGATTCATCTTCATTCTCCATAGGTTCTAATTCATTTTCTTCTTCGTACTCTGTGTCATATTCATCTGATTCATCTTCAGCATTTTCAAAATTACCATTAATTAAATAAGGCAAATATGTTTCGTCAATATATCTATTTGCAAATTCAGGTTCTACCAAATATTTTTTATGTTTTCCATTTACAACCCTTTCAATTGTTTTATAGGCTTCAAGCCAGTCTTGTTTGTTTAAACATTCATCTGGCGTATGTTCATTGTAGTAACCTATTGATATATTTGCACCACAAATCGTTTTTCCAAGAAATGAAATATCTGTATATGAAAAATTAGGACGCATATCATATCCAGTTTTTTCTTCCATCATTTGCTTAAATTCTTCACTTCCAGCCCCATAACATTTAAACCATCTTGAACCATTCATATCGAACTGTAACATAAAATTGTGAGAATTGATAATATCCCTTAGTTCAGGACTAGTCATTATTGCTCTTGCCGTAAGACCTCCAACTTCTTCCTCATCAGTAATGAGAACTGAATTTCCAGAGTCTTTTAATAGCCATGCCATTGCACAGCCTGCCCTATCATCAGCACCTATACCAGTATTAAATTTAGGGTTATTACAATAAATATTTTCAGTTTCAATCATTTCCCTTTTATAATTTATATCTTCATTAGTATAATCTATAGGAAACTTTTTGTACCTATTATCCCAAACAGTATCAGCATGAGCAATTAGCAAAATTCTATCTTCTCTTGTACCCGGTTTGAAATAGAATTTATGACCATCTATCATATACAAGTGTCCGTCTGTGTCTTCTGAAAACTTTTTAAAGACCTCATTAGTAGAAAAAAGTGGCATCTTAATAAATTCTTTAAGAATTTCCAGCTCCTTGCTATTTTTTAAACTTTCTCTCATTATTATTATTTTTCCCTCCATTTTAATAACTTTATCTTTCGCTAATTATTGCTATTATTGCTACCATTTAAAACAATTTCACTATAGGTTGATTTTAAATATTTTTTGTTTAAAATGTAATTTTCTCCAAAGTTACTCATATCAGTATACACTTTAAGATAAAAAGCTTTCATTCTATCATTTATTAAATATGAATTTAAGTGCTTATTAAAATATTCTAGTAGTTTTGTAGGTGCATAATCTTTACCATTATAGCATTTCGATGCGGCTATTTCATCACATATATGTTCAACGGCATATTTGTAAGGAATATTAATTTGTTCTTTATTTTTGTTATCGTACCAATATTCAAAATGATGCTTATTCCTACCTTTATGATGAAACCACGCAAGTGAATATCCATTTTGTTTTCTACAATTTGCAATTGGAGAGCCCTTTCCTGTATAGTATTTTACACTTTCAAAAAATTCAACTGGTGAATATTTTGATAAGTCATGCGTTAAACCCCTCCAAAACAATCCACATTTTACACAATGCACAAAAACTAGAAATCTATGTTTATTTACCATATGTAAGTGCCTAAAAAACTTAAATCTCATATTTATACCCTAATTTTAAAAATAAATCTTTAAAAATCTGATTTCTATCCATATTATTTACAAAGGTAATTTTCCTTTCGCTTTCACTCATTTTATAAGTTTTATCGTCTAAAATTTCTGGCACACTTACTTTTTGACTTTCAAACCAATTTTCATTTACTGCATAAGCTACTGCAGATATATCCCAAAGAGGTTTTGCTTCTCCAATAATATTAGTTTCATCTTTACGATGTGCCTTGTTGCAATCTTTTACAATTTTGCAAAGATATTTCCCTAACTCTCCTATCTCTTTTAAATAAAAATCAAGTTCATAAATTGTTGTAGTTAATGCCTGAGCAACATTTTTGCATGGAATAACTACCAACTCCGCATTTGAATTAAATACAAATCTAACGGCGGTGACATCTTGTCTAAAATTATACTCAGTGTTATAACCTGTTAGAAAGCTATGACCTCCAAGCCAAATCACTTTTATTTTTTCAGCAATTCTTGGTTCATTAAAAATGGCAACTGCAACATTTGTTATTGCACCTATTGCAATAATTGTAGTATGTTCATTTGAAAGAGCAATTTCAATAATTTTTTTAGAAGCTTCATTTAAGTTTTTATTTTCTCCAAAGAATGTATTTGCTCCTTTAAAAATTCTTGATTTGTAGTTATCAAAGCCAGTCATTTCTAAGAGTTTGCAAGCAGTTTCATATGATAAATTTAAACCTTCTTCTAATGAATTTATGACGGCATATTTATTACTTGAAAATGGTGCTATGGTAATTGCATTAAGATTTAATTTGTCAAGTGATTTTAAAAGATAACAAAGTGCAAATTGGTCATCGACCTCATTGCTAATGTCAGTATCTAAAATTACATTTTCTCTTTCCATTTAGTAACCTCAGAATATAAATTTTCCCAACTCGTTATAACTTTTAAGTTTGTTTTATCTCTCCAATTATATCTAGTTTTCATTACAAAGACATTGATTCCATTTTCATTCATTTTTATGCATTGACTAACTCTATCATCAATCATTAAATCAATTTTATAATTTATGCATTCTGGAGTTTTATCAGGGGTTTCAGATAAAATGAGTTTGTGATAATTGATTTTATTATCTTTAAGCCACTTCTCTGTAGTTTCAAGTGGTTGATTATAGTGGGGATATGCTCTGTGTGAAATTAAATAAATTTCATAGCCTTCGTGAGTAAGTTTGTCAATTATTTTTCTTGCATTTCTGCGAGGTTTTAAATTTTCAGCAATACGCTCCATATTATTATTAAAAAACTCATCAACTTCTTCTTTGCTCCAATCAAACATACCCTTTGTCATATGGCTAGCATTTGGATTGATGATTCCTCTATTTCGTTTGGTCTTATCTGCAATTAGCATTTCTTTTAAAACTTCTTTGTCAAAATCGGTAATGACATTATCTATATCTAAACCTAATCTAAATTTTTTCATAAGAATAATATAACATAAATTGTATCTCTTTGTAAATATTTTCTTAAAATTAAGTTAAACAAACATAAACTTTTCAAAATAAAAAAAGAGATTTCTCTCTTTTTATTAACTGTAAATTTTACTTATAATAATTAAAACTTTAAAAGTTATTTTTCATAGCCATTGCTGTTAGCTAGTTTAATTCTATCAAGTTCTCTTTCAAGAATAGGTATCATTTTTTTATATTCTTCAGTATGCGGTAAAAGATTGTTATTTTCTCTTTTAATTTCATCAATAAATTTGCTAATAGACATAACAACAAAACCTGCGACCTCTTCTTCTTGAAGTTTTATACTTTCCTTATCAAAATTTTTCCTACATAAAAAAACATCGACAAATTCTCTACTATCAACATCTCCCCATTGAAGTCTTTCTGGAACAGTAAATAAGTATTCTAAATCATTTGCATTTAAATTAATTGATAATTCTTCTTTACATTCGCGCTGTGCAGAACTAAGAGTATTTTCGCCCGCACCGACATGACCAGCAAATGATACGTCCCAATAATTTGGATATAAATTTTTGTCAGGGCTTCGCTGTTGTAAGACTATCTCTCCCTTATCGTTAATTAAATATGCATGAATGGATTTATGCCAATGTCTAAGTTTGTGAGCAACACTTTTCAATTCTGTACCAATATGGTTTCCTTTTTCATCAAATATATCAATTAACTCGTCCATTATTGTATTCCCTCCAATATTATTAAACAAAGTAATTATAGCACAAAATCTGTTAAAGTCTATATTTTATTTTGTCTCTATCAGTTTAAACAAAATTTTGGCTTGACTCTTGAACATCTTTAACCTGCTGATTTTTAGCTTCTTTTTTCCAATGAATGAAGCCATACACATCACTAACTAAAAACATAACAAAAAGAATTACTGTTGGCAGATATTCATAGCCCGAATTAATAGTTGAAATAGTCCACATTGCAATTGCTATAATGTCATTAATAAAGAAAACTACAGCGTAATACGAGCATCTTCTAAGCATAAGATAAGATGCAAGTACAGAAGTCGTTGTTGAAAGTGTACTAATAATAAGTTCATTTGTATTTAAAACTTTTAATAAAAAGTAAAAAGCTATTGTAATAACAATTGTTACCAAAGGTAAAATAATAACCTCTTGTGATTTTAATTTTCCAACCTTAACAACGCTTTCGTTTGCATTATTTTTATTTCTAATCCATTGAATAATAGTAAAAATATGCAGAGGAAGCATAAGTGCAAAATAAATTATTGTTTCACCATAGTATCTTTGAGTAATGGATAAAATAGCATATAAAATATCATAAACAATACCAACCATAGGTGCAATTACTAGACCCTTAGCAACCATTAACATTAAATGCACCAACAATGGAAGTAACAAAAGAAAGATAATTTTTATCTTTTCCAATAATAAAACTGGCTGTAATTACAAACAAACTTAAAACAATAAATCCTATCTCAAATGTAGTCCAATTCTTTAAAATTCTTTTCATATTCTTCCAATCTTAATTTTTACCAAAGTATTTAAGTTCAAACTTAAAATTATTATTTGATATTAATAAATTATTAGTTTTTATATCAATTTCACCGTGGTAAAGAAATTATAGTTAATCTCGACTTTTTAATTTTTAAATTAATCAAAAAAGCACAATAAAATTTGCTAAAAACAAATATTTTTTAATGTTTATAAATAAAATCACTGTCTAGAGCCCAAGCAAAATTATTTATTTTATAATTAATAAAATTGTAAATAATATTAAGATTAATAATCATTTTTACATTTTATTGAATTAATTCCACTTTTAAGTTAAACACTTTTAATGGTAATTCCTTAAAAAATTCGTAATCGTAATCTTCTAACATCAATTTATAAATATTAATTAATTTCTTAATCTTTTCTTCCGTAATTACTAGAATACCATCATAATGTTCAAATAATTTTATACCTAAATATTTTCTAAATTCATAAATGTAATACTGACTAATATTTTTAAAATATTTTTTGTAAGTCTTAGCTAACACATACTTTAAACCAACATCTTCAGCTATCTGTTCAATGATTTTTGCTTTTAGTGAAATTTCAGTTTGCTTAGATTCATCAAAAATTAAATTTTTTAACTTGTCACTATAGTATTCTTCAATTTCATCTATAGTAATTCCTTCGTCTGAATTCAAAAATTCTCTTGCTTTGATAGAGTTTGGCTTTGCTTCATTAAAAAGTATAATTAGTTTTTCTCTATCATTTTTATCTATTAACTCATCAATATATACCATTTTATCGGATAGTGTCTTATCAAAAGTGTAGTAAAGATTAGTTGAATACTTTGCATCTATATAAAAATCAGGGTAATAAACTTTATTATCAATGAGTAAATACTTTCTGTTTTCTGTAGGGTACTCTCTTTTCATAAATTTTTTAATATCAGGCAGAATAATCATTTGCAAATTATTTTTAAATTCTTCAAAATCAAATCTATTATGAACTTTTACGAAGTATGATTTTATAGTTTCATATACACTATCACACTCTCTACCTAAAGTTTCACTTGCATCAAGCTCTTTGAAAAAGATTACATTTTGAGTATCTGGCTTAATTAATTCGTCCCACATTATTTTAAAATGCTTTAAAACCGTTTCCTTTTCACTTTCTGTAAAATTGAACTCATTCATTTCAATTTTTAGATTATTCACGCAGGCGTCGTATTCTTTTCTATAATAGGCATTCCTATCATATAAATATGTGTCCCATTTATAATAGTCTGATCGAGATGCAAATCTTGCAAAAAATTCTGGGGATTGCAAAGCATAAAAACACGCACTACTTGGAGAAGTCGATGTCCAAAAACTTTTTGTATTATAATCTCCAATACCATTTTCAAATGCCTTATAAACTCCGTGTGATTCATAAATCTTATTAATTATAAGGCAAGATTGTTGCACACTTGAATAATAATTTCCAAGAGTTTCAAATACATTGCTTGGTCTTGTTATAGTGCCATGAAAAACCACTTTCTTGTTTCCCAAAATTTTTTGAATGTAGGAATAAATTTTTTTCTTGTTTAAGTCAAAATCTGAAAGATTTAAAGTTTCAATATTTTTTGTGAAATATATTTTTCTGAGTCGTTATAAATATCTGCAAGTTCGCTAGGTAAAATTTGAACAACAAAACTAAACATTATAATGTCGCTAAAATAATTCCTTAAAACTTCCATAACATTAAAATTTAAACATAGTCGATGATCATATTTCTTTAGTATTCTAACTATTATTTCTTGAATTTCTTTTGAACTAAAAAGAGCATTAATATCCTTAGTAACCATTTGTTTCCCCTTTTTTAAGTTTCATTACTTTATAATTTTTTACACATATAATTTGTTTCAATAGTGTCTTTGAGCTTAATTATTTTTTAACTAAAAATTCTTTATGTATCAATTTGTTTATTTGCATATATAAAAACTACTAAAAATAATTATTTTAATTAAAAATTTTAATTTTTATCTCTAACCAATATTAAAATTCCTTTATAATGTAAAAAATTTTGCAATTATTAATTTATTTTCTTAAAACATATTATCACAAAATGTTGTTAATTTCAATAAAACTTCCAAAAAAGAAATTTTAATTTATCAAGCAATTTAAAATGCTATTCATCTATCATATTCTTTATAAACAAAATATCTTCTACTGCTTTAGACTCATTAAAAAATCCATTTCCAACTGGATAATAAACCGAAAAACATTTAAATTCAGTATCATTTATATTTAATTTAAAAGATTGTTTTCTGCAAAGGCTAACACTTATGTTTTTATCTAATACTATGCTTGAAACTTGATTTCCAAATAAAATTATTGCTTGTGGTTTAACCAAGTATAGCTCTTTAAGTAGTAAATCTTTATAAGCTTTAAAGACAGAATCTGGTAATCTTCTTGCATCGTTTTGTGTACACTTTGCAAGGTTGGTTATATAGAGTTTTTTATTTTTTACTTCGTCATAAACTTTTAAACAAAATTCTTCGGTCCACTCTAATGACTTTTTAGATTGAATTTCACTATTAAGTTTTTCATCGAACAAGCCACATTTAGTTAGAAATTTCCAAACCTGTTTTGTCCCAAGCCAAGGATATCTAACACCATACCAATCACTTGCCGTCGCAATATTCCTTGACGTCGGATTCATAAAAACAAGACATAGTTTTGGTGTATTATTGAGCCCACCACCATAAACAGATTGAAGATTTTTATCACCATAAATTTTTTGCAATCTTTCAAATTCACCAATGAGATTTTCTTTTTTCATTTGTTACCTCAACAACTTTATAATAAGGTGTATTTAAATTTCTGTCACTTATTTTGCTCTTATAATATTCATAAAATAATTTTTTTATTGTTAAATTTAGATTAATATAGATAAAATATTACAATTTTAGAAATTATTACCAATTTGCTATTTATAATTTTAAAAATTAACAATGAGAATTGTAAGGCAAATTAATATTAAAATTTATGTAATAATCATATAAAACTAATTAAAATATTATAAATAAAAAAACCAATCTTATTATTGTGTCAATAATTTATAAAACAATTATTTCATTACAAAAATAGATTGACTTTTAAATAATGTACATATCTTTACAAAAATAAAAGGTTTTAGTTATGATTTACACGCATCAACAAATGCCTTAATGATGGCATTGTGCTCGCTATAATTTTTATAAAGACTTTCTGGGTGAAATCTAACTGCTAAATTAAATTTTTTATCTGGAGCCTCCAATACTTCAATGTTACCATCATCGTCAGTTGCAACTACTTTATAATGTTCTGTTGGTTTATCAATAGTATTTTTATGTCTAGAGTTTACTGACATTTTATCCTTTTGAACTATTTTATAGAAATTTGAATTTCTGTCCACATAAATATCATGAACTAACTCTGTCCAAAGCTTAGAATGCTTTTCAGGGTTTGAAACCTTTTTAGTTGTTCCACCAACTCCCCTTACCATATTATTTTGTCCTGCACAAATCCCAAGTGTTGGAATATCGTTATCATATGTGAACTTACTTACAAAAATCTCATACATATCTGATTCAGCCCCACCCTGAATTACTATTCCATCACAAAGTTTAAGTTGTGTTATTAAATCTTCCTTTTCACTTTCTGTCATAAAGTCATCATACCTATCTCCAGAAGTATAAACCACGCCAGAATCTGTTGGAAGAATTCCTATGGGAATTCCTCCATTATAAATAATAGCATTTTTTACTTCATCTCTAATAAAAGTATTTTGTCTTTCATTTTCATTTTTATAGTGTTTTGCTAGTATTCCTATAATTGGTTTCATATTTACTCCTACTTTGGTTTTGATTACTACTAAAATCTAAATTTATTCTAATGAAGTCATTTCATCATTATTTAATTTCAAAAAATCAATCCTATTAAAACTACAGCTTGCACTATTTAAATTTATGATGCTCTTTGCTTGCTCAATATATTTTTGATTTGGAATAATTTCATATGGAGTTGAATAATCAGGCCACTTAGATGGAGAATATTCTAAAGCATATTGAAATGTATCATTTACAAAATATAACTGCACTTCAGATTTAAAGTTTAGTTTAGGTTGTAATATCTCATCACTTAGTTTAATATTTTCAATCTCTTCTCTTTTTATAATTTGCATATCAAATCCATCATAAGCCACATATGGCTTTTTGATATATTCTTCGGCACTTGGCAAAATATTAATATCGTTAATGTCATCTATTGTTGGCACAACATTATAGCCTGCTTTATATAAATTAGCTAAATATTTTTTTCCCATATTTTTCAAAGTCAAGTTTTCCATCAAGGGAATTTATAATTTTGCACTTTGATTTTTTTAATTTAGAAATTAACAAATTTAAGTTCTCAAGAAAATCTCTATATGTATTTGGATTTAAATCCCAAATATTTTTCAAAATTTTTAAATCATAAAAGTCACAGATTTTAGACTCAACGGGAAAATCAAGCAAATCGACTTTATGTCCATCTTCTGCAAATGATCTTGCCAAAATATAATCTTCTTCATTACAACCATTTTTAAAATTAGTCAAAATTGCTATTTTCATATTTTTTGCTCCACTTGTTCTCTTGACCATGCTGGATTACATGCAGTTAAAAAAACTGCATTTGTTGTGCTGTCAAAGTAATAAAATCTATTCTTTTCAATAAAAATCGCATCTTCTTCCTTAAATTCATACTCGGCGTCTGTAAAAACAATTTTACCAAATCCACTTTTAACATAAGCTATTTCATCAACTTTAGTATTTCTATAATATCCTTCTACTGGATACCTTCCAAAAATTTCTACCCTTGCAAAATCAATATTCCCTTTATTGAAAAGATATTCAAAACCCTTTGCATCTTTCATTTCCCATATTTCTCTTTCTTCTCTCTTTATAAAATCCATATATCACCTTAGTAAATGTTTAAATATTTTTATAGTTCAATTTACGAACTTTGGTACTTTAAATTTTTTTTATAGATTCAAATCGAAAACATCATTGTGTTTATTGTAAACATATATTTTACTTGTATTTTCCTTAAAATTATAAACATAAGTACCAAATGTTAAACAATTATATCCACAATTCTGTTTGGACAAAACAGAATTGTAGTCGCATGTGCCATAATACTGCAATATCTCAAGCACTTCTTTTTCATTTAAGTCATTTCTATCTTGCAATAGCTCTTGCATAATTATCATTCTCTGTAAGGTATTATTAATTTTAGCTAATCTTTTTGGTTTAAATTTCTTCATATTGTCAAAAACAATGTGGTTGGTATGAAGAAATGTTCCATCAATTTTTCTAATTTCACATTCATTTAAAATCTTTTCAACATAAAACATTTCTCCCGTATTTTTATCACAAATATTTAAACCCTCACTTCCCGCAATTGGTATCTCTTTAATCTTTTGAAAGACCTCATCAAGATTATTGCATTCTGTCAAAGTTTTTAGTTGTAAATATGTTGGAAGATAGTCAAGGTTGTAATCAATAAAATCTATTGAATTCATTGAGAAAATAAAATTTTTAGATATATAGATTGTCGAAGATGTTAAACAACGAGAATCTGCTATTGTATAATATTCTTTTTCCCCTTGTTTAACCTTAATTAAAAGAGTTCTTTTTTGATTATATGGACCATCTTCATTATGTGCCAAAATTATATTATTTTTGTATGAACGATGATTGAACTACAACTTTCACTATTTTTTCGTTGAAATTCATAACAATAGTTAAGCAACATAATTTTTAAATCAATACCTGAACCATCTGCCCTACCCTGTAAATCTTCTAAAATAAATGGGTACTCCTTTTCTATCCGTTTTAAAAGATTTTGTATATAATTTAATGTGCTAGGCTCTTTAATCTTTTCTTTAAGATTTTTCTCAGTTTGTTTATATCCCCATCTTAATAGCTTACCTAATTGAAACTTATATAATAATTAGTTTTCCCTTCAATTTCAACAATGCCTTTATCATATTTTATTATATAATTTTTCATTCTATTCTCCTAAAATTATTTTAAAGTTAATTATTTCAAAAGTCAAACAATAATATTTTATAATAAGCTCAAAACATTGTATTAATTCAAGTTTTAATTATAAAATATTAATAATTAAAAAATAGTTTAACAATTTTATATTTTTTGCTTTAATTATATTTTGAAAATAATAAATAAAAATAAAAAAATCCATACCTTTCGGTTCGGATAGTTTTATTTGGTGCGGATAACAGGACTTGAACCTGCAAGGAATTGCTTCCATAAGGACCTGAACCTTACGCGTTTGCCATTTCGCCATATCCGCATAAATTAAATTATAAAATTTTTTCAAATTATGTCAATTATATAAATGATAATAAAAAGTTTTATTTATGCCATAATTAAAATAAATTTTATAATTATTATCGTATAATAGATATACTACTAAAATTAATTTTAAGCTCTTTTTTAAATTTATAAAATAAATTTCTTTCTTATAATAAAATATTAGAATCAAATGTAAAAAGCTTAATTCTAAACTCTCAATTTTATGGACCTTTTACTAAATTCTAGTCTTCTTCCTCTTCAAACTCACCTATACCATATTCTCTTTTTATTTTTTTGCTATACTGCCTTACATGAATTTTTGCATTTAAAAGATGATAACTTTGTTTTTTTTGTTCACCAATTGAGTTCCATTCTCCCATAATTGTTTCAAGTCCATCCCAGAGAAAAACCCAACCTACAACTTCAATCAAAAAAACTGTATGAGTGTTAGCAAAAAAATCGTAAAAAAATGATTCTAAAAGTAATACACCAAAACCCAATATCATATAGAAAATACCTAAAATAATATTGTATTTTTGCTTTCTTTTTAGTCTAACAATTCTTTCTGCATAATATCTTTTTATAGATTTCTTTATTCTTTTCTTTTCTTCGTTAGTTGTATTAGATTCTGTATAAATATCTATTGAAAGTTGCTCGCTATCTGGTATTGATTCTTCACACATATTAATATAGTCAATTACTTCACTATTTGTAAGCTCATAAGATAAATAAGAATATGGAGAGAAAAAATCATTGGAATCTTTTAATCCAACATTAATTTGTACAGTACCATCTTTATTGTAATCAAGTTCTTCTGCTTCTCTCATAGCAATACTTTTGTCTACTTTTCTTAATAATTTTATTTTTTTTAACATGTGTAATTTTCCTTCTATAAAAATATTATATCATAAATTATTATTAATTCATTAATTAAATTTAATGTAAGATAATAAAAAATACATTCATTATATTTATAAATATTTCTTAAAATATTAAAATTATTAATTATTTGAAAAAAATCATTGACAGAAAAAAAAATTAGTGCTAATATAATGGAGTAAAAATTGATTGCGGGTGTAGCTCAATGGTAGAGCGCTAGCCTTCCAAGCTGGTTGTGTGAGTTCGATTCTCATCACTCGCTCCATTTTTTTTATAAAATGTGTCTTTAGCTCAGCTGGATAGAGCATCGCCCTTCTAAGGCGAGGGTCGGGGGTTCGAATCCCTCAAGACACACCAAATGGTGGGTATAGCGCAGTTGGTTAGAGCGCAAGATTGTGGATCTTGAGGTCGTGGGTTCAAGTCCCACTGCCCGCCCCATACTTTATTTCTTGGGGTGTAGCCAAGCGGTAAGGCAATAGACTTTGACTCTATCATTCGTAGGTCCGAATCCTGCCACCCCAGCCAAAATCATTTACGATTAGAAGGACGAACAGTTATATTGGGGTGTCGCCAAGTGGTAAGGCATGGGACTCTGACTCCCACATTCGAGGGTTCGAAACCTTCCACCCCAGCCAAAATTTATCAGCATATAGTATGTATAGAAACAACATATTGACGACTCAAAAATTATCACCAAAAACATTATTGTATTTTATCTTTACTTTTAAACTTGCTATTTAAAAACAATTGACTATTTTTTTAAGGTATTAATATAATATTAAAGTTTCAAGTCCCAAATACTGACTAATAACATATTTATTATTTACTAATAATTAGTCATCAAAATTTAATATGGTTCATTAGCTCAGTCGGTAGAGCACTTGACTTTTAATCAAGGGGTCCCGAGTTCGAATCTCGGATGAGCCACCAAGAACTAAACCACAGATTGTCGTTTAGTTTTTTTTATGAAGAAATTGAATAATACTAAGCTAGAGGTAAAAATAATTTTAATTTATAATAATTAAAAATTACAAAGTTTTTTACAAAAAATAATATTATTAAAGCTTTTTTTTAAAAGTACTTGATTTTTTTGTACAAAAGTGCTATCATTGAGCAGTCATAGCAAAAACTTTTATTGTAAAATTATAAAAATTTTTTTAATTTAAATAAAAAAATTTACCTAGTTAAAGAAAATAATAAATTTTTATAATGCTTTGATATATTTAGTATATATTCAATTATATTTAGAATTTGTTAATCTAGTTTTTATTTTGCAATTCGTATTATCCCCTCCTAAAAACTATTTTAATTACTTGTGGTTCATTAGCTCAGTCGGTAGAGCACTTGACTTTTAATCAAGGGGTCCCGAGTTCGAATCTCGGATGAGCCACCAAAAAAATTATGCGGATGTGGTGAAATGGCAGACACGATAGACTTAGGATCTATTGCGACGAGCGTGCAGGTTCAACTCCTGTCATCCGCACCAAAGTTTTCCCGAATGCTATAACAGGACAAAAATTTGTTTTAGGTTTTTATTGTTTTAACTTTAATTCATTTTTATTTTTCTCTCCTTAGTCCTGTTAACTGCAAAACATCTCATAACAAGTTAATTGTTATGAGTTTTTTATTATAGAGAGGTGCAAATGAAAAGATTATCTTATTTGGTTTTATTTTTATTTATTTTGATTAATGTTGTGGCTTGCTCGTCTCCTAAAACTAATGATAATAATGCCACAAATAGTTTTTTAAATTATCATACCGAAGGTAATATCTCGCCAAAAGATAGTAGCACAAAAATTTACTATGCAGAAAATCAATATGTATCATTCTCACTTGATTCAACCCTATCCGTAGAATTTAATGACAATGATATTGTTGTATTCAATGATGGAACGGCAATGGCAAAACTTTATTCTGTCATAAAAATTTATCCGACTAGTTCTAGCTATAAACTTATAAATGGTAATAATTATATTAATTTTGAGTCTAATGTAGTATTTACAAAAATTAGTACTGGTAGTAAGACTTATTCACTCGAAGATATAGACTTGTCAAACTTTAAAATTGTAGATGCATCACTGATAACTCCAGTTTTTGAGGAATTTTTTGTTGCAGGTGGTTTAATTTATGTACCTGAATTTGATAAAGAAGGCAATATAAAGCCAGTAACAATAAAAACGCAAAATGATAATATTTACTCTGCAAATGGCACAATTTTTTACGCATATTTTAATGAAAAATATACAAGCGATAAAACCAAGAATGATATAAAAGCAAATATAGAACTAGACTTTTCCACTATAGAAACCAATTCTTGTAACATAATAAATTTATATTTTGACTTATTGCCTGAAATAGATAAATATTTAGCATTTACCATTATAAAAACAGATAAAAGCTTCTACTTTATAGAAATGAAATACAATAATGAGGGATACTATGAAATGGAAGACCCTTCTGAAAATTTAGATACATATGTTAATATTCATTTTATTGAAAATATTTTTAATTACTAATAAGTAAATTAATTACTTAATAATAAAAAGCACTATTTAAAGTGCTTTTTTTCCTTTAATATAAACTTCACTAACTGGACTAGTGATATTTTTTTCTTTTATCTCTGACAATTTATAATCAAGAACTAAGAAGTCTGCTCTAAAACCATTTTCAATTGAACCTTTAAACATATCATCAAAGGCAAAATATGCAGAATATTTTATCATTGACATCAAAGCTCTTTCAAATGTCAATTTTTGCTTAACATTAAAAATTTTACCATTTTTATATATTCTAGAATTTGACATATATATAAGGTCAAATATGTTAGGCACACCAAGTTTTGACGAATTTAATAAAAATGAAAAGCCATTTTCTGCAAACTTATTAACTATCTGTATATTTTTTGACCTAAAATATCCTAAGTGTCTTTTAAAAATGTGACCGTTTTCACTAATTTCATTAATTTCAAAACTAGGACTTACATGCAACTTTTTCATTGTACTAATCTGATTTTTTGAAGCTAAATTGCAGTTTTTTGCAATCGGTCTAAATAGTTCTTCCTCTTTTTTATCCTTAACATTTTCTTCAAAACATCTCAAAAACTGAGAAAGAGCTTCATCACCATTAGTTTCAACAACTAACTGTTTTTTTTCATCTAGTGATGCCTTGATAAGCACAGAGAGTTGTTCGTCAACAACATTTGTATATCCCCTATATGACTTTTCTTTTTTATATTTTTTAGAAATCCATGCTTTTTTTTCTGATAATTTACCATCAATCTTAATTAGATAGCCCCCAATTCTAAAATTGTTTTTATATTTTCTATAAGACCTACAATTATTGTCCATAACATCTTTGCTTGTCAACATATCAATATATGCTATTACATCTAATTTTAGTAAATTTGATTCTGATAGTTTTTTCCAAAAAATAAACTCTTTATTATTGACACCCATCTCAAAAATTGTGGTTATTCCATTTTTTAGATATTCGTCTTGAATTTTTAAAAATTCTTCTTTATAATACTCAAAATTGTCAAATTTTTCATAATTTTCATCAATTTCTGCATTATTTTCAAGAAATTGTGCTTTATTTGCATTTTTTATGTTTAATTCAATCAAATTATAAATCTTTGCGTTTGTATCAAAAAAAGTAGGAATAACGGTTTTTCCTAACAAATCAATAACTTCGCTATCCTCACCTTTCATTTCAAGAACTTCCTCATTGCTTCCAACAAGAACAATACTTTCATCATTAACCAAGAATGCATTTGCATTTGGCAATTTTGCATCAAAGGTAATTATATTTGCATTATAAAAAATCTTTTTCATTTCACGATTCCCAACTTTTCATCATATAATGAAACTATACTTAATATTTTAATTAATTAATGAATTATTGTCAAATGACTATAAATATTTATCTAATGTTAATTAAAAAAGTGTATAATTCTACTTTTTTCTCACAAAATAAAACTATTAGTGAGGAAATTATGAAAAAATATCAAGAATTGTCACCTTTTCAAAAAAGGTATTTACCAATCTTTATATCAATAGGAATTATATTTATTTTAGAGTTAGTTTTGATTTTTACTTTTCCAATGTTATCTCATGATATTATAACTAGTCCTGAAAAAAAATCAAGTAAGAGCAACTGGCCAACAAAGCTTGCTGCACCTTATATTGATATGTCTTCTTGGGTTGATGTTTCTAATGCTTATAGTATAAATGGTGCTCCGGATTTAGGGAAGCTTTCTGATGATTCGGGATTTTTATACTTTAACTTGGGGTTTATACAACCATCAACCACTTCCCCTCTTAAATCTGATGGAACAATTGAATGGGGCTGGGGTGGCTATTCATTACTAGGTAGTGGAAGCACAAACTCTCAATATCAAGGTATTGTACAGTCACTTGAAAATTTAAGAAAAAGAGGTGGGGATTATGCAATCTCCATTGGAGGACAAGTCGGCGATGCTCCATGGGTTGTAACACAAAATCAAAATGCACTTGAAAATTTTTATAGAGAAGTTATCCAAACATATAGTCTAAAAAGACTTGACCTTGATATTGAGGAATCTAATCAAGATCAAGACCAAAATATTATCAATGCTAAGGCTATAAAGACCGTTCAAAACGAAACAAATATAGAAATAACACTTACAATTCCTATTATGCCAAGTGGCTGGGAACAAAAACAAATAAATATTATTAATGCGTATCTTGATACTGGTGTCGATATTGCAATTGTAAATTCAATGACCATGTGTTATGGTACAGGTGTTTATCCTAATGAAGATTATGGAACGGCTTCAGTTAGAGCAATTACAAATTCTGTTGAACAATTAAAGAAACTTTATGCAAATCATGGTCAAGAACTTACTGACGATTTGGCATACTTAAAGACTGGGGCAACATTCTCAATAGGTTATGAAAGCAATCTATATCCGGTATTTACACTAGAAATGGCTAATACCGTTGTCAATGACGCTAAAAAACACAATTATGGACTAGTTTCAATGTGGTCAATGGGAAGAGATGCAATGCTTGAATCAAATTCAGCTATTACTTCGCAGTTTAATTACAGCAAAATCTTAAAAAGTTATACTGAAAATACATAAAAAAGTGGCAAATAGCCACTTTTTTTTTTACAATAAAATACAAATTACTCCACCCTTTCTTTCGTTGACAATCTTTGTTAATGTCTTTCTCATTTTAATTTGAACTTCTTCTGGGAGTCCTATTAATTTTGAATCAATTGAATCTTTTACAAGCTCATTCATTGGCTTACCAAACATATTTTTATTCCAAATGTCACTCTTATTATTTTCAAACTCACTCATCATATAAGTTACAAGTGACCCACTCTGTTCAATGTTTCCAACGGCTGGACAAACTTCTGCATTAACATCAACTCTCATAATATGTAAGCTTGGAGCTGTTGCTTTAAGTTTTAAGCTAGATGATCCATTCTTCGTAACAATTTCTGGCTCTTCTAAATTCAAATCTTCAAGAGATGGATTAACAATGCCATATCCAGTTTCTTTAACTCTGTCAAGTGCTGACTTAATCTTGTCATATTCCTTTTTTGCTTTTACTAAATCTTTCATATAATTTAAAAGATAATAATCATCTTTTATTTCTGTCCCACACTCTTTACTTAAAGTTTTATAATACAAACTTTCATCAACCGGAATACTAAAATCAATTTCACCAGTAGAAAGGTCCAGATTTTCAACTTCAAGTTCCTTTAAATCTTCGCTATCCTCAAAAACATCTATCAAAGACTTATAGTCGCTCATCTTATATACCTGTGAAGATTTATGTTTAATCTTGTTTAATATATCAGTAATAAATTCATCTTCATAAGGCAAAGACATAATCCATTTAGGAAGTTTAAAATTAATTTGTTTAATAGGAAATTCTAAAAGAATCATTTTAATGATTTCTAAAATTTTATCATTATCAATTGTTGTTACATCAAGAGGAAGAACTGGAACTCCATATTTTTCCTGCAATGACTGAGCCAAAATTTTATTGTCTTCAACATCTGGCATTCTTGAATTTAGTATTATAATAAAAGGCTTTTTATTCTCTTTAAGTTCATTAACAATCCTTTCTTCAGCTTCTACATAATTTTCTCTAGGAATTCCTGCAATTGAACCGTCAGTAGTAACCAACACGGCAATTGTTGAATGCTCAGAAATAACCTTATGAGTTCCTATTTCGGCTGCTTCCACAAATGACATATCTTCATCACTCCAAGGGGTCTTGACCATTCTTGGAACACCATTTTGTTCAAATCCCTCAGCACCCGGTATTGCATAACCAACGCAATCAATAAGTCTTACTCTTGCCGTTACATTTTTACCAAACTCAACAGACACTGCTTCACTTGGAACAAATTTAGGTTGCATTGTCATAATTGTAGTTCCAGCTCCTGACTGAGGAGTTTCATCAATTGCTCTCTTTCTTTCATATTCATTTGTTATATTGTCAAGTATAGAAGCAGTCATAAACTTTGATATAAAAGTTGATTTTCCCGTTCTAACTGGACCAACTATTCCAACATAAATATCACCATTTGTGCGAACGGCAATATCATTGTATATTTCAAAATTTTCCATAAATCCTCCAATTTGTCTTATACCCTATATATATGAGTATAAGTTTTAATTTATGCAAACAGTAACATTGCATCAATAAAGATTTATGCAAATAAATTATTTAAAATTACAAAATAAAAAAAATAGACAAGAATTGCAAATAAGCATTTTTGTCTATTTTATCTTTATTCATTTTCATCACTTTTTCCAAATAGTTGTTCCTTTGCCTGAAGTAATTCTTCTTCGGTAATTAATCCCTTTTCTTTAAAATTTTGTAATTTTTTATATTTTTCAATTTTCTCCTCGTCACTTTCAATCTCATCAGATTGTATATTTTCTTCGCCAGAGCTAGTCGGTTCCTTATCATTAGTAGTACTATTATAATTGCCAGAGTTTGATGAGGTTTCGCTATATTTTAAATCTGTAACCTTCACTTTATTTGAGGTTAAAAGCACATATGGGATAATTGAAAGCAAACCAAAAGGGAAACAGAAAATACTCACAAAAATCACATATTTTTTAAAGTTTATATTGGTTAGTTTATAATTATCTCCTAAATGGTCTGCCTTATATGCAAATCTTTTACCTGCCAAAAAACAATATATGCCAATAGGAATAAATACAAGTGTAAAAATATAAAGAGCAAAGTAAATAAAGCAAAAAAATGAAGTTATATTTAGTAATACTTTTGTTGCTTTCATAAAATTCTCCCTAATTAAGTTTTGATTTTAATTTTTTCTTAGTCTTTTTGATTAAATGAGCCTTGCTTTCCTTACCAAGAAGTAGTCTTTCAATATTTTTCCTATGGGCATACCAAGTAAAAAGAAAAATACCAAATAAGATTAAACAAACAATTTTGCGTTCCGTGATATCAAGAATATTTCTAATTCGTAAACCTTCAATAACAGATAATGAGGTTATACATAAAAAGCTTACCACAGAACCATATTCAAAAATAGCCCAAATTACTGCACCAACTAAAACTACTATTACAGTTGCAAGAGGGTTAGCAGCTAAAAACAAACCCATCATTGAAGAAATTCCTTTCCCCCCTTGAAACTTCCAAACAATTGGATATATGTGACCAATCATACTGGAAACACCTGCAATATAGAGCATTACAAGGCTCTTATCAAATACATAGTAAGCAACCATTGCAGGTATGTATGCCTTTAACATATCAAGAAGCAAGTTTAAAACACCAAACTTAAAACCATAATTTCTAAGAACATTAGTAGCCCCCGGGTTACCACTTCCAAGTTTAGTTATGTCACTGTGCTTGAAAGTTGAAATCATTCTTGCAAACGAGATATTTCCACACATATAAGAGATTAAAACTGTTAATAGAATTTGCCACCAAACAATATCCATAATCTACCTCTAAATATCTTCTTCTTTTTTACATTTTAATTTAATCTTTATAGGAGTTCCTGTAAAATCAAAAGATTTTCTAATATTATTTTCAAGATATCTCAAATAATTATCGTCCATTAAACTAATATCATTCACAAAAAGGATAAAAGTTGGTGGAACACAATCAGCTTGAGTTGCATAAAATATTTTAAGTTTTTTACCTCTTTTGTAATTTGGTGCCTTTATCATATAAGCATCTTGAAGTGTATCATTTAATGCACTTATAGAAACTTTTCTATTAGCATTTTGCAAGACCTCCTCAACTGCTTGCATAAGCTTTTCAATTCTTTTACCAGTAAGTGCAGAGAGATACACTGACTTATAAAAAGATACAAATGCAAATTCACCTCTAACCTTTTCTTCAAATTTATCCATTGTATATGAATCTTTGTCAATAAGATCCCACTTATTAAATACAATCACAAAAGGTTTATTTTGTTCATCGATGAAATGAGTTATCTTTAAATCTTGGTCTGTTATCTCATCTGTAACATCTATTACAAGCATTGCCACATCACAGCTACGAATTGAATCAAGTGTACGAATTATAGAATATCTTTCAATTGTATCATCTTCTATTTTACTTTTTCTTCTCATTCCTGCAGTATCAATAAGTGAATACTTCTTTCCATTATATTTAAAAGGAATATCAACTGAATCACGAGTTGTTCCAGCTATGCTTGAAACAATCACACGACTCTCTCCCACAAGCCTATTGATTAAACTTGATTTTCCAGCATTTGGCTTTCCAACAATTGCAAGCTTTATTGTGTCATCTTTTTCTTTTAAAAGTTGTTCCTTTGGAAAACTTGCAACCACTTCATCTAAAAGGTCGCCAACACCTTTTCCATGAAGTGAAGATATTAAATATGGTTTTCCCAAACCAAGTTCATAATATTCATATTCTAAAGATTCGTCATAATTATCAATTTTATTTACAACTAAAATAATTTTTTTGTTACTCTTTCTCAAAATTGATACTACTTCATTATCGGCATGAGTAATACCTTCCCGTCCATTTAAAACTAACAAAATTACATCAGCCATTTCAATTGCTAGTTTTGCTTGAGATACTATTCCCGTCGAAATTTCATCTTCCTTTTCAAAGTCAAGACCTCCAGTGTCAATAATTGTAAAATTATTGTCCAGCCAGTTTGCATGAGCAAAAATCCTGTCCCTTGTAACCCCAGGCTCATCATTAACAATTGAAATTCTTTTTCCAACTATTCTATTAAAAAGAGTAGATTTACCTACATTCGGTCTACCAACAATCGCAACTAGTGGTTCTTTCATAAATACATCTCCTTTTAATATTATAAATAAAATATTTCCAATTCGCAAGGTTATTTAACAACTATCTACATAATTTTTTTTGCTAATAAGCACAAGTTATAATTTTACTTTTTTGTCACTAAAAAAGTCACAACCTCTAGTTGTGACAAATATTTATTTTGCTTTTTTCTTTCCAAATAGTCCTGCAAACGTTTCTGAGAAAAATCTACTAACTTTATATCTTGCCTTTCTTGACACGGCCAAAGTTATGGCAAAAACAATAACTATAGCACCAAGAACTCCAAGTACGATATAAAGTGTGGTATTAGAATTTACTGCACCACTATCACTTACAAGTCCTGTAATTACTGATTCTTCACCACCATCAGTAGAAAGTGAAACATCGTTTAATGAAAGGTCACTTGCACCATCAGAACCATACAGAACGACATCAAGCACTTTTGCAAGGTATTCAGTTGCTTTAATTGCATAATCTTTTTCAATATTTTCGCAACCAAATTCAAAAAGCATTGCTCGTGTAGATAACTGTTGATTATAGTTTCCCTTACCAATATATATATCTTTAATTAATCCTGGATAAACTGAATCAGCATATGATTTTATAGAATAGGCAAAATTCTTATTTTCTTCATAATTTGCACTTGAAGCTCCAACAACCATTCTAACTGCACTCATTTCTTTTCCATCAACTTCTGTTAAATAGAAGCTTCTAGTTGTAGAATCTCTATGAATATCAAAAATTCCATCAACTCCTTCTTTGAGTATTGCACTGGCAGTAACCTGACTTCTAGTATAAGCTCCAGAGTTATGTGGCAAATGCAAATCTTCTCTGTAAATTGTTTCTATACCAAGTTTATTAAAGTTATCTGAAAGTGCCTTTCCAACATCATGAATTCCACCTGCACCATAAACTGAATCTACACCATCAGGTGTGTAATATGATTCATCATTATGTGTATGGTAAATTCCAACTTTTTTTGTAGATGCTGCACTAGCTGATTTGCTTTCACTATCATCTTGAATTTTTCTTGAAACATTATACTTTGGAAGCTCTTCATCTCTTATAAATTTAGCTATACCAACTTTTGTATTTTCATCAACAGATTCAATTTCATAGAGTTTGTTGTCAGATGAAAGATACATATCACCTTCTGAAACATCATCTCCCTTAAAAAATAGAACTTTTTGTTTGCTTTCATCTTCGTAGATTGTATAATATGTTTTTGCCGTGTCTGCGTAGGCATTTGATATTTTAATTTGTACAGGTGTCATAAACAAAAACATTAAACCAAGTCCCAGCATTAAATGTAATATTTTTTTCATACTATTCTCCTACTTCTTTGCCTTTTGAGCAGAATTTGACTTTTTCGACTTATTTTTTGCAGTATTTTTTGTCATTTTTGCAGTTTTTGATTTTTCCGATGAATTTTTATTTTCGTTTTCATCGTGCTTTTCTATGTAAATTTCATTTTCAATTACTTTTTCTTGTACCGAATTTATGTTTTCTTCCCTTTCTTGCTTTTGTGTTTGATTTGAATTTAATTTGCCATTTTTTTCAGAATCATAGGTATGTGTCTTAAAATTGTATACCTTTTCTTCCTTATCCAAACTTGCACTTTCAAAGCAACGACCTAAAAATTCACTTACGGCAACGGCAATTATTATTGACACAATATAAGTACCAAATGCTCCACCAACCCCAAGTCCTAAAATTGTTGGGGTATTCATTGCAAAATTAACAATCCACTGAATTAACTGTGCTAATGTTAAGCCAAACAAACAAGAAATAAATGCATTTCTTCTGCTTCGACCAAGTATATATGCTATTAAACCAGCAACAATACCATAAATATACATATTGTCAATTAGCATTTCTTCTGGGTCAGCTGGAAGTAACCATTCAAGTCCATAAATTATCCCAGCAACTAAAATGGTACCTATAAATGCTCTAAGTAAATCCCTTGACCAACCACAAGAAATTAACAAATAAATTGATAGAGCAAGTGGAATCAAAAAACCACCAATTGAGAAACAAAAATATTCTCCAATCCAAATAGGTGGAATAAATAATCCAATACAGATTAATATTAATATAAGCAATGCAGCTTTGTCACTGAGTCTTAAACTGTCTAGAATTCTTTGTCCAACTCCAAACATAATTAGTAAAATAAGAATTGAAATAATAATTAAACTTACTGACATAAAAAAATCTCCTCTACATTTAGTATGTAAAGAAGATTATTTTTTATTTACAAAAAATTTATTTTTTTGGCTCACATAAACTCAAAAAGTCTATTTTGCTTTTATCTAATTCTATTGTCTTGTTATCTAAATAGAATAACAGTGAATCACTATTAAAATGAAAAACCATTTTATATGAACACAGACATTGGAATTTTTGTTTGTTTTTTTTGTTAAATGCAAAATCACCGTACTTTGAATCACCTAGTACTGGATGTCCAATGTGTGCAAAGTGAGCTCTAATTTGATGTGTTTTGCCCGTTAATATTTTAATTTCAACTAGTGAAAACTCTCCGTAGCTTTTTATGACCGAATAATTGGTTTCAATCTTTTCATAGCCACTTTGTGGAATATTACTAATTTTAACAAAAGAATTATTCTCATCTTTCTTTAAATAGGCAATCATGTTATCACTATCTTTATGAGGTTTTGAATAAATAAGTGCAAGATAGTATTTATCTATACTCCTCTCCTTAAAACATTGTTCAAGAAGTTTTTTAGATTCTTTATTTTTAGCAAACACAACAAGACCTATTGTATTCATATCAAGTCTATGAACTGCATAACATTTTTGATTTAACTGACTACTTAAAATTGTCTCAATAGTATCTCGAAGTTCTTCATTAGAAACCACTTCAATTTTTCGCTTTTTATATACCACAACTATGTTTTCATCTTCATAAACAATGTCAATTTCATTTTTTATGTGTCTATCGTCAATATAAATAATAACTTCAGAATTTACATCTACATAAACATCTTTTGAAACGCGCTTTCCGTTAAGTTTTACATCTTTATTTCGCAAAAGTTTCATTACATAGTTATAAGAAAGGAAAGGAAAAAAATGACAAATTTGTTCAGAAAGCTTTGCCTTAGAGTTAACTTTAAAACTTTTTGCAAGCATTACAATTTCCCCCACAATGTTTTTTCTTTAATAATTTTACCATAAAATAACACATAATGGCAACTAAAACAAATACCAAAGTGGCGATTATAAAATTATAGCTTTTTATTGAATTATAAAGTACAAAACACACTAGATAGCTTATTACAAATTGAATGACAAAAACAAAGAGTGCCGTTTTACTCCCAAATTCATTTTTGATTGAAGAGAGAGCAGAAATGCAAGGAGAGTATAGCAATATGAAAGCCAAAAATACAACTGATGAAATTGGAGTAAAGTAACAAACAGAATTTGAACTAAGAAGTGACTCTCTTAGCATCTCTGCTCCAGTGACACCATTGACAAATGTTAAACCAACAACAATTAATTCTTTTGCAATTAATCCAAATAAAAGCACAGAAACAATTCCAGCTGAGTCTAAACCAATAGGTTTAAAAATAAAACTTAGAGAGTTAGATACAATGAATAATATTGAGTTTTGATAGTTCTCTCCGTTTAAATATTCAAATTTATATGAGAAATTTTGAAGCAACCAAAAAACAATTCCAAAAATAAGTACAGTCGTTCCAATCTTATAAACAAATTCAAGTGCAATTGAAATTGCATCTTTTACTACCTTTTTTAGATATGGGATTCTGTATTTTGGCATCTCCAATATGAATATTTGATCTTTATCTGGAATTTTCTTTTTATAGATACATGCACAAAGTATTGAAATCAATATAGAAAGAATATATAGTCCAAGAACAAAAAGATATTTATAACTTTCAAAAAATAGCGAAGATATTATTAAAAATACTGGTAGTTTTGCCGAACAAGTAGAAAATGGCAAAATTAGAACAGTTCTTTTTCTAAGACTTTGAGTTTCAAGATTTCTGGTAGTTAAGACTGCACTTGTGGTACAACCATACCCCATCATTAAGCTAAACAAAGATTTGCCCGTAAGTCCAATTTTTTTCATAAATCCATCAAACATAAAAGCAAATCTAGACATAAGTCCAGAATCTTCAATCACATTAAATAAAAGCATTAAAAGCAATATTTGGGGTAAAAAAGAAAAAACGGTTAGTAGTGAATTTAATACTCCAGAAATCATAAATTGCTTAATTATTTCAGATATGTTTAATTTAGTAATAAAATTACTAATGAAATCAAATGCATAAGAAACTAACTGCGTAAAACGACCAGAAAGCCATTCCCCAAAACCACCAAAGGTTAAATAAAAAACTAAAAATATTAGCATGCAAAAAAATGGAAGAAATAGAACTTTATTTAACAAAATTTTATCAATAGTTTTTGAAAATTTATGAAGCTCCGAGTTATTTAAGGCTTCAATAAATTTGTCAATTTTTTCAATATTTTCATTAATTTTAGATATTTTTTTACCAAATTTGCTATTTTTTCCAAGATAAATATCATAAATTGTTTCTTTTAGTTTTTCAACACTTTTACTCTTTCTTGCATCAATTCCAACAACGGGAATACCTAGTAAACTGGAAAGTTTTTGTTCGTCGAACTCCTTAAAATCATTAACCATATTCACTGCAAGCACAACTTTATAGCTATCGTCAATAAGCTGTTTTGTAAGTTCTAAATTTCTTTTTAGATTATTTGCATCGCAAATATTTACAATTAAATCATCTTTATTTTTTTCCAAGAAATTGCTTGCAATTTTTTCTTCATTTGAATAGCCATCAACTGAATATAAGCCCGGCAAATCAGTTACTTCAAATTCCTTGTCATTAATTTTAAAACTTTTTTTCTTTGCATCAACCGTTACGCCATGCCAATTAGAAGCTTTTTCATTGCTTTTAGTTAAGGTATTATAAAGTGTTGTTTTGCCAACATTTGGATTTCCAAGTAATATTATATTATTCATCTAAAACCACCTTTTCGCAAATTGATTTATCAATTGCATAATTTATTCCATCAATTTGAATTAAGTATGATTTCTTACCATAATTTGAGCCTAAAACTTTAACAGTACTATTCTTTTTTATTCCAAAATTATTGAGTTGACTTAAAAGTTTTTTATCCTCAATATTAACACTTGCAATTTTATAATTAAAATTCTTTTTTGCATTAATTAAATTTTTTTCTATCATATTAAACTATACTTTTATTTTGACAAAAAAATAACTCAAAAATAAAAGTTTATTTTTGAGTTTCTTCATTATTATTATCTTCTTTATTTTCTGTATTTTCAGTAGTGTTTTTTTCTTTTATAATCTTTTCAAATTCATTAACGAAATCAAAAAATGTTGAAATATCTTTAAATTGCTTATAGACTGATGCAAACCTTATATAAGAAACCTCATCAAGATTTTTTAAACCTTCCATAACATATTCGCCAATCTTTTTTGAAGAAATTTCCTCTTCCATACAGTTATAAACTTTCATTTCAATCTCAGAAACAAGTTTATCAATATCAGCCATTGGAATTGGTCTTTTTTCGCAAGATTTTACTATTCCACTTTTAACCTTGCTTGGCAAAAAACGCTCTCTATCACCATTACTCTTTACAACCATAATTGGCACGACTTCAATGGTTTCAAAAGTGTTAAATCTTTTCCCACAACCAAGACATTCTCTTCTTCTTTTGATTGCATTAAGTTCTTCTGCAACTCTTGAATCAATAACCTTATTTTCAGTGCACCCACAATAAATACATTTCATAGAATAAACCTTTTTCAATAACTTTTAAGCAATTTACGCACACATTATGGTTTTGCTCAAATATAAGTTTATCATAATTTAAAAATAAATGCAACTTATTTATATTTTTTTCTATTTAGTGGCTTTAATCTAACATACGAGCCTTGAGAATTATTAATATTTTGTACTGTCTTTTTTCCATTATTATTTCCCTGCTGATAAGTAACAGTATTTTGTCCAGTGTAATTATAGTTTCTATTTGCAGTTTGAGTATTTCGTCTATCTCCGCTAATCATATTTGGATAGTATCTATTGTAATAATTTTCATACGATTTAATATTTTTATCAACATCTCTTTTTTGTCTAGGCTGTTCGAAGTGCTCTTCGCGTTGCAGTCCAACCAAAATAACATCATTACCTATTCGTTTAATCTTATCAAGTGGAATAAATACATCATCAGCACGGTGAAATAATTTTTTATCACCCGGAACAACAATTCCCCTCACAATTCCCGATTCATTATTAAAAACAATGTCAATAATCCTGCCAAGTTTCTTGCCATCAAATACATTTATTATTTCTCTTTCCTTCAAATCTAAAAATGAGAGTTCCATACCTAATTATATTCCAAATTTTAAATTTGTAACACTATGAATAAAAAAATAATTTTTAGCGAACCATATTTATGAGGTAAAAATGGCAAGTAAAGTAGTAATATGTGGTGTAGACACATCTACACTGCCAAGGTGTAACAATGAAAAATTAGAAGAATTAATGAAACTAATTAAGCAGGGAAATATTGAGGCAAGAGAAGAATTTATTATTTATAACATGAGGCTAGTACTATCAATAGTGAAAAGATTCTCATCGGGCAAAAATAATGCTGATGACATTTTTCAAGTGGGAATTATTGGACTTATTAAATCAATTGATAACTTTGACACAAGTGTCGGTGTTAAATTTTCAACATATGCAGTTCCAATGATTATCGGAGAAATCAGAAAATATCTAAGAGATAGCAGTAGCATAAAGGTTACGCGAAGTATAAGAGACATAGCATATAAAGCACTTCAGGCAAAAGAACATATCTTAATTTCTTCAAACAAAGAACCTACTATTGAAGAAATTTCAAAAGAAACGGGAATTCCTGAAAAACTAATTGCTGAAGCTATGGACGCCATTAGCGAACCTCTTTCGCTGTATGATACAGTATTTCACGATGATGGTGACTCAATAATGATAATGGACCAAATAAAAGACGATTCAAGTGATGATAAAATTATTGAAAAAACTGTACTTAAAGAAGCACTTAAAGCACTTGGTAAAAGAGAACAGCAAATTTTATTTTTAAGATATTTTTCTGGAAAAACGCAAATGGAAATTTCTAGCATAATTGGAATAAGTCAAGCTCAAGTTTCAAGGCTTGAAAAAGATGCACTCAAAGAAATAAAAGAAAATGTAAATTAAAACTATCTCAAAAGAGATAGTTTTTTACTATAAATTATTATAATTTGCGTTTTTTACAATATTTTTTACATTTTTCTTTTAAAATTTCCATATTTTATCGCAAATTTTAACTTATTTAATCTAAAATTTATTTGTTTATGCCAGTTTTAAAATTTCAACTTTCATCTTATCCAAAATTTTCTTTTCAATTCTTGATATGTAAGACTGAGAAATTGAAAAATAATCAGCAACTTCTTTTTGAGTCATTTCGGTCTTTCCATTAAGTCCATAGCGCATGCACATAATATCTTTTTCTTTTTGTGTGAGTCCATTTAGAACTTCAATTAAATTTGATTTCTCATCTTTTTTATCCATATCTCTTGATACTTCATCTGGATCTCCACTAAGTGTATCTGCAATACAAAGTTCATTTCCTTCTGAGTCAGTGTTAATTGGCTCATCAAGTGAAACTTCTCTCTTTAGTTTTGAAGATTTTCTTAAATGCATTAATATTTCGTTTTCAATACATCTTGATGCATATGTCGCCATTTTAATATTTTTTTCATTGTTAAAAGATGAAACTGCCTTTATTAATCCAATTGTACCAATACTTACTAAATCTTCCATACTTACATTGGTGTTATCAAATTTTTGAGCAGTATAAACCACAAGGCGAAGATTTCTTTCAATAAGCTGATTTCGGGCTTCTTCACTTCCCTTTTTCATTTCTTCCACTAATCTAAACTCGTCACTTGCTTCCAGTTTTTCAGGTAAAATCTCGCTTCCATTTGCGATGTAATAAATGCTATTTGTTCTTTTGAAAATTTTTAATAAAAACTTAAACATAATTTTCCCCCTTACAAAAGTTCTCTGTGAAGCAAACATTCAAAATTCTCACTACCTGCAAATTTTTCTTTTGTAATTCCAACCACGCATTTAAAGTGCCTCGTTTCCTTGCTGTCAGGTTGACTTAATTCTACTTCTCCAACATCAAAAATTGGAATTTTAATTTTTTCTCCTCCTATTACCACACAATCAAGTTCATTTGTCACGCCGAGTTCATCATATTCTTTAAGTAAAAAATTATTATATTCTACTTCACTTAAATAATTTTTTATTCCAGCTAGTGAAACAATAACTACACATTTTCCCGTTTTGGTATCATAGAGAGTATTTCCTGAATCAAGAAAACCTGTAATTTCTATATGCTTTTCAAAAAGCAAAAATGACACTTTAAACAAAAAATTTTCTAGTTCTCGTTTTTTTGTAAGGTCACCAAAAACTGCAACAAGAGAAAAAATATATATAAAAAGTGCAAAAATGATTAAAAAATCGTAAAATTTGTCAATATTTATACTAAAAATATCCATTAATATATTTTTTACAAATAAGACAAAAAATTCTCCGAAACCAAAAACAGAGAACATTGAAAACAATAAAATGAAAAACAAATTTAAAATTTTTTTAATAGAATAGTTATCTGTTAAAAGCAATGTTAAAATAATATAATCAAGTATTTTTAAACATATAAAGAAAAAATAATCTATTTCATAAAATAAATAAAACAGACTTGGAAATGTTGAAAAAATTGTAATTAAAATTAATTCAAATTTACTAACATAAAGTTTTAAAAATAGATTTACCATTTCAATAATGGCAAAATCAAGCACTAGATTTATTAAAAAAAAGTTTATGTTTTCTACCATAAACCCATTATATTTCTCTTTATCACTTTTTAAGTAGTCTAATTTAGATTAATAAAAACTAATTGTTTCACTTTTTTTCATTTTTTGTCATAAGAAAAAAATTATTACTTAATAAAAAATTTATTAATCATTAACAAAACAAGTACACTTAGTCAATTAATTTTGAAACTAAGAAAAATAAAAAAATGATACTCATTATACTCTATCATAATTACTTTTTAGAAATATTAAGTTTGTTAACTTAAAAGTTTGTATGTGCTCGGTTTGACTAGTTAAACAATCACAAATCTAAATGTGGCTTTTAATTTAAACAAATTAGAAGATTGACAAATTCTGAATTTATGGTAAAATTAGCATAAATTATATATATATTTATTTCAAAAAAAAATTCTTAAACAAATTTTTCAAGAAAATATAATTGTATAATAATTTAATAATTGGTCTTTGCAACGAAAAATAATGTGATAAGATAAAAAATAGTTTCTTAAAAAGTAACTTAAAAAATTTAATAAGAATATGAACCTAAAAATATAAAATAAATAAAGTATAATACCTTGAAATATACTAAAGGATAAAACAACATGGATAAATTAGACTTGAATATTGCACATTTAGATGCAAATAATGTAAAAATTGCTGGAAGAATTTAGCATGAAATTTTTCCATATTCTTCATCTTATAGTCTTTATCTTGATGAGGTTGAAAAGAAAAGAGATGATTATAATGATTATATTATTCGTTTAAATACAATTCCTATTGGAATTATAGGATACAGCTTAGATAGTGATGATAAACAAACCGTGTGGCTAAGTTGGTTTGGCATTCTTCCAGATTACAGGAAAAAGGGACTGGGAAAACAGGCTTTGGATATGCTTTGTGACATTTTAAGACATAAAAACACAAAATTCTTAGACTCTTCACATATGAAGTATGGAATGAAACTGCTCAGTCATTTTATAAAAAATATATGGATTTTGGTGAATATTATACAAATAAGGACGATAATCAATATGACATAGAAGTTGGAAAATGCAAGATATTTACTAAATCATTAACAGGCGAAAAAGTTCAATTATGGAATAATAAATTTATTGACATAGGAGCAGAAGATAAACTCCATGAATTGAGTATGAGCAAATTAAAGCAAGATAAATTGATTTGATTATAATTTCATAAAAATGAGTTTTTAAGTTCTTCAATAATAAAACGCTTTATCTAAATGATAAAGCGTTTTTCGCTAATTTTAAATTTTAAAATTTTTATGCTCCCTATATTTTACTCGGGCTACTACGCAAATTTGTTTTTTTATAAATCTAGTTTCGTTTTTATAATTAATTGTAATCTTTGTTGTAACATTTTTGCTTCTTTTTCATTTCTACCAACTGCACTATAATAAACTTTCAGTTTTGGCTCTGTGCCTGATGGTCTGATAGCCACCCAAGAACCATCTTCAAGTTCATACTTTATTACATCAAGTACTGGAAGTTCCCCAAATCCCTCTTCAGCTTTAACAGGTTTTAAGTAGTCAATCACCTTTTCGGTGTCAAAGAATGGAGAAATTGAATATCTAAGCATATCCATCTTTTCTTTAATCGTTTTAACTCCTTCTTTTCCTTCAAGAATAAAATTGTCCTGTGCATCATAAAAATATCCAAATTCACTGTAAAGTTCATTTAATCTATCAATTAATGTTTTATTTTCAGCTTTTAGCAAACTTGCCATTTCTGCTATGAGCATACTTGAAACTACTGCATCTTTATCTCTTGCATATGTTCCACTCAAAAAACCATAAGACTCTTCGTAACCAAAAATAAAAGTATAATTTCTACTATCATCGCCTTGAATTTTTGCCTTTTCAAATTGCGTCATTCTTTGTCCTATGAATTTGAAGCCAGTTGGTGTTTCAAAGACTTTTACGCCATATTTCTCGGCAATTTTTGCGCCTAAATTAGAAGTCACAATTGATTTTATAATGGCAGGTTTTGAAAGTTTACTTAAATCTATTCTTGACAATAAAAAGTCAATTAAAAGAGCACCTATTTGATTTCCATTTAAAAGTACATATTCACCATTGCTATGCACTGCCACACCAACCCTATCTGAGTCTGGATCTGTACCAAGCACAATATCAAAACCAAGTTTTGATGCAAGTTTAATCCCAAGTTCAAGTGCCCTTGGATCCTCTGGATTTGGTGATATAACCGTTGGAAAATCTCCGTCACTATCTGCCTGTTCTCTTACAACTGCAACTGAGGTGAAGCCATCTCTTTCTAAAACACTTACTACTGGGACATTGCCTGTTCCATGCAAAGGAGTGTAAACAATATTAAGATTAGATTTGATTTTCAAATTATTGACTTTACTTTGGGTTAAAACCACATTTACATATTCACTAGTCATATCAATCTCTTGAATTAAATTAGAGTTACCCATAAAGTCAATTTGGTTATAAAACTTAATATTTTTAATTAGTTCTGTTACTCTTTTTGATGCTTCAATCCCGAGTTGACAACCATTTTCGTCATAAACTTTATAACCGTTATATTGCTTCGGGTTGTGACTAGCTGTTATCATTACCCCACCAATTGCCTTTAATTTTCTAATTGTATAACTTAATTCAGGAATTGGTCTTGGGCTTTTTGTAATAAAAACCTTAATTCCGTAACTACTTAAGACCCTTGCAGTAATCTTAGCAAAGAGTGAACTATTGTTGCGAGTATCATAACCAATAACAACACCATAGTTTTCACAAAAATTTTTACTAAAGTTTTCTATTAAATAACAAGCATATCCAGCTGTTGCTCTGCCCACAGTATAGATATTCATTCGATTAGTACCTGCTCCCATTTTTCCACGCATTCCAGCAGTGCCAAATTCCAAATCCTTATAAAATCTATCTTCAATCTCTTGAATATCTGTTTTTTCATTTAACTGACTAAGTTCTTCTCTAGTTCTTGAGTCAAAAAAAGCATTATTTTTCCATAAATAAAAATTTTGAATATAATCCATTTAAACTCTCCTCTATTTATACATTATAATATAAAAAATTAATTTTGTACACAAAATAAATTATAAAACAAAAAGACAAGATAATTCTTGTCTTTTAAAATAATAATATAGAGTTTATAATGAAATAAGTAAAAAATTTTCATTAATTCACAAATTTTATGCTTAATACTAAGTGTATCCTTTTTTTAATTACTTATTAAATTTTTTTCTTAAAAATGGTGGAATATCTGCATCATCAATCTTTACACCAGTAGATATCCCAGATTTTTGATTATTTTGAGGATATTGTGAAGGGTTAGTTTGTGTTTGATTTGGATATACATTATTTCCATAGTAATTTGGATTTTTTTGATATGCATTATTTTGATAATTTGGATTAGCATAAGGATTTTGAGAATAAACACCTTGAACTGGTTGAGCCTGTGAATTGTCATATTTTTTCCCAAATGCTGAGCCATCATAGTTTTCAACTCTTTCTCTTTGATAATTATTATTCCCAGCATTTAGTTTTTGCCATAAATCCATATTGTTTCCATCTTCTTTTCTAACAGATGAATCAACATGTTGCTGAGAATTTTGACCAAAGTTTGGATTAAACATTGAATTCGTTTGCTGAGTTCCTGAAACAAATTCATCAAAACTTGGTTTTGCAAAATTACCCGTTTCCTGAGTTTGTGGACGCATTTGTTGAGGTTGTTGCATATTTACTTGACGAGGACGGAAAGGAGCATCTGGCTTAGCAGTGCTATTATTACTTGAATTTTCAAATTTACTTCCTTCAAATCCAGTAGCAACAATTGTGACTATCATTTTATCATTATATTTGTCGTCTATTGTTGCACCAAATATTGTATTTGCATCAGGTGAAACAACTTCTCTAATCATTCCAACAGCTTCATTTACTTCGTCTAAGGTTAAATCAAGCCCACCTTTAATATTAATGATAATAGCCTTTGCACCATTAATTTTAGTTTCAAGCAATGGACTTGCAATTGCCTGATTTATTGCAATTTCGTATCTTTTGTCACCATTTCCTTCCCCAATGCCCATATGAGCTAGTCCTCTATTTTTCATAACGGTTCTTACATCGGCAAAGTCAAGGTTAATTAGTGAAGGGGTTGCAATTAAATCAGCAATACCCTGTATGCCTTGTCTAAGTACATCGTCAGCGTATTTAAATGCATCTACAATTGAAGTACCCTTAGGTGCAATTGAAAGCAATCTATCATTTGGAATAACAACAAGAGTATCTACATTTTTGCTTAAATTTTTAATTCCAAGTTCTGCATTTGCCTGTCTGGTTCTACCTTCAAAACCAAAAGGTTTTGTTACAACTGCGATTGTCAATATTCCAAGCTCTCTTGCAATGCCAGCGATAACTGGAGCTGCACCCGTACCAGTGCCACCACCCATACCTGCAGTAATAAAAACTAGGTCAATGCCACGAAGTCTTTCTAATATTTGATTTCTACTTTCTTCAGCTGCCTTTTTACCAACTTCTGGGTCTGCTCCTGCACCTAGTCCCTTTGTAAGTTTTTCGCCTAGTTGAATCTTTACTGGAGCCTTAGAGAGTTGAAGGGCTTGTTGATCAGTGTTTGCAGCAATAAAAGAAGCACTTTTAAGCCCAGCAGAAATCATTCTATTAACGGCATTACAACCACCACCTCCAACACCTACAACTAAGATTTTACAAATTGGTGTAATATTTGGTGTAATATTATTCATTTCCATAATTTTTACCTCTTCTAATATTTTATTATTATTTTATCCAGTAGCTCATTATTATTTACCACAAAACCAAGTAAGGATTGACTCGAATCATCAGTTGGCTTAACTTTGTGATAATTTGCCCGCTCTGCAAAAAATACCTGTCTTTTAAGCTTTTGAGAAATTATATTTTTTATTCCCTTAATCTTATATAGCCCGTCCCCCACAAGATAAACGGGTATAAAGTATGGCAACTCAAAGCCCGATGCGTTTAAACATCTCAAAATATAATCACAGATGTTTTCAATTCTATCTAAGGTAATTTCATTAGTGGCCTTTGCTGAATAACTATGAAGTGTACCTTTATAACTTACATAGTACTTATCTGTCTGTAATGGTTCCCAAGCAATGACAACCTTATTTTTAAGTTCCTCAGCCTCTTTAAAAGGAATTCTCAAACATTGAGATAGGTCTGATGATACATAACCACCACCAAGAGAAAAACTTGATAGAAATAAAAGTCCATTTCCCTGTGTAATTGCAACTGAGGTTGATATGTATCCAACATCAATCATTATTGCATACTTATCTCTCTCTTCATCATCTAATAAATACAAACACTGTGCGAGTACTGAAGAAATAAAACCTCTTATAGTTATTCTAAGCTTTGAGAATATCTCTTTTATTTGGTTAACAAAACTAGAAAGTGCCAATACATATGAAACATTACCAACTAAATTTCTTGATTTCATATCAATTGGGTCTATTACTCGATTTCCGTCATCAAGTTCATAATATATCACAGATTTATTAATTGTGCAATAGTTAATTTCTTTCTCAAAAGTATTTCCCGTTCTAAAAATACTTTCCAAATCAAAATCTGTAATTCTCTTTGCTCTAGGAAACGTCAAACTAACTGTCTTTGGAATAACGGCTGTGAACTCACCTGGAACTCCGACAAAAATTTCTGTAATTTTTCCACCCATTGCTGACTCTGCACCAGCAATTGAAGATTTTATAGCATCTTTTAAATTTTCTGGTTCTAAAAATTCTGAGTTTTGAAAGCCTGCATAAGAAACTCTACCCTTGCCATATATGATTAGAGTGTCATTGACGCCCATTTCGCCAACAAGAGTAACTATTTCTGATGAGCTAAAATCAATAATTGCCATTGCATTTTTCATACTCTCAAAATTTTCCCAGTATCATAATAATATAATATCTTGGTTAATAAACTGTATTAATTAAACTTATTGTTATGCGTGTTAGTTTAATAAGTTAGCCATTTTATAATATTTTAAATTTTATAAGTAAATAAATTTTTCCCCTTATAAAAAAAGCCTATTCTCCATTTAAACATAACCATTGATATTATCATTTTAAGTATATTCATATAAATACTTGCTGTCAATAAAAAATTTAAAATCAAAAAATTTATGTACGATTTAACAAATAAAAAAATACATTTTGACAAACCAAAATGTATTTTTTATAAAAGATTTAAACTGTATTTTTTATAGCCTTATATTCACCATTGCTATAAAAGACTGTGATTGTGGTGCTGGGTTCATTTAAAAAATCACTAGACGAAAGTTCTGCTTCAAAAGTTGAAATTGCCACAAAAATTTTTGTGGTTAAATCATTTTCACCACTAACTAAAATCCTGCAACCACTACCATCTTCCCGTGCGTCATTTTTCATTGTCAAAGTATATACCTTTTCTTCAGTTCCACTAATAGAAATAGATTTTACAATACTAAAATCTTCAGTTCTACCATAAACACCTGCGACAATGTTATTTAAATCAGCATTTAAATCAGGAAGATTTGTTATAAATTCTCCCTCACTAACTGTCAGAGAAACATTCTCTATTTCAATAACATCTTCTAAATCTGTTTTTGCATTTTCTATATTGATTTCATCTATAATTTCCAAAACTTTAAAATCTTCATCTAAAATTATCCATTCGTTACTATTTGTTTCGCTTTTAATTTTATACTTTGGTATACGCTCAGAAATATAAACTCTTATAGTATTAGGGAAAAATTTTACTATTTGATTGATTTTTACATAAGGAATATTTTTTTCAATTTCAAGAATATTCTCATCAAAGTTCATAAGTATGATATTATTACCAAAGTCAAAATAATTAGAAATTTCTTCTTGAACTCCCGTTTCTAGCCTTGTATTTTCTTGACTAAGTCTTGATTGAAACTCTACATCAACATTTTTAAGATTAAATGCAAAGTGAACTACAATGCTGAGTAAAATTACGAAGATGCAAATGCAACTTATACAAATCCATAGTACTTTTCTTTTCTTCTGCATATCATTCTACCTTTTCTATATTTGCTCCAAGACTCTTTAAATTTTCGTCAAATTTATAGTAGCCTCTTTCAATGTGAAAAATTTCATCAACAACAGATTTACCCTTTGCAGAAAGTGTTGCCAAAACTAATCCAGCACCTCCTCTAAGGTCTGGGCAACTAACAAATGCTGGTTTTAGTTTACTTGTACCAACAATAGTTGCATATCTTTCACTTACATTAATTTTTGCACCCATCTTTTGAAGTTCGGAAACAACTTTAAATCTTGCCTCAAACACGGTTTCATGAATAATTGAATTTCCCTTTGAAATGGTCTGCATTGCAAGAATAAGTGATTGCATATCAGTAGGAAACCCCGGATATGTTTGTGTTTCTATCTTAGCTATTGATTTTGGTCTTGAGAAATTTTCCAATACTATTTTATCACTAAATAGGTCCACCTTGCAACCAGAATTGCGTAAAAAAACAATTAGTGGCAACAAATAATTTGGATTTACATTACACGCTTCAATTCTTCCTTGACACATTGCACCTGCAATCAGATAAGTTCCAGTGGCAATTCTATCTGCTATACATTTATAGTTTGTGCCATGAAGTTTTTTAACGCCAAAAACTACAATCGTTTCATATCCAGCACCAAAGACTTTTCCACCCATAGAATTGATAAAATTTGCAAGATCAACAATTTCAGGCTCTCTGGCACAATTTTTTATAACAGTAATTTCTCCTTCTATAAGTGTACTTGCCATCATTATATTTTCGGTTGCACCAACACTTGGAAAACTTAGTTCTATATTATTTCCTGCTATTTTATTTCCATCACAGTATATTAAATCATTGGCAAAAGTAAACTTTATTCCAAGTTTTTTTAATCCATCTAAATGAATATCTATTGGTCTTTTACCAATATCACAACCACCGGGATAAGTAAAGATTGCTTTTCTGTATTTAGACAAAATTGAACCCATCATAAAAATTGATGACCTTAGGGTTTTTGTTTCTGCCATTATTACCGAAGTGCTACTTATTTCACCTGAAATAATTAAATTGTTACCTTGAAACTCTACTTTTTTACCTAATTTTTCTAAAATTGCAACCATTTCAATGACATCTAAATAAAGTGGCAAATCTCTAATTACACATTCTTCGTCACACATAATAGTAGCTGCGATTATTGGCAAAATTGAATTTTTTGCCGAATCAATGTTTACTTTACCAAAAAGTTTATTACCACCATTTATTACATATTTCATAAACACCTTTTACCTTATACTACAAAATATTCTAAATTTCTAAAAAATATTACTTTTTAATGAATTTTTATGAATATTTTGCACAACGCCGAGCATACTCATAAAAATCATTATTGATGTGCTCCCACTACTAATAAACGGTAAAGGTAAGCCCGTTGGTGGAATTAATCCCGTTACAACGCTTATATTTAACAGCACTTGTATTATTATTAAACTTGCAATACCAGCAGAAAGTAAAAACCCAAATTTATCTCCAGCATTTCTTGCGACTTTTATTATTGTTACAAAGAGTGCAATAAAAAGTAAAATCACAATCAAACAGCCAACAAATCCCGTTTCTTCAGCAATAATTGAAAAGATAAAGTCTGACTCTGAAAATGGTAAAAATAAATATTTCTGCCTAGAATTAAATATTCCCGAACCAAACACACTACCTAGTGCAATTCCGAGCAGTGATTGAACTAATTGAAATCCCTCGTCTTGTTTTGATGCAAATGGGTCAAGAAAGGCTATTAGTCTTTTTAATCTATATGGTTCTACTGCTATTAAAAGCACAACTACTAATACTGCTGGTACTAGTAGAATTAGAAAGTGTTTAAGTTTCATTCCTCCTAAAAATAACATTACTGCAACAAGCATAGCCATACAAATTGTTATTGACATATTGGGCTCTATTATAATAAGAACACAAAAAATACCTCCTATCAAAAGTATTGGCAATATGCCCTTGAAGCTTTTTACTTTCGATTCACTCTTTGACAATATATCTGCCGAAACAACTATAAAAGCAAACTTTGCAATTTCGGAAGGTTGAAAAGTGATAAAACCTAAATTTATCCATCTAGTTGCACCATAATTTGTTACACCAATTTTTGGAACAAAAACTAAACAAAGCAAAATTACTGAAATTCCAAAAAGCAACCATTTAAGTTTAGCAAGGTAATGATAATCTATTTTAGAGAAAACAAAAAATCCAACTATACCAACGGCAATTCCTATTAACTGTTTTTTTAAAAAATAAGCCTTATCACCATATGTAATTTCAGCTGAATAAAAACTTGCACTATATACAAAAATACACCCTATTATTAATATTAGAAGCATCAAGATAAATAAAACATAATTAAATTTAGGTTTCTTTTTTAGTTCCAAAGAGAGAATCTTCACTACTTGCTATCTCCTTGACAATCTTTTTAAAGACATTTCCTCTCTCTTCGTAATTTTTAAAATGGTCAAAACTGGCACAAGCAGGAGATAATAGAACAATATCTTTACTCTTTGCCAGCTTGTAACATAAATTTACACACTCTTTTAATGTATTGCACTTATAGATATTTTCATAACCACACCTTTGACTTGCTGAATATATCTTTGCTTTGGTTTGTCCGAAAACTGCAATATTTTTTACATTTGGTGGCAAAGCCTTAAAAAGTTCATCAAACTCATAGCCTTTTTCACTTCCACCAAGTATCAAATTTATATTAGCTTTAAAGCTTCTAACTGCAACCAAAGTACTATCAATATTTGTAGCTTTACTGTCATTATAAAAGGCAATGCCACCAATATTTTTTACAAACTCTATTCTATGTGGCACTCCCTGAAAATCAATTATTCTAGAAAAATAACTAACCTTTCCCGTTTCAAGATAAACGGCAAGCACTGCACATAAAATATTTGATAAATTGTGTTCACCTATAAGTTTAATATTACTCAGAGAAACTAACTTCTTTTCTTTTTGATTATCATTAAAATATATGCAATCATTTTTGATATAACAACCAACAACCTTTTGTTTTGTACTAAAAAATAATATTTTTGCTTTAGTTTTTGGTAGATTTTGCATTATCATATCGCTATCAGCGTTCAAAAGAAGAAAATCATCCTGAGTTTGATTTTTTGTTATGTTGTATTTTGCCTTAATGTAGTTTTTCATTGACTTATGCCTAGTTAGGTGGTCTGGGGTAATATTTAAAATTCCTGCAATATGAGGGTGAAATTTTCTTACAGTTTCAAGTTGATAACTTGAGCATTCTAAAACGCTAATATCTTCACAAGTGGTTTGACTGGCAAAACTTGTTACAGCTGTTCCAATGTTTCCGCCTAGAAAAACATTTCTATCACTGGCACTAAGAATAAAATTTATAAGTGAAGCAGTAGTCGTTTTTCCATTTGTTCCCGTAATTGCTATAATATCACCTGAAATTGCATTTGCCCCAAGTTCTAACTCCCCAATTACTTTAATTTTTCGTCTCATTAATTCAACTACTAAATGATTGTCTAAACTTATTCCCGGGCTTACAAGAGCAAAAGACAGACCTTGAAACAGTCTGTCATATTTCTCTTTACTAAATTTGTTTCCTGAATTTATGTCATCTTCTTTTGCAAATTCAACTTCATAACCTTTTGAAATTAAGAAATTATATGCACTTTTTCCACTAATACCGTCACCAATTATTAATACTTTCATACTCCTCCCTAAATTAGGGTATTAATAATGACAACCATAGCTCCAACTAAAAGCGTAATTATTGTATAACATATTGTAATTCTAACTTCGTGAACACCTTTCATTTGAAAATGATGATGAAGAGGTGCCATTAAAAATATCCTTTTTTTTGTTAGTTTATAATATGCCACTTGTAAAATTACTGATACTGAGCTCATAACAAACATAATCCCAAAGATTGGTATGTATAAACTCATTCTTGAAAATACACAAACACTTGCAACTAAACTTCCAAGTGCAAGTGACCCCGTATCTCCCATAAATATTTTTGCAGGAAAGCAGTTAAATACAAGAAAACTTAGCATTGCACCTGCAGATATACAGGCGACTATAAGTAAATTATTAAGCTCATTTATTTGCACGCCATCATATCCCAAAAATATTGTTTGAAATAGTATAAGCATAAGCGATACAAAAGAAATAAGATAAGCAAAGGTTGTAGAACTTGCAAGACCATCTAATCCATCTGTTAAATTAACAGAATTTGTTGTTGCAAGATAAATAATTGCAACGAGTGGAATTATAAAATATCCAACATCAATTGTATATTTAGTAAATGGCACTATTAGCACACTTCCAACATATCCACTCTTATAAACATAATAGCCAATAAAAATTGAAATAGCTAACTGAAAAATAATTTTTTGATATGCTCTTAGTCCCAAATTACGATTAAATTTAAACTTGATAAAATCATCTAAAAATCCAACAAGCCCATATGCTAAAAATATGTAAATTGTCATTTTTGCTAGATTTGATGACCCATTTATACAAATAAGTGAAATTACACTAATTGATATTAAAAATATAATTCCACCCATTGTAGGTGTTCCAACCTTATGTTTATGTTCTTCTACATAATTTAGTATAACTTGCTTAATTTTTTCTCTTTTTATAAGTGAGATTATAAACGGAGATATCACTAAGGTAAATAGAAATCCCCAAACGCAACTTTCAACTAACAAGCTAAAACTTTCCATTTTTATCTCCTATACTTTTCAATTTCTGCACTATCACTATATGGAATTTTAACTCCATTTTCATCTATGTAATTCTCTGCACCTTTACCTGCAATTACTATAACATCACCTGCACTTGAAAATTTAATAGCTTCCTCAATTGCCTTACTTCTGTCAAGCACAATCTTATAATTTTTATTTATCATTCCCTTTTCAATATCTCTTGCAATGTTTTCTCGTTTTTCAAATCTAGGATTGTCACTTGTTATGAAAGTAAAGTCTGCTAACTTTGATGAAATATTTCCCATAATTTCACGCTTTTGACTATCACGATTGCCACCACAACCAAAAACAGAGATTAGTCTGGTATTTTGTGCTAGTTCTCTGCATGATTTTAGAATATTTTCAAGTCCATCTGGAGTATGAGCATAGTCAATAACAATTAATTTTGAGTCAATCAAGTACGAATTAAATCTTCCAGCGACGGGTGGCATCTTTGCAAATTCTCTTAAAATATCTGCTTTATCAAATCCCAACTTTTCAAGGCTTAAAATGCTAGCAAGTGCATTATAAACATTAAATTTTCCTGCAAATTCCAAGCTTACATCATCTTCGCCTACTTTAAACTTTTGACCTGCACCACAAAGTCTAATATCTGTCGCCTTTATATCTGCATTACCATTTATAGCATACCCAAAATGTGATAGAGTTATACTATTTTCAAGACGCTTGCCATACTCATCATCTAGATTCAAAATGGCAAGTTTAGCATGTTTTCTTGTGAATAATTTTGATTTGGCAAGAAAATAATTTTCCATTGTTTTAAAATAATCTAAGTGATCTTCTGTTAAATTAGTGAAAATTACTTGCTCAAACTGAAATCCCGATACTTTATTTAGGTCAATTGCATGTGCTGATACTTCCATACAAACATATTCAATTTTATTTTTAAGCATTAGTGAAAAGTATCTTTGCAGTTCAATTGGGTCTGGAGTAGTCATACCAACATCATAATAAGAATTTCCAAAATAGATGCCATTTGTACCTACAACTGCACATTTTTTGTTAAGATTATTTAATACAAATGCTATCATATTTGTGATTGTGGTCTTTCCGTTTGTACCTGTAACGCCTATTATTTTAAGTTTATCTGCTGGATTTCCATAAAATTTACAGGCTATTAAACTCATTGTTTCTCTAGCATTTTTTACAATGATTTGCGTAGTGTTAGAAAGTCCTGCAATTTCTTGTTCAGTGACTATCGCGACAGCTCCGTTCTTAATTGCACTGAGCACAAAGTCCTTTCCATCTACTCTTGTTCCCCTTAAACAGAAAAATAGTCCATTTTCTTTTACATCTGTATGATTGTGATATAACCCTGAGATATCAAGGGCTGTCGTTCCAAAAACTCTGCAAGTAATATTTTTTAGAAGAGAATATAATTTCATACCTAACTCCTTTATTTAAATTAAAATTATAAAGATAAATTCTACTTAATAATTCAGCAAATTAATCAAATATCAATAGTACAATATCATTTTTGTGTACTTCACTGCCAGGACCAGCTATCTGAGCAGTTACATAGTCACCATCTCCCTGAACAAGATATTGCAATCCTAAACTTGCACAAAGTGCACCTGCTTCTGTAATAGTCATTCCAATAAATGTTGGAAGTTCAATTGCTTCACCTTGATTTGATTCGCTCTCCGTACTTTCAGTTTCAAAAATATCAAATATTTTTTCAAAAATTGATTTTGCAACAGGTGCAGCCACAACTCCACCGTAATAAGCTCCCTGTGGTTCATCAACAACTACATACACAACATATTCTGGGTCATCATATGGTGCAAAACCAATAAATGATGCGATGTATTTACCCTGTGCTATTGCACCATTTTCATATTTTTGTGCCGTTCCTGTTTTTCCACCAATTTTATATCCTTCTAATTTTGCATACTTGCCACCCCCACTATCAACAACTGTAAAGAGCATATTTCGCATAGCTGAGCTAGTTTCTTCACTGAAAATCTTAGTTATTGTAGTAACTGGACTTGTATAAACTATTTGTCCTGTTTCTGTGGACATTTCTTTTAGAAAGTAAGGTCTATATACATAACCCCCATTAATTACAGCACCAAAACCAACAACCATTTGAAGTGCACTAATTGCTATTGTTTGACCAAAGCCCATTCTCGCTAAATCTGGGGCAGTTACTGTTGAAAGTGGCATTAGAACGGCTGCAGTTTCTCCTGGAAAATCTATTCCAAAACCATCAGTAAAGCCCATTTTTTTTAGATATTCATAAAATTTTTCAACACCAATTCTTTCAATAAGGGTCATAAAAACACAGTTGCAACTATTTTTAAGCCCATTTACAAGAGATTGACTACCGTGACCTGACCTTCTTGCACAATTTATCTTGACACCATTAATTATTCGATATCCTGCACAGTAAAAGTAATCATGAATTGTTGTAACGCCCTCTTCAAGAGCAATTGCACATACTATTGCTTTAAAGGTAGAACCCGGTTCAAATGTATCAACAATGGTACTTGCTCTTGATAAAGAATTTAACAGAGAACTATCTTCTCTAGGCACTTCATTTAAATTATAAGAAGGTAGTGTACAAACACTTAAAATTTCTCCCGTTTTTGGATTTGTAACTAAACAAGATACGGACTTTGCTCCAGTACTTGCCATTGCATTAGAAAGAATTTCTTCAACTGCATTTTGCAATCTAAAATCTATTGTTAGTGTTAAATTTAAACCATTAATAGCATCTTCATAATAAGTCAAAGAGTCTGGTAATGTTTGACCTTTAAGGTCTGCTTCTACTAAACTTACCCCATTTTGTCCTGCAAGGTAAGTGTTATAAAATGCTTCTAAACCCGTTTGTCCTGAATTGTCTGAACCTACAAAACCTAGAATCTGACAGAGCATCTCATCATAGGTATAATTTCTTACGGTATCGGAGGTAAAGAAAATTCCATATTTATAGTTATTTAAGATTTGCTGTACTGTTGATTTTTCCACATCGGTTTCAATTTTGATTTCGCTATAACCACTATTTTGCACTTTTTCAAGAACCTTACCATAATCAAGATTCAGTACAGTAGATAAAAGGCTTGCAACTCCTTCTTGGTCATCTACATCAGCAGGGCGAACATATACATCATAAGTTGTGTAACTTGATGCAAGAACCACTCCATTTCTATCTGTGATAGTTCCACGCGTTGCAATCAGTGGCAAATCTCTAAGCCACTGTGTGAGTCCCTTTTCAACAAAAGAATATCCACCTAATATTTGAATATAAAATAATCTAAATACTATAATGCATGCAAAAAAGGCTATCAGCACAACAAGTGCCAATAACCTTTTTATCATTGAATAAGAACTATATTTAATTGACATATTCCTCTCCCAAACTAAAACAAAATTTCTTTCGTATCAGTTTGGAACTTCATCAATTAAATCATTTTAATTAAATAATTTATTAAAGAAATCACAAACATCATTAAACCAGTTAGAAGATACCTCAGTAACTGTAGTTTCAGTATACATTTCTCCAAGAGTAATAACCTTAGTATTCTCATCGGTTACTTCAATAAAGCCTGCTTCTTCGGCAAGTTTTTTGAGATATTCTTCACTGTCTAATAAGTTATATTCTTCTGACAAGCTCGTTATGCTAATTTGGAGCTGTGCAATTTGTGATTCTTTTTCTCCAAGAGTTGAATTAATCCTAGCAATAGAAGAAAAATTCCAAGCAATAGCAAAGAGCAAAGAAACCATTATTATTACAAATGAACAAAGCACTATCTTCATTCTTCCACCTACAATAAATCTTTGCTTTGTCTTTGTAAGAGATACCTCCTTTTCTTGAAGTTTCTCTGTCTTTTTTATGTCAAGTGGTTTAAACTGTGATTGGTTTGCTTGTTCATGTTCCTGAAATGTTTGAACTGTACTTTTTATTTCGTAATTTGTTTGCTCGTTGAAATTTGAGTTTATTGAGTAATCATCTGTTTCAAAGTCAGAGTAATTTTTTTCCGTTTTAGCATTTAAAGAAGGATATTCAATTTGTTGTTTACTACCTAAATCTTCATCAATTACAGAAGAAAAAGAACCATAATTTTCACTTTGATTCTTATATTCTTTATCCATAAAAATATCCTCCTTTTTTATAATTTCTCAATAACTCTCAGTTTTGCACTTGATGCCCTAGAATTTAAGGCAAGTTCATTACTTGTAGCAGTAACCGGGTGCTTAGTAATTAGCTTAACACTAGCCTTATGACCACAAACACAAGTAAGAAGTCCTGGTGGACAAATACAGCCCGTTGAAAGTTCTCTAAACTTTTGCTTAACAATTCTATCTTCAAGTGAATGAAAAGTAATTATTGCAAGTCTTCCACCACTTGCAAGTTTAGAAACAGCTTTATCAATAAAACTAGAAAGCACATCAAGTTCTGAGTTTACTTCTATACGAATTGCCTGAAAAGTTCTTTGAACATTACTCATTCCGTCATTGCCTCTATATCTTGGCACTGAAGAAAGTATAATATCTTCAAGCTCTTTAGTTGTTTCAATTTTATTGAGCAATCTAGCCTTTACTATGTGACGGGCAATACTTTTTGCAAACTTCTCTTCTCCATAATCTCTAATTACTCTAATAAGTTCTTCTTCGCTATAATTATTTACAAGGTCATAGGCAGAAAAATCATTATCTTGATTCATACGCATATCAAGTTTTGAATCATATCTAAAAGAAAAACCACGCTCTGGTGTATCTAATTGATAAGAACTTACACCTATATCAACCAATATTCCATCTACTGTTTCAATATTTAATTCATTTAAAATATTATCAATATTTTTAAAGTTATCATGAATTAAAATTGTGTTATTGTAATTTTTTAAAGTTTCTTTTGCACAGTCAAGTGCGTATTGGTCTTGGTCAATTCCAATTAAAAGTTTTATACTTTTTTTATTTTCAATTTCTTTTGAATGTCCTGCAAAGCCAATTGTTCCATCTACATAAGTGCCACCATCTTTAATGTTAAGCAGTTCTATAGTTTCATTTAATAGTACTGGGATATGTTTTACTTCTTCCACTTTTACACCCCTAGTTTTCCAAGTATATTAAAGTCCAATCTTTCTCCGTCTTCATTTTGCCAATTTTTCTCAGACCAAATTTCAACACGATTGCCAACACCCACAAAAACTATCTCTTTTTCAAGTTCTCCGTAGTCACAAAGTTCTTTTGGAAGTAAATGTCTGCCCTGAGTATCTTCTTCAATTTCAAAAGCAGACGATAAAAACTTTCTGATAGGTTTTTGAGCCTCTTCATCAAATATGGCAATAGCTGTAAGTTTTTTGTAAAGTTCATCAAATTCTGATTTAGAAAATATGAAAAGATTTTTAGAAGTTCCCTTTGCTACAACAATATTTGAATCAAGTTCTGACTTAAACTTAGAAGGCATTCTCATACGCTTTTTCGCATCTAAATTGTGCCTAAAAGTTCCAATTAGCATACTCAGCCTCCTTTTTTAAGATTACGACTCTATTATATTTACTTTAATTTCAAATTGCAATACTTTTTAGCCACTTTTAGCCACTTTTGTATAAAATTACGCATAAAATTATTTATTTATTTAATTTAATACATAAAAAAAAACTAAATAATATAATTTTTTCATCATTTCAAAATAAATTAAAATTAGTTCTCACCTTTGTTTTAATTAACCTAAAATTAAAATTATTAATAAAAATACGCAATAAATATCCACCCGAAAATCGGGTGGTTTTTCATTTTCGGGTATAACCCTAGCTTTACTGGCTACGCACAAGTG
>CALWNC010000012.1 GCA_944382715.1 uncultured Clostridia bacterium
TTCAGTACCAAAACCACCTGCATACTTGCTTGCTGTTTCACTATCAATAACTTCGGTAACCTTTTTATCTTCTGGAATATTAAAATTTGAATTGTTTACAAGTGCAGAAGAAACTTCACTTGAAGTTGCAGCAACACCAGTTTCTATAGATGAAGAATTTTTTACATCTACTTTTACATCATTAACACTTGTTGCTGTAATTACAACTGCATAAACATGAGAATTATTTTCAATAGAAAGGTGACCTTTTTTAAGATAAACATTTCCATTTACAGTGCCAAATTCATGATAAGAATTGTTCATATCAACAGCAGTAACAGTTACTTGATTTTTTGCACCATAACTATTAACTGTTGCATTCCCTGCATTAACAGTAAGGTTTCCACCATTAAGTACAACATTGTATGTTCCTGAATTTGAAGTTGTAAAGTTTACATCAGTTTCGCCAGAAACTTCAATTCCATAAGAAACAGTAACAGACTCTACACTGTCATTGTTTAAATAAACATTTCCAGCAATGCTGTTTTCTGCTAAATTTTCAGCAGGTGTTTCAGTTGTCATACTCCAAAGGTCGCTTTTATTTTCGCTTGGAGTTTCAGCCTGATTGTCTGCTAAATTTCCATCTTTATCATACAAGAAAAGTAAGTTTTGACTCATATCCCAAACGATAGAATAACCATCAGTTGTAGGATTAAGTTTGTTTACATCATAACCAGCTTCGCTTGCAGCAGAGAGCATTTGGCTGAAAGTTTCAGGCTTTCCATTAGTTTCTTCACTAATTTTAAGTTGAGTATTAATATTTTTAACGGTCATAACATCAGCAGAAACTGATGCTTTGTTTACAAGACCAACGAAAGTTGGGATTAAGATTGCTGATAAGATACCAATAACTGCAATTACAATTACAAGTTCAACAATTGTAAAGCCTGCTTTGCTTCTTTTATTGCTATTAAATTTTATATTCATTTAGTTCTCCTTATTTATTTTTTTTATTTTAAAACAATTTATTTCACAAATACTTAAAAATGAAGCTTGTAAATAAGATCTCATTTTTAAGTACCGTGAAAATAGATTTTCATTGACTATAATTGTAAAAAGAATATGCAATTATAGTTAATAAAAATCATTAAATCCGTAATGTTAATATTTTTAAGTTCAGCTATTGATAATCCTAAACTCTTACATAGTCAACTATATTTCCATTAACATCATAAGCATATACTGTAATTGTTACTGATGAATTTGCTAAAGTTGGACTTTCACAATTAGGAATTACGATATTATTAAATACATAATAAATTGTGCTTTCTCCTTCCTTTGAACAAATAGAATAAGCAAATCCATTAGAGCTTTCACTTGCAGAAACAGAAGAAATTACAGTGTAACCTTCACTTTCTAATGTTTCATTTCCACTAATATTATCAAATTTAGCTTTATAATTGGTTTGCTGATCAAAGTTAAGCGTAAGGGCAAATGAACCATGGGCATCGTTAACTGAACTCTTATACATTGTATTATAAACAATTTTATAAATTGCAATTTTTTCATTTTGAGGCTTATTAATGGAAATAATACCATTTTCGTCAACTGATGCAGTAAAATCTTCTGAGTGTGTTAATTTCGTAAATGATGCAGTTGCAGTCTTGTTAAATACTTTATCTAACTCCTCTTCCCATTGAGTGTATGCTTCACTATAATCCACACTAGGTGATCCAATATAGTGTGCCCTATTTCCACTAGTTGTTGTTATAACCCCATAGTTATAACAATCTGTAATTACGATATGTGATTTAATTTCATCTAAAGTATAATTTTTAAATGATCCTTCTAAATAAGATTCATTTCCAAAGAAATAACCAATTGCATTTCCATTAATTTGCGCATAGTTATTAACATTTGTAAATGTTGTTACTGCACTTGTATCAAAACCACCAAACCAAACACCAGTTTTTACAGCAGTTGAAACCATGTTAGCATAGTTATTACAATTAATAACATTATTTGAACAAGATCCATTAGTTGTATCCCAAGCATAAGAGGCTAGTAGACCATAGTTATTTCCTTTGATTTTTAGAATTGTATTATTCGCATTGTATAAATTTATATTTTCAAATGTAGTTGAACCTTTTGTATTTGACACTAAGTTTATCCAAGATTGACTATTTTCATTTAATGAATCAAATCCTGTATAGTAAACATTTAGATTTTTTAAAATTGTGCCATAATATGTATTATTAAATAATGCATTCCATATTGTATCAGCTGTTGGATTTAAAGGTAGAGTAATTGAGTGACCATCGCCATCAAGAACACCTTTAAATCTATTAACAATATAATAATCGCCTGTTCCATTATATTTTGTAAAGTTAATATCATTAATTAACTTAAAATATTGTAGTTTTGAAGATATGTAAGTAATTGAATTAAATTGAGATTCATCAGCAATTAAATAAGGACTAATTTCAGTACCAAAACCACCTGCATATTTGCTTGCTGTTTCACTATCAACAACTTCTGTAACTTGCTTGTCTGCAGGAATGTTAAAGTTTGAATTATTTGCAAGTGCAGAAGCAACTTCACTTGAAGTAGCAGCAACACCTGTTTCTACAGATGATGCATTTTTTACATCTACCATTACATCGTTAACACTTGATGCTGTAATTACAACTGCATAAACATGAGAATTATTTTCAATAGAAAGGTGACCTTTTTTAAGATAAACATTTCCATTTACAGTGCCATATTCATAATATGAATTTGCATCAACAGCTTCAACATTAACTGCATTTTTTGTTCCGTAGCTCTTAACAGTTGCATTTTTAGAATTAACAGTTAATTCCCCACCATTTAAACAAACAACAATTTCACCAGTTGCATTATTAAGTGTTACATTAGTGTTTCCAGAAACTTCAATACCGTAAGAAACTGTAACAGATTTTACACTGTCATTGTTTAAATAAACATTTCCAGCAACACTATTTTCTGCTAAAGTTTCAGCAGGAGTTTCGGTTGTCATACTCCATAAGTATTCTTTTGAACTTGGAGTTTCAGCCTGATTGTCTGCTAAATTTCCATCTTTATCATACAAGAAAAGTAAGTTTTGACTCATATCCCAAACGATAGAATAACCATCAGTTGTAGGATTAAGTTTGTTTACATCATAACCAGCTTCGCTTGCAGCAGAGAGCATTTGGCTGAAAGTTTCAGGCTTTCCATTAGTTTCTTCACTAATTTTAAGTTGAGTATTAATATTTTTAACGGTCATAACATCAGCAGAAACTGATGCTTTGTTTACAAGACCAACAAAGGTAGGAATTAAAATTGCTGACAAAATGCCAATAACAGCAATAACAATAACAAGTTCAACGATTGTAAATCCTTTTCCTTGTCTATTTTTGTTTTTAAATTTGATATCCATAATTCTCCTAAATTTATTTATTATTTTAAATTTATAAAACTCAAGATACAGATTTCTTGAATTTTATTTTGCATCTTAACTAATAAGCTTGCAAAACAAAAGGTATATTTTATATTCAAAAAATGAATTCTCTTTTTTAGATTGCATTTTTGGAATTACAATTCTAATTTCTCTTTCAGTATTCTTTTTAATGTGGTCTTTAACATATTCAATAATTGAAAAAATTGAAAGAATAGTTAAAAATAATACAGCATAGGCTATTAAATTTGTAATTGAAATTCCAAAAGTTGTAAGGCTTGTGAGGACATCTTCAAATATCAAATAAGCGTCAAAGCCAATAATTCTTTTTGTTAAGCTAACAAAAGGAGATTCTGGGAGTAAGAAAAGTACCAAAAATGCCAATATAAAAGCAAGTACAGCCTGAGCGATAGACTTTACTTTCATTTTTTTGCTACTTACGGCAAAAGATACAATTAAGCAAAACACTGTAATTGTAAGTGCAAGCATTTAACTCCCCCTAACTATTATTCTATTCTATTATGTACTAAATATGTTAAAAAAATAACAATTTTCGACAATTTTATTATAAATTAAATATAATGCTTTAAAATTTTAAAGTCAAGGAAATTAATTATAATATTTTTAATTTTTTATTTAATAACTAATTTAAATAAGGTAAACTTGCACACAATATAGCTTCTTTAATATTTAGAAAAAAATTTTACAAATAAATATTTTTAATTTTGAAAAATTTTGTAAAAGTTCTTTACAAAATTATTTTTTTGATTATAATGGAATTTGTTAGTTTGATTGCTGATGTGGCGAAATAGGCAGACGCAAGGGACTTAAAATCCCTCGGGGTGAAAACTCCGTGCCGGTTCAAGTCCGGCCATCAGCACCAGCTATAATGTGTAATTCCTTTTAAAATAAGGTTTTACACATTTTTATTTTTAAGAATTTTTGGCTATTTATATAAATGTGTTAATTTTTAACATGGTTTAATAAAAAGTTATGTCAAAAGGTGTATCGGAATTTTTACTCTAAACTATATAAATTATTATATAACTTAATTATTTTTTGCTTAAATTTTAGTTTACCAAAAGTAATAAGAAAAATTATTTGATGTTGCACAATCATTTATTATTAGAACTAAGAAAGGTATTAGTGTTCCAAATTTAACGGCTTTACTGAAATTATTGGAACCACTTGGGCTTATATTGTCAATAACTAAAATATAATTTTTAAAACATTTCTATAAAATATTTATTATGTAAAAGTAAGGAGAAAATTATGAAAACTCATTAATTAGGAGAAAGAATGAAAGAATATGAAGCTGTTTTTGATACTAAACTTATCAATAATTTACCTGTTATAATAAGATTAGACGGTCGTGCATTTCATACCTTTACAAAGGGTTTAAATAAGCCTTTTGATGATAATTTTAATGAAATTATGCAAAAAACAATGAAATTTTTATGTGAAAACATACCAAATTGTGTTTTTGGATATACACAAAGCGATGAGATTACACTTGTTTTATACGATAATTCAGGAGAGTGTAAACCTTGGTTTGATAATAGATTAGAAAAAATAACAAGTGTATCAGCAAGTATGGCTACCCTAGCCTTTAATAAATATTTAATTGAAAATAATAACATCACTCACCTATTTGATAAAAAATTATTTATTGCAACATTTGATTCTTGTGCTTTCAATGTTCCACCTCACGAAGTTGTAAATAACATTATTTGGAGACAACAAGACGCAACAAAAAATAGTATTAACTCTGTTGCTCAATCATACTTTACACATAAAGAATTACAAGGCAAGAATGTTTCAGATATGCAAGATATGTTGATGTTGCAAAAAAATATTAATTGGAATAATACTCCAACCAAATATAAAATGGGTGTTGCCTGATATAGAACATTGACTAATGTTGAAACATCACATGGCATTGTAAAAAGATATAAATGGATTATTGATGAAGAGATGCCTATAATTTCAAAAAATAGAGAATTTTTTTCGGAGAAAACTAATATAAATAAATAAAAAATATGGAAAAAATAACTATTTGCTGAAAATGTTGCGATATACTAAATATTAAAGTCAACTATATAAAATAAAAAATTTTTCTTGAAATAAGAGCAGATATGTCATTACCATTAGATTCAGAATATATTGATAGAACTTTTTGTTTAAGTAATGGAAATGAGATAGAAAATTTGCTAAATTTTGTATATAAAACTACTAATAAATCTAGAAAAAAAATTAAGCATATTAACTTTATGCTTATATTTTTTTAATTGTAATTAATACGCTAAAGACATTATCAAAAAATAGATAACTTGAGTTATAGTATTCAATAATTATAAAATGAAAATGTTTAAAGTTTCATTTGTATGCCTATATTATAATAAGTTGTAAAAACAATATTTATATTTATTTTAAACCAAATTTTAGAATAAATTTTAGGCACTAAAAAAAATCCATACATAACTGTATGGATTTTGGAGGCGACACTCAGAATCGAACTGAGGATTGAGATTTTGCAGACCTTTGCCTTACCTCTTGGCTATGTCGCCGATAAAATAGTAAACGGCAAGTTCATCACCTGCCGTTTCCCCTATGGAGCGGGAAACGAGATTCGAACTCGCGGCATCTGCCTTGGCAAGGCAGCGCTCTACCACTGAGCCATTCCCGCAAAAATAAAATTACTCACACAAGCACCGTTAGTGCAGTGCGAGTAAAATATGGTGGGGACTATAGGGCTCGAACCTATGACCGCCTGCTTGTAAGGCAGATGCTCTCCCAGCTGAGCTAAACCCCCATTGTTCTTGCGAACAATAGTAATATAGCATACTGAAAAATAAATTGCAAGCATTTTTTAAAAATTTTTTAAATATTTAAAATTTTTTATTTACTAACAAATTTATTGTATGCTAAATCTAGTTAAATATTACCTTGCTTAGTAAATTATCCTCATAAAGTTTTTTACCTACATCTAAAACAAATTCATAATCTGATTGGTTTGTTTTAATTTTTGACAAGATTTCTGTCGATAGTAATATAGTTTCAGTTGAAATTTTTCCAAATAGTCCATTATCATTTCCATGTTGGTTTGTTCCAACAATGCTTCCACTCCCCCTAGTTTTTAAGTCAAATTCTGCTATATCGAAGCCATCTGAATGATTTTTGAAGTACAATATTCGTTCATAAGATTTTTCATTTAAATTATCGGCTAGGCAAAAACAGTGAGCCTCTGTTCCATTTCTTCCTATTCTACCACGAAGTTGATGAAGAGTTGCAAGACCAAATCTTTCCGGAGTTGCAATCACCATTAAGTCTGCATCTGGAATATCAACACCAACCTCTACAATAGTAGTTGAAACAAGAACATTTATCACATTATTCTTAAAATCACTTATAATTTGATTTTGTTTTTCTCTTGTGAGCTTTCCGTATATTAGTCCAACTTTTTGATTAGCCAATAGTTTGGATAAATAATCATACATATTTTTTGCAGAAAATTTATTTGTGCTATCATTTTCATTTTCTTCGTCAATTTTAGCACATACGACATAAAGTTTAGAACCAGACTTTAATTTTTCATTTATATAATTCCACATATCTTGGCTTTTATTTCTTGTAACAATATTTGTCAAAATATTTTGAGGTTTTGGTCTTGAGTTTAAAATAGTTAGGTCTAGTTCACCATAGACTATTAGAGACAGCGACCTAGGTATTGGAGTTGCACTCATTACAAGTATATCTGGCGAAAGTCCTTTTGAACTTAGATTTTTACGTTGTTGTACACCAAATCTGTGCTGTTCGTCAATAACAATGTATGCTAAGTTATTAAAATTTACATTCTCAGACAAAATTGAATGTGTTCCTATTACTATTTGTATTTCACCACTTTTAATACAAGATATAATGTGATTTTTTTGACTATGTGTCATTGAACCAGTTATAATACCAACATTTATATTTGTTTTAGAGAAAATTTGCCTTGCAAATTCATAGTGTTGAACTGCTAGTATCTCCGTTGGAGCAATTATTGCAGATTGAAAGCCACTTTTTGCAGATAAAAAAGCACCATAGAAAGCAACCACAGTTTTTCCCGAACCAACATCTCCTTGAAGTAATCTATTCATTGTAAATTTAGATAATAAGTCAGTTTCAATTTCATTTACTGCACTTATTTGTGTGGTTGTTAAATTAAAGGGTAAAAGTGATTGAAAATCATTTATTAACGAAATTTTAGCATATTGCTGTATCTTTTCAATTTTATTTGTTAGCTTATTTTTTTCATTAATAGCCATTAGTGGAACAAAATTTTCAAGTTCCAATCTTTGAATTGCCCTTTTATATAGTTCTTCATTAGTAGGACGATGAATTTCAAGATAGGCTTCTTTAACTGGTAAAAGATTGTAATTACTAGAAATATTAGCTGGAATTATTGGGCTAAAGGCTAATTTTTCTAAAACAAAATTAATTGCATCTGATAAAATTTTTTGACCAATACCCTCAATTGTGTGGTAGACTGGCAAATAACCTAGTTTTTGCTTTTCTACCGAGCGATAAATACTTACAATAAAAGTATTTTTTTTAGAAGGAGAATTTTTGCCATATAAAAAAATCTCTTCTCCAAGAAATAGAGCAGATTTTATATAAGTTTGATTATACCATACGGCATTAAAAAAATGATTATTTTCGTCAGAAACTTTACATGTAATAATTGTTAAACTTGCACGAACTTTTACAATTTTAGGAGTACTTATTACCGTTGCTCTAATTAGTCTAACATTACCATCTTCGCAAAAAGGTTCTGTTTTTGAAAAATCATAATATTTATACGGAAAAAATTTGATTAAGTCGTACACAGAAAAAATACCACTATTTTCAAGTGATTTTTTTCTTTTGTTACCAATTCCTGTAATTTCAGTTAGTTCCATATTAATTTATTTTTTAATAAATAAGGTTTTTGTATGTAATAGCAAAAATATAGATGATTTATATATAAATTAAGTAGCAAAAATTTAAAGTTAAGCTAAATTTTGCCTAACTTTAAATTTTGCTAAATTTCTATAAAAAGTTAAATTATTCGAGTGAAATTAAATAATAGTATAAAGGTTGGTCACCTTGTTGAACATCAATTTCAAGGTCAGGATATTTTTCTTTTAGAGTATCAACAAGAGCACCTGCGTCTACAGGATTAACATCTTTTCCATAGAAAAGAGTTATGGTAGAAATGTCATCATTCATAAGTTTTTCAACAGTATTTTCAGTTACTTTGCTAACATCTGAACCTTTTGTTACAATTTTCTTTTCACCTAAACCGATAATATCTCCTTCTTTAAGCTTAAATCCATCAATTGAAGTTGTTCTAACTGCATAAGTTACTGAACCAGAAATTACTCCCTTGATAGTTTCATCAACATTAGATTTATTTTCTTCTATAGAAAGTTCAGGGTCAATTCTTATTGCTGCCGAAATACCTTGAGGTATTGAAGTCGTTGGAAGAACAAAAACATTACGCTTAGAAAGGTCATTTGCAAGTTCTGCAGCCAAAATAATATTTTTGTTGTTTGGCAAAACAAAGATATTTTCAGCTGGAACATTATCACATGCTTGTGCAATATCCTCTGCACTAGGATTCATTGTCTGACCACCTTCAATAACATAGTCAACATTTAAATCCTTAAATAAATTAGCAAGTCCTTCACCTGCACAAACAGATACAATACCAATCTTTTTAAGTTCTTCTTGATTGTTTTTAACTTTTAATGCTCTAAATTGCTCAAGCATATTTTCAATTTTAACGCCGTTTAATTCACCAAGTTCAAGAGCATAGCCAAGAGCTTTATTTGGAGTATTTGTATGAACGTGTACCTTAACAAGTGATAGATCGCCTATACAAATAACGCAGTCGCCAATTTCCATAAGTTTTTCACGCAATTTGTCAATATCTGCAATTGTTGTTTTTTTATTAATATTTATAATGAAAAATTCAGTACAATATGCAAATTCAATGTCAGCTAAACTATTATAGTCAACAACTTCTGGGTTAACAAATTGTGCATTTGCACTTGCAAGAGGTGAACCTGCTCCCGCTGAAATTTTATCAGTTTCTGATTGAAGTTTTAGTTCACTTTCATCTCCCGAAGCAATTTTTAAGAAACCATTTAATATTATTAATAATCCTCTACCACCAGCATCGACAACCCCCGCTTTTTTTAGAACTGGTAAAAGTTCAGGTGTCATTGATAAAGCTTCCTCACCAATGTCAATAACTTGTTTTAAAAAGGTTGACATTTCACTTTCTTTTTTTGCTATTTTAATTGATGAGTCAGCCATTGCACGAATAACTGTTAAAATTGTACCTTCTTTTGGTTTTGTTACTGCTTTATATGCAACATTAGCACCCTCAATAAGTGCATTTGCAAAGTCCATTGTTTTTATTTCTTTTAATTTATTAAATGATGATGTTAAACCCTTCAAAATCTGTGAAAGGATTACACCAGAATTCCCTCTAGCTCCTTTAAGTGCACCCTTGCTGATTGCATCGCAAATCTGTTCCATATTATTGCTTGTGCACATATTAATTTCTTTTACAGCTGATTTCATTGTAAGTGACATATTTGTACCAGTATCGCCATCTGGAACTGGGAATACATTTAATGAATTAACATACTCTTTATTTTCTTCAAGGTAATTTGCACCAGAAACTACCATTTTTCTGAGCATTGCTCCGGTTATCGATTTTTCCACTTTATTTATCTCCTAAAAGTTCAATATATAAATGGAGTAAAGACAGCAAAAAAAGGCAAAACCCAGTTTTGCTTTAAACTTTAACTCCAACAACATTTATATTTACCGTGTCAACAATCATTCCAGTAAACTGTTCTACATTATATTTTACAAGTCTTCTTACAGACTCTGCTACTGCGTTTATGCTAACACCATATTTAAGGATTATTTGAAGGTCAATGGTAATTCTGTCATTGATAGTTTTTATTTTTATGCCACGAGGCTTATATTTTTTTCTGAAAAGCTCTCTTAGCGAATCTGAAAATTTATTAGTAACAAGGTCAACAACACCGTAAACATCAAGTGCAGAGTGTGCAACAATGAGTGCTATTGAGTCATTAGTAACTGATATTTTTCCATAAGAATTGACCGTGTTAACTGCCATATCGTTCTCCTTAAATTAATCTGCATTTCTTTTTGCAAACTTATCATTATAATAAAACATTTTGAATTAAAAATCAACACTTTAATCAAAGAATTAAAAAAAAGATTATTATTTTTTAAATTATTTTGATAAATACTTGCAAATTTAAAAAACTTGTGCTATCATATACAAGGTATTTATTAAAAGTTTTGCCGAGGAGGTTTATTATGAGTCGTGTTTGTAGTATTTGCGGAAAAGGCGCTGTTGCAGGAAATTCTCGTAGCCACGCATTAAATATAACAAAAAGAGTTTTTAGACCAAATATTCACAGAACAAGAATTGAAGTTGATGGCAGAGTTCAAACTGCTTATGTTTGTTCAAAGTGTTTAAAAGGTTCTAAAAAGGACAAATAATAAAAAATTCCTAGAAAATTCTAGGTTTTTTTATTATTCATAAAAATAGTTATTAAAATAAAAAAGACATCAAGTATTTGATGTCCTTTTTTGTTACTCTTAAACTTTTTTATCCTTATTTCTAGTAAATAGTTTTAAAAATCCTCCCAGAACTTTTGGTGCCTTAATACAAATTATTGTCATAAATCATACCTCCAATACTGCATTATATGTGAGGTAAAAATTAGTGTGATAATGTTTTTGAAAAAATAATTATATGTCAAGAAATTCACGAATATGATAAAGTAATCCTTTTCCCTTTAATTGATTAATGGTTTTCTTCATATTTTTTGAGTTAAATATACATGAACCACTAACAATTATGTTTACACCCATTGCCCTTAACATTTTTGCATTTTTAGTATTAACGCCCCCGTCTATTTCTATAAATACTTTCCTACTTAGTTCACGGACTTCTGCAACCTTTTCAGCCATTCCGGGAATAAAGCTTTGACCTGAAGCACCCGGGTGAACACTCATAACAAGAACTAGGTCAACAAGACCACTTTCCAAAATGTCTTTAATTTTAAGTACAGGAGTTTCAGGATTAATAGCAAGACCTGCAACTATATTTTTAGTTTTAATCTTTTTTAAAGCAGAATAAACATCTTTACATGCTTCATAGTGAACGGATATTATGTCTGCACCAGCCTTAGCATATTTATCTATAACTTCTTCTGGTCTTTGAACCATTAAATGAACATCGAGAAGTAAGTTAGTCTTGTCACGAATTTTATCTACAAATGTATAATCAAAAGTAGTATTTGGTACAAATTTTCCGTCCATAATATCTAAATGAACGCAGTTTGCACCTGCCTTTTCAATCTTTTCAAGTGATTGTAATAATGTTTCGTTATTTTTATAGTTTGTGGCAATTATTGATGGCGAGACTCTAATTACTCTATTTTTCATTTTGTTTCTCCTTTTTATTTATCTTGGTTTAATATTGTAGACCTACGAAGTTGACCACAAGCACCTGCTATATCACTTCCAAGAGTTCTTCTAGTGGTTGCAGATATTCCAAGTTCTTTTAAATTTTCCCAAAACTCACTTGCCTTTTGCTTACTTGCTGGTTTTAGTGCAGGATTTTCTTTTTCACTATGAGGGGTCGTGTTAATTGGAATTAAATTCATGTGATATGAAAGACCTTTACAAAGTTCTTTTATTCTTTCGGCATCTTCTTTATTTGTATTAATATCTAGTTCAATATACTCAAAAACAATTCTTCTTTTTGTCTTTTCAAAGTAGTACTTAATTGCAAAAAACAATTCTTTTAGAGAGTAGGCATTTGCAATTTTCATAATTTTTTTTCGTTTTTCATCAGTAGTTGCATGTAGTGAAATAGTTAGGGTAATTGCAAGATTTTCATCAGCTAGTCTTTTTATATTGTCTGCAAGTCCACAAGTAGAAAGTGAAATATTACGCTGGGATAAGTTAAATCCCTCCTTATCTGAAACTAGTCTAATAAACTTAACCACATTGTCGTAGTTGTCTAAAGGTTCTCCACATCCCATTAATACAACATTTGTAATTTTTCTGTCAGCCTTTGTTCCACCAATATGTCTATTAACTACTAAAATTTCTGCAAGCATTTCACCAGCCGTTAGATTTCGTGCAAGTCCATCAATACCCGTTGCACAAAACGCACAGCCCATACGACAACCACATTGAGTTGAAATACAAAGGGTATTGCCATATTTATATTCCATTAATACGCCTTCAACAGTATTGCCATCTGAAAGAGAAAATAAATATTTACGCGTACCGTCTTTACTTATAAACTCTTTTTCAATTTTAACTGGTTGGTCAATATATTTTTCCTTGAGTAACTCTCTTAATTCTGTTGGAATATTTGTCATTTCATCAAACTGCTTGTAATCATTTAACCATGCAAAAATTTGTCCAGCTCTAAATCTGGGCATTTTTTGAATTAGATTTTCAAGTTCTTCTTTAAGTTCTTTAAGAGATAAGTCATAGATTATTTTCATAAGTTCCTCAAATAAAGTTTAAAATTTTAGACAAATATTATTTTTGAGATATAGTGATAATAGACTTAAAGCAGTCGTATGCATTAATTTTTCTACCATTCATTAGAGTTTTTGCTTGTAATATTTTTCCACCCGGAAGTTGCATTTCCACTATTTCTATTCCACCGTCACCCGTTCTTACATAAACGCCATGTTTGCTAGAAGATACAGGCAAAATTGTACCCGGAGAAAGTTTTTGACATTCATCATTTAGTTCAAAATCCATTTCTCTAGCTCTATAAATTTTAACTGCCTCTTGCCCAAAAAGAGTACGTGCAATTGGATTTGGGTTCGCAGCATGAATTAAATTTTTTATTTCTCTGGTAGATTTTTCCCAGTTAATCACACAGTCATCTTTTTCTACTTTTTTAGTAGTTGTTGCATAAATTTGTTTTTGCTTTGTGAATGTTACTGTATCGGTTTCGAATTTTTCAAGAGCTTCTAATAAAAGCTTAGCTCCAATATCTGATAATCTATCAGAAAGTTCACCATAAGTTTCATTTTCATTAATTTTTGTCTTGGTTTGCAAGATAATATCTCCTGTATCAAGACCAATTTCTGTTTGCATTATTGTAACGCCAGTTTCAGTGTCACCATTTAAAATTGCAGTTTGAATTGGAGATGCTCCACGATATTTTGGAAGTAATGAAGCATGAACATTAATAACTCCAAATTTTGCAATGTTTAAAACTTCTTGGCTTAGAATTTGACCATATGCAACGGTAACCATAATATCAGGAGAAAGAGATTTTAAATCCTCAACCCCGTCACGAGAAATTTTAGGAAACTGAAATAGTTTTAAATTGTGCTTTAGAGCAAACTCTTTAACGGGTGAAAAGACAATTTTATTTCCTCTTTCAGATGGTTTATCAGGTTGAGAGACAACTGCAACAATCTCATGTTTTGATTTTAAAAGTAATTCTAATGATTTAACTGCAAACTCTGGGGTTCCTAAAAATACTATTTTCATAAATTCTCCATGATTAATTATTCTTTTTTTGTTTATTCTCTTTTTCTAAATTCTTTTTTTCACGATTATATTCATCTCTATCATTGAATATTTTAGTCGCCTTGTCAATGTATAAAATTCCATCAAGATGATCATATTCGTGGCAGAAACATTTTGCTTCAAATCCAGTGAATTTTTTTGATATCTTGTTGCCATTTCTATCTTGATACTCTACCCAAACCTTTTCAGGTCTGTTTACAAGTCCACATTTTCCCGGAACAGAAAGACAGCCTTCAATTTTGATTTTATTTTCTCCCTCCTGCTTAATTAATTTGGGATTAATGCATTCTCTAAACTCTTTGCCAGCGTGCATAACAAATGCTCTTTTTAATACGCCTACTTGAACAGCTGATAAGCCTGCACCTTCTTTTTTATACATTGTTTCTTTCATATCATCTAAAAGCAACCAAAGCCTTTCGTCAAAGTCTATTACGGGCTTTGAAATCTTTCTTAAAGTTTCATCATCTTCTTTTAAAATATTTCTTATTGCCATAAATTCTCCTGTAACATCATTTTATTAATACTTGTAGTCTAACTTAGATTTTGAGGGTTAATTTCCACAAATATAGTCACACCATTCTGTTTTACATTATCTGCTATATTAAAAAGTTGATTGGTAATTTGTTTTTCATTATCAAGTTTAATTCTCATTAACACTTGAAGTCTAAACTTATTTTGAATTCTACCAATTGGTGATTTCATTACACCAAGATAGACAAATTCTGAATTATATTCCTGCTGTAATTGTTTAACCCTTTCATAATACACCTTTGTAACATCTTTTGCAAGATTTTCATCTTCAGAAGTTATTAAAATTCTAAAAATTTTGGTGAAAGGTGGATACATTGTGGTTTGTCTAAGATTAATTTCTTTTTTATAAAAGGCTGGATAATCATAGTAAGATGCAAGTTTATATACATAGTGTCTTGGTACATAGGTTTGAAGATAAATCTCACCCGTTTTATCTGCTCTTCCCGCACGACCTGCAACTTGTGTGATTAGCTGAAATGTTTGCTCACATGCAGTGTAAGATGATTGATATAAACTTACATCGGCATCAATTATTCCAACCAATGTCACACTTGGGAAATCGTGACCTTTTGCTATCATTTGAGTTCCAACCAAAATTTGAGTTTTACCACTTCTGAAATCAGAGAGAATTTTTAAGTGAGAATCTTTTGTTTTGGTGGTATCGTTATCCATTCGACCCACAGCTACATTTGGGAAAAGAGATTTTAATTCTAAAACAACTTTTTCTGTGCCCACTGACCCACTAGAAAGATTTTCATTGCCACAAACTGGGCACTGAGTAAAAACTTTATACCTATTACCACAATAATGACACTTTAAAGCGTTTTCAAGTTTGTGCCACACTAGTGAAACATCACAGTCTTGACATTTTGCAACAAATCCGCATTTTTTGCACATTAAAAAAGAACTATATCCGCGTCTATTAATAAAGAGCATTGCCTGATTATGTTCGTTAATAGTCTTTTCAATTGCCTCTTTTAGTGCACTAGAAAAAACACTTGTATTTCCATTCCTAACTTCATTGCCCATATCAATAATTTTAAGGGGTGGAAGTTCTCTTTTATTTATTCTCTCTTTCATTTCAAGAAGTTGATATTTACCAGTCATTGCATTGTGGTAGCTGACTAAACTTGGAGTTGCACTGCCTAAAACAAGTGATGCATTAGAAATTTTTGCTCTGAAAGTAGCAACTTCAATAGTGTTATATCTAGGATTTGAGTCACTATTATAAGAAGAATCGTGTTCTTCGTCTATCACAATTAAGCCAATATTTTGAAGTGGTGCAAAAATTGCAGACCTTGCACCAACAACAATTTGTGCTTCTCCAAACAGTATCCTTTGCCATTCGTCAAATCTTTCACCCTTTGAAAGTCCTGAATGCAAAATTGCCACTCTTTCTCCAAATCTTGACCTAAAATTCATAAGTACTTGTGGTGTTAGAGAAATTTCAGGAACTAACATAATCCCCGTTCTTCCACTTTCTAAGATTTTTTGCATTGCGTGCATATAAACTTCAGTCTTTCCACTTCCAGTTACACCGTGTAATAGAAAGACCCTTTTTTCTGCTAAAATTTTATTCACAACATTTTCTTGTGTAGGTGTAAGTAGAATATCTTTTTTTGGCAAGTTAGACACTTCAATATATGGTTTTCTTCTAAGTATTATTTCTTTAGTTGTAATAATTTTATCTTGAATAAGCTTTCTAAGTGAGTTATTATTAAATTTTTTACCGAGTTCAGAGTATAGTGCCGAACCGACATTTAACAGATAATTAATAATACCAATAACACTTGTGGCATTTTTTCTAACACTCTGAAGATAGAGTTTAGCTGAATTTTCATCTTGAATAAAGCATTCAACTTTAACTAATTCCTTAACTTTTGAACCTCTCATTTCTGTCGGTAAAAATAATCTTATTGCATCTGCTAAGCCAATGTGGAATTCACTTTTTAAAAATTTAGCAAGCTCTAATTGTTCTTTAAGTATTACTGGAAATGGTTCAAGTGCATTTATAACGCTCTTTAGTTTGTTGGTATCAACTTCACTATGGTCAGTTATTTCTATGATATATCCTTCTTTTGAAATCTTTCCAAAAGGAACTAACACCCTTTGTCCCACACAAAAATCATTATTTGGTAAAATATAGTCGAAAATCTTATCGACTAGGCTACTAGCTATATCAACAATTACTCTTGCTATTATCATAGAAGTTAACCTCATAAACAAAAAAGTTAGTATAAAAACCTATACTAACTTATGTAAAAACTATTCTTCTTCACTTGTCCTTTTTGAAATTGTGTAAACATCCTCATAGAATTCTTTGCTAGCATATTCAATTGGCTTAATTTTTTGATTAGCTTTAAAAAATTCTTCCTTACTTCTAAGTAATTCTTTTGCTCTTTTAGAAATAAGTGTACAAAGAATGTATTTATTTCCTGCTTTTTCAATAAGTTCTTCAATAGGTGGATTTAACCAAGACATAATATCAGCTCCTTTTTTCGTATGATAACATTTTAGCACAAAAATATAAAAAAACAAATACTTTTTATAAAAAATTTTAAAATTTTAAATTAATTTTAAAAATTCTTCTTCATACATGATTTGAATGCCCAATTTTTTTGCCTTATCAAACTTACTACCGGGATTATCACCAACCAGCAAAATATTGGTTGAACCAGAAACACTACTAGAAGTCATTCCACCCTGAGATTCAATGATTTTTTCTGCATCATTTCTTGAAAAATTTGTTAAAGTTCCAGTTAGAACAACTTTTTTACCATAAAAATAACCAGACGAACTAACTTCACTTTCGTTTTCTATGGTTATAAAATTGTTAGTAAGTTCTCTTATCTCACTTATAAAGTAGTCATCGTGAAAATAATGATAAATATCTGTAGCCATAATCTCTGCAATATCGTCAACTTCCATTAAATTTTCTATGCTTGCTGACATTAAATTGTCAAGATTTTTATACACTTTTGAAAGTTGTTTTGCAGTTTTAATGCCTACTCCGTCAATTCCAAGTGCAAAGATAAAATTTGGAAGCTTTACATTTTTACTTTGCCTAATACTATTTAAGACATTTGTTATCTTTTTATCTTTAAACCCGTCTAAACCAAGTAATTTTTCAGGTGTAAGTTTATAAATGTCACTAAATGATTTTAAATTAAATTTATCGTAAAGTTGTTCAAAAGTCTTTTTGGAAAGTCCTTCAATATTCATTGCATTTCGACTTGCAAAGTTTGTTAATTTTAGTACTATTTGAGTTCTACAACCAAGATGATTTGGACAATATATCTCCGTTCCAGTATCCAATAAAACGGCACCACAACATGGACAATTTCTAGGTTTCTCAATACTTTTTGAGGTGTCATAGGTTTCTGCTACTGATAATATTTCAGGAATAACATCGTTACTTCTTCTAATAAAAACCCTATCACCAATTTTAACTTTTTTTCTGAGAATGTCATTGTAGTTATTTAATGTTGCTCGTTTAATTGTAACACCACAAAGTTCTGTTGGTTCAAGCTCTGCCACAGGCGTAATTTTACCCGTTCTACCCACTTGAAATGTTATATCATTAAGTATTGTGGAAGTTTCTTCTGCCTCAAATTTGTAAGCCACAGCCCACCTTGGTGTCTTTTCAGTAAAACCAAGATTTTCTCTAACAGATGTGTCATTTACTTTTATAACTAGTCCATCAATTAAAAAATCCAAGCTATTTCTATTTTTCTCCACTTCTGTAATTAAAGTTTCGATTTCACTAATGCTACTGGCAATTTTAAAGAAGTCACCAACCAAAAATCCCTGATTTTTAAGAAAATCACAAATCTCAGTTTGAGATTTAAAATTGTGGTCTGGACAGTAGTTGACATTGTAAGCAAAAAAATCAAGATTTCTTTTGGCTGTAATTTTTGGGTCTAGATTTCTTATGGCACCAGCCACTGCATTTCTGGCATTTTTAAGTTTCTCATCTGAGTTTTTGTTATACCTTTCAAGTTCACTGAGTTTAATAATTCCTTCGCCCTGAATGTCAATTTCGCCTTTAAAATCAATATTTAGTGGAACTGTTCGAATGGTTTTAACTTGCTCTGTTACATCTTCCCCAATCTCACCATTTCCCCTAGTTGCAGCTCTAACAAGTTTCCCGTCATTATAAGTAATGCAAAGAGATAGACCATCAAATTTATATTCAACTGAAAATTCCTCTTTGAATGAATATATGTTTTGATTGCGAGTATTCCAATCTATTATTTCTGACATTGATTGAGCTTTTGCAAGCGAATAAAGCTTGTGAGAATGTGTTACTTTTTGAAATTTCTCGAGAGTTTCCCCTCCTACCTTTTGCGATGGGGAATTTGGCAAAATAATTCCAGTTAGTTTTTCAATTTCTAAAAGTCTATAATACATTTCGTCCCATTCTTTATCTGAGATTGTTGGATTATCAAGTACATAGTAGTTATAGCTTGCTTTATTTATCTTTTCAGTTAAGACTTTCATCTCATCAATTAATTTTTGTTTTTCAATTTCTTCCATATTTTCTCCACATAAAATAAAATTTTATAAATTTATTTATTAACGAAAGTTAATCAATGATTTCAAGTTTAGCATACTTAAGAGATAATGTTTTTATCCCAACGGTTTCAAAGTTTATGGTTACAAAGGCACTTGCGAAATCCGTTACACCTACGGTAACTACTCCCTTACCAAAATGATTGTGCATTACAAGTGTTCCCTTTTTGTATTTGGAGTATTCACTTGCATTTATAGTTCCTATAGTATTTGAACTAGAAGTTGTTGTGGTATTTGAAACATTAACAACATTTATATGAGTACTCATCATGTGGTCAAGACTCTCTTGTTTTTTATTATTCAATAAGAAATTATTAATATTATTATCATACACATTTAACCTATTAATTTCACCATTAGTGATGGTCGATTTTGTCTTTAAATTATCAAACATTTCAGTTAAAAATCGAGATATTAGTGTATTTTCACTTCTTCGCGTTTCATAGTTATACTTTAGTTTAGGTCTTGATAGAAAAAGTCTTCGTTTTGCCCTAGTGACTCCAACATACATAAGTCGTCTTTCTTCTTCAAGTTCATTTGGGTCACCACTATTAATAGAGCGTGAAAGTGGAAATAATCCATCATTAAGTCCTGGCATAAAAACTGTATCAAATTCAAGACCTTTTGCACTGTGAACGGTTAGCATTGTAACAAAATTTTCATTATCATTCATTGAGTCAATATCTCTCATTAAAGTAACGGATTGCAAAAAGTCTTCAATTGTAGCATCTTCATTTGCACTTGCATATTCTGCAACGGATTTAACTAAATCATCAACATTTAATTGTTTATTTAAATCGTCCTCATTTTTATTGCCAATAGCCTCTTTTATTCCAACTTTTTCAATTACTGTTACCACGAATTCTTCAAGAGATAAACTTTCTTTTAGTTTACTTAATTCATCAAATGTTTCCTTAATTTTGTCCAATTTTGTTTTAAGTGAACCTGAAATTTGATATTTTTCTGCGTTGCAAATTATTTCCATTTCGCTGACACCATACTCTTCTGCTTTTTGACGAATAAGGGAGATTGAAATGTCGCCTATTCCCTTTTTGGGAAATTGTAACATACGATTTGTAGCTTCTGTGTCGTTTGGATTTGCTAAAAGGTAAAGGTAAGCAGTTGTGTCTTTAATTTCTTTACGTTCAAAAAATTTAAAGCCACCATAAATTTTATATGGAATATTATAATTTAAAAGTTTTTCTTCTATAACTCTTGACTGAGAGTTTACTCTAAGTAGTATTGCAAAGTCAGAGTATTTAGCAAGTCCGTGAGATACTAATTGCTCTATCTTTTCTGCAATAAGTTCTGCTTCATCAATATCGCAATAAGGCTGATTAATTTGAATATCTGTGCCGTCATCATTTGCCGTCCAGAGATTTTTTTCTATTCTATTTTTGTTATTTTTTATTAGTTTGTTTGCAACATCTATAATTTTTTTTGTTGATCTGTAATTTTGCTCTAATTTAAATATTTTACAGTCAGGAAAATCCTTTGTAAATCGTTTTACATTTTCAACTTGAGCTCCTCTCCATGAATAAATGCACTGATCTTCATCTCCAACTGCGAGAATATTTTTATACTTACCTGCAAGCAATTTAACGAGTTCATATTGAGCAGTATTAGTATCTTGGAATTCATCTACGAAAATGTATTTAAATTTATTTTGATACATTTCAAGTACTTCGGGAAATTTTGTAAAAAGTTCATAAGTCTTGACAATTAAGTCATCAAAATCAAGAGCATTTGCCTTAAATAATTCTGCTTCATAATCTTGATAAACCTTTGTAATTGCAAAGCACTTTTTGGGATCTTTAATATATTTAGAGTACTTTTCAGGAGATAAGAGATTATTTTTTGCATTTGAAATGTGCCAGGCGTATGTTTCTGCATTAATATCGGATTTTACACTTTCCATAACTCTTTTTATAATTCTTGATTTTTCCGTGTCACCATATATAGAAAAACTCTTTGTAAATCCTAGACTATCAATATTGTATCTTAAAATTCTAGAGCACATTGAGTGAAATGTACAAACCCACATATAATCAGCACCCTCTATCATTTTAGAGAGACGCTCTTTCATTTCATTAGCTGCTTTATTTGTAAAGGTAATCGCTAGTATGTTTAGAGGACTTACTTTAAGTTCACTGACCATATGTGCAATTCTGTGAGTTAACATTCTCGTCTTTCCACTTCCAGCACCTGCTGTAACTAAAATTGCTCCATCTAAAATTGAAGCTGGTAGTTTTTGTTCATCATTTAAGTTTCTTAAAATAACACTTTCTTCCATAATAAATCCTTTCCAAAATATTTTATCACATACTTGATTTTTTTCAAAACATTTTGAAAGCGATAAAAAAAATGGTGCATTTGCACCATAAGTCGTTTAGTATGGATTTGCCAAAAAATAATCGCGAATTTTATTGTATCTTTTTGAGATATCAATAATATATTTTTCACGGTCAGCACTTGAAAGATTATTAAAAACTGAATAGTCAGTAAGTTCTGCAAGTGGATTAGTGATATCACCTTTCTGCATAATTTTCTTTACTTTTTCAAAAAGAGGGTCATCTTCTATTGATTGTCTGTTGGCTACAATTGCGTAAGTTTGCTGTGATAAATAAGCTTTTGTAACTTTTTCACTGTTCGTAGGGATAGTATGCCCTGCACTACTAAGTCTTTTTTTGGCTTTTTGAGCCATTAATTTTAATGTGTTATTGGTCATAAAAAAATTCTCCTTAAAATACTAAGAAGATTTTAGCACAATAAAAATTCAAATTGTGTATAATTATAAAATTCGACAAATTGTTTTAAAATAAAACAAAACTTGCAAACAAGTGTACTTCAAAATATGTAAAAAAAGAACTTTATCAATATAGATAGAGTTCTTTTAATTAATTTTAATAATATTAAACAAAAAATGTTTTTAATTTATTAACCTTTTCTTGCTCTTTTTCTAGCTGCTTCACTTTTAAGTTTTCTAGCTACAGAAGGTTTTACATAAGCTTCCTTTTTACGAATGTCACCAATAATGCCATCTTTTTGACACTTTCTTTTCCATCTTTTAAGAGCACTATCTAAACTTTCGTTTTCGCCAACTTTAACAGTTGTCATTTCTTATTTTCACCCCCTCTAACATTCATTACCATTTATTATATTGTAATTTAACATTTATGTCAATATTTTTCTCGCGTTTTTTTAAAAATTTATTGACAAATTTCTGCAATGGCACCATCTGCATATGTTTGTTTAATGATGACATTGAGCTTATCATTTGAATTTAAATTTTCTGCCTTTATATAGCACAAAATGTAATTTTTTGTGTGTGCCAAATAGTAACCCTCTTTTTGATTTTCTATAATAACCTCGTGTACTTTTCCTATGTTTGATTCGATAAATTTCCTCTTATTTTCAAGTGCAAGTGTCGTCATTTTTTCAATTCTTTGAGGAATATTTGTTGCAACATTTTTTAGTTTTTCTGCAACTGTTCCTTTCCTTTTGGAATATGGAAAAATGTGCATTTCAGAAAAGTTAACTTTCTTTACAAATTCTAATGACTCTTCAAAGTCTAATTCTGTTTCAGTTGGAAATCCTATAATAATATCTGTAGTTATTCCAGCATTGGGAAAATATTTACGAATTAAGTTTACACTTTCTAAGTATTTTTCTTTTGTGTAATGTCTATTCATAAACTTTAATGTATTATTACTTCCACTCTGCAGGCTTAAATGAAAGTGATCACAAAAATTATTATAGCTCTGAAGTTCTTGCAAAAACTTTTCCGTAATAACATTTACTTCAAGAGAGCTAAATCTAAATCTAGACGGGCTATTTTTAAAAAGCCTTGCTATTTCAATAAGACCATCACTGCCTTCAATATCTTTTCCATAAGCAGATAAGTTAATTCCTGTTATAACAATTTCTTTTGAAAAATGCTCCAAAATTCTAAGTTCTTTTTCAATTTCATTAATTGGGAAGCTTACTTCCCTACCTCTAACATAAGGAATAAGACAATAACTACAAAAATTATTACAACCATTTTGTACAAAAAGGTCGGCTCTAGTTCTCGTAGACACGCGTGTTTCTAGGTGAGATAATTGTGAATTTTTATCATATTCGCTATCATCGCTTTTTATGGCATCAACTAATTTTAACTTATCTTTTGTACCAATTATTTTTTTTACATTAGAGCTTTTTTTAAAGTTTTCTGGATTGTTCTCAGAAGAGCAACCACAAACATAAATTGATGCATTTTCATTTAGCTTTAAAATTTTAGTAATTATGTTTCTTGATTTTCTCTCAGCCTCATTTGTTACTGCACAAGTATTGATAATATAAATGTCACTAAGACCCAATCCCATTGACACATTATAACCTGAATTTTCAAGCTCCTCTGCAATTTTTTCACTTTCAACCTGATTAACTTTACAGCCAAGCGTAATTATAGAAATATTTTTCATTTGTTTTCCCCATTATCTAACATCTGCATAATAAGTGCAGTACCTGCTATTGAGGCAGTTTCAGTTCTTAGTATTCTGCGTCCAAGCGTTACAATTTCTGCACCAGCATCTTTAAGTTTCTCAATTTCATCAGCTGAAAATCCACCTTCAGCGCCAATCATTAAAGCGATGTTATTAAGTTTATTGCTTGTTTTTAGACATTCAAATAAACTTTTACCATCTGCCATTTCATATGCAACAAAAAATTTGTCGTAGCTCTTAATTTTTTCACAGATTTCACTTATATTTAATATGCCACAGCTCAAAACAATGGACGACCTGCCACACTGCTTGGCTGCTGAAATAGAAACTTTATCCATTCTTTCGCGTTTATTTGTATTTGCCTTTACATCGCAATATTTGCTTTCAAAAAGTATAAACTTACTCGCTCCTAGTTCCGTAATTTTTTGCATAATAAGACTTAGCTTATCACCTTTTGCAAGCGCTTGATAAACATCTAAATTAATATTAGGTTCACAATTTGATGGCTTTAATTGATTTACTAAAACTTTCACTGCCTTTTTAGAAATTTCTGTTACTTTTCCAAAATAATTATTTCCATCACCATTAAATAGACAGACATTATCACCAATATTAGTTCTCATTACATTGATTAAATGATGAGATTCTTCACTATCAAGTTCAATTGGATTATCTAAAAAAATTTTTCCACTATAAAAATATCTTTTTTCTTTCATAGGATAATATTATAAATAAAATTAATTATCTGTCAATCTAAACTTGTTTTATTGGTAAAGGATAATTTTAAATTTGTTTTTTGAGATAATAAGCTAAATTTTAATTTATATTTGAGGAAATCTAATAGAATTTAAAAATAAAAAATGCCCTCTAAAAGAGGACACTTTTTATAATTTATCGTTAAAAGCTTTTTTCTTTGGATATTGTGATTTACCAATACTATCATCAAGATTTTTAACAAGTTCTTTCTCTTTACGGGAAAGAGATTTAGGCATCTCAACATTAACTTTAGCAAACAAATCACCATAGGCATTTTTGTTTAGAACCTTTGTACCTTTGCCTGAAATTTTAAGAATAGTACCAGTTTGAGTAAGCTCAGGGACATTTAATTCTAAAGTTTCATTTATGCCAGGAATCTTGATTTTTGCACCAAGAAGAGCCTCAGTAAATGAAATTGGTACATCTAGAAAAACATCAAAACCTTCTCTCTTTAAAACCCTATGAGGTTCAACTTGAATTAAGATTAAGATATCACCTGCAGGTCCACCATTTTTACCGGCTTCGCCCTGCTCACGAAGAGTAAGAACTTGGTCATTAGCAATACCACCTGGAATGTTAAGTTCAATATTTCTATTGACTCTATTAGTTCCTATTCCATTACAATTTGGGCATTTTTCTTTAATTTTTTTACCTTTTCCACTACAATCTGGACAAACTCCCTCTGTTACAACTTGACCAAATGGAGTTCTTTGGGTTTGCCTAATACTACCAGTTCCGTTACATCTTGAACAAGTTTCAAATGAGCCATTTCTAGCTCCAGTTCCACCACAGCTTTTACATGTTTCACTTCTTGTTAAATTAATATTTTTTTTCGTACCAAATGCTGCTTCTTCAAAAGTAAGTTTAATTTTAACTTGAATGTCATTGCCTTGCATTGGCTGACTTGCAGTTTGGGCTTTGGATCTTCTTCCCCCTCCAAAAGAACCACCAAAAAGATTGCTAAAAATATCTCCAAAATCTTCAAATCCACCAAAATTTGAAAAGCCAGAAAAGCCACTTTCTCCTCCACTAAATCCTTGAGGACCATTTTCATTACCGTAAGTATCATAGTTTTTCTTTTTGGTAGGATCAGAAAGAACACTATATGCTTCATTTACTTCTTTTAACTTTTCTGCAGCTTCACTATTTCCCGGATTTAAATCTGGGTGATATTTTTTAGCAAGGCTTCGATAAGCTTTTTTTATTTCTTCATCAGAAGCTGTCTTACTAACTCCTAAAATATCATAATAATTCTTTGCCATATTTTTCCTTAAAATTCAAGATAGCAAGTGTTCTTGCTATCTTGATAAATTATTTATTTTTATTTTGTTGTGAAATCTCCAAAGTCGTTAGGGTCTGTTGAACCATTTCCAGAACCAGTACCATTATCAGTTGTGGTTCCAGTTGGATTTGAATTTTGATAGAGTTTAGTGAAGATTTCATTTGAAACTTTTGTAAGAGATTCAAGCTCATTTTTGAGTGTTTCTGAATCATTTGCTGTCTTTAAGGTTTCTTTAGCTTTATTTGTAGCCTCTTCAAGTTTAGTTTTATCTTCTTCAGAAATTTTGTCGCCACTTTCTCTTAAAACCTTTTCAATGCTTGCAATCATTTGATCCAAACTATTTTTAGCGTCAACTACCTCTTTTCTCTTCTTATCTTCTTCTGCGTATTTTTCAGCATCTTTTATAGCTTTGTCAATATCTGCTTCAGAAAGGTTTGAAGATGCAGTGATTGTAATGTCCTGAGATTTTCCAGTCCCAAGGTCTTTTGCTGTAACATGAACAATACCATTGGCATCAATATCAAATTTAACTTCAATTTGAGGAACACCTCTTGGAGCTGGAGCAATACCTGAAAGTTCAAATCTTCCAAGGGTTTTGTTGTCAGCGGCAAATTCTCTTTCACCTTGAAGAACATGAATATCTACTGCTGGCTGATTGTCGGCTGCCGTTGAGAATACTTGTGTCTTTGATGTAGGAATAGTTGTATTCTTTTCAATAAGTTTTGTAAATACACCACCCATTGTTTCAATACCAAGTGATAGTGGAGTTACATCAAGTAAAAGAACATCTTTAACATCACCAGCAAGAACACCAGCTTGAATGGCAGCACCAACTGCTACGCATTCATCAGGGTTAATACCAGTAAATGGTTGTTTTCCAATATAGTTTTTAACTTTTTCAATAACAAGTGGAATTCTAGTAGAACCACCGACCATTATTATTTTAGAAATATCGTTAACTGTTAATTTTGCATCAGCGAGGGCTTTCTTAGTTAAGTCAATAGTTTCATTGATATAATCTTCAATCATACTTTCAAATTTTGCACGAGTGATATTAATTTCAAGGTGTTTTGGACCATTACTATCAGCTGAAATGAAAGGAAGAGAGACAGTACTTTGTGTAAGTGATGAAAGTTCAATTTTTGTCTTTTCAGAGGCTTCTTTAAGTCTTTGCATAGCCATTTTATCTTTTGATAGGTCAATGCCATCACTCTTTTTGAACTCGTCTACTAAGTAGTCCATAATTTTTTGGTCAAAGTTATCACCACCAAGATGAGTGTTACCACCAGTTGCAAGAACCTGAAATACTCCATCTGCAATTTCAAGTACTGAGATATCAAAAGTACCACCACCAAGGTCATAAACAAGAATTTTTTGGTCACTTTCATCTTTAGCTTTATCAAGTCCATATGCTAGAGATGCAGCAGTTGGTTCGTTAATAATTCTCTTTACATCAAGACCTGCAATTTTACCAGCATCTTTTGTGGCTTGTCTTTGTGAATCGTTAAAGTAAGCAGGAACAGTAATAACGGCTTCAGTAACAGGCTCACCTAAATACTTTTCAGCATCGGCTTTTAATTTTGAAAGTATCATGGCTGAAATTTCAGGTGGAGTATAAGTTTTACCACCTGCTGTAACAGTTACATTTTCACCCATTTTACTTTTAATTGAACGAATTGTATTTTCAGGATTTGCAACGGCTTGACGCTTTGCAACCTGACCAACTAGTCTTTCACCATCTTTTGTAAATCCAACGACAGAAGGTGTAGTTCTACTTCCTTCTGAGTTTGTAATAACGGTAGGTTCACCACCTTCCATAACAGCGACACATGAATTTGTAGTTCCAAGGTCAATACCAATAATTTTTCCCATAAATTTTTACCTCTTTATATATATATTTATTTTGATTTTAATTTAATAACATATAGAAAATTTCTATATGAAGTTACGCCCGAAGATTAGCATAAAATTATGTCCAAAGATTAGATTATATAAGTTTACAAATCTTTTTTGTAAACACTAACAGTTGCTGGTCTGACTATTTCGCCAGTTTCAGCAAACCAATAGCCTTTTTGATAGACTTTTGCAATTGTACCATCTAATTGCTCATCGTCAGTACTCGTAGTATCAATACAGTTATGTTTTTCAGGATCAAGGGCTTCATTAATTGGATTTAATTCACTAATACCAAGCTCCTTTATAATACCATCAAGTGAAGAGTAAATCATAACAAATCCCTTCATTACTTCGGGAGATAATACTGCCATTGCACTATTGAAATTGTCTAAAATAGGTAGAAGCTTTTTTGCTACAGTTGTATTTGCCTTAACCACTGCCTCACTTTCAATATTTTTGTTTCTTTCTTTATATCTATCAAAATCTTTTTTATGAGTTTCAGATTCTCCCTTATAATAAGATGCAGTATTTAGATAATTATTTGCCTTTTGTTTCCACTCATCTAATTGCTTTTCAAGGCGCTTTATCTCTTCATCTTTTTCCTTTATTTCTACACTTAACGACTCCGTCATACTATGAAGAGTTTCATCTAAAATTTCTTTTTGTGCTTCGTCGCTTTTAGGAGTTTCCTGCAATGAAACATCTTCTTGTTTTTCAATTTTTTTATCTTTCATTTTCATCTCCTTGATTTTCTGCCAGTGTATTTTCAATGGTATAGGCAACTTCTTTTAAAACTGAAACTGCTTTTTGATAATCCATACGCATTGGTCCAATAACACCAGCTGTGATGTGTTTTTCATCATTTAAGTTACAAGTAATTGTAACCAAAGAACAATCTTCTAAACCACTTTTATCACTGCCTACATTAATTGAAAGCTCTAAATCATCTCCATTTTTTATAAGTGGAATAATTGAATCTTTATCTTCAAATAATGAAACTGCTTTTTTTAATTTTTCCGTGTTATTAAACTCTGGATAGTCCATAAGTTTATCTTTTCCAGCAATGCTGATATCTCCAAGATAATTTTGCTCGTTACTTTCAATGATTTCTATTACCTTGTCAAATACTACTTTATACTTTTGTAACTCTTTAGTTACTACCTTATCTCTAAAGTCCTTATTAATAATTAATGATAAGGGTTTGTCAACAAACAAATCTCTTAAAATTGCTGAAGCAGAATTTAAATCATTTTCATCATTTGTTCCAAGATTTGAAAGTTCGTTAATTACTCTATCGCTTGTAACTACAACAACTAGCTGAGTTGTTCGTGATACTGGATAGAATTTGATATCTTTAATAATTGCTTTGTTAGCTCTCTCAGCATAAACAATTGAGGTATAGTTAGTAGCTTTAGAAATTGTTTTAGCTGATTTTTCAATAATATCTCTAAGTGATAATAATTTACTTGAAAAATTTGATTTTATTGTTTCCTTTTCTGATTCAGAAAGCTTTTTTTCTTCCATAAGTTCGCTAGTATATTTTTCGTAACCCTCTCTAGTTGGAACTCTACCAGATGAAGTGTGAAGATGTGTCAAAAATCCCATTTCTTCTAGTGCGTTGAGTTCGTTTCGAATGGTTGCAGAACTAACTTTTGGCATATATTCTTCTTGAAGTTGTTTACTTGAAACTGCTTCAGTTTGATTGCTTTTAATGTTAGTTTCAATTACTGCACTTAGTATTTTCTTTTTTCTTTCACTTAAATCCACTTTCTTTCTCCACTTGTAATTATATACATATTTTCAAGAAATATTCATCTTTTTTAGCAATCATCACATTTGAGTGCTAACACTACATATATTATAACTGCTAAAAAGAAAAGTCAACAATTTTTTCAAAATTTTTTAATTTTTTTTAAATTTTTTTTAAATGAAAAAAAACACTTAAAAATTTAAGTGTCTTAAAAAATATATAAAATTATAAATCATCTGCAAGTTCTAGAACAACTTGATTTAAAACTAAAAGACCTTTTGTTGTACAAATTAATTTGTTATCCTTTGTTAAAATAATAAAACCACCTTTAATTAATCTTGCTACTGTATTTTTTTTCTTTGAAAGGAAATTCTCTTCAAATTCCTCTTTATACTCTTCTAAATTCATACCTTCACTAGTTCTAAGGGATAACATAACAAATTCTTCCTTTTTCTCTTGTTCAGTTAAAGATTTTATAGATGTTATAGGAATTTGTTTTTTAACTTCAAGTTTTTCAGCATATTCAACAATATTGTCAGTATTTGCAAAGCGCCTTCCAGAAATGTATGAATGAGCAGAAAGTCCAATACCAAGATAATCTTTCCTTTTCCAATAAACTTTGTTGTGATATGATTCATAGCTAGGTTTGGCAAAGTTAGATAGTTCATATCTATTATAACCATTAGTCATAAGTGTGTTACTAACTAAATTATACATTTCAATAACTGTGTCATCATTAGGAACCCCCACTGAACCATTATCAACCAAAACCTTAAGTTTAGTATCTTGCTCGACTTGAAGCATATATACTGAAATGTGAGGTATGCCAAGTTTAAGTAAATAGTTAATAGTATCTTTAACTTGTGAAACTTTTTGTTTAGGATAACCAATTATTATGTCAGTGCTAATATTTTTGATTCCAAATTCTCTAATCATATTAACAGCTTTTTCATAATCTTCAACTGTATGGGTTCGCCCCATTTCCTTTAAAAGTTTTGGGTTTGTGGTTTGAAGCCCAATGCTAAATCTATTAACTCCAGCTAGAATGTATTCGCGAATCTTATTTTTATCAATAGTATTTGGATTAATCTCAATTGTTATTTCGACCGTATTTTTAACGGCAAAGTTTTTATATAAGATTTGAAGCAAATCTCTAATATAATAATAGTCCATACTTGATGGAGTTCCACCACCAATATAGATACTTGCGACAGAATAATAGCCACTATATATTTGGGATTGAAGCTTGATTTCGGCAACTAAATCGTTAAAATATCTTTTTTTATCACTACTGTTAGCTACCATAGAATTAAAGGCACAATACTCACATTTAGAGTTGCAAAAAGGTATATGAATATAAATGCTTAAATTATTTTTTGACTTTTCCAAGATATTTAATCCAGTTTTATTGATTGCCATTTAATTCTTACTCCTTAATAATTATTTTTACAAAAAATGCTTAAAAATGCACAAATATTGAAAAAAATATAACAAACACAATAAGTATTTACTTGTTATTATTATATCTCTAAAATAACAAAATATCAACAAAATTGTACTTTATTTTTTTTAAATTTGTCAATAAAGTACCAATTAATCATTATTAGTTTTTAAAATTTCAAGAAAAGCTTCACTAGGAAGTTCTACACTTCCTAGTCTTTTCATTTTCTTTTTTCCCTCTTTTTGTTTTTCCAGAAGTTTTCGTTTTCTAGTAACATCTCCACCATAACACTTGGCAATTACATCTTTTCTAAGAGCCTTAACAGTTTCTCTAGCAATTATTTTACCTCCAATTGCAGCTTGAATTGGTATTTCAAATAATTGTCTTGGGATAACTTCTTTTAACTTTTCCGTAATTGCCTTTGACCTTTCGTAAGCCCTACTTCTATGAACAATCATAGAAAGAGCATCGCAAGGCTCACCATTCAAAAGCATATCCACTTTAACCATATCACTTCGTTTGTAATCGGCCATTTCATAGTCAAGAGTTGCATAACCATGTGTTGCAGATTTTAACTTGTCAAAAAAGTCAAATACAACTTCACAAAGTGGAAGTTCAAAATTAATTCTCACCCTATTGTCATATAAATATTGTAGGTCTTTATAAGTTCCCCTTTTGTTTATGCCTAAATCCATAATTGCACCAACATATTCTGATGGTGAAAATATTTCTGCTTTAATGTATGGCTCTTCAATGTAATCAATTGTATCGGCATCGGGCATATCTGTAGGGTTTGAGATTTCAAACATTTCACCTTTTCTAGTAAAAACATGATATGTTACACTTGGCATTGTTGTGATTACATCAAGATTAAATTCTCTCTCAATTCTTTCGGTTATAATTTCAAGGTGCAAAATACCCAAAAAGCCACACCTAAATCCATAACCTAGTGCCGTAGAAGTTTCAGGCGTGTAGACTAGCGAGACGTCAGAAAGTTTTATCTTTTCAAGTGCGTCTTTAAGTGCATTATATTTATCGCCATCAATCGGGAAAATCCCCGAATATACCACAGGTTGAACTTTTCTATAGCCTGGAAGTGGCTCAGATTGTCTTTCTACTTCAGTTATTGTATCACCAACGCTTATATCTGAAACCGTTTTTATACTTGCTGAGATATAACCCACTTCGCCTGCTTCTAGAATATCGGTTCTCTCTATTTTTGGTTTAAAAACGCCAACTTCTACAACTTCAAATTCTTTTCCTGTTTGAAGCATCTTTATTTTAGTTCCAGTTTTCACATTTCCATTTTTTACTCTAACTAAGCAAACTGCACCTTTATAATTGTCATAATAGCTATCAAAAATTAGTGCTTGTAGGGGTGCTTCATTATCACCTTTTGGAGCAGGAATTCTTTCTATAATTTGGTCAATTACACTTTCAATATTAAATCCTGTTTTTGCAGAAATGCAAGGAGCATCATCAGCTGGTATGCCAATAATATTCTCAATTTCTTGTATCGCTTCGTCTGGTCTTGCAGATGGTAAATCCATTTTATTTATAACTGGCAAAATTTCAAGATTGTTTTCAAAGGCAAGATAAAAATTCGCAAGAGTTTGTGCTTGTACTCCTTGCGTTGCATCAACAATTAAAATTGCTCCTTCACAGGCAGCTAAACTTCTTGAAACTTCATAAGTAAAATCTACATGTCCCGGGGTGTCAATAAGATTTAAAATATATTCCTTACCATCTTTTGTATACTTCATTGTAACTGGGGTAAGTTTAATAGTAATACCCCTTTCTCTTTCAATGTCCATAGAATCGAGTAACTGCTCTTTGCTATCTCTTCTTGCAACCGTTCCAGTAAACTCCATAAGTCTATCGGCTAAGGTACTTTTGCCGTGGTCAATATGTGCTATAATTGAGAAATTTCGTATATTATCTAGTGTTTTTTCCATTTTTACCTCAAAAATATTTTAACCTAATATATGAAATAAATCAATCAAAGAAATAAAAAATTTTAAATTTATTGTATAGTTATATTAAAAATACCATTGACAAATGAAATCATTTTATGATAAATTAGACTAAATAAGACCGTTTTATCGTATAAATTTTAATGATAACACTTTGTGGAGATATATATTATGAATATTTATGAATCTTGGATTTCAAACTCGCCTATTGCACATAGGGGGCTTTTTGATGAAAATATACCTGAAAATTCAATTGCTTCATTTAAAAATGCAGTAAAAAATAAAATTGCAATTGAACTTGACGTTACAAATCTTGCAGATGGAACTGCCGTAGTATTTCACGACAAAAAACTTGCAAGAATGACGGGACAAAATGGATTTATTTCAAACTGTACAAAAGAAGATATTGATAAACTTACACTTTTAGGAACTAAAGAAAAAATACCTACTCTAAAAACTGCACTTGATGCCATTAATGGTAAGGTTCCAGTACTTATAGAGATTAAAAACTACGGAAAAGTTGGACAACTAGAAAAAGAAGTTTGGAAAGTTTTACAAACATATGATGGAGAATATGCAATTTCTTCTTTTAATCCATATACTCTTGAATGGTTCAAAAATAATGCACCTAAAATTAAGCGTGGACAAGTAGCAAGCTTCTTTAAAAATAAAGAAATTACAGGAATTCGTAGATTTTACTTAAAAAGAATGTCATTTAATAAGAAAATTAGTGAACCTCATTTTATAATTTATCAAGCTGAAGATATGCCAAATAAATTCGTGAAAAAATACTATGGGGTTATACCTGTGCTTACTTGTGTATTAAAATCTCAAGAAGATGAAGAAAGACTAAATGATTACATTGATAACTTCTTATTTGATAGTTATCTGCCTTTGAGTTTGCAAAAATCTTCTAAGACTGAGCAAACTAAGGCGAATGCATAAATTTTATAAATATACATTAAAAATTATTTTGTAATCTATCTATTAATTAAAAATTGCTTTGATTCTTTATTATTAAAGCAGTTTTTTCAGAGCATTAAATTAATTAATAACAGATAAAAGCAATTTGTGATTATGCATCGTTTATAAGATTTATAAAAAAAATCTCTTATTAATAAGAGATTTTTTTATTAGTTGTATAGAGAAAACCACGTCATAGTGGCGTGGTTCAGTAGAGGTTTACCGATGAGAAAAAATCTCCTTTGTGTTAA
>CALWNC010000013.1 GCA_944382715.1 uncultured Clostridia bacterium
TCTGGATAAAATTGTAGGGCTACTACTCACTGAGGGGGCTGGCGAGCAAATAAAAATTAAGCTTGACAATTTGTCTCTGACAACAGGAATAACAAGTCCGTCGGCATATTTAATTGCTTCTCTTTACAATTTAGCAATTGATTTTGAAAATGACACCAAGCACAAAACTTCTCAGTTTTTACCTAGTTATTCAGCCTACCAAAGCAAACCAAACACAGATATAATAACTCGCCACTACACCAAAGAAGAGCTCGCCGACCTTTATGACGACTTAGATAACATAGAAATTTAAGAATAAAATTTTTTAAAGTATGGTAAATGCTGATATTTTCAGCATTTAAGTACGAAAAAGTAGTTAAAAGTTGTGTCAAAAAGTTGTGTCAAATCTATTGTAAATTTTGTAAATTTCAGGGAATAATTCTGGACTGTAAATCCGTCGACTTTCGTCTTCAGTGGTTCGAATCCACTTCTTCCCACCAAAAAATCGTTGTTATTGTTGAGTTTTCGACAATTACAGCGATTTTTTATTAGCATTTTTTTCTAAATTTTTTTTTAATTTAATGAATAGTTACGCAGCTATACAAAAAGATAACATTAAAATTTTTACTCTTCATTATTCAATAAATTTGATGGTATAATTTTAACGATTCAAATCTTAGTTTGCTAAGTAAATACGCAATAATAAATGGTGATTTCTCATTTTAGATATTCATTAATTTTCTTGAATTTACAATGATTTACTTTATATACATTCATTTAAAACTTCTAATTATAGAAATTATCAAATGATTTAATTTTTTATACTATCAAACTCTAAACAAAATGAATTAGTTTTAATATTGAAAATTTTTATATTATTTAATTTTCTTATATATATTGAATGTAAAAAAATTTTATGTTATAGTTTTTTTATTAATTTTACATTATGAAAAAATATATTAGCATTTCAATTACTCTTTGCATTTTCTCATCGGTTAATGCACTGACATACTTTATCTTGGGTTTGACTTTGGGTGATACTTCTTACTCAAATATTTTTTCTATTACATATTCATTTCAGTTTATTTCTATAATTCTAACTAGCATTTTTGCTTCAGCGTCAAACATTAGAGCTAACAAAGAAAATAACAAAAATTGTACGGATACTGGAATAGTTGTTGGAACTTTTACTGGAATTATAATCTTCGGACTAATTATACTTTTCATAAATAATTTCCTAAGCTTTATGAGTCTTGACACTGACAAATTCAAAACTCTTACAATAATGTTAGTTGTAGATATATTTTTCTCTTACATAGTGAATTTAGTTTCTGAGAAGTACTATTTTGTAAATAAAGATAAAATTGCAAATCTTTGTAGTATTGGTTTTATTTGCTTAAATCTAATCTCTATTACACTTGCATCTTTAATTACCAAAAATCAAACAGCCATAGCAATTATTAATCTAACATGTCTATTAATTTACTGTGCAATATGGTTAGTTTTGACCGTAAAAAAATTTAAATTTGACTTTAATATTGTTAAAAATTTTAAATACGAATCTACCTACATAATTAGTAATTTATTTATGTTCATAATTTACTTTTGGGGATATAAAAGAGCATTTGAATTTGAAGATAAATACATAATTGCATTAAACTTTGTAAATTTGATTACCGATCCTTTTTGGGACAGTCTTGAAGCTATTTCAAAAATTGCAAAAATCCAAATCTCCAAGGGTGAATTTAATCATAGGCTTTCAAAAAGAAATTCCTTGCTACTAACGCTATTTTATTGTTTTATAATTTGCCTACTATTTTTTGCATTATTTTCACTTTATAGCGTTTCTATCACTATTGCTCTAATATTTTTGGCCATTCAAATAGTGGATATGCTACTTTATGCCATAAAGGCCAATATACAATCATTTTTACAGATTGAATTTTCTGCAACAAAGTGCACAGTTATAAACTTAGTTTGCAAGGTAATTAGAACATTGTTATCTCTCATTATTTTCAGTCCTTTTAACACAAATATTGGTCAAATTGTTGGAGGATTACTAAGTTATTTAATATTCTTAATATTTAAAAATATATATTTTTATACAGATAAAAATGGATTTCTGGTCAGAAAAGAACGCATTTGTAAAAATTAAACTAGCTAAATTTCACCACAACGGCTTATTATACATATTTTTATAAATTAAAAAAATTTTTATATTGACATGACCCAATTTATGTGACATAATTAGTTTAGTTTAACTTAGGAGATAGACATGAAACAAAATATTGATACAACTCTTTTGGACGAAGCTCTTAAAGGGTTTTTGAATGATATAATGAAAAAATATAGTATGGAAAAATTTTCTATAAGACCAGCTCAAGCCGTTTTTTTAGATAAATATTTATCACTTTCATATAATCATTTTGGAATAGATTATCCAGTTATTGAATATAAAGCAAATGATTATAAATCAAGTGAAAAAAGTATTGAAGACCAAAATATTCTTGAGTCACTCGTTAATTTTTGCAAAGGAAATGCAACTTTAAATGAACAAACTAGGAGAGAATTTTCAAAGCTTGCAACTTTAATTGATGTTGTTGATGATATGGATAAAATTAAAGATTATCTCTTTAAAATTTTGCCTGCCGAATATAATGCTCAGCTTGAAGATATGCGTACCAATTTTAAAGATGCAAGAAGAGAAGTAAAAAATTGCCAAGAATATTACAATCAACTTGAGCAAGACACAACTAACCATACATACAAAATTCCAGATAATAATATTACTAGACATCTTCCAATTATCCATCTAGTTGTAGAAGACCAAAAAAATTTTTATAAGCTTTTAGAAGATTCAAAAAATAGATTAGATAAGGCTCTAAATAATCTAAAAAAACTAGAAGATAAAGAAAGTTTTATTCACAGTTTACTCAATTCAAATGAAGCTCTTAAAAATCATATTAATGAAGAAATTTCATCGTTTAAAACTTTAGGCGAACTATTAAAAGATTTGAATAAAATTAAAGAAGAATATAAAGAACTCGCAAGTTCGATTTCTCAAGATGGCAAAGAAAATCAAAAATAAAAAGTTTGTTTTTTACAAAAAATTTTAATATATAAATACAAATTTTTCTTACTACTAGATTTAAATCATATAATGAAATCAAAGATTATAAACATAACGCATTACGGGGAAATATAAAACCAAACTTTTTTTGATTTAAATTTATAAAACTAAAAAAGCATTAGAAAGTTCTAATGCTTTTTTATAAAAATTTTATTTCATTACATTAACTTAGTATAATCGAAAATTCTAATTATAAAAACAAATCATAAAAAGATTGTGCTGTACTTAAATTTTGTTTGATTATTTCAAATTTGTGACTTATAATACATATATATTTTTGTTGGAGAGTTATATGATTTTAACTGAATTTGATAATAACAAACTTGCAATGTTTAATGCTACGGACTTTCAAAAAAAACGCAAAGATTTTCCAGAAATAGTTGTTGGATTTTTTCATCATGATTTAATTAGTGAATTTGTAAAACTATATAAACCTAAGCAAATTGCTAAAATTAATAGTTGTACAAAGGATTTTGAAATTTACTTAGTAAACATAGATGGCACAGAGATTGCAGTCACCCAAGCCCCACTTGGTGCACCATATTGCGTTTCAATTTTTGAAGAAATTGTCGCACTCGGTGCAAAAAAGATTATACTTTGTGGTAGCTGTGGTTGTTTGGATAGCTCCATTGCCGACTATTCAATAATAATTCCTACAAGTGCAATCCGTGATGAAGGTACAAGTTATCACTATGCACCTGAAAGTGATGAAATTGAACTCGATAAAAATATAATTTTAAGTTTTGAAAAAACTCTCTCTAAGCTTAAAATTCCATATTTTAAAGGCAAAACTTGGACAACCGATGCACTTTATAGAGAAACTTCTGAAAAGGTCGCAAAAAGGAAATCTCAAGGTGCAATAGTTGTAGATATGGAATGCTCCGCAATGGCTGCTTTTGCATCTTTTAGGGACATTGAGTTTGGTCAAATCTTCTACGGAGCAGATGACTTAAGTCAAGAAAAATATGATGTAAGAAGTTTAATTGATGGGGAAATATCTAAACAAGCTAAAATAATTCCTGTTACTTTGAAATGCGCTCAGCAACTATCAACAAATAATAGCTAAAATATAAAGCCATGCTAGTTATACAAATACGTTTAGATTTAAGAATGTATAATAAATAGGTTTTTTAAAAAAATAAATTAGAAAGGAGTTTTTATGGAAAAGAATTTATGGCAAAATTATTCAGATGAAGAAAAAAAATCTGTCTTTGAATTTAGTGACGAATATAGAGAATTTATTTCACAGTGTAAAACTGAAAGAGAATGTGTGAAATTCGCCGTTGAAGAAGCTGAAAAAAGAGGTTTTAAATCTCTTGATTATCTTATAAAAAATAATATTAAATTAAATCCCGGTGATAAAGTCTATTCGGTAAATATGAATAAGGCAATAGCACTTTTTGTCATAGGTAAAAAGCCTATTGAAAATGGTCTACAAATTGTAGGTGCTCACATTGACTCTCCAAGATTGGATCTTAAACAAAATCCGCTTTATGAATCACAAGGATTTTGTATGTTAGACACTCACTATTATGGTGGTATAAAAAAATATCAATGGACTGCACTTCCACTAGCTTTGCATGGAGTTATTTGTAAGAAAGATGGTTCAACTATTAATATTGTATATGGAGAGGGAGATGACCCAGTACTTGGAATCTCTGACCTTTTACCACATTTAGACAAAAAAGACGATAAAAAAGATTTCAATGGTGAAGATTTAAACCTTTTAGCAAGTAACACTCCTGAAAAATCAGTTGAAAAAGATAAATTTAAAACTTTCGTCATAAATTTATTAAAGGAGAAAGACATATCTGAACAGGACTTTTTATCGGCAGAACTTGAAGTCGTTCCATCGGGTAGAGCTAAAAATTACGGCTTAGATAACAGTATGATAATGGCATACGGACAAGATGATAAAGTTTGTGCATACACTGGTTTAAGGGCACTTTTTAGCACTGAAAATCCTGAGTATACTTGTGTTAACCTTCTCGTTGACAAAGAAGAAATTGGAAGCGTTGGTGCTACTGGTATGCACAGCAAATTCTTTGAAAATTCTCTTGCAGAAATAATGAATTTATGTGGACAGTATAATGAATTATCTCTTAGAAGAGCACTGCAAAGGTCAAATACTCTGTCTAGTGATGTTACTGCCGCTGTTGACCCTAATTTCTCTACACCATTTAATGTTGAAACTGATGCTCACTTTGCAAGAGGAATAAGTTTTAACAAATTTACTGGTCATCGTGGTAAATATGATGCTAATGACGCAAATCCAGAATTTATTGCAAAACTTAGAAAATGTCTTGACGAAGCAAAGGTTGGTTATCAAATGACAGAAATGGGAAAAGTTGACCAAGGTGGTGGTGGTACAATTGCATATATAATGGCAAATTATGGTATGAATGTTATAGATGCAGGTGTTCCAGTATTAAACATGCACGCTCCTTGGGAACTTACTAGTAAAGCCGATATTTATGAAGCTTACAAGTGTTATCGTGCCTTTTATAATTTAGGTGAAAACTAAAATCTGTAGAATTACCATCAATTTAAGCATTTACAATTTTAATTTTTTTAACCTTTTTATGTTAAGCATATAAAAAATGTCAATTACAAAACAGTTTTAATCTTTTTTTTAAACTAGTTTAGATACAAATAAATTAGTCTTAATAAAAATTGTTAAGATTAAAAAAATAATGAGATAATTAAAAATATAATCAAATATTAGGAGAACAAAAATGAAAGTTTGTCATACAGAAGCAATGAAACTAATTAAGGAATATGAAGAACAAAAGAGAAATTTAATTCTAACTGAAAATAGAGACAGTATTATTTCATATAAAGAAACAGAAAAGAAAATATCAAACAACTATAATTACGAAAATATTAGAAAAGAAATTCAACAACTTGACGAGAAAATTAGAAAAATAAAAACCATACTTGCAATCGCAAACTGCTCAGTAAAAATAGATGAATTTAACATTACAATTGGTGAAGCATTAGTAATGCTAGCACAACTTCAAAACGAAAAAAATCAAATAGAATTTTTAGCATCAAGAACTCAACTTGCTCGTAGAATCACTCCAAATGGTGTTCTTGAATATACTGAGTGCAACTATGATGTTAAAAAGGCAGAAGAAGATTGTATTAAACTTAGAAGTAAGATTGCCAGTTTACAAATTGCAATTGATAGAGCAAATTTAACTAACTTTGTAGAGATGTAATATCTTTCTGCGATAGAAAAACAGCATACTTTTAAATATGGACTGTAAATCCATCAAATCGGTTAATTGTTTTAATTTGTTATAGATTTGGAGTTTTGTGAGTTATATTTTTATCAGTTATTGTTTTATTGTTAGATATGGCTTTTGATTCAAGTATCAATTTTTGTATGTCCTTTTTCTATCGGAAAACTTAAGGCGGAGGAAGTTCAGTTTCAATCCGTCTTTTTTTATATAGAAAATTTGTGTCAAAATCTGAATCTTTTCATAATCTAAAATTATGGAGAGAACTATATTATTTGAAGGAAGCGGTGTAGCACTTGTAACGCCATTTAATAAAAAAGGAGAGATAAATTATTACTCACTTAAAAGGTTAATTGAGTTCCAAATTGCCAGTGGTACAAAATCTCTAATAATTTTAGGCACAACTGGGGAAGGTTCTACTATTTCTATGCTAGAAAGAGAAAAAATTATCAAGTTTTGTGTTTGCCTTGTAAGTAAAAGAATTCCCGTCATCATAGGCTGTGGCTCAAATTCAACAGATACTGCAATTAATTTAACAATTCAAGCAAAAGAACTTGGTGCAGATGGAGCTTTAATCGTAACACCTTACTATAATAAGTGTAATCAAGATGGGCTATATGAGCATTACAAGAAAATTGCAAATCAGTCAAAATTTCCAATTATTATCTACAATGTTCCATCTCGAACTGGCGTTAATATCTTGCCTGAAACAGTTTTAAAGTTAAGCAAAATCAAATACATATCTGGAATAAAAGAGGCTAGTGGTAACATTAATCAAATCTCTAAGTTACTTAATATTCTGCCTGCTGATTTCCCCGTTTATTCTGGTGATGACGGCTTAACATTTCCTCTTATGTGTCTAGGAGCTATGGGTGTAATTTCTGTAACTGCTAATATCTATCCAAGTTTAATTGGCTCTCTCTGTGTAAGTTCGCTAAAAAAAGACTACTCAAATGCTGAAAGATTACATCATTATCTATTTGATATTAATCAAGCACTATTTTTAGATGTTAATCCTATTTGCATTAAGTTTTTTATGAACTTACTTGGATTTGATGTGGGGGAAACTAGACTACCTCTTACAAAACCAAACAATGAAATTATAAAAAAATTAAAGGAGATGAAGAGTAAGTATGAAAATTAATATTGGTATTGTCGGATATGGAAATTTAGGTAAGGCTGTGGAAAAAACTGTTCTTGCAAATAAAGATTTTAATCTTGTTGCAATATTTTCTAGAAGAACAGTAGTATCAAGTTTTAATACAACAGTTGAGCCATATGAAAATTTTAAAGAATACAGTTCAAAAATTGATGTTATGATGCTTTGTGGTGGTTCAAAATCCGATTTGGAAATTCAAACACCAGAAGTGCTTGAATACTTTGATTGTATAAATACATTTGATACCCATGCCAAAATTACCAGCGAATATGAAAAACTCGGTGAACTTGCAAAAAATACCAATCATAGACTTATTATGTCTTGTGGTTGGGATCCAGGAATTTTTAGTATAATTCGTGCAATGTTTAAATCTATTGGTGGCAATGAACCAATTACCTTTTGGGGAAAGGGTGTTAGTATGGGACATAGCGATGCAATTAGAAGAGTAAAAGGTGTAATTGATGGTGTTCAATTTACAGTCCCTAATAAAGAAGCCATCAAGCTTGCAAAACAAGGTTCTCTTTCTCAAGATATTCCATTACATTTTAGAGAGTGCTATGTAGTTTCTAAAAAGGAAGATGAAAAATCAGTAGAAGAGCAAATTAAAAAAATACCTAATTACTTTAAAGGTCAACCAACAACCGTAAATTTTGTAAGTCAAACTCAACTTCAAAAACTCAAAGAAAAACTCTATCACAAAGGAGAAGTTATTGAAAGCTTTAGTAATGCCTGTGGTAGTAAATTTCAAATGAGTTTTGCAGTTTCCATGGATTCAAATCCTGAATTTACTGCAAGTATTATGTCTGCTTATATATATGCCATTTGTAATTTAAAAGAAAATAGTATGACTGGAAGCTTTACTAATTTAGATATTCCTGTTAGCTATCTGTTCAAAAGTTCAGATAAAAAATCTCTACTTTCTCTTTGTTAAATGGCACGCTTTTTACACATTTAATTTTCAAATTGTTTTAACAAAAATCAAAATTCATAAAAACAAAAAAAGAAAGAAATCAATGACTTCTTTCTTTTTTTATCTAATATTTAACAATTTACCATATTAAGCGAAAATAATTGGTCTTCTAAAAAATATTGAGCAAACAAGGTCTACAATCCAAAAGATTGACAAAGAACCAAATACAATCCATAAGATACCTATAACAAGCATTAGGATATTCTTGTTTGATGCACCCTTAATAATTCTATAAATTGCCCAAATCAAGTCAAGTACTGGTAAACTGAGGATAATTTTAACAATCCAAGGCAAATCGTCCATTGCTTTAATAAAATTTTTCATATCTTTTTTCTCCTTATAGTTAATTTATATTCTAATCTTTTGTAGTTTAGAATAAATTGCAAAATAAAAATTTAAAAATGCTGGACTTAAATAAGTATTTTTGATATGTTTTACAGTTTTATTTTAGTACAATTTTTAAATTTAATCAATAACTTATTGCAAAAATTTATAATTGATTGATTTTTTTTGTTCATTGTTATATAATCATTATGAATTTTTATGTAAAGAGGATAATTATGATTACTGATAAACAATTAAAAGCACTTTGGGCTGATTTTTTTACAAAACATGGCTTTAAGCAAATACAAAATAGTTCACTAATTCCAGAAAATGACCCTACGGTTCTTTTCACCACAGCAGGAATGCACCCATTAGTTCCTTATCTTTTAGGAGAGAGTCACCCTGCAGGGAAAAAACTTTTTGATGTGCAAAGGTGTATTCGTACTGGGGACATTGACGATGTTGGTGACTACAATCACAATACATTTTTTGAAATGCTTGGAAACTGGTTTCTTGGCTCTTGCCCAAAAGATGAAATGATAAGGCTTTCTTATGAATTTCTAACAAGTAAAGACTATCTTGGTCTTGACCCAAAAAGACTTTCTGTTACGGTTTTTGAAGGCGATGAGATTGCTCCTCGTGACGAAGTTACTGCCAAAACTTGGCAAGAGTGTGGAATACTAAAAGAAAACATCTATTTTAATTCAAAGGAAGATAATTGGTGGGGACTTGGAAGTGGAATTGGCCCTTGTGGACCTGATACTGAAATGTTCTATGATTCTGGAAAGGAAAAATGCTCACCAACTTGCAGACCAGGTTGTCATTGTGGTAAATACAATGAAATCTGGAATGATGTCTTTATGCAATACAAAGTTGAAAATGTGGGAGAAAAGGCAAAACTTTTAGATAATCCTAACATTGATACGGGAATGGGCGTAGAAAGAACAGTTTGCGTTCTAAATGGGGCAAAGTCTAGTTATGATGTTGGTATTTTTAAAGATGTTATTGACTTCATGGACTCAAAAGCTGAATTAAAAAACACTGATGAAACAGTTAGATCCTATAGAATTCTTGCTGACCATTTAAGAAGCTCTATATTTATTCTTGGAGATGAAAAGGCAATTACTCCATCTAACATAGGTCAAGGCTATATTCTTAGAAGATTTATAAGACGCTCCGTTAATCATGCAAGAAAAATTGGTCTTGATACAAAATATTTTGCCGACATTGCAGACCTCTATATTAACTACTATCTTGATGATTATGAAATTCTTGCTAAAAATAGGGAACTTATAAAAAGAGAATTAGAGATAGAAGTAGAAAAGTTTGCAAAAGCAATTGAGCAGGGCTACAAGGAATTTGAAAAAGTAATTAATGGCATTGAAAGACATAAACAATTTGCAAAAGAAGGAGAGATTGTTGAAAATATAATCTCTGGAAAGGCTGCATTTAGACTATTTGATACCTTTGGATTTCCTATTGAACTTACCGAAGAAATTGCAAAAGAGCGTGGATATAAAGTAGATAGAGAAGGATACAATGAAGCTTATAAAGCCCACCAAGAAGAAAGCAGAACGGCCTCTGCTGGAACATTTAAGGGTGGCTTAGCTGATTCTTCATATGAAAATGCCAAGCTTCACACTGCCACCCACATTATGCTTGCTGGTCTTAAAAAAATGTTTGGAAATCAAGTTGTTCAAAAGGGGTCTAATATTACGCCTGAAAGACTAAGATTTGACTTTAATTTAGACCACAAGATGACGGAAAATGAAATTAAAACTCTTGAAGATTTTGTTAACAATGTAATTGAGCAAAAAATTGATGTAACTTGCGAAGAGCTTACTTTAGAAGAAGCCAAGGCATCAGGTGCTCACGGCATATTTGATTCAAAATATGGCGATAAAGTTAAAGTTTATTTTATTGGAGATGTTGACAGACAAATTTGTGGTGGTCCTCATGCTAAAAACACTGGAGATTTACATCACTTTAAAATAATTAAAGAAGAAAGTTCTTCTTCTGGTATTAGAAGAATTAAAGCAATACTTGATTAATTTATATTAAGGAGAAAAACTATGTTATTAAGCAAATTATGCTCTCTTAGGACTAAAGAATGCCCTGCTGATGCTAAAATGAAAAGTCATCAACTTATGATTAGAGCTGGTTATATGAAGCAAGTTGCAAATGGTATTTATACCTTAACTGCACTTGGACAAAGAGCTTGTTTAAATATTGAAAATATTATTAGAGAAGAAATGAATAAGTTAGATGGTCAAGAAGTAAAATTTCCAGTTGTTATGCCAAAGGAACTTTGGGACTTATCGGGAAGATACTCAAGTATTGGCAGTGAAATGGTTCGTTTTGAAGATAGAAACAATCATAAAATGTTACTTGGTATGACTCACGAAGAAGCTAGTGTGCACCTAGCTAAAAATTGGATTACTTCCTATACTCAGTTGCCATTTATGATTTATCAAATTCAAACAAAATTTAGAGATGAGCCAAGATCTAGAGGAGGTCTTATTAGGGTTCGTGAGTTCACAATGAAAGATGCATATTCTTTTCATGACTCAAATGAAAGTTTGAACAAATATTATGAAAAAATGCACGACGCATATATGAATATCTATAAAAGAATAGGACTTAAAAATTTTATTTCAGTAAAATCTGATACTGGAATGATGGGTGGTTCTGTCGCTCACGAATTTATGAGCATCAATGATTTTGGAGAAGATGAAATTGTTCTTTGTGATTGTGGATATAGGTCAAATCAAGAAGTTGCAGAATGTGTTTTTGAAGAAATATCCAATGAAGAAAGTAATGGAGAAATTTCTAAAGTATTCACAGCTCAAGCAAAGACAATTGACGAAATATGCAAGCTATTAAACTATGATTTAAAACATTGTATAAAGGCAGTTGCCTATGCAGTAAAAGGTGAAGATTCCATTGTATTATCTTTTATTAGGGGCGACAAAGAAGTTAACGAAGCAAAATTAAAAAAGATTACAGGAAAAGATATAGTGCCTGTATCTCTTGAAAGTGATAGTCGATTTTTTGCTGGAAATATAGGTCCTATTGGATTAAATCTAAATGAAAATCTCATTGTTGTTTATGATTATAGTTTGAAAAATTCAGTAAATATGGTTTGTGGTGCAAATGAAGCTGAATATCACTTAATCAATGTTTCTATTTCTAGAGATTTACCTAATATTAATTTTTGTGACGTTGCAAAAGTTAAAGAAGGCGACATTTGTCCTATGTGTAAGTCTAATCGAGTAAAAATTGTACATGGTATTGAAATTGGAAATATATTCCAACTGGGAACAAAATATACAAAATCTATGGATATGCGTGTAAAATCAAGTGATGAAACTGAATTTAACCCAATAATGGGCTGTTATGGAATTGGTATAGGAAGAAATTTGGCATGCGTTATTGAAGATAATAATGACGAATTTGGAATTAAAATGCCAATTTCAATTGCTCCATATAAAGTACATATCTGCCCACTTAGATTAGATAACGAAAATGTAAATAGTGTTTCAAATTCAATTTATGAATTACTCGAAAGTGAAGGAATAGATTGCCTGTTTGATGACAGAAATGTTTCTGCAGGAACCAAATTCTCCGATGCAGATTTAATTGGTATGCCAATCAGAATTGTAATTTCTCCAAAAAGTCTTGAAAACAATTGTGTAGAAATAAAAAATAGAATGACTGGTGATGTTTCCAAAGTAAATGTTGATAATATTTTAGAAGCAATCAAAGATTTAATAAAATAACACTAAATAATATAAATATAAAATAGAAATAATCAATCCAAAATTCAAAAGATTGGTTATTTTTTTTTGCTATATTAATTTTATTCTGCTATAATATAGATATGGAAATTATAGATTATGATAAAAAGTATAAAGATGCAATTGATGAAATTCAAAAAGCACAATGGGGTGAAGGTTCAGATACAGATGAACTATTAGACAACCTTGAAAATTATTTTATTAAAATTGCTATAGAAAATGAAGAGTTAATTGGAGTTATTGCAGCACATCTTGAAAATGAATCATGTTTTATTGATTTTATTCTAATAAAACCAAAATGGCAAAAACATGGAATAGGGACGAAGTTAATGACTTATGTAATTGATTTTGCCAAGGAAAACAACTGTAAAAGTATTGATTGCGAAGCCATAAATGTTTATGGCAAAATTAATTCAAAAAAACTTTTAGAAAATTTTGGATTTGTACAAATGCGAGAGCACAAAAATTATTGGGGCAAAAAGTGTCCAGATTTTTATTGCACAGAATGCAATAGTAAACCCTGCGTTTGCTCAATGGACGAATACAAAAAAATTCTTTAATTAAAAAAAATGAAGCTTGAAGGCTTCATTTTTTTATTGTTCTAATAAATATAATACCTTATCTACTAACCAAAAAGTTATTGAGTTATATTTAAATAACTTAATTAAGTTAATATTTTATAACTATTTTAATTACATTTTCATAACAATAAAATAATATTAATAATTTTAAATTATTTTATATTTTTATAATATTTTTATAATAAACTTAACATAAAATGGTTTATTATAAGGTATTATGCCAGACATAATACAGTAGTTTTTTATATATTTTTAGTATTTTTTGTATAATTTTAAATTTTTAAAAATGTTTTTTATTAAAATATTATTTCTAAAAAGTAAAAAAATGCAAGTAAGTTTTCTTGCATTTTTTTTAATCATTGCTATGTAATGAAACAGCCGTAGAAGCATTTTTTCTAATATCATCAGATATTGCGGCATAGTGCTTTTTGGTCGTATTTACATCTTTATGTCCTAATACATCAGCAACTACATAAATATCTTGTGTTGCATGATATAGCCTTGTACCATATGTACTTCTAAGTTTATGTGGTGTAATATGCTTAAGTGGTGTTACTATTTCAGCATATTTCTTCACTAATTTTTCAACAGCCCTTGTAGAAATTCTACGATTTTGTAGTGAAGTAAAAAGAGCTGGCTCATCTGCAAGTAATGGATTTTGCGAGCGTTCTTCCATCCAGTCAAATAGTGCAATTTTAACTTCGTCTGAAAAATATAAAATAACTTGATTTCCACCTTTTCTTGTTACATTTATTGCATTATGACTAAAATCAATATCTTTAATATTTAACCCTACACACTCAGAAACACGCAGTCCAGTTCCAAGTAGGAGAGTCATAATCGCAACATCTCTTGTTCTTGTATGTTTGTGGAATCCTTTTTGATGTCCATCTAATCCATTACCAGTATCGACCGTGTCAAGAAATTTAAAAACTTCTTCATTTTCAAATCTTATTATTGGCTTTTCGTGTAATTTTGGCATTTCAATCTTACTTGCCAAATCGACAGAAATCATTTCATTTCTAAAATAATACTTAAAAAAAGAACGAACTGCAGCTATTTTTCTTGCTTTACCTCTTTCACTATTAGTTATCGTTTCTCCTTTTTCATCTACATAAGAAGTTAAATAACTCATATATCTTTCAAAATGAGTCGTATGAAATTTTTCCAAATCTTTTACTTCTAATTCACTAATATCATTTTTATCTTTAAAGAGATTTGTTTCATTTAATGCCCATTTAAAAAACAATCTTAAATCATAAGCATAGTTTAATCTAGTAAGTGCAGTCGTTCTGTTTTCTATGCCTATAAAAAAATCCAAAGCAAAGTCTGGAAATTCTTTCAATATTTTTCTAAGTTTTGCCGTATTTTCAATTTTTCGTTCATTATAGTAAGATTGATTTTTCATACCAAAATTATACATTAATAAAACCAATTTGTCAAATATTTTGCGAATAGTTTATCTATTTGACAAACTATCTTCTTATGTTATAATTATTACTATACAAAACAGGGGAAGTTATACAATGATTGCACTAAATGAACTTTTAGACAATTTTCAAGAATACCAAGAAAAACTTATAAAAAGAGGTATTAGAACCGATTTAACTGAAATTATAAAATTAGAAAATCACAGAAAAAATCTACAACTGAAATATGAAAGTTTAAAAGCAAACACTAATAAATTATGTAATCAACTTGCAATAAAAAAATATCAAAATGAAAATCTAACACAAATTTATAATGAAATAATAAATAATGAAAAAAACCTAAAAAAATATGAGCAAGATTTAGCTATTTTAAATAAACAAATTAATGTTATTTTAAAATCACTACCTAACTTGCCCGATGAATTTCTTTTGCAAAACCAAATAATTTCTAAAAAAAACTTATCTGGCGTGCTTAAAGACTTTATCAAATTTATTGAGAATATAAAATTTTTTAAATTAGATTTAAAGCCAACCAAAAGCAACAACTTAAATCTTTACTTGAAAAATTTTTCTAATTATGTATTTAATTCTCAGCAAAATTTACTACTAGTTGTAAATGACTTACAATATATTTTATTAGTACCAAAAGAAGAATTTGACTTAATAGTAAAGTCAATTTTATTGTATCTAAGTGATAATTCTCTAAAAATAATCAAATGCAAAACGCCATCAACAAATCTCTCTTCATCAAGTGAATTTTTGTCTTATCTTAATAGGGAACTCAAAATCAAAATAGAGATAAAAAAAGAATATTTTACGCGCGAATTCAATCTAAAATATAGAAATACAAAAACAGATATGACTCAATTCTTTAATCAAATTAATATTAAAATTTGTAAAAATTAATTTAATGCTTTTGTTGTAAAATCTTATTTACTTCAAAAGCATTTTTTATAAACTTATCTAAAACTCTAAGTTTAATTAAGTATTTTTATAGGATTAAAAATTCAAGTTTTATGATGCTTTATTTAAAAATTATTAAGAATTAATTTTTATTTACTTAGCAAATCAACTAAAATAAAAAATTTAAGTAAAATAAATCTATTAATTAATATATTATGTCTGTCATAATACATTATAAAAACTAATATTTTGACATTTTTTTATAAAAATGTGCATTTTATTAATAAATTTTAAAATAAATATTATTTTTTTCAATTTTTTATTATAAATCTTAAAAAATACAGTAAAAATTCTTTTTATTTTACTTTAATATTCATAATACAATTAAAAAAGCTGGCAAAAAAAATTTATTAAATTACTAGGAACGGTAGACCTTTTTAATTTTACGATAGTTAAAACTTCTAAAGTAGAATCTTAAGGTTAGATCCACTAAATAATATAAATATCTAGATATATTTTTTTACTGTGATTATGTTATATAGTTGCAAGTTTTATTTAATTCATTTTTAATTTAATATTTACATTAAAATTATTTGTATTATACATTACATTGAAAAATATATTATAGCTTAAAAAAAAACAAAATTTAAAACTATTTAAATTTTTAAATATATAGTTATATTTTATATTTAATTTAAAGGAGTTTAAGAAAATCGGGGGAGTTATAAGAAATACTACTAATTGGTTTAGTTGTCTTTGCCATTGATAGTAGTATCCTTATACCTTTGAATGTCTTTAGCAGTGGCAAAAATTATTAATTTTGACATTGTCATTTTACTATAATTTGTAGTAATTTCTTTTAAATCTTCGTAAAGCCATAAAGGCAACCTTATACTAATCAATTTTGATTTCTCCATAAATTACTCCTTAATTTTTATTTAAAACAAAAACCATCTTTACACTTATATTCGCACAAATATGTTGATGAACAACCATTATCAAAACGAAAAATAGTTTTAAGAATTTTTTTATCTTCAAGAACTGATTTATAAAAATAATATTTATCATAAGAATCAATTTCAGAATCATTATCACTAGATTCTTTTAAAGAATTTAAAAACCTCAATTGATTATTAAATTCTTTTTTTGATATAAAAATTTCACTCGACATAACATTCTCAAAACAATTAAATTGAATTGAATATTTGATTTTTTTCATAATTTTAAACTCCTTTAAATTTATTAACATTAATGTTTTTAACTATATACTAATTTATTCGCAAAAGCTGTCTATGTGCAAATTATACAAATCTTAAATTAAAAATGTATATACAAATAGTACTTTTTTTTGTCGCTATTCGTGGATAGCGACAAAAATAGGAGTAGGAAACAGCAATAAACAAAGTAAAAGATTTTTTTATAAAATAAAAAAAATATCATTTCAAGTTATCCAACTTAAAATGATTAGGTAAATATTTATTATAAGCGTTTCGCCGCAAGACGGTCTACACTTATTAAATGCACGAAGTACGCACCCTGCACGCTAGGTGCGATAAGCTTAATAAGAACAAAAAAATAATAAATCACTCTCAACAAATTTAACAAGGGCAGTAGCCGAACACATACGAAGTCGACACCAATAATGCCCAAAAGCAAAGCACACGACAAAATTATAATCTAATATTGCTAAGCTCATTATTTACACGATTAACAACATAATTTTCATTATTCGGATAATTAGTATAAAATGTAATTAACTTAATATTTGCTAATCTACATATTTCTCTAACTTTATTATCTCTATATTTTCTCTTAGATTGATTATGAGTACTATCATTAATCTCAATTAATAACAATAAATTCATACTATTTTTATCAAAAATTCCAAAATCTATATTTCTAAACAATTCATTTTGATATTGATTAGGGAAAGATTTAATTTTACTTACAACAGAAGCCAAATTCACTTGTGGCATTATAAAATAAATACTTTCAAAATTCCTTTGTAATATATCATAAAAATATTTTTCATAATCTGTCATTAATGATTTTTTTTCATAAGATTTATTTATATCTTTTTGTTTTTTTGAATTATCATTTTTAATTTTTTCATAATCAAAATTATTTTGCTCAGTATCATAATAGTCAACATTTATTATATCAGTCTTATCAATTTTTGAAACTGCGCCAAAGTCGTTAATATTAAACTCATTTTTTTTATTAGCTTTTGATTTATTATTATTGCCAATAAGTATTATAAGATTATAAACAATCTTTATTAAAAAAAATATTAAAACAAAAGGGAAAAATAAAATAATAAATATTATTTTATAATTAAAGTTTGTATAATATCTTTTTTTTGATTTATATTTCTTTTTATAGTACCTTTTAGCCATAAATAAAACCTCATAATTAATATTAGCAAAAATATAATAAAATTGTAAAGTAAAAAGGGGACTTGCAAGCAAGCCCCCTTAAAAACCCTAAAATAATATAGTAACAAAATAATAAAAATATTTTAAAAATATAAAATATTAAATGCCAATACAATAAAAAAAGAAAAATTAAAAACTTAATAAGAACGAAATTAATTATAACTAGCAAAGATTTAGTAAGAGCAGCAATCAACGGCATACGGGGTCGACACCAATAATGCCCACAACCAAAACACACGAAATCTATTGATTTTTTTTACTTTCATCAATAGCCGACTTAATAACATTGATTTTCAACAAATTATCTCTATAAAACTTTTTCTTTTTATTAAAAATAACCGAGCAAATTAAAAAAACAAAAAATAATATAAACATAAAAGTAGAAAAAGAATTATACTCAATATAAGAAAAAAATAAGATAAAAGATAAAATCATAAAAATAACAAACAAAATATGTAAAATTTTATATAATTTATATTTCTTTTGAAAAAAATTAAAATCTTCCATAAAATACTCCTAATAAAATAATATCAAAAAATTAAAAGTAAGTCAATTAAAAAGGGGACTTGCAAGCAAGCCCCCTAAAACCCTAAAAAAGCAAAGAAATAATATAAATAAAATATTTAAGACCAGAATAAGCAGCACCAAAAAAATAAACAATAATACCTAATGTAGTCGAAAGAAAATCAATTAAAGCTCCAATAATAGGCAAATTAGAACTATCACCACCAATAAACGAAATTTTATCATTTAAAAATGCCATAGTCTCACTATTGTCATTTTACTATAATTTGTAGTAATTTCTTTTAAATCTTCGTAAAGCCATAAAGGCAACCTTATACTAATCAATTTTGATTTCTCCATAAATAACTCCTTAATTAATAGAAATATCTAGAACTAATCTAAAAGCACGCAAAATAACATTTTGACAATCAAAAGATAACTCAGAATTAAGGACAATATAGCTAAGCTCATCTAAATTAATTCTTGATTTAAAGTTTTTTGAAACATCAGTAATTTTTTCAATAATGCCATTACTAGCAACAAAATCAATTGCATCATTTTTGGAAAATGCCGGCACATATTCAGCCCAATAAAAATTACCAGAACTTAACAATATTTTATAAATTTTTAATTTTTTCATAATTTTAAACTCCTTTAAATTGAATACAAAAATATTAACACTGCCCCGAACAATTTGTCAAGTAACTATTCGCAAAAGCTGTCTTTTGCGAATAGTTTGCAAATAAGTTGTTAACAATTTGTTTAATAACTTTGATAAAAATTAACCTCTCCTCTATCGTAAATCCTTAATTTATCAGGATTTATAAGCCTTTATTGTTTTATAAAATTTTTAACAATAAAAAAATAATGTAAAAGTTAAGAAAAACATTTTTACTTTATTTTATATTTACTATATGGCTTTAAACAGTTCCATCTATAACCTATAAAAGAAACGATTAACTACTTTTTATATTTTATTAAAAGCAATTTTGACAAGATTAAATTGTGGTTTATAAGTTGTGGTTTACAAGTTTTCAAGTATGGTTTTTATTTTTTATTCTTTAGCAATAATAATTAGTAGCTAATCTTTAATTTGTTATAATAAGTTTGTTATAATAAGACAGATATTTATTTAGATTAATAATTAACGATAAATAATATAGTGTCAGCTTTGATTATTATGTTTTATAATTATTTTGTATATGAATTTTTTTTTCGCTGAAGAAAATTATTATTTAAAGGAAAACATACACAAATATTACTTTTGCCAATATATCTAATAATGTTTATTTTTTGGTTGACCATAGACCATTTTTTTTACATTTAGCTAATAGATTTATCAATCCACCTTTCACTAATTAATTTAATTTTAGTATGTGGCTTCTCAACTATGAATAGTTCCCTGCCAAATATTTTGAGTATTCTAATTTAAAATATGAACAGATGGCAATGTGGAATCTATAATTTACTTTTTGAATTTTTTTATTTTTAAGTTAACAAAATATTAGTAATAAACTTATAATTTAGAAATTACATACTATTGCTAGTTTATTAAAGGTCAAAGTCAGTCAATAAATTAATAAGAAATTAATCTTTTTACACCTACTTCATTACTTGTTAAATTAAATTCATATAATGATTATCAGTTTTTATAATAATTTTGCGTATGAAAATGGCTAATAAATATAAACTTTATTTTTTATTATGTATAATTCTAATTGAATTTAATTTAATAAAAAAATTTCATAAAAAAACTGGATATTTAAATCCAGTTTTATTAATATTATACATGTCATAATACCTTATAAAAATTGATTTTATGACAATTTTTTTATTTTTTGTATTCCATTTCTTTAGATATTGGTTTCATTTTCTTCACTATTACGGTATCGCCAAGTGTTTCAATTTCTACCTTTTCCAATCCATTTGTTTGTTTCTCAATAGCTTGAACTTGCTTTAACAAGTCTTTTTCATTAATCTTTGCACCATCAACTTTAGTACCAGTTTCTATTACTTTTTTAGATATTTCTATACTTTCCTGATCATCTTCTTTTGATTCAGTCATTGCTGTAATTAATTTTGCCGTATTTTCATACTCGTCAAAAATCTTTCTAGCAAGCTCAACCTTTTTTATGTATGACTTAATATTTGCCTTTGAAGATTCTTTTCCCTCATCGTCAACATGCTTTGGAATAGTTTGAAGAACACTAATTAAATTCTTCTCTAATTTGCCAAATATTGAGATTAGTTCAATCTCATTTTTAGTTTTCTGAATTTCTTCTTTTATCTTACTAACTTCATGTTCCCCACTTGATGTTTGACCAATTTTATTAGGCTCGGTTGTTTTATGTGTTTTTACATCATTATTTATATTAGTCTTGGTGACTGTTTTTGTTGAAGTAGCTGGTTTCTTTGTGGTAGCTATATTTTTAGTAGAAGACTTTACTGACTGACTTTGACCTTTATTGTCTGTTACCATAGCTTTATTTTGATTTTTTTGAATTTTTATTTCATTGTTAATGGATTTTTTTTCATTATCATTCGTCATCTTGATACCACTCCACAATATCCTGTAAATTTTTTCTTGGTCTACTAGATGGTGACTCATCTGCTATTCCAAGTGATAATGCACAATTTAATTCCAAATCTTGATGATTTAGCATTTTTGCCACATCTTCTGCTACATAAACAATATCTCTTATCCAGAGTGAACCTATATCTAATTCAGTTGCTCTCAAACACATATTTTCAACACAAGCACCAATTGACAAATTATCCCCAATTATCCAATTGTCATTTTTCTCTCTAAATATAAGAACTAATATTGGCGCTTGCTTAATAATATGAGCTGTAGAATTAACACTACTTTTTGCTCCAAGCAATATTCTTTGAGGAACTTCATCATGAGTTAGCGTATAATCAATCATCATATCGGCAATTTTATCCTTAATATTCCCTTTAACTATAACAAAACTCCATGGCTGTCTATTTTTTGCAGATGGTGCTAATCGTCCAGCATTTAAAATATCCTCTACAGTTTCTCGTGATAGTTCGTCACTTTTAAATTTTCTAATACTTCTTCTTTGTTTAATTGCTTCAATAGTTTCCATTAATTTATCTCCTTAATACTAATTTATATTAGACTTGTTTTTTAAATAATTTAATCTCTCTAATTGACTAGCTTTTATTAACTCTAATCTTGAGTACATATTTTTAAGTTTTTTTAAATAATCTTTAAGTGCCTCAAATTCTTCTAAAATAAAATCTTCTGTAGGATTATCACCATATTTTGTAACCTTAAAATACTCATGTGTAAAATAATTTCTTTTTTCAAGTAACGCTTTAAGCTCTACAATTTCATCGTGTTTTAGGCTTTCAGAATCATATACTATTGATATCATTTGTCCAAAAGTCATTGTTTCCATTTTATTTTTCAAATAAAGAGCATCATCTACTACTTGGTCATAATCATGTTGGGTCATTTGATTATGTCTTGAGAATTCTTTAATAATTTCGCTTTTTTCTATTATTTCGGATATGTCTAACTCAATTTTTTGAGTAATCTCTACCATTTTACCAATTGCACAGTATATTCTATTCATAGCATAATTATAATAAGTTTTTCTATATTTTTCAATATATTTTTAAAATTAAAATAAAAACACATTAAATAAAATTAATGTGTTTAAAAGTCAAAGTCAGTCAATAAAAACATTACTTAATGTCCTTCACTCCATCTATAGCTTGATTTAACATCAACTTTCATTGGGACATTAAGCTTAACTGCGTTTTCCATTTGTGTTCTAAGAAGCTCTTTTACTTCACTTTCTTCGTCTTTTGGTGCATCGATAATTAATTCGTCATGCACCTGCATTATTAATTTGGCTTTTAAGTTACTATTTTTAAGTGCATTATATGTTTTTACCATTGCTATTTTAATTATGTCTGCTGCTGTGCCTTGAAGAGGCATATTTTGACTTGCTCTTTCTGCCCTAGTCCTTACCATATAATTTGAGGCATTAATTTCAGGCATTTTTCTTATTCTACCAAATATTGTGGTAGCTTTACCTGTATTTCTTGCCTTTATAATTTGTTCTTCCATATACTGTCCTACTTTTGGGTGAGATTCATAAAAATTTGTAATATATCGTTTAGCAGCCTTTTGAGAGATTTTTAAATCTTCTGCAAGTCCAAAATCGCTTATACCATAAATAATTCCGAAATTAACTATTTTAGCTGTTCTTCGCATTTCTGGTGTAACATTATCAGTTGTAACACCAAATATATCACACGCAGTTCTAGTATGAATGTCTATATTATTTAAAAATGCATTCATAAAAATTTCATCACCTGAAAGATGAGCTAAGATTCTAAGCTCTATTTGTGAGTAGTCAGCATCTATTAAAACATTGTCTTTATTCGAGGCAACAAACATACTTCTAATTTCTCTGCTCTCTTCTGACCTAATTGGAATGTTTTGTAAATTCGGGTCTACAGAAGAAAGTCTTCCTGTGGTAGTTAATGTTTGCTTGAAATAAGTATGAACAAGATTATTTTTATCAATATGAGGAGTTAATCCGTCAATGTATGTGCTTAAAAATTTAGAAACCTTTCTATATCTTAAGATTACTTCTACAATATCATTTAGTCCTACTAATTCTTGTAAGACTTCTGCACTTGTAGATTGTTTCTTCTTATGAGGTAATCCAAGCTTTTCATATAAAATTTTTGCGAGTTGTTTAGGAGAATTTATATTAAATTCTTCCCCAGCCAGCGTATATATTTGTTGTTCAAGTTCATTGGCTTCTCTTGAATACTTGATTTTTAAATCTTGTAAAACTTCTTTATCTAACTTGAAACCATAGTTTTCCATAGAAAATAAAATTTTTGAAAGTGGTAATTCCACATCATAAAACAAATAGTTTAAGTTCTCATCTTCAATTTTTTGTTTATATGTTGCTTCAAATTTAAAAAGATAGTCTGCTATATAATCTAGATTATCATCTAGAAGGATATCTTTAACAGAATCTACTGGAACACCATCTGCAAGATACTTGGCAATTGAGCAGTCGAAATAGTTATTTAATTCAATGTTAAATTCCTTTAGTTTATACATATCTTTTTTAGAATCAAAGCATATTTTTTCTATTTCGTTTGCTTCAAAGAAAGGTTTCAAAATATTAAATATTTCATTCTCATTTAATCCATCATTAAGCAAATCAAAAGATAAATTTAATATTATCTCACCTGTTCCAATAGAAAAATGAAAAGAGTCCTTATCAAAAAATAATGAAAATTTCTTATTTTTACCTATTTCTTTACAAATATTATTTAAACTAATTTCGTCTTTTATATAAATAATACTTGTATTATTATTTTTTTCTTTTAAATCTTCTTTATCAGTAAAAAAGGTTTTATTTTTTAATAAACTCTTAAATTCATAATGCTTAAAAAATTCTTGCACTTTAAAAGAGAATGGAAATTCATATTTACAATCATTTAACTCTAATTCTAAGTCAGCTGATGTTATAATTGTCGCAAGTTTCTTAGATAAATATGCATTTTCCTTGCCATTAATTAATTTTTCTTTCAATGATTTTGAAGCTATCTTGTCTAGATTATTATATATATTATCTAAATCGCCATAATTTTTTATTAAATCTTCTGCAGTTTTAGGACCAATACCGGTAACGCCAGGAATGTTATCGGAAGAATCTCCTTGTAGTGACTTTAAATCAATAAACTGAGCTGGAGTGACTCCATATTCTGACTTAAGTTCTTCTAAATCCACTATCTTGACATCGCTTGTTCCCTTTTTTGTATAATAAATTTTAGTATTATTACTAACAAGTTGAAAAGAATCCCTGTCCCCAGTTACTATAATATTTTCAGTATTATCAAATTTATTTGAAATTACACCAATAATATCGTCACCTTCAAGCCCCACTTTTTCAACATATTTAATATCCATCAATTCAAGCATTTTTCTTAGAGGTTCTAATTGGCTTTTAAGCTCAATAGGCATAGGCTTCCTTGTTGCCTTATAGTCATTGTAAAGCTCATTTCTAAAAGTCTTTTTTGAAGCATCAAAAGCAACAACAATATAATTAGGCTTAATATTTTGAATAATATGTATTATCTGTATTGCAAAGCCATAAACTGCATTAGAAAATTCTCCAGAGCTATTTGTTAAAAGAGGTAAAGCATAAAATGAGCGATAAAAAATACTATTTCCATCAATAATTACAAGTTTTTCTGACATATAAATCCACCTTAAACTTAGTTAATATTAGTATATCAAAATTTAATAAAAATAAAAATAAAAAAGAGAAAACTTTTAAAGATTTTCTCTTTTTTAATAAATTTAATCTTCAGTTGCAGTTGCAAGCGTTGCACTTATCTTTAACTTAACCTCACTTTCTGATTTATCAGAATATGTTGTCTTAAAAGTATACTCTGTTGTATTAGCTGACAGAACTAAGTAACAAAAAGCATCTTCTCCATCCTCATTGTCAAGCAATTCAGAGAGCGAACCGACATAGTTTTCCGTCTCTTTATTATCTGCATAAACCTTTGTGGTATTTCCTTTAATTTCAAAAGATGAAATCGTTTTTTCTTTATCAAAAGTCACCTTAAGCACAATTGTATGCGTTACATCTTGAACACCAAATGCAATAATTTGTGATTCAGACATAGCAGTAATTGTACCTGTGACATTATATTGTCCATTTTCATTTTTAAGTTCAACTGTATCAGCATTTTCAAACTCAACATCTCCAAGTGTTGCAGTTCCAAGCTCTATAGTTTCTGAAACTTTGCTACCATTTGAATTTTGATTTTCACTTTTTGTTTGCTGACAGGCAATTAATCCAAAGCACATAAAGAATGCTAAAGATAAAAATGCTAAACCTTTTAAAATTTTTTTCATAACTACTCCTTATTAATTATAAATTAGCGTGTTAAACAAAGAATTTTTACAAAGCGTAACTCTTATTTTAATTCTAAATCATCTGCAAAGTGTACAACATATGTTTTCTCTTCCACATCACTATTCCATTTTACTGAAATTGAGACTGTACCCCCTGGTACTGCCTCTAAAATAATAAATGTATAGTCAGAGCCATTTAAATGTTCAGCATCATAAGCCCTAATACCATTTACAGAAATAGATACGTTTTCTTTATCCACTGTACAATTAATTGCCGTTAATTTGATTGCAACTACATAGTTAATATCTTCTGCAATGTCAAATTCGTCTTTTACTTCTTGACTATTTAATTGTTCTACACTGCCAGAAATCTCATAATAATTTTCCTTTGTTTCATTAATATTCACACCAATATTAGCAAAGGTATAACTATCGTGAATTCTATCACCTGCCCCCATTAATTCAATAGCCGAACATTTTGTGCAACCACACGAAACTAAACTTAAAACCATAAATATTGATAATAAATACGCAATAAACTTTTTCATAATTTATCTCCTAAATTTATTATGGTTTTAATTTTAAGAAATATGTAAAATAAAATAAAAAAGGAGAATTGAACAATTCAATTCTCCTTAAATTATACTCTTAGAATAAAGTTATTTTCCAAATACTGATTCATCAGCACTCTGTTCATTAGAAACAAATAATTTATTATTTTTAAATGTTACTGTAAATTTCATTCCTTCTGGAGAAAGTTTAGTAACAATTCTTCCATCTTCAATAGAAGGTGCAGTTTTATATGTTCCGTTCATAAGAATCTCATTAGCTTCAAATGAATTTCTATTTGGAGTTGTTTTTGGAACTGGTTCTTCAGCAACTGGTTCCTGATTATTTTCCACTTCTGCTGGTGTTTCACTTACAGCCTTTCTTGTAACCTTATTTGTACCTTTATTATAATTAGAAAGATCAACGCCAATAAGGTCAGCAAATTCAGAAGTTAATTTTTCAAGTCTTGAAGATAAGTTGTTATTTAGACCTGCTCTAATTGATTCACCAATATTAAGAGATTCTTTAAAGACTTTCTCAATTTGATTTTTAATTTGAGTAGCTGAGTCTTCATCTAAGCCATTAGTTGCCTCAATTAAATAATTTTTAATGGCAACAGCATCGTTCTTAGAAACAGTTTCAAATTGAGCTTCAATTGCTGTTTTATTTTGCTTTTTTTGATTAATTACAACACCATTTTCAGTCATAACAGGCAAAACATAGAGTTGTGAATACTCAAAATCTTTATCATTAGATCTTACTAGTTCATTTATTTTATTACTTGGCTTTAATCTCTTAGACTTATAAGCAGCTTTTGTAACAAAATTTAATGTTTGCTTATATGCAGAAGATGAATTATCTTGAAGTGAGTTCAATGTAAAAGGTTTTTCAGATAATTTTGATACCAAAGAAAAATCGTTATCCGTAATTCTAAATTTACTATTATCAGCAACAAGAGAATTTAAAGCATTCTTATAAATTTTAGCAATTACAGGTCTATATGTCTTTCTGAGAGAATTTGCAATTTCTCTATATGTTCTCATATATTTGTTAAATTCTGAAATTGAGGTGATTGTGCAATTTCCAACAAAAATATATTCACCTTTATCATTCTTATCAAACCTTGGCAAAACATAAGTGTTAAGTGGTTGATTTATAGCCCTGTTTAATTTTAATCCAGTACTAATTTCTTTTTCAATTTTTCTGTCAATAACTTTACTCATAATTATCTCCTTTTATTTTCTAAAAACTTTATCAAATTCTTGTATACACTCATTTACTGTACTAATTGCATCTTCTCTGCCACTAATATTTTCAATAGTAACTTCTTTATTTTCAAGTTGTTTGTAAACGCTTAAAAAATGAATAAGTTCATCAAAAATATGTTCTGGAAGTTCTGAAATATCAGTAAATTTGTTATTTTGAGGGTCACCGAATGGTATAGCAATAATTTTTTGATCTAATGCATCTCCATCTATCATTTTAATTACGCCAATTGGATAACAACGAACTAAACTCATCTTTTCAATCGGTTGGCTACACATTACAAAAACATCAAGTGGATCACCATCAGCACTTAAGGTTCTTGGTATAAAACCATAGTTCATTGGATAATATGTTGCAGTGAAAAGAACTCTGTCAAGTATAATTAAAGATGTTTCTTTATCAAGCTCATATTTATTTTTTCCACCCTGTTCAATTTCAATAAAGACAACAAAATCATCGCTTTTAATTCTTTCTTTATTAAATTCTTTCCATATGTCCATACAGCTTACCTCTTTCTAGCATCTATATTCTATCACTAATTGTGCATAATGTCAATATACAAATTATTTTTTTTGATTATTATTTTTTCGTTTATAATTATCTTTTCTGTGCATTACAGAATCAACAACAAGCATATTTTCAGAGTTTAATACAATACCTTTGTCAATCTTACTATCGTAGTAAGGGTCAGTATATTTATCTGAACTACCAACATTAAGATAAGCCAATTCTTTTTCTTTCTTTTCTTCGCTTGCTTCTTCAAATGCCTCGTCATCGTCATCAATAAGTAAGTCTATTTCTTCTTCATCAGACTCAGGATTGATACCACTATGTCTTAAAGTTTCATATGTTCTTGAATAAAGTCTTCTTAAGAATTCATCGTCAACATTTAGATATCTTTTAGTATCAACCTGTGTTTTTTCATCGGAAATATGCGAAAGAAACATTGAATCATAATCACCAGATTTTGAAAAGTTAGAAAGTCTAATAGATCTATCAAAACGTCTGGTCTTTTTAGCCTGATTTTTAAGTTCTTGCTCCTTAATCATTTCATTTAAATCGGCAATCTCTTGCTCCGTAAATTCTGATTCGGGAACCTTTTCTATATCTTCCTTCTTTGCAAGCTTAGAAATTTTTTTTGTAGTATTTACAAAAGCCATTTTTTCTAAAAGTTCTTTTTCCTGTTTTACAAATCTTTCACTATCCTCTGGCTTTTGTACAGTCTCTTCTTTTTTATCTGACTTAAAAACTTGTTCTACTTCTTTTTTAGGTTTTTTCTTGGATTTTTTTTCATCCTCAGAAATCGTTTCCTTTTTTTCAACTGTTTCCTTTTTTTCTATAGACTGAGATTGAGAAATTTTCTCATTCTCATCTTTCAAATTCTCAGTTTTTTCTACAGTATTTGATTTCTTAGAATTTTTAATTCCTGATGCTTTAATTAAAAGCAAAGTCAAAACAATAACGAGAATTAAACCAATTCCCAGTATTAACATAGGATTATTTTGAATGAAATTAATCATACAAATATACCTCCCTATTTCTTATCGTTATTGTCATCTGTACCTTTCTTTTGAGAAGCTGCAAGACTAGCAAATCTAGCAGCAAGAGGACTAAGTGGTTGAGGATTAAAGGTAGATTGTCCAGAAGTTGTCCCACTATTTTTCGTCCCAGATGAAGGAATAAATGGAGGTTGATTTGCCTGAGATTTTTGCTGTTGCTGTTTAGCAAATGAAGAAGGTGAAGTTAATCTTTCAACTTTTTCTTCCTCAACCTTGCTAAGTGAAGTTCTCATTGCAGTATCAGCTTGGATATTTTGCATTTCATAATAATCATTAACTGAGATTTTACCAGTAGTAAGAGCCTTTGCAAGTGCTTTTGGAACTTCTGCCTCTGCTTTAATAACCTCTGCTCTCATTTCTTGAACTCTTGCCTTCATTTCGTTTTCAGCAGCAATAGCCATACTTCTTCTTTCCTCGGCTTTAGACTGAGCAATTCTCTTTTCAGCTTCAGCTTTAGCGATGTTAAGTTCGGCGTCAATGTTTCTACCTACATCGATATCTGCGATATCAAGTGAAGCAATATAATAAGCAGTACCACGGTCAAGACCTTTTTCAAGCACGGTAGATGAAATAAGTTCTGGACTTTCCAAAATCATTTTATGAGATTCAGTCGAACCTACAGTTGTGACAATACCTTCACCTACTCTCGCAATAATAGTCTCTTCGCCCGCACCGGAAACCTGCATAAGCATGTTTGAAATAACGGTAACTTTTGCTCTAACAATAAGTTCAATACCATCTTTCGCAACGGCTGCAATTTCTGGTGTTTCAATTACTTTAGGAACAACGGTATTTTTTACGGCTTCATAAATATCTCTACCTGCAAGGTCAATTGCCTTTGCTTTTTGAACAGTAAGATCAATGTTAGCTGAAAATGCAGCAACGAGAGCCTTTACAACATTTTCAACATCACCACCAGCCATATAGTGTGTTTCAAGTTCACTAACAGTTATTTTTAAACCAGCTTTTCTTGCAGTAATATAATTAAGAGTTATAAGTTGACAATCATTTTTTCTTAATTTCATACCGATTAATTTAAGCATTGAAATGTGTGCTGAAGAAACTAAGGCTCGGAACCAAAGTTTAAATGGGACCATAATAAGTATAACTACAATAGCAACAACTAGTAATACTGCCACAATAGATATACCTACTATCCAACCGGTACTTAATTCAAAATTACATAGTAACATAAATTGCCCTCCAATTACCTGCATTATAACACACCAAAACTAAAAAATCAATAGGGGTCAAAAAAATATGCATGAAAGCTTTCAAATTTTTACGCTGATTTTATAATGATTATATTTAAACTGAAAAAATAAAGAACCATTATCAATAAAAAATTAAAAAATATGTTAAATTTTCTTATATTAGCCAAATGCCACTTACTGATTTTTATTTTTTAAATTTTAGCTTAGGTCAATAAAAAACATTATTATTTTATGTAATAAAATATGTAAATTTAAAATCAATTTATTTAAATTACCAATTTCTTGTATTTTTTTTGATATTCTTTTCAATTTTATGCTTGTAAAATATTCCATATTGTTTACGAGCGTCTGCATCAGCCTGATTATATCTATATAAGACTGCATTATAAGTGTTTTTAAAATCTTCTTCCCTTGAGTATTTATCCTTATACTTTTTTAAAATTTTAAGAGAATATTTTTGAGCATCTCTTTCAACGGATTGATTATTATACATTAAATTGTCGCTTGCAGAAGAAAAGTAGCCAAACCAGTTTCTCTTCCACTTCTTTGCTGTAAATTCATACCATTTAAGATCTCTCGAAATTAAAGAATATTGGTAAGCGTGTCTTGTTTCATGTGCTATTGTTTCAAGAGCATGAAAACGATATTTTTGCTCGTGAAGTAAATTCTCATTTATAACAATTTTTTGTTTTCCGTCATTTGTAGTTGTAAATGCTCCAAAACAATTCCAATGATCACCATCATATCTTATTTCAAGTTTTAAAGGTTCAATGCCAAGAGATTTGGCAATCTTTTTTTCAATCGCAACAAATACATTATATCTTTGGTCTGGATTTAATTTTTTCCATTTTCTTAATTTTAATTTTGAAAATACAAATAACATATCATTTCACCTAAATTAATAATATCATAAAAATAAATATTCTTTCAACAAATTTATTGAAAGTTTTCTTTAATTGTTATATAATTTTATTATGATTTATACTATAGAAGATAAAAAAATAAAAGTTCTAGATAAAACACAATTCAATCCCAAGCAAATTTTAGAATGCGGACAGGTTTTTAGATATGGGATTGACGAAAAAGGCAACTATTATGTTTATTCTAAAAATAAAAAAGCAACAATAGTTGAATGTGCAAACTACTACGAAATAATAACTAATGAGAACGATATACCCTACTTTATAAACTATTTTGATTTGGATACCGATTATAATATTATAAAAGAAAAATTAAAAAGAAACCCAATTCTATCACCTATGGTGGATTATGGTTATGGCATACGAATTTTAAATGCAGACACAGAAGAAATCATTTATTCGTTTATAATATCACAAAATAACAACATAAAAAGAATTCAGAAAATAGTCAATAAAATTTGTGAAATTGGAGAAAATTGTGGAGATTATTATGGTTTTCCTTCTTCAGATGTCTTAGCCAAACAGCCACTAAAATATTTTGAAACACTTGGTGCAGGTTATAGAGATAAATTTCTTAAAAATTCTGCCGATTTTTTAATTACACAAAATTTAGATGAAATTAAAAAACTTTCTACCAATGAAATTTATGACTATCTTTTAAAGTTAAGTGGTGTAGGTCCGAAAGTTGCCAGTTGTATTTTATTATTTGGATTCGGCAGACGAGAAAAATTCCCGGTAGATACATGGATAGAACAGGTTTACTACAATCATTTTTCAAGTGAAAAAAGAACACGCCCAGCAATTCAGGCTTACTTTGAAAATGAATTTAAAGAAAACTCTGGACTAGCACAGCAATATTTATTTTACTATGAACGAAGTAATCCAAAATGATTTTATCATAATTCTAAAATTATATTTTAGTTAGTCAAATTTCACTAAATAAACAAAAAACATAGCAAATTTTGCTATGTTTTTTAGTATTATGTCTAACATATTACCTCAATATTTGAATAATTAGAGTGAATTTTGGCAGAAACATTCGTTAAATAAAAAACTTCAAAAATTTTATCATTTTCCGAATAATTTTTTCTAAGCATTGGATTTGCATCGAGCATTGCCGTTTTTGCCTCTATCCTATCATCAAATACCACACTTCCAGAAATTTTTAACCATCTATCATCATTTAACATTGCACAAATACCCACTCTAGGATTAGATTGGATTTGTTGATAAGCACTATTATGGTTATTTGTATATAAATAAATTTTATCTTCAAATTCCATTACAGCATTAAAAGGACGAACATTTGGTTGCCCATTATCATCTGTTGAAAAGAAAAAATTTTTTGCATGTTTTAAAATGTTTACAATTCTTGTATTACTTTTCATAGTTTCACCCCTTATATAAGAATTATAATATCACTTAATCAAAAAAAATACAAGTTTTTTTATAGCAATAATAAATCAAAATTATTGTAATTTCTACAATATTATTAAAATTACACTCTAATTTAATGAATAAATATCCACCCGAAAATCGGGTGGTTTTTCATTTTCGGGTATAACCCTAGCTTTACTGGCTACGCACAAGTGC
>CALWNC010000014.1 GCA_944382715.1 uncultured Clostridia bacterium
ACTTGTGCGTAGCCAGTAAAGCAAGGGTTATACCCGAAAATGAAAAACCACCCGATTTTCGGGTGGATATTTATTATCAAAAATTAACTTATATAAAAATATAAATACCAATTTTTTTTTAATTAGAGTTTATAAAGACCAAAGTACATCAAAACTACTCTTCGACAAAATAAATAATAAAAAAAATAAAATTTTTTTAAAATTTTGTCAATTATCTATTGCTTTTCAAAAAAATTTATGTTATTATAAATTTGTTATTAGAAGGTAAGTAAAAATAGATAGAAAATTTTTTAAAAAATTTTCTTGCCCGAATTAATCGTTTTAATGGAATTTATTACCAAAACTTATCCTTTTCAAATAATTGAGTTAAATATTTTTTGTATTTATCTCTAGTGATAAATTTCACTTCTAATAATAAAAAATGCTTAAATTGTTATTTTTTACCCGAAATTATAGCAAAATAAGCAAAATAAAATTTGAATTTTTAAAATTACTTAATTCAAAATCAAAGACTAAGAAAAAATGGTAGAATTAACTACCATTTTTTCTTTTTATGTTAAATTAACTTTAAAACCTCTCTTTTAAGAGCAAGTATAAAAAATTTTTTAATTTTTTGAGCAAAATTCGCTTAAAAAGCTCCACTTTTTTTACAGTTATTAATTTATAACAATCAAAAAAATATTTTAAAATAAATGAAAAAATGGTTTAAAATCTTAGCTTTTTAAAGATTTTAGTTAAAAATAGTCTATCGTTTTATATTTTTTTCAAAATTAATAGATATTTTAATTTCTTTTACACAAAAAGCACATTAGAACTATGTTACTAATGTGCTTTTATTATAAATTAGTATATTAAACTATTTCAGATAATATTAATGAATAATTTCCTACGACCAATACATAATTATTAATGATGAAATTACTTCTCCCCCCTTAAATAATTGAGTCCTCATTGATACAAATAAAACCATTGTGCAACATTTTACAACTTTAGCCTTTTTTATTTGTAATTTATAGGATAACATCAAGACTTTATTTAGTAAAGGATAAATTTTTGAATTTACAACTTCTTTTTAACAAATGTTAATACAGATAATGCCGCCTGTATAGGAATCCCTACTATAAATATAAGGTAAACATTATAAGAAATGAATTGTAAATATAAACTTAAAAGCAATGACCAAATTAAGATGGTACAAACCACAAAGCCATAAACTTTATTTTTCCAATATCTTTGAAACAATAATAAAACCAAACAAGAAACTGGAATTGCCCAGATATAAGCCATCCAATAATAAATTTTTAAAAATGTCTGAGCATACACAAAAACAAGTATTGCAACAAGCCACACAGCTGACAAGCATAAAATTGAAATTGCAATTCTATTTATAATTAAGTTTTTATTATTTTCTTTTACACTTTCCGTAATATTTTCTTTAAGTAAATCTTCAATTGGAATAGAATAAATTTCACTAATTTTTTGCAATGTTTCTATACTTGGCGTAATTTCAGCGTGTTCCCACCTAGAAATTGTATTATCCGAGTATTTTAATTTCTTGGCTAGGTCGTTTTGAGTTAAATTATTTTGTTTTCTAAGCTCAATAAGGTTATTTGCAATAATTTCTTTTATATCTTTCATATATTCCCCTTAATATGACTATAATAACAGCATTTTTAGTAAAAATCAATACTTTTTTTAGGTCAAAAATGACAATTCCCAGAATATGGGAATTCATTTTTCAAAATTTGGGAACTTAAATTTAATGTGTGGGAATCGCTTATTATTTATGAGAATTAACTTTTTAAAGTTGGGAGTAAAATTTGGAATTTTCACTTTATATATGGTAAAAAATTTGCTAACATATTCTTGAAAATTTAATTATTAAGGAGAAGCTTTATGACAAATCTTGAAATTAAAAAAGAAAAAAATGAAATACCTATTTTCTTTTCAACTGATAATAATTATGCACCATTTCTTGATGTAGCATTAAGATCACTCATTTTTAATGCCTCAAAAGAATTTATGTATCATATAGTCATATTGCATACAGGAGTTGATATTGAAATTCAAAATAAAATAAAAACACTAGAAAATAACAATTTTAAAATTGATTTTGCTAATGTTTCTAATTCCATAAAGGATATTGAACACAAACTACCTATTGAACAACACTTTGGACTTGCAACTTGGTACAGATTATTTATACAAAATTTATTCCCTCAATATGACAAAATACTATATTTGGATTGCGATATAGTGGTGCTTGGAGATATTTCAAAACTTTACTTTACTGACATTGAAGAAAATTATGTTGCTGGGGTTATTGAGCATTGGATTTTGAACTCTCCAATTTTTAGTCGTTACACAAAAGAAGCAGTTGGAATTGAAAGCAATAAATATATTAATGCTGGAATTATGATTATTAATCTTCAAAAATTTCGTGAGAATAAAATTGAAGAAAAATTTATTGAATTAATAAATAAATATAATTTTAATGTTATAGATCCAGATCAAGCATACATAAATTTTTTGTGCCAAGGAAAAATAAAATACTTACCTTTTGAGTGGAACAGAACTCCTATTGAAATAGTAGATTGTGAAAACCCGAAAATTGTTCACTATGCATTATCATTCAAACCTTGGCAAAAACCAGATATGTTTTTAAGTCAATACTTTTGGAATTATGCTAAATCCTCCCCATTTTATAACACAATTATGAAAGAGAAAAATAGTTTTGATGAACTAGCTTTTTTAAAAAAAGAAAGGGCTGGAATTGATATTCAAATAAAAGCAATTGAATATATTGAAAGCGACAACACTTTTAAAAAGAAATTAATTGCATTATAGGTCGCAAAGAGGTATTAAGAAATGGAAAAATCTAAAGAGCGTTTACAAATTTTGCAAAAAATCGAAGAATTTGAAAGAAATCAAATGTGGGATAAAGATGTTGAAGATGATCCCGAAACAAAAGAGCTTCTTCCAAACAAAATTGATTACTTACAAAAAAAACTTTCAAGCAAAATTATGACAGCTATTACACTAAAAAAGGGAAAACAATTTTATGAAGCGCAAGAAAAAATGGGAAATATCGTAATTAAACAAATTGTTGGAACAGAAAATTTAATTGACAAAAATGTTGGTGCAATTATAACTTGTAATCACATTCATCAATTTGACAATTACCTTATATTAAAGGCAATTCTGCCAAGCCTAAAAAAAGGACGTTTTTATAAAGTTATCCGAGAGGGCAATTACACAAATCCACCAAAGGGTTTTGAATTATTTTTGCGTCATGGAGATACGCTTCCACTTTCAAGTAATAGACAAACTATGCGCAAATTTCTTGACGCCCTTTCTGTGCTACTTACAAAGCGTAATGAAAAAGTTTTAGTATATCCAGAGCAAAGTCTTTGGTGGAATTACAGAAAGCCAAAGCCACTTAAAAATGGAGCTTTTAACTTTGCAGTTACAAATAATGTTCCTGTGCAACCTCTATTTATCACAATGGAAGACACCGAAAATCTTGATAATAATGGATTCCCTATTCAAGCTTACACTATTCATATTTTACCAGCAATTTACCCTAAAAAAGAATATACGAGATCAGAAAATATTAATTATTTAAGAGATACAAACTATAGACTTTGGGTTCAAAAATACGAGGAATTTTATAAAATACCATTACAATATTTATCAAAATTACAATAATTAACAAAGGAAAAAATTATGGTTTTATATATTTCAATTATTTCAATATTAGTAATTGCACTAACAATTATTGATGTTATTTTTAAATTTGTATCTTTCTCTGCAATTACAACACTTGGATTAATTGTTGGTGCTACCCTAATTGAATTTGCACTAGACGGCTTAGTTGCTTTGATTATTCACATTATTCCAAACAAGAATTTTAAGCTTGAAGGTAAGTTTTATTTGACTTCCGACAAAGAAAGAAAATTTTATGAAAAAATAAAAATTAGAAAATGGAAAGATAAAGTTTGGGAACTTGGTGGACTTGGTGGGTTTTCAAAAAAAAATCTTAAATCAAGTAATGACATTAATTATTTAAAGCAATTTATTATTGAATCTAATAAAGGGGTTATTACTCACATTGTCAGTTGCTTTGTTGGGTTTTTAATAATTCTTTTTTACCTGCCGTTCAACTGCATACTCCCTATTAGCTTACCAATCGCCATCATAAATATTTTACTAAACTTACCTTCACTATTTATCCTTAGATATAATACACCAAAATTAATTGCAGTTTACAAAAGAAATTTAAGAAATAAGGATAATAAAAATGATGATATTTCTACAAACAATAAAATTAAATATGACACTCAAAATACCGAAATTGAAAATTTAGATTCAAATAAAAACAAAATGACAAATTAAATTTTCCTATTCTTGACAAATAACAGAAATGCTTGTAAAATTTAATGTAGGTGAAAAAATGAAAATTTCAACAAAAGGTCGCTATGCACTTAGGGTTATGGCAGACATTGCATTAAATTTTGAAAATGTAAATGTATCTATTACCGAACTTTCTGCAAGAAATGGTATCTCTGATAAATATCTTGAACAAATTATTAGTTTACTTGTTAAGAATAATCTTTTAATTAGTTTTCGTGGAGCTAATGGTGGGTATAAGCTTGCAAGAGAACCAAAAAATATTACTATTGGCGAAATTATTCGAGCAACTGAGGGAAATCTTGAAACAGTCGCATGCCTTAGTAGTGACGAAAAATGCGACAAAGCAGAAAAATGCTTAACCGTTAATGTTTGGATTAAATTAGAGAAAATTGTTAATAACTTTTTTGATTCTACAACTTTAGAAGATGTAATTAATAAAAATATAATGTAAAAAATTAATATCATTTTAAATTAATAGAATTGTATTTTTTTTAAGAATTTACAACAAATTTTACATCTTGGGGGTTTATTTGTGAGAATATGAGTAGAGAAATTATGAAAGTCAATGTATATGATGTTTCTAAAACAATAGTTTTGGCTGGGACCTGTTTAGAGAGAATGCACCCAAAAGCTTATAAAAAACTTACTAAAATATCTAATGATATTTTAGAAGTTTGCCTTGAAGAAACACATATTAATATGGCATTATCAAAACTTTTGAGTATTATTTGTAGAGTAAAGCCACAAAAAATCATAATTGCAACTGTGGATAAATCAATGCACTGCACTGGTCTACATTATCTAGAAAGTGAAATTTCTAAAATTATGGACACTAGTTTTACAGAATTTATTCACTATGTTGCTGACTGCGACAATTTAGTTCAAATTTCTTCTGATACAATAAGGCTTTCTAAAAATTTGATTGAACTTCAAAAAATTAATGGTTAAATATTTTGCCATTTTTTAAGTAAAACACAATCTACTTTGCAAAATAATTATAATTTTATATAACAAAAATTGTATGCTTTGCCTGCATACTTTTTTTATGTTTTAATTCTTATAGTTTTGCTTGCTTTTTTTTATATATATGTTATAATATTCCTAGTAAAAAAGTGGGAATTGATTAAAAACAAACACTTTATGAAAATATTAATTTAGGTGGACTTATGGAAAAACTTTTAGAAATTGAAAACCTATGTACAAATGCTGATGATAAACAAATATTAAAGGGTCTTGACCTTTCAATAAATAGTGGTGAAATTCATGTAATTATGGGTCCAAATGGTGCTGGAAAAAGCACTCTTGCCAATGTCATCTTCAATAATAGTGCTTACACAAAAACTAGTGGAACTATAAAGTTTAACGGCGAAGATATTACAAATCTAAAAACTAATGAAATTGCTAAAAAAGGGATATTTATGTCTTTTCAAACTCCAGAAGAAATTTCTGGCATTAGCACACTAAATTTTATTAAAACGGCTAAAAATAAAATTGAGGGTAAAACAATCTATCTCCCTGACTTAAAAAAAGAAATTGAAAATGACATGTCCGAACTCGGAATGAAAAGCGAACTTTTGCATAGAGATTTAAATGTTGGCTTTTCTGGTGGTGAAAAAAAGAAAAATGAAATCCTACAAATGCTTGTACTTAAGCCAAAACTTGCCATACTTGACGAAACAGATTCGGGACTTGATGTAGACGCAATACGAACAGTTTCAAAGGGAATTGAAATGTTTAAGAATGATGAAAATGCTGTTTTGATTATTACCCATTCAACAAAGATTTTAGAGTCATTAAAGGTTGATCTTGTGCACATACTGGTTGATGGAAAAATAGTCTATACAGGTACTAGTGAACTTGCAAAAGAAATTGAAACAAATGGCTACAGCAAGTTTAAGGAAGGTGCATAATGCCTAAAACACAAATTGAAGACTTAAATACAAATATTTATGATTTTAAAAATGAAGACAATTTTGAATTTAAAATTCAAAAGGGATTAACTAAAGATATTGTAGAAGAGATTTCTAGGCAAAAAAATGAACCTGAGTGGGTTCTTGAAATCAGACTAAAGGCACTTGAAATGTATAATAAGTTGGATATGCCAACTTGGGGACCAGATTTGTCTGAACTTAATATGGACGAAATTGCAACATATGTTAAGCCAAAATCAAAACTTAATTCCGACTGGAATGATGTTCCTGAAGAAATAAAAAATACCTTTGATAAATTGGGAATTCCACAGGCAGAAAGACAGTATCTTGCTGGAGTTGGTGCTCAATATGATAGTGAAGTTGTATACCACTCAATAAAAGAGGAACTTTTAAAACAAGGAGTTATCTACACGGACTTTGATAGTGCAATTAAACAATATCCTGAAATTATTAAAGAATATTTTTCCAAATGCGTACCTATCTCCGACCACAAATTTATTGCACTCCACTATGCAGTGTTTTCTGGTGGGAGTTTTGTTTATGTTCCAAAAAATGTTAAACTAGAAATGCCACTTCAATCATATTTTAGGTTAAATTCACCAGAAAGTGGACAATTTGAACATACTTTAATAATTGTTGACGAAGGTGCAAGCTTACATTTTATTGAAGGTTGCTCTGCCCCTAAATACAATAAGGTGAACTTACATGCAGGTTGCGTTGAACTTTTTGTAAAAGAAAATGGTTATTTAAGATATTCAACTATTGAAAACTGGTCTAAAAATATGATGAATTTAAATACCAAAAAGGCAATCATAGAAAAAAATGGTAAAGTTGACTGGGTAAGTGGAAGTTTTGGAAGCCATATATCAATGCTCTACCCTATGAGCATACTAAAGGGTGACAATTCACAAACTGAATTTACTGGCATTTCATTTGCTGGTGCAGGTCAAAACCTTGATACCGGTTTTAAGGTTGTTCACATGGGTAAAAACACTTCAAGTGTTGTTTCATCTAAATCAATTTCAAAAAGTGGAGGAATTTCCACTTATAGAAGTTTAGTTTCTATTCTCCCAAATGCAACTGGTAGTAAATGTTCAGTTTCATGTGATGGTCTTATGCTTGATAGTAATTCAAGAAGTGACACAATCCCAGTAAATAATGTTGAAAATGATGAAACAGAATTTTCACACGAAGCCAGGGTTGGAAAAATTAGTGAAAAGGCAATATTTTACTTAATGACACATGGTTTAACAGAAGCAGACGCAAAGGCAATGATTGTTCGTGGCTTTGCAAATCCCGTTTCAAAAGAACTTCCTATGGAATATGCCGTAGAAATGAATAGACTAATTAACCTTGAACTTGAAGGAGGGATAGGATAATGGAACTCAATTTTACTCCTGTAAGAACTGCAAGAAATTATGGAATAAACTCAATTACATTAAATTTAGAAGATATAAAATCTGCAAAAAATAATAATTTTTGCAAAAAAAACCTTCAAAAACTTGAAAATTTTCCTAACTTTGAATTTTTAGGTGAAAATATTGAACTAGAAGATAATTGTTTGCTTTCAAATACAAATTTTTTATGTAATGAATTAAAAGATGAAGCTGAAAAATTTTCAAACTTTAAAAAAACTGCAAAAATTTATAAAAGTTCAGATAAATTAGTAAAATTTCGTTTTAATTTAGACACTAATGAGTCAAATTTAATTGATACATTTAATCTTACAATTGAAGAAGATGTTAACTCAAAAATAATTGTTGAGTTTATTTCAAAAGAGAAACTTGCTTGTTACCAAAATTTAAACTTTAAAATTAATGCAAAGAATGGTTCAAATGCTGAAATTATCTTTGTATTTGACCTCTTTGACAGTTCAACAAATCTTGTATCTATTCAAAGCGAAGTTGAAAAAAATGCAAAATTGTCAGTTTTTATAGTTGATTTTGCTTGTAAAAACTCTATTTTTAACTATAACAGCAAATTAATTGGAGAAAATTCAGAATCAAATTTAAATTCCCTATATCTTTCAGGTGAAGGCTCTACAATTGATTTAAATTATTTAATTGAGCTCTATAAGCCAAACTGCAAGACAAATATGGAAGTTATTGGGGCAATTTCAAATCAATCAAAAAAACACTTTAAGGGAACAATTGACTTTAAAAAGGGTTGCAAAAAAAGTCGTGGCAATGAAAATGAATATTGTATGGTTCTGTCAAAAAATGCCAAAGCTAAAGCACTTCCAATGATGCTATGCGAAGAAGAAAATGTTGAAGGTACTCACAGTACAAGCATTGGAATTGTAGACGAAAAAGAATTATTTTATATTATGAGTAGAGGGCTTTCTCGAACTCAGGCTATTAGACTAATTGTAAAAGCTAAATTTAATAGTATGATTTTGTCAATTTTTGATGAAGAACTTAGAAATAAAATCATAGAATATATTGATAGGAAAATAATATGAGATCTATAGAAGATATAAAAAAAGACTTCCCAATTTTTACAAATCAAAAAGATATAGTTTATCTTGATAGTGGTGCGACCTCTCAAAAACCACTTGTCGTTTTGGAAGCTGAAAAAAAATACTATGAAAACACAAATGCCAATCCATATAGAGGTGCATATAAACTGAGTGTAGATTCAACTTCTATCTATAATACTGCAAGACATAAAGTTGCAACTTTTTTAAATGCAAAGTATGATGAAGAAATTATCTTTACAAAAAATGCTACAGAAGCTCTTAATTTAATTACATTTTCTTATGGATTAGACAATGTTATGGCTGATGATGAAATTGTTTTATCAATTATGGAACATCACAGCAACCTTGTTCCTTGGCAGAGAGTGGCTCAGGCTAAAAATGCAAAATTAAATTATCTATACTTAAATAAAGACTATGAAATTGACGATTTTGAAATTGAAACTAAGATAACAAAAAACACTAAGATTGTTGGAATACTCAGTGTATCTAATGTTCTTGGTACAGTCGTTGATATAAAAAAGATTATTGCTAAAGCTCATCAAGTTGGAGCTGTTGTAGTTTTGGACATTTCACAAAGTATTGCACACATGCCCTGCGATGTTCAAGATCTTGATGCTGATTTTGTGGCTTTTTCTGCACATAAAATGTTTGGTCCTCTTGGAATTGGGGTGCTTTATGGAAAAAAAGAATTGCTTGAAAAGATGAATCCCTTTTTAATGGGTGGCGATATGATTGAATATGTATACGAACAATCTACCACTTTTGCTCCACTTCCTCACAAATTTGAAGCTGGGACTCAAAATGTTGGGGGTGCTGTTGGATTAATGACTGCAATTGACTATATTTTATCTATAGGTTATTCTCAAATTCAAATGCATGATAGAGAACTAATCACTTACTGCATTGAAAAACTAAAATCTTTACCATATATAACTTTGCTTTGTCCAAAAGATGTAAATCACATTAGCTCAGTAATTTCATTTAATATTAATGGGGTTCACCCACACGATGTATCTACAATTCTTGACTTTAATGGCATTTGTATAAGATCAGGCAATCACTGTGCTCAGCCGCTAATGAGATATCTTGGCATTGATAGTACTTGTAGAATAAGTTTTTCAATTTACAATACAAAAGAAGATATTGATAAGCTTGCCAATGCACTTGAAAAGATATATGTAAAGTTTAAAAAATATATTGATAACAAATAAAATCTGCAAAAATTAACTCAAAAACAATAAAATGGAGCTAAAAATGAACGAAATTGATGAAATCTATACCGATTTAATTATGGAACACAGCACTAATAGTAGTAATAAAAAGCAAATAGAAAACCCCACATCTTCAATGCTTGGACATAATCCGAACTGTGGAGATGAAATAAAACTAGAATTAAAGATTGAAAATAATAAAATTATAGATATGGCTTTCACTGGACATGGTTGTGCCATTTCTCAAAGTTCTACCTCAATAATGATTGATACACTAAGGGGTAAAACTATTGAGGAAGCAAAAAAAATTATAGAAATTTTTATTAAAATGATAAAGCGAGAAAATGTTTCCGAAGAAGAAAAAAAACTTCTTGGAGATGGCATTGCCTTTGAAAATATTTCAAATATGCCTGCAAGAGTTAAATGTGCTCTTCTTTCTTGGCATACTGCTGAAAATATGCTTGACGAAGTTGATAAATAATTATAAGGTTTTATATTCACTATATCCCCTATTAAATACAGATTGTTAATCTTTTAATGAATTTAAATAAAAATTTTTATGTTTCTGCACTTTTTCATTTATCTAATTTCTATAAATTAAATGAACAATAAAAATAAAGATTAAAATTTTTTATAGTTTTTTCTTTAATTATTTTGAAGTTTTCAAAGAATTTAGTCTAATGAAAATTAATTTATTTGTATTTTTAATAAAAAATTTGATAAAATAATAATAGAGGTTATTATGGAATTTTTTGAAGTAGTAAACAATAGAAGAAGTATAAGAAAATATGAAGACAGACCAATCAGTACCGACACAATAAAGGCATTGATTGAAACAGCTCAATAAGCCCCATCGTGGAAAAACACACAAGTTTCAAGATATTATGCAATAAATACCCCTGACAAACTGAATGAATTTAAACAATTTTTACCTGACTTTAATAAGGCAAATACAGAAAATGCTGGTGCATATATAGTTAGTACTGTTGAAAATGGGATTTCTGGTTTTAAAAGTGATGGAAGTTTTTCATCACATTTAAAAGATGGGGTTCAATATTTTGATAATGGGCTTCAAGTGGAAAATTTGTGTTTATCGGCTTACAATCTAGGACTTGGAACCTTGATTATGGGATTATACGATGAACAGGCAATCCGTAACTTTTTTAACATTCCTAATTCTCAAATTATAGTTTGTGTTATTGCCGTTGGAGTTCCTGCTGTTAAAGCTACAATGCCACCTAGAAAGAGTATAGATGAAATATTAAAAGTATTATAAAAACGCAAAAAATCCTTTTAATTTATTAATTTTATATAAAAATAGGTTAAATTTTTAAAATTTTATTTTAAATAATATAATTAGTTTTATAATACCAACTTATAATTATTATAAAATTTTATATATCGTTTTTTATTTTTTAACAATTAAAGTAAAAAACAGTGATAATAATATCACTGTTTTTTTTATTTTACACATCAAAAATTTCATTTTCAAGACACAGACAGAGTAAATGATAAATTGGCAAATGTTGTTCCTGAATTTTATAAACGATATTGCTATTTACATTTAGTAAAACATCTGCAAGTTGTCTAAGTTTGCCACCACTTTGACCTGTAAGTGCTATGACCTTCATATTTTTTACTTTTGCCATTTGAGAAGCATACACCACATTTTTTGAATTTCCACTCGTTGATATAGAAATTAGAATATCCCCCTCATCTCCAAGTGCATTTACAAGTTGAGCAAACAGCATCTTTTCATTACAGTCATTTAAAAATGCAGTATTATAAGCACAAAATGAAGTTAAAGGTATACATTTTATTCCACCTTGAATATTGTCAGCAATAAAAGCACCTTCTTCTCCAAAACTTTCTATTAACTCTGCTCTTAAAGTTTCACTAATTGTCCTTTTTAGTGTAAATGATTTAAGTAGTTCTCCTGCAATATGTTCACTGTCAGCAGCACTTCCACCATTTCCACAAACTAAAATCTTTTTGCCATTTCTTATAGAACTTGCAAGAATTTTTACTGCTCTTTCAACAGAATGCATTAATTCTTCTTGACCGGGTCTTTCTTCAAAGAAGTTTCTTATATAATTTTGCGTTATCTCTTTCATATCTTTTTTATTCAAAATTATATCTACTGCTTCAAGCAAGTTTTTAGCAGATGCAGTTGGTTTTAATTTTGGAATCTCTTTTAAAGCTGAGGATACCCGTATTTGTTCAATACCAGCATTAATTCCCGTTTGTATATCTACATCAGAATCTCCAATGATTACACACTGAGATAAATCTAAGTTAAATTCTTGTACTGCCTTTTCTATCAATCCTATATTTGGTTTTCTACAATTGCATTTAATTTTAAGTTCTTTAACTTCGCCTGCATAGCCACTGTGTGGGTGATGTGGGCAATAATAAATTCCATCTAGGTATGCACCATCTTTCCCAAGCAAGGTTTCTATTTTATTAAACATTCTATCAACTTCTTCAAAAGTAGCTTCTCCTCTTGCAATAACGGGCTGATTAGAAATAACAATAGCAAGATATTCACTTCCGTTTATATGCTTAATTGCCTCAACTACCTTGTCTTCAAGTTCTATGTCTTCTGCGCTTTTAATAAAACCACGATACTTGTTAATAACGCCATCTCTATCTAAAAAGATTGCCTTTTGTTTATTTTTAAGGCATTTTTTATATACAAGTCCACTGGTAATATCTCTTTCTGCACTGCGAAATCTCTCTACAGTTCCAACATCTTTAATGTATTCTGGACTTTTATAGGCAAAAACTCTTTCTCCTTTTGCTATCATACTAGCAATAAAATCATGTTCCATATTCACTTTTTTAAGTTCATTAAAAAAGCTCAATGCTTTAGGGTTCACAATAAAAAATCCCGCATTGACATTATTTTTATAATAGTAATTTCTTATGTTATTTTTTAGGTCAAATCGAATAACTCTTTGGTCGTTATCCATAATAACCAAATCACTGTCATATGGGTGCAAATTAGGGTGAGTTAAAAGCGTTATTAATGAATTTTTTTCTTTATGAAAATTATGCATACGAGAAATATCAATATCAAAAAGAACATCTCCCGAACAAATTAAAAAATCATCGTTAATCTTATCTTTAACAAAGTAAAGTGCACCACCCGAACCAAGTGGTTCATTTTCAATAATGTACTCAATTTTTACTCCAAGTCTAGACCCGTCACCAAAGTAATCAATTATTTTTTCATGGAGATGACCTACCGAAATAAAGATTTCTGTAATACCATTCTCCTTTAAATTAGCAATGGTCCATTCAAGAATTGGTTTACCCCTCAAATTCGCCATCGGCTTTGGGATTTCATCATTCGTAATCTCATGAAGTCTTGTACCCTTTCCACCAGCAAGAATAAAAGCCTGCATAATTCCTCCTTATTCCTCAATAATCCAACTTTCTGCACCCGTTCGTGAAAATCTAACTGGGTAAACCCTGCCCGGCAGAGTTTCAAGTGCATCAATAAGTTTCTGTCTGTTAATTGGATTGCAATAAAGCATTAAAAATCCACCTCCACCTGCTCCTGAAACTTTAACAGCTTCAGCACCATTTGAGAGAGCAAAGTTGATTGTTTCCTCAAGTTCCTTATTTGAAACAATGCTTGAAGTTTTCTTTTTATTTTCCCAGCCAACTCTAAGACATTCTGCAAAAGCCTTTACATTACCAGTGAGTACAAAGTCTTTCATAAGATAAGCATTTTGTTTTAAATTGCCCATCGCATCAATTGTTTTGTTTTCACCACTATTAGTATTTTCAATTTGATTTGAAATAATGTTTTTAGAAAGCTCTAATTGCTGACTTGCTGATTTTCTACTCTTTCCACTGTAATAGAGAAGAAGTGAACATTCAAGTTCATCAATTCTACTTTTTTCAAGTCTAAGTGAATTGACTATTACAGTTGAGTCAGGCTTAAATTCCATAAAGTTAAACCCACCAAAAACTGCAGCGTATTGATCTTGTTTGCCACCAGCGAGCTTTAAATCTATTCTTTCAATTTCATAAGCAAGTTTAGCCTTTTGATAGTCATAAAGTCCAAGTCCAAGGCATCTATTAAAAGCTTCTACAATAGCTACAACCATAGTTGAAGATGTCCCAAGTCCCGAACCAACGGGTGCATCATTACTTGTACTCATAATAAATGAAAGTGGTTTTCCACCATTATAGTCTTTTACAATTCTATTATAGACTCCACGATGCAAAATCAAATTATCCCCATCAAGTGGAATTTCAGAAGTGGCATCAATTTCAAGATTATTTTTATTGTCATATGAATAAATCTTAATCTTGCCGTCATTTGTTGGAATTATTGTACAATATGCATACATTCCAATAGTAGCATTTAATACTGCACCACCAAATTTATTGCTGTAAGATTCAAGGTCGGTTCCCCCACCAGCAAATCCAATTCTAAGTGGTGCTCTACTTCTAATAATCATAATAATTCTCCTTTTTTGTAAATATTTTTAATTTTTTCTAAATAAATTACAATTTAAATACTATTTTAAAGGTTTATACTTTCTTTGTATGTTTACTCACTATTTCCTTGTATTTTGCTAAAAGCTCATCTGTGCAATCACTCCAACTAATATAAATGTCACGACTTGCATTCTTGCCAACAATTTCAAGTTCGTGTAAATTATTAGTAGCCTCAATTATTTTACTCGCAAAACTTTCTTCGTCATTTTTTGATAAAAATCCATTAACTTTATCTGTTACTCCGTAACCTGCACAGGAATTTTCTATAAAAAGCCCCGGAGTTGAATAGGCAGCCGCCTCAACTTTTACCAGCCCAAAGTTGTCATAGAGTGAAGGAAATAGCAATAAATTTGCCCTTGCATTAATTAGTGGAAATAATTCTCTTGCTAAAAAACCTGTAAAGATAACTTCATTGTCTGTAAAGCCAAGTTTTTTTGAAAGCTTTTGTAGTTTGTTAAATTCTGCCCCCTTTCCAACTATAAAGAATTTAAACTTTAAACCTTTATTTTTCACAATTTGTAAACTTCTAAGAATAAAATCAATTCGTTTAAGTTTCATAATTCTACCGACATAGAGAAAGACAATTTCATTTGGGTCAAGATTAAATTTTTCGTTAGCCTTTTCAATAAGCTCATTGGTATTTTCACACTTAGGTAGATCTGTTCCAAAAGGCAAATAAGAAACCTTACCAGTATATCCAAAAGACCTGAGTTGCTCTTCTACAAGTGGAGAGCAAACAAAGACCTCATCAAATTTATTGTAAAGTTTACCCATTCTATGTATAATAAACTCTGTCAAAAGTTTTGATTTAAGTACGCTTTTAAAAATTGGTCGCATATTTGAGTGAAAAGTTGCAACGGCAGGAACTCCTTTTTTCTTTGCAAGTTTAAGTGCAAATTTTGCCATATTGAATGGGGAGTGAATGTGAATTATGTCACAATCAACATTTTCCATTTCTTTTTTAAACTTCCTGTCGCGTTTTGGAAAGCCGTAATAATTATTTAAAATTGGGATATGGATACTCTTGCATCTGTGTATTTTATACGGAAAATCGTCAATATAATCTTTTCTGTTTTTTGGAACCATTACATTAAGTTCAACCTTATCATTGAGATTTAAACAATAGTTATGCACGCAATTAACAACTCCGTCAACATCGGGCAAATATGAATCCATTCCCTCTATAACTTTTAATTTTTCTTCCATATCAATTAAATAGTTCCTTATTATTTTCTTTTATCCTTTCAAGTTCATCGTATATATAATTATATACTGGGTAAATTTTTCGCATGTACTCAATTTCATCAGTTTTAATTCGGTGTTTCCACTTTTTTGAAAGCCAAAACTTTGATTCTCTGGTTGCACAAACATGATGAATGATACAATTTTTTTTGTAGACATAAGAATTGAATTTCTTTGAAATGAGTTTTCTATACTTGCAAGAAGTATTAAGTGCACTCATATCAATATAACAAAAATATTTTTTTGATGTGCAAAGTTCACAAGCTCTTTTAAGCATTCCAGTTTCACGAATTTTTTTCATATTCAAGAGCATAACACCACTTTGAAAATAGTGAGTAATTCTTCCTCTATCTCTCCTGCCAGCCACTTCACAATTTGATACATCAATATCCCAAAGATTTTTTATGTCGCCATTAAAAATTGTATCTGCATCTAAATAAATTACCTTATCTGGAACTTCAGGAACCAAATGTGCAAGCAAGCGAACAGTTACATAATAAGAATAATATTTGTTGTTAATATTTGGGCCAAAAAGCAAATATTTTCTAAACAAATTAGAAACATCTATTGACTTATAACTGCTGTTTGGATTTGCAGCTTTTAATATGCTCTCGCAAAGTTTATCTTCTCTTTCCGTAAATTTTTTGCCCTTGCTATTAAATTCAGGAATTTCAACTGTAAAATTAATTATATTTAATGGTTCTTTTGTGTAATGAACCAGTGAAATCAGTGAAACTAATTGCTGGGTTAACAGTTTTTTATCTACGCAATATAATAAATTAATCATTTTTCACTTACCTTTTTTATTTTATCATACAAGATACACAAAAGTAAAAAGAAAAGTTACAATAAACCAAATTTTATAAAAATTAAATAAACTATTAATTTGATATTTTCATAAATTTTCACATAAATAGATAAAATAGTCTTTTTTATTGAATAAATTTACATTTTGTGTTATTATAAGTATTAGGGGGGGGATAAATGAAAAAATCTACTAAAATTACTTACTATGCCCACATTGTCTTTATGAGTATAATTATGATTTTAAACCTACTTGGTTTGATGTTAAATGAAGATACTTCAGTAAAATCTATTTATCTCTTTGACCTTATACAATCTGTTTTATTTTTAACAACAATAATTTTAACTCCAACAACAATGAAAAAGGGCTCAATTCAATTATCTGATGTAGTTTATATAATATTAGTTCTTTTTTGTCTAGCTCACTTTTTCCTTGGAGAAATTTGTGGATTTTATGCTAAGGTTGTTTGGTGGGATTCCGTACTTCACACTTTTTCTGGAATGATTATTACATTTTTGAGTTTCTCGGTAATTTCTCTTCTAAATGATTCTAAAAAAAGTAGTGTAAATCTCAATATGCGCTTTTCGTGCCTTTTTGCTTTTTGTATGGCAATAACCGTTGGCGTTATTTGGGAAATAATTGAGTTTACTAGTGACAGTTTATTCTTAACAAATATGCAAAGAGCTTATGAATCAATTGCAGAGGGTGGTGCAAGAGGTGAACCTCTAATTGGTCAAGCTGCACTTTATGATACTATGAAAGATTTAATTTTAGATGCGTTAGGTTCAATTACAACTTGTGTGCTATGTTCCATTTTTTGCACAAAAAAGAAAATTGGACTTGACAAATTAAGTGTTATAAAAATTGCCCGTTCATCAAACTTGAAAGAAGATACAAAATCTAAACTTGCCATTACAAAAAGCACAAATAAAAATATAGAAACTAATATTTTAAATGATAATGATAAATTGGAAAACTATAATAGAAGTGAGCTTATTGAAAATAACGAACTAATAAAAAATAGTGAAAATAATTCTGCTTACGATGATGACGGAAATATAAGTAACAATTTATTAAATGATTTTGTGAGTGACAATGCAAGCTCTCAGGAAGAAAAAAATTCGAATATCGAATTTGACAATAACATATCAAATAAAAAATTATCCAAATGAAAATGAGCTTTTAGAAATGCCTAATAAAGTGGATAATGAAAATGAATTAACTGAGACGAACAATTCCAACATAATTAATCAGTCCAACAAAGATAAAATTTCTAATTAATTTATTTATACAATAAGAAAATTAAAAATGGGCATAAGATAAAATAATTTAAAAGCTTTAAAAAAATAATAATACATAAAAAACAATTCTTCAAAAATTCTAATTAAAGATTAGCTATTAGAATTTCAAAAGAATTGTTTTTATTTTGTAGAAAGTAATTTAATACTGATTAGTCCACTTTTTTGGACTTCTTCCTAAATTTACTGGTAAACACACACCAAATAATAAGCAACACTTCTAACATTAAGCCAATAAAGCAAATGTTCCAAACCTTTTTTATTCTTATTGTTAGACATACGCTAATTATTACACCCCAAAGAATGAATGATAAACAAATTGTACTCAAAATATTATTACCCCAAAGCTTACTAAATACTAAAAGGACAATTGAGCTTAGTGGAATTGCATAAATAAAACTCAGCCAAGCAATTCGCTCGGTTGATTTGTTCATAAATAGAACAACAAAAACAATTGTAGCAATAAACCAAACAAGACCAGCAGATAAAATTGCTATCATAAAGTGTTTCTTATTTAAATAATCACTATTAATTTCTAACTCCTGTTCTTCTGTCTTTTCATTTAAAAATGCATTTATGTCTACACCATAAATCTCACTTAGTTTAACAAGAACTGCCAAATCGGGCAAATTTTCACCTCTCTCCCATTTAGAGATTGATTTGTCCGAATAATTTATTTTCTTTGCAAGTTCTCTTTGTGTTAAACCAGACAGCAACCTAAATTTTATTAAGTTTCTAGATACAACCTTGTTTATATTTTCCATTTTTAACAATATAACATAAATTAAAAAAAATTCAAAATTAATTTTTTATAAAATTAAATAATCTAAAAAAACTTTATTTGAATTTAGGTTTTGTTACATAAACTCAAATGTTTAAACAAATTAAATAAATTTTAATAATCAAGATACTCTTTATCAATAAAGTATTGTTTAAAAAACTTATTATAAAAAGCAACATATATATATTTAAAAATGTCTTTTACAACTTTATAAATTAAAATTTTTTTAATTTTTTTATCACGCTTTTGTCTTAATTTCATACAATAAACTAGACATACGAAGGAGGTAAAAATGTCAACAATTAATAACAGTGCAACAGTTAACTATACACTTGATAGTTTACTTCTTGCAAATTCTCAAACAACATCAAATACATTATCACTTACTTTTGATGACACTGCTGGACTTACCATTACAAAAACAGCAAATCCAACAACCTTTGCTGCTGGTGATATAATTACTTATACTGTAAATATTACAAACTCAAGTGGCGAGGCTTTAAATGGCGTTAGAATAATCGATAACCTTGGAAACAACAATCTTGCATATGTACTTTCAAGTGCTACGCTCACTTATAACAGTCAAAGTTATCCAGTAACCCCAATCGCTACTAACCCACTTACATTTACATTGCAACAACTTCCAGTTAGTGGTTCTATGACTTTAACATACAAAGCTCAAGTAATATTTAACTTGCCAACAAATGTTTCTTTAATTACAAACGCACTTACTGGTATTGGTTATACTGCAACTGGAACTGTAAATGGATTTGCGAACGAAACAATACAAAAAAAAACTAGCGCTGACTTTTCAGTAAATAAGTCAGCAAGTGAGTCAACATTAGGGCCAAATCAAGCATTTAATTATTACATTACGCTCACCAATAACACTGCAAATGAGGCAACAGTTTCATCTATTACAGACCAATTACCTGCAAACTACACCCTCATCTCAGTTAAAGTTAAAATTGGCTCTGGAACTGAAACAACTCTTTCATCATCAGATTATGAATTATCTGGACAAGATCTTACAATTCCATCTGGCTCAGGACCTAGTATAACAGTTCCAGCAGAAGGAACAACACTTGTAACTTTAACTGGTTATTTTAGCTAAAAAAAAGATGCAAGGGCTAGACATTTTGAAACTAGCAAAATAAAAAATAGGAACAATGCAAATTTAATGCAAAGTTCCTTTTTTTGCTAATAAGCTAAATAGCAGAAATGATCATAATAGTATTTAACTCTGATGATTATATGCTTGTTAACTTTTCCTACTGTATTTTTTGTCTTTAAGGTATTCAATATCAAGTTGTGGCATTCCATCTAATTCCTCTCTGTCTAAGTTAAACATAGCCAAGAAATCATCGAATTCAAGGATTTCAATTTCTTTGCCATCTTGCTCTATTGCTCTCATTACATTGTTGTATCTAGTACATGGTTTTAAATTACCTTCTTCATCAAAACTTTCTTCAAAGTTTTTTACGAAGATGTCTGCAAGACTTGCCTTTTTCACATATGTACCTCCTGCATCTGCTATCATCTGATTAAGTTTCAGCATGTTTTGATAATGGTACATCTCATAGTTTAGACTAATATTCACTTTCTTCCCTTTAAGAAATTGTTCCATTTCGTTCACTGGTTGCACATAGTCAAGAAATCTAGTAAACATTATACTATTTACTGAACCTCTTAGAATCCAATCTTCTTTGCCTTCCTTGAGTTTTCTTGCTCTTATTCCACCAACATTTTCGTGACTTGGTTCTCTAGGATTCATAACGTCAAAAATATTGTCTTTGAACCCATAACAAAAACCTTTGCACGCACCAAGCAAATCCTCATTTTCTTTTAGAATATCGTCTAATTTCTTTTTACTTTTTCTCAAAGCCTCTTTCAATACTAGCATTGTCATTTCAGCATCAATATCACTTCTGTGAACCCCGCAATCTGGCACATGCAAATATCTTATATATTCATAAGACAATGAATTAGGTTTCTTTCCTGTTAAGTGTCTTAGTATTCCTCTAAGATCAATATACCTGAAGTTTATGGGTTCTAATTTGTACCTTTCACAATTTGATAAAAGGTATTTGATATCTTCATTGATCTCAAATCCTATGCAAAGCACATCATCCACTTGGAACAACTTTCTAATTTTCTTATAAAAATGTGGGAATGTTTTTGCTGATATTATTTGCTTTTGAGGATATGATTTCCTTAGCAACTTTCTATATGCCCACCAATCCCAATCCTGCTTTGGAATATCAGGATTGAATACAATATCTTCTCTTGGCATTATGACATTGAAATTTTCATCTGTAACCACATATCCAAAAGTAAAAGAATATTTATGTTTTATGTCTATCGATTCAGAATCGTAAAAAATATACTTTTTCATTTGTACTCACCATCCTTTTAATTCTCTTTATCAATCTCGTTTTGAAGTTCTTTCATGAGATCGTATAATTCAGTAATTTCTTTCGAATACTTTTCAAGGTCATTTAAAGTGGCTTGGTTGTAATCAATTTTACTATGAGCATCATATCTTTGTATCAATTTATGGAATCTCCTAGTTTTATCTGTTGATTTTAATTGTTTTGTCTTTTCTCTCATCCCACTTGTTGCTATTTCCCCAACCATCTTTTGAATACTATCAATTATTGCCTGTCTGTTTTGCTTATACTCTTCTACTTTTTTCTTATGTGTAGGTGTTAAGAAATCTGGGTTTATCATTGACAACATTTGAATGTCTTCCACCAATCTTGGGTTTGCTTTATATATTAAACTATATTTTGAACTGTCTGCGTATGTCATGAAACTTTTTAAAGCATCATTCTCCCAGTTCTTCTCAATTCCCCTAACGAGCAATTTAATACCCATCAAAGCCAATTCTTTTGAGTCTTTTCTTGCTAAGATATAGTTAATTACACTTTGTGCAATCAAGTCATCAGAATAGGTTAACAAAGTAATTACCGACCTTGTTTTAAATTCGTTGATTGATTTGTTTTCTAATAGAAGATTTAATACTTTCTCACAGAGATCTTTATTCCCTGCATATGGAATGATTTCTTCTTTATAAATATAGAATCCTGCTAATTGTGAAATGATTGTCTTTCTTACATCATCATTCCTAATTAAGCAAAGATCTCCATTATCGTAGAAATAGTTGTTGCTACTATACATATTATTAATAACAGCATTAGTTAATGCATACCAACCACTGCCATCTGCCACATTATGTATTTCGCTTTTAACTTTTTTGATACTGGTCAAATCATTTACAAATATTTTCTGGAAAATTTCTGTTGGAAGATTTACCCATTCTTCAGCAATCTTTACTAAGATCTTGTCATCTTCAAATCTAACTGAATAAGGCTCTGGGTTAGCATTGTTTCTTTTCTCAATTAGTTCTGATTCGATTACTTCTTCTTGAATATAAAGTCTTTGAATTAAATCTTCATATTTACCGAAATCCCCTTCATAAAGTTTATTGTTAAATACTGAAACGTTCAATTCTGGATAGTAATCATAGGAATTGCTTTTATCTATTTTAAGCATAGGATACATTGAATTCCCCATGATGTTTTTTAATTGATTCTCATCGAGTTTGTGTGCCTTATCATATAATTGCTTAAAGTGAGCATTCAAACTTCCTGAGCCTGTTATGTCATCAATATATTGATAAGCACTTAGTTTATCCTTACTCCTTAGAGCAAGGCTAGCCATTAGGTATTGATCATATGTTGCCTTTTCAAAAGTGTTATATGATACCTCAATTATATTCTTAATCTTTCTTAAGCTTAATTTGAGATTTATTTGAACCATACTCTAACCCTCCATTATATTCAATCATCTTGCCAAATCTTCTTATATCATCAATGATTTCTCTAAAATAAGTTCTCTTGTTTCCACCATTGATTCTCATTTCAATTTTACTTAATGTTATTGAGTTCCCAAAGATAAACAATTTATCTCTTGCTCTAGACATTGATACATTAATTCTCCTAAATTCACTCAAGAAGTTTCCTTTCTCCATAGTTACAACAGTATTGACTAAGACGATATCTGTTTCCTTCCCTTGGAAAGCATCAACTGTGTCAATTTCAAAACTCTTAAAGTGTTTCTTTGCATCATTGATGAGTTCTTTGTATTTCTTTTGGAATTTCTCAATTTGTGCCGCATATGGGAATATTGCTGAAACTGTTACTTCAATTGGATTTTCCACCGTTTTCATCAAGTCCTTCAATATGTCTGCTGTTGCTTCCAACTCCTCAATATTGTATCTTGATGTACCATCTTTTGCCTCTTTACCATTTTTAACTTCTATGAAGAAAATGTCTTTATCTTCGTATTTTTTGAAATCATTGAATTGAACTTTTGTAGGTTTTACAACTTCTCGCATATTCTGCAATCTGCCATCATAGAAAATGTTGTAAGCATTAAGAACTGCTTTTACTGAACGATAGTTTACATTCAATTCAATCATTCTACCAGCTTCTCTTGCTTTCTCTAGTGTATTTGCAAAGACTGATTTTTCATAGATAGATTCTAGTTTGTTGAACTTATCTTCATCGTATGATGGTAACCCCTCAACATCTGCCTTAGTGAATTCTAATAATGGTGCTAACTGGAAGTCATCTCCCACCATTATTATTTTTTCAACATATGGTAAGTATCTCAAAACTTCGGTAATAGGACATTTTGAAACCTCGTCAATAATGAGCCAATCATATCCCTCTAACAATTCAAGTCCTTTCTTACCACCTATTGCACTCGTAGTTGTTGTTGCTCCAAGAACTGAGTAATCTGCTAATATTGTGTCTTGAGAGAATCTGAATACTTGGTTACCTTGAAAATTAGCCATATCTTTCAAAATCTCTTCTGCAAGTTTTTGATCTCCAGCTCTCTTGTTATGGCTTTCGAATTTCTTTGCCCAGGTCTTATATAATGTTGAATCAATTTCTTCTCCAGAATAACGGTTTCTACGATTTGTTATTCTGTTAGGAATAATAAGATCATAGTTCTCCATCAATTCATCCAACACATTATCAATTGCAACGTGTGTTTGTGAAGAAATAACAACTTTTTGTTTCAATTCCTTTGTAATGTATTGCACAATGGCATTGATTACATAAGTTTTCCCTGTTCCTGGTGGGCCTTTTATAAGGCTTACAGGTGAACCATCTGTTGCCATTAAGAATGCTTTCTTTTGTGATTCATCCAAGTTTTCTATGTATTTGTCTTTATTATCCCCTGCTTGCCTTGCTGAGTTATTAGATGGCATTTGCTTAGAACCTATAATATACTCTAGCAATTCACATGCTGAACCTGATGCACCTTGGTTTATCAATCTCAAAGAATTGTCTATTGACTCAAGTTTTACTTTTTGACCCATATCATATAGATTTAAGTAATTATACTTTTCATCTTTTCTTAGATTAGCTTCACCAGATACCACCACGTCAGTTTTATCTTTCTGAATATTAACCAAATCTAAACCCACAAGATTTCTAGTCATATTTTCATCAATTTCTTTGGTTTGTGTAAGATATAAATTGTCAGCAAATTTCTTTACCTTTTTTATGGCTCTATCTGCATCTCCATTTTCTTCTCCAACCTCTATTTTGATGTCTATCAACTTTCTTACCTTGTCTTGATTCTCACTTGAAAGCATATCATATTTGTATCTTTCAATCTTATGCCCAGTAACAATGCCACTGAGATTTGTTATTTGATTCGCTTCATCAACATCGATATCCTTCACATCTACTGGAACATAATAGTAAGGATCTGAAATTGATCTAATTCCAAATGTCGTATTATTATTTAACTCACTAGATAATTTCTTATAAAATGTAAAAATATCCATAAATTCATCAAATTGTGACAAATTAAACTCAAAATTTTCATTTGTTACCAACTCTGCAAGAATTGTTTGAGTACTATCAATACTGAGTGGATAATTTGAAAAGCAAATATTCATTTCAACACCTTTTATTGCATGATAGTCAACATTTTGATCAATATATACCCTTTTACAAAAGAACATTCCACCCATTGGTTGCCTAAAGTCACAACCCAAATTTCCAAGTAAAATAAGACATCCTTTACCTTCTAATTCATAAATAAGTTTAACTTCTTTTAAAGTTTTTATTAATCTTTGATCTCTATTGTCATGTTCAATGTTTAGTCTATTTGTTGACAATAGAACATCATGACCTTCTCCATCATTTACTAAATCCAACATCTCTTTATTCTTTATGTCTAGATAAAAACCTAATTTGAAATTTTTCATTTTAACTCCTTTTTAAGCAACTGCATAATCACAAGAATCGTTTATTAACCCATACCTGCCACATGTGTTATTTCTCGTTTTAGATTGCTTTTTCATTGTTGATTCTAGAACTGTAATACCATACTCTTTCTCTATATACCTTATATATATAGGGAATTTAGTCTTCGTTCTAATTAGTGCTGTATCTCTTCGACTCTTAGATACATCTAAAGCATCTCTTAGTAAAACTTTGTTATGAAAGTATTCTTTTACACCTCTTCTATATTTTTGTGTAAAAAGATAGTACTCTCTGTCCTGGCTAACTAAATAAAATATTTGTTTGTTTTTCTCTGTTGTTCTCGAATAAATAAAATTTGCCATAAATAAAACTCCTTAAAAATATAAATTTTTATAGAGCCACGCAAAAAATACCTAATTCTAACCTGCGCATTAATTATTATTAAGTTAAAATCCTTCTAAAGTTTTGATACTTAACTGTATCACAAAAAACCCTACTCAGACCATTTGCATGACCTTTTTGGAGTGTTAATCTAAATGAATTAGATCCCTTTCGTACGCCCATATTGTAACATGGCAAAAAATTGTTTGTCAACTACTTTTTCAAAAAAAATAAAAAAACTGAACTATTAACTAGTCCAGTTCGGAGAGCTCCACCCGAATTTGTACGAAAGGGATTAACACTCCAATTCATTTATTCGTACATAAGTAATAATAACATAGTTTCAAAACCATGTCAACAACTTAATATTGTTAATTGGCATTTAAACGTGTGCTTGTCTTGATACAAGTCGGTGTCGCTTCGCTCCACCGAAAGACAAGCACACGCACACAAATGAATTACTTATTTAAACAATTTAATAAAACTTTTCCGCAAACAAAACGGCATCTAAAATGAGAGGCTGGCAAGGGGTAAACCCTCTTTGCCAAACGCCTTCTCATTTTTTTACGATGCCGTTTTTTGTATTTGCTCTTTTTTTCGCCTTTTGGCTGGTGGTTGTGGCATAGTTCTCACAACAATTCAAGGGAAATATATATTTTAGTTTTCTTTTGAGATTAAGGTTTAACCTTAGTTTTTTTTCTTTGCACAAAATATATATTTCTTCTTCCTTGACTTGTTGTATATGAAATTTTAAAGTTTTGAAATTGTCAGTCAAACTATGCTCTTTTTGTTTGTGCAAAAGGCAAATAAAAGGAGTAATATATGAAAGAAGTAAAAAAGAAAAAAGGAATTTTAGACAACAATACAGTTATTACCTTAGAAAACATTGAAAAATTATCTCAATGTTTTGCACTAAGTGCACTCAAAAGTATTAAAAAATATGCATACAGTGCAACATCAAAAGTCGAAAGATTGCAAAGTCTATTAAGGCAAGATATTTGGTATCACAAAAAGTTAGATACATACTCAGATGCATACGATTTAGTGTAAGAAGCAAGTTTGTTTCTTTGCAAATTTATAGGGCACAAACTTGGTGAACTTTGCAAAAATTCTAAGTCAAAATCTGGAAAGATAGACAATCTTAAAAATGCTTGCTTGAGAGTTTTGCAGGTCTATCTAAGAAAAGAATTAAAGTTTTCAAACAACACAGTAGATGAAGAAGAATGTTTGGAACTTGCAGTAGATAAGCCAATCATTGAAGAAAAACCTGACTATTCAAAGGTCAAAGAAGTGTTATCAAAAATCAT
>CALWNC010000015.1 GCA_944382715.1 uncultured Clostridia bacterium
GAAGAACCTGCAAAAATAACTCTTGAATTTGACAGTAAGGTAGTGCAAGATGTGCTAAACTACCATTTTCACCCTACGCAAAAAATAGAAACACTTAAAAGCGGTAATGTTCAGGTGAAATTTACATCGGGCGGTAAACTTGCAATATGCCATGAGCTTTTTAAGTGGGGAGTAAATGTAAAAATCAAAAAACCTACTTGGCTTAAAGAGTATTACAAAGATTATTTAGAAAATATACTAAAAAATACTTAAAGTAAGGAGCAAAAATGAATTCAGTTGAAATTGAAAACATTGAAAATGAATTAAGCGAGCTAGAGGGTCTTAAGCTCTATGAAAGCAGAGAAAATACTCACTCAAAAGTTATTGCGTATATTTTAAAAAATAACTATGAATTTTTAAATAAAATTCTTAAAATTGCAGGAATTAAAATTAAAGATATAAATTTAGATAATGTATTTATAGCTGCTGAAACTGATAATCGCAAAGATATAGAAATAAAAGGCGATAATTTTGTCGTTGTAATTGAGAATAAATACAAGGATAGAAATAGAAGAGGACAACTTGAAAAATATGAAAAATACATTTGCGAGCAATATGATAATTTTGAGAAAGGATTTATATATTTAAGACCCTTTCAGCATGAGCTTAGTGCAAAACTAAAAAACTGGAAATCCATAACATACAAAGATATTTTAGATATTTTATATACCCTTGAGGTAGATGATGAGTATTTAAAAAGGTACAAAAAAATAATAGAAAAAATTTATGAAACTCAAACAATATGTATTTTAGCTCTTAAAGAGATATTGGGCTTTAGCGACAAAGCCATAATTGTTGATAATGTTAGAGGGGATATAAACGGCTATGCCGTTGAGATACACTTAGGTGGCAAATACGGTAGTTTTTTAGAGGTTGCACACGAAAATCCCATCTATAAAAATGAGAAAATTAAAATTTGTTTAACAGTTAAAAAAGAAAACAAAACACAATCTGATGATGAACTTTTTGAAATACTTTTAAAAGAAAATCTTGATAATGATAAAGATGAAAACGAAGATTATAAATACGTTACAGAAAATATTTGCCCGATGAAAGATTATTCACCTGAGCTTATTAAAGAAAAGTTTGAAAATTCCAAAATAGTTAAACTTTTAAAACAAAAAAATGTTTTTAATGCATTATATGATGATGTAGTTATATAACATGTCGATTAATATTGAAAGAATTATTAAAGATTTTCACATAAAACTTGATGAACCTCTTTTTTGCGAAATTAAACACTATAGAGGAATCGAAGAAAGAGAAGCTGAGATTTTTGCTTTAATTAAAGCAGGCTACAATATGGTTGAAATTTCAACAAAAACCGCGCTTTCGCAATATCTTGTTAAAAAATTTGTTAAAAATATTCTTGGGAAAATTATTTCAGAATCGTCTTTAAAATAAAGTTTGCCTTTACCAAAATAATCAAACTAAGCGTACATAATAATCAAACCATGTGTGTTCCTTTGAGGTTTATATTGTTGGGTTTCACCCAACCTACATACTTCAGCTTTAACCGGTATATGCAATTTTAGTCCAACTCTGTGTGGCTGAATTGTACCTCTATCAAGGTTATCTATATAACCATCCGGCGTAAAGAATACAATTGTTGAGTGGTAATCTTCATCTGCTGTACTCATATATTCTTTAATTGAAGCTATGTTTTCAGGACTATTGAATTTAGGATTTAACAATCTATCGAATCTTTCAACAAAAATTACCGAACGCTCATTTGTTTCCTGATAATTTTTTTCTGCTTCTTCAAGTGCGGTAATTAAATTATCTTGCAATTTATTACAATCTCTATCACGTTCTATTTTAATGAAATTAGCAACGCTTGACGCGCTATTGTACAATTAAACATTGTTTTAAATTGTTCTACATCTTTTTCGGAATTTTTGGCTTCAAGTAAATCTAGTGCATATTTATACGCTGTATTTCTTTGGTCCATAAAATAGTGGTTTCCGCCATCGTACAATTCATACCCCTTTACTTTTGCACATAATAAAGCAATGTCATTGATGTTATTGCTGGCGTGCAATACATCAATCATTTTTTTGTCAGATCATACTCATATCCCGAAATTTCATTGCCTATAAACATATCTTCATCAAGATATTTATTAAGTTCAGAAAAACGCCCATATTCATATGGATTTTTTGAACCAAATGAAATTTGCGAAGAATTGGAGCGATTAAAGCTGTCGTATTGTGTGTTAATAAAATTACTGCCACTTGAGAAATTTTGAGACCTCGAAGTGGCAGTTTTATTAACTCTAAATTTTGTAAATGGAGTTATTTTTAAAGTGTAAGACATTAAACCTCCTATAAATATATTTGTAATTATTCAAGTAAAACATAAAAATATAATTTTTTATAAAATCGCAAGTAAATTTTAAAATATTTACATATCTTTACAGCAGGAAAAATTAACATGATATTACTTGTTAAATTTACCTTTTAATGCTCTTTTGCGGCATTGATTATTATTTTTGTCTTTATACCAGCTTGTTAATTTTTTTGTTATTTTCTAAATCTGATTCTTCTTTTTTAAGCAGCGGAAAAAGAACAAGAGTTAATAATGCCCCAAAACCAACAATGCCACTTTCGATTTTTCTTATTGGAGTTTTAACCATAAAAGTTATAGGCACACCAACTAAAGTCATGCCTGAAAGCAAGATTGCACCTTCTTTATCATTCTTGAAAGCATTTTTGTATTTTTCAAAAATAGGGTTGTTATTCTTTGTGAGTTCAGTAGATTTAAAATTGATTAAACCAGTTTTGTTTATCATTTACTCGTCCCTTCTAAAGCTCTTAATTTTGTCATAATCAATAATGCAAAATATAGAAATACAATTCATATAATTACTCCCTTTTTTTGTTGTTATAAGTATAACAAATGTAAATTTGTAAATTTGCTAATTTTTTTAATTTACTCATTACTATAAGATTTATTTTTTGATTAATTATATGGAATTTGATTTAAATATAATAATGAACTTTACCAAAATAATCAAACTAAGCGTACATGATAATCAAACCATGTGTTCCTTTACAGGAGCAAAAAACATAAGCCGTGTGTAAAAACAAAGGCAACTTTCAAAAAATTTAACACAAGGTTTTGGAAATTTCTAAAATTATTAAAATTAAAAATATATCAATTTGAATAAAATATGTTAATTGATACAAATACAACATACACTTATTCTTAGCGAGCAAATGCGAGCTTTAGAATGATGGATGCAAAACTCTAACATACAAGCAATTTTAATTGCGTAAGTATGTTAAGAGTTGTTGCCAAAGCGTAGGATATTATGTTCCAATACATTTAATTCCGAGCTAATGTGTGTCTGCTATGAAGAACGAAGAATATGTAAAATTACAGGTGGAGGAACTCCAGATACTAGCAACATTGAATATTGGAATGGAAATATTAATTGGTTTACTCCAACGGAAATTGGATCAAAATATGCACAAACAAGTAAAAGAAAAATAGCTTATTAGGATTAAAGAAATGTTCTGCCAAATTATTGCCAAAGATAACAATATTATTAACTAGCAGAGTGACACTTGGAGAAATGCCAATATTACTTAAAGAAGCTACAACAAATCAAAGTTTTTAATCTTTAATCCCTCATAAATTCTGGATAAAATTTAGATTTAGATTAAACCCTTTGTTAATCATATTACCACTCAAGTAATTTTGGTGATGTGTGCTTGTATTTAATTTGCTAACATATAAATATCGCATACAAGCAATTTGAGGAGTTAATATGACAGGAAAAGATATACATGTAAAAAGTTACACACGTGATGGTGAAAAAGTAAGAGAGCATTGGCGCTCTCGTCCTGATTTAGGTATAGATAATGTTGTATCTTCAGCAGTTAAACAAGCAGTTTAAAGGGGTGGAGTAGAATATAGAGAAATTTCTTTTGACACGATTGTCAATATAATACGCGATATTGCAAACAAAGGAAAAGATGCTTGGAATAAAATACCAAAACCTATAAAAACTGTTTTAGCGCAAGCTTTGATACAGTCTGTTTTATATAATCCATCAAATGCTGCAAATGCAAGAGTTGTTTCCGGCGGACAAAGATTGTGCAATGTGGTAACTAATAACGATTTATCAGCCACTAAGTTAAGAAATAGAGTAGCATTTAAAGATTACGCACAAAAAGAAAATAATAATAATATGAAAAATCTACAGAATAATCTAAAAAACATCAACCATTACAATCTAACTGATAAAGAAATGTATATAAAAAATTCTTCTCAAGATTTAATAAAACAACATGAGCAAATAGAGAATACATACAAAATTAGAGACAATTTTGATGACTTACCAAAAGATTTATTGAAATATTATTCCACAAATAGTGATAAAGAAAAAATGGGTTTAAGATTTAAGCATTACCAGCCATTTATAGATAATAATCCTGAGCTAGCAAGAATTATTTTATGGAATATTGGGAAATTTGCCAGATATGTTGACAATACGTTAACCCTTTCGTCAGAACTCCTTATGACATGTTTAAATTTTTCAAAATATGCACCAAAAATTAAAGATAGCATAATTGTAAAAAGTTATAAAGAAACGGGCGCATTAAGCGAATTTGTAAAAGAAAAACTGGAAAGCCAAAATATGGATCCAGAGACAACCCCCGGAATTATCCACGGGTTTCAAAGTAAAATGTCGCAAGAAATAGCAAATAGTGCCGAGGTAAAAAGATTTGCCAAAAATTATAGAAAAGCACTCATTGAAAAACAGTTGGTTTCAACAAGTATAACGTTTAATTCAACTAGGGATTTATACACAGGCATCAATAATGCCGATATTTTATTTGCATATATTAATGAAGGCAATGGTAATTTAATCATGTGCGTTCTTGACGCATATGATTTTAACAAATCAGATACGAGTTCACTTGTCAGGAATGGTTATTCAGCTCAAAATGCTGGATTGCTTGATCTTTATTTTAATATATTTTTTGTAGAAATACCTCAATACAAATTGTAATTTTATTATTAACAAGCCCTGCAGTATAGTAATTGACAAATATATTTGCCAATTACTATACTAAATTATATGAAATTTAAGCTTGCTCATTGGGAAATAGTTTTATTTATATTTGCAAATTTAATTTGCGCTACAAGCTATATATTACCTGTTTTGCTTATTGCAGGTTTATTTATGCTTGCAGATTTAGCAACAATACCCGGTAATAGCATTAGAGCATTTAACTTTATTTACTTTCTTTTTACACTAGTTTATCTGTTGGGCAAAAACTTTGTCATATGGTTTGCGATTTTTATTATCTGTAAATTTGGTTGTGAAAAATACAAATCAATAGCGCAAAATTTTAAAACTCCAACAAAAATATGGGCATTTATCTTGGCAATTACTGTTATTATTGACATACTGACATTGCTTTACCTAAAAAATATGGCATTTGCAATTATTTTAAGTTTATCAGGTTTTACATTTGCTTATTTAACAGCATTTATATTATTTGCAGTTGAAAAAAGAATAAAAAAACACGCAAAAATTTCTCAATATCAATAAACGACTTTTTAGCTCATCTTGCTTTGAAGGAACATCCTTAGGGTGAAAAATATCTTTACCAAAATAATCAAACTAAGCGTACATAATAATCAAACCATGTGTTTCTTTACAAGGGCATGATATCATGCTCTACTGCTAAAATGCTGAAATACCAAGTGGGGGCGTAAATCACGTTTCGGCTTTGCCTCGGGGGATTTTTCAGCCAATTCAGGGTGACAGGTATACACTAAAAGTAATTTGCATAGTTACTAAGATGCTGAAACAAGTTCAGCATGACAATTTGGTGCTAATATTGTGCGTGTCGCATTAATTTCGTATTGTACTTACAAAGTTTTATCGTTGGGCTGAAAGCCCAACCTACATGCTTCCTTGTTGGTTAGGCAAGTATGCCTAACAACGCTAAATCACAGATAGTCGGAAGTTGCTTGATTTCAAGAAAATTTTGAGTCCGATTAATGCCCTGTTGATCCTTGTTGGGCTGAAAGCCCAACCTACATACTATCCTTGCAAAATCTTTCAACATTTTCAGTATTTATTGGATTTTTATCAAAAAATAAAATATTTTTACCGTTTTGTATATGTTTTTGAATTACCTGATCGCAATCGGGAATATAGTATTTACTTGCATTGCTTTCGCAATATGCTTTTAGCACTTTGTATCTTTGGCAAAAGGCTTCGGGGGATTTTTGCCCGAGTACTGCCGAGTATAAATTTTGCGTGTATTGGTAATAAGTCAGGCTGTTATCATTGTTTAGCCGTGCAAGTTCAGAATATATTTGCGCAAGATAAAGAAAATCTTCTTTGTATTCGTATTTTCCAAGTAATACAAAACTGTCGTGCGTGTCTGTAAAAGCATTTTTTAAAATATCTTGTGCCAATGCGGTGTTTCCTTTTGCATTTTCAAGTTTGGCAATTTCAATGTCAGGTTTTTTGCAGCACATATTAAGGTATTTTTCCGCTGCTTTGTAATTTTTTAGTGCAATATTATATACGCCAAATTCCTTGTATAATCTGTCATGCAGCTGCGAGCCGAGGGGGATTTTGCAAATATTGTCAGTCTTTAAAGTATTTTTATAAGCTTCAATGTTTTGCTTTTCGATAAATTTATTTATGTCTAAAAGCTTATTTAGGGTATTAAGCGCGTTTTTGTGGTCGTTTTCGTATTTGTAAGTTTCCAAAATCAGAAAAAGTAATTCAATTTGATAATGCCTGTAGTTTTTGGGGATTTTATCAAGACATTGTCGCGCAACAGTGCGCGCTTCTTTGTACAGACCGTTTCTTAAAAGAAGTGTTGCGTATTTTATGCAAGTGTCGCAATATGGCTTTGGGGCTGCTTTTATCTTAAGCTTTTGCAAGAATAAAATGTTTTTATACGCAAAAGCCGCCATTTTGTAATTGCCTTTGTTTTGACAGTAATCAGCCCCGAGAAATATTACACCCGTCACAAAAAACGCAAAGGCACATATAATTATAATTGATATTATTTGAATCTGAACCTTTTTCATTTACCCCCTCTTTAAGTATCGTAAGTACTTGAATTTATTGCATATTAACGCTTAGTTCTGCATACTCTTGTGAATAAGAAAATTGCGTCATACGCCCCCCTATCTTTTTTTACCTTCTTTTATTAACCTTAAAAATCTCGGTTGTTTTTCTATAACAATTTTCGGCCGGTAATGCATATCCATTGTGCACAAAAATATCCCCGTTTTTAAGTAAAATCATATGAGGTTTAACACGCGCTATTTTTAAATTAGCACTTTGAGTAAAGATATTTGTTTTAGGATCATATATTTCAGTGCCTTTTAGTATTTTTGGACCTGAAAAAGAAAATATATAGTTGTTTCTATAGTTATGTCCGCCTGCAATTAATACTCTTCCGTCATTCATCAGTGCCGCACTAAAACCTGATGAAAAAAGAGAGCATCTTGGCATTGTCATTTGTCCTGCGGGTTTAAATTTAAGAGTTTTACTGTCAAAAATTTCTGCGGTAGTATTGCAATTAAGATGAAAATCACTGCTTGATCCACTTCTGCCGCCAAGTATTAAAATATCGGAATTGTTAAGTTTGACAAGAACAGGATTGCGCCTTATAATTCCTGTTTTTAATTGTTCAAGAGTTTTGTTTTTTATATTAAGAATATATGGATAACCACTATAGAAAAAAATTCTGTCTTTATCAAAAACCGCATAAGCTGCAGGATCTTGTGGTAAAAGCGAGCCTTGTACTTTTATTATATCTTCACTTTTTTCTGTAATAATATCAAATTT
>CALWNC010000016.1 GCA_944382715.1 uncultured Clostridia bacterium
AATAATAGCTAGCTATTAAAAACAGGTTAATTAAAATAAAAGATATAATTTCCCATTGCAGTGGTTTAATTTTCATAACTTACCTAATACTTTCAAGTTTCCACAGTATAAATGTAAAAAGGCAAGGTATAAAAGTTGAAAATACAAGCATTAAAAGAATAAAAGTTGCTAAATCTATTTGATTTTCATGTATTAAGACAAAAAATGCATCAAAGCAAAGTGCAGCGAGCAAAATAATAATTTGAATTTTATAATTATTCCTAAGTCTTTTTATTATCTCTTTTGACTTGTCAGAGCCTTTATACTCTAAGATTTTTAAGAAAAAATAAAGGAAAAAATATCTTGAGATTGAATAAATTGGCACAATTGTAAATAATGACAAAAAAGCTGCTATACTAACTAATTTTGCAATTGAATCAGGAAATAAAACATGCGCATCATTGCATAGCATAAAAAAACCAAGCCCTAAAAATGCACTGGAGTAGAAAATAAATACAAGTATAAAAACTAAAAGTATAATTTCAAAAATGAATTTTAATTTTTGTGGCATAGTTAAAACGTATCAATTATTATTTCAAATGTCAATTCGGAATAAAATTTATTCTTTAAGTAATGACAAAGGTACTAAAACAAAAAATAAACTAAAATATCCATCTAGTATGTAGGTTGGGTGAAACCCAACAATATAAATTAATTGTGCCAATTTATAATAAAATATAAATAATGAATTATAAAAGATTATTTGTTTCAAACTCGATTATTTTTATTACATTTGTAACCAGCAAAAGACGGGAAATATTTTTTCAAAGAATATTGATATAACGACAATTAAAGATTACAATTTATCGAAAAGCCAGATACAAAAAGGTGAAAAGGATATATGGCAACGCAGATATTGGGAACATACAATTGTTGATAAACAAGATTTATATAAACACATCGATTATATTCATTTCAACCCAATGAAACATTACAAAATATTCCCAAAAGATTGGCCGTATTCGTCATTTAAAAAGTTTGTCCAAAATGGATATTATGAAACGAACTGGTGCAATTGTAATTAAACGACCAGTTTGATTTGTACGGATACTTTGATTATTTTGGTAAAGTTGTCTAGTGTTTTAAAATTTCAATCAATCAGTCAGCTTATCAAGCATATCATAATATCCTTTTAATTTACCCTCCTTATGCTCTTTATAGTATTTTTCAAGTTCTTCCTTATCCATTTTTCTATATGGCATACCCGATAGTGTTCTTGAAATACTGTCAGTTAAAACAGTGCATATAGCAGTAATTACTCCTGCGCCTAGAATACTTTTAGCATAGGGGATTTTAAAGATATTATTGATATTCATTATTACAATTTGCGTTGCAATTCTGATTACTTTATTTATTCCCCTTAATCTTGCGTCTTTTTCTGCCTTATGCTTATCCCCCGTTTGTTTTGCAGTGTTATTAAATTCATCTGTCATTGCAAAGTATAATGAACCAAAAGTACCCATTAATTGAGTAGTTTTACCTATTGCAGCATTTTTTACCGATGATTGAGTTTCTTTGTTTAGAGCTGAAATTCTGTTTTTTTGAATATGATTTTTATAAAATTCAAGAAAATCATCGTTTATTGTACCGCCAAATTTTGAAAGCTGTTCTTTAAAATCAAGATAAGTGTTTAAAATATGATAATCGTTTTTAAGTTCAATTTTCTCAGGTTTTTAACAACTTTTAGTCCCTCAAGTATTTTATGAACTGCTTTGTAGGGATAGCATAATTGCGACGGTAAATCCTGATACAAGTCTTACAATTGTTCTTTCATGGGGTGTGTGATAATGTGCTTTATCTTTTGCAAGATTTTCATCAAATAACTTGTAGAATTTTTTCACTACACTGTCGCATAATTCCTTAAATTGAGGATTACACTCATTTTTGCAGAGGAATTTTTCAAGCTCTGAGGCATTTATTCCTTTTTCTTTTGCAAATTGAGCAATAAAGTTATCCCCGTTTTTAATTAAACCGCGCATTGCTCTTTGATAACTTTTATCTTGTTGAGCTTTTGCATAATTTTGAAGCAAATTTGAATCTTGAAGTGATTTAATATTAAATTTTTTAGAGATGAAAGCTAAAAAATCCTTTGGTAAATCAATAAAAGGATATTTAAGGGTATCAAGCAGGGAATTTGCTTTTAAATATCTTGTTTCATTGTTTATTGTTGTTTACAATGGTCTGTTGAACATACCATATATGAAGTTATCTTCTCTTTCTTCTTGTTTGGATGAATTATCACTAATTGATGAACTTGGCACTTTTAAAGAATCTTCACCGAGAGCCTCATAACCGTTTATTGCATTTATTGATGACATAAACATTTTATATGTTTTTGGCAATATCCTTTTTAAAATATCCCTTAACAACATACTTAAGATTGTTTATTCATTCTAACACTAAAGAAAATAATGTAAATAGGTTTGTTAGATTTAAAAAAAACAAAACAAATAACGACACTTTTGAAAGTTCAATTACATATAATGTTGTTTGCTGTGGCGGGCCTGACAGAATACCGATTACAAAAGTACAACAATAGGCATTATGGTTCACTACGCAAGAATCCTTGCAAAATACAATCTTGCGCCCTTTGATTTTTACACTCACGACTATCACTGACAAAAAATTAAATGACATTATTTAAAGATTAAATAAAGAGGCTAACCCCCCTTTTATTTTCAAAGAACTATTATCAGACGAAAATAGGCAATTAAGCAAGTTTTCCACTACCTATATTATTTAAAAAATTGTCCATATTTAAATCCAATTTATTATTTGCCATATCTACACCTGTTGCAAATTGGGCATTCTGAATAACTGGGGCAGTTTTAGGCTTTTTACTTTTTAAATAAAGCGCAAGTGCACCAATGGCAACACAAGCGGTCGAAATAATAGCGACTGCCATACCTAATTTACCCTTTTTAGCAGTGTTTTCTATAGTAGCACCAGTGTTTTCCATTATTTCTCCTGCCTGCCTTGGCAATTTTCGCCTTATCCCTCTCGTTTCTTTAGAGTATAATTCATCAAGCTCTTTTATCTTGCTTTTAAATCCAGTTTTCAGCCCTTCCAACTCTTGTCTCATTTTGAAATTTTCAATACCGCCTTCTCTGTATATTTCTGTTATTTCATCAAATACTGGTATCATTTCGCCATTGAAATATCTTACATAAAAATCAACATCTTCCTTCAATATACCTGCTTTATCCAAATCATAAATACTGCGAATTCTATGACTTGCCGTTGCACCAATATTACATTTTTTAAAATCTGTTATTACAAACTGCAATTGTGCGTGATAATCTTCATTTGCGGAACTCATCAAATCTTTCATGCAGGAAATATTTTCACGATTATTACCGGTACTAATGAGTTTTTCCATATTTTCTACTGTGATAATTGTTTCTCTGCCTGTTTTTTTATAGTTTTCTTTTGATTTTTCAAGCAATTCAAGCACGGCATCGGCTAAATCATCACTATCTCCTGTTTTATCAGACAAATAGACAAAATCAAGACCGTACACTTTATTATACGGACCAACTTTTCTGCTTAAGTAACTGTCTTCGTAAGTTGGACTTCTGAATTTTGAATAGTACTCGGTTAGCATTAAAAAATCTTCTGCCATTTTTTTATCTTTAGATATTACAGCACTGCAATTTGACTCTCTAACGATTCGCATATAGTCCAAATGTTCATTATACATATATTTACACAATAAATCATTTAGGATGGGAATGCTGCGAGCCTTACCCTCAGACTCAAGCATTTCCGGTATTCTGTGAAGCGAATTTGAATAAGTAACAAAATCCCTACTCCTGTACTGTGCATCATACGCTCTTTGACAAACATCAAACCACTGCTGTTTTTCTTGTTTTCTAAGTTTAGCTATTCTTGGCAAGTATTCTCTTTGAATTTCTTTTCTTCTTGTCCAATAGTCACTTGTGGGTTGAGATATAAATTCATCAGCAGCACAAAATGATACCATAGGGGTATTTTTTGCACCTTCTTGTTTTTTTATATTACATGCAGAATATAGGGTTGTTGGCGATATTCTCATGCTATTTTTCTTTTCCTATAAATCTTGCGTACTCATCTTGAAACATTTTGCTTACTTCTTTAGTTATTAACGGCTGCACATTGTTGTTTTTAATATATTCTATTATATCACTTTGTTCAACAACTTCACCATTAGCCAATGCGCATACATCTTCGCAAATATCGCCTATTTGTCCGTTAGAAAATTTTGCACCCATCTGTGTTTCAAGCTCTATAATTTCTTGTGCAAGTTTAGAGTAATCAATATTTTTTACAGGATATTTTTTAAACATATACTCTAATATCTGCTCTAAATTTTCCTTGTCAGCAGGGTCAATAGACATTTTAATCGGGAATACGTCTTTATCTTTCATATTTAGCCCAAGAGAAGAAGGGCTGTTTGTTGCGGCAAAAACCGTGCAGTGGTATTTTTCAGAACAAGTTTTAATAAATTCTTCAAATTCGTCTTTTATCGGCGATTTTTCATTAACCATTTTATCTATTTCATCAATGAATATAATTGAGCGCATGCCCGTGTTTTCAAAATTTTCTTGCGCCTTTTGTGCATATAACTTTATTTTTTTCATTGCCTCAATAATGTTATCATTTGTAGCATTAGATAATCTTATAAAACTTATCGGGCAACCTGTTTCTTTTGCAACGGTTCTTGTAATGTAGGTTTTTCCGTTACCATAGGGGCCAAAAAAGAGAATGCTGCCGACTATATCAGGGGTCTGTCCTTGTTGCTCCAATTTAATCTTGTCAATAAATTCTTCTTTTAATACGCTCATTTCAAATTGGTATCCGCCAACATTTTTTATGCCGGTAACAGCTTTTCTTTGTTGAGTATAAGCAGCAACAGCTGTATCGCTTTCAAGTAAATTATTTCTATCCAATTCATCAAGCCTTGCAATTTCTTCAAGACTTCTTGTAGCTAAATCATACTTTTTGTCAATATAACTTGCTTTTTTTTGCAAGCCATTGTAAATTTCGGCATATCCTTTTTGAATTTCCGCATAATATGTTCTTCCTGATTGAGAACTAATATCTGATGTAGCAAGTCTTTTTATGTGTTCAGGCAAATATTCGCCACGACCTGTTTTTTCCGGATCCTTTATTTCAACTGCATTCATTTGTGTCGTTAGCTCATCCAGTTCCCTTCCCCAATTTTGCATGACATAGTGTTGTGCCTGTCTTGCTTTTAGCATATTTTGATTTTGACTTACTTCATCTTTTTTCTTTTGTCTGCCATTTACACTAATACCGTTAAAGTTATAACCTATAATTGTATTAATTTTCATAATATTTCCTTAATCTTATTTTTATCTGTAACTTTTGCTTATTTTTCTTACTTGATTTTTAATTCTGTCATCACCAAGCCATGCAACCATTTTTACGTTTTTATTTGCAAATATTAAATATTTTTAAAGAAAATAACAGCAGACATAGATACAGGTTTAAAGCAAAAGGAAAAGAATATAGCGGAATCTGTCTAAAATGCAAAACTGAAGAACAAGCATGCCAGTACATGCAAAAGATAAAATGAAATATGTGACAGATAAAAAGGAATAATTGCTTGCAAGATAGAGATTATACACTTGGAAAAGCAGCAAGGGCATATTTAAAATATATATCCAAAAAGCAGCTATGAAGATGCAAAACGACACATTAAAGCTTTTTAGAATACTTTGGCGAGAATAAACTTGTAATGAGTGTAGACCATGAACAAGTAAGGGAGTATAGAAAACATATTGGAAACTCAAAAATTATTACATTGGCGGAAACATAATAAAAAAAGAAAAAGACAATAAAACTATAAACAATTGCGTTGCAAGTGCAAAAAATATGCTAAATTTTAGACCCTTTATATAAAATACTTCTTGAAATTTGTATAAATTGTTGCAAGTCCTGCTTTTAAAACTTCTTGCTCGTAGTTTTTACATTCGTTATTACTGTTGTAATTATAGTAAATAGACATTAAATGTCTGTTGTTTTTATCAAACTTTTCTTCTGCTGTGTATTTAGCTATTACATATTTATTTAATAATTCTTTTTTAGCAAATTCTTTTCCAAAATAACCAAGTCCAAGTGCTTCTTCCTTTGTTAAGTTATAGTTTTGAATTTGATAATCTAAAAAAATACTTGGTTTAGTTTCAAATGTATCTATACCATTAATTCTAACTTTTTCATTTTGTTCTGAGATATTATTGTTATTGAAATCAATATATACAGTATCACCATCTATTACTTTTATTACTTTATACTCATTTTCTTTAGATATTAATTTAGCAGATACAATGGCTACACTTAATGCGAATGTGAATAATATTAATAATAATATTCTCTTATTCATTTGGATATATTAACACAAAAAATATGTGACATAGAATATTAACAAGAAAGGAGCAAGGTATAAAACAATTTAAATTAAATAAACAATTAAATTAAGATAAAACAGGTAAAATAATTCAAATTAAATAATTAATTTGAATTAAACTAAAACAAATAAAATAAAGCTATAATATGTAAGATATGAAGGTTGGAATAAGACTTCCGACCTTTAAAACAAAAAAGAAGATATTTTTTAATTCCTTGCACAACTGGACCTTACCAAAATTCTCAAACCATTTGCACCACCTAAAAACAGTGCTAAATCCAGCTATATTAAGAAATTCTCAAACCATCCGCCCCGTCCGAAAAAAGTCCAATTTGGTAGTTTGATTTTTTTGGAAAACATAATTTTCCGACCTGAAAACGCCCTCGCAGAGCGACCTAAGCCAAAATAATCAAAGTATCCGTACAAATCAAACTGATTGTAAAGGAACAGCCCTACTGCATAAAAACTGCATAAAAACTTAATATATTTTCCGAGGTTAAGGTGTAAATATGATGTATAGCATTTGCAATAGTTAAGTGTTGGGCTGAA
>CALWNC010000017.1 GCA_944382715.1 uncultured Clostridia bacterium
GATGATGGAAGTGTTAGAACATATTCAGGTTGTAGAATGATATTTGATAGATTTATTAAACGACATAATTTGGGTAAGTATAATATTCATTTTCACGGGCTTAGACATACATTTTCAAATATGCTTTTTGAAATGAATGAAAACCCAAAGGTTATTCAACAACTTTTAGGTCACCGTGACGTGAAAACCACAATCACTGTCTACAACTCAGTTAATAGCGAATATGTAAGAGAAGCGACCGATAGATTAAACACGAAAATTCAAGAGCATGAACAAGAGCGAGAAATTGAAGAAGAAGTTGATGATGACTTATCTGATGAAGAAATTGAACGCCAAATTCGTGAACTTGAAAAATTGCAAGAACGCAAACGCTTGATAAAAGAAAAAGATTTTGAAATGTAAATAAATGGCAGTAAATGTTGAATTTGATAAAATTCATATTATATAATTTAAGAAAAGGTTGAAGAGATTATTTAACTCCTCAACCTTTTGCATTTAAAAAGGAGAAAATAATGTCAAAGAATGAACTATATATTTCACAAAATTTAGATTACGAAGAGGAAAAACGAAAAAAGAAACAAAAACTTGTAAGAAACGAATTTAAAGGAGTTGGCAAATATGGAATGCCATTAATAAAAAGACAAAATATTGATTTAGATAAAATTGAATTGTTGGCTTTTACAAAAACAAAACATAATGATGAAGAAAATCAAAACAAAACAATTCATTTTTTTACATATGATTGGAATTTTCAAAGTGTATATGAAAAACCAGAGGAATCGCTTGAAAAATTAGACCAATATTATGCTTTACTTACACCAGAATTTAGTACATATAAAGATATGCCGCTTGCAAGACAAATAGATAGCGTATTTAAAAATAGATGGTGTGGTGCATTTTGGCAAAAACAGGGAATGATTGTTATTCCAACAATCTCTTGGGGATCAATCCCATGTTTGGAGTTTTGCTTTGATGGAATTGAAAAGGGCTCGGTCGTAGCAGTCTCAACTTACACAAGAGAAGATAATAGAGATGACTTTATGCTAGGTTATAATAAAATGTTAGAAATTATAGAACCTTCTGCAATTATTTGTTATGGGACGCCGTTCCCTGAAATGAAAGGTAAAATAAAAGCAATTGATCCTTTTAATAAAGAAGAACTTATTAAAAAAATAGGAATTGCCGAATTTACAAAAAAATATTTTGCTGGCGAATTATATCCTGAAGTTTAGGTGGTAGTTTATGAAAAATTTTAAACTTACGATAGAAATGCTTCCAAAGGGGGCATGGAATAATGATTTTAGTAAAACATTACCTAAGAGAGAGTGGAATATTCTTCGTGACGAATGCCTTAAAAGAGCAAATCATAGATGTGAAATTTGTGGATTCCCTACAGATGAGTTAGATGCTCATGAAGTGTGGGATTTTGATATTAAAAGAAAAACGCAAACACTTAAAGACATAATCGGTATTTGTAGTAAATGTCATGGAGTTAAGCATATTAGAAATTCTCAAAGATTGGGTTATGGAGAAAATGCAAAACAACACTTTATGGACGTAAACAATTGTACTGAACTAGATTTTGCAACACATTTAACTAAAGCACAAATGGATTTTGAAGAACGGAATAAAATTTACAGATGGAAAATAAAGGCAGATTTAAGTAATTTTGGACTTAAGAATTCGATATTTCAAGAAAGAAATATTCCTTTCATAAAAAACCCTTATGACGAAGTGAATTGGGAAGCTACAACTTTTGAAGGAAAAAAGAAAATCTTTCAATTTGTGAAATCTTTGCCTCCACAATATTGGATAAATCCCCCTAATGTTCTATCAATAGATGTTGATAATTATCAAGGAATAATACAAATTATTGCCAACGATATAAATAAAATAGATTGGTATTTAGATAAACAGAAAATAAAGACTAAATATAATGTTGTAGGCAAATTTACAACCTCATTAAAAGTTGAAAATTTAGAAGGAAAGCAATTATATTTTATATTATTTGGGAAGGGTGGACAAACTATTTCAAAAATATTTGAACTTATGCCACAGGAGGTGCTATAATGGGAATGTGTAAACCTAGTGGTGGTTTAAATCCGCGAATATTTGGGAAAGTAGGACAGAATATACGAGATGCTTTAGGCAAACCTAATACTAGAACAGATATGTATGACATTGATAATCCAAATGATTTAATACAACAAAGATGGTATGGGCCAGAAGGTAGAGCTATATGGGATAGGGATTGGAAACATAAAACAGAAAATCCCAAGAATCCTCATGTATATCCTCATGATCATTATTGGGATTGGTCAAAAATAAAACCAAGAATTGTCTATAAATCAAAAAATGAAGAAACTACAAATATAAATTATTGTTAAAAGGAGTAAAAATGGAAGATATATATAGCAAAATTTTTAAAAAAAAGTGTGCAGTATGTGGTCATGTATATATGGCAGATGTATATGACCAAGGTGAATGCTTAGATTGTGGCTGGTATAATGGTTCCATGTATTGTGAGTTCCCTGACCGAGTAATGTGCCCAAATTTAATATCTTTAAACAAAGCAAAAAAATTATATCGTGAAGGCAAACCCTTTTTACCAGATTTTGATGATTTTATTGATGGTTTTAATTTTTATGGAGAGATGGAGTTTGCTTATAAAGGAACACTATATGGGTTAATGGACACAGACGAAGGGGTAGAGTTTTTTAAAGTGAATGGTGAATATTTTGAAATATTTAAAGATATAGAAGAATTTCAACAAAAAGCACGGATTAACGGAAAACATTTGAAAGAGATTTGGAATGAAGTTGAAAATGTTAATTGGTTACAATAAAAATGCAAAATACATAAACAAAAAGCGCTCGAATATGAGGTGCTCCCTAAATTTAAACTCATATTTGAAAATTGATATTTTAAATATGAATTATTGTTAAAAAGGAGAAATAATGAAAAATAATCAATATGATAAAATTTTTGAAAAAAAATGTGATGTTTGTGGCAAAACTTTACTTGCCAGCAAAACCGGAAATGGAGAGTGTCAATATTGCGGTTGGTATAACAATAGACTCGGAGAAATAAACGAAAACGAAGTAATTTTCCCTAATTTGATATCTTTAAATAAGGCAAAAATATTATATCAAGAAGGAAAGCCATTTAGACCAGATTTAAATGATTTTCTTGACGGACTATATTTTTATAGTGAAATGGAGTTTTGGTATAAGGGGTTAAATTGTTGCTTGTATCTAAGAAGCAATACGAATAAAAAAATCGAATTTGGTTGGAGTCCAGAAAATGTATATTTCTTTTTAGACAAAGAAGATTTCATTCAAAATGCAAAAATAGGTGACGAACTTGTAAAAGATATTTGGGATAAAGTTGAAAATCCTAAGTATATGTAGTAATATTTGATACCTGCTATTAATACAAATTAAACGGATAAAAAAGAGTAAAATGAAAGAAAAATATACAATTAAGTAGATAAAAAGAATGACAGCAAATGACAGCAAATATGTTAGTTTTAGGCAGTTTATAAAAGATTTAGACCGATGAGTTATCTTTTGACTATCGGTCTATTTTTTTGTCCCTATTTTGACGGCAATTAGTCCTAGAATTGACAGCAAATAATTTTTTGATAAAAAACTTATAAAATTTAAGTAATAAAGAAAACCCCTGAAAGTGCCTATTTTACTAAAGTTTCAAGGGTTTTATGAATGGAGCTGATGACGGGACTTGAACCCGTGGTCTCCACCTTACCAAAATTGCTGGCTTTTTTAATTGAGTTTTGCACCTACCTATAAAAAGCCTAAAATCACAGACATTTAGACATTCAAAATTAAATTGGTCCTACTATTTTTATTTAAGTGGTAGGACCATTTGACCCTAAATATAACAAAAAATGCACATTTCCTAAAATTCTTACTGATTTTTTCTAAAAATGACTGATTTAAACTGAAATAAATTTTTGTGTAAAAATATTGATAAAGATAATTGTTTTTTGACTGTTTAATGTTAACTATTTTTTAATTTGTTGTAGAACATCATAAAATTATAAGTCCAGCAGATAATCGGTTGAAACCTGCAAATTTCTTGCTATCTTTTGAATTATGTTTATATCTGGAACTTGTCCTTTACGCCATTTGTAAGCACAAGAAAGACTAATACTAACTCTTCTGCAAAATTCGTTATAGCCAATATGTTTTGCTTTCAATAAATCTTGAAATCTTTTTACAAACTTGTCTTTGTTATAAACTCTTTCATATTCAACAAAGACATATTCGCTTTTTATACCTAAAATATAGTCAACGGAGCAATGAAAAAAGTTAACAAATTTTAGCACATTGTTTATTCTTGCAATTTCCACATTGTTTAAATAATCGTTGATTCGACCTGCTGACATATCAATTTTACGAGCCAACTCTGCATTTGAAATGTTTTCTTTCATCATCAAAGACAGCAGTCTTGAATTAAAGTTTTCCATATCTCACCATTTCCATTATTAGTCAATTATTTTTTATCTAACAAATCATCTATTGGTATGTTGAAATATTTGCCTATTTCAATTAGTGATTGCACATTTGGACTTGTGCCTTTCTTCCAACGCAACAAGTTTACTCTTGAATAGTTTAAATC
>CALWNC010000018.1 GCA_944382715.1 uncultured Clostridia bacterium
ATAAACACAAAGATCATGATGACTTTGATTTAGAAATATAATTTTTTCAGCAAGTTAGGGCTACTCTAATAGTAGTTTTTTTTTGAATATACTCTATGATTTAAACGAGAATTTTGGTATAATTATCTTGTCTGTTTTATATAAACTATATTTAAAAAGAAAGTGAGATGATATACTTGAAAAAAATTGATTTACATATACATACTTCCCCAAGCAGTTATGAAAGAAATTTTAATTTTTCTTTAGACAAGCTTAAAGAGTATGTTGATAAAACTCAACTTGATATTATTGCCATTACAAATCATAATCACTTTAATAAAGAACAATTTTTATTAATTTCTTCTAATTTAAATTGTTCTGTATATCCTGGAGTAGAAGTTGATTTAGAAAGTTCCCATATTCTGGTTATATTTCCTAAAAATAAAATTGATGAATTAGAGATTGCTAGTGATACTCTTGAAAGAAAAATAACTTCAGAAAATGATTCTATTACATTTGATGAATTTACTAATATTTTTCCAAATTTTAAGGATTATATATTAATTCCTCATATAAAAAAAGACCCAGCTATGAAAACAACCACATTAGAAAAATTTGATGGCATTATAAAAACAGGAGAAGTAAAAAGTGCTAAAAAATTTGAAGTGGCAAAAAAAGATAGTAATTGTCTTGTACCTGTATTTTTTAGTGATATTAGAGCAGAAGATATTTTAGAAAATTTTCCAACAAAATATACTTATGTAGATATAGTTGCCGATGAATATGGAATATTAAAAAATGCTTTATGTGACAAAACTAAAGTATTCATATCTAGTAATAAGAATAACGAAGAATTTGCATTTTTACCTGATGGAACACTAGCATCCACAAAGTTAAATGTTATTATGGGAAAAAGGTCTTCTGGAAAAACATATAATTTAAAACAAATCAATAATTCTGGAGATTCCAACAATGTAAAATTTATAACTCAGTTTTCTTTAACAGGAAAAAGTGAGGAAGAAAAATTTAAAGAATTAACTGAAAAAGAACAAGAAAATGTCATAAATGATTACTTAAAACCTTTAAGAAAATTGGTTGACACCATATTAGAAATTGATGAAACAGCAGACACAGAGTTAGAAAACTATATTACAACATTAAAAGAGCATGCTACCAATCAATATTTACAGGATTCTTATTCCAAAGCCAAATTATTCAATGAAACTGAATTTTCTTTCTTAGATAACCTAGATACAAAAAGGGTTATAAATGCAATTACAATTATCTTGGATAGTAAGCACAATGCAGAGATTATCGAAAAATATTTATCAAAAAGTTCATTAATCTCACTTTTAAAAGAATTAATTAAAAAGAGAAAAAATGAATATTTAGAATATATGTTGAAAAAAGAAACTGATAAAATTGTTAAAGTTATAAAAAGAAAATTGAATTCTAAATCTTCTATGATCAGCATAAGTGAAGTTGACTTTTACAAAGTATATAAAAATAAAGCACTAAAGGATAATTTCAATTATATCATCAATAAATTAAAAATTGAAAAATCCATATACAATTTAGATATTTATAGATTTACATTAATCATAAATAAGAAACCATTTGAAAATGTGCAAGAATTAAAGAGTAAATTAAAAACCAATATTGCTTTATCAGATACATTTAAGGCTTATAATCAGCCTTATAATTATATACGCCAATTGGCTAACTTAGAAATACCAAAATCCAATATATATAAAGCATTGTTAGATTTTGATATAAAAGTTATAAACGAAAAAGGAAACGAATTATCTGGTGGTGAAAGAGCGGAATACAATTTATTAAGAGAAATTAAAGGTGCAGAACAATATGATATTTTATTATTAGATGAACCTGAAGCCTCATTTGATAATCCATTTATTAAAGATTATATTATCGACATAATAAAAAATATCTCTCAAAAAACAACTGTGTTTATTACTACGCACAATAATTCTTTAGGTATTTTAATAAGACCAGATAAATTGATTTATACATCTAATGATGAAGATGGATTTAAAGTTTATACCGGAGAATTTGGAAGTAAAAACTTAACTACTGTAAATGGAGATTCAATAATTAGTTATGAAACTATTTTAAATGTAATGGAAGCTGGTGAACAAGCTTATAAAGAAAGGAGCCAAATATATGAAAGTTTTAAAAATTGATGCAAAAAAATGTTTTTATTCTAAAGATGGAACAAATTACATGCCAATTACAGATATTTCAAAAGATGATATTTATTCTATACTAGGCATCATATATAATTCGTCTGACTATAGTATGGATGAAGTGAATGAACAAACCGAGATATTAAATGATGTTGAAAAAATAATTTATACAAACATTTATGAACAATTACAAACTTTTATTCAAAACAAAGAAACACTGAAAAATGAAATTGATTCTGAATTAAAAGATGTATTAAACAAATACAGTTTTAATGATGACAATGATAGCGATGTTAATATTTCAACTGAAAGCATTGAGTTTGAAAGTACTATGGAAGAAAAAATTCCAGAGTCTGTATAAAACATAGAAATAGAGGTGAAAAATGAAACAATTAAAATTTATAGATTTTTGTGCAGGAATAGGTGGTGGCCGTTTAGGATTGACTAATAATAATTTAGAATGTGTCGGATATAGTGAAATTGATTATTATGCACAAAAAACATATAAAACTTTTTATGGTGATAAAGAAAAAAACTATGGAGATTTGACTAAAATTGATGCTGAAAAATTACCTGATTTTGATCTAATGATTGGCGGATTTCCTTGTCAAACATTTTCCGTAATTGGCAAACGTGCTGGCTTTAATGATAGTCGTGGAATGATTATATATAGTCTAATTGATATAATGAAAAAGAAAAATGTTTCTTATTTCATACTAGAAAATGTTAAGGGATTAGTAAATCATAATAATGGTAAAACTTTAAATGAAATAGTAAAAGCATTGGAAGATGCCGGATACGATTTAGAATATAGAGTTTTAAATAGTCTTAATTATGGTGTTCCACAAATGAGAGAAAGAATATATTTTATTGGAATTAAAAAAGGGTTAAAGAAAAAGAAATTTGTATGGCCTAAACCATTTAAAAATTTAGACATTAAAGACTGCTTAATTGACAATGATGTTGAAGAGCAAAAATTAGATGATAAAATTTTTCAAAAATATCTAAATAACAAGTATAATTATGGTAAATTTGATCTGAATCAAATTTTGAAACAAGATTATTTGGTTTTAGACACGCGTCAATCGGATTTAAGATTATATGAAAAAAAAGTCCCGACATTACGAACAGGAAGGCATGGAATTTTATATGTTAAAAATAACAAATTATATAAATTAAGTGGCTATGAAAGTTTGTTGCTTCAAGGATTTCCAAAAGAACTAGCAGAAAAATCGAAAAATTTAAAATTAAACAATAGCAAATTGCTTTCTCAAGCTGGCAATGCTATGACAGTAAGTGTTATACAAGCATTGTGCGAAAGCTTATTAAAATGCATTGGAGATGAAGAAAATGAATAATTTAGTTGAATTAGGCTCACAAACCGCTAAAAATGGTTTTAAAAATGAACAAGACATTTGTGATAAATTTATTAATTGGGAAAATGATGATGAAGCACAAACTTGGCTAAAAATTATGAATTATGATTTAAAAGAGATTGAATATGTAAATGCTGTTGTTTTGCATGGATACAAAGCCGATGTAAATGTTCAAGTACAAATTAAACTTAAAACCGCCTTAGATACTGAAAATATACAAGTAAAACTAGTTTCTAATAAAAAAGGTTTTAATCAAGTAGATAAACGGTGGTTAAAGAGTTACAACGAATTATGGAATATCCCCGAAAAAGTATATATAGCTTTACAACATTTTACAGGAGAATTAAAACCATATAAAACAGGTACAAGAGACCCAAGAAGAATGTTTTTAGACGAAATGTCATTAGAAGATAAGGATTTAATTATAAACTGGTTTACAAGCAATAAAACATTAGTTTTATCAGATATAATTAAAGGACGCGGACAATTTAGTGCTGAATGGATTTTAGTAGCACAAAAAGTTGATAATGATGCTAGATGGGTTTTAAAAAACATAAATGAAGCCTTACAACACTATTCTGATGGAGATGTGACTATTACCCCTAGAGGTTCAATAAAAATAGGTAAAGTTACCGTGCAAAGAAAAGGTGGAGACAATGGTAGAGATACGGCTAATATGCTACAGTTCAAATTAGATCCAACAGAATTATTCGAAATATAAAATTATCAAAAAAC
>CALWNC010000019.1 GCA_944382715.1 uncultured Clostridia bacterium
TTTAGCTGCATCTTCATATCTTTCATCATCAATTGCTAGTTTTAATTTATTTTTTAATTCTGATACTTTATCATTTTTTCTTGTTTCTTCTTTTGAGTTATTTTTTTCTTTATCATTTTCAAATATATCTGATTCACTTCTCTTTGCTCTTCTTCCTATATGTCTATTATTACCCTGAATACTTTTTAAAATAGGATCCAATCTATCTGAGAAAGTATCATAACAAGACATGCAACCAAATTTTCCTGTTCTTGCAAACTCGTCATAAGTCATTCCGCATGAATCACATTGTTCGTACTTTACATTTCCGAAAGTTGGTAATAGATTTAAGCTATTATATTCATCAAAAAATCCTCCAAAGAAGCTTGGTATATCTATATTCATATCAAACCCTAAACCTGTTCCTATTCCAAGTTCTCTACTACATTCCTCGCATAAATGCATTTCTTTTTTTATGCCGTTTATTATTTGTGTATATCTAACATTCGCTTCATTATTTCTACAATTTTCACATTTCATAATAATTACCTCCTTAAAACTTAATCTTCTACCAGATTAATTAACATATTTTTAAATATGCTAGCTCTTAATCTGTCTCTTATCTCTTGTGGTACTATTAATACATTATCACTTGTTGCTACTTTAAGTAATTTTGCTTCTATTTCTGATATTAACCCATAGGACAAGAAGTTACTAATAAAAATGTCCACTTCATTTCCAGTGATGCTGTCTCCCATACTGTTTATTGTATGCATTATCAGATTGCTTTTAGTAACATTAATTTTCTTTATTTTTATATGTCCACCACCACCACGTCGACTTTCTACATAATAACCTTGTGATGGCTTAAACCTTGTTGCAATTACATAATTTATTTGCGATGGCACACAATTAAACTGCTCTGCAAGCTCATTTCTTTGTATTTCTAGTTCATCATCATCTTTTAATAATTCTTTTATGAATTCTTCTATTGTATCTGACATTCTCATTTTATCGCCTCACTTTATTTTTTGACTTTGACTTTCTTTGACCTACACTTCTATTATAAAGAGCTTTCTTTAAAAGTCAAGCTCCTTTTTTTGTTATTTTTGATTGTTTCAAATTGTTTATCGTGTTTATCTCGTTTTTTCTTTATTTTTCTTTGTTTCTTTATCTTTTTTACTAAATTTATTTAGAATAGTTCCCACTGCATGAACTATAGGTGTAGAATTTCTTTGAGCTACCCCTTTTCCTAATGCTTTTCCACTTACTGTTAGTGATGCCACTATAGCACTTACTATAAATTGCATATCAAATTCCAAGCCAAAACTTTTCGTTATTTTCATTGATACTAAAGCAGCGATCGCACCACTTAATACCCCACATATGTCACCTATAACATCTGCACATATATTTGCAACTTTTGCAGAATTTCTAATCAATTTTATTGAAGTTTTTGACCCTTTAACTTTTTTAGTAGCTTTTGCATGAAATTCTTCTTCATTGGCAACTGTAACTGCTACACCAACTATATCAAATAGTATACCTATAAAAATTACTAGTATTAATATTAATATAGCTGGTATTATTGATAAATTTGATATTGCATTAGTTGATATAAATGAAAAAGTTATTGATAATAAAAATGTAGCTATAAATACGCTTATAAACCATTTCAGCTCAGAGTTGTCCTTTTTATCTTGTTTTGTTTTACTCATTTTTTTATGTTTCTCTCCTTTTGTTTTATTTAAATATCTATATAAAAAAAGTGTAACTATATGTTACACAATTATATTTTCTAGATGGTAAAAGTTTAAGTAAATTTTACGGTTTAGGTCTGGTTGAATTTCTCTACTTCTTACCTCACATTACTATTCGGCCGTTTCCATTTAAAAGAAGCATCTAAAGATTAATAGATACCAGATTGCCACTTAAATCCGTACCTTAATCCCTAAACTTTCATGTTCATAGTTTAAAACAAACATTCTAGAAGTTTTCCTTAACATACTTGATTCTATCACTAGTCTTTTTTGCAACAATAATTTCATAATCCAAATAGATTAAGATATTTGGCCAAATATTTTAATCTGTAAAAGATTAATCCCAATATTCTCACTCAAGACAGGCTACACTATGTATTTTGTGTCTTGGCACTCAACATAGGTTTTACTTAAAAAACGATACATTTAAGCCTCCGCGAAATGAGGGATTCCATATATGCCATTATATATTACCCTAATTTCTTTACTCCCTGGATGCACACAAAACTGGCATTTCGCGCACAAACAAGAAACTTCATCGATGTGCCCTTTAGTGGATTTTTAGCCCCACCCTCGTGTTAGATAGTATGACTAGAATAATGCACCATCAAGTTATATTATACCATAAATTGATATTTTTTCAAATTCATAATATCTCAATAAAACTTATATTAGTTTTTAAAAAAGTGCTTTTAATTTTGGTTTATGTTTTTAATATTATTTCTTCGTTTTTCTTATTTTTACTTCATTTTTCATAATATTATAATTTGTAATGTGGTTATCTATTTTTCAAAATAAATATCCGCCCGTAAAACGGGCGGTATTTCTTAAACCCTATAAGGGTTTAAAACTGGCTGCTCCCACATGGG